>NZ_BLAE01000040.1 GCF_009687865.1 Acrocarpospora macrocephala
CCGCCCGCGTCCTTGGCCAGATCAGGAACTTCGCTCTCATGCGACTGGCGATATGGCTGTCCAAGAAGGGCAACCGGCGTCACTCGTGGGGGTGGGGTATCAAACAGGTGCTGCTCTCGCCGAGTCACCTGGGTTTGATCGGCCTCGATGGAACCGTTATTCCGCCCAGGCCCTTTCGGGACTGGCGCGGGAAGGCCGAACGCCGACGGTGAAGAACGTCGGTAAGCCGTGTGCGGGAGAACCGCATGCACGGTTTGACGGGCGGGGACTGGAAACGGGCCGCACCATGTGGGACCGCGCCAGTCCCCGACCCTCCCCAATTGCTAGCTGACCAGGGCGTTTCCTTGGTTTAGGCGGGTTCGGTGATGGAACCAGCGAGATCGTGCCTGGTGGCGGCGTCGCCAGTTCAGCCAGCGCGTGGTGTGGCCGGGTGGATGGAAGGGGTGAAGGGCGGCGGCAAGCAGGCGCCTGATCTCCGGGACCGTCAGCGGAATCAGCCCGGGATCGCCGGGAGGGACCTGGTCAGGACGAACCGGCGGTGGAGCCTGGGTATCGGTGCGGTCCCGTAACCGGGCGGCGGTGACGGCGCAGATGGCCAGGGCGGCCATGACCAGCACGATGTGGCGCAGGACCGCGGTGAACAGCCGCGCCTGACACTGGTCCAGCCCGAAACAGTCCTTGCCGAACTCGAAATCCTCCTCAACCGGCCAGCGCAGCCCGGCGGCCCGGATCAGCCTGGTCTTGGTCAGCAGCCGCCCTTCGGGCACGTAGCAGTAGTGGAAGGCCAGCTTGCCGGTCTTGAGATGGCGGCGGACCAGCAGGTGATGACGCGGCGAGACGGTGCCGAACCACGCCCGGGCATACCACCGCTCACCCTTGGAGCCCTTGCCGGCCGAGCGGACCTCCCAGCACCGTTTGCCCTTCTTGTCCTTGGCCAGCTGCTTCACCGCCTGCGCGCAGGTCAGCTTCCTCCCCGCGACCGGCATGAGCGTGAAACTTGAGGCGACCCGCAGCACATAAGCCTGGCCACTGCCTTCGAGGAACTCGCGCAACCGGGTGCAGCCGCCGTAGACCTCATCACCGCAGACGAAGTCGAAGACCAGGCCGTCGGCGTAGGTATCCGCGCACAGGTCGATGGCCAGCTGCCCCTTGGTACGAAACCCCAGGTCCAGCGGCAGGCCCATGACCAGAGACTTCACCGGATCCTCGATGTGCTCTCGCGGTATCCACTGCCGCGCACCGACCAGCGCGTGGCCGATCCCGTCCCGGACATAGGACACGTAAACGGTGTTGACGCCGTTGGCGACCCGGCCCGCGCACCCCATGTACTGGCGCTTCACCCCAGCCGTGGACTCGCCTTATGACGAGCACGCGGTAATGCCGATGGGGCTTGTGTTGCTGCATGTAGCTCTTGGTGCCACTGCGCGATGGTCGTGATAATTTCTGGCGGTTCGGGCGTCATGATCGACGGTGTGTGCCGTCTTGTCGGTGAGTGTCATCGACAAGACGGAGGCTTTCATGGGCCGGATCGTGGTGGAGGGGCCGCTGGCTCCGTTCACGGATGGGCTGCGCCGTTACCTGGCCGGCGGAGGGTACGCGCTCGATACGGTACGCGATCACGTTCATCTGCTGGCCGATCTGAGCGGATGGCTGTCGGCACGGGACATGGCAGCCGCCGATCTCACCGAGCGCGCGGCTGAGGAGTTCCTGCTCGCACGCCGTGCTGCCGGTCGCCGGATCGGGGTGTCGGAGCGGGCGCTGGCCCCGACGTTGAGGTATCTGCGTAGCGTGCAGGCCACGCCGCAGCCCGCCGCTCGTGTTCCGGCGGGGTTCGAGGAGGTTCTGCTCGCGCAGTATCGGCGTTATCTGGAGGGCGAGCGGGGGCTGAGCGAGAGCACGATCAAGCACTATCTGCGGTGCGCGAGGGTGTTCTTGGGGTGGCTGCCCGGCTCGAAGAGGGCCGAACCGCTGACCGGGCTGTCGGCAGGCCGGGTCACCGGTTACGTGATGGAGTGGGCGCGGCGCCGGGAGGGCATGCCGCCGGACATGGTGACGCTGCCGGCGTTGCGTTCGTTCCTGCGTTTCCTGCACGTGGCCGGGTATGTTGCCGATCTGTTGGTGGGCGCGGTTCCTGCTGGTCGGGCCCATCCCGGGCGGTTGGGGGTGCCGCGGGCCGCCAGCGGTGAGGGCATCCGCGCCGTTCTTGCCTCATGTGACCGCGACAGCGCGGTCGGGCGTCGGGACTACGCGATCGTGCTGTCGCTGACGCGGCTGGCGTTGCGCGGCGGTGAGGTCGCGCGGCTGGAGCTGGACGACGTCGGCTGGCGAGCCGGGCAAGTGAGCATCCGCGGCAAAGGCGGGCGGGTGGACGTCCTGCCGCTGCCTGGCGACGTCGGCCAGGCGTGGGCCGACTATCTGCTGCACTCGCGACCGAAGACTGTCTCCACCACGTTGTTCGTGACGATGGTCGCGCCGTTCGGCGCGTTGGCGACCTCATCGGTCACTCAGGTGCTGACTCGGGCCTGCGCCAGGGCCGGCGTCACCAGGTTCGGACCGCACCGGATCCGGCACGCCGTGGCGTGCGGCCTGCTGGATTCCGGGGCGTCGATGGAGGAAATCGGCCAGTTGCTGCGGCACGCCCAGGAACGCACCACGGCGATCTACGCCAAGGTCGACCAGGCCCGGCTGGCCGAGCTGGCCCGGCCCTGCCCGCAGGGAGCAGCCCGATGACGATCCCGATGACGATGCGGGCCCACGTCGAGGACTACCTGGCCATGCGCCGGTCGCTGGGCTACCAACTGCATGGCGAGGGCCGGATGCTGCTGGCCTTCGCCGATCGGCTCGATCAGGCCGGACAGCGCACCATCACCGTGTCGGCGGCGCTGGCCTGGGCGAGCGAGCCGACCAACGCCTCGCCCGCGCATTGGAGTCGCAGACTCACCGTGGTCCGCGTCTTCTCCCGCCACCTGCACGCGCTCGATCCGACCTGCGAGATCCCTCCAACCGGCCTGCTACCAGCCCGCTCCCATCGGCCGATGCCGTATATCTACACCGGTCAGGAGGTCGCCGCGCTCGTCCACGCGGCCGGCACGATCGCGGCACCGATGCACTCGGCCACCTGCCATGCCGTGATCAGCTTGATCACCGCGTGCGGACTACGGCTGGGCGAGACCCTCGCCTTGGACCGCGCCGACGTCGATCTGAGCACCGCGACGATCACCGTGGTCGGCAAGAATCAGCAGACCCGCCGGGTCCCGCTCCATTCCAGCACCGCACACATGCTGGCCCGTTACGCCGCACGGCGTGACCGGCTCTGCCGCTCACCGGCCTGCGACAGCTTCTTCCTCACCGCCACCGGGCACCGGCCGCTCCAAAGGGGTCTGCAAGAGAGCTTCGCCAAGCTGCTGGTCCTGGCCGAGATCCCCACCCCCGCAGGGCGGCGACGCCCCAGGATGTCGAGTCGGCCCGGGGCGCGGTTTTGGTGTTGCCACCAGCCCGTTTCCCCGAACCGCTCGCCGAACCCGCCGTACCGATCTCTCGGTAACGGGCTCTCCACGGCGTCTGCCGTCAAGCGGGGTTCGTGGTAGGCCATGGGGATGGGATCTTGTTGCCCCGGTAGGTGTAGCGGGAGACTGTCACCCTCTCGATCCGGAAGAACTCGATGCCGCCCGCCGCGATGCGCCACCGCCCGGTGGCGGCGGTCAGATGACGGCGGAGTTGACCCCAATTCCAGCGGTGGCGCGCCCTCAGCAGGTGGGCGAGTCTCCAGAAGGTGAAGTCGTCCAGCTTGCTGAAGGTGTGTTTGGCCACGGCGTGTTTGAAATAGCTGGCCCAGCCCCGCATGATCTGGCCGAGCTGGGTCAGAATCGAGGCGAGGTCCCACTGCGATGTCTTGTGTGTCAGGGTACGGATCTTCGCCCTCAGCGTCCGGACGGGCCGGTCGGCGATGAAGGTGTAGACGTACCACTTGTCCGTACCTCTCTTGCGTTTCCACCGGATGCGGAAGCCGAGAAAGTCGAACCCGTCGCTCATGTGGACCACCTGGGTCTTGGCTGGTGACAGCCGCACCCCCATCGGGGTCAGCACCTGGGCGACGTCTTCGCGTAACGCCTGGGTGTCCTCTCGCGAACCATGCACCAAGATCACGAAGTCGTCGGCGAAGCGGATGATCCGCCACGTCGGCCGACTCTTGGAGCGACGGTAGGCGCGTTTGCCCGAGGTGGACATCGGTCCGTCGTTCTTCCACGGTGCCATCACATGCTCATCGAGCGCGGACAGCGCGATGTTGAAGATCAACGGGGACAGGATGCCCCCTTGTGGCGTGCCGGTATGGCTGTCTTGGTACTCACCGGCTTCGGTCAGCACCCCGGCCTTGAGGAACGCCTTGACCAGCGCCAGCACTCGCTTGTCCTTGACACGTGCCCGCACCCGATCCATAGCGAAGGAGTGTGACAGGTTGTCAAAGGCCGCCTCGATGTCCGCATCCAGTACCCAGCGGTATCCTCGGGTGCCGAAGTGGTGGATCTCAGCGATCGCGTCGTGTGGCCGCCGCCGGGGCCGAAACCCGTAGGAGACCGGCTCAAAGTCGGCCTCGAAGATGGGCTCCAGCACCAGTTTCAGCGCCGCCTGAACGACCCGGTCCGCAAGGCGAGGAATACCCAGCACGCGGACCTTTCCCGACCCGCCCGGCTTGGGGATCTTGCGCTCCCGCACCGGCAACGGCCGAAACGAGCCGTCCTTCACAGCAGCCCGCAGATCGTCCAGAAACCCGGGAACTCCCAGCCGCTCTTCCACGCCGGCGACCGTCAGGCCATCGACGCCGGGAGTGTTGGCGCCCCGGTTACCCGCGACCCGGTCGAACGCCATGATCAGCGTCGCCGGGTCGTACACGAAGTTGAACAAGTCATCGAACCGGCGGCCTGGATCGGCCACCGCCCAACGGTGAAGCTTGGCCTGCATCTCCGATACTCGCCGCCGCGGCCCCATCGGGACCTCATCCGGCCAGGCGTCCCCATTCGGGGGCGCGTCTTTCGGCATTACAGCGTCCTTCCCTTCTCGAAACCGCTGCCGCCCTTCCCCATGTGCGCGGGCTTTCCCCGGCTCGGAGTACTACGGCGGCTCCGCCCCGTCCCGGACCGATCGGCGGTCGATGCGCCCAGCCCCGCCGACCCCGCTGGCGACGGGCGGCAGGGCAAGATCCGAGACGGTTCCCGTGTTCACAGTGATTCGCTCGATGAAGTAGGAGCCCGACTATGCCCCTGCGGCCTCGCTGCGAGTACGCCGCAGTCCTTCCTCGCAGCCTCCCTGGCAGCTCATGCCCACCACCGCGGGAGTTCCCCGCCCAGACTCAGACGGGTGCGCGCCGCTCCCGGCCCTGATCCACCAGGTTTCGAGCCGGTGTCGCATAAAGGGGATGTCACACGCCGGTTCCTCGCGTACTCCTCTCCATCCCGCTTGCCGGACCCGTACCATCTGGCAGTACTGGCACGTCCCGGCTTTGTCAGGGCTGCTCCCGCCCTCCCCGGCATCACCCGGCTCAGGCTGCCCTCAGCTCCACCGCCCCGCTGCGACGAGATCAGCGGCGAAGGTCTCTCACCTCCACTCGAACCACTGCGCCTCACGGCGCACTCACGACCTGCGCCACACTTTCGCGGTCAACACCTTGATCGGCTGGTATCGCTCCGGTGTCGACGTTGCCGCCCGCCTGCCGGTCCTTGCGGCCTTCCTCGGTCACTCCGGGACCGAGGCGACCTACTGGTATCTCCAGGCCACACCCGAATTGCTCGCCCTGGCCGCGCAGCGGCTGGAACACCACAACCAGGATCGATCATGACCGGGCTGGCACCCATCATGGAGGCGTTCTTCACCGACAGGCTGATGACCCAGCAGGGCGCCAGCCCGCACACGATCGCCTCTTACCGCGACACCTTCAAACTGCTGCTCGGCTACCTCCACGCCCGCACCGGCAAACTGCCCGCTCGCCTGGACCTCACCGACCTGAACGCCGCCGTCATCGGCGACTTCCTGCAGCACCTGGAAACCGACCGGGGCAACAGCGCCGCCAGCCGCAACACCCGCCTGGCCGCGATCCACTCACTGTTCCGCTACGCCAGCCTGCAGGCTCCCCAGCACGCGAACCTGATCAGCCGGGTCCTGGCCATCCAGACCAAACGCACCACCACGACCATCGTGACCTACCTGTCCCGCACCGAACTCGACGCCCTGCTCACCGCCCCCGACCGCACCACCTGGCACGGACGCCGCGACCACGCCCTCCTCGTCCTGGCCGCCCAGACCGGGCTCAGGGTCTGCGAACTCACCGGCCTCACCATCGCCGCGCTTCATCTCGGCACCGCGGCCCACGTCTACTGCCGCGGCAAAGGCCGCAAAGACCGGTGCACTCCACTCACCACCCACACCAAGCAGATCCTGTCCGGCTGGCTCGACGAGCGCCGACCGGCAGCCGACACCGATCCGCTGTTCTGCACCCGACCCGGAGGCGCGTTGTCGCACGACGCCGTTGAACGCCTGATCAAGAAACACGTCGCCGCTGCCGCCGAAAGCTGCCCATCTCTACAGGCCAAGACCGTGACACCACACACGCTGCGGCACACAGCCGCGATGGAACTCCTCCACGCCGGTGTCGACATCACCGTCATCGCTCTCTGGCTCGGCCACGAGAGCCCCACCACCACCCGCATCTACCTACACGCCGACATGGCCCTCAAGGAGAAAGCCCTTGCCCGGACCACCCCACCGAGCACCACTCCCGGCCGCTACCAGGCCCCAGACACCCTCCTGGCCTTCCTCGACCAACTCTGACCCCGCCACACAACACCGCGAGCAGGTAACGTCTCCCCAGCTCCAGCCCCTGTCATCGGCATTACCGCGCGCTCGTCATAACGCGGATCGTTGGCGTTCGGCAGTGGTTTGACTCCTATGCCAGCAGCCATTCCAGAGCGGTCGGAAAACGCTGGGTCCACCAGTAGTGGTCGTGGCCGCCGATCCACTCCTCGTGGCGTACTCGCCCGCCGATCCCGGCCAGCCGCCTGGCCCATTCAGCGGAGGCCGAGCGGAAGCCCGGTTCCAGCGTGCCCGCGCCGAGGTAATGGCGGCCCAGCGTGTGCACCTCGGCGGGCGGCGGGATGCCGGGACTCAGCGCGGCCACCCCGGTGAATACGTCGGGCCGCCGCTGTGCTGCGGTCAGCGCCCACACCGCGCCGTTGGAGTAACCGCCGCTCATCCAGTGCCCCGAGGCCGGAAACCGCTCCTCCGCCCAGGGAATGACCTCGTCGACCACGAACGCCAGATGCGCCGCGAATCGATCCGGGTCCGCGTCGGGCAGATATTCTCGCGCTCGCGGGTCCGGATATGCCCCGGCTCCATGATCGCTATCGATCCCCACCAGTACGACCGGCGGAAACTTCCCAGCCAGGATCGCCGGTTCGACCGTTCGCGCGAAGAGACCCACCGACCCGCCATCCGCCACACAGCACGCCGGCACCAGACCGCCACCGATCGGCGGCCGATAGAGGGTAATGGCCCGGGGCCGCCCCGCGAACTCCACCTCATGCCGCTCCACCGTACCGACCAGGGCCTGCGCGACCGGCCGAGGCTCAACCGCCTCCGGCCCATGCCAGCGCACCTCATCCATGGCGGTACGGCTCCCCCCGACACACGGGACGATGTCGATAACCGCCTCATCCAACCGGCGGATCCGAAGTGAGGTCTCCCACAGATCGTCGGTCCCTTCCACCAGCCAGAGCCGCGGCCGAACACCACCGATCAACTCAACCCGCCGCGCGGCCCCCCGCCACACCACATGCAACACGTCATCCTCGGCCCACACCGCGAGACCATCGTCCCCAAGACGTTTGCGCAGTGAGTCCGGATCGCGGGGAGTCCACACCCGCATGACATTGACACCCTCAGGGAGCGCGCTGTCGTACCGCTCAGCGGCCTCACGACGCTCCACGTCCACGGACTGAAACTAGAGCGCCACCGAGTCCCCGTAAAGCGTTATTTGGGCGTTTCCCCCAACGGATACGGAAACGGTACGCAAAGGAGCGTGTACAGCGGGTTCCGATCGATGGAATGTCGCTCTACGCCCACAGGGGATCGTGAAGCGTTCCGTCGGGTCGGTCGTTGCAGGGCCTACTGCGTTCACCATCGAACTGGCCTGCCCCACGAAAGTGATCACTGTTGAGGTCGTCTTGCCCCATTCGTGGAAAATTACACATAGTGAACCCCTTCTCTCCTAGAGCCGTTTAAGCTGTGGCCTGCCAAATTCGCCAGGTCATATGGGAGAAGGTTGACGCATGAAAAAGAAGTTAACGCTAGCTCTCGCTGTAACTGCGTTGGCGCTCGGGGGAAGTGCCACGGCCGCCGCTTCCACGTCGAGCGGCACACCACAGGCCGCAAACCAGAACAACATTCCGGATGACATCAAGGTGCCGGCGGGCAACAAGCGCATCGCCGTACTCAAGGCCGTGGGCGTACAGATCTACACGTGCACGAACGGGACGTTCACCTTCAAGCAACCAGCAGCGAATCTCACCGACAACCACGGCAGATCCAAGGTGATCCACAACGGCGGTCCGACGTGGACCGACCTCTCTGACGGATCTTCGGTCGTCGGCGCAGTTGACAAAGCCGTTCCCGACCCCAAGCAGAAGGCGATACCGCAGCTGTTGCTCCACGCTGCCTCGAACAGCGGCGGCCTGGACAGCGACCTGGGTGGCGTGACCTTCATCCAACGGCTCAACACCCGCGGTGGTCTGGCCCCGACCGGCCCGTGCACCGAGGGTACCCAGCTCGGCGTGCGGTACTCGGCGGACTACACGTTCTGGGTCAAGCAGTAGACCAACCGCTGCTGCCCGGGACCGCCGGTCCCGGGCAGCAGCGCCCTCCCACGCTGAAGTTCCGCACCAGTCGGTAAGGCCCCGAGCGGTTCCTCCATGGCGTGATCACGCCCGCTGTTCGGAGGTGGCGCCAGCTCCGGCGGCCTCGATCAAGTCGCTCAGAGTCTCGATCGGCATCGAACCCGGTTCCCGACGTTCCCGGGCGAAGCGGTTGGCCTCCCGCTGCAGGACGACGTTGGCCGGGGTCGGGATGCCGTGTAGGCGGCCGAGTAGCGCGATCTCCCCGTTGATGAAGTCGGCTTCGATTGTGCCGCTGGCCTTGGCGAGGCTTTGCCAGGAGGAGCCGCCTAGGCGGGGCATGCCGTCGATGGCGACCAGGTCGGCTCGATTGCCGCGTTTGTTTTGTTCCTCCTGAGGGGTTGCGTAGCTGATTCCGGCCGCGTTCAGGGCTGCGCGGCCTTCGGCTACCGCTTGTGTCATCACTGTTTCGCGGCCGGGGCCGGGGCCGCACAGGGCTTCGATGGAGTTGCCGAGGTTGCCGAGGAGTTTGGAGTATTTCCAGCGCATGATGTCGGGGTCGGGCCAGCTGGTGAAGACGCTCTTGTTCAGGGCTTCGGCTACCTGTTCGGAGAATTCGTCCACACCCTGGGGATAACGTCCGAGGGGCAGCATGCCGGAGAGGGGTGCGCCGTACGCGGCCACGGTGCCCGGGTCCAGGTGGAGGGCGGGGAGCCAGACGAGCATGCCGTACACGCGGGCGAAGTGGCGGAGTGCGGCGCGTTCGTTTTCGACGGCGTTCTGGGCGCAGATGATCGGGAGCCGCTCGGCTGCGGTGCCGCCGCCGCGCACCGGCGCGCCTGACCACAGGTCCAGGGCGGCCGTCGTGTCCTGGGTTTTCACGGCTAGAAGGAGTACGTCCTCGGGGGTCAGTTCGACGTCTTGCGGGCCTTGGGCGGCGGGGATGGGGAGAGTCGCGGAGCGGTCGGGGGTGACGAAACGGAGCCCGCCGTCGCGCAATGCGGAGTAGTGGGCGCCGCGGGCCGTCAGCACGACGTCATGGCCGCTCTCGAACAGTCGCCCGCCGATGGTCCCGCCGATCGCCCCGGCTCCGATGATGATGAAGCGCATATATCGATCCTTTCAGGCCGCGTATCGCGGGCCCTCGGGTAGCCTCCGGAATCATGCTCTACGTGACGGCGATCGTGGCTCGCGCGGCTGGTTCCAGTGATGAGGAGGCAGTGCTTCTGCTGGAGACTCCGGATCCTCGTGGGCCTGTCATGATGCCGTCGCTCGCGATGGAACTCGGGCTGGATCCTGCGCCTGGGGCTGTGACGCAAGAACCCATTGGGTTCCGGGTGCAGATCGGTTACGAAGAGGTGGCAGTGGAGTTGCCGGATGGGCGGACGTTCCATCAACCTGTTGGCGGAGAGTGGATCCATACTGCTGGGGTACGGCGGAGAGTGCTGGTCGCGGTGGGTTACGAGGCGGGCGCGCTCGGCTCTGGGCAGGTTGCGTACGCGCTCGTGCCCCTCTAGAAGTGGGCAATTTCGGTCTACCTAAATATGCTGGCGAACGGAAAACTTCGCCCTGCTTACGGAAAGGAACGTTATGTACAAGGAGTTCGCGGTCGAGGTCGTCATGTGGCTGATCCCCGTCGCCATCCTGCTGGGCATCGCGATCCTGGTCACCAAGACGGCCTGACCTACACCAACTCCAGCCGGTAGTCGCCCGACGGGCAGCCGGAGATCCGCCAGCCGCCGGGAACCCTGCGGGAGGCGACGCTGGAGATGCCGGTGGACGCGATCGCGGGCCGTTCCGCCCCGGGAACCCAGACGTCCAGGTCGCAGCGGCCGTTGCCGCCGGTTCCCGCCAGGCGCAGGCCGCGGCGTTCGGTGCCGGACCAGAGCGCGGTCAGCCGTCCCGGCGTGGCCCGGGGATAGGCCCGGGACAGCACGGCGGGTCTGTAGCCGACCCGGAAAGCGCCTCCGACCAGGCCTTCGTCCTCCGCGGAGGCGTAGCCGCTCGGCTCGCTCGACCACTCGCCGATCCACAGGGCGGCGTCGTACCGCGAGGCCATGCGCGCGGCCTGGGCGAGTCCCCGCCGGGCCGAGACCAGGGTGGAGCGCGTGGGCGGGTGGGGCGCGAACACCAGGTTCGGATCGGCGCTGAAGCCGGGCGGCGGGGCGGCGTCGAAGCCCAGTTCGGCCCAGAGCACGCTGGGCTGGAAGAAGATCAGGTGGGCGAAGCCGCGGGCCGCGCGCTCGGCGGCCCTGATCGCTGTGATGGCCTCGGCGTAGTCCCGGCCGAGCAGCAATGACGAGGTCAGCGGGGGTTGTTCCCCGGTGGCCGGTTCGTCCATCAGGTCGAACCCGGCCACGGCCGACGCGCTCGCGAACTCGGCGGCCAGCCGTCCCCAGGTCGCGTACAGGCCGGTGGGGGCGCGGTCCTGGCGCAGGTTGAGCACGGTGTAGAGGTCGTGCGCCTCGGCCCAGCCGACCGCCTCCCTGATCCTGGCCAGATAGCCGGTGTCCCAGACGCCGGGGGTGGGTTCCAGCCGCGACCAGGAGATGCCCAGGCGGGCGACGTTGGCGCCCTGCTCGGCGAGGTCCCGGAAGTCGTCCCTGGTCAGCGGGAGTTCCACATTGGCACCGCGCAGTAGGACCTGGCGGCCCCGGCCGTCCACGATCGCGGGCGCGGACACCGACAGCCGGGGGAGTTCGTCCGCCGTGGTGGTGGCCGCGACGGGGAGCGGCGATGGCAGCGGGTCGACCGTGAGCAGGCTGAGCAGGGCCATCGTGGCGACGGCTGGTTTGATCATCCGGGGGGCGCGCAGGGACGCGGGAAGGGCGATCAGGGCGATGGCGGCGACCAGGCCGATCGTCGCGCCGTACGAGACGCCGAGGGAGAGCCGGAGCAGGGCCGCGGGGATCGCCCACAGGTCGGAGCCCAGGTCGTCGACCGGGTCGGAGGCGAACAGGGCGAGCAGGCTCTGGGCCGCGCCCAGGCCGAGGCCGCCGCAGACGCAGGCCAGCCAGCCGCCGACGAACGTCGGCAACCTGCTCTGGCCTCGGGCCAGCCGGGGGGCGGCCACGTGCACGACCGCCAGGAACACGCCCAGGCCGGCCAGCCCGCCGACGACTCCGGCCTCGGCGGTGGGGGCGATGAACCACCAGCCGTCGCCGAAGGCGTACCCGAGGGGGGAGTGGGTCCACCAGGCGCGGCTGAGCAGCAGCAGGCCGCCGACCCCGGCAAACGCGGCCATGACCGTCAGTTCAGGCACCGGCCTGGTAGCGGGGCCGGGCTTCTCGCGGCGCAGGATCAGCCACGCGGGGATGGCGGCAGGCCAGCCGAGCAGGCCCGCGTAGACCCCGGTGAACCCCGTCGACCAGGCCACGAACCGGACTGTCGACCAGGCGGGCACCGTGCCGATCACGCTCACCAGCGAAGCAGCGAACCGGGCGACCATCGCCGATAACACCAGAACACCCAATGTCACGAAAAATCCGGACTTGCGGCGCAGGAGGATGATGCATCCGGCGGCGAATCCGGCCAGCCATAAGGGCAGGTAGATAAGCATGGACCCCAGCCGGTAGCTGCCCGGATAGGAGGACAGATCCACCACTTTGGAAGGGTCCAGAGCCACCCCGGCCAGCAGCAGCAACGCCAGCACGATCGTTCCCGCGCGGGCGGCGCGAAAGGCGGGGGTCGTCCTCATGGTGCTCCCGTAACGCGAGAAGTATTCATGTCTACTGGCTGACGCGTTTCATCGGCAAGCCCCGAGAAGATCCAACCAGTCCGCCCGGCTTTCGCCTAGGCCGTTCCCGCAGGTAACCCCCGCCACTTACTGCCCAATACCCACCAATTCGGACCGATCCATGTATTTCGGTCACATGCCTACAAAAGTGTCACTGCGTTGCAATATTGATCAACTGGAATTGATCATGTGATACTGCGCCAGTGATGTCGCTGGTGTCCAAAAAGGTAACTAAGGCGACAGACGGTACGTGAGACGGATGGCACAGGAGGTTGTCGACAAACTACTGACAGTGGTCCCCTGACCGGGCTAACAGTCCACATTCCGCAGCGGTGGTGCACGACACGGTGCCCGCCTCTTGGACCGTTTCAAGCGCCCATCCGCCGGGACCGCTTGTGCTGATCGTCAATGTGGGGAGCATCCGCGATGTCCGTCGACCTAACCGCGAGGCCAGCGAAACAGGCAAGGCTCATCCGATTACACCGTCTCCTCCCGAAGCTGATGCGAGACCCCGTGAACGGGCTCGCGGAGATCGGGATGGCCACGGGTGGGGAGATCGTCCGTCTCGATCTCGGCCCCTTCCGTCCCTACCTGGTCACCCATCCGGATCACGTGCAGCACGTCATGAAGGGAAACTGGTCCAACTACCTGCGTAAGGGCATGTTCTGGAGGCCCCTCGAACGGCTTCTCGGCAACAGCATTCTCGGTGAGGGCCCAGGCTGGGACTCCAGCAGGAAGATCTTGCAGCCGCTGTTCACCGCCAGGTACGTGGCCGCGCTCAGTGAGGACCTGGCTGACACCATCAATGAGGGCTTCGAGGCGCTCAGGCCGCACGAGAAGAGCGGCGAACCCATCGACGCCGGCGTCGAGATGGCCCGGGTGGTGAACAAGGCCGTCATCAAGGTCCTGTTCGGAAGCCGGATCTCCGACCCGGACGCGGAGCGGGTGGCCCCCGCCTATACAACGGCGGCCACCTCCATCGCCTTCCGGATGTTGTTCCCCTCGGCGCCCTACTCGATCAGGGTGCCCGGCGACCGGCGCTTCCTAGCCTCGATCAAGACGATCGAAGAGGTCATGTTCCCCGTGATCGAACAGGCCCGCAGGGAACGGAGCGAGGGCAAGGACATCGTGTCCGCGCTGTGCCAGGCGCGCGACGAGCAGGGAGCCGAGATCAGCATCCAGCAGATGCGGGACGACCTCGTCAGCATCTACGGCGCCGCGTCGGAGACGACAGGGATGGCGCTCACGTGGCTCTGGCCCATGCTCGGGGAGAACCCGGAGGTCGAGGCGAAGCTCCGGGAGGAGATCGATCGTGTCGTGGGCCGCGATCCCGTACGCCCCTCGCACCTGCCCCACCTGACGTACACCAAGATGGTCCTCCAGGAGTTGCTGCGGCTCTATCCGTCTGGCTGGATGCTGCCGAGGTTGGTCGGGACGGCCGAGGAACTCGGGGGTGTGCGCATCAAGGCGGGCTCGCAGGTGCTCATCAGTCCCTATGCGACCCACCGCCTGGAGTCGTTCTGGGACCGCCCGCTCACCTTCGATCCGGAGCGGTTCTCGCCGGAGAACCAGGAGCGGCGGCATCGGTATGCCTACTTCCCGTTCGGTGGCGGCCCGCACCTCTGCCTCGGCCAGCATCTCTTCTATATCGAGGCGCCGCTCATGGTGGCGGCCATCCTGAGCCGCTACCGGCCGGTGATCGTCAACCCTGGCCCGTTCAAACCTCTTCCGGCCCCGTCCGTACGGCCCAGCCGGAAGGTCGAGATGGCACTGCTGCCCATCGAGCGGGCGTGACGCCATGACCCAGCAGGACTTCGGCGTCGATCAGATCGCCGCCGCGGCAGAGCATGGACGGATCTGTGCTCTTGCCGCGGACTGCCAGCGTGACCTGCAGAAATGCGCGGCTCGCTATCCGGAGCTGCTCCCCGGCAGCCCGTTCGATCCGCGATTCTTCAGCACGGTTTCGCTCGCCAACGCGTTCGGCTCGCCCTGGCTCCCCGCGGATCGGCTGCGCATCGCGAACCGGACTTGCCTGTGGATTTCCGGAGCCGACTGGATGGTGGACTATCTCGCCACGTCACGCGATGAGATCCAGGCGATCGTGCGCGGCTGTCTGGCGGTCGCCCACGGCGCTCCAGCCGACACCCCGCTCTCCAGGTTTCTGGCCGACCTGAGGGATGACCTGCGTGACGATCCCGCCTCCGCGCCCGCTTTCGCGGTCCTGGAACCGGTCTGGCGTGAGGAACTGGAGCGGTATCTGAGTGCCGAGGCGAGGGAGTGGGACTGGAAGAAGGGATCGTCTCGGCCGGATGTCGAGGAGTATCTGGAGAACTCGGACAACTTCGGGACCTCCTTGGTGAACGTCTGGCACTGGATCTTCACCAGCTCACCCGGCTCCCTTGCCCACCTGGACGAACTCCGCGCCGCCAGCCGGAAGGTGGGTCACGTCCTGCGGTTGCTGAACGACCTTGCCAGCGCCGAGCGCGATCTCAAGTGGGGGGACATCAACATCCTGACGCTGGGCCCCGGCCGTGCTGACGTGACCGCGCGGATCGCCGAGTTGATGGCGGAGTGCCGGACCCTGATCAGGCCGTTGAAGGACAGCTGCCATCAGGAGGCTGTCTACCTGGAGCGCCAGCTTGGGTACAGCACCGGGTTCTACGGGATCACCGACTACTGGGGGGAGGTATGAGCATCCACGAGCTGGCGTCGCCGACGACGGACGGCGCCGGGGAACTTCTCCAGGGTCTCATGGCCCGCCCATGGGGCCAGTCCTCACCGTCGATCTACGAAACGGGCCGGCTGGTCACGCTCACCCCATGGCTGCTCGGCCATGCCGAGCGAGTCGAGTTCCTGCTCGCCAGCCAGGGCGCGGATGGGGCGTGGGGTGCGCCGGACGGGTACGGCCTGGTGCCCACGCTGAGCGCGACCGAGGCCATCCTCGCGGTCCTCCACCGGGGTGACGCGTATCTGGACCGTGCGGTGCTGGAGGAGTCCGTCACCCGCGCGCTGGGAGTGCTCTCCCGCTGGCTGAACGAGCCGGGAACCTCCTACCCGGACATGCCGGCGATCGAGCTCATCGTCCCGTACCTCATCTCTCTCATCAACGAGCGGGTCACCACCCCTCTCCCGATCCCGGAGGAGATGAGCTCCCAAGCCCTGGCGGCGATTCGCGCGCGGCTGGCGTCGGGAGTGGACGTGCCGGAAAAACTCCTGCACGCGCTCGAAGTCGGGGGCGACGCGGCCAGCGGCGCTCCCGCCGTGCACGCCACCCCGATCGGGACGGTCGGGGCGTCACCGGCCGCCACTGCCGCCTGGCTCGGTGATCGAGGTCTCCTCGACGCGGCCCACCCCGCGCGCCGGCACCTTGAGGCGGTCGCCCGGCGGCACGGCGGCCCGGTCCCCGTGGGCATGCCCATAACGATCTTCGAGCGTGGCTGGGTGCTGAGCTGGTTGACGCGCGCGGGCGTGCCCTTCGACGTCCCACCGGAAATGGTGGCGGATCTCCGGGCGGCGATCGGCCCGGCCGGCGCCTCGGCGGGAGTCGGGCTGCCCGCGGACGCGGACACGACCGCGGTCGCTCTCTACACGCTCGCGGCGCTCGGCGAGCCGTACGACCCGGCGAGCCTCTGCGGCTACGAGACCGACACCCATTTCTGCACCTGGCCCGGTGAGCAGGGCTTCTCCGTCAGTGTCAACGCGCACGTGCTGGACGCCTTCGGGCTGTACGTCCTACGCCGCGGCGAAGCCGCACCCGACTACTACCGGACGGCCAGGCAGAAGCTGGCCACGCTGTTGCGCGACCATCAGCGGCCGGACGGGAGCTGGACCGACAGGTGGCATGCCTCCCCGTACTACGCGACGGTCTCGTGCGCGCTCGCGCTGGACGATTTCGGTGGCGAGTCATCCGCGCCCGCCGTCCAGCGGGCCGTCCAGTGGGTCCTGGACACCCAACGGCCTGACGGTTCCTGGGGCAGGTGGAGCGGCACTCCTGAGGAGACCGCCTACGCGATCCAGATCCTGTTGTTGAGCGGGGATTCGCGCCACGCTGATGCGGTGTCCGGCGGTTACGCCTACCTCGAGGAGGATGCTCCCGACGGCCCGGCGCTGTGGCACGACAAGGATCTCTACCTGCCGTTCGCCATCGTCCGGGCGGCGGTTCTGGCGGCGCGGCACCTCGCCGCGCGCTTTCTGGGCACTCCCCCGACTCAAGGTCAGATATGGGTCTAATAGTCAGAAAAAGGGCAATAAGGCATTTATAGCTACAAAGATGGGACACCTTGTCCTTTGCGGGCGGTGCGCCTTGAGTGGCTTTCGTGGTGTTGCTAGGGTTCCCCGGGTGCCGTCAGTCACAGGCCGCAGGCTCCTCACGGCGGTTGGTCACTGGTAATCGCCGCGAAACATTCCAGGCGTCTCTCGTGAGATTTGCAGGGTGAAATCTATGCGTTTCCGCAACTCCCGTGTGCGCGCCAAGGTCGCTGCCATGCTGGTGTCCTTGGCCGCGCTCTGGGCCTTCGCGGCCTGGGTGACACTACGAGAGGGCGTGAACCTGGTCGGCGTCGCCTCGCTTGACAGCAGCGTGGCGGCACCCAGCGAGCCGCTCCTCGTGGAACTCCAGAAGGAACGCCGGCTTTCGATGGTCTACCTGGGCAGCGGCGGCCGCCAGCCCAGCAATGGACTGGGCGCGCAGCGGGGACGGACCGATACGACGCGAGCGGACTACGAAGCGTTGGCGCGCGAGGGCCGCGACGGCTTCTACTCCGACGCGGGCAAGAAACGAGCCATCGGCGACACCTTTCAAAAGGTGACCAGGCTGGCGTCCCTCCGAAAATCGATCGATGACGGGCGCATTGGCCGCGTTCAGGCGGCCGAGGAGTTCACCGATATCATCGAGTCCTTCTATCGGATGTACGACTCGCTGGCGACGCTCGACGACGAAGCCTTCGCGCGGGACACCCGAACCCTGCTCGGCCTGAGCCGTGCCCGCGAGACCCTGTCGCGTGAGGACGCGATGCTGACCGGCGTCATCGCCGCAGGGCGGTTCAACAGTGATGAACACTCCCAGTTCGTGCAGGTCATGGGCGTTCAGCGGTTCACCACGGCGCAGATGGTCGTCCAGCTGCCCGACGGAGATCGCCAAACCTTCGAGAAGATGCTCGAGGATTCCGCGTTCAGCCGGTTGAGAGCACTGGAATCAACCGTCGCGCAGAACGGGCGGGCGGGACTCGCCCCACCCGTCACCGCTGAGCAGTGGCAGTCGGCGACCGAGTCCGCTCTGGCGGAGATGCAGAAGACGATCCTCACGGCGGGGGACGGCCTGGTCGAGCGAGCCACCCCGATCGCCGTCGGTGTGGTCGTGCGGCTGGCCCTGGCCGGTGGTCTCGGGCTGATCGCGGTCATCGCGTCGGTGATCCTTTCGATCACCACCGCCCGCGCGCTCGTCCAGCAGCTGGAGAAGCTGCGCACGGCCGCGCTCGAACTCGCCAACGAGCGCCTGCCCAGCATCGTCAACCGGCTCGCCCACGGCGAGAAGGTGGACGTCGCCGTCGAGGCGCCGCCGCTGGAATTCGGCGCCGACGTCATCGGCCAGGTCGGCCAGGCCTTCAACGCGGTGCAGGAGACCGCCGTCAGAACCGCCGTCGAGGAAGCCGAACTGCGGCAGAGCATCCGCGACATTCTGCTCAGCCTGGCTCGCCGTACCCAGGGTCTGGTGCACCGCCAGCTCACCCTGCTGGACGTGATGGAGCGGCGGGAGAGTGAGCCGGAGGAGCTCAACGACCTGTTCCGGGTCGACCACCTGGCGACCCGCATGCGCCGCAACGCCGAGAACCTGATCGTGCTCTCCGGCGCGAGCCCCGCCCGCGCCTGGCGCAACCCGGTCCCCATGGTGGACGTGGTGCGCGGCGCGCTCGGCGAGGTCGAGGACTTCACCCGCGTCACCATCATGCCGATGGGCCAGGTCGAGCTGACCGGCCGGGCCGTCGGCGACGTCATCCACCTGCTGGCCGAGCTGGTCGAGAACGCGGTCTCGTTCTCGCCGCCGTACACGGTGGTGCAGGTGGCCGGGCAGATGGTGGCCAACGGGTACGCGCTGGAGGTGGAGGACCGGGGTCTGGGCATGTCCGCCGAGGACCTGGCCGCGGCCAACCAGCGCATCCTGGAGCCGCCGGAGTTCAACCTGTCCAGCACCGCCCGGCTCGGCCTGTTCGTGGTCAGCCGCCTGGCCGAGCGCCACGGCATCCGGGTCCAGCTCAAGGCCTCCCCGTACGGCGGGACCACCGCGGTGGTGCTGCTGCCGCGCGAGCTGGTCGTGGAGGACGAACTCGTGATGATGAGCTCGGGCCTGGTGGACGCTGACCCGTTGGGCGCGCCCGAGCTGCCGAGGATGGCCGTGGTCGCCCAGCAGGGGCGGCACACCGACCCGCTCGACCGGGCGCCGGAACCGCCCCGGCAGCAGCCGCTCGCGGCCCCGGTGGCGACACCGGTCACCCCGATCGGGGAACGCCGCCGCCCCGAGCTCGTGCCGGACACTCCCGACATCCCGCGTGTCCCGGAGGCTCCCGTGCCTGAGTCGTTCACCCCGTCCGGGCTCCCCTTCCGGGTGCCCCAGGCGAGCATCGCCCCGTCCCTGCGGGACCGGCCGGTCGAGGATCTGCCTGAGGATGAGGACGATGATCGTTCTCCCGAGGATATTCGTAAGATCATGGGGTCGTACCAGTCTGGTACCCAACGTGGAAGGTCCGAGGCCGCAAGGATGCTCGGACAAAAAAAGGACGATGAGGACTACCGATGATGACCGCATCCGCTGACCTGGCCTGGCTATTGGACGATCTTGTCGGGCGGGTCCGCGAGGCTCGGCACTGCATCGTTCTCTCCACCGACGGCCTGCTCATGGCGTCCTCCCGCGGCCTGGCCGTGGAGGACGCCGAGCACCTGTCCGCGGTCGCGGCCGGTGTACAGAGCCTGGCGCGCGGCATCTCAGAAAGGTTCGAAGGCGGCACGGTCCGGCAGACCATCATCGAGATGAAGTCCGCCTACCTGCTCGTCACCGTCGCCGGCCAGGGCGCCTGCCTGGCCGTGTTCTGCGAGGAATCGGCCGACATCGGCCTGGTCGCGTACGAGATGGCCATGCTGGTCACCCGCGTCGGCCAGTACCTCACCTCGCCCGCACGGACCGTAGCCTCTTCTACCAGGAGCGACCCGTGAATCCTGATGACGCCCTCTATGACGAGCAGGTGGTCCGGCCGTACGTGATGACGCGCGGCCGCACCGAGGCGCGGGCCAAGCTGGACCTCATCTCGCTGGCCGTGACCATCCGCCCGGCCACCGGGGTCGAGATGGGCCTCGACCCGGAACATCTGAAGATCGTCCGGCTGTGCAAGCGGCCGCTCTCGGTGGCGGAGATCGCGGCCCACCTGGACCTGCCGGCCGGCACGGTTCGGGTGCTCCTCGGCGACCTGCTGGACCGGGGTTTCATCGCGGTCCAGGAACCGCAACCCGAGGTGGACGTGCTCGACGAGAGAATGTATAGGGCGGTGCTCGATGGTCTCCGGGCCCTCTGACGGCAAGAAGATGCCCGTCCCGATCAAGCTGCTGATCGCGGGCGGGTTCGGGGTGGGCAAGACCACCATGGTGGGCGCGGTCTCCGAGATCAAGCCGCTGCGCACCGAGGAGACCCTGACCGACCGCAGCGTGGGCGTCGACGACCTGTCCGGCGTGGAGTCCAAGAACACCACCACGGTCGCGATGGACTTCGGCCGGATCAGCATCGGCGACGACTTCGTCCTCTACCTGTTCGGCACGCCCGGCCAGGAACGTTTCTGGTTCGTCTGGGACGAGCTCGCCCGCGGCGCCCTGGGCGCGGTCGTGCTGGCCGACACCCGCCGCCTGGCCGACTGCTTCCCCTCGGTCGACTACTTCGAACGCCGCGGCACCCCGTTCATCGTCGCCGTCAACTGCTTCGACGACGCTCCTCGCTACGACCTGGACGAGGTCAAACTCGCCCTCAACCTGGGCCCCGACATCCCGGTCCTGCTCTGCGACGCCCGCCGCCGCGACTCCGGCAAGGAAGTCCTCATCGCCCTGGTCCAGCACGCCTACGGCCGCCGCCCGATGGCGAAGGTGTGAACACCGGTGCTCGGATAAAATTCCCGATCAAATAGGGATATAGCGGAAGGAGTAATTCTTTCATCCGAGATTTCACTTTATAGTGCTATGCCATGGACGTATTCCGTCCTGCGTGCTAAACCTGAAGGTGCGCGGCGGATGGAGCGTCGATGACCGGAACCCACTGGCAGGGCATCCTAAATTCGGTCCGGCAGGCCAATGATCTCTATGGCCTGATTCCGGCGGCGGAACCCGTGGCCGTGGCATTCTCCGGGGGTAAGGATTCGCTTATCCTCGCGCTGGTCCTTCGTGAACTCGGCGTTCCGGTGATCTGCGTCTCGATCGATATGGGCTATGAATCCGGCTGGGGCGGCCGGATCATGGAAATGGCATCCCGCGCCGGACTGCCGGTTGACGTCGTCGATGTCAGAGCGGGCCCGGCCGTGGCGGTCCGGGACCGTACCACGATTCGAAGAAGTCTTTCCGTTCTCGATGTCATCCAGGCCGGTGCGACACCCTGCACGCATTGCTACAACGTCAAGGTGCTGGCGCTGGAGAGCCGGGTCCGCGCGCATGGCGCGTCGGTGGTGGCCTTTGGGCATCACCGTACGGATGCCCTGGCTTCCCTGCTCAAGGAAGCGCTGATGCACATCGATAGATGGGATGAGGGCAACTCGGTATTCGTCCGCGACAACTTCGCCGCGCTTGTCGAAAGATTCAGAGTCGAGACAGTCGCGGGTGGAGCCGGTGGGAGACTTCTCGACCGGATCACTGAGCTCGTCCATACTGACCTGGTCGATACGGACGAGCCCCCGAGGCAACCGCTCAACAGGGACAATCCCGGCGTGCAGATTATCCGTCCGATGTTCTTCGTGGACGAGAAATCGATCATTGAAATCATCGCCGAACGTGATATTAAGACTGAAGGGTCCGGTTGCTCGCACGGGTTGGCCGCTAACTACCTGACACCTCGGGAGATGGTCCACTATGGTGTCCTGCGACATGCCTCCGGTCGATGGCTGAACGGCCACCTGGAACAGCTGTTAATGCATGGAATCGACGAATACGGGCGAGCTCGCCTGGCGGCACGGCGTCATCGAGCGGCGTTGCTCGGGGCGCGATACAAACCCGGTCTCAACAAGCCTTAGGAATGCCATGGTCACCCTGACAATCTGTGGCAGCGCCAGGCACCGCGCAGCCATTCACCAGACGGGTCGGTTACTTGGAGACGCCGGCTTCGTCGTTCTCACCCCGCCGCTGCATCGCATCGACGAACTGACCGCCGGTCAGCCGGCCGAGGCCAAGGAACTCGCCTGGAAAGGCGCGACTTTCGCGCATCTCAACCGGATCGTGAAGGCCGACGTGGTCTTCATCGTCAACCCGGACGGCTACCTCGGATCCAGCACAACCCTCGAATTAGGGTATGCGGTGGCCCTGGGCAAGCTTGTCGGCGCGATGATGCCGGACGCGAACGAGCTCGCCCGAGGGGTTCTCTTTGATCTGGTGCTCCATTGCAAGGAAGTGGACCTGGCGGTGGCGGAGCTGACGAACCGTCTCAGCCCCATGGCCGGTAAATGGCCAAGGACATAGGCGCCGCGCTCGCCGACCAGTGGAATCGGGCGCATCAGGAAACCGCCAGCACGGACGAGTTCTGGCCGCTCATGCGAATCCTGTCGGACGCGGGTCTGGTCACGGGTGACGAGCAGTCCCTGACCACGCTCCAACTCGGGCCGTTCCGCATCGCCGCCACCCCGTACGAGAGAGCGACCCGCGACTTCCTTGACGTGTTGCTGCCCTCCCTCGTCGTGGGCGCCGCCGACGGCGTGCCGTTGCATGGGGTGATCGCCGGGACGCTCACCGCGGGCACGCGGTGCTTCGTCGAGCTGCTGCGGCGTGGGGTCGTCTTCGGGCGTTCACCGGCGGATCGGGTGCGGTGGGCCGTGCTGATCCACATCAAGGAGCATCGTCCGACAGCCGATGATCTGGCCGACGCGCACCATGGCGCCGACATCCCGGCGGTCCTGACCTGGCTGACCGAAGCAGGACTCGTCGTGTGCGGTCCCGATGGTTCCTGGGAAAGCCTCGCGTGACACCCGATGGTCGCCGCCGCCACCTTTTTGCTGACAGATGGCGACGGCGCGGTGCTGGGCGTGGCCTTTCCCGCGCCGGTCCTCGACGCCCAGCGTACGGGAAGCTTCCTGCTCACCGCCGCGCACTGCGTCCGTTCGTTGTTCGACGGGCGGAAGCGGGTCCGAATCCGCACTGCGGGGGGACAGTGGAGCGAGTGCACGATACTCCTGTGCACGTCAGATGACGTCGCGCTGCTCCACCATCCGGAATGGTTGGCGGACCCGCGTCCCTGCTTCGCCGACCACGCTCCTGGAGCGGTGTCGATCCGGGGTGCGCCGGCCGGTGTCACGACCGAGCAGGCCACCTTCGTCGGCCGGCTGGCCGGGGTCGAGGACGGACTCCTCGATATCGTGCTGCAGGACCTCACCCTTGTGGAACGCCGTGATCTCCCCGTCCATGGCGGGCCCAGCGCCACCTATCGTGCGCTTCGCGGTCTATCGGGAGGGCCGGTATGGCGAACGGGAGAGGACGGCGTATCTCGGGTCATTGGCCTGGTCACCCACCGGAACACCTCGGGAATCGCCAATCGGATCTACGGTATTCCGATCGACCGGGTCGCTGCCATCTTGGCGAGGCGAGATGTGACCCTGCAGCTGACCATCCAGATCGCCCATGTGGGCATGGATCGTCAGATGCTGACCGGGCTTATCGGCGACCTGATTAATGACGCGGACGGAGCCCTGAAGCTCTGGTCTCATCTGTCTGGTCTGTTCTACAAGGGCGAACCCATCGACAAGGTCCTTGAGGCCATGCTGGCTGAGCCGCAGCGCCACCGCGTGAATGACGATCTCCCCCGGGCCCGTCTGGAGTATGTCTACGGTCGCCTCCTGCTCAAGCGGGATAACGGGCAGAAGGGACTCACACTCATTCATCAGGCCAGGTCACGGGTGCGGCGCGCCGACCCCGCCGACCGAGAGGGCCTGGGAGCCCTGATGGACCTCAGATTTCTCCTGGAGGATGCCCAGCGTGGGAGCAGGCCCGTGCGGGCCCATGCCTACCTCATGGAAATGGCCATCGACCGGGTTGGCCAGATCGATGCCATGCCTGATGAGCGTAGAGCGTACGAGATCGCGTCGGCGGCTGGGCGCGAGGCCGTGCTCGCCTACCTCGAACACCCTCCGCCCTGGTCCCATGATGATCCGACACGCGCCTACTACTCCCGGCTCAAGTCTCAGCACGCCTCTCTTCTGCACAAATACGGTATGGCTCTCCGCGACAAGCAGGAGATCGTGCAGATTGGTCTTGCGGTGGTTCCAGCGATATGGGACCTGACTTCGGGGGCCATGGCGGAGGTCAGAGACCTGATGGAGCTCGGCAAAGTCGCCGCCACTCAGCGGTCGAATGCCATCTTCTACGCCCAGATGCTGCTAATCGAGATTGCACTGGCTCGCGCGGAAGGCCGCGATCTTCATGCGTATACGCTAGCCTGCTTGACCACACAGGCATTGAGAAACGCTGGCCTGCTGCTGACGCACGAGGGCATCGCGGCCATTCTCCGATATGTGAGGACCGCTGACCCTGCACTGTACAGGTTTATCAATATGGTTCACCATCTTGGCATCAGAAGGGGGATTGAGCTGGCGAAGATCAGGTCTGGTGGAGAAAGGAGCATGATCGAGGACGCGGGCCGGATCGCCGAACTCTACGCTGACCAGGTGCGGGATATCAAAGGCATCATGACGCTTCGGCTGGACGCTCTGGAATAGAAGGAGAGGATCATGGCAATCAAGGTCTATCTGGCCGGGCCGTTCACCGCTGTGGCTGACTCAGCCGCTGGCGTCATCGACGCGGACTCGCCTTGGCGGCGCATTCTCGAGGCCACGGAACGCGCACTCGGCGACAAGGGCTGGGGCGTGTTCCTCCCGCACCGGGACGTCAGCCGCTGGGGTCTGCGGGACGCCGCTCCGGAAGAAATCGCCACCGAGTGCCTGGAAGCCGTGCTGGCCAGCGACTGCGTCATCGCCGTGCTTGGCGAGAGCTTCGGGACCCATGTCGAAGTGGGCACCGCCATCGGCCGCAGCATTCCCACGATCATCATCGACGCCGCAGGCGAGGCGGGTTCCTTCTTCGGGAAGGCGGTCATGGCCTCCTCCCTTGTCACCTGCATCCGACTCGACAGCCTGCAGGAACTGCCTGCGATCGTGGCGAGCGAACGGTTCGATCACGCAGTGCGGTCAGCGGGGGTGCACTCTGACGGTTTGCGTGATGTCGGCTAAGCGACCTCACGGAGGAGGTACGTCACCAGGCCGGTGATGGAACTTCGCAGGCTCTCCATGGAACCTGAATTGTCGATCACCCAGTCGGCTGGAATCGCAGCGAGATCGAGTTCGGTGACGTGGCTCGCCGAACCGAGAGAGAGGTCGCCTCGGCTCCGGCGCCGGAGCAGGCACACGCTCTCGGGGGAGATGACCCGGATAATCGAGAAGCCCTGAGATCGCATGAACTCGAAATCGGGGAAGCGCATGTCGTCGCAGACGATATTAATTAGAAAGTCGTGATCTGGATAGCCGCAGCGGTGTGTCGCCTGGTCGGCGGCTATGCGGCTGTCTATGGGACGGGTTTCTGGTTAATAAGACCTGGTCCGGAGGTCAGGCGATGGGTGCGCTGAATTTCGTTCAGCCGGGCCGAGAATCGATCCTGGAGCACCATTGAGTTGATCTTCCGCATGTAGTGACCGAGGAAGTTCAGCAGTTCCCCGTCCTTGCGATAGAAGTGGTCGAGTTCCCGGCCGGCGCAGCGATATACGGCAGATTGTGCCTCGTAGAGTGGATCTGCGAGCTTTATGAGCGAAAAAGGAAGCTTTCCGGATTCGCAGAAGCGATGAACGATCTGCGCCGCTGTACTCTTCCCGGCCCCTGGTGCTCCACATAAAGCGATCTTGAAGAATTCCGCCATGCTCCACCTTCCGAACCAATCTGAGCATACGATGAGATGCCCGAGTTGTGGCGGAGGGAAATAGACGAAAATCCTCGGGACTGCCGGTATTTCAATTTTCGGATACGGTCGAATGCGAGTGGACCCGTACTAGATCGTGTCAGAAGTGCCAGGGAAACGGGCTCCAGTCGGGGGCGCGCTTCTCCAGGAAGGAGTCCCGGCCCTCGGCCGCCTCCTCGGTCATGTACGCCAGCCGGGTCGCCTCCCCCGCGAACACCTGCTGCCCGACCAGGCCGTCGTCGATCAGGTTGAAGGAATACTTGAGCATGCGCTGCGCGGTCGGGCTCTTGCCGTTGATCTTGCGCGCCCACTCCAGCGCCGTCCGCTCCAGCTCCTCGTGCGGCACGACCGTGTTGACCATGCCCATCCGGTGCGCGGCCTCGGCGTCGTACGTGTCGCCCAGGAAGAAGATCTCCCGGGCGAACTTCTGCCCCACCTGGCGGGCCAGGTAGGCGGAGCCGAAGCCGCCGTCGAAGCTGGCCACGTCCGCGTCGGTCTGCTTGAAGCGGGCGTGCTCCCGGCTGGCGATGGTCAGGTCGGCCACCACGTGCAGGCTGTGGCCGCCCCCGGCCGCCCAGCCGGGGACCACGCAGATCACGATCTTGGGCATGAACCGGATCAGCCGCTGCACCTCCAGGATGTGCAGGCGGCCGGTGGCGGGGGTGCCGTCCGCGTACTGGTAGCCGTCCTTGCCGCGGATGCGCTGGTCGCCGCCGGAGCAGAAGGCCCAGCCGCCGTCCTTGGGGGACGGGCCGTTGCCGGTGAGCAGCACGCAGCCGACGTCCGTGGTCATCCGGGCGTGATCGAAGGCCTGGTAGAGCTCGTCCACGGTCTGCGGGCGGAACGCGTTGCGGACCTCCGGCCGGTTGAAGGCGATCCTGACCGTGCCCTGATCGACCGCGCGATGGTAGGTGATGTCGGTGAACTCGAAGGCGTCCACCGGCTCCCACGCCTTGTCGTCGAACAGCTCAGAAACCATTCCCACTCCCCAATATCGTCCTGCCTGCACTCTAGAAGCTCCCCACGGCCTCGCGGACGCCGAAGATGTCGCGGACCGCACCCAGCTTGGCCTCGGTCTCCTGCCACTCGGCCGCCGGGCTGGAACCGGCGACGATGCCGCACCCGGCGAACAACCGCAGCTCCTGGCCGCTCACCCGGGCGCAACGCAGGGCGATGCACCATTCCCCGTCGCCCCGGGAGTCCTGCCAGCCGACCGGGGCGGCGTACCGGTCCCGGTCCAGGCACTCCAGGGAGCGCAGCAGTTCCCGCGCCTGGTGGGTGGGCGTGCCGCACACGGCGGCGGTCGGATGCAGCCGCCCCGCGAGGGCGAGCGCGTCGGTGTCGCCGCTCAGCGTGCCGGTGATCATGGTGGCCAGGTGGGTGACGTTGGCCAGCCGGAGCACGTGCGGGGTGGGCACGTCCAGGGTGTCGCAGTACGCCTCCAGGACGGCGATGGCCGAGTCGGCGGCCAGCGAGTGCTCCACCGAGTTCTTGGGCGTGACCAGGTTGTGGGCGCCGCCCGGCCAGGCCGTACCGGCTAGCACCAGGGAGGTGATGTCGCGGCCGTGCCGGCTGGCCAGCAGTTCGGGGGACGCGCCGACCAGGCCGTCCACCGCGAAGGACCAGCAGGAAGGGAAACGTTCGGTCAGGCGGGCGAGGGCGGTGCGCGGGTCGAAGGGACTCGCCAGGCGGCCGCGGAGGTCCCTGGCCAGCACCACCTTCTCCAGCCGGTCGGCCTTGATGTCCTGGACGGCCTGGGTGACCGCGCTGTGCCAGCGGGCCCTGGCCCCCGGTTCAGGGCGCCAGTCGACGTGCGGCAGCGGATCCCAGGGGACGCGGGGCAGCTCCTCGGGGTCGCCGACCGTGGTCTTCCAGGCGATCCCGTCCCGGCGGCCGATCACCACCCGGGGCACGATCAGCACGGATTTTCCCGGGCCGTCGTCGAAGGTGAAGCTGCCGAAGACGATCGGGCCCGAGCCCGGGCGCTCGACCTCGTCGCTGATCCGGCTGACGGCCGTGAACCGCCGCCACCAGCGGCGGGCCAGGTCGAAGCGGTCGGGACCGGAGATCTCGAGCCGGGCGGCCTCTCCCCAGGCCACCATCCCGTCGCCGCCGCGCAGCCATAAGGTGGCTCCGGCGTGCGGCGCGACCTCCAGTAATGAGCCGGGATCGTCGATCTTGACGGTGCGGACCAGCTCCATCAGGCCGCACCTCCCGCCGGGCGGCGCGCGTGCACGCTGTGCACGGTGAAGGAGACCGCGCGGAAACCGGGCTCGGCCATGAGCTTCCGGACGCCGGTGAGCTGGGCGGAGGTCATGCCCGCGGCCAGCAGCTGGGCTTCCAGGTGGTGGCTGTTGCTGATCAGCAGGCCGAGGCCGGGCGAATCAGGACCCCATACCTCGGTCTTGCAGGCCGGGTCCACGTTGGTGAAGCCCGCCTCGGCGACCGCCTGGGCAACCGACCTGCCCCAGGTCGGGTCGGCCCCGACCGCGTCCAGCACGGTGGCCAGCGTGGTGAGGTAGGTCTCGTAGAGTTCCCGCGCCTGCTCGTCCGGCGTGAGTAGCGCGGGCCAGTGGGTGATGTCGATCTCGTCGAGCTGCAGCCAGCCGCCCGGGCGGAGCGCCCGCAGCAGGCGGGCCAGCACGTGCTGCCGATCCGGCAGGTGGCTGAGCACCAGCCGGGCGTGCACCAGGTCGAAGCCCGCGTCCGGCAGCGGATCATGGACGATGTCGTGGCGGGTGACGGTGAGGCCCGGATGGGCGGGGATGAGGCCCGGCTTGATGTCCGTGGCCAGCACGCTGCCCTGGGGCGCGACCCGTTCGGCCAGCCAGCGGGCGACGCTGCCGCCGCCCGCGCCGATCTCCAGGCAGTGCCACCCCGCGGTCACCCCGGTGCGGGCGAGACGCTCGAAGGTCAGCGGATCGAGCAGGTCGGCCAGACATCGGTGCTGGTCGGCCGAGTGAGCTCCGTCGTTGTCGAACACGTAGTGCGGCTTGGTGGCATGCGCCAACTGGGTCTCCCCCGAAAGAAGCAGATGGACCAGTTCCGCATGCTAGACAGTCGTTACTCTGAGTAAGTATCTCGACACTCGCGACTTGGCCGGTTTCTCAGGAAGTGCGGATTCCCCGCCGGAAGACGGCCGCCGGGCGCTGGAGCAGGCGGTGGTCCTTGGTCGGGTCGCCGGCGACCGCGAGCAGGTCGGCGTCGAAGCCGGGGGCGATCCTGCCCTTGCGGTCGTCGACGCGGCAGGCGCGGGCGGCCAGGCTGGTGAACGAGCGGAGGACCTCGGTGGGGGTGCACCCGGCGAAGTCGACCAGCATCTCGCCGCCGTAGGGGAGGATGCCGTGCGGCTTGACCGGGCCGATGCCCGCGTCGCTGCCGCCGATGATCTGGACCCCGGCCGCGTGCAGCAGGCGCATGCCCTCGGCCAGCCCGGGAAGGCGGCGGGCGATCACGGGCGGCGGGTTGAAGCCAGGCAGCACGCCGACCGTCAGCGAGGCGAAGATCCCGCTTTCAGCCAGCCGGGCGATCAGCTCGCGGTCGGGGCTCACGCCGTCCTCGGTCAAGAAGGAGACATGTTCGATCGAGTCGAATCCCGCGTCGAGCGCGGCGGCGATGCCCACGGAGGCGTGCGCGTGGCCGGTGATGGGCAGGCCGTGCAGGTGCGCCTCCTCGGCGGCGGCGCGAATCTCGGCGGGGGTGAACTGCAGCAGGTGGGAGTGGGTGCCAGGAGTCATCTCGCCACCGGTCACCATCATCTTGATGGCTTTCGCGCCGCGCGCGGCTCTTTCCCGTACGGCTTCGCGGATGCCTTTCTCGCCTTCGGCCTCGCCGCCGAGGAACCAGCAGTGACCCCGGGGTGAGGTGATGGGCGCTCCGGCCGAGAGGATCTCGGGGCCGTCGGTGAACTCCTGGGCCAGTTTGATGGCCAGGTAGTCCTTGTCGCCCAGGTCGCGGATGGTGGTCACCCCGGCGGCCAGGTGCAGTTGCGCGGCCGTACGCATGCGCTCGTAGAGGCCGTCCTCGTCGAGGTGGCCGATGGGGTCGAGGCTGGCGTCGAAGGCGAGGTGCACGTGGGTGTCGATCAGGCCGGGCAGGAGGGTCACGTCGCCCAGGTCGAGGGCGTCCTCGGCGTCGTCGAGGAGCGCGATGATCCGCCCGCCGTCCACGACCACCGCCCGCGAGTGGATCAGGTTGTGTCCGTCGAAGATGCGCTGCGCGCGAATGGTTTGCATGTGATCGATTGCACTGCGGGTCGGGGGGCTGGGGCATGAGTACCCCCGTACTCGAAACGGGTCTTGACGGCTGGTGAACTGTAAATAAAGCTTACTAATTAACAGTCTGGGAGGCGCTTGTGACCCGGTTCGCGCGTGTTTTCGTGGCAGTGCTTCTGGCCAGCACCGCAGTGATCGTGCCCGCGTCGGCGCCGGCGGTGGCGGCCACGATGGCGGATGTCGTACCGGTGCCGGTGAGCATGCAGCCGTCGGCGGCGACCTACACGCTCCCGTCGGGGGCGAGCATCTTCACCCAGGCGGGATCGGCCGATGTCGGGACTTATCTGGCGGGTATTCTGCGGCGTTCGACCGGGTACGCGCTGCCGATCGCGAGCGCCGGATCGGGTGAACCCACCAGTGGCATCTCCTTGCTGCTCAGCGGTGCCGACCCGAGCGTGGGCGCGCAGGGATACCAGCTCGACGTGACCGCCGCCACCGTGGTGCTACGGGCGCAGACGGCGACCGGCCTGTTCAACGGGGTCCAGACGCTGCGGCAGCTGCTGCCGCCGGAGATCGAGAGCACGACCGTGCGCCCGGGGCCCTGGACGGTTCCCGGGGGCAGGATCGTGGACTATCCGAGGTTCCCCTACCGGGGCACGATGCTCGACGTGGCGCGGCACTTCCACCCGGTGGCCACGATCAAGCAGCACATCGACCGGATCGCGCTCTACAAGATCAACTACTTACACCTGCACCTGTCCGACGACCAGGGCTGGCGGATCGTGGTGGACTCCTGGCCCCGGCTGGCCACCTTCGGCGGCAGCACCCAGGTGGGCGGCGGCCCCGGCGGGTACTACACGAAGGCGCAGTTCCAGGACATCGTCGCGTACGCCGCGGCCCGGCACATCACGATCGTGCCCGAGATCGACATGCCGGGGCACACCAACGCCGCGCTCGCCTCCTACGCCGACCTCAACTGCAACGGCGTCGCCCCCGCGCTCTACACCGGAACCGCCGTCGGGTTCAGCTCGCTCTGCACGACCAAGGAGATCACCTACACCTTCGTCAACGACGTGCTGACCGAGCTCGCGGCGCTGACGCCCGGGCCGTACCTGCACGTCGGCGGCGACGAGGCGGACGCGACCTCAGCCGCCCAGTACGCCACCTTCATGAACCGGGTGCAGCCGCTGGTGACCGGCAAGAACAAGGCCGTCATGGGCTGGCACCAGATCGGCGCCTCGGCCGTGCAACACTCGGCGAACCGGATCGTGCAGTACTGGGGCACCACCACGTCCGACTCGCTGGTGAGCACCGCCGTCTCGCGCGGCGCGAAGGTCGTCATGTCACCGGCCAACAAGGCCTACCTCGACATGAAATACACCAACGCCACCCCGATCGGGCTCAGCTGGGCGGGCCTCATCGAGGTGCAGACCGCCTACGAGTGGAACCCCGGCGCCCACCTGAGCGGCGTGCCCGCCACCGCCGTCCTCGGCGTCGAGGCCCCGATGTGGACCGAGACGATCGTCACCGAGGACCACATCGAGTTCATGGCCTTCCCCCGCCTGCCCGCCATCGCCGAACTCGGCTGGTCCCCGTGGTCCACCCACAACTGGACGGCCTTCCGCGCCCGCCTGGCCGTCCAGGGCCCGCGCTGGACGATCATGGGCATCGACTTCTACCGCTCCCCCCAGATCGCCTGGCCCACATCGGGCACGACCGTCCGGTACGAAGCCGAGAACGCCGCCATCACCCAGGGCGTCGTCGAGTCCAACCACGCCGGCTACTCCGGCACCGGCTTCGTCAACTACGACAGCGCCGTGGGCAGCAGCGTCCAGTGGACGGTCACCGCCCCCACCGCGGGCACGGCCACCCTCCGCCTCCGCTACGCCAACGGCACCACGGCCAACCGTCCCATGGACATCACCGTCAACGGCACCTTGGTCGCCGACGAGTTCGCCTTCACGGGCACCGGCGCCTGGACAACCTGGCAGACCAGGACGCTGACGGTGACGCTACCCGCCGGAACTTCCACCATCCGGGCCACAGCCACCACCGCGAGCGGCGGCCCGAACGTCGACTATCTCGAAGTGCAACGTTGAGTTCTTGCGGTGTTGATCTCGTAAGATTGCGTTGAGATTTCCAACTATTGCACTCATGTATCGGATCCTGTCACGATGGGGATCCGAGCCTTTCTGGCGCGCGGTTCACGCGTCCTGATCCGCGCCCCCTCACAGAGGAGTGCGCGTGGAGATCTCACGTCGGGGGTTCTTGGCCTCCGCGGTGACCGGATCCGCCCTGGCGGCGGCGTCGACGACCGGAGTGCTGGCGACGATGGCCGGCGCGGCGAACGCGGCGAGCCCGCCGGGGGACGTGGTCGGGAAGATCACGGTGGGCTATCAGGGGTGGTTCGCCTGCAAGGGGGACGGCGCGCCGATCAACGCCTGGTGGCATTGGAGCGGCAACAACAACCAGGTGCCGCCGTCGCCGGGCAACAACACCATCGTGGCCTGGCCCGACATGCGGGAGTACACCAACAGCTACGTCACCGCGTACTCGAACCTGAACAACGGGCAGCCCGCCACGCTGTTCTCCAGCTGGGACCAGCAGACGGTCGACACCCACTTCCGCTGGATGCGGGAGAACACCATCGACACGGCCGCGTTGCAGCGGTTCAACCCCAACGGCGCCGAAGGTCCCACGCGGGACGCCATGGCGCAGAAGGTCCGGCAGGCGGCCGAGGCCAACACCGTCAAGTGGTACGTCATGTACGACCTCACCGACTGGCTGAACATGCAGTCGGAGGTGAAAACCGACTGGCTGACCAAGATGTCGGCCCACGTCGCCTCCCCCATGTACGCCAAGCAGAACGGCAAACCCGTCGTCGGCCTCTGGGGCTTCGGCTTCAGCGAGCCCAGCCGCCCGTTCGCCCCCGGCCCCTGCCTGGACGTCGTCAACTGGTTCAAGGCCCAGGGCTGCTACGTGATGGGCGGGGTCCCGACGCATTGGCGGCAGGGCATCAACGACTCCCGCCCCGGCTTCATCGACGTCTACAACGCCTACGACATGATCTCGCCGTGGATGGTCGGCCGGATCAGGAACGTCGGCGAGGCGGACAACCACTACACCAACCTGCTCGTGCCGGACCAGGCGCACTGCAACGCGCGCGGCATCGACTACCAGCCGTGCGTGCTGCCTGGCGAGGTCACCGCCCGGCACCGCGCGCACGGCGACTTCATGTGGCGGCAGTTCTACAACGTCATCCGGGCGGGCTGCCAGGGCATCTACATCTCCATGTTCGACGAGTTCAACGAGGGCAACCAGATCGCCAAGACCGCCGAGACGCTGGCGACCGTGCCGGCCAACTCGGGCCTGCTGGCCCTGGACGAGGACGGGACGGCCTGCTCGTCGGACTACTACCTGCGGCTGACCGGCGACGGCGGGCGCATGCTGAAAGGCCAGATCGCCCTCACGCCGGTACGGCCCACCGTGCCGATGATCATCGTCGACCCCAACCCGAATCTGGCGCGCGGGAAGTCGGTGACCGCGAGCAGCACGAACCCGGGCTACCCCCCGTCCAATGCCGTCGACGGCAACGCCGGTTCGTACTGGGAGAGCCTGAACGGATTCCCGCAGTGGATCCAGGTGGACCTCGGGTCGACGGCGAACATCGGCAGGGTGGTGCTCAAGCTGCCGCCACAGCCCGCCTGGGGGACCCGCAACCAGACCATCCAGGTCCAGGGCAGCACCAACGGCACGACCTACACGAACTTCGCGGGCCCGACCGCGTTCACGTTCAACGCGGCCACCGGAAATATGGTGACCATCAATATCCCGTCCGGGACCGCGCGATATGTCCGGCTCAACTTCTCCGGGAACACCGGCTGGCCCGCCGCGCAGCTCGCCGAATTCGAGGTGTACGGCACGACGGTCATCGGCGAGAACGAGCCGCCCACCGTGCCGGGCAACCTCACCCTGACCGGCAAGACCGCCACCAGCGTCTCCCTGTCCTGGAGCGCCTCCACCGACAACGTGGGCGTGGTCGGCTACGAGGTCAGGCAGAACGGCACCGCCGTGGCCAGCCCGACCGGCACCTCCACCACCATCACCGGCCTCACCCCGGCGACCGCCTACAGTTTCACCGTCGTCGCCCGTGACGCGGCCGGGAACACCTCGCAACCGTCCTCCCCGCTGAACGTCACCACTGACGCCGCGCCCAACGTCAACCTGGCCCGCGGCAAGCCCACCGCTGAGAGCAGCCACACCCAGAACCTGGGCTCCGGCAACGCGGTCGACGGCGACGCCGGTTCCTACTGGGAGAGCGCCAACAACGTGTTCCCGCAGTGGATCCAGGTCGATCTGGGGGCTGCCATCACGGTCGGCAGGATCGTGCTCAAGTTGCCGCCGCCGTCCGCGTGGCAGACGCGTACCCAGACGTTGTCCGTTCAGGGCAGCACGAACGGCTCCTCGTTCAGCACCATCGTGGGTTCGGCGGGATACGTCTTCAACCCGACCACCGGCAACACCGTGACGATCACGTTCGCGGGCACGTCCACCCGCTACGTGCGGCTGAACATCACCGGCAACACGGGCTGGCCGGCCGGCCAGCTGTCGGAGTTCGAGGTCTACCAGTCCTGAGGCGCTTATTACCCGCCGCTGACCGGCGCCGCGATCGGCGCCGGTCGGTGGCGTACCATGATCGCCTTCATGGTGCAGGCCAGGACGCTGGGCGCCGGCGTGATCGTCGCCGCCGCGCTGACCATGCTCGGGCCGGGCGGTTCGGGCGGGTCGTCGCAGCCCCCTCAGGTTGATCTGCTGGCGCGGACGCAGGAGTATCTGCGCGCGCATCCCGGCGACGCGAGAACCTGGGCGTCGCTCGGCAACCTCTACGCGGAACGGGCCCGGCGGACGGGTCAGAGCGCGTACGTGCCCAAGGCCGAAGGCGCGCTCCAGGAAGCCACCCGGCTGGATCCCGGCAACCTGGACGCCATTGTCGGTCTGGGCGCCGTGGCCAACATCAAGCACGACTTCGCGAAGGGCTACGCCTGGGGGATCAAAGCCCGGCGCGCCGACCCGCGCCGGGCCTCCACCTACGCGGTGCTCTTCGATGCCGCCATCGAGCGCGGCCAGCCCGCCCGCGCTGAGCGGGCGCTCGACCGCCTGATGGCCCTGCGCGCCGACGTGGCCACCTTCACCCGCGCCGCCCGCATGTACGAGCTGCGCGGCCGGCCCGCCCGAGCCGTCGGCGCACTGCGCCGGGCCGCCGACACGGCCGTCGACCCGGTGGACGTCGCCTTCTGCCACCACCGCCTGGGCGAACTGCAGACCGACCCCGCCGCTGCCCTCCGCTCCTACGAGCAGGCCCTCCAGGCCGACTCCGGCTACGCGTACGCGCTGGCGGGCCGCGCCAGAGCGCAGGCCGCGCTCGGCGCGACCGCCGAAGCCGCGGCGAGCTACCAGGCCGCCGTCAACCGCCTGCCCGCCCCGGCCTTCCTGCTGGAGTACGGCGAGCTCCTCCTCAAGCTCGGCCGGGACCGGGAGGCGCAGGCCCACTTCGCCATGGTGCGCGCCACCGGCGACCGGCTCGCGATCGGCCGCTACGAGACCGGCCACGGCGACCCCGAGACCGCGGTCCGGCTGCTGCGCGCCGAGTGGCGGCAACGCAAGACGCCCGAGGTCGCCGACGCCCTCGACCGGGCGCTGCGGCATGCGGGGCGCACCCAAGCCCGTCACCTGGCGGAGATTAAAAGCATTAATCAGAAACCCGTCCCATAGACAGCCGCATAGCCGCCGACCAGGCGATTCACCGCTGCGGCTGACCAGATCACGACTTTCTAATTAATATCGGAGGAACGCGTGAAACGCAGCAAGCTAGTCTTGCCGGCCGTGGTCACCACGGCGACCGTGGGGGCGATGACCTGGGGCGTGCTGGCCGGGCCCAGCACGGGGACGAGCACGGCCGCCAGCCATGTGGACGCGCCGCGGCTGGTCCTGGATCCGCAGATGGATGGCTCGGACCTGTACGCCTTTGTCTGCCCGGATAGCCCGGACATGGTGTGCTTTGTCTCCAACTATGCCCCGATCCAGCAGTTCTCCGGACGGGGGTTCGCCACCGACGCGCGTTACGAGATCCATATTGATCAGCGGGGGACCGGCACCCCGGATCTCACCTATCGGTGGACGTTCGGGACGCAGGTGGGGGCCAGCCAGCCGTACAAGCTGGAGGAGATCCGGCCCGGAGAGCCGGTCAAGACGCTGGTGAGCAACGGGGTAGTGCCCCTCGCGGCCACCGGCGCGGGACGGCCGGAAGCGACCGTGGACCTGCCCGGCGGCGGCCGGACGCTCGCCGCGAAGGCGGCGGACTCGTTCTTCAGCAACGCCAAGACGGTGGGGCTGGCGATGACGGGGTCGCCGATCATCCCGCCGATCGACCTGATCAAGGTGCTGAACGGCAACGTCAACGCGATGGTGTTGCAGGTGCCGAAGGCCACACTGGCGTTGAAGGGGGATGCCACGCGCAATCCGGTGATCGGGATCTGGGCGACGGCCGGACGTCGCGGGCTGGATGGCAGATATCCGCAGATGTCGCGGATGGGCAATCCCGCCATGGACGTGGTGACCATGTTCACCATGGGGGAGACGTACAACTCGATGACCCCGGTCGAGGACCGGTACAACACGCGGCTGACCAACTTCGTGCTCAACCCGATCGGGCCGAGGCTGATCAAGGTGCACAACTGGAGCGTCAAGGTGCCCCCGGCGCCGCGCCGCGACCTGTGGCAGATCTTCTTCACCGGAGTGGCCACGTCCACCGGGCCGATCCGGGGCACGATCCGGGACGATCTCAACGCGCACGTCCTCAACCAGGACGTCGACCCGGCCGCCGTCATCCCGAGCGACCAGCTCCGGCTGAACATGAGCATCCCGCCCAGCAGCCACCCGAACCGTTTCGGTCTGGTGGAGGACGACCCTCAGGGTTACCCGAACGGCCGCCGCCTCGGTGACGACGCGCACGCCACGCTGGTCCGGATGCTGATGGGGGAGCCTGCCGGGCCCGGCTCGCCGTCGCTGATCACCGCGAACGAGAAGGTCACCGCGCCGACGGCCGCGGTCAGCCCGACGTTCCCCTACCTGGCGCCGCCGCACCGCTTCTAACGTTGGGAGATCCCGGCCGCCGCGCGGCGGCCGGGATCTCGTGTTTACGGCAGGTACTTGACGACCGCGTCCAGGTTGCCCAGCACCTGGCCGATCGGCGGCGTGAAGCCGCTCAGCCGCTTGACGGCCTTCGACCAGCCGGAATCCACGTAGAACGGCCACACGCGAGGCCCGACGCCGCCCTCAAGCGGGCGTGGCGTGGCGATGGTCGGCATGAACTCCAGCAGCTTGTACGTCCCGACCCGGAGCTCCGCCGACGGACCTCCGTTGACCGACATGTTGAAATAGACGCCGTCCACACGCAGGTAGAACCGCTCGAACGAGATGTTCTCCTTGGTCTTGTCGTTCACCATCCGGAACCCGCCCGGGTAGAAAACGCCACGGCACGGGTCGATATGGTCCTGCTGCCAGCCGATCGGCATGAAGATGCCGGTGTTGCCACGCTTGACCTGGACTGGCGTGATGCCCTCCAGCCGGATGCCGTTGCGGTTCAACTGCTCGACGGTCGCGGGGCCGAAGTCGAAGTCGGCCTTCCCCCACGGGCCGAAGTACGGCAACTGGAAACAGCGCGACGCGGCGGATGTCGTGGCCGCTTGGGCCGGCGTCATCGCGGGCGTGAGAAGAAGGAGCGCAGCCCCGGCCAGAACGGTCGATATACGCATGGGATATTTCCTTCGCTTGGAGAATCAACCTTGATCTTGATTCCCGGGCGAAGGCGAGCCGGTGGCTGATCTTGGTAAAGATCCCGTGATCAGCGGTCGGCCAGTCGGAGTTCGGTCAGGTAGCGCTTGACGATCCGGCCGCCGTACTTGTTGTCGATGAGGTCGGCGATGCAGCGCAGGAGTCCGGCTCTGGCCGGGGCCGGCAGGGCGATATGGCCGGAGTAGGTGGTCAGGACGTCGAGGTAGGCCTGGGTGGTGTAGGGCTGGTCCCATTCGTACCGGTGGAAGCGGGCGGGGCCGAAGTCGGGGGACGCGTCGATCTCGGCGCGATCCGTGGGGATTTCGGCGGAGGGTCGCAGGCGCAGGCCCGGTGGGGTGTCGGGGTCGAAGCGCAGGTAGCACTCCTGGGCGTCGGCGAAGAACGCGGTGGTTCCGCCGAATACGTGGTGGGTGGCGATGGTGGCCAGCGTTCCGCCCGGGCGCAGGGCTTGTGCGGCCTTGGCCACGCGGATGTCCGGGTCGATCCAGTGAAATGACGTCGCGGCCAGGACGAGGTCGAAAGGCTCGGGTGGCAGCGGCCAGGTCTCGAAATCGGCGGTGATGATTTCTACTTGAGGGAATCGGGAGAGTTTACGCCTGGCGACGTCGGCCAATTGTTCGCCCAATTCGATCGCGACGATGGGTCGGCCGCGTCTGGCCAGTGGTTCGGTGGCCTGGCCGGTGCCGCAGCCGATTTCGAGCACGCGCCCGGTGGGCAGCTGGTCGAACAATTCAGCTGGATAGCCTGGCCTGACACGGTCGTAGAGTTCGGCGTCGGTGTTGAACGTGTGCCGCAATGTCGTCCGGGCTTCGGCCATCGCAGCAGATTAACGCGGGCGGGCCGATGCGGAAACCCGCCCGCGTTAGCTCTCAGGCCGGGGAGCCCATCCGCGCGTTGCGGGCCATCCGGGAGTCCATGTCCGTCTTGGACTTGCCCATCATGTCGTGCTTCCCGTCCATGCTCTCTTCGATCCGGAGGGCGATCCCGAGCGTGAAGAAGGTCGGCGCCCACTGTCCGATGAAGATCCCCCAGTGGTCGGCGCGCCCCATGCCGACGTCGCCCGCGGCCCTGGAGAGCAGCCAGGACGCCATCGAAAGCCCCATGGACGCGAAGCCGGCGATGTACATGTGCTGGGAGGTGAGACCGTTCTCACGAATCTTATTGATCATCTGGCATCCCCCTCTTGTTGATCGGACTCTGCCCGGCAGAACCACCAGGAATCCCGACATAAGTAGACAAATATGGCGATTTTGCACCAGCTTGGTGTCGGGCGCGGCGGGCACCGCCAACTCTGCGGCATATCTTCGCCAAGCCGGTCAGGTGCTCGGGGCTGGGCCGATCATGCGTCAACGCCAGTGCCGCTCGGATGAAACGGGCGATGGCTGTGCCGTGCCGTACCGCAAAATCCCAAAAAATCGCCAATTACGGCGTTGCTAGCTTGGGCCGTAGGAACTACGTCCCTTGGGGGAGGACTCATGGGGAAAGTCACGGTTGGGCGGGAGAACAGCGACGTCATCAACATCCACTTCGAGGACCACGGGGCGGGGCGGCCGGTGGTGCTGATGCACGGGTACCCGCTGGACGGCCGGGCCTGGGAGAAGCAGGAGCGCGTGCTGCTGCGGGCCGGATACCGCGTGATCACCTATGACCGGCGCGGGTTCGGCAAATCCAGCCAGCCCACCACCGGCTACGACTACAGAACCTTCACCGACGATCTCAAGGCGGTGCTCGACCACCTCGAACTGGACGAAGTCGACCTGGTCGGCTTCTCCATGGGCACGGGCGAGGTGGCGCGGTATATCGGCACGTACGGCTCGGAGCGGGTCGGCCGCGCGGTGCTCATCGGGGCACTTCCGCCGTTCCTCCTGCAGACCGGCGACAACCCCGAAGGCGTGGACGGAAAGGTGTTCGACGCCCTCAAGGAGGCGATCGTGCACGACCGGCCCGCCGCCATCAAGGAGTTCCTCGACAACTTCTACAACGTCGACGTCTACCGGGGCACCCGGATCAGCGACGAGGCCTGGCAGAACAGCTTCAACGTGGCGGTCCTCGCGTCTCCCTACGCGGCGTACGCCTGCATCGACGCCTGGCTGACCGACTTCCGGCCGGACCTGCTCAAATTCGACGTGCCGACCCTGCTCATCCACGGCGAGGAGGACCGAATCCTGCCCTACGCCAACACCGCCGCCCGGCTGCCTGGCCTGATCAGGGACCTCACCTTCGTCACGATCGAGAAGGGTCCGCACAACGTGCCCTGGACCCACCCCGAGGAGGTCAACCGGGCGCTACTCGACTTCCTCGCCCGCTGACGCTTTCCGCGCGTACCGGACCAGCCGGTGCTTTAGGTCGGGGTATGCCGGACCGTGGGTCGCAGAGGTGTTTGCCCAGGTAGAGCAACTTGTGGGGAGAAATATGCGGTGGAAGACTGGGACTGACGTGAGGGGGAACGTCATGATCGAGGTCAAGAGCATCGAAAAGCCGGACGAGCGCCGCGATTTCCCGCTGGGGCACCTGGAAGTATGCAACCTGACCGGCCTGAGCTTCGGTGTGGCCACCTTCGAGCCCGGATGGTGCTGGTCCGAATCGGTCAAGTCCATCGCGGGCACGGAACTCTGCGAGACCCGCCACAACGGCTTCGTCGTCACCGGCCGCATGCGCTTCCGCATGAACGACGGCACCGAAGCAGAAGTCGGCCCCGGCGACGTCTTCGTCTGCCCCCCGGGCCACAACGCCTGGGTGGTCGGCGACGAACCCGCCATCGTGTACGACTTCGCGGGCGGCGCCGCCGAATACGCAAAGGCAACGAACGCCTGAGCATTAGCTGCTCGGCAGGAAGATTGGCGCGACCACATTATTCGGCGGCGAATACGACCGGCGAGATCCCGTCCCGCCGGTCCCGTCGAGCTGCGTCTCAGAGGAATGTCACCACGCACGGAACGCCATTGAGCGTGACCCCGGTCGGGTTGGCGTTCACCCCGGTATAGGTGGCCGTGAAGCCCATCCCATGGGAAGCGCCGGGAGCGATGGACGCGTACCAGGTGGGATTGGTGGCCTGCACGCTCGGCGGTGTCTGGGACCAGACCCCACTCCACGACGAGATGACCTGCTGGTCGCCAGAGAAGACGAACTGCAGGATCCACGGGCTGAACGTAATGGTCCCCGTATTGCTCACGGTCAGCGCCACCACGAATCCCGTGCCCCAGTCGGTGGCGTCGTAGGTCACCGCACAGCCGTACGCCGCCGAACTCGCCGTGGCCGCGGGCGTGCCCGCGCCGACGAACAGCGGTAACGCGAGGGCGACCGCGGCTACCCGCGCGATCGTGGATTTCAGCGACCTCATGGCACGCCTTCCTGTTGATGAGCGATCCGCTGTGAGCGTCCGATCCCCTTTGGACCGCGTCAACGGACATCCCTCGCCCGCCATTCGCCGCGCAGTTCACCGGAGCCTCCGGCCTGAAGATTTCAGGCGGGATTGCTCATCGCCGGGGAGATCCCAGGCGCGCCCGTGATCGGCGAGCTGATCCCCCGTGGGGACCGTGCGATTGTCGTGAGATGACGCATCGCCCCAGGTCACACGCCGAAACTTTGCCTTGGTTCGGGACGTTGTGGCCAGACATCGCCGTTCTTTGACTAGAAGGGGGTGAGCACCTCACATTCGGGGGGTCGCATGTTGAGCTGGTACCGATCATCATCGTTTCGGGCGCGTAGGACACTTGCGGCCGGGGCTCTCGTGGCGCTGGTCTGCGTCGGGGTCAGCTTTCTGTTCCTCCTGTTCGCGGGTGCCAAGGAGGCGGACAGGGCCCGGGATCGGGCCACCGGGGCCTGGAGCCGGGTGGTGCCCCTCATCAGGGAAGGCCCCCTTCCCGCCGTGCTGGAGAAGGGCAGGGTCGAGGCGATTCAGGTCCTGAACGCGCATGGCCGGCCGGTCGCGGCGACCCGGGGGCTCGTCGGCAAGCCGCCGATGGCCACCTTCCTCCCGGCCAGCAGCAACGTGCGCGCCGCGCGGGTGTTGTGCCCTCCGGCGGGCTTGAAGGGCTGCATGACCGTCGTGTCGTACAAGGTGTACCAGCCGGATGGGATCTGGCCGCTCTACATCGCGGTCCCGATCGTCCCCTGGTACGGCGACGTCACCGCGCTGCTCCTGGCGGTCTGCGTGTCCGTGGTGGTGACCACGATGATGACCGCGTGGGTGTTCCGCGATCTCACCAAGGTGGTGACTCCGATGAACGCCATCCGTACCGAACTGGCGGAGATCACCGCCACCCGGCTCGATCGCCGGGTCCCGGTGCCCCAGTACGGGAGGTATTCGGAGCTCAAGTGCCTGGCCGAAACGGTGAACGGCACCCTGGACCGGCTCGAAGGCGCGTACAAGCAGCTGCGGCAGTTCACCTCGGACGCCTCCCACGACCTGCGCAGCCCGATCACCGCGATGCGGGTGCAGCTGGACGATGCGCTCATGTATCCGCGGGACACCGACTGGCCGAAGATGACCAAGGAGGTGCTCGCCGGGCTCGACCGGCTTCAGGCGATCGTGACCGACCTGCTGACCCTCGCCCGATTGGACGCGCATGCCCCGCTCAGCCGTGAGGTGACCGATCTGAGCGAGCTGGCCGGTGCCGAGGTGAAGCGCCGGGCCTACCGGGTGGAGATCGTCAAGGATCTCCAGCCGAACGTGCTCATCGACTGTGACCGGCTGCGGGTCACGCGGGTGCTGGTCAACCTGCTCGACAACGCCGAACGTCACGCCACCTCAAAGGTCACCGTCAGCGTGCGAGCCGAGGGATCGGCGGCGATCCTGGAGGTGGTCGACGACGGTGCCGGAATAGCTCTCGAACACCGGGAGATGGTCTTCGAACGATTCACCCGGCTGGACGCCTCGCGCGATCGGGACTCGGGGGGAACCGGGTTGGGGCTCGCGATCGCGCGGGAAATCGCCGAGGCGCACGGGGGCACGTTGACCATTCAGGACAGCGAGCGAGGGGCGCGTTTTGTCCTGCGTGTCCCCGTACACGGGGCTGTCAGCCCTGCTTGAGCGGCACCGCGATGTCGACGACCTGCTGCTTCGCCGGGAAGGCTCCCAGCGATGAGGCGCGGCCGGTGAGCAGGTCCACGGTGTAGAAGCGGTAGCCGCCGGAGACCTTCAGCGTGGCGAAACCGCGGTTGCTCCCACGGCTGCTGAAGATATCGAAACCGGTGCCGCCGGAAGCCGTCACGCCCAGTTTGCCGGTCGGGGCCAGCGAGCCCGCGTTGGCCGGAGACTGGATGCTGACCTGGTCGGCGCCGAGGTCGAACAGGGTGGTCGCGGTGGCGGGGTTCAGGTCGTTGTTGGTGTAGGCCGCGCCGGAGACGCCGGTCGCCGTCGCGCCGGTGGTGGCCGGGGGCACGGGCGGGTTGGTGAGCGTGCCGTCGGTGGCGGTGGTGCCGGCGGCGGGCGCGCCCATGGGGTCGTCGATGTTGTGCCGGAGGTTCTGCCCGGTGTCGCTGATCACCCGCAGCCGGTTGGCGGCCGGGTTGAAGTCGACGCCGAAGTTCTTCCCGGTCAGGGCGACCGTGAGCTGGGAGACCTTGGTCGCCTTGGCGGTGGTGGGGCTGACGACGTAGACGCCCCCCTTGTCGCCGACGCCGTAGAGCTTGCCGTTCTGCACGCGGTAGTCGATGCCGACCAGCTTCCCGTCCCCCTTGAGCGCCGTGACCTTGCCGATCACGAAGGTGGAACCGGGGCTGCCGGCCTCGAAGATGACCAGTCGCTGCGTGCTGGTGAGTCCGATGACCTTGATGCTGTCGCGGCTCGCGCTCGCGGGTGCTGCGGCGACGGTGACCGCCGCCAGCGCGAGCAGGCCGGTGGCCAGAGTCCTGCGCATGTCCGTGCTCCTTTGCATGAGTGAAATCGAGGGCGACACCTCTCATTCGGCGCGGTACGGCATGCGGATTGCCAGCGGGAGCCTCCAGGAACGAGAAACCTGGTGTCACGGTCGTGCTGGTAGGAAGAAGGAGGCCATGACCGCGAGGATGCTCACCCCGGCGCAGACCGCGAAGCCCGTGGAGAAGGCCAGGCCGCTCCCTTCCGACAGGACGAGCGCGATGACGGCGGTGCCGAGGCTGCTGCCGACGGTTCTGGCGATGCTGTTGACGCTCGTCGCCTCACCGGTGTTGCCCGCGGGGACGGCGTCGATGATCGCGTTGGGCATGGCCGCGAACGCCAGGCCGATGCCCGCGCCGGTGAGTGCCCCGGCCGCCAGGATCTGCCAGGCCTCCTCGTGCGCGAAGGTGAGCAGCACGAACGCGCCCGCGACCGCCGCGGCCCCGGCGACCATCGGCGGCCGGGGCCCGTGACGGCGCACCAGCACACCGGCCAGCGGCCCGGAGACCAGCATCGTCAGCGTCGTGGGCAGCAGGAACAGGCCGGCCTCGGTGACGGTCACGCCGAACCCGCCGTCCGGCAGCAGGAGCAGGGCCGGCACCAGCAGGAACGTGCCGAACATCGCGAACCCCAGCAGCAGGCTGACCAGGTCGGCGGCCCAGACGCCCCGGGGCCGCAGCAGCCGCAGGTCGATCAGCGGCTCGCGCGTCCGGCGTTCGACCCGGACGAACAGCGGCAGCGTGAGCAGCCCCGTGCCGAGCAGCGTGAGGGTCGCCGGGTGCCCCCAGCCCCAGTCGCTGGCCTTGCTGATCGCCAGTAGCAGGGCCACCAGCGACACCGAGAGCAGCGCGGTGCCCGGCAGGTCGAGACGGCCGGGCGAACGCCGCCCCCGACCGGGCACCCCGGCGGCCGCTCCGGCCAGCGCGACGGCGATGACGATCAGGGAGAACCAGAACAACCAGTGCCACGACAGGTGGTCCACGACCGGCCCCGCGGCCACGATGCCGACCCCCGCGCCGACCCCGACCATCGCCGACAGCAGCCCGATGACGACGCTGACCCGCTCACGCGGCAGCTCGTCCCGCACGATGCCGATGGACAGCGGCATGATCGCCCCGGCCGCCCCCTGAAGGGCACGCGCCACGACGAGCGTCGCGAGGTCCGTCGCCAGCGCGGCCAGCAGCGTCCCGGCCGCCAGCAGCCCGAGCACGGCCAGCAGCACCATGCGTTTGCCCATCATGTCGCCGAGCCGGCCGAGGACGGGCGTCAGCACCGAGGCCGACAGCAGATAGGCGGTGACCACCCAGCTAGCGTCGGCAGTGGAGACGCCCAGGTCACGGGCGATGGCCGGGAGCGCAGGGGCGACCAGCGACTGCAGCACCGAGAACGCCAGCCCGCCCAGCGACAGGGACAGCAGCATGACCGCGGACCCGGAACGGGGCCGTGCCCTCTCGCCGAAGTCAAGCATGCGCCGTCACCCCGGCGGCCCGGATCGGCAGCCTGCCGGAGCGCAGCGGCCGACCGGCCCGGCGAACGGCCACACCTCACGCAACACCGACGGCTCCCCGCACCTCGGCGCCCTCGGCCTCCAGCACCCGGTCCAGGCGGATCGGGAGCGTGCGCTGACGTACGCCGGTGGCGTGCCAGACGGCGTTGGCGATCGCGGCGGCCGTGCCGGCCGTGCCGATCTCGCCGAGGCCGTTGAGACCCAGCGGGTCCTGCGGCTCGTAGTCGGGCACGAATTCAGCCTCGATGTCCGGCACGTCGGCGTGCGCGGCGATGTGATAGCCGGCGAAGTCGGGGTTGACCTGCCTGCCGGTGGCCGGGTCGCGCACGCCCTCCTCGTGCAGGGCCATCGACAGGCCCATGATCATTCCACCGACGACCTGGCTGCGGGCCAGCAACGGGTTGATCACCCGGCCGACGGCGAACATGCCGAGCATCCTGCGCACGCGTACCTCACCGGTCGCCGGGTCGACGCTCACCTCCGCGAACACCGCGCTGAAGGTGTGCCGTTCCGTCGCGGGCTGGTAGTCGATCAGCGCCGTGGTGTCGACGGTGGCCGTCACCGGCCGGGCCGGGTCGCCGAGCCGTTCGCGCAGCTTCGCGGCGGCCTGGGTGATCGCGAACGACCAGGACGTCGTGCCGCGGGAACCGCCGGCGCCCCAGGCCATGCCGAGGTCGCTGTCGGCGATCCGGATCCGGATCCGCTCGGTCCCGACGCCCAGCGTGTCGGCCGCCACGGCGGTCAGCGCGGTGCGTGCCCCGGTGCCGATGTCGGTCGCGCCGACGGCCACGGTGAAGGTGCCGTCGGCCTCCGCCGTGATCGACGCCGTCGAGGGGAAGACGCCGGCGCTGAAGCAGGTGGCGGCTAGTCCGGTGCCGATGAGCAGCCGTCCTTCGCGGCGCGTCCGGGGCCGGTGGTCACGCCCGGCCCAGCCGAACCGGCGGGCCCCCTCCCGCAGGCACGCCACCGAGCGGCGGCTGCTGAACGGCAGCCCGGACACCGGGCCGACGGCGGGCTGGTTGCGCAGCCGCAGGTCGAGCGGGTCGAGGCCGAGCCGTTCCGCGACCTCGTCCATGGCCGATTCGAGGGCGAACGACCCGGGCGTCGCACCGGGCCCGCGCATCGGGCTCGGCGGCAGGATGTCGAGCGGGACGGCGGTCAGCTCGGTGCGGATCGCCGGGGCCGCGTACAACGTCCTGGCCTGCTCGGTGCACCACTCGATGTACTCGGCCAGCGGGGACAGCGCGAACGCCGGGCGGTGGTGGACGGCGCGCAGGCGGCCGTCGGCGTCGGCGCCGATACGCAGCCACTGGTCGGTCGGCGGGCGCAGCGCGGTGGCCAGGAACACCTGCTCGCGGGTGAGCACGACGCGGACGGGACGCCCGAAAGACCGGCTCGCCATCGAGGCGAGGATCACCTGCGGGCCGCACGGTCCCTTGGCGCCGAAACCGCCGCCGACGTGCTCGGCCCTGATGTGCACGTGGTCCCTGTCGACGCCGAACAACGTCGCCAGGACCTGCGACACGCTGAACGGCCCCTGGTTGGAGTCCACGGCGTGCAGGTGGCCGTCCTGCCACCACGCGGTCGCGGCGTGCGGCTCCATCGCGGAGCAGTTCTCTTCGGGGGTGCGGTACCGCTCGTCCACCACGACGGCCGAGGCGGCCAGCTCGGCCTCGATGTCGCCGGTGTCGGCCTCCGGGCCGAAGGCGGTGGACGCCGGGCGGGCGGCGGGGTGGTCGAGCCGGAAGTCCACGTCGTGCGGGTACGGCTCGTAGGTCACCACGACCGCCCCGGCGGCGGCCCGCGCCTGTTCGGGTGTCTCCGCCACGACCAGGACGACCGGGCGGCCGGCGTACGGGACGACGTCGTCCTGCAACAGCAGCAGACTGCCGTCGGGGCCGAAGTAGTTGCCCGCCCGGGGATCGAGCCGGGGCGCGTTGCGGTGGTCGAGCACGCCGAGCACGCCGGGCATGCCGAGCGCGGCCGAGGCGTCGACGGCGCTGATCCGGCCCCTGGCGACGGTGGCGGTGATCACCCAGCCGTGGGCGAGGTCCGGCGCGGGTTCGTCGGCGGCGTACCGGGCGGCGCCGGTGACCTTGAGGCGGCCCTCGATCCGGGGGCGGGCGTCGCCGATGGCGGCGGTGGCCGGTTGTTCGGTGCTCATCGTCCGTCCCTCTCTGCGAGTTCGGTCAGCACGGCCTCGATGAGGTTGCGCGCCAGCGTCACCTTGTACGCGTTGCCGGGCAGCGGGTCCGCGGTGGCCAGTTCCGCCTCGGCCGCGCCGCGGAACCGGTCGGGGGTGGCGGGCGCGTCCCGCAGCACCTCCTCGGCGGTACGGGCCCGCCACGGGCGTGAGGCCACCCCGCCGAGCGCGATGCGCGCGTCCCGCACGAAGCCGTCGTGGACGTCCAGGGCGACCGCGACCGACACGGTGGCGAAGGCGTACGACGCGCGCTCGCGGACCTTCCGGTAGCGCGACCGCCGGGCGGCGGCGACCGGCGGTAGGACGATCTCGGTGATCAGCGCGCCGGGCGGCAACGCCGTCTCCAGGTCGGGGCGGTCGCCGACCGGCAGGTAGAAGTCCGCCAGCGGGATCTCGCCGGGTCCTTCGAGCGTCTCGTACCGGACCACCGCCTCGAACGCGGCCAGCGGCACCGCCATGTCCGAGGGGTGGGTCGCCGCGCAGTGGCCGGTCCAGCCGAGGACGGCGTGGTTGTGGTGCGCGCCGGTGATCGCCGCACAGCCGCTGCCGGGCGCGCGCTTGTTGCACGGTTGCGACAGGTCCGCGAAGTATCCGCAGCGGGTGCGCTGGAGCAGGTTGCCGCCGACCGTGGCCATGTTCCGCAACTGGCCCGACGCGCCCGCCAGCACCGCCTGGCTCAGCGCCGGATACCGGCGCCGCACCTCGGGGTGGGCGGCGGCGTCGCTGTTGGTGGTGGTCGCGCCGATGGCCAGGCCGCCGTCTGGGGTCTCGCGTACGCCGCCCAGGGGGAGCCGCCGCACGTCCACCAGGCGGCCGGGCGTCTCGACCCCGTGTTTCATCAGGTCGACGAGGTTGGTGCCGCCGCCCAGGTACCGGGCGTCGTCGTGCTCGGCGACCAGCGTCAGGGCCTCGCGGACCCCGGAGGCGCGCCGGTAGGAGAACTCCCTCATCCCGTCACCGCCGCACGCGCAGCGGTCTCGAGCACGGCGCGCACGATCGACGGGTACGCGCCGCAGCGGCACAGGTTGCCGCTCATCCGCTCGCGCACCTCCGCCGCGTCGAGTTCCGTCGTCGGCCCGTCGGGGGAGACGTCGGCGGTGGCGGCGCTCGGCCAGCCCGCCGCGTGTTCGGCCAGCGCGCCGACCGCCGAGCAGAGTTGCCCCGGCGTGCAGAACCCGCACTGGAACCCGTCCAGCCGCACGAACGCCTCCTGGATCGGCCGCAACCCGCCCTCGCCCGAAAGGCCCTCGACCGTGGTGACGCGCGCGCCCTCGGCGGCGACGGCCAGCGTCAGGCAGGACACCACCCGCCGACCGTCGGCCAGGACGGTGCACGCGCCGCACTGCCCGTGGTCGCAGCCCTTCTTCGGGCCGGTGTGACCGACGTCTTCGCGCAGCGCGTCGAGCAGTGTCCTGCGGTTGTCTACGCGGAGCCGATGGGTCACGTCGTTGACCTCCAGCGTGATCTCGCTGGAGAAGTCATCAGTCATCGTCATTCCTCTCGCCACGCAAAAAGGGCCGAAGGGGTTTCCGGAATGTCGTTCCATGTAATCAGCGGGCGACCGGAAAGGCTTGTGCGATGGTCGCGACTCCTTGCCTGATTCTCTTTTCCGCCGCCGATTCCACTGTCGACGCCGCCCGGCGACGCCGCATCAGGCATCCGACGACCACGCCCCCCATCGCGAATGAATGTCCGGGCAGGCTATATCGGCGCGCCTTTACTTCCTATCTCCCGACAGGATCGAGCAAGAGATCGCGAGTTTTGTACAAACGTCATTCCGATTCGAAGGCGTGCAGCCGGGCCGCGTCCTGACTCGGCGGCTCGCCGAATTGACGGCGGTATTCGCGGCTGAACTGCGACGGGCTGTCGTAGCCGACGCGACGGCTGACCCCGGCGATGTCACCGGGCTGGGCGGCCAGCAGCAGCCGGGCCTGCTGGAGCCGGATCTGCTTCTGGAACTGGATCGGGCTCATCTCGGTGACCGCCTGGAAGCTCCGGTGGAAGGTGGACACGCTCATGCCCGCCTGCCGCGCCATCTCCTCGACCCGGAACGTCCGCGCGTAGTTGTCCCGGATCCACCGCACCGCGCGGGCGATGTGACTGAGGCTGCTGTCGGGCAGGCCGAACTGGCGGACGATCGCGCCCTGCTCACCGGTGACGAGCCGCCAGAGGATCTCCCGCTTGATCAGCGGCGCGAGCACGGTGATGTCCCTGGGGGTGTCGAGCAGCCGCAGCAGCCGGACGACGGCGTCGAGGAGTTCGGGCGGCGTGGTGCTGACCGCCAGCCCCGGCGGGGCGGCAGGCCCGGTGTCCGGCAGCTCACCGGGCTTGGCCAGCAGCACGTCGGCGACCGCGGACGGGTGCAGGGTCAGCCCGACGCCGAGCCCCGGCGCCCCCGGACTGGCCTCGGTGAAATGGCTGGTCACCGGCAGATCGACAGACGCGACGAGGTAGTGACCGGCGCGGAACTCGTAGATCCGGTCACCCAGCGCGAACCGCTTCGCGCCTTGGGCCACGATGGTGAGCACCTTGCCGTACGTCGTCGGCGTCGGTGGGTAGGGCCGCTCGGCCCGGAACAGAAGGACGTCGTCAATGGCGCAGCTCAAGTCGGGCCGGGCGTACCGATCGATCAGATCGCGCAGTTCGTCGAGAAGCACGGGGCCGATTGAACCACCCATCCGGACAGCGGCGATGAGATGGGCAAGGCGTCGGCCTGGGGCCCAGTGTGGTGCGCGTGGGCCCCAGGCCGGCGCGTCAGGGCCGGTCAGCCGGCCAGCGCGGCCCGGTTTTCCGCCAGCACGTCGCGCAGTGACCTGGGGTCGCGGCCGGTGAGGTCGCGGACCGCGGTCGAGACCCGTTCCGCCCAGCCGCCGCGGGCCGAGGCGCCGAAGGAGGCGATCATCTGCGCGACCTCGACCGGCAGCCCGGCCGCGACCAGGCCCTGAACGTACCCCTCGTCATCGACATGGACCACCTCGACCGGACGGCCGCTGATCTCGGCTGCCAGCGCGGCCAGCGCCGCGGCGTCGATCGCCTCCGGGCCGGTGATGTCGTAGACGGTGTTCTCGTGCCCTTCGGACGTCAGCACCGCCGCGGCGGCGGCCGCGCAGTCCTCGCGGGAGACGTAGGCGGTGGCGCCCGCGCCGCTGTTGGTCACCAGCTGGCCGCCGGCCACCGCCTGGGCGGCCGTCGGGATCTGGTATTCGGCGTAGATGTTGTTGCGCAGGAACGTCCACGTCAGCCCGCTGTCGAGCACCGCGGTCTCGGTGGCCCGATGGTCGACGGCGACGGCGGCCGGATTGTCCGGGTCCGGGCTCGGCAGCGAGGTATAGAGGACGTGCCCGACGCCCGCGGCACGGGCCGCTTCGACGGCTTGGGTCTGCAGCTCGATACGGCCAGGACCGATGATGTCGGTCGAGATCAGCAGCAGGCGATCGACGCCGGTCAGGGCGGACCGCAGGCCGGTCGGGTCGCTGAAATCCCCGTGCCGGACGTCGGCGCCGCGCTGCGCGAACTCGCCGAGCGCGGCCGGATCGCGGGTGAGCAGGACAGGCTGTTCCCCCTTGTCGAGCAGCAGCTCGGCGACCAGGCGGCCGAGGTGACCGGATGCTCCGGTGATAGCGATGGTCGGCACTTGGGCCCTCCACATGCTTCCGTAATCAGAACGGTGACGGTTAATAATAACCAGATCGGTTGCAGTTATAGACTGTGAGGGTGAGCAGTCCCACGAACACCCGCTTCGCCGTCGCCTATCACGTACTGGGGCTGCTCGCGTCGATTCCCGGGGAGCCGCTGAGCTCCGAGCAACTGGCCCCCAGCGTCGGCTCCAGCTCCGTCTACCTCCGCCGCGTGCTCGGCCTGCTCCGGCGCGCCGGTTTCGTCCAGTCCAAAGCCGGGGTGTTCGGCGGCTGGCAGCTCGCCCGCCCCTCGCACGAGATCAGCCTCGGTGACGTGTGGCGAGCCGTACAGGGGGATGGGCCGGTGCTGGGCATCCACGGCCCGCCTCCAGGCTGCCCGGTCGGCGGCTCGGTGAGCGCGCGGCTGGCGGAGGTCGAGCAGCGCGTGGCCCGCGCGATCGAGGCCGCACTCGACGAGCTGACCGTCGCGGACTCCCTTCCCGACGGCGCCCCGTTCACCGTCGACATCCTGACGGTTCCGGCTCGCACCAACGGCGCTGTCTAGCCGCGTACCGCCCGCAACGGGCGCCGGTTGAGGCGGTCCAGGGCGGCGGACGTGGCTTCGTCAGCCGGGAGGTAGCAGAGGATCCGCTGGCCTTCGGTGTCCAGGGTCTCGTACGACAGGCGCAGCTCGCCCACCTCGGGATGGACCAGCCGTTCGACACCGGTACGGCGCGGCGGCACCAGCCCGGCCCGCATCCGTTCGGCGAAAGGCGCGCCGCCCACGATGGTCAGCTCCTCGACGAGGTGCGCGAAGTGCGGGTCATCGGGCGAGGACTCGGCTCTGAGCACCGCGACCTCCTCGTCGGCGATCCGCTCCCAGTCGGGAAACGCCGATCGAGCCCGGTCGTCGGTGAACACGAACGTGGCCCGGTTCGGCGGCCGGCCGTCCAGCAGGCCGATGGGCCTGGCGAGGCGCTCGTAGGCGGAGGTGTGGGCGAGCGTCTCGCCGAGCCGGTTGAGCAGCACGGCCGGAGTGGTCTCCAGCCGGTCCAGCAGCGACCGCATCGTGGCCCGCACCTCCCGTTCCGGCGGCAGCGCGCCGGGACACAGGATGTCGGCGCCGGACGCCGCCTTGGCCAGGTTGCGGAGCTGGATCCGCTCGCTTCCCGGCAACCGCAGCGCGTCCGCGAGCGCGCCCAGCACCTGCGGCGACGGATGCCGATCGCGCCCCTGCTCCAACCGCGTCAGGTAGTCGACGCTCACCCCGGAGATGGTGGCCAGCTCAGCCCGCCGCAGACCGGGCGTACGCCGCCGGCCGCTATCGGGCAGCCCTACCTCGGCCGGCGTAATGGCCTCCCGGCGACTACGGAGAAACGCCCCCAAATCCATGGCCCGAGTGTACGGCCGGCACCACCCCCGGATCGTGGCCCTGCCAGGGCTAGCCTTCCCTCGGCCTTCCTGCCGCCGGATAGGCTCCCCACAATGAAGATCATGAGATTTACCGACAACGAGATCGAATATCTGAACAGCCAGCTGCTCGGCCGCCTGGCCACCGTCGGCCCCGGCGGCCGCCCGCATATCGTCCCGGTGGGCGTCTTCTACGACCCGGAGACCCAGACCATCGTGATCGCCGGACACGCCGGCACCAACATGGTCGAGAGCAAGAAGTTCCGCGACGCCGAGCGCCACCCGGAGGTCGCGTTCGCCGTGGACGATCTTGCCTCCACCGATCCCTGGACCCCGCGCGGCATGGAGATCCGGGGACGCGCCGAAACGCACACCACCGGCGGCGAGGAACTCGGCAAGCGCATCGGCGCCACCATGCCGTTCGACTCGGCGTGGCTCCGCATCCACCCCCGGCGCGTCCTGACGCGCGGGATCGACACCGATTCCTTCGACCTGTCCGCCCGGGATGTGGCCTGATGCGTTACCAGCTGCTCGGCCCGACCGGCCTGCGGGTCTCCGACCTGTTCCTCGGCGCGATGAGCTTCGCCAGCCCCGCCGAGGCCCGCAAGATGATCGACCTGTACGCGGACGCGGGCGGCAACGTCATCGACACCGCCTCCGCCTACGGTGACAGCGAAGAGATCCTGGGCGACCTCCTGCGAGAGCGCCGCGACCAGTTCGTGCTGGCCACCAAGTTCACGCTCACCCGGGACGCCAGGGACCCGAACGCGGGCGGCAGCCACCGCAAGAACCTCACCCTCTCCCTTGAGGCCAGCCTGCGGCGGCTGCGCACCGACTACGTCGACCTGTTCTGGGTGCACATGTGGGACGAGGTCACGCCCATCGAGGAGACCATGCGGGCGCTCGACGACGCCGTCCGCGCGGGGAAGGTCCTCTACGTGGGCGCCTCCAACCTGCCCGCGTGGCTGGTCTCCCGGGCCAACACCCTGGCCGAATGGCGCGACTGGACCTCGTTCGCGGGGATCCAGGTGCCGTACAGCCTGCTCAAGCGGGACATCGAGCGGGAACTGCTGCCGATGGCTAAGGCTCTTGGCCTGAGCGTGGCCACCTACGGGGTGCTCGCCGGTGGGGTGCTCTCGGGCAAGTTCCTCAGCCCTGTCGGGGCTTCGACCAGGATCAATCCGGCGTCCCTCACCGCGCGTGATCATCGAGCGGCGCGTGCCGTGCAGGATGTCGCCGGGGAGTTGGGGGTGACCGCGTCGCAGGTCGCGATCGCCTGGACCCGCGGCCGGTCCCGTGCCGTGCACCCGATCATCGGCTCCCGCACCGCCGAGCAACTGCAGGACAACCTGGCCGCCGTCGATGTCACCCTCCCGGCGGAAACCATGGACCGCCTGGATTCGGCGGTCGAATTCGACCTGGGCTACCCCACCGCGGACAACTTGGGACCCCGGCCGTGGCTGTTCGGCGAGCGGGTGTCTGGCACCACGCTATTTGATCGCGATACCCCCCGCTGACCTCGCACGAGGTGGGCGTTACGAGTCTGCGATCACGTTCTCGTAAGGTCCCGCCATGCGGCTTCGGACAGTCCTTGCGTTGGCCGGCACGTTCGGCTCGCTGTCACTCTCGGCGTGCGGTGGGACGGATGAATGTGATCGTGCTCGTGCCCAAGTCAAGCAGTTACGCCAAGAAGTCCTGGACGCAGTGAATAAGGGCGACATGTCTGTTGCAGTAAAGCGGGAAGCCGAAGCTCAGGACATCTCAAGAGGCGAACTCATGTGGTGCTTCTACGATGCCGAGCGTGACGAGGCGTTCTGAGGCAGCCGAAACGCCTCCAGGCAGGCCCGGCCGGACGAGCTGACATGGCGCCGGTGCCGCGTACTCTTGTGGTGGCGCACAAGTGTGCCTGAGGCACGAGGGGGTTGCGGGATGCGGACTCTCGGATATGTCGGCGCGCAGTCCGCGGCGGCGGCGGACTGGCTGGATTTCGGGCCGAGGGTCTTCGGCTTCGAGGCGGATCGGCTGCCGGACGGCACGGTTCGGGTGCGCTGGTGCGATCGGGCTTACCGGCTGGCGGTGCATCCCCAGGGGCCGGATCGGCTGCTCTACCTCGGCTGGGATCTGGGCGACGAGGCCGCGCTTGAGGCGGCGGTGGCCCGGGTGGCGGGCGCGGGGTTCGCGGTGGAGCCGGGTGGCGCGCGGCTGGCGGCCGAGCGTTCGGTGCGGCGGATCGTCTTCTTCACCGACCCCTTCGGCCTGCGGCACGAGCTGTTCGTCGGTCAGGAGGAGAAGCCGGGCTCCTACCGGGGCCAGCGTCCCAGCTCGCGGGCGGTCACCGGCGATCTCGGGCTGGGTTTCGTGGCGCTGCGGGTGCCCGACCTGCAGCGCGGGCTGGATTTCTACCGCGACGTGCTGGGGATGCGGGTCTCCGACGCGATCAACCTGGGCCGGCCGTACGGGGAGATGTGGTTCCTGCGCTGCAACCTCCGCCACCACAGCATCGCGCTCCTGGAGGGCGGCGACGCGCTCCGGCTGGAGCATTTGATGATCGAGACGGCCACGCTGGAAGAGGTGGAGATCGCCTGGGACCTGGCGGAGCGGGAGATGGACGCCTTCGTCAGCCCGGGGCGCCGGCTGTCGGACAACATGTTCCTGTTCCGGGTGCGTACCTCGACCGGCTTCGACGTCTGTTATGGCTGGGGCGCGCGCCAGGTCGACGACGAGAACTGGATTCCCCGCTACATCGACTCCTCCCGGGCGGGCGGGATCGTCTACTCCGCGGCGGCCGTGGTCACCGCGCCTCGCTGAAAAGAGCCCGGCGCTGAAAAGCGCCGGGCCGGTCACAGCCCGGCCTCGCCGAGGGCCTCCAGGATCTCAAGGGCGACCTGGGCGGCTAGCCGGTCCCGGTAGTTGTCCAGGTCCAGGCCGGTGATCTCCTCCACCCGGCGGACCCGGTAGGTGACCGTGTTCGGGTGCACGTGCAGCCGCTCCCCGGCCCGCCGGGGACTGCTGTTCTCCTGGAAGTACGACTTGAGCGTCGTCACGTACTTGACGTGATGTTCCTGCTCGTGCCGGAGCACCGCGCCGAGGATGTCGGTGGCGAACTCGCGCAGCGCCTCCGGGTCGGGCACCTGGAGCAGCAGGCGGCTGATGCCGAGGCTGTCGAACGCGACCACCGCGCCGCGCCGGCCCAGCCGCCGGACCGCCTCGTTGGTGCGCCGCGCCTCCTCGTAGGACCGGGCGATGTGCGCGGGCTCCCGGAACGCGCCGCCGATGCCGATGGAGACGCCCACGTCGGGGAAGAGCGCGCCGAGCCGCTGCACGCACAGCGCGCCGAGCTGGTCGGCCCGGATGCCGGTGGCGGGCGTGGCCGGCTCGCTCAGCACGATGATCACCTCTCGGGCCCGGACGGCGGTGATCGCGTCCGGCGACTGGGCGACGAACAGCCGCGCGGTGGCCCCGGCCGCGCGCTCGGCGACCAGCAGGCTGCGCTCGCTGTCGCCCGGGGGCGCCTCGATGACGACCGACAGCACGCGGTGGTCCCGCTCGCCGTCGAAGCCGAGGTGCTGCGCCCAGCGCACCACCTCGTCGTTGTCCCGTCCCGAGCCGGACAGCAGGCCCTCGATGAGGTCGTCGCGCACCTGGCTGCCCGCCGAGGAGATGACCCGCTCGCGGGCCAGGATGACGCCGCAGATGGTCGCGGCGTGCTCGGCGATCAGCAGGTGGATGTCCTCGCCCTGCTCGGGCGCGTCCGCGACCAGCGAGACGTTCGCGACCAGCGAGACGAGGTAGGCCGGGACGGTGTCGCCGACCAGGATGGGCGCGACGATCCTGGCCCGGCCCCGGGTGGGGTCGGGCAGGCGCATGGCGCGCCGGGTCTTGCCGGCCATCGCCAGCAGGTGCGCGAGCCGGGGGTGGATCAGGTGGTCGTGCACGTACTGCACGGAGTTCTCGTAGCTCTCGCCGGGTGAGGCCGCGGCGAGGATGCCCATCTTCTGGCTGATGACCGCGACGGTCACCTCGGTCCTGCGGGCGATGAGCTGGGCGACGGTGCCGATGTCGGCGTCCTGCAGCGCCAGGCCGGACAGGTGCCGGTAGATCTCCACCAGGTCGCGGAGCGTGCGGTTCTCCTGGTTGATCTCGGTGAACCCGCTGGTGACGGGGGACAGGCCGGCGGAGGTCGACGGTTCGGCCATGTGCGCATCCTAGGGCGAAAGGGGGAAGATGCCATGTGCTCGGGACCAGAGAAAAGCGGATCGTCCTGTGCTGGAGCCCAACGTACCGGCTCCCCGTGATCGGCTATACGTGGGTCACCGCCGCGCACCCGCCGACGACCGGCACCTGTGCTGACGCCCCGGCCGGACCCATCGATCCCACCTGGATCTGTAACAGTCCCGACTCCGAGGATTTACGCGGCGGTATCCCCTTGACGCGAACTTACCCGCAGGGCAGCATGGCGTAACAAATATCAAACGTTTTGTCCAATTATCGGACAAAACGCGGGCCAGGTCGCCGCCGGCCCGACGCTCAACGGAGGTGACGATGAGCACTCGCATGATCATCCGTCGGCTCGGTGGCGGTCTGCTGGTCCTGTGGCTGGTGTCCATCCTCACCTTCCTGCTGGTCCACCTCATTCCGGGCGACCCGGCCGAGGTGATCGCGGGCGAGAACGCCACCACCGCCGACGTGGAGCGCATCCGCACCCAGCTGGGGCTGGACCGGCCCGTGCTCGCGCAGTACGTCACCTGGCTGTCCGGCGTGCTCCGCGGCGACCTCGGCAAATCGCTGTTCACCGACAAGTCGGTGCTCACCTCGATCGCGGAGGTGGCTCCGCCGACCCTGGTCATCACCGTCATGGCGATCGTCCTCGCGGTGCTGGTCGGGGTGTCGGCTGGCATCGTCGCGGGCCTGACCCAGGGCGGACGCCTGGACCGGCTCGTCTCCACCCTGGCCACCCTGGGCATCGCGATGCCGAGCTTCTGGCTGGGGCTGGTGCTGGTCTCGGTCTTCTCACTCACCAACACCTGGCTGCCGGCGACCGGTTACGCGGACCTGGGGGAGGGCTTCGGCACCTGGCTGTCGCACGTGATCCTCCCCTCGACCGCGCTGGGCCTGGCCACGGCCGCGGAGCTGGCCCGGCACACCCGCGGCTGCGTGGCCGACGTGCTCACCCGGCCGTACGTGCGAACCGCGCGGGCCAGGGGCGCGTCCGGCGGCTGGCTGGTCCGGCGGCACATCCTGCGCAACGCCGCCATCCCGGTGGTGACCGTGCTGGGCCTGCAGGCGGGGCGGCTGCTGGGCGGCGCGATCGTGATCGAGGCCGTGTTCGGCATCTCCGGCCTCGGCACCCTGGCCGTCAACGCGGTGCTGCAGCGCAACTACCCGGTGATCCAGGGATACGTGCTGCTCTGCGCCGTCGTCGTCGTCCTGATGAACCTCATCGTGGATCTGGCCTACGGCTGGATCAATCCGAAGGTGCGCACCGCATGACAACCGCCACCCTGAGTTCCGCCACCAGAAGCTCCCAGCGCAGCCGGGTCATCCGGAACGTCCTGCGCCGCCCGTCCGCCGCGACCGCCGCCGGTTTCGTGGCCGTCCTGGTGCTGTTCGCCGTTTTTGGCCCGCTCATCTCCCCGCACGACCCGGACGCGCAGGACCTGGGCAACAGGTTCGCCGAGCTGAGCTGGTCCCACCTGCTGGGCACCGACGAGTTCGGCAGGGACGTGGCCAGCCGGATCATCCAGGCGAGCAGGATCGCCCTGGTCGCGCCGCTCATCTCGGTGGGCGTGGCGCTGCTCATCGGCCTGCCGTTCGGCCTGTGGGCCGGGCTGCGCCGGGGCGTCGTGGACGCCGTCGCCGGGCGGCTCGCCGACACCGTCCTCAGCCTGCCCGCCATGGTCGGGGCGCTGGCCATCCTGGCGGTGCTCGGCCCCGGCCTGGTCAACGCCATGGTGGCGATCGGCATCATCTTCGCGCCCGGCCTGTTCCGGGTGGTGCGCGGCGCCACCCTGGCGGTGGCCGAGGAGACCTTCGTGCACTCGGCGGTGGCGATCGGCTCGCCCACCCGCCGGACCCTGTGGGTGCACATCCTGCCCAACATCGCCGCCCCGCTGCTGGTCCAGGTGACCATCCTGATGGGTGTCGCGCTGCTGGCCGAGGCCAGCCTGAGCTTCATCGGGCTCGGCGTGCAGCCGCCCGACGCCAGCTGGGGGTCGATGCTGAAGGCCGCCTACACCAACCAATTCGACGCGCCCTACTCGGTCGTGCCGCCCGGGATCGCGATGGTCCTGACGGTGCTGGCCTTCAACACCATCGGTGACGCGATCCGCGACGCGGTCGGACTGAGGAGAGGCATATGACGCTGCTGTCGGTGGAAGGGCTCACCATCGACCTGCCCGGCCGCCAGCCCGGCCTGGTGGAGGATGTCAGCTTCCAGGTGAGCGAGGGCCGCTCCACCGCGCTGATCGGCGAGTCCGGCTGCGGCAAGACGCTGACCTCGATGTCCATCCTCGGCCTGCTGCCCGCCGCCGTCCGGGTCACGGCCGGTTCCGTCTGGTTCGACGGGGTCGACCTGCTCACGTGCACGCCCCGGCAGCTGCGCCGGATCCGCGGCGGGCCGGTCGGCATGGTCTTCCAGGAACCGATGAGCAGCCTCAACCCGACCATGACGGTCGGCGACCAGATCGCCGAGGCGCGGCGGCTGCACCTGGGCGAGCGGCGCGGGGCGGCCCTGGCGCGGGCGCGCGAGCTGCTGGAGCGGGTCGGCATCCCGAACGCCGCCCGGAGGATCGGTGCCTACCCGCACGAGATGAGCGGCGGCATGCAGCAACGGGTCATGATCGCGGCGGCCATCGCCTGCGAGCCCAAGCTGGTCATCGCCGACGAGCCGACCACCGCGCTGGACGTCACCATCCAGGCCGAGATCCTGGCGCTCCTGCGGGACCTGCAACGCGACCTCGACCTGGCCGTCCTGCTGGTCACCCACGACCTCGGCGTGGTCGCCGACTTCTGCGACGAGGTGGTCGTCATGTACGCCGGTCACATCGCCGAGCGCACCACCGTGGACCGGCTGTTCTACGACCCGGGGCACCCGTACTCCAGCGCGCTGCTGGCGGCCGTGCCGCAGTCGGGCCAGGCCAGGTCGCGGCTGACGGTGATCCCGGGGCGGGTGCCGTCCGCCGGCGGGTTCCCGGCCGGGTGCCGGTTCGAGCCGCGCTGCGCGCACGCCGTGGAGCACTGCCGGGAGCCCCAGCCTGACGCCCTGCTGGGCGAGGGACACCGCACCCGATGTGGCCGCGTCGCCTCCGGCGACCTGACGCTCAAGGGAGCCGGCCGTGGCTGAGGATCGGGTGGTCCTGCGGGTTCAGGGCCTGAGCAAGTCGTTCCCGATGCGCCGGGGCGCGTTCGGCCGGACGGTGGAGAGCGTCCGCGCCGTGGACGGTGTGGATCTGGAGGTGCGGGCCGGCACCACCGTCGGCATCGTCGGCGAGTCGGGTTCCGGCAAGACCACCGTAGGCCGGTTGATGGCCCGGCTGCTCACCCCCGACCAGGGCACCGTCGAGGTGGAGGGCAAGGATGTCAGCCGGGCCAAGGGCCGCGAGCTGAAACAGATGCGCGCCCGCCTCCAGGTCATCTTCCAGGACCCGTACGGCGCGCTCGACCCCACCAAGACCGTCGCCCACGCCGTCGCGGAACCGCTGCTGGTGCACGGCCGGATCCGCCGGGGGGAGATGCGCGAGCGGGCGGCCGCCCTGCTGGCCCGGGTGGCGCTCGACCCGGCGTTCGTGGACCGCTACCCGGACGAGCTGTCCGGCGGGCAGCGGCAGCGCGTCTGCATCGCCCGTGCCTTGGCCCTGTCGCCCAGCGTGCTGGTGGCCGACGAGCCGACCTCCGCGCTCGACCTGTCCACCCGGTCGGAGATCCTCAACCTGCTGCTGTCCATCCAGGAGGACACCGGCCAGGCGATGGTGCTGGTCTCGCACGACTTCGCCACCGTACGGCACCTGGCGCACCGGATCGCGGTGATGTATCTGGGCCGGATCGTCGAGGAAGGTCCGGCCGAGCAGATCGCGGAGGACCCGCGGCACCCCTATACCAAGGCGTTGTTGTCGGCGGTGCCGCTGCCCGACCCGCGCGCGCAGCGGGCCCGCCGCAGGACCGTGCTCAAGGGCGACCTGCCCGATCCGGCCAACCCGCCCTCGGGCTGCCGGTTCCACACCCGCTGCCCGGTGGCGCTGCCCGAGTGCGCCCAGCAGGACCCGCCGCTGCTTCAGATCGCGGCCGAGCACCGAGTGGCCTGCGTGCGCCACCGGCCGGGCGAGAAACCGATGGATGAAGTGACGATCCCCCAGGAGACCGTGCGATGAACGACAGGGGAGGTGCGCTGGCGGGTGTCAGGGTCGTCGACTTCGGTCACTACGTGGCCGGGCCGCTGGCCGCGCTGATGCTCGCCGACCAGGGCGCCGACGTGGTCCGCGTGGACCGCCCAGGGGCCGTGCTGGACAGCGCCGACGCATTCCTCAACCGGAACAAACGCCGCATCACTCTGGACCTGAAGGCCGATTTGGACACCGCCAGGGAGCTGATCCGGCGGGCCGACGTGCTGATCGAGAACTTCCGGCCGGGGGTGATGGATCGGCTCGGGCTCGGCTGGGCGGAGTTGCGCGAGGTCAACCCCCGGCTGCTGTACTGCTCGCTGCCCGGCTTCGCCGCCGCCGACCCGCGGGCCGGGGTGCCCGGCTGGGAGGGGGTCATCGCGGCGGCCACCGGCAACTGCCGGATCAGGGCCGGGTACGTGCCCAAGGGTTGGGACCCCACCCGCCCGACCTACAGCGCGATCCCGGTGGCGTCCAACTTCGCGGCCTTCTGCGGGGCGTACGCGGTGGTGGCGGGACTGACATCGCGGCACCGCACCGGCCGGGGGGATCGCATCGAGGTGCCGCTGTATAACGCGATGTTCGAGGCGATCGGGGGTACTGGGGCGTACCCGACGGCCCGGGGTCTTGGACCGGAACGTGCCATCAGCGCCAACGGCAGCGGCACCTATCGCTGCGCGGACGGTCGCTATGTGCAGTTCAACCCGATCGGCGCGACCACTCGTTTCCTCTCGTGGTTTCTCGACGCGGCGGGGGTGGCCGAGTGGGCTGGGGAAGGACTGACCGACCGGCCCAGGATGGACCGCGAGCCGCACTTGCGTGACCTGCTGGAAAAGCGGCTGACAGGACTCTTCCTGAGCCGCCCCGCGCTGGAGTGGGAGGAACTCGCCGACGCGGCCGGGGTGCCGCTCACCCTGGTGCGGACCACCAAGGAGTGGCTGGACACTGCGCATGCGCGGGTGTCCGGCGAGGTGGTCGTGCTGGACGACCCGGTGCTCGGGCCGACCGCCATGCCCGGCTCCCCGGTCTGGCTGTCGGAGACCCCCGCCGTGCCTGGCCGGCCGCGCAGCCTGCCCGATGGGGACCGAGCGGAGATCTTGGCCGAGTTGGCCACGCCGTCGGATTCCGCCTGGTTGCTGGCGGGTGGGGGCGGATTGCCGTACCAGGGGCGGAAGGTTGTGGATCTGACCCAGATTCTGGCCGGGCCGAGTGCGGGGCGCATTCTGGCCGAGTTCGGGGCCGACGTGGTCAAGATCAATGTGCCGCAGCGGTGGGTCGGCGCGCATGGGTTTGTGAATCGGGGCAAGCGCACCGTGCTGCTGGACGTCAAGTCCAGTCAGGGTCAGCAGGTCCTGTGGCGGTTGATCGACGAGGCGGATGTGCTCACGCACAACTTTCCCGGGCGGACTGCGGACAGTTATGGACTGGGTTATCAGCACGTGCGGGCCCGCCGTCCGGACATCGTCTACGTGTCGGTCAACTGTTTCGGGCGTGGCGGGCCGTGGTCGGATCGGCGGGGCTACGAGACGCAGGGTCAGGCGGCTACCGGGATCATGGTCCGCTCTGGTGGGGAGGGGCCGCCGGCAGTGTTCGGGCCGTACAACGTGCTGGATTACGGGACCGGCGCGATGGCGGCGTTCGCCGCCGCGCTTGGCCTCTACCACCAGGAGACCACGGGGCAGGGGCAGCACGTGCACGCCTCGCTCACCCAGACCGGCCTTTACCAGCAGGCCTGGCATGTGCTGGCTGAGACGTCGGGCCAAGGTCCCGCCGCGCTCGGGCCGAGCCCGTGGCAGCGCTTCTACCAGGCCGCCGACGGCTGGTTCTTCCTCGGTGCGACGGAGGAGCAGTTGCCCTTGCTGCGCCAGGTGCCCGGTCTGGACCTGGATTCCGGCCCCGAACACATCGCCGCCGCTTTCCGCTCGGCCAGCGCGGCCGAGTGGACCCGGCGGCTGGTCGCGGTGGGTGTGGGCGCGCATCCGGTCTCCTCGCTCGGGGAGCTGATGACCGACCCGCGCGCCAGAACGCTCGGGCTGAGCGTCAACCAGGTCTCCGAGGAGGTCGGGGAGGTGGTGATGCCCGGTCTCGCCATCTCGGTCGAGGGCAATCCGCCCCGGCTGGGCGAGGCGGTCCGCCGTCCCGGCGCGGACGGGCGTGCGGTGCTGGACGAGATCGGCCTGGGCGAGGAGGCCGACACGCTGGCGCGGGGCTGGGCTGTCCAGCTGGACGCGCTGCCTCCGGGCTGGAACCCCTTCTGATTGGAGATCCGATGGAATACGACCTGCTGATCAGAGGCGGCCGGGTCCTGGACCCGGGACAGGCCATCGACGGTGTCCTGGACGTGGCGATCACTGGTGGGCGCATCAGCGCGCTGGGCCAGGACATCCTCGCCGATCAAGCCCGCCGCGTCATCGACGTGCGCGGCCGATATGTGGTGCCCGGCTTGATCGATCTGCACACCCACGTCGCGTACGGCGCCATCACCCCCGGCGTCGGCATGGAGGGCTGCGACCCCGACGTGATCGGCGTCGGATCCGGAGTGACCACGCTCGTGGACGCGGGCTCGGTCGGCGTGGCCGCCATCGGCGTCTTCTCGGCCTTCATCCAGCCCAAGGCCAGGACCAGGATCGTGCCCTACCTGAACATCGGCAGCCACGCCCACACCATGCCCACCATGGTGGACGTCAACAGCATGGACGAGATCGACCAGGACGCCATCGCCCGGTGCATGGCCGCCAACCCCGGCCTGGTCCAGGGCGTCAAGCTACGGCTGGTCGGGCCACTCGTCGCCGAGCGCGGCAAGGAGGTCTTCGCCGCCGCCAAGGACGTGGCCCGCGAGTACGGCGTGCCGCTCATGATCCACATCGGCGACCTGTCCGCGCACCGGCGACCGAATCCCGAGCGGCTCACCCCCATCACCCGGTTCGCCCTCGACCAGCTGGACCCCGGCGACATCCTCACCCACCTGTGCACGCCCAACCCCGGCGGCGCGCAGGGGATGACGCAAGCCCTGGTCGCGGCCAGGGAACGCGGTGTGATCCTGGACTCCGCGCTCGGCCGCGGCAACTTCGGCTACCGGGTAGCCAGCGAGCAGCGCGAGCTGGGCCTCGCGCCGGACACCATCAGCAGCGACCTGACGGCGATGGGCCAGAACTTCCACTCGCTGCTCGAATGCATGGCGAAGTTCCTGGCCGTCGGCTACAGCCTGGCCGACGTGGTGCGGATGACCACGGTGAACGCGGCCAAGGCGATCGGCCTAGAGCACGAGCTGGGAGCCATCGCCGTCGGGCGCGAAGCCGATCTCACCGTCCTGGACCTGGTCGAGGGCGACTTCGAGTTCGTCGACACCGCGCAGGAGACCTTCCACGGCGGATACGGCCTGGTGCCCGTGCACACCGTACGAGCAGGGGAACTGGTGCCACCGGTGTGGGGCACCCACCCGTGGGGCTGGCTCCCGGCCACCCGGGGGGCGTTATGACCACACGCGGCGACCGCCGTCGCTTCCTCCTCGACGACGACTGGGAGCGCCTGCCCGACGGCCTGCGGCACGCGGATGTGACCGCCGTGGATGTGGACGCGGACGACCGCGTCTACTTGTTCACCCGCTTCGACCACCAGGTCCTGGTCTACGAGCGCGACGGCACGTTCGTCCGCTCCTGGGGACTCGGCCTCTTCACCATGCCGCACGGCCTGACCGTCGGACCCGACGGCGCGATCTACTGCGTGGACGCGGGCGACCACACCGTGCGCAAGTTCACCCCCGACGGAGAACTGCTCCTCACCATCGGAACCGAGGGCATCCCCTCCGACACGGGCTACACCTCCACCGGCCCCGCGCGGGTGCACAGCGTGGAGCGGGTGCGCCACCCCGGCGGCCCCTTCAACCGCTGCACCGCCCTGGCCGTCGCCCCCGACGGCGACCTGTACATAACCGACGGATACGGCAACTGCCGCGTCCACCACTTCACCCCCGACGGCGAACTGATCCACTCCTGGGGCGAGATCGGCACCGGCCCCGGCCAATTCCACCTCCCGCACTGCTTGGACATCACCCCCGACGGCCGGGTCCTGGTCGGCGACCGCGAGAACGACCGCATCCAGGTGTTCGACACCACCGGCAAGTTCATCGAGGCGTGGACGGACGTGCGCCGCCCCTGCGCGCTGACCGTCGCCCCGGACGGCACGGTCTTCGTGGCCGAGCTGTGGCGGCCGAAGGGCGCGAAGTCCTTCGTCCACGGTGAGATGACCGAGGACCACCCGGCCCGGCTCTCCGTGCTGGGCCAGGACGGCGGCGTGCTCGAGCGGTGGGGCGACTCCACCCAGGACCGCGCCGCCCCCGGCAACTTCATCGCCCCGCACGGCATCGCGCTGGATTCCCGCGGCGACCTGTACGTCGCCGAGGTGACCTACAGCTTCGCCGTCAGACCAGGCCTGGTCGACCAGTCGTGCGCCAGCCACCAACTCCAGAAATTCAAAGGAATCGTATGAGGCGCGACACCCACCGAATTCTCACCACCCACGGCGGCAACCTGCCCAGACCCAAGGACCTGGACGACCTGATCGCCCAGGGCGAGCAGGCGGCCGTGGACGAGCGACTCCCAGGCGCGGTAGGCGAGGTCGTGGACCTCCAGATCGCCTGCGGCCTGGACACCGTCAACGACGGCGAGTACGTCAAAGCCGCGAACATGTCCGGATATTCCGGTTATATCCACGCCCGGGTGACCGGCTGGGAGACCCTGCCCATCGAGCCGGGCACGCCGCCGAAGCGCGAGTTCGTGGCGGCCCGCGACAAGGCCGAGTTCCCCGGCATGTACGCCTCCGGGTTGTGGCTGGCGGGCTCGGGCGGCCCGATCCGGCCCGGCTTCTCGACACCCGGCGCCGCCCCGAAGCTCTCCACCACCGAACGCGTGTGCACGTCCCCGATCGCCTACACCGGCCAGGACGCCATCGCCGCCGACATCGACGCCCTGAAAACCGCCCTCACGGGCAGGGAGGCGGACGGCTTCATCGCCGCCCTCGGCCCGCTCAGCCTGGGCGCCGGCGCGCGGAACGCGTACTACCCGAGCGAAGAGGACTACATGTTCGCGGTGGCCGAGGCGCTCCGCGAGGAGTACCGGGCGATCACCGACGCCGGTCTGATCCTGCAGATCGACGAGCCGGAGTTCGCCACCACCTGGCAGTTCCACCCCAGCTGGACGGTGGAGGACCTGCGCCGCTACCTGGAGTCGGCGGTCGAGGTGCTCAACCACAGCATCGCCGGGCTGCCCGCCGACCAGATCCGGCTGCACACCTGCTGGGGCAGCGGCCACCGCCCGCACACCCAGGACATCGGCCTGCAGCACATCGCCGACCTGCTGATCAAGGTCAACGCGGGTGCGTACGCCATCGAGGCAGGAAATGTCCGGCACGCGCACGAGTGGCGGGTGTGGGAGGACGTGAAGCTGCCCGAGGGCAAGATCCTCATCCCTGGGGTGGTCAGCCACGCGACCGACCTGGTCGAGCATCCCGAGCTGGTCGCCGAGCGGCTGGTGAACTTCGCCGGCGTGGTCGGCAGGGAGAACCTGCACGCCGGCACCGACTGCGGGATCGGATCCCGGGTGGGCCACGAGGAGATCGTCTGGGCGAAGCTGCGCGCTCTCGCCGAAGGCGCCGCAATCGCCGCTGAGCGGTTGCGGAACAAGTGAAATATGGAGGCAAGGGCCGTGAAACGAACATCAGTGAAATCGGCCGGTGTGATCCTCTCCTTAGGTCTCGTCCTCGCCGGGTGCGGGAGCGAAACCGGGGGGAGTCCGGCCGGGAGCGCCCAACCGGCCGCGGCGGGATATGACAACAACGCCATCCTGAGGTGGGCGGTGCCGGGCATGCCGACCTCCTTCGACCCGCGCAAGTCGGCGCCGCTGGACCCCGTCTTCCTGGACGTCGTCTACGAGAGCCTGATCAACCGCACCCCGGCCGGGGAGATCATTCCTGGCCTGGCCACCGAGTGGCAGCTCGCGGACGAGAACAAGACGATCACCTTCAAGCTCCGGCCGGGCGTGAAGTTCCACAATGGCGAGGAGCTCAACGCCGAAGCCGTCAAGGCGTCCCTGGAGGCGTACAAGAAGGAAGGGGCGCTGGCGGGCACCCTCGCGGGGCTTGAGCAGGTCGAGGCGCTCGCCCCCGACCAGGTCAAGCTGACCTTCACGGAGCCGTCCGGATACATGATCAACGTGCTGGCCGGGGAGGCGGGCATCGTGGTCGCGCCGAGCGCGCTCACCGACCCCGGCCTGACCGGCAAGCCGGTCGGCACCGGGCCGTTCCAGCTGGACACCCTCAGCGAGGGCAAGGTGACCTTCAAGAGGTTCGACGGCTACTGGGACGCCAAGCGCATCACCATCGGCGGCATCGAGATGGCGGTCTTCTCCGACGAGTCCACCCGGCTGCGCGCGGTCAAGTCGGGCCAGGCGGACGGCACGTCCATCACGCCCAGCCAGATGAAGGAGGCCGAGGCGTCCGGCCTGACCGTGATCAAGGGGGCGAACACCACCTTCAACGGCATCCTCATCAACACCGGCTCCGACAAGCTGGCCGACCCGAAGATCCGCGAGGCCATGCTGTACGCGATCGACCGCGAGTCGATCAGCAAGAACCTCTACGCCAGCTCCTGCACGCCGGCCGTGCAGCCGCTCCAGCAGGGCTTCTGGGCGAACGTGCCCGAGCTCAACGACGTCAAGCCGTACTACGACACGGCCAAGGCCAAGCAGCTGCTGACCGAGGCGGGTTTCCCGAACGGCTTCGAGATGCAGCTGGAGGTCGGCCCCAACACCTCCTACCAGACCCTGGCGCAGGCGCTCCAGGCCCAGCTGCAGCAGGTCGGCATCAAGGTCACCATCAAGGTGCTGGAGTTCCAGCAGATGGTGAACGCGCGCAGGACCGGCAAGTTCACCGCCACCGTCTCGCTGCTCCAGGCCGGGCGGCCCGACCCCAGCCAGTTCGTCGCCGACTTCTACCTCAAGGGCGGCCTCTACAACCCCGGCGGCTTCGAGCTGCCCGGCGGTGCGGAGCTGCTCGCCCAGGCGCGGGTCAGCGACGACGTGACCCAGCGCGCGGCGCCGCTCCAGGAGATCTTCAAGAAGGTCCTGGAGGTCGGCCCGCCGGTGGTGCCGGTCTGCGGCGTCACCTACGTGGCCGCCTTCCGCAAGGGCGTCACCGGCATGGAGGTGCCGGTGACGGGCGACTACGACTTCGCCCCCATCAAGATCAGCTCATAAGTCGCAGGGGGGCGTCCTCGGGACGCCCCCCGGAACACCATGGAGGAAGACTGTGCGGCTCGACGACAAGGTCGCGATCGTCACCGGATCTGGACGGGGCCTCGGCCGCGCGTACGCTGAGGCGCTGGCCGCCGCGGGCGCGGGCGTGGTGGTCAACGACATCGACGGCGACGCGGCGGCCGAGACCGTGGCCGCGATCACCGGGGCGGGCGGCCGGGCCGTCGCCGAGGTGTGCGCGGTCGGCACGGCCGAGTCGGCCGACGCGCTGGTCCAGCGGGCCGTCGCCGAGTTCGGCCGGCTGGACGTGATGTGCACCAACGCGGGCGCGCTCCGCGACCGCACCTTGGGCAAGGTCACCGACGAGGAGTTCGACCTCGTCCTGAACAGCCACGTGCGCGGCACCTTCACCTGCGGCCGCGCCGCCGCCGCCCGCTTCCGCGAGCAGGGCGACGGCGGCCGCCTGATCCTGGTCGGCTCGCCCGCGGGCCAGTACGGCAGCTTCGGGCAGACCGCGTACGCGGCGTCCAAGGCGGCGATCATCGCCATGGTCCGGGTCTGGTCGATCGAGCTGGCCAAGGCCGGGGTGACGGTGAACGCCATCGTGCCGATCGCGCTGACCCGGATGGCGGCGACCATCCCGGACCTGGCCGAGGTGGTGGCCCAGGTGGAGGCCGGCGCCCCGGTCCCGCCCGAGCTGCGCCGCCGCGGCATCGGCACCGTCCAGGACGTGGCCCCGCTGGTGGTCTACCTGTCCTCGGCGGAGTCGGCCGGGATCACCGGGCAGTATTTCGGCTTCGGCGGCGACAAGTTCGCCATCTGGGCGCATCCGAAGGAGGAGTTCGTGACCCACCGGGAGGGCGGCTGGACGGCGGACCAGTTGGTCGAAGACTTCGCCGGGTTCAGCAAGCACCTGCAGAGCCACCTGCCACCCGGCCGCTGAAAGGACTCAGGTGAAGTAGAACGCGAGGGAGGTGCGGGTGATCCGGTCGCGAATGACCGGATCGGGCACCATGGTCGCGAAGGAGTTCACGGCGTCCTGGTAGGTGAGCGGTTGTCGCGCGCCGATGAAGGGTGCGTCGCTGCCCCAGAACAGCCGTTCCGGTCCGGCGGCGGCGAGCAGCGTCGCCGCGTATCCGGCCAGCCTGGCGGGGGAGACGCGGAACCGGTATCCGGCCGACAGTTTCACCCAGACCCGTCCGGTGGCCAGGCCGCGCAGCAGCGCCGTGCCCCCGGGGTTGGCGTAGCCGGTCTCCGGGTGCGGGTCGCCGAAATGGTCCACGACTACCTTCACTCCGGCGGCCAGCAGCGATTCCAGCACGAGCGGCAGCCGTGCCAGCTCGACGTTGAGTTCGACGTGCCAGTCCAGCTCGGCGACCTGCCGCAGCAGTTCGCGGTACCCGGTCAGGTCCGGGTCGGTACGGCGACGCCACTGGAACCGTACGCCGACCACGCCGGGGGACTGTTGCGCGAGTTTCGGTTGCACCGTGCCGCGCAGTCGCGGGTGGGCGCGGAGCGCGGCCAGGGTGTACGCGTCCCGGTCGTCGAGCAGGCTCATCGCCGAGATCACCGCGTGGCTGACGCCGTGCGCGTCCATCATCGGCAGGAACGCCTCGGTGGTCAGGTCGCCCTCCGGCCGGGTCCAGGCTCCGGCCGCCAGTGGCAGCGCTTTGCTGAACAGGTGGACGTGGGTGTCGACCAGCGGCAGCGTCATGTCAGGCCGTACAGGCGGGCGGCCGTGCCGCCGAGGACGAGGGCGGCGTCTCCAGGCGTGAGTCCGGCCACCGATTCCCGGCCGATCCGGACCATGTCCGGATAGCCGACCGGGGTCTGCGTGACGTCCGAACCCCACAACACCCGCCCGGCCCCGAACCGGGACACCAGCCAGAACACCACGTCCGCCGGGGCCACCCCGGCGGCCAGCAGCCGGGCGTGGTTAAGGGTGGTGACCTTGACGTGCACCTGCTCCAGGTCGGCCAGCGCGAGCAGCCCGTCCGCCCCGGGGTACGGCTCCGGCCGGTCGGCTTCCACGCTGGCGATGTGGTCGAGCACGACGGGCGTGCCGGGGAACGCGCGGACCACGCCGGGCAGGGCGGCCAGGCAGTCGTCGCGGTTCCACCGGTAAATGTGCAGGCACATGGACAGCCCGAGCTCGGCGGCCTGCCGCCAGACCCGCAGCGCCGCAGGGCCCGCGAACCAGTCCGTGCCGCGAGGGCCGCCGTGCTGGTGGCCGCCCGGGGCGGTCAGCCGCATCGCCACCGCGCCGCGCGCCGCCCAGCGGCGTACCACCGCGTCGGCGTCGTCGGCCAAAGCGTCGATCACGCACATGGCCGCCAGCCGGTCCGGATGCCGTGCGGCCGAGTCCACGACGTAGCTGTTGTCGAAGCCGTACACGTGCGCTCGCTGCACCGCGACGGCGGCGGCGAGTCCGTGCTCGTCCAGCGCGGCGAGCAGCCGTTCCGCGGTCATCGGGTCGCGCACCTCGGCGCCCGGGTAGGCGGGGTCGTTGACGGTCAGGTGGGCGTGCGCGTCGATCAGCACAGGCGCTCCCAGACGAGGACGGGCGTGGGGGGCTGGCCAGGGGTGTGCTCGGCGCGTAGGACCAGCCGGGATCCCGTCACGACGGCCAGGCGGACCAGCGTGGCGCCGATCCAGTTGGGATAGATGGCGGCTTCGACGTGGTGGACGATCCGGTCGCCGAGCCATTCGTACCGGCCGCTGTAGGCGCCGTAGCCGCGCACCGCGTCGAGCCGTTCCGCGTCGCTGGCCCAGCGCCAGTTGGAGGCGGCCAGCGGCGGCCGGTTCCCTGGCATGTACTGCACCGCCATGTAGCCGTCCGGACCGTAGAGGAGCCGCCCGAGCGGGGTGTCGCCGAGCGGCCGTTCCCCGTTCTCCAGGTAGTAGTCGTCAAGACGCCAGGTGCCGATGATCACGGGGCTGGATACTCCGCCGCGTTGAGCACCCACCCGGCCTTGGCCGAGAAGTCCGCGCGCGGCGGGCTGAACACGTCGATGAGCAGGTGCCGCCCGGCGCCCATGGCCTGGCTGGTGTGCACGGTGGGCGGTGGGATGATCGCCACGGACGGGCTGCCCACCCGGGCGTGCTCATCGTCGCGCCACTGGTCCAGCTTGGCCGTCCAGGGGGTGCGGACGTGGTGGACGTAGTCGCCCGCCACGGTCAGCGAGCACTGCTCGAAGTCGTCGTGGTGGTGCGGGGACATCCGGTCGGGGTCGCGCGGCCCGTCGCTGGGGTCACCGAAGTTGACCATGAAGGAGCTGGTCCGGAAGATCCGCCCGAATCGGCCCGGCTCCCTGGGGTAGTCGGCGGTGAGATACACGCGCAGCCGGTGCCCGGCGGGCGGGTCCGGCCAGGGCTCCAGCAAGGCCACCCGGGGGTGCGGCTCGGCGTAGGACGCGGCGTTGGCGCAGCGGGCCAGCACGTCCGAGGCGCGTACGTCGAACAGGCGGAACAGCTCCACCTGGCCGCGCGCGGTGATCGAGCTGTCGCCCGGGGGCACGACGACCAGGCCGCTGCCGGACACCGTCCTGCTCTCGGAGCCTGCCGTGACCTCGATGGTGGCCTCGGCATCCGGCAGGATCACGACATACTCCTCGCCCTGCTCCGCGGCCGAGCGGCTGAGCGTGTCGCCGCCGGCCAGCCGGCTGTAGGCGATCGCCAGGTTCTGCCCCCGGGCATACCAGGTTCTGCCTCCGCGTTCGGTGGTCTCCTGCGGCGGCAGGGTGAGGAACTCGAAGGTGGCCAGCGCGGCGATCGGCGCGCTGGTGTCGATCGGGCGTCCCGTGTTGAGCGCGGAGCGCGGATCGGTTGCGCTGTACATGCGATCGGTCCTTTCAGTCGTCCAGGCCGAGCAGGTAGGAGGGGTTGACGCGGACGATCTGCCCTAGGTCCTTCTCCGGCAGGCCGAGGTCCAGCAGCGCGGAGCCGACCCGGATGAAGGAGTCCACGGGCATCGGCCGCCCCGCCTGGCCGAGGTCGGAGGCGAGCACGGTGCGCTCGGGCCCGACCTGCTCGATCCAGTCGAGCAGCTGCCGGGGCGACCATCGGGCCTGGGCCACCTCGGGGTCGTACATGCTGGTCTCGTGCTCGATGTACGCGCCGAGCCGGACGAACTCCTGGCACTGCGCGGGATCTGAGCCGATCACGAAGTTCGGATGGCTGACCACCAGCCGCCGGATGCCCCGATCCCGGGCGGCGGCGAAGACCTCCAGAATGTCGCCGGGTGCCATGTGCCCGGCGGACAGCAGCGCACCGGACTCGGCGATCACATCGAGCACCCGGCCGACCTCGGGGATCAGCGCGCCGTCCGGGCCGCGCACGTCGACCTGGGCGAGCGACAGCGGGATGGTCGGCTTGGGGAAGCCGCCACCGGAGTTGTGATGGTCGATGTGCGCGCGGGAGGAGATGGTGGGGAACCACACGCACCGCCCACCCATCCGCAGGCACATCTCCACCGCGTACGGGTTGATGCCGCCGACCTGGTTGTTGAGGGCGATCCCGCCGTACACGGCGGTGCTGAGCGGGGCCAGCCGATCCCGCATGGCCAGCAGGTCCATCACCGTGTTGTGGTGGTGGGACTTGGCCAGCAGCGCCCGCATGCCCAGCCGCGCGCCGTCGGCGGCGGCGCCCACATGGTCGAACCGGCGCGGGAGGGGGTTGGGCCCGGAGTGGCAGTGCAGATCGACAAGCCCGTGCAGGGCTCGCTCGATCGCGGACGGTCGGATCATCGTCGTTCCTCTTGACAGCGGTGCCGCCACCCTAGAGTGTGTAACACATTGCGGACTTGATGTACGATAAATGCGAATCGCCATCATGGCAAGCTTCCTTGGGGGTCACGTGCCGGACACGAGCTACACCTGGGCCGAGATGATGGCGATCTCCATCTCGCACGAGATGGCCGACGGCGACTTCGGCTCCGTGGGCGCCGCCTCGCACATCCCCGCGGCCGGGCTGCGGCTGGCGCAGCTCACCCACGCGCCGAACCTGTCCTTCTTCTGCGGCGGCAGCGGCGCGATGAACCCGAAGATCCAGCGGCTCACCGAGTCGTCCGCCGACTACCGCAACCTGGTGACCAGCGAGTACCAGTTCTCTCTTGACGATGTGGTGGACTTCGAGACCGCGATCCGGTTCGACTTCGCGTTCCTGGGCGGGATGCAGATCGACAAGCACGGCAATCTCAACATGGCCGTGATCGGCCCGTGGGACAAGCCCAAGGTCCGCGGCCCCGGCACGATCGGGCTGATCTTCCTGGGCGGCTTCAAGACCAGCTACATCTACACCGAGCACCACACGCCGAGGATCTTCGTCGACAAGGTGGACTTCATCAGCGGCGCGGGGTGGCTGGACGGCGGCGACTCCCGCAGCAAGGTCTTCCGCCCCGAGTCCGATGGTCCCCGCCGGGTGTTCACCCCGCTCGGGGTGTTCGACTTCGAGCCGGAGAGCCGCCGGATGCGGCTGATCAAGGTGCACCCGTGGAGCAGCGTCGAGCGGGTCCAGGCGGCCACCGGGTTCGAGCTGCTGGTCGCCGACGACGTGCGGACCGTCGACCCGCCGACCGAGGAGGAGCTGCGCCTGCTGCGGACCCAGGTGGACACCGAAGGCGTGCTGCGCCGCTACCCCGCCACGGCATGAACTGGGCAGAGCGCCACCTCGTAGCGGACGGCTGCGCCACCCACTACCTGGAGGCCGGCGAAGGACCCCCGCTGGTCCTGCTCCACGGCGGTGAGTACGGCGCCGCCGCCGAGATCACCTGGGAGCACTGCATCCCGGCCCTGGCGGCACACCACCGGGTGATGGCGCTCGACTTCGTCGGCTACGGGCACAGCGACAAGCTCAGAGACTTCGGCGGCCAGCGACGGCTGATGCTCCGCCAGGTCTCCGGCGTGCTGCGCGCGCTCCGGATCGAGTCGGCGTACTTCATCGGCACCTCGCTCAGCGGGCGCATGCTGCTGGACGTGGCCAGCAAACCCGCGCCGGTCTGGCCGATAAAAGCGATGGCGGTGGCCGGGATCGGTCTGGCCGCCCCGGCGGAGGCAGCCCGGAAGGTGCTGGAGGATTTCGACGGCACCCTGGAAGGGCTGCGCCCGTCCATGGACGTGCTCTTCCACGATCCGCGCTGGCGGGACAGCGAGTCGTATCTGCGCCGCAGGTACGACTTCTGCGCCATCCCCGGCGCGTGGGAGACGGCGGCGGCGGGCAACTTGCGCTCGCCGATGCGCCGTGGTGAGAGCCGCCCGCACATAAGGCCGCCCGTCCGTGACTATGGCGGCGTCGCCGTACCCACCTGTCTGATTAGGGGCGAGCATGACCGGCTGGTGCCGGAGGGCACCTGGCGGGAGCTGGCCGCGCAGATTCCCGGCGCGGTCGCGGTCACCGTCGCGGGGAGCGGTCACTACCCGCAGATCGAGCGTGCCGCAGCGTTCACCGAGACGGTGCTGGACTTCTTCAAGCGGGAGGGATCATGACTTCTCCCCGGCCGACGCAGGCCGGACCGGGCGTGCACCTGGAGTCCGGCGGCGGTGCGGGCCCGACGGTGGTGTTCCTGCACGGCTCGGCCGCCTCGGGGGCGGTCTGGAAGCCGGTCACCCGGGAACTGGCCAGCCGCCGCCCCGACGCCGGCTGGCTGCTCGCCGACCTGCCAGGCCACGGCCGCTCCCGCTGGCAGCTGGACTACTCCCCGGACGGCTACGCGGACGCGGTGGCCGGCGCCATCCGCGGGCGCCTGGGCGAGCGCCCGGTGCACCTGGTCGGCCATTCCCTCGGCGCGATGATCGCGCTGGCCCTCGCGGACGGCGCTCGCGGGGTGAGCGTCGCGTCCGTCCTGGTCATCGCGATGAAGGTGAGCTGGACCGAGGAGGAACTGACCCGCCGCGCCGCCGCCGCGACCCGGCCGATCCGGATCCTCCCCGGCCGGGAGCAGGCCCGCGAGCTGTTCGGGCGGATCTCCGGGATGGCCGGATTCGCCGCGGCGGACCTGGACAGCGGGGTCGCCGTCGCCGAGAGCGGCTACCGGTTATCGGGCGATCCCCGGATCACCGCCGCGCCACCCGCGCCTCCCGCCGCGCTGGCCGCCCTGGCCGCCCGTGTCGCCTGCCCGGTCCGGCTGGCCTGCGGCGACCGCGACCCCGGCATCCGCTACGAGGAGCTGGTCTCGGTGCTCGGCCGCCCGGTCACCGTGCTGGCGAACACCGGCCACAACGCGCACATCGAGCAACCCGGCCTGGTCGCCAATCTGGTGGAACAGGCACTCCGCTGAGAACGGAAGATCCATGCGAATCGAGAACCTGCTGCGGCAGAACGCGGTACGGCGCGGCGACCGGCTCGCCGTCATCTCCGACGAGCGGCAGCTGACCTGGGCCGAACTCGACCACGAGAGCGACCGCCTGGCCAACGCGCTGGCCGCCCTCGGCTACCGCGCCCAGGAGCGGATCGCGCTCGTGCTCGCCAACAGCCACCCCATGGTGACCGCCTTCTACGGCCTATGGAAGATCAACCTCGTCGCGGTCGGCATCAACCCCCGGATGACCGCACCCGAGATCACCCGCATCCTGGCCCACTCCGGCGCGTCCGCGGTCATCTGCGACACCCCCGCCGCGGTCGAGGCGGCCGCCGCGCTACCCGGCGTACGCGCGGTCTTCACCGTCGGCCTCGACGGCCACCCCACGCTGGCCGAGCTGATCGACTCCGGCGACCCGGCCGCAACCCCGGAGACCGGCCACGGCGGTGACCTGCGCTCGCTCCGCTACACCAGCGGCACCACCGGCGCGCCCAAGGGCTGCATGGCCACCCACGACCAGCAGCTGGCCCACACCGCCAACTACCTGGCCGAGATCGACGTGCCGCGCGGCGGCCCGACCTGGCTCTCGGTCCCGCTCAGCCTGGGCGTCGGCGCGTCCTACGTGACCACCACCGCCTACCTGGGCGTGCCCCTGCTCCTGCGGCGGCGCTTCGACCCGGCCGCCTTCCTCAAGGACATCGCCGAGTACGGCGTCGAACACGCCTTCCTGGTGCCCACCATGCTCGTGGACCTGGTCCGGGCACTACCCGACCTGGACCTGTCCCAGGCCCAGCGCCTCAAGATGATCGGCTACGGCGGCGCCTCGGTCTCCTGGAGCCTGATCAAATCCGTGGCCGAAGCCCTGGACGTCGAGCTCTACCACGCCTTCGGCGCCACCGAGGCGGGCGGCTTCACCGCGCTCCTCACCCCCGACGACCACCGCAACTTCCTCGCCGCCGGGGCCACCGCCCTGGTCTCGGTGGGCCGCCCAGCCGCGTACGCCGAAGTGAAGATCTTCGACGAGCAGGACCGCGAGGTGCCCGTGCGCGAAACCGGCGAGATGCGCATCAAGGCGGCCAGCGTATTCTCCGGATACTGGAGCCAGCCCGAACTCACCCGGCAGGTGCTCCAGGACGGCTGGCTGCGCCTGGGCGACATCGCCTGGCGGGACGAGCGCGGCTACATCTACCTGGCCGACCGGGCCCAGGGCGTGATCAGGTCCGGCGCGCAGAACGTGTACGCGGGCGAGGTCGAGGCGGTGCTCCAGGCATGTCCCGGCGTGGCCAGGGCGGCCGTGCTCGGCGTGCCGGACGAGCGGTTCGGCGAGTCGGTCAAGGCGCTGGTGCAGCGGGTGCCCGGCGCGGACCTGACCGAGGAGCAGGTGCTCGGCTACTGCGCCGAGCGGCTGGCCGGATACAAGCGCCCTCGCGAGGTGGAGTTCGTCGCGGACCTGCCGGTGGACGAGGGCGGAAAGATCAGAAGAGCCGAGCTGAAGGAGTCCATGCGATGAGCAAGGTGACGACCCCCGAGGAGGCGGTCGCCGGCATCCCTGACGGAGCCACGATCGCGCTCGGCGGAGTGCACTCGCACAACAGCCCGATGGCCCTGGTCAACGCGCTGATCCGGCGTGGCGTGCGGGACCTGGAACTGATCCCGACGCCCAGCGCGGGCGCGCCGGTGGACATGCTGATCGCCGCCGGATGTGTACGGCGGTTGCACGTCTCCTACGTCGGCCTGGAGTTCCTCGGTATGGCCCCCAACTACCGCAGGGCCGCCGAGAGCCAGAGCATCGAGATCGTCGAGGGAGACGAGGCGTACATCGTCTACGGCTTCCGCGCGGGTGCCAGCCGCCTGCCGTTCCTGCCGCTGCCCCCGCTGTACGAGGGCACCGACCTGCCCAAGGTGAACCCGGACATCCGCACCACCACCGACCCGTACACCGGCCGCACGGTCACCACCATCCCCGCCCTGCGCGCCGACTACGGCTTGTTCCACGCCCAGGTCACCGACAGGAAGGGCAACGCGCAGATCTTCGGCCAGCGCCGCTTCGAGGACGTGATGGCCAAGGCGTGCGACCACGTGATTATCAGCTCGGACGAGATCTTGGACGAGCACGCCCCACAGCCGGACCCGCGCCTGGTGTCCATCCCCGGCGCCATCGTGGAGCGCGTGGCACACGCGCCCTACGGCGCTTACCCGCTCTCCTCCCCGGGCCACTACGGCTACGACCGGGAACGGCTGGTCGAGTACCGCGACCTGGCCGCCCAGGACCGCACCAAGGAATACCTGGAGACCCACGTGCACTCGGTCGCCGACCACCAGGAATATCTGGAAAAAGTGGGCGTGCGGCGTCTGCTGGCCCTCCAGCAGACCTTCCGCTGATCACCAGGAGTACGCCTCAGGCGCGGGGCCGGGGCCGGGGAAGATCTCGTCCAGCCTGGCCAGCGTCGCCTCGTCCAGGTGCACCTCGAAGGCCCGCACGGCGGCGTTCAGCTGCTCCACCGTGCGGGGCCCGATGATGGGCGCGGTCACCCCGGGCTGCCGCAGCAGCCAGGCCACGGCCACGTCCGCGGGGTCCTCGCCGAGCTTCGCGCACAGGTCCTCGTAGGCCTGGACGGCGGCGCGGTGCCGGTCCAGCTTGACCAGCCTGCGGCTCCGGTGCGGGGCCATCCCGGCGCCGGGGAGCGGTTTGCCCAGCAGGTGCTCGCGCTCCTTGCGGAGGATGCCGCCGAGCAGCCCGGCGTCCAGCGGGGACCACGGCATCATGCCCACGCCGTAGTGCCGGCAGGCGGGCAGCACCTCCAGCTCGGCCGTGCGTTCCAGCAGGTTGTAAACGGTCTGCTCGCTGACCAGGCCGAGGTGGCCGCGCCGGGTCGCGCTCTCCTGGCCACCGGCGAGATGCCAGGCGGGATGGTTGGAGGAGCCCACGTAGACGATCTTGCCTTGGGTCTTCAGGAGCTCCATCGCCTCCCAGATCTCCTCCCACGGGGTGCTCCGGTCGATGTGGTGCGGCTGGTAGAGGTCGATGTGGTCGGTCCCCAGGCGGCGCAGCGAGTCCTCGCAGGCGCGCCGGATGTGCAGCGCGGACAGGCCGGAGTTGTTGGGCCACTCGGCCATCCGGCCGTACAGCTTGGTGGCGAGCACGGTCCGGTCCCTGCGGCCGCCGCCCTGGGCCAGCCAGCGGCCGATGATCTGCTCGGTCAGGCCCTCGCCGAACCGCCAGCCGTACACGTTGGAGGTGTCGATCAGGTTGATCCCGAGCTCGTGGGCCCGATCCATGATCGCGAAGGCGTCCTCCTCGGTGGTCTGGGTGCCGAAATTGTCGGTGCCGAGGACCAAGCGGCTGATGACCAGACCACTGCGGCCGAGGTTCGCGAACTCCACACTGCTCTCCCATGTTCCATTTATCGGACTTTAAGTCCTATAAATAAGAGTATCGTTGCCCGCTAGCTGAGGGAAAGAGGAGAGCAGCCGTTGAGCACACTCGCTGGGCACATCGCCACCGCCAGGCTTCCGGCGGCCCACAGTTTCGTCTCCGGCGCGCTCTGCCACGGCGGCGGCCGGGAGTTCGCCACCAGCCACCCCGGCGACGGAACCTGGCTGGCCACCGTCCAGGAGGCCACCCCGCAGTTCGCCGACGCGGCGGTGCGCGAGGCCGCCGCCGCGCAACCGGCCTGGGCCGCCACCTCGCCGCACCAGCGGGCCCGGGTGCTGCGCGCCGCCGCCGACCTGATCGAGGCCCAGTCCGTACGGCTGGCGCACCTGGTCACCCTGGACAACGGCAAGACGCTGGCCGAGGCGTACGGCGAGGTGGCCGTGGCGGCGGCGCACTTACGCGCGGCGGCCGGGTGGGCGGCCACTCTGGAGGGATCCACGCTGCCCGCCGACGGTGGCACGCTGCGGATGACCTTCCGCGAGCCGGTCGGCGTGGTCGCCGCGATCATCCCGTTCAACACCACGCTCGTGTTCGCCGCGCAGAAGGCGGGGCCCGCGCTGGCGGCCGGGAACGCGGTGCTGCTCAAGGCTCCCGAGGTCAGCCCGCTGGCGGCCCCCGTGTTCGCCGGGTTGCTCACCGACGCGGGCCTGCCCCCCGGGCTGCTCCAGGTGCTGCAGGGCGCGGGCGAGGTGGGGCGGCGGCTGGCCGAGCACCCGGCGGTGACCATGGTGTCCTTCACCGGCAGCACCGCCGTCGGCCGCCAGGTGATGCGCTCCGCCGCCGACGGCATGAAGCGGGTGCTGCTCGAACTCGGCGGCAAGTCCGCCAACATCGTCTACGCCGACGCCGCCCTGGACGCCGCCCTGCACGCCACCGTTGGCGGCATCTTCCGCAACGCCGGGCAGCGGTGCTTCTCCGGCTCCCGGCTGCTGGTGGAGGAGCCGGTCGCGGATGAGTTCACGGCTCGGGTCGTGGAGCTGGCCCGCTCGATCCGGGTCGGCCCGCCGTTCGACCCGGACAGCCAGCTGGGCACGCTGATCTCCGCCGCCGAGGCGACGCGGGTGCACGTGATGGTGCAGGAGGCCGTCGAGCAGGGGGCCAAGGTGCTGGCCGGCGGCGAGCCTCCGGACGGCGCCTTCTACGCGCCCACCGTCCTGGAGGTCGCCCCGGTGAACCCGCCCGACATCGTCTACCAGGAGGTGTTCGGCCCGGTCCTCACCGTGCAGCGGTTCAGCGGCGCGGAGCAGGCGGTCGCGCTGGCCAACGACTCGCCGTTCGGGCTGGTGGGTGGCTGCTGGACCCGGGACTTGGACCGGGCGCTGACCACCGCCCGGCGGGTCAGGTCCGGATATTTCTGGATCAATTCCTACGGCGCGCTCGCGCTGGACGCGCCCATCGGCGGCGTCGGCCTATCCGGCGTCGGCCGGGAGCTGGGGCGGCTCGGCCACGAGGCGTACACCGAGACCAAGACCGTGATCATCGACACCGCCTCGGCCGACGCGCCGCGCTGGTACTAACCGGAAACCCGTCCCATAGGCAGCCTCCGACCAGGCGATTCACCGCCGCCGTCCAGATCACGACTTACCGAAGGAGCCGCCATGCCCACCCACTATCGAGGCGCGGTCGCCCGTGCCGCGCACGGGCCGCTGAGTATCGAGGACATCCCGCTGCGCGAGCCGGTGGGCGACGAGGTCGTGATCGAGGTGACCGCCTGCGGGTTATGCCACAGCGACGTGCACTTCATGCACGGCACCTCGGGCACCGACTTTCCCTACCTGGTGGGCCACGAGGTGGCCGGGCGGGTGGCCGAGCTGGGTCCCGAGGCGAGCGGCCTGAGCGTCGGCGACAGCGTGGTGGTCGCCCCCATGGTGGCCTGCGGGCGGTGCCGCCAGTGCGCGGCCGGCCGCCCGCGCGCGTGCCCTGACCGCCTGCCCCGACGACCCAAGGTCCTTCTGGGCGACGGCGTCGAGGCGACCCCCGTGCTCGGCGTGGGCGGGCTCGCCGAGCGGGTCATCGTGCCCGCGCGGCAGGCCGTGGCGATCGACCCCAGGGTGCCGCCGCAGGTCGCCGCGCTGCTCGGATGCGGCGTGCCGAGCGGCTTCGGGGCGGCGGTCAACACTGCGGCGATCGGCCCGGCCGACGACGTGGTGATCCTCGGATGCGGCGGGGTGGGGGTCGCGGCCGTCGCCGGGGCGGCCTACGCGGGCGCGCGGCGCATCGTCGCGGTGGACGTCAACGCGGCCAAACTCGACGCGGCCCGGCGCTTCGGCGCCACCGACGTGGTGGACGCCTCCCGGGAGGAAACGGTGGCCCGCGTGCGGGAACTCACCGACGGCCGGGGCGCGGACGTCGTGCTCGACGCGGTCGGCGGCCCCGCCTCCTTCACCACCGCCAACCAGCTGCGCGGTCCCGGCTCCCGTCTCGTGGTGGTGGGCGCGCCCCGGCAGGGCGACACGGTCGAGCTACCGCTGCGCCACCTGTTCCTGACCGGCGGCTTGATCCAGGTCTCGATCTGGGGCGACTGCGAGGCCGCCAGGGACCTGCCCCTGCTCGCCGGCCTCTTCCTGGACGGACGGCTCCCGCTCGAAGAGTACGTGAGCGGTGCCTACCCGCTGGACAAAGCGCAGGCCGGCTACGACCGACTGCTCTCAGGCGAAGCCCTGCGTGGCGTCGTGAGGATGCGCCGGTGTCTGGACTGAGGAGCGAAGCGACGAGGGAAGACACCGGGGTTGAGCATCCGAACCGCGATGCGAAGCATCGCCATGACGCGGTGGTGCTGTGACAGCGGTTGACAGAACGGTACGAATCGCCAGACAATCAAACACATATTTCGGACTACTTGTCCGATAATTGAAACAAGATCGAGGAGTGATGATGGCGACCGCCGCTCTCCGCGCACCGCGCTCGCTCAACCACATCGCCTACCCGACCTGGAACTCGCAGGCCACGCACGACTTCTACACCGAGGTGTTGAAGTGCGAATTCCTGACCGCGATCCAGCTGGACGTGGTCCCCTCCAGCGGTGCGCGGACCCCGTACCTGCACACCTTCTTCGGCCTGCACGACGGCAGCGCCATCGCCTTCTTCGAGGTGGAGGGCCTGCCCGACCCGGGGCCCGACTCGGTGCCGTCCTGGGTGCGGCACATCGCGCTCAACGTGGACTCGATGGAGGAACTCCACGCCTGGCAGGCGCACTTCACCGCCAAGGGCGTGGACAGCGTCGGCATCGTCGACCACGACGGGGTCTGGGAGTCGCTGTACATCTTCGACCCCAACGGCGTCCGGATCGAGCTGACGCTGCAGACCCGCCCGCTCACCGAGGACGACGCCCGCCAAGGCGCCGAAACCCTGCGGACGTGGAACGCACGCTGATCGTGTCCCAACCGCTGCCCCTCAGGAGCTTCCCGTGCTGACCCGCGAACTACTCCCCGTACCGTTGACGCCGGGCGGGCGCCTCGACATCAACTCGGGCGTCGCCCGGCTGAGCGGGAAGATCTGGGCCACCCTCTGGAAGGACGACCGGCGCCCGGCCGGCACCGCGGTGCTGATCGTGCACCCGTCCTCCAACTTCATCGGCCACTACGCGCTGGAGGAGCTGGCATCCCGGGGGGTCGCCGCCGTCGGCCTGGCCACCCGCTACGCCGGCAACGACTCCGCGCTGATCATGGAGAACTGCGTCCTGGACGTCGGCGCCGTCATCCGCCACCTGCGCGAGCTCGGCTACGACCGGATCGTCCTGGTGGGCAACTCCGGTGGCGGCGGCCTGGCCGCGCTCTACCAGGCGCAGGCCGAGAACCCCACCATCACCCACACCCCGGCCGGGGACCCGGCGGACCTGACCGTCGCCGGCCTGATCCCGGCCGACCGCCTGGTCATGGCCATGGCCCACCCCGGCCGCGCGGTGGTCTACACCGAAGGGCTCGACCCGGCGATCACCGACGAGCACCTGCCCTTCGACCGGGACCCCGACCTCGACATGTTCGAGCCCGCCAACGGTCCCGTGTACAGCCCGGAGTTCGTGACCCGCTACCGCCAGGCCCAGATCGGCCGCAACCGCCGGATCACCGACTGGACACTCCAGCAGATCGAGGCGCTGCGCTCGCAGACCCGTGGGTCGGAGGCCCCCGACGACCTGCCCTTCGTCGTTCACGGCACCGCCGCCGACCCGCGCTTCCTCGACCTCACCCTGGACCCCTCCGACCGGATCGCCCGCACCATCTGGGGCAGCCCGTGGGTGGCCAACTTCCTGCCCGCCTCGCTCGGGCACCTGACCAGCCTGCGCTCCTGGCTCAGCCAGTGGAGCTACGACCGGAGCCGGGCCAACGCCTACCGGGAACTGCCCGGCGTCCAGGCCCCGGTCATGGTCGTCTACGGGTCCGCCGACTGCGCGGCCTTCCCCAGCCACGCCCGCGGCATGTACGACGCCGTCGGCCACCAGCGCCGCGAACTCGTCGAGATCAAGGGCGCCGACCACTACTTCCAGGGCCGCCCCGACCTGGCCGCCACCATGTGCGACCACATCGTCGAATGGGCCGGGTGATGGCCGTGCTCGACGTGGCAGTGGTGGGCGCGGGGCCGGTCGGGCTCACCGCCGCGCTCGCGCTGGCCAGGCGCGGGATCGCGGTCACCGTCTTCGAGGAGGCCGGGCGGCTCAGCACCGAGTGGCGGGCCTCCACCTTCCACCCGCCGACCCTGGAGATCGCCTGCGACCTCGGCATCGCCGACGCGATGCTGGAAGAGGGCATCATCGCCCGCACGTACCAGATCAGGGACCGGCGGGACGGCTTGATCGCCGAGTTCGACTTCGGCCTGCTCGCCGGCGAGACCGACTACCCGTTCCGGCTCCAGCTGGAGCAGTACAAGTACGCCCAGATCATCAGCGACGCCCTGGACGGCAGGCACCCGGAGGTCGGGCTGCGGTTCGGCGAGGGCATCACCGGGGTCACCCAGCACGCCGACGCCGCGGTGCTCACCACCGTCGCGGGGGAGCAGGTCGAGGCCCGCTGGGTGCTGGCCGCCGACGGCGCGCGCAGCACCCTGCGCAAGGCGCTCGGCACCAGCTTCGAGGGCCTCACCTACGACCACCGCTACCTGGTGCTGAGCATCGACTACCCGGTGGAGACCCTGCTGCCGGGCATCTGCGACGTCAACTACATCGCCGACCCCAGCGAGCACCTGCTCATCCTGCGGGTCCCGGACGTGTGGCGGGTCGTGGTCGCCGTACGGCCCGAGCTCGGCGTCGAGGAAGCCCTCGCCGACGGGTACGTGGCCGAGCGGCTGCGCGGCCTGTTCGGCGACCACCCGGAGCTGCCGCTGCGGGAACGGAAGATCTACTCGGTGCACCAGCGGGTGGCGGGCAACTTCCGCACCGACCGGGTGCTGCTGCTCGGCGACGCCGCGCACGTCAACAGCCCGATGGGCGGCATGGGCCTCAACGGCGGCATCCACGACGCGTTCGACCTGTCGGTCCAGCTCGGCAAGGTGCTGCAGGACGGGACCGGAGACGAGGTCCTGGACGCCTGGGCGCAGCGCCGCCGCAAGGCCGCCATCGAGGCGGTGCAGGAGATCACCCACCGCACCACCACCGAGATGGCCGAGCAGGACGAGGCCGAGCGGCGCGGCTTCCGGCGGCGCATGTCGCAGATCGCGGCCGACCCGGCGCTGGCCAAGGAGTGGATGCTGGACGCGGCGATGATCTCCAACGTGCGCGCCCACGGCCTGCCCCGGCGTGACTCGGAGGTGGGCTGATGGACTTCGATCTCAGCGACGAGCAGCGCGACATCCGCGACACCGCCCGCGCCTTCGTCACCAAGGAGCTGCTGCCGCTGGAGGAGGAGTTCCTCCGAAGCGGGATGGTACGGCTGCCGCGCGAACAAGAACGAACTCTCCAGGCCAAGGCCAGGGAGTTCGGCTTCTGGGGGATGAGCACCCCGGAGGAGTACGGAGGAATGGCCCTGCCCGCCCTCACCCAGGCCCTCATCCACATCGAAGTGGCCAGAACCTGCGTGCCGTTCCGTTTCGGCGGCGAGGCCGACAACATCCTGTACGCCGCGGACGCCGCCCAGCAGGAGGAATACCTCAAACCCACCATCGAAGGCCGGCGGCTGGGTTGCTTCGCGCTGACCGAACCCGGCGCGGGATCGGACGCCGCGGCCATCCGCACCACGGCCCGGCAGGACGGCGGCGACTGGGTGATCAACGGCCAGAAGACCTTCATCAGCAACGGCGACGACGCCGACTACGCGATCGTCATCGCGGTCACCGACCCGGAGCGGGGCGCGCGGCACGGCTCGACCGCGTTCCTGGTGGATCGGGACGCCGGGTGGAGTTCCACCCCGATCCCGACCATGGGCAGCTGGCACCAGCCGGCCACGCTCTTCTTCGACCAGGTCAGGGTGCCGCCAGGAAAGGTGCTCGGCGACGTGGGCGCCGGGTTCGACCTGGCCAAACGCTGGATCGGCAGGGGCCGGCACGTGATCTCCGCCCACTGCGTGGGGATCGCCGAGCGGTGCCTGCGGATGGCGGTGGACTACGCCAACCTCCGGGAGACCTTCGGCCGGGCGATCGGGGAGAACCAGGCCGTGCAGTGGATGATCGCCGACTCGGAGACCGAGCTGGAGGCGGCCCGCTGGCTCGCCCTGCGGGCCGCGTGGGACGTGGACCGAGGGGCCGACGCGCGCCATTCCGTGGCGATGGCGAAACTCTTCTGCTGCCAGATGGTAGGCCGGGTTGTCGATCGGGCCCTGCAGATCCACGGTGGGATGGGCTATACGAAGGAACTCCCGCTGGAGGGGTGGTATCGCGCGGTCCGCGCGATGCGGATCTTCGAGGGGACGGATGAGATCCAGCGACTCATCCTGTCGCGGGACCTGCTACGAGGTTTCACCCGGATAGGAGGCCATCTTGCGTGAATCATCCGCATCGACAATGACAATGACCGAGCCGAAGATGAGCGTGGCCGTCGCGTTAAGGGCGGCGGCGCAGGCCGCGGGCGATCGCCCCGCCATGATCCAGGGCGATCGGCGGCGCGGTTACCCAGAGCTGGAGGCTCGCGCCGAGCGGGTGGCCCGAGCGCTGGCCGAGCGCGGGGTGGGTGTCGGTTCGACGGTGGCCATCGCCCTCTTCAACTCCTTCGAATATGTGGAGTCGGTGCTTGCCGCGTTCAAGATCGGCGCGCAGCCGGTCAACGTCAACTACCGCTACCGGGAGAAGGAACTGCGCTACGTGCTCGAGTACACGGGCGCGGCGGCGCTCGTCTACGACACGAGCTTGGCCGACCGGGTGCGCGGGATCCTCGATGAACTACCCGCGCCGATCGCCCTCCTCGAGGTCGGCGGAGACGAGGCATCGGCGGCGGTGCCGGGGGCGCTGGCATTCGAGCGTGCGGCCGAGCCCGATTCTGAGTCCGAACCGGGATCCCCAGCCACGGTTTCCGAACCGGGATCCCCAGCCACGGTTTCCGAACCGGGGTTCCCGGCTACGGCTTCCGGTCCCGGGTCCTGGGCCACGGTTTCCGATCCGGTCGAGGATTCCCCGCACGGCATCATCCTGCTCACCGGGGGGACAACCGGCACGCCCAAGGGCGTGATCTGGGACCGTGACGGGCTGCTCGGCATCCTCAACGGGGTCTTCCGCCAGCAGGGCCTCGCCACCCCGACGACGCCGGCCGAGGTCGCGGAGCGGGTCCGCGAGCTCCAGGCGCGAGACCAGGTCCCGGTGGTGCTGCCGATGTCGCCGCTGATGCACGGCACCGGGTTCTTCCACGCGATGCGTACCCTGCTCGCCGGTGGTGTGCTCTGCTTCTGCGACTCCCGGTCGCTGGACGCGGAGGAGGTGTGGCGGACGGTGCAGGAGCACGCGGTGACCGAGATGGTCATCGTCGGCGACGCCTTCGGCCGCCCGCTGGTGGACGCCCTGGATGCGGCCGAGCGCGCGGGCAACCCGTACGACCTGGGCAGCCTGCGGCGGATGACCAGTTCGGGCGTGCTGTGGAGCACCGAGGTGAAACGGGAGCTGCTGCGCCGAGGCCGGAAGCTCACCTTGGTCGACAACATCTCCGCTTCGGAGGGCGGGCCGTTCGGGCTGGCCGAGGCGAGTTCCGAGGCGGACCTGGCCGATGGGCGGTTCAATCTGTCGCCGGTGGCCCGCATTCTGGACGAGCACGATCGCGATATCAAGCCAGGCAGCGGACAGGTGGGCGTGCTGGCCAGCGCCGGCCCCCAGCCGGTCGGCTATCTCGGCGACCCGGACCGGACGGCTCGGATCTGGCGGACGATCGACGGCGTGCGTTACGCCGTGCCGGGCGATCTGGCCTCGCTGGACGCGGACGGCCGGCTGATCCTGCTGGGGCGGGGCGACGGCGTGGTCAACACCGGCGGCGAGAAGGTCTTCCCCGAAGAGGTCGAGCAGGCGCTGATCACGCACCCCGCCGTGGACGACGCGATCGTGGTCGGGATCCCCGACCCGCGCTGGGGCCAGATCGTGGCCGCCGTGGTCGCCCCGGCGAGCGGGCTGGGCGGCGTGCCGGACGAGGAGCTGATCCAGCACGTCCGGGATCGGCTGGCCGCGTACAAGAGCCCGCGCCGGATCATCAGGGTCGGCGTGGTCCCCCGGACGCCCGCAGGAAAGGCCAACCGTTCGCTGGCCAGGCAACTGGTGACAGAGGAGACAGCACCGTGACAGGCACCCCGTTCCCGATCGAGCGAGGCCACGTGCTGGCCTTCGCCCGCGCCTTGGGCCAGGAGACGGCGGGCGAGGAGACGGCGGCCGTCCCGCCCACCTTCCCGATCGCGTTCGCCCAGTTCGACCCGGACTGGCCGCTGCGGATGAAGCCAGGAATGCCCTGGAACGGCTCCGGCGCCGAGCCGGGCGTGGCCTCGGGCGGCCCCGGCGGGCTCCACGCGGAGCAGGAGTTCGAATACATCCGGCCGATCCGGATCGGCGAGACGCTGTCCGCGCGGCGGCGCGACGGCCGGACCTGGCAGAAACCGGGCGGCCGTGGCGTGCTGAACTTCACCGAACGCCACATCGACTTCTACGACGCCGACGAGCAACTCGTCGCCCGCTCCACCACGGTCACGGTCATCGTGGCGGCGGCGCCATGACGGGGGAGAGGACCGAGGTGGTGGTCACCGACCTGAAACGCACCCAGATCGTCATGTACGCCGGAGCCTCAGGCGATTACAACCCCCTCCACACCGACGAGCCCTTCGCCACCCAGGTGGCCGGAAACCCCACCGTGATGGCCCACGGCATGCTCACCATGGGCTTGGCCGGGCGGGTGCTGACCGGCTGGTTCGGCCACGAGAACATCCTTCGCTACCGGGCCAGGTTCAAGGCCCCGGTCTGGCCGGGCGACACCCTCACGGTCACCGCCAAGGTGACCGGCGTGGCCGAGGGACGTGCCGAGATCACTCTCTCCGCGGTCAACGCGGCCGGCACCGAGGTCCTCACCGGCACCGCGACCGCGTTGGTCACCGACGTCGTGCAGGACCTGGCCTCCGGCGTGCCCGACGCCGCGCAGTACCCGGCACCCGACATGCCCGACGCCGCCCAGGACTCGGCACCCGGCGTGCCGGACGCCGTGCGGAACGGAGCGGCCCGGTGAGCGGGCAAGCGAGCCCGGCCATGGACGTGGCCGCGCTTGAGGCGATCGACGTGCACACCCACGTGCAGGCGTCGGTCCTGGACAGCCCGGCCACCGCCGAGGGCGACGAAGCTTTCGCCGCCATGGCCGACTACTTCAAAGCGGGCGCGGTCAGCAGGTTCACCGTACCGATGATCGCCGAGTACTACCGGCGGCGGCGGATGGCCGCGGTGATCTTCACGGTGGACACCATGCACCTGAGCGGGCGCGAGCAGATCCCCTCCAACGAGGAGGTCGCCGAGCAGGCGGCCCGCCACGCCGACGTGCTGATCCCGTTCGCCAGCATCGACCCGCACCGGGGCGCGGCCGGGGTCGCGGCGGCCCGGCGGCTGATCGAGGAGCACGGCGTCCGGGGCTTCAAGTTCCACCCCACCTCGCAGGGCTTCTTCCCGAACGACCGGCTCGCCTACCCGCTGTACGAGGTGATCGCCGAGCACGGCCTGACCGCGCTGTTCCACACCGGCCAGACCGGCGCGGGCGCGGGACTCCCGGGCGGGGGCGGGCTGCGGCTGAAGTACTCCAACCCGATGCACGTCGACGACGTGGCGGCCGACTTCCCCGACCTGCAGATCATCCTGGCCCACCCGTCCTTCCCCTGGCAGGACGAGGCCCTCTCGGTCGCCATGCACAAGCCGAAGGTGCACATCGACCTGTCCGGATGGTCGCCCAAGTACTTCCCGCCGCTGCTGGTGCGGTATGCCAACACGCTGCTGAAGGAGAAGGTGCTGTTCGGCTCGGACTTCCCGATGATCACTCCGGATCGCTGGCTGGCCGACTTCGGCAAGCTGGAGATCAGGGACGAGGTCCGCCCGAAGATCCTCAAGGAGAACGCGGCCCGGCTCTTCGGGCTGGCCTGAGCAAGGAGAGTGCGATGTACCACGCCGGGCCGTACGACCGGATTGTCGATGTTGTCGTGCTCGGGTTCGGCGACGCCGGCGCGGTCGCCGCGATCACCGCCCACGACGCCGGCGCCGAGGTGCTCGTCCTCGAGAAGCAGCAGGCCGGCGACCACCGGCCGAACAGCAGGTACGCGGCGGGCTTCTTCCTGGTGCCCACGGACGTCGAGCGCGCGGCCGAGTACCTGACCGCGCTCTACGCCGTCAACGGCGAGCGGGTCGACCCCGAGCTGATCCGCGCCTGGGCCACGGAGACCGCGGCCAACCCGGCCTGGCTGGACAAGCACGGCTGCGACTACGCCGACACGGGCATCCTCGGCGAGCACCACGCGGTGCCAGGCCACGACGCGATCACCGTCTACAAGGCCAAGCCGGGCCCCCACCCGGCGGGCTACACCGGCTGCCCGATGCACGGTTTCCTGCGCCACCTCGTCGCCGAACGCGGCATCGAGGTCCTGTACTGCACTGCCGCCCGGTGGCTTCTCACCAACGAGCGCGGCGCGGTCACCGGAGTCCAGACGGAACACGAGCGCATCGGCGCGCGCCGCGGCGTGGTGCTCGCAGTGGGCGGCTACGAGGCCAGCAAGCGGCTGAAAACCCAGTACCTTCCGGTCACCCCCGTACACTTCTACGGCACCGAGCACAACACCGGCGACGGCATCGCGATGGCGGTGGACGTGGGAGCCGAGCTCTGGCATATGAACGTCTGGCCAGGCCACTTTGTGGCCAGATTTCCGGATAGCGGCTACGGCGGGGGCACCGCGATCGACCTGTGGGGATCAGGCAGGTTCGGCCCCGCCGAGGGCAGGCGCCCACCGGGTTCGATCTTCGTGGACGGCTCCGCGAGCCGGTTCCTCCGCGAGCCCGGCCTGCAGCACGCCGCCCACCTGGAACTGCTCGGCATGGACGCGGCCCGGCTCAGCCACCCGCGCGTACCCACCTGGTGGATCTTCGACCAGGCCAGGTTCCAGGAGGCCACGCTGGTGCCGACCTACTCGGGCCCCGCCGGACCTGTCGGCGAGTTCACCTGGAGCGAGGACAACACCGAGGAACTGCGCCGCGGCTGGGTCCTGTCGGCGGACTCCCCGGCCGAGCTGGCCGAGCGCTGCGGCCTCGACCCGGCGGCCCTCGAAACGACGATCGACCGCTACAACGCACACTGCGCGGCAGGGGAGGACGCCGACTTCGGCCGGGCCCCATCCACCCTGACGCCGATCCGCGGCCCCCGGTATTTCGCGGTGCCGCTGTGGCCGGGCGGCTCGCACACCGTGGGCGGCCCGCGCCGGGACGCGGAGAGCCGCGTGGCCTCGGTTCGCGGCGGTTTCGTGGAAAACCTGTACGCCGCCGGTGAGCTAGGATCGCTGCACGGATTGCTCTATCCGGCAGGTGGGGGCAGCATCGCGGAATGCCTCGCGTTCGGCCGGATCGCGGGGCGCAACGCCGCGGCCAACATGATCGTCGGAGGATGACGCAGATGCGGCGAATGGCGCCGGGCGACCCCGCCGCGAGCGGGGCGCGCGGGTGGACACCGACAGCGGTAGGGGTGACTTCGTTTGGGCGCTAGTGATCACGCCGCCGAGGGCGCGAGTCCGGTCAGCGGCTCGCAGACCCTGGACCGCGGCCTGAAACTGCTCGAACTGCTCGCCACCGAGGACCGGGACATGACGGTGGCCGAGCTGGCCGCCTCGCTCGGCATGCACCGGCAGGCCGTCTACCGGCTGCTGACCACCCTGCGCACCCACCGGCTGGCCGCCGAGGGCAGCTCGGGGCGCTACCGGCTGGGTCTCGGCGTGATCCAGCTGGCCCGGCAGGCCAACCCGCACCTGCGCCGCGCCGTGCTGCCGCACCTGCGCACCCTGGCCGAGGAACTCGGCGTCACCGCGCAGTGCGTGGTGGCCGAGGGCGACGACGCGGTGGTGCTCGCCGTGGTCGAACCGTCCGACGCGGTCTTCCACCTGTCCCAGCGCAGCGGCGCCCGGCACGCGCTGGCCCAGGGCGCCAGCGGTATCGCGATCATGATGTCCCGGGACCCCCAGGTCAGGGACTCCGAGATCGTGATCGAGGCCAGGACGCGCGGATACGCGGTCACCCGCGGCCACCTGACCCCCGGTGCGGTCGGCATCGCGGTGCCGCTCTACACGGCCGAAGGGCACGCGCTGGACGCCAGCCTGGGCATCGTCTCCATGATCGATCTCGACGTGGAGCGGACCGCGAGCCGCCTGATCGCCGCCGCCGACGAGATCACCGCCTCCGAACTCTGACGCTGGGCACCAACAACGATCTCCCTCGATTCGGACGTTTGCGACTTGAAGAATTCTGCAATTATCGACATCATGTGTTCTCTAGATCCGCAGAATCCTGTTCTAGAAGGGGAGGGCTGAGCGATGCCGGTTCCCCTGTATCAGGCCAAGGCGGAATTTTTCCGGACCCTGGGGCATCCGGTCCGCATCCAGGTGCTGGAACTCCTGCAGGCCGGGCCACGTCCCGTGCGCGATCTGCTCGCCGAGATCGAGGTCGAGCCGTCCAACCTGTCCCAGCAGCTGGCGGTGCTGCGTCGAGCCGGAATCGTGACGTCCACCCGCGACGGATCCACCGTCGTCTACGCGCTGAGCAGCCCCGACGTGGCCGAGCTGATGCGCGCCGCGCGCCGGATCCTCACCGACATGATCGTCGGACAGGGTGAGCTGCTGGCCGAACTGCGCGACTCCGAGCAACCCCGCCCAGGCTGACGCCCGCTCGGGATCAGGGATCTGGGTACGACAGGGAGAGTCGCGGCAGTGAGTTTGTGGCAAAAGATCAGAAAGACCGGCCGGGTGGCGGAACCCGCCCCGGAGCGCGCGCCAGGCAATGTCCTGCCCGCGGCGGCGGAGCTGGGCGGCTCCGTGCAACTCCGGCACGTGGACGCGGGCTCGTGCAACGGCTGCGAGGTGGAGATCGCCTCGGTCTTCGGCCCGGTGTACGACGCCGAGCGTTACGGCGCGCGGCTGGTGGCCTCTCCCCGCCACGCCGACGCCCTGGTGGTGACCGGACCGGTCACGCGCAACATGGAGATGGCCCTGCGCCGCACCTACGAGGCGGTGCCGGAGCCCCGCCTGGTGATCGCGCTGGGTGACTGCGCCAGGAACTGCGGCGCGTTCGCCGGAGCATACGGCGTGACAGGCCCGGTCAGCGACGTCGTGCCGGTGGACGCGGAGATTCCGGGCTGCCCGCCGCGACCGGAGGCGATCGTCGCGGCGCTGCGCGAGCTGACCGGCCGATGAACCTGGTCGGCACGCTGTTCTGCACCGCCCTGGCCATCTGCGCTTTGTCGGCGCTGGCCGGGCTAGCCACGCCGACGCGGCTGCGGCTCCCGCTGGCCGGGCTCGGCACGGCGGGCGCGGGCGCGCTGGGCACGGCGGCGGGCCTGGCGGCCCTGCTCGGCGAATCCTGGTCGGCCTGGCTCCCGGAGTTGCTCCCGCTGGCCGGGGTCAGGCTGGCGATCGATCCGCTGGCCGGGCTGTTCCTCGCGGTCACCGGCGTCGTGGCGCTCTGCGCGGCGATCTACGGCATCGGCTATTCGCGCGACGGCCTCGACGGTCGGGTGGTGCAGGCCGCCGCCCCTCTGTTCGTGGCCGCGATGCTGCTGGTCCCCGCCGCCGCGAGCGTGAGCACGTTCCTGGTGGCGTGGGAGCTGATGGCGATCACCTCCCTGCTGCTGGTGGTGGCCGATCACCGGCACCGGTCCGCGGTCGGCGAAGCCGGTCTCTGGTACGGCGTGATGACCCACCTCGGCTTCGTCGCCATCTTGGCCGGCCTCCTCGCCTTCGCGGCCGGAGCGGGCGGCGAGTCCTTCGACCAACTCCGGCAGGCGGAACTGTCCCCGGCCCTGCGGGGCACGGTGTTCCTGGCGACCGTGGTGGGTTTCGCCTCCAAAGCCGGCATCGTCCCGCTGCACGTGTGGCTGCCCCGAGCCCACCCTGAGGCCCCGAGCCAGATCTCGGCCCTGATGAGCGCCGCGATGGTCAACATGGGCGTGTACGGCATCGTCCGCGTCGGCCTGGACCTGCTGCACGGCGGACCGGTCTGGTGGTGGATGGTCGTGCTCATCGCGGGCGCGATCTCCGCGCTGTACGGCATCCTGCAGGCCGCCGTGTCAGCCGACCTCAAACGCCTGCTCGGCCACTCCACCACGGAGAACATGGGCCTGGTCCTCATCGGAGTCGGCGCGGCGGGCCTGTTCGCCGCCTGGGGCAACGCCGTCCTGGCGGCCCTGGCCCTGACCGCCGCGCTGCTGCACGTGGTCAACCACGCCGGATTCAAGACGTTGCTGTTCCTCGCCGCGGGCTCGGTGCAGCGGGCCACCGGGACGCGCGATCTCGATCAGCTGGGCGGGCTTCGCACGCGCATGCCGTACACGACCGGGCTGTTCGCGGTCGGGGCGTTGTGCGCGTCCGCGCTGCCGCCGGGGAACGCGTTCGTCAGCGAGTGGCTGCTCCTGCAGAGCCTGATCCACGCGCTGCCGACCTCCGGCGTGGTGGGGGCGGTGACCATGCCGCTGGCCGTGGGCGTGATCGCGCTGTCGGCCGGGCTGGCGGTCGCCACCTTCGTCAAGGCCTTCGGCATCGGATTCCTCGCCAAACCGCGCGGCCCGGAGGCCGCACGCGCGGCCGAAAGCCCTCCGGCCATGCTCGGCGGGATGGCCCTGGCCGCCTGCTGCTGCCTGGTCCTGGCGCTCGCGCCCACCGCGATCCTCCCCGTTCTGAGCCACGCGGTGGCCGTGGCGCTCCCCGGCCCCGGCGCGGTGACCGGCGAGGTGTCCCTGCACCTGGCCGGGATCTCCAGTGTGATCTCGCCGCTGCTCATCGCCGTCGCGCTGGGCGTGGCGGTCGCGGGCACGCTGGCCCTGACCCGGGTGGTCGCCACCCGCCGGGTACGGCGAGCCGCCCGCCTGTGGGACTGCGGCGGAGGCCCGATGTCAGCCCGGATGGAATACACCGCGACCTCGTTCGCCGAGCCGCTGCAGCGAGTCTTCGACAACGTGCTGGCCCCGGAGAGCGACGTGGACGTGACCCCGGTCAAGGAATCCGCCTACCTGGTGGAATCCGTACGGTTCCGGGCCAAGGTGCCCGACCGGATCGAACGCCGCCTGTACGAGCCGGTGCTGTCCGTGCTCACCTTCGTCGGCCGGGGCGCGCGGCACCTGGCCACCGGAAGCGTGCACCGCTACCTGGCCTACGGATTCTGGGCGCTCACCGGCGCGCTGATCATGCTGGCGGTGTTCCAGTGATGGGTGCGGTCCTGCAGGTGGTTCTCGTCGCGGTGGGGTCCCCCCTGCTGGTCGGGATGATGCGTCAGGTCAGGGCACGGCTGGAAGGCCGGGCGGGCGCGGGGATCGGCCAGCCGTGGCGGGACCTGCGCAAACTCGTGCGCAAGGAGCCGATCGCCCCCGATGGCACCGGCTGGGTGTTCCGGGCCGCGCCGCTGCTGCTGGCCGGCACGGTGCTCGTGGTGGCTGCCGTGGTGCCGCTGGTGTCCACCACCTCGCCGCTGGACGAGGTCGCCGACCTGTTCGCGGTGGTGGCGCTGCTGGCGCTGGGCTCGGTCGCGCTCGCGCTGGGCGCCCTGGACACCTCCACCGCGTTCGGCGGGATGGGCGCCAGCCGGGAGATGATCGTGCTCGCGCTGGTGGAGCCCACCATCCTGCTGTCGGTGTTCGCGCTGTCGGTCCGGGTCGGCACCACCAACCTGGGCACGATCGTCACCTCGGCGGTGGCCGACCCGCTGGCCGTGATCTCCCCGGCCAGCCTGCTCGCGGCGGCCGCGCTGGCGATCGTCACGATCGCCGAGACCGGCCGGATCCCGGTGGACAACCCGTCCACCCACCTGGAACTGACCATGATCCACGAGGCCATGGTGCTGGAGTACGCCGGTCCCGACCTGGCGCTCATCGAGTGGGCGTCCGCGATGCGCCTCTCGGTCCTGCTCGGCCTGCTGACCAGCCTGTTCGCCCCGTGGGGCATCGCGACCGGGAACGCTGGGCTGCTGGCCCTGCTGCTGGCGGCGGTGGTCGTCATCGCCAAGGTGGCCCTGCTGGGCGCCCTCCTGGCGGCCGGTGAGGTGTTCATGGCCAAGCTGCGGCTGTTCCGCATCCCCGAACTGCTCGCCGGGTCCTTCCTGATGGCCCTGCTGGCCGTCGCGGCGTCCTTCTTCCTGGCGTGAGGTCCATGACTGAAACGATGTTCACCTTGCCGCCCTCGCTGTACGTCCCGCTGCTGGACCTGGCCTGCGGCGCGTTCCTGCTGACCGGGATGATGGTGCTCTGGCGGCGCGACCTGGCCGCGATCGTCCGGCTGTTCGCCCTGCAGGGCATCGCTCTGGCGGCGCTGATCGTCGTGCTCGGCGTGTATGAGCAGGATGTGGAGCTGGTCGCCGTCGGACTCGGTGTCGGGGCGCTTCGCGCGGGGCTGCTGCCGTACCTGATGCGCCGCGCCCTGATCGCCGGCGGCGCGGGCAGGGAGGTGCGGCCCGTGGTGAACGTGGCGACCTCGCTGCTGGTGGCGGCGGTGCTGGCCATGCTGGCCTACGCCGTCGCCCAGCCCCTGATACGGCTGTCGCCCACGCCCGCCACCCAGGCCGTGCCGATCGCGCTGACCGTGCTGCTGGTCGGGTTCTTCGTCCTGGTCACCCGGCGCCGCGCGCTGTCGCAGGTGGTGGGCTTCCTGCTGATGGACAACGCCATCACCATGACCGCGTTCCTCACCACCAGCGGGGTGCCGCTCGTGGTCGAGCTGGGGATCTCGATGGACGTGCTGCTGGCCGTGCTGGTGTTCCAGGTTCTGACCACCCGGATGCGGGCCGCTTTCGGCGGCACCGACCTGGACGAGCTCCGGGAGCTGCACGACTGATGAGCACCCTGCTGATCCTCGCCCCCGTGGGGTTTCCCCTGCTCGCCGCCGGTGGCTGCGCGGTGTTCGGCTGGAACCGGGTGACCGCGTGGCTGGGCGCGGCGGCCGCGGCCGGGTTGCTCGCCGCCGCGATCGGGCTCGCCGTGACCGGGCCGGGTGCCGCGCTGTGGGGGCTGCTGCGGGCGGACGCGCTCAGCGCGTACATGCTGATCGTGATCGGCGTGGTGGCCCTGCTCGCGATGTCCGCCAGCCCCGCCTACCTGGCGGCCGAACTGGCCGCCGGGCACACCTGGCCGCGCGCCATGCGCCGCTACGGCGTGCTCACCCAGGCGTTCGTCGCCGCGATGGCCCTGGCCGTGCTCTCCTCCAGCCTGGGCATGCTCTGGGTGGCGGTGGAGGCGACCACCATCGTCACCGCCTTCCTCGTCGGCCACCGGCACACTCGGGAGGCGACCGAGGCGGCCTGGAAATACGTGGTCATCTGCTCGGTGGGCATCGCGCTGGCGCTGCTGGGCATCGTGCTGGTGCACTACGCGGCCGCCCACGTGGGCGTGGCCTCCCTGGACTGGACGACCCTGTCCCAGCACGCCGGCCGGCTCGACCCCGGGGTGATGCGGATCGCCGTGGTCCTGCTCGTGCTCGGTTTCGGCACCAAGGCTGGGCTCGCGCCGCTGCACGCCTGGCTGCCCGACGCCCACAGCCAGGCCCCCGCGCCGGTCTCGGCGCTGATGTCCGGGGTGCTGCTGTCGGTGGCGTTCTACGCCATCCTGCGGGTCAAGGTGATCGCCGACGCCGCCCTCGGCACCGGTTTCACCCGCCTGCTCCTCGTCATCGTGGCCCTGGCCTCCCTGGTGGTCACGGCCTTGCTGCTGCTGGCCCAGCGTGACTACAAGCGCCTGCTGGCCTACTCCAGCATCGAGCACATGGGGCTGATCGCCCTGGGCACGGCCATCGGCGGCACGCTCGCGCTGGCCGCCGTCCTGCTGCACATCCTCGGCCACGGGCTCGGCAAATCGGTGCTGTTCCTCAGCGCCGGGCACCTCCACCAGGCCGTCGGCAGCAGCCGCATCCACGCCGTGCGCGGCCTGGCGGCGCGCGCGCCGCTCCTGGCCGGAGCGTTCGCGCTCGGCCTGCTGGCCCTGCTCGGGCTGCCACCGTTCAGCCTGTTCGCCAGCGAGCTGGGCATCGCCAGGGCCGGCTTCTCCGCCGGCCTCGGCTGGGTGATCGCGCCGGCTTTCGTGCTGGTGCTGGTCATCGCCGCCGCCCTCGGCCGGCACGCCAGGGACATGCTCCTGGGCCCCGCCTCCCCGGCCGGCGCCATCCCCATGCCCCGCAGCGTGGCCGCCGCGCTGATCGCCGGGCTGGCCGCGTGCGCCGTCCTGGGTGTCACCGCCGGACCCCTGAACACCCTGCTGCGGACCGCCGCGGCCATCGCCGGAGCCCTGCCATGACCCCACGCACCATCACCCCCGGCGACCTGACCGGCGCGGCCACCGAGCTGATCGCCCGCGGCCACCGGCTCGCCCTGATGTCGGCCCACCAGCAGGCCCGGGGGTTCGGCGTGGTCTATCTGTTCACCGCCCCCGGCCTCGACCACACCGAACTCCACCTCCACCTGCCGCCGGACGATCCCACGCTGCCCAGCCTCGCGCGGGTGTCGTTCCCCGCCGGCCGCTTCGAGCGGGAGATCCGCGACCTGTACGGCATCACGCCGCTCGACCATCCGCAGCCGCGACGCCTGGTCCGCCACCACCACTGGCCACGTGGCTGGTACCCGATGCGTGCCGACGCGGGCCCGCCCCCCGCCTTCGGCGACCCCGAGGGACCGTTTCCCTTCCTCACCGTGGAAGGGCCGGGCGTGTACGAGATTCCCGTCGGTCCCGTACACGCCGGACTCATCGAACCCGGGCACTTCCGCTTCTCCGTCGTCGGCGAGACCGTCCTGAAGCTCAAAGCCCGGCTCTGGTTCGTCCACAAGGGCATCGAGAAGCTCTTCCAGGGCCGAGCCCCGGCCGACGCGCTGCCGCTGGCCGAACGGGTGAGCGGCGACACCTCCGTCGGCCACGCGCTGGCCTACTGCCTGGCCGTGGAGGAGGCCACCGGCACGGCGGTGCCGGAGGAGGCGCGCAGCGCGCGGGCGATCCTGCTGGAGCTGGAACGCCTCTACAACCACGTCACCGACCTTGGCGCCCTGTGCAACGACGTCGCCCACGGCATCCTGCACGCGCACGCGGGACGGGTGCGCGAGCAGCTCCTGCGTATCAACGACGAGGTCACCGGGCACCGGCTGCTCCGCGGCGGCGTGATCCTGGGCGGCGCGGCGCTCCGCGCGCTGCCCGACCCGGCTCGCCTGGCGGCCATCGGGGCGGACGTGGCCGAGATCGTCGAGCTCGCCCTGTCCCACACCGTGGTCGCCGACCGGTTCACCGGCACCGCGCTCCTGCGTTTTGAGGCCGCCCGCGACCTGGGCACTCTCGGCTACGTCGCCCGTGCCAGCGGTTTCGACGCGGACGCCCGCCGGGATCACCCCAGCGCCGACCTCGGCTCGTTCACCCCGGCCCTGCGCACCGGCGGGGACGTTTTGGCCCGCTTCCAGATCCGCGCGGACGAGATCGCCGCCTCCATCGCGCTGATCTCCTGGCTGGTCAGCAGATCGGCCTCCGGCCGGAGCACACCTCCTTCGACCGACCGGCCCGCGTCCGGGGTCGGGATCGCCGAAGGCTGGCGCGGCACCATCGTCCACCGGGTGGAGCTCGCCCCCGACGGAACGCTCGCCCGCGTGAAGATCGTCGACCCGTCGTTCTTCAACTGGCCCGCGCTGCCCGTCGCCCTCGACGGCGCGATCGTGCCCGACTTCCCCCTGGTCAACAAGAGCTTCAACCTGTCCTACGCAGGCAACGACCTGTAGCTGTGGGTCTCTTGCTCCTCGCTTATTCGTGTGCATATACTCGTACGCAAGTAATCGTGAACGAGGATAGCAGGGTGAGGGAAAATGCCGAAGCAGCGCAAGGTCAGCAACCTGCTGGCGCTCGCCGTGCTGTCCGCCCTCGTCCAGCGCCCCATGCACCCCTACGAGATCGCCACCGCACTGCGCGGCTGGGGCAAAGACCAGGACATGGAGATCAAGTGGGGATCCCTCTACACAGTCGTCCGCAACATGGACAAACACGGCCTGATCGAGGCCGTGGAGAGCGTCCGCGAAGGCCGTAGGCCCGAGCGCACCGTCTATCGCATCACCGACGACGGCCGCGCGGAGCTGGTCGACTGGGCGCGCGAGCTGGTCTCCACGCCCGTGCGGGAACATCCGCGCTTCCGCGCCGGCCTGTCGGTGCTGGCCGCCCTCCACCCGGACGAGGCCACGAGCCTCCTGCGGCAGCGGCTGGACCTGCTCGAAGACCACCTCACCGCCGCACGCGAGGAGCTGGCGCAGTATCTGCGGCAGAACATCCCGCGGCTGTTCCTGGTCGAGTCGGAATACGACCTGGCCATCCAGGAGGCGGAAGCGGCCTGGATCCGCTCGCTGCTCGCCGAGCTCACCTCGGGCGCCTACCCGGGTCTGGACGCGTGGCGGGCCTTCCACGAAACCGGCGAGATTCCGGCGGAGCTGACCGAACTAGCCGAAAGGACCAGCTCCACGGATTGATTCAGGGCCCCGGCGCGGTGCGCCAACACCACGCCGGGACCCTTTCCTCGAACCACACCTGGGAAGGCGCTCGGCCCGAGGCGGCAACCACGAGGATAGCCTGCTCCCTCCCAGGGCGGTTCGGACCTGCGATACCGATCACCCAAGGGAGAAGACCATGACCCAGGTAAAGACAGCGATCGTCATCGGCGGCGGCATCGCCGGCCCCGTGGCCGCACTCGCGCTCCACAAGGCGGGCATCACGGCAACCGTCTACGAGGCGTACCCCAGCACCGCCGACGGCATCGGCGGCACCTTCTCGCTCGCGCCGAACGGCGTCGCGGCCCTGCGCACCATCGGCGCGGCCGAAACCGTGACCGCGATCTCCACGCCGCTCCCGCGCATGGTCATGTCCGTCGGCGGCAAGCACCTGGACTTGCCCGGCCTGGCCGACCTGCCACCCATGCAGCAGGTGCACCGCAGCGATCTCTACCGCTCCCTGCACGACCGCGCCGTCGCCGACGGCATCACCATCGAGTACGGCAAGCGCCTGGTCGACGCACAGGAAACCGCTACGGGCAGCACCGCCAGATTCGCCGACGGCAGCACCGCCACCGCGGACATCCTCGTCGGGGCCGACGGCGTACGATCCACCGTGCGCCGCCTCATCGACCCGAACGCGGCCGGCCCCCTCTACACCGGACTGCTCGGCTTCGAGGCGGTCGCGCGGCACGAGGTGGACGCCGAGCCCGGCACGATGACCTTCGCCTTCGGCAAGGGCGGCTACTACCTCTACTGGCCGGAGCCAGGCGGCGGCACCCGCTGGGGCGTCAACCTGCCACAGGAACGGCCGATGAGCCTCACCGAGGCCCGCGCGGTGCCCTCATCCGAGTGGATGCGAACGCTGCGCGCCGCCTACGCCGACGACGACCCCGGCCGTGACCTGCTGCTGACCAGCGACGCCGACGAGTTGCAGGTGGTGGGATCGCTGCACATCATGCCGCCCGTGAAGCACTGGCATCGGGGCCGCATGGTGCTGGTCGGCGACTCGGCGCACGCCCCCTCCAACAGCTCGGGCCAGGGCGCCTCGCTGGCCATCGAGAGCGCGGTGCAACTGGCCCGCTGCCTGCGCGACCTGCCTGACATCCCCTCGGCGTACGTCACCTTCGAGCGCCTGCGGCGCGAACGCGTGGAGAAGGTCGCCCGCCGCGCGGCACGGATCAACCAGGCCAAGGCTCCGGGCGCGGTGGCCAGAGCGCTGATGCCCCTGATGATGCCGCTCCTGATGAAGACCGCCATGAAGCCAGAGAAGACGATCGGCCCCGAACAGCGCTACGTGATCGACTGGGACGCCCCGGTGACAGCGGATCTGGTGCATTCCTGATATCTCAGCGCCTGGTGGCACATTCACCGAATGCGCCACCAGGCGTTCGATCACCGGAGGCGGTTAGTGGCTGGTCGTGATCCTGGTCATGGCGGAGTCGTAGCCTCCGCCGCCCGGGTAGACCCACGCGCCGGTCACCGTGTTCCCGTCCTGGCTGAAGGTGCCCTGGTAGTAGGCGGGCGATCCCTTCTCGCCACCCCAGATGGTGAGGGTGTCGCCGTCCAGTTCGTACACGTAGTCGAAGGTCTCGCCATTGCTCCCGTAGTAGCGGGACTTGATGTCCTTGCCCGGCTCCTCCGACCCGAACGTACGCTCGCGGCCGATCATCTCCACACCCTTGATCGGCTTACCCTCCGACTCCATCTCGATGTCCTGAACAAGGAAGAAGCCACCCGCCAACCACCGGTAGGTGACCGTCCCCTGGGTCCCGCCCGTGACCCGCCACGCACCGACCAGCCGATCCAGGGCCTTGACCGCCGGGTCCGGGATATTCTCGGTCATGATCATTCCTCTCGTCGTGTCTCACCCGTATGACGGGCGGGCGAACTCAAAGGAATCGGTGCGCGCTCACACCCTCGTGGCCAGCCCGAACGCGGCGAACAGGTCGACGCCGAACGTGGTGATCTCCACGACCTGGTCGCCTTCGATCCGCAGGACGTCGAGGTTGACGGCGGAGAAATCACGCTCGCCGTCCCGCCGGACATAGTTGGCCACCGCGGGTTGCCGGTTCGCGGCGGTGCGCACCCCGCGCCACTCGCCCCAAGCCTCCGGCCCGACCAGGACCGGCCGCCACATCGCCAGGATCGCCTCCCGCCCGTCGTACACGGCCGCCAGCGGAGGCATCGTCTGCCGTGCGTCCGCACGCAACAACTCGGCCAGCGCCGCGAGGTCGGCTCGGTCGGAGGCCTCCAGGTAGCGTTGGAGCACGGCACGCTCCTCCTCGCTCGGCGGGGCACCCCGCCCCCAGTCCGAACGCCTTTCCGGCAACTGCTCGCGCATCGTCACCCGGGCCCGCTGCAGCGCGCTCTTGACCGAGACAACGCTCAACTCAAGCGCCGCCGCGGTCTCGGCCGCAGGCCAGCCCAGCACGTCACGCAGGATCAACACCGCCCGCTGCCTCGGCGGCAGGTGCTGGATAGCCGCCAGAAACGCCAGCTCAATCGTCTCCCTCGTGATCACCACCGCGTCAGGCTCCCCCTCCCCAGGCGCGGCCAGATCCAGCAAAGCATCCGGATACGGCTGCAACCACCCAACCTCAGCCATCGGCACCCGCATCCCATCGGCACCCGCCGCCACGACAACCTCCCGGCCGCGCGCGGGACTGGAGAGAACATCCAGGCAGGCATTCGTCGCGATCCGATACAGCCAGGCCCGAAACGTCGACCGCCCCTGAAAACTCTCCCGCTTACGCCAAGCTCGAAGCAGCGTGTCCTGGACAATGTCCTCCGCCTCGGTGAACGAACCAAGCATCCGATAACAGTGCACCCGAAGCTCATGCCGATAACGCTCCGCAAGCTCAGCGAACACCCCCTGATCGCCCGCCCGAACAGCCTCAACCATCTCGCTACCGCCCGCCTCACCCTCAGCCACACCACACCTCCCGCGCCCGTCCACCCTAGGACGGACGGCAGCGCACCACCTCGGCCTCGACCCGTCCCGGCCTTCTCACCACCAACGCCGTACGCAGAGGGTTCTGGGGTTGTGGAAGACGACCTCGACCGCGAGGGCGGCCATGACCGCCTGCTCTGCGCCGCTCAAACCCGCACGATTGAAATGAAAAATGAGGTGGTGGGCCAGGACTGCTCGCAGGCCGCGCTCCAGTTGTCCGTGGCGGTTCAGACGGGCGAGGGTCTGCCCGGCTTCGGCGAATGCGGTGAGCCAGGCCTGGTAGCCGGACAACGGACCGTCCCTGGCCGGGTCGCACAGGCAGGTGGCATCAGTGGTCATAAGGGTTCGCATCGCGTCGAGGAGTTCCGGGGCATATTCCGAGTCCGTGGGAATGGTGTTCCCGCGCGACCGGAGGTCACTGACCCTGGCCCATACGTCGCCCTGCTCGAACCAGTCCAAACCGGCACTACGCAACAGTGCGGAGCACAGCAGGATCGAGGTCTCGCGCTGTCTGAGCGGCCGCTCGGTCTTCAGCCAGCGCAGGAGATGGCGGCTGTCGGCGTGAAAGAGAGTGCATGCGGCGTCCAAGCCCATGGGTCCGCCGAAAGCGAGTGACTCGAACTCGCAGACGACTGAGGTCCATGTCATCGACTCGTCGGCTCCGGCCAGGGCGTGGAGTAACCTGTCGGCGGCCGTGGGGCTGGTGGGGAGCCACCGCAATCTCCACTGCTCCTTCCGGATGAAGAACCAGGTGGAGACGAGCCCGTGTTCTTCCGCGTTCCTCAGGGCCGGGCCGATGCGCGTCACGGCTAGGCGTTCGGCGTCGTCGGGGTCGGGGAAGGTGACGTTGGCTTGCCGCCATTGGCCAGGTTGCACAGGTGCCCCTTTCGGTCAGCGGAGGAGCAGGCAGGCGTCCCAGAAACTGGCGGGTGGAGTGCGGTGGGCGAGGGTGTGGAGGGCAAGTCCGTACCCGGCTTGTCCAGTCAGGAACCCCGGAGGTGTGCCGGTCCCGGCTGAACCGTCCAGGAGCAGTTCGGTGACGCGGGCGAGTGGCAGATCGTGGGGGGCCAGCGTGTCGGCCGCGAAGGCGGTCACGGTCATGAACAGTCCCGCCGTTCCGTGGCACAGGCTTGGGTCGCCGATGCGCCGGAGCTGGCGTGGGTCGTTGAGGCATCCGATCAGGGCGGACTCGCTGGCGAGCCTGCGGTCGGTGTCGCCGATCGCGAGTGCCGCGAGCTGCTGAGCGCGCGCGATCCCGGGA
>NZ_BLAE01000041.1:0-88461 GCF_009687865.1 Acrocarpospora macrocephala
ATCTGCACGTCGGCGGCGTCGGCGAGTTTGGCCAGGCGGCGGATCAGCATCCCGATCCCGTCCGCAGTGTGGGCGATGGTGAACCGGTCGGCGATCGTCCCGGTGGCGTCCATCACGCAGACGGCGTGGACCTCGGTGGCCCAGTCCAGTCCGGCGAAGAACTGCGCGGGGGGCAGCGAAACAGGCAGCGAAACGGGCAAAGCGACTCCAGACGGTGGCAGCGACGACCCGGCGGCGACGGGGCCTGCTCCCGGGTGGTCACTAACCGGCGCTCTACGGCGCATCTCCCTGTTGCCGGTCCCAAGCCCCGCGAGAACCGGGGGCGGCGGTGTCATGGAGGCCCTCGAAGAGCGACCGCACAAGGCCGTCACCCCGGCTCCCGCCGGGTTCCAACAACAAGCACCATACGGGTGCCTGTGAGAAGGATGGTGCCCTAGTGACCACCCATGCACCCGCCTACGCCGGTCCCGCCGACGTCGCCGCCTTCGGCCCGTACGGGCCGGGCAGGCTCGACCGTCCGAGCGATCGGCCCGTCTACCCCAACCTCTGGCCGTACGCCCGGGATCTCTACCAGATTCCGGCGTTCCGCGAGACCACCGACTTCGCGGCGATCCGGCTCACCAGACCCGCATACGCGGAAGGCGGCCTGGTGCGAATCGCGGTCGAGCCGCACGAGGCCGACTGGGACGAGCCGCACGGTATTGCAGTACCGACCTACGCATGAGCGAGGTGCGCTGGGGTGTCACCCTGCCGCTGCCCGGGCTCGGGCTGCACCAGCACAGGGAGATCGTCGAGGCGCTGCCCTCGCTCGGGTACGGCGACGTCTGGACCGGCGAGGGCGGCGGCTACGACGGCCTCACCGCGTTGACCGCCGCGCTGGCCTGGTCGCCGGGACTGAGAGCGGGCACCGGGGTGCTGCCGGCCCAGACCCGGGGGCCGGGCGTGCTCGCGCAGACCGCCGCTTCGATGGCCGAGCTGGGCCAGGCCGAGGTGCTGCTCGGCATCGGCTCGTCGGTCCCCGCGCACGTCACCGCCCTCAACGGCCGCCCGCACGGCCGGCCCTATGCCCATGTGCGGGACCTGCTGCGGTTCCTCCGCCGGGCTTTCGACGGGGAGCACGTCATCGAGGCGTACGAGACCTTCTCGATCGACTTCAAGCTCCGGCAGCGTCTCCCGGTGCGGCCGAAGGTCATCGTGGGCGCGCTGCGGCCCGGCATGCTGAAGCTGGCCTTCACCGAGGGGGACGGTGCGATCACCAATGTGCTGGCCGCCCACGAGGTGCCCAGGATCGTCGAGGCCGCGGGGCCGCGCACCGGCGGGCAGGAACTCGTCGTCAAGATCTTCGTTACGCCGACCGAGGACGCCGGGCACGCCCGGGCGGCCGGGCGTGCCTTCCTCGGCTGGATACTCAACCAGCCGCCCTACCGCGCGTTCCACGACTGGCTTGGCCGGGGCGAGGCGCTGGCCGCGTCGCGGGCGGCCTGGGACGCGGGGGACCAGCGGGGGGCGGCCGAGGCGCTGCCGGACTCGGTGGTGGACGAGCTGTGGGTGCACGGCTCTCCAGCGGAGTGCCGCGCCCACATCGCCCGGTATCTCCACTCCGGCGTCACCGCGGTCGAACTCCATCTCACCCAGACACCCGAGTTGCGGGCGGCCCCGGACACCCTGCCGGATGTGCTGAGCGCCCTGCGGGTCCCGGCGCTGGTGCCACCCCCGACCTGGAACGGCCGAGCTGGACGCGCCGAACTACCGACCGAGCAGGGGTAGGAGCGCGGCGGTCTCAGCACGCCCTCCGTGCTCAGCGTCCGGCGGTCTCAGCGCGCCCACCGCGTTCAGCGTCCGGCGGTCTCAGCGCGCCCACCGCGTTCAGCGCCCGCGCGCCCACCGCGCGAGGATCTCCTCCGTGCTCAGCGCCCGGCTGTCGACCGGTGCCGGGGGCGCGTTGGGAGTTCTGGAGAACCTTGGCGCGGGCGCCGCCTGAACCACCCCGTCGACCTCGACGTACGTGCCGCGTGCCGCCAGCTGGGGATGCCCGGCCGCCTCGGCGAAGGTGAGCACGGGTGTGACGCACGCGTCGGTGCCCGCGAAACGGGCGGCCCATTCCTCGCGCGTGCGAGTCGCGAACGTGGCCGTGAAGCGCCTTCTCATCACCGGCCAGCACGCCCGGTCGTGCTGCTTTCCGAACTCGCGCGCGTCGATGCCCAGCCCGTCCAGAAGGGCCGAGAAGAACTGGGGTTCCAGCGCGCCCACCGCCACGTACCGCTGGTCGGCGCACGCGTAGGTGTCGTAGAACGGGGCGCCGCCGTCAAGCAGATTGGCCTGCCGCTGGTCGTGCCACTCGCCCATGCCGCGAAGCGCCAGGGTCATCTGGCTCAGCAGAGCGGCCCCGTCGACCATCGCCGCATCGACCACCTGCCCCCTGCCCGATAGGGAGCGTTCCCAGAGCGCGGCCAGCACGCCGACCAGTAGCAGCATGGAGCCGCCGCCGAAGTCGCCGACGAGGTTGAGCGGGGGAGCGGGGGGCTGGCTGGCGCGGCCCATGGCGTGCAGCGCGCCGGTCAGCCCGACGTAGTTGATGTCGTGACCGACGTCCCGGGCCCACGGCCCGTCCTGACCCCATCCCGTGATCCGCCCGAAGACCAGCCGGGGGTTGCGTTCCAGGCACTCCCGCGGCCCGACTCCGAGCCGCTCCACCACTCCGGGGCGCAAGCCCTCGATCATGACGTCGGCGCGTTCGGCGAGATCCAGGACGAGAGCCCGCCCTCCAGGCTCCTTCAGGTCCACGGGGATCGAGCGACGGCCGCGCAGGACGGCATCGTCGCCAGGGTTCCCGAGTTCCAGCGCGCGTCCCTTCGGCCGGTCCACCCGGATCACGTCGGCGCCGAGATCCGCCAGCACCATGGCCGCGTGCGGAGCCGGCCCAAGCCCGGCGAGTTCCAGGACGCGCAAGCCCGCCAGCGGGCCGGTATCAGTGGTCACGGTGCTCTTTCGGATCGGTCAGACTGGTCATGACCAGGTCGGCGAGCTGGCGGTAGGCTTCGGCGGCGTCGAGCCCGGTGGTCGCCTGGATCGTCCCGCGCTGGATCGCGCCCATGACCTCGGCCGCGGCGGCCCCCACGAACGACGCGTGCACTGGGCGCAGCGCTCCGGCCCGCACTCCCTCGGTCACGAGAGCCTGGACCCGCCGGGCCGCGTACTGCGTGTTCTCCTGGTAGACGTCGTTGGCCGGGCCGAAGTCGGCCACGTCGGCGAAGAACATGGCCGAGGCCGGTTGAAGTTCCGCGGCGACGGCCTCCAGGTAGATCGCCAGTCGCCTCGCCGGGTCCTCGGAGGCCGCGACCCGGGCCTCGATGCGTTCCGCCGCGGTCTTGAAGAACGAGCGTACGACTGCGACAACGATCTGCTCCTTGCTCGGCGCCACGGCGTACAGAGTGGTTCTCGAACAGCGCAGCCGTTCCGCCAGGTCTCCGATGTTGAACGAAGAGAATCCCTCGGTCAGGAACAGCTCCCGGAGCTGAACCAGCATCTCCTCGCGGCGTGCGCGAGCTTTCCCTGGAAGTGGCATGCGCTGACCTTATGGCAGAGTACCAGAACTGATACCGTAGTACTCAGATTAGTTCTCGGAGGATGTCCATGCCCGCCTCACGTGTCATGCCCACCAGCGAGAGCGCTGAGCTGATCAGCCTCGTCCGGAACATCGCCGGCAAGGAACTCGCGCCCCGGGCCGCCAGGGCCGAGGCCGACGAGGAGTTCCCGCGCGAGGTCTTCAGGATCCTCGGCGCGGCCGGCGTCCTCGGCCTCCCGTACTCCGAGGAGTACGGCGGCGGGGGCCAGCCGTACGAGGCGTATCTGCAGGTGCTCGAGGAGATCGCGGCGATCTGGTCGAGCGTCGGAGTCGGCGTCAGCGTGCATGCGCTGTCCTGCTTCGGGCTAGTCGAATTCGGTACGGATGAGCAGCGGCGGGAGTGGCTGCCTGACATGCTCGGCGGCGACCTCCTCGGGGCGTACTGCCTGAGCGAGGCGCACGCGGGCTCCGATCCCGCCGCGATGCGGACCCGCGCCGTCCGGGACGGGGACGACTACGTGCTCGACGGCGCGAAGGCGTGGACGACACACGGCGGGCACGCCGACTTCTACCAGGTGATGGCGCGGACCTCGGACGATCGCAAGGGCATCTCCTGCTTCCTGATCCCGGCGAACGCCGAAGGCCTGAGCGCCGACCCGCCCGAGCGCAAAATGGGCCTGACCGGATCCGCGACCGCCACCATGCGCCTGGACCACGTCCGCGTGCCCGCCCACCGCAGGATCGGCGCGGAGGGCGACGGCCTCAAGATCGCACTGACCGCCCTCGACTCCGGCCGGCTGGGAATCGCGGCGGTCGCCACTGGCCTGGCCCAAGGCGCCCTCGACCATGCGGTGGAGTACGCGAAGGAGCGCCAGACCTTCGGAAAACCGATCATCAAGCACCAGGGCCTCGCATTCCTCCTCGCCGACATGGACGCGGCCGTCCAAAGCGCCCGCGCCACGACACTGCACGCCGCGCGCCTGAAGGACCAGGGCCGCCCGTTCAGCCGGGAGGCCGCCATCGCCAAACTGGTCGCCACCGACAACGCCATGAAGGTCACGACCGACGCCGTCCAGGTCCTCGGCGGCTACGGCTACACCCGCGACTTCCCAGTCGAGCGCTACATGCGCGAAGCGAAGGTCATGCAGATCTTCGAGGGAACCAACCAGATCCAGCGCCTGGTCATCAGCCGCGCACTCGCCGGGAACACCGGCGGAACAATCACCACGTCCCGCAGAGAACAGGACTGATGGACGGAGCCTCGCTGACGAGCGGGCCACCTGAAGAAGCGGTCGTAGCCGTAGCAGCCCGGCAGCGAGATGCGGAACTCTTGGAGTAATTCGCTCCCTCGTGGTACGCGTGAGCGTCGGAGCTCACCCCACCGCTGCTAGGAAACCGCGGTCAGGGCCGTGCGCAGTTGCGCAATCACCGCTGCGGCCTCGGGGTAAGCGTCGGCATCCTCCCATAGGTCCCGCCACTCGGAGTGCTCGGCCACCACGCGGTCAAGAGCGCGGATCGCCAGTAATGCCAGGTCGTCCCCGATTTCCAATGTCCCGCCTTCGAGGAGGAAGTCTGGCGCGTAGGGCGAAGTAATCGGCTGTCCCCCTCGCTGGGAGGCGACGATCGCCGCAGCCGCGATGGCTTCGACGGCTTCGTCGCTGTCCAAGTAATCCTCCTGCACCATGACCTGCGTGAAAGCGCGCCTGATCAGCTGCGGCCGTTTCTCCGCGGGCGCGTCGTCCAGGTGTCCGCACCAGTCAGCGGCATGGTCGTTGTCGAACGGCCCTACATCCCATGTACCCATGGCGTGCTTTCTACCGGAGGCCACTGACATTCCGGCCCGTCGCCGAACTGTTCGTGGATGAGCTCCTTGATGCGCAGCAGCATGACCGCGCGCTCGCGCCGGCGCGGACGTCACCTACTCATATTCCTGTCCACAGATCGCCAACTCGGCAAGATCGGCCCAGGTAAGAGTGTTCAGGGGTCGCTCGCCCGGCTCGGGTTCGGACGTCAGGGAAATGACCGGTCCGGGCACGGCTTTGCGGAACCCGTCGGCCTCATCCCAGCCGCCGATTGATCCCGCCATGCCGCACTCCAGATACGTCCGCGGGTCGAAGTTGTACCACCGCACGCCGGTAGCCCGTACAACACCCCATGGCCTCGGCACGTCCACGCCGAAAAACGCGTACTCATCGAGCGGACCGGCATCGGCGAAATCAGCCAGATCGGCGATCTGGGACAGCACGACCTGTTCCCAATCGGCATACGAGGCCGGCTCGCGCGCGAGATCGTAGGAGGTGGTACGCCACACCGGGCGTCTCGCCGGTGGATCGATCACGGCGGCGGCCGTGACCATCGCGGCGACCACATCCAGCTCAAGCCCCCTCAGCCCGGCCATGGGCCAGCTCACCAGCCACCATGCCCGCAGGAATTCATCAAGGGTACGCCCGGCGGCTTTCATGTCCTCTCCCACCCCGACCAGCCGGGAGTACAGATCACGATTGGTACGGCAGAGCGGATCCGGCGGACCATCGACCCGATACAAGGACCCATCCACTGACCGCGCCTGCAGCGCGAGCATTCCAGCCAAGGCCTCGACGCGATCGTGGTGAACACTGATCCGGTCCCGGCCGCGGTCTTCCCCCTGCCAGATCTCCCACACCGCCATGCCAGACACCGTAGCCAAGGACCATCCCGGCCAGGAAGGCAACATCCACTCATGCCGCGAGCCGAGCACTCATGCCAAAGAGCAGATGTTCGGCCGTGAAGTCTGTCAGCGAATGTCCAGGATCTCCTTCCTTTACAGTGCTCCGGGCTCATCACTCGTTCTGACATCAAATTAATTCGGAATACGTTCAGGAGTAATTTGGTGGCATGGTCACGCCGACTGTCCCGTTCTCTGATCTGTCCAAGAACTCCAAGCGCGTCGCTGAGACTCTCGACCGGGTCCATCGGCTGCATGTCAAGCGTCGCGATGGAGAGGACTTGTTTATCACCACGGCGCGGCACGACCGGGATCGGGCGGAGACGGCGGACTTCGCAGCCCGCATGTTGATCGCGCTCGTCGGCAGCGACGATGGCAACCGTGCCGTGCTACACGCCCTGCCCTTGGTCTTCCCGTGGGTCCGGCACCTGTCCCAGGCTGAGATGTGGGAGTTCGTTCACGACCTCGTCGATGCCACGCGTGATGCGGTCGATCTAGACGTGCACGCCACTCTGCACCGGGTCATCGTCGAATGGCGGGCCACTGCCCGCATTCTGGCCGACCCCGCACTGACCGCGCAGCTCACTCGGGCGTTGCCAGACGAGGACCACGGTGCCGTGATCGCGCCTTGAGTCTTATGTGCGGCTGGCGCTGGCCACGATCGAGTACGGGTCGCGGTATGACGCCGACCTTATGAACTGAGTACCAGAACTGATACTTTGGTACTCAGATTGGTTCTCGGGGGGTCACCGGCGGAACGATCACTGCGTGATCGGGCGCCATCTGAAGGAGCAGCCTTGAACAGAGACGCGGTCATCGTCGAAGCAGTTCGCACGCCGATTGGGAAACGTGGCGGAAGCCTGTCCTCGGTCCATCCCGCCGATCTTTCTGCGGTGGTGCTGAGGGGGCTGAGTGACCGTGCCGGGATCGATCCCGCGGTCATCGATGATGTGATCTGGGGCTGTGTGGGGCAGGTCGGTGAGCAGTCCTTCGACATCGCGCGCACCGCGGTGCTGTCGGCGGGATGGCCGGAGCACATTCCCGGTGTGACCGTCGACCGGCAGTGCGGGTCATCCCAGCAGGCCGTCTCCTTCGCGGCGGCCGGAGTCATAGCCGGTCACTACGACGTGGTCGTGGCCGGGGGAGTGGAAGTCATGTCCCGGGTTCCCCTGGGCTCCTCCCAGGCCGGCGGCTTCCCGCTGGGCCGGCGCTACATCGAGCGGTATGGCGCGGAGTTCCCCAACCAGGGCATCGGCGCGGAGATGGTCGCCCAGGAGTGGGGCATCACCCGTACCCAGCTGGACGAGTTCAGCCTCGAGTCCCACGCCAAGGCCGCGACCGCCGCCGACGAAGGCCGTTTCGCGGCCCAGATCCTCCCGGTGGAACTCGCGGACGGCACCGTGATCAGCGAGGATGAGGGCATCCGGCGCGGCGGCACGATCGAGCAGTTGGGCAGGTTGCGCCCGGCTTTCCGGGAGGACGGCCTGGTAACCGCGGGCAACGCCTCACAGATCAGCGACGGCGCGGCCGCGCTGCTCATCACCACCTCGGACAAGGCGGCCGAGTTGGGCTTGCGGCCGATCGCGCGCGTCCACACCTCCGTGGTGGTCGGCTCCGCGCCGATGCCGATGCTGACCGGGCCCATCCCGGCGACGCGGAAACTACTGAAGCGCTGCGGACTATCCTTGGGCGACATCGGCGCCGTGGAGATCAATGAGGCATTCGCGTCCGTAGTCCTCGCCTGGATGATCGAGCTCGGAGCCCAGCCCCACCAGGTGAACCCGCTTGGGGGAGCGATCGCACTGGGCCACCCTCTCGGCGGCAGCGGCGCCCGCCTGATGACAACGCTGCTCCATCACATGCGAGACAACGACATCTCCTACGGCCTCCAGACGATGTGCGAAGGCGGCGGCCAGGCAAACGCGACCCTGCTAGAACTCCTTCCATCCCGCTGACCCACCAGGACGATCCGCCACACCCTCGAAACCACCCGCCTTGGCCGCTTCTTAGAGGGCTTTTCATTAGGGAATGTCCCTGTGTGGGCTGTTGTGCTGGTGAGGGTTCTGTTGCGGGCGTCGCGGTGCCTGCCAGCAGTCCTCGGTCCATTGGCGAGCAGTCCGCGCCCGGGCCTCTCCCTGCCCGCGGCGCCAGTGCACCGGTTCCCGCCGCGACCGGGCGACCGAATATCGGCCCAGCTGGAGGCTCGATCCAGTGAACGATGCCCGGCGACGCCCATGACGCAAAGTACTTCATATTTGCAGTACCTACTGCATTGTTGTACTTTATCTCCGTGACCAACGATTCTTTGCCGCCGTCTGCGGGCCCGATGTCCCTGTTGTTCGACGTGTGGCTCGTCATGAGCCTCGCCTCCCGTCTGCTCGACGACGCACTGGCGGGCAGCGGCCTCACCGGGGACGACTTCGGTATGTATTCGCTGCTGCGCCGGTTCGGACCGGTCACTCCGAGCCAGCTCAGCCGATGGACGGGAATGGGCGCCACGACCGTCTCGGCGTACCTGAAGCGGATGGATGCGCGCAGCCACACCGAGCGGACGCCCAATCCGGCCGACCGCCGGTCGTACCTCATAGGGCTCAGTTCGGACGGCGTCGCCGCGCACGACGCGGCGACGGTGGCCTTCCTCGCGGCGATGCACACCCTTGCACCGGCCTTTCAGCCGGATTCCCTCGACGAACGGCTCGCATTGCAGCATGTCGACAGCGCGTTGCGCGACGCGACCGGCATGGATCCCCGCCCTTACACCGTGATCGACGACGCGACCGGCGGCATCGGAGAGCACACGGAAAACCGGCGACTCTCCTACCGCGGCGAACCGCTGAACACCAAGCAGGAACGGCTCGTGCGGCACTACATCGACTTCGTGCGGGCGCAGCCCGCCGGCGATTGTCCGTAGGAAGGAACAGGACATGGCTCTCAACTACCGGCCCCGGTCGCATGATGACCCGAGCGGACAATCACCGCTCGCGACCGACGACGGCATCGACGTGACGTCGATCAGGGCGGCGGTCACGCACGTCATGCGGACATCGAAGATCCCCGGCCTGTCGCTTGCGGTCACCCGCCATGACCGGCTGCTGTACGCCGAGGGGTTCGGGCTGGCCGACCTCGCCGCTGACCGCCCCGCGACTCCCGACACCAGCTACCTGTGGTTCTCCTTGTCCAAGATCGTGACCGCCACCGCCGTGATGCGCCTGGCGGACGAGGGGCGTCTCGACCTCGACGCACCTGTGCGCGAGTACATCGCCGCCTATCCCGCCATCACGCCGCAGCCACGGGTACGACAGCTGCTCAACCACACGGCCGGCTTGGCCAACCCGCTGCCGATCCGCTGGGTGCGACCAGCCACCACCGATGACGAACCAGACGCGTTCCTGGCGCGCGTTCTGCGCAAGTACGGCAAGCCCCGCCATCCCGTTGGCGGCTCAGCACGCTACTCCAACCTCGGATATCTACTCGCGGCTGAGGTCGTCGCGGCGGTGACGGGCCGGCCGTTCGAGCGGTACGTCACCCAGGCCGTGCTGGCCCCGGCAGGCATGAGCGCCACCGGATACCAGTACGCGCCCGAAGCCGACATGGCCAGCGGCTATGTTCGGGGGCCGCGCCTGCTCACGACCGCGCTCTCGGCGCTGCTGCCCCCCGGCATCGCCGGTGAGCGCTACGGCCGCTACCTGAGCCTTCGCCCGTTCCTCGTCACCGGCGCAGGCTACGGCGGACTCGTCGGCAACGTCGTGGATGCCGCCCGCCTCGCCGCGCTCCATCTCGGCGACGGTGCCGCCATCAACGGGCAACGCCTCCTGTCCACGCAATCCGCCCAAGCGATGCGGCGAATACATGCCCGAGGCGAGCCGTTCGACCATGGCATCGGCTGGTTCCGCAGGCCGGACCACCGCGGCAGCAGGCCGGAGTTCGTCGAGCACTACGGCACCGGCGCGGGCTTCTGGAACGGCATACGCCTCTACCCTGACCTGGACTTCGCGATCACCGTCATGACCAACACCACGCACGCCTACGACATCCACACGCTGTTCACCGACATCATGCGCGGCGCCTGCCCTTGACCTGGGTGCGGCGTTCGTACCCGGCGTCGAGTTCCGCGCGGTACTGCCGGGCCTGCTGCGGGCTGATGAGCGAGTGTGAGTACAGGTCGAGAAGTGTTTGCAGCAGCAGGTGCTCACCCTCGGGTGTGGTGATGTCGGTTTCCAGGCCACGCGAGACGTGCGGGCCGAGCATGCCGACGGCGAGGGCGAAGGCGGTGTGGAGCGTGGCGCGGGCTCGGGCGGGAACGTCGGTGGGGTCTGGCCGGGCCTGGTCAGCGAGGGTGAACCAGTTCTGCGTGGTGGCCGCCATGTGGTCGAACACGGCTGCGGCACGGCCTTCGAACAGGGCCCGGGTCAGGTACTGGCGGTAGGGGCCGATGCTCTCCAGCGGGCTCAGCACCCCGATGCCGGTCTCGGCCTGCGCCTCCAGCTGCCGGATGAGCTCGATGATCCGCTCGTCGCAGGCCGCGATCAGCTTCTCCTTGGAGCCGTAGTGATGGCGGATCAATCCGGACGTCACGCCTGCTCGCTCGGCGATGGCCCGGGTCGTCGCGCGCTCGTAACCGACCTCGCCGAACAGCTGCATGGCGGCGTCGCGGATCCTGGCTTTGGCGGTCAGATCGCTCATGCTCCGTAGAATTCCAGCAATGCGGCGGCGATGGCGGCAGGCTTTCCGTAGGTCTGCGCGGAGTCGTGGTTGAGCCTGGGCAGCTCCTTCACCGTGGAGCGCGGCAGTACCTTGTTCAGTTCCTTGGCCGTGGTCACGAAGATCGGCTCCGTCCGGCCCCCGTACATGAGCAGCACGTCGGCATCGAGGCGACGGTACTCATCTATTGTTCCCGCAGTGGCCATCACCAGGTCGAGCTCCGGGGCGATGGCGGCGAGCAGTTCTCGCATGCGCACGGTGTCGCGGCGGCCCGGCTCGAGTCGGAGAAGCAGGTCGATCAGCCGTCCCGTCGGTCCGGCGGGGATACCGCGGAGTACGGCGGCGAGCCACGCCGGGAAATGGCCGTTGCGCGCCGCCTGGGTCGCCGACTCGGCGGCGGAGAAGACGATCGCCTTGCCGCTCCGCCCGGACCTGATCAGCTGCTGCATCGTCGTGAACACGCGACGGATCTGGGTGTCGTCCTGGTCGCCCAGCAGGAGAAGCGGTTCGTAGGCGGCCACCTTGCGGACTTGGTCCAGACCGATCGCACCGTGCAGGGCGAACAGCCCACCATCGGCCGGCCCGAACACGAGTTCCGCGCCGGTGTGGTGCACCACCGCGGCGAGGTCCTCGTCTTCTCGTTCGATGCTGTACGCGGGCCCGATGGGGCCGCTCATGCCACGGCCTCGCCGGTCGGGCAGGTAGACGGTGTGGTCGTCGGCAAGGGCCACAGCGAGCTTCATCATGTGCTGAGCCGCGTTGACTCCGCCATGAAGCAGTACCGCTCCGGGGCCGCGGCCGAGCCGGCGGTAGCCGATCCGTGTGCCATCGGCCGATGTCACCCATTCCTTGGAGTACGTCGCTGCGGTCCTGCTCATCGTTGTGACCCCTTTCTCGAGGTGTTACTCAATTGAGTAGTTTACTCTCCAATTGAGTAGCACTGTTGGAGGGGGTGACGAATCCCGGGCAATCTGTTCGGCCCGGCGGGGCGGCGACCGGCCGCGAGGGTGTCCGCGGTGACCCCGCTTGACCTTCCCGTCACTGGAAGGTCTTGGGTGGACCCATGACATCAGATGTCTCGATCGGAGAGTTCTCGCGGCTCTGTCACCTGGGCGCCAAGACGCTGCGGTACTACCACGACATCGAGCTGCTGGTTCCCGACGCCGTCGACGACAGCACCGGCTACCGGCGGTACTCGGTAAGCCAGGTCGCCGACGCGCACCTCATCCGGCGGCTGCGCGACCTCGACATGCCGCTGGCCGAGATCCGGCAGGTACTGGGCGAGCCAGACCAGGTTGCGCGCGAGCACGCGCTGGCCCGGCACCTGGATCGGATGGAGGCGGAGCTCACCCGGACCCGGGACGTGGTGGTTTCGCTGCGCCGGCTGCTCGGCAGTCCACCGCAGGTACCGGTCAACCACCGCCAGTCGCCGACGTCGACCGTGCTGCGAATGAGCGCCCAGGTCGCCCGGACCCAGATGTCCGAGTGGTTCGGGCAGACCTACCCGCGGCTGTACGGAACCCTGGCTGACTGCGGCCTGGATCCGGCCGGTGCCGCGGGCGCGACGTACTCGGCGGAGTTCTTCGAACACGACCAGGGGGAGGTGGTCGCGTTCGTGCCGGTGCTACCCGACGCGGTGCCCCCGGGCGACGACCGGTTCGCCGTGCTGCCGCGGCAGCGCTTCGCGGTCGCCCTCCACACCGGCCCGTTCAGCGACTGCGACCTCACCTACGGCTGGCTCGGCGCGCACGTCGCCGCGCATGACATCGCCCTGGCCGACCCCATCGTCGAGGTCTACCTCGTCGGACCCGACCACACCAACGACCCCAACCAATTCCAGACCGAAATCTGCTGGCCCATCCAATAAGGAGAGCACATGACTGAGCTTGCCCTCGGCAACGTCACCACCGACTGCGCCCACGCGGCCGGCCTCGCCGGGTTCTACGCGGCGTTGCTGGACCGCCCGGTCGACGCTGGAGCGTCGGAATTCTTCGCCACTGTGGGACGCGAGAGCGGCGCCCACCCAGTACTGATGTTCATCAAAGTGCCGGAACGCACTCCGGGAAAGAACAGCGTTCATCTGGATCTGCACGCGCCGGACGTGGCGGCCGAGGTCGCCCGGGCGATCAGCTTGGGCGCCAAGCACGTCGCCGACTTCGCCGAGTACGGCATGATCTGGACCACCCTGGCCGATCCAGAGGGGAATCTCTTCGACATCGGCCTGAAGCTGCCCTGAAACAGCGGGCTCAGCGCCGCAGTCCGTCCCATGACCATTGCGGAATGCCCAGGCCCTCGGGGACGTCGTCGGCGGACTCGTGATAGTGCGACATGGTCGTCCTGGTGGCCCAGGCGAAGTAGTCGTGCAACACCTGCCGGAGCGGCTCGGACGCGTTCAGCCCCACGTCCTCAAGGGCCTGGTCGAAACAGGCGATCGCCCGGCGGTCCATCTCCTCGTGCGGGCCGTGGCCGCTGTGGAGCCGTACGACCGAGGTCTCGTCGCCGTAGGAGTCGGAGTAGACGGTGGGCCCGCCGAGGGCCTCGGCCCAGTAGGCAGCGAGCCGTTCGCTGTGCTGAGGATGGAATCCCTGGCTGAACGCGTGGCTGACCATTTCGTCGGCCATCACCCGGTGGTGCCATGCCTCAGCCAGGCGGAGCAGGCCCTCGGTGCCGCCCACGGCCTCATACACACTTTGCATGCCCCAAGGATGGCCACTATCCACGGGTGGCGGGAAGGTCCTGGTCGTACGGTTTCAGGGTGATGGCGCTCGCCGTCTTTCTGATGCTCTTGATGAAGACGCCCTTCCATGGGATGTAGGGCAGCAGGCGGTAGTTCTGGTTGATGAACCAGGCCAGGAACCTGTTCTCGGGGGGGACCGTCCACTTGGCCACTCCCTGGCCTGCCTTCTGGCAGCCCGCGACGTAGTCGCGCATCGCCTCCTGGTAGCCGGCGAAGCCGGCGCGGTGGTCTCCGCCGGCCGCGGCCAGTTCGCCCGCCAGGACGTACGCGCCGACGATGGCCAGGCCGGTGCCCATGCCCGACAGCGGCGAGGGCGAGTAGGCGGCGTCGCCGAGCAGCGCGACCCGGCCGCGCGACCAGGTGTCCAGGTGGACCTGGCTGATCGAGTCGAAGTAGAAGTCGGGCGCGTCCCCCATGGCCGCGAGCAGCCGGGGAGTCTCCCAGCCGACCCCGTCGAACGCCTCGGCGAGGATCTTCTTCTGCTGCTGGACGTCGCGCCGATCGTAGGTCAGCGGGGGCGAGCCGAAGTGGAACAGGGCCTTGGCCTCGGTGTTGTTCCGGGCGCTGTAGACGCCGACCGTCTTGCCGGGGACGCCGTACATCATCCCGGTGTGGTCCAGCCCCAGATGGTTGTCCACGGTGAAGATCGCGAGGTGGAGGCCCAGGTCCTCGATGAAGTCCCGGTCGGGGCCGAAGGCCAGCGCGCGTACGTTGGAGTGCAGCCCGTCGGCGCCCACGACCAGGTCGAACCGCCGGGGCGCGGCCCGTTCGAAGGTGACCTCCACCCCGTCGGCGTCTTCGGTGATGGCGGTGATGGAGTCGTCGAAGAGGTATTCGGTGTGGTCCTTGGTGGCGTCGTACAGGATGCGGGCCAGGTCGCCGCGCAGGATTTCGAGGTCGCCGCTGAACATGCCGGAGGGAATGGTGGCGACCTTCTTGCCCGCGGCGTTGACGTGCGCCATGTCGCCCATGTGGGTCCGCTGTCGCTCGACGTCGGCCAGGATGCCCATCCGCCGGAGCACGGTGAAGTGCACGTCGCCGCGGAAGTCGACCGCGTAGCCGCCGTCGCGCAGGGCGGGGGCCCGTTCGACCACCGTGGGAGTGAACCCGTGGCGGCGCAGCCAGTAGGCGAGTGCCGGGCCGGCGATGCTCGCCCCCGAGATCAGAATGTTCGTGTTGGTTGTCATGCGACGAGCGTGCCCGGCGGCGCTCACCGGACGCTCACCGCCGGCTCACCGGTCCGGGGCTCTGCTCACTTCCAGGACTTCGATGGCCGACTCCGGCACGCCCACCAGGCGAAAAGCGTCGGCCAGGGACATCCGCGCGCCCTCCTGGTAGGCGGCCTCGTACGGCGAGCCGCCCAGCGCGGCCCGGGCGGCGGCGGCGACCTTCGCGGCATCGGGATCGGTCCCGGCGGCGCTTCCCCGCAGTACGGTGGCCGCACCGAGCAGCCGCGCCGCCCACGCCGCGTCGTCCTCGGTGAGAGCGATCCCGGCCAGAGCGGTCCCGGCGAGGGCCTCGACCGCGCGGGCGCCCTCGGGGAGCGGGCCGGCCAGCGCCACCTCGGCGGCGCGCACGTACCAGACCCGGGCCTCGCCGGGCGCACCGGACGCTTCGGCGACCTTGCCGAGCCCCATGAACGTGTTGAGACGGCTCCTGGCGCTCTTGAGCCAGTGGGTCTCGAATCGCTCCAGCGCCTGCTCGTACATTCGGCGCGCCCCGGCCAGGTCGCCGCCCAGCCGGGCGATGTCGCCGAAGCCGGTCATCGCGGCGGCGAGATAGGTGGGGCTGCCCACGCGGCGCGCGATCTCGGCGGCCCGCTCGTAGTCCGCGCGCGCCCCGGCGAGGTCTCCCGCCAGCCTGGTACGGGCCCGATGGACGCGATAGTCGCCCCGGTTGCACAGCAGGTCGGCGACGTCCTCCAGCGCACCGAGCTGCTCGGTGCGGGCAAGTGCCTCGCCGGTCAGGACGATGGCCTGGTCGGGTTCGTCGCGCAGATATGCCAGGCCGGCCAGCGAGTCCAGCGCCAGCGCCGCCCCCCAGCGGTCGCCGAGCGCCCGGAAGGTCTCGGCCGCCGTGCCGAACGCCTCCTCGGCCGCCGCGAACCCGCCCGTCAGGAGCTGCGGATAGCCCCACACCACGTTGCTGATCGCCGCCTGCCACCGATCCGATGCCGCACGCCCCCGTGTGATCACCGAGAGCACCACTCCGGGATCGCCCATCGGGGTATTGATCACCGGCCAGAGGAACGCGATGGCCGGATGGCCCAGCGGCCGATCCTCGTCGGCCACGATCGACTCGACCGCCGGTCGGCACCGGTCCCACACACCCGGTCCGCCACCGGCGGCCGCGATCAGCGCACCGAGCACATAGTCGGTTTCCAGCCCTGCGGGCGGAGCAGTGCCGGTCGCCTCCAGCAGCGCGGTCGCCCACGGCGTCACCGAGGCGCGGGTGCCGCTCAGCCAGATGTACCAGGCCATCGACCCGAGCAGCGCGAGTCCCAGCCCGGTCTCGCCCGACTCGGCCGCCCACCGCAGGGCCGCGTGCAGGTTCGGTTCCTCCGCCTTGAGCGTGGCCAGCCACCGGAGCTGCTCGGGCCCTCGCAGGTGCGGATCGGCGGTCCTGGCCAGCCGCAGGCAGTGGTCGGCGTGCGCGCGCCGTACGGCGTCGGCCTCGCCCGCCTCCTCCAGCCGCTCGGCGCAGAAGGCGCGGATCGTCTCCAGCATGCGGTAGCGCCCGTCGGCGACCTCGATCAGCGACTTGCCGACGAGGGAGTCCAGCACGTCCTCGGCATCGGGCAGCGCGCAGACCCGCCGCGCCGACTCGGCGGTGGCGCCGCCGTGGAAGACGGTCAGCCGCCTGGCCATCGCCCGCTCGGTCTCCGGCAGCAGATCCCAGCTCCACGCCACGACCGCGCGGAGCGTCTGGTGCCTGGCCTCGGCGGTACGGCTGCCCCGCGACAGCAGCCGGAACCGGTCGTCAAGACCGGCGGCGAGCTCCTCCACCTCGTGCGTGCGCAGCCGGGCCGCCGCCAGCTCGATCGCCAGCGGCAGGCCGTCGAGGGCGTCGCAGATCCGCCGTACGGTCCCGGCGCTGGCGTCGTCCACGACGAAGCCCGGCCGTACCGCGGCGGCCCTGTCGGCGAACAGCCACTCGGCCGGGGCCGGCGGGAGCGGCCGGACCGGCCACAGGTTCTCGCCGGTGATGCCCAGCGGCTCCCGGCTCGTCGCCAGGACCCGCAGCGCGGGGCAGCGTTTCAGCAGCCGCTCGGCCAGCGCCGCCACGGCGTCGACCAGATGCTCGCAGTTGTCGAGAAGCAGCAGCACCGCCCGGTCCTCCAGCGCCGCGACCAGCCGCGACTCCGGCCGCACCCCAGGCTGCCCGGCATGGAAGCCGCTCTCCCGCAAGCCGAGCGCCCCGAGCACGGCCGCGGGCACCTCCGCCCCGTCACGCACCCGCGCCAGCTCCACCAGGCACACCTCGGGCTCCGCGCTCGCGGCCTCGATGGCCAGGCGGGTCTTGCCCGCGCCGCCGGGGCCGAGCAGGGTGACCAGGCGGGCTCGCGCCAGCAGGCCGGCGACCGCGGCCAGGTCGTCCGCGCGGCCCACGAAGGTGGTGAGCTGGGCGGGGAGCGCGGGCGCGGCCGGGTCGCCGCGGAGCAGGGAACGGTGGATCGCGGCGAGCCCGGGCGAGGGGTCCGCGCCGAGCTCGTCGGCCAGGAGCCGCCGGATCTCCTCGAACGCGACCAGCGCCTCGGCCTGCCTGCCGTCGGCGCGCAGCGCCCGCATGAGCAGGCCCCACAGGCGTTCCCGCAGCGGATGCCGGGCGGCCAGTTCCCGCAGCTCCGGGACGAGCGCCCGCTGCCCGCCCCGCTGGAGTTCGGCCTCGATCCGGTCCTCCAGGGCGCCGAGCCTGCGCTCTTCGAGCCGGGCCGCCTCGGCCCGTACCGAGCCGGCGTCGGCGGCGTCGGCGAGCGCGGGACCGCGCCACAGATCGAGCGCCGCGCGCAGGAGCTCCGCGGCCCGTACGGCGTCGCCCCGCGCGAGGACCTGCCGCCCCTCGTCCGCCAGCCGCTCGAAACGGCAGGCGTCGACGTCTTCGGGATCGACCAGCAGCCGGTAACCGGCGGGGACGAACTCGATCGCGGCGCCGGGGCGCAGCGCCTGACGGAGCCGTGACACCTGTGACTGCACGGCGTGCGCCGCGCCGTCGGGGGCTTGCCCGCCGTACAGGTCGTCGATCAGCCGGTCGGGCGGCACCACCTCGCCGGCGCGGACCGACAGCAGCGCCAGGAGCGCCCGCCGCACCGGCCCGCCCAGCGCCACCTCAGTCCCGTCGTCACGCCACATCCGCGTGACACCCAGGATCCCGATCCGCATGCATTCCATCATCTCCCGCATTGCCCGCTTCGGGAGATGATGGCCGCTAGGACGGAGCGGCGGTCCGCGCGCCGAGGCCGGCGCCGATCACCCCGAGCGTGAGGCCGAGCACGGGAAAGACGCCGAGGCAGAAGACCAGGGCATCGGCCAGGTTCGCGCCGACGGGAGCCGCCACCTCGCCGCCGAGGAGCAGCCCGCCGTCGATCGCGTGCTGACGCAGCGCTTCGGGCAGCCAGACGGCGTAGGTGAGCGGGATGAGAGCGATCACGGTCCAGACGGCGGCCTGCAGCCCCGAGCGGAACGACCGGCCGGCCCGCCCCGCCGCGAACGCCGGGACGAAGAAGGCGCCGAGTGGCGCGAGCACGAGCACCAGGGAGAGCACGATCACGAGCGGGAGCGGAGGCTCCGTCCCGTCGGTGCGGATCGCCAGCCAGAACCAGGCCGCGAACACGACAGCGGCGGCGCCGCCGAGATGGGGCGCGAGCCTGCCGGTGCCCAGCCACCGCGGGGCTGCCAGGGCGACCCACAGGCAACCGGCCAGCACGGCGGCGAGACACACCGCCGCGACCGGCGGCAGGTACTGCGCCGCGGCCGGCTCCCGACGCAGGAAGAGCACGGTCATGGCGATCGAGGCGGCCACGCCGCCGGTCACCAGGACGGTCGGCGCCAGCACCGGCAGCCGCGGGCGGCGCCAGCGGGCGACGGCCAGCACCACCATCGCACCGGCCAGGACGGTGAAGGCCACCGCGAACACCCGCAGCCCGGGCACCGCCGCGCCGACCGCCGGCCCGGCCGCCGCGACCGAGGCCACGACCACCCCGGCCACGAGCGCGAGCACCGGCCACCCACCCGCCGGCGGCAGCATCAGCAGGCCCCCGACGCTGCTGAGCGCGAACCGCCACCGGGCCGACCGCCCTTCCACCTCGGCCAGCTCGGCGGTCATCGCTCTGCCCCATTCACGCCGGCGTTCGGGCAGCGCCGCCACCGCGACCGCGAGCAACCGCCCCGGTGGGTCGATCGCGGACACCTCGGCCGCGGACCACCAGTGGCGCAGCACGAGCCGGGCGGCGATCACCCACAGCAGCGGCGGGACGACCAGCCATGCGATGGCGGTCCCCGGCGGGGGCAGCGGGTCGGCGGTCGCGAGAGCGACGGCGTAGAACACCACCCATGCCACCACGACCACCCAGGTCGTGACGGTCTGAAACCTGCGTCTCATGCGCCCTGCCACCTCTCTTGTGGACCGGATCGCCGGATCGCCGCCGCGCCAGTGGAGGCGGCGGCAGCGGCAGCGGCGGCGAGCTCGGTGGCCAGCGCCCGGCCGGAGCCGGTCAGCCGGTACAGGTGGCGCGGTGGCCGGCCGGCGGGCACGTCGGTGTCCCAGGTGGTCTCCAGCAGACCCCGGTCGGCCAGCCGCACCAGGATCGGGTACAGCGAGCCGGGCTTGAGGCCCAGCTGCTGACACAGCTCGTAGCCGTACCGCCAGGCGGTCGGCTCCTCGGCCAGCGCCAGGACCACCGCCGTGGTCTGCGCGGAGGGGCGTCGGATGCGCGTCATGCGTTAACTCTACATATTCAGAGTTATGGGGTCAACGACGGTTCCAGCCCGCAGCTTCGCGCGGCCCAGGCGAGGTAGGCGGGGGTCTGGTCGGTGACGATCCGCTGCACGCCGTAATCTCCCAGGCGTTGCCACAGGTGCGGGCTGTTGGGGGTCCACGCATAGACGGTCGCGCCCGCCGCGCGGTAGGCACGGACTCGCGTACGGCTCAGATTGTCGTAACGGACCGCGACGAACGAGAACCCCTTGGCCGTTGCGACTCGCGGTGCGGATATCGACAGCAGGCCCTTGCGGGCCGGGATGGAACTCACCGTGCGCAGGGCCGAGGGGAGGAACGAGGTCAGGCTCGCCCATGGCGAGGCCGCCAGCCGCTGGTAAAGATCTCGCAAAGAGCGCAGGTCGGCGGGGTCCGGAACCTCCTTCAGCTCCACGAGGGTCTCCGTGGTCTTGCCCCGCAGCAGTCGCAGGGCCTGGTCGAGGGTCGGCGGGTGCTGGCCGTCGGGGGTGCGCAGCGCGCGGAACTGCGCCAGCGTCATGTCGGAGACGCTCCCGCCGGCCGTGGTGGTGCGGTCGACCGTGGCGTCGTGCATCAGCACCGGACGGTGATCCTTGGTGAACCGCACATCCAATTCGACCCGGTCGGAACCCGCCTCCAGGGCACGCCGGAACGCCGTCAGCGTGTTCTCCGTTCCCCAGCCCCGGTGGGAGATCAGGTCGGGCGCCTTGCACGTCGACGGAGCCGATCGGGTGAGGTCGCGGGCCGCGGCGCTCGGGCTCAACAGCAGGGGCGTCAGCGAGGAGATCGCCAGCACCGGCCGAATGGTCCGCAGCGCACCCTTCGCAGTCGGTGTCCCACCTCCGGCGAGCAGCGGCAGGAGCATGATGTCTTCCCTTCCGTCTACGCCTCCCGTGACCTGAAGGCCATCGGGTCAGGTCAAACGCATGGCGCTTGACCTGTATCGTTTACGGAAAGTAGATATCCAGTGACTCTAAGTTTACACCTGGAAGTATCAGGAGTCGACGCGGCTGTCCGTCCAGGGGATCCCGTCGGGCCGGGCCAGCAGGCAGGAGGCGCGGTGCGGTAGCACAGGATCCCAATTGGCGATATTGGGATAGAAAGTGAAGTGGATCATGCCTTGCCGGGTTTCCCCGGGCAGGGCCGTGAACGCCGTCGCGCAGGCCTCCTGTGACGCCTGGCTGACGGTCGGCTCTGTTACCACGGGAGGGTTGACGATGACCGGCAGGGCGAACACCTGCCCCCAGTGCGGGTCGTCGCAGTCTCCGACCACGACCGGGGCCGTGCTGGGGCCGGGATGGTAGAAGACGCAGTCACCGACGGCGAGGTTGGCTGTGCTCTTGGGGCCCGCCGGGAGGTCGAACTCGAAGAAGTCGTAGATGCCGCTCACGATCGCCGAGCCGAGGCCGTAGGCGAACAGGATGCCGATGCCGACGAAGAACACCATGGTCAGGCCCTCGGTGGCGTACCGCATCTCCCTCGTGATCCACGGTACGGCGTCGAAGCGGCGGCGGAGCGAGGGGACGACTCGCAGGACGAAGGACACCGCCAGGAGAAGCAGGCCGAAAACTACTCTGGCCAGCCATTTCACGGCGATCGCCGCAGGACTCCGGGCGATGCGGGCGGCACTGCTGGGAGGCGGGTCGGTTCGGATGAGGGGCGGCGCGGGGGCCGGTGGCGCGGGGGTAGGCGGGATCTCGTCGTAGCCCGCGGCTTCATCCAGCCAGTCCAGGGCGTGCCTGTCGGGCGTTCCATCCCCTCGGTAGAAGGCCGAGTCGAGGGCGAGCACCCAGTCTTCCGGGCTGGCCCGGTCCTCGGTCGAGAGCGGGTTCCCGAGGGTGGCCAGCAGCAGCGCGCGCAGGCCGGCCGGGGTTCCTTCGGGGATGGCGGTCGGCTTCGGCCAGGTGCCGTCCGTACGGCGGTCGAGGTTGCCGGGGGTCAGGAACAGGCCGCGATAGATCGCCAGGGCCAGCGCGTAGCGGTCGCTGAAGTGGTCGTGGGCCGGGATCTGCCCCTCCACCAGCCGGGGGTCCATCCAGCCGGGGGTGGCGACGCCGGTCGAGGGAGCTCGCGGGCTCATGCCGTCCACGTCGATGACGCAGACGGCGGGCTCGGGGTCGGCGGTCCACACGACGTTCTTGGGGGAGAGGTCGCCGTGGACCAGGCGGAGCTCGTCCAGCCAGGCGAAGACCTCGGCGAGGCGGCGGACCACCCGTACCCGGATCTCGGCGGGCGGTGGCGCGGCCCGGCGCATCAGCAGGAAGTCCAGGCTGCGCGGGGTTCCCTTGTCGCGGAGGAAGCCGCCGGGCAGAGCGGGCAGGATCACCCCGGTGATCGCGCCGTCCGGCCTGTCGATCAAGTCGATCGGCCAGCACAGCGAGGTCGCCACCGTGGAGCCGACCGGCACGCCGCCACGCAGGGTGTTGCGGCCGAGCGCGCACAGTTCGCCGCTCATCCGGATCCGCGACTCGTCCACGATCGGCTGGTCGTAACACTTGCCGACCAGCGTCGCGCCCTCGGCGAGGTACAGGGAGGCGGTGCCGCCACGGGCGAAGGGCGCGTCTTCACAGTCGTAGCCGCCGAATCGACCAACGAGCCGCATGTCCTCCCCTACTCGAACGGTGGGAACCAGACCACGAGCGCGGTCCGGTCGTCATGTGAGCCCTGGCGGCGATAGCGCAGGGAGTTGAGCATCCACATGGTGTGGCAGGGCCGCTCCCAGCGGGCGGCCAGCCAGTCGCGGATCGCGGGCGAGCCGCGCAGGTCCTCCGCCAGACCGTCGGTGGCCAGGACGAGCGCGCGACACCCCCCAGCCGGGACGGTACGGAGTTCCAGCCCGGTCAACGGATCGTCGGCGGGCAGATACGCGCCGGGCTCGTTCAGCGCACCATCCTTCTCCCCAAATATCGGGAAAAATCCGTCAGGGCCGAGGCCGAACGCCGAGCAATCCCCGACCCGGGCGAGGATGAGTGGCCCGCCCGATTCCGGCAGCCGGGCAGCGGCGAAAACGGACGCCAGGTTCTCGGGCCCGCGGGGATCGGCGGTATCGCAGAGGCGTTCGTTGGCGATGGCGACCGCCGCCGCGACCGCCGGGCGGGGATCGCTGCCGAACGCGGTGCCGGGCGTCGCGGCCAGAGCCTGGGACAGCGTGCGCGCGAGGGTGTCCGCGCCCAGTTGCGCCGTGCGAGGACGAGAGCCGAGGCCGTCGGCGACCGTGACGGCCACCCCCTGGGTCGAGGCATCGGCATGGAAGGAGTAGCGGTCCTGGCCGGTCGTTCCGAGGTGCAGATGCGACAGGCCGGTGAGCGCGGCGGCGGCGACCCAGTACGGCCCGAGCTGACCCGCGTCCGCGACCACGCTCGGCACGCGCAACGGGTTGGCCGGGTCGAGCGACGCGCGGAAACCGTGCGCGGCCCGGCCGACGGTCGGCGCGGTGGTGTCCTCGTCACGGACAAACGCGGGCGGGACCGGCTCGGCGCGGGTCATTTGACCTCAAGGATCGGGAGCGGGGTGTATTTGGACGGCTCCACGTCCACGACGAGTTCGCCCTGCCCGCCGGAGCCCATCGACCCCGAGGTCCGCTGGATGCTCCGCACGAGAGTGGACATGATCTCCTGGACCTGGGCGGCCGTGTCCTCGCCATTGGCCCTGAAGGCGTAACGACTGGCGATGGTGCCCAGCGCCTCGGCGTCGGCATCCCCAAAACCAAACGCCACTATTTCAGGAAAAAACGGCCAATTGCGATCGATGAGCGCACGTAGTGGGTCTCGCCAGTCCTCGACTGCGTTGTGCATGCCGTCGCTCATGAAGAAGACGACCGGCCGGTAGAAACGTGTTCCCGTTCCGAGCGCGCGGATGCCGGCCTCGATTTCGGTACGGGCGAGGGCGAACGCGGCGGCGAAATTGGTGTTGCCGCGGGACTCCAGCCGGGGGAGCTCGGCGTACTGCAGATCGGCCAGGGGTAACTCGATCCGTGCGTCCTCGGCGAAGGAGAGAATGCACACCCGCGCCAGCTCACCGACCATCGGGTCCTCGTCGATGACATGTTTGAGTCCGGGGAGCGAGGCGTTGACGGCCGCGATGGGCGCTCCCGCCATCGAATACGAGACGTCTATCAGCAGATAGACAGGGAAAACCGGATGGCTCTCCGTCTCGGCGAACTGCGCCATGCTCGACCCTCCAGCGGGAATCCACGCTCCTCATCCCTATTCTGGGCATGAAGATGATATTTCGCTACGTGCTCACGTTTGTTTAAGATTTTTCCGTACGGGAGCGGATAGGAGATGAGAAAACCGGGTGGATCGGTACATTTCGCCCGAACGAACCTGGGCCATCGTGGTCGCCGTTGAACAGTACGATGCGGGGAAAAGCTGGGATTTACCGGGCCCCGGCAATGACGCCGCCCGCTTTGTCTCCTGGCTGCGCCGCTGCGGCGTGCCCGATCGCCAGATCCTGTGCTACGCCTCGCTGCTGGACGAATCCACCGCCGCTCGCTCGGCTCTCGGCCTGATCGACGGGTCGCCCACGCACTACACCATCGACCGCCTGCTGACCCAGCGCGTCCGCGACCTCGAGGGCGATCTGCTCTGGTTCTACTGGGCCGGACACGGCGCGGAGGGCGCCGACGAGGACCAGCGGCTGTTCCTGGCCGACCTCGAAGGGCGCGACAACGGCCGCAATCTGAACCTGCGGGCGCTGCTGCGGAGCTACCGCACCGATTTCGTCCGGATCCCGCGCCAGATCTTCCTGGTCGACGCCTGCCGGACGACGCCGGGCAGCGCCCGGGCGACCGAATGGTCCTCGATCGCCCCACCGACCGGTCCCGGCCGTCCGGCACGCGAGCAGACCGTGATCGTCGCGACCAGAGGCGGTGCCGAAGCGTATACCGAGAACGGTTCCGGCCGGTTCTCCACCGCGCTGATGGACGTGCTGGACACCGCCTGGCCGGCCGACATGCGGGAGGTGTTCCAGCAGGTCCACACCCGGATGGCGGATGGCTCCCAGCATCCATGGTGGCTGCACTACCGGGACGCGGCCGGTGAGGAGCAGCATGCGAACCCTGCGCAGCCGCCCGCTCCGGCGCCCGCGCCCGCGCCGCGGCGGAGTCCGGTGGGGAGCGGTCCCACTGCCGCGGAGTGGGCGGAATACCGGGAGGTCGCGGAATTCGCGTTCCGCACCAGGACGGCCTCGTACGGATCGGTCATGGACGGCCGCGCCGACCTCGAAGCCGAGCTCCAGGAACCCGACGAGCAGGCCCGGCTCGGCCAATCCCTGAACCGGGGCCGGCCCCATCGCCGCCAGGTGGTGACACTCCGGACGGCCCTGGCCGCGACCGGGCGGCGGACCTCCGGCGAGGAGCGGCGCAGGGTGGTGCTGCTGACCGGCGGTCCTGGTTCGGGCAAGAGCACCGCCCTGCTGGACCTGGTTCGCGATGCCTTCGCAGCTCCGCAGGCCGAGACGCCGATGGTTCCGGTCTACGTGGATTTGCGGGGGTTCCGTCCGTCCGGGCCTGTCACTGCGGACGCCGTGCGAGCCGAGGTGCTGGCCGCGATGAAGGCAGGCGGATCCGGCGCGGTGGCCGACTTCGTGGACACCTGGTTCGACCACGGGCTGAAACTGGGCTGGTGGCAGTTCCTGTTCGACTCCTTCGACGAGATCCCCGCCCTGCTCAGCGTGCACGACCCGGCCGCCGCGGCGGAACGCTACGCGGCGGCGATCCTGGCCTTTCTCTACGATCTCACCCCGTGCGGCGCGGTCGTCGCGACCAGGGACATCGCCGGATATACGGCGTTCCAGGCGGTGCCAAGGCTGCGGATCCTGCCGATGAGCGAGCGGGTGCGCGGCCAGCTGCTGGAGAAGTTCGGGTCGAGCCCCGCCACCCGTAGGCGGCTGGAGAGCCGTTTGGCCACGGCGCCGGTTCCGATTCAGGAGCTGGCCGACAATCCGCTGCTGCTGAGCTTGCTCTACCGGGTGGTGACCGCCGATCCCGGCGGCTGGTTTCCCACGGACCGGCACGACGTGCTCGACCATTACGTGCGGAAACAGCTGGGCGACACCCCGTCGGTGACGGCGGCGGCCGCCGAGATCGCGCTGGCCATGTCCCACCATCCGAGCCTGAGCCTCAATCCGTCGATCAGGGAACTGTGCGCCGCGCTCACGCCCGAGGGTGGCACCGGTCCGGCTCCCGACATGATCCAAATGCTGCTCGAGTCACTCCAGAGCGCCAAACTCGGCGCGTACACCACGCTCGCGGCCGATCGAGGGGAGCGGCGGTTCAGTTTCGTGCACCGCGCGGTGCAGGAGTATTTCGTGACCGTCGCGCTGCTGGCGCGGCCATATCGGGTGCCCGCCGTCGAACTGCTTACCGAGCGCCGCTGGCATCCGGCTACCGTGTCGATGCTCCGCCGCCGGTCGAGCGAGGTGGTGGGGGAGCTCACCGGCATCGCCGACACGCTGCTGGCCGCTGATGAAACCCCCGACGATGAGGCGACGCCGTGGCGGGAGACCACGGTCAACCTGCTCGCCACGCTCGCCGACGGCTTCGCGCCGCCCGCACCGCACCAACTCCCCGCCGGCCTGCGCGCACGGGTCGGGCGGCGGCTGCTCGACGTCTGGCCGAAGGCCGGCACAGCCGAGCGCGTCGACATCGTCCGCTTCGCCACGGCCGCCGATCCGGACACCGAGAACGAGCTGCTGGGCCAGGCCTTCCGCGCCCAGGGCATGGTGTTGCGCGACACCGCCTTCCGCCAAGCGGTCTCCCGTCCGGTCGTCCCGGCGGCGGTCCTCTCGCACTTACGGCGCACTCTGCTCACCCTGCAGGTAGAAGGCAGCCTGCGCGACAGAATGCGGACGATCCGGGCCCAGCTGCGCGGCGCGGGCCGGGAACCGACACTGCTGCACACCATCCGGCTGCTCCGCGTGGGCCAGGCCATCGACCTGCTGGTGTGTCTCGCCCTGGGGCCCGCGCTCTTCATCATCGCCGGCGAGCAGGACCTGGTGGCACTGATCCCCGTCACCCTCCTCATGCTCGGCCTGCATCTGGGCTACCGGGCCGGGCTTCGCCGCGGCGCCTGGCCGGGCGCGGCGGGAACGCGCCGCCTCTGGTGGGAGCGCAGATTCGCGGCCTTCGAGCTCGGGCCCGACTTCTTCCCTGACTACGCTCTGTCGATCAGGCACATGATCGGCGCGGCCGCGATCCTGATCGGAACGCCGAGCCTGCTGTACGCGTATCTGGCGGGCACCCCGATCGCCGAGGTCGCCGGCTGGCTGGGCGTGTACGTGGTCACCGTGCTCGTCGGGATCTGGCCGTCGGCGGTACGAGAAGGGGCATTGAACGGGCACGTCAGCCCTCGCCCGGCCGACTGGCTCCGCTTCGTGGGATATCCGGTGGGAGCACGGGCGCGCCGCAGCGCCAAGCGGCTGGTCACCCCACGCCAGTGGTGGCCCGGATGGCTGCGCCTGTCCGTGGTCGTCCAGATCTACGGCGGCCGCTTCTGGTGGCTGAAGATCACTGCCGGTGTGGCCGCGTTCACGTTCATGGCCGCCAGGCCGTGGATCTCCGCGGAGATGGACCGCAGTCCTGTTTTCGCGCGGCTGGTGGCGGGCGCCATCGTGCTCTTCTTCCTGATCGTGCTGCCGGTAGGCATCGCCAGGTTCGTCCGCCCCTGGCGGCAGGCCCGCCGGGATCGGCTGATGACCGAAGCGCTCTGCGCGGACCTGCAACGCGCCGACCCCGGCATCCTCACCGGAAACCGCCTGGTCGAAGTCCTGGCGGAACTGCGGACGGCCGAGGGCTTCCGGCTGCTCGTGGACACGATGTCGACCCAGCCACCCGGCACGACCGGCGAACCGGTCATCCCCATCGATCGGGACGCGCTCGCGCTGCTCGGCTTCATCGCGCATGTCCGCGAGGTCCTGGAGACGTTCGAGCCGGCGTACGAGGGTGAGGTGCCGCACATCAATCGCGAGCCGAGGCCGGAGTGGGCGCCGCTCGTCACCGAGAGCGGTGCCATGCCCATCGTCCAACTCGCGCAGCAGGATGTCCTGGACGCCATCGCCGCGCTGCATGATTCCAGAAGGAGAGACTGATGCTCCACGCGGTGCTGGTCGGCATCGACCGCTATCGGGATCGGAGGATCCGCAACCTGCGCTTCGCCCGCTCCGACGCCGAGGCCGTCGCCCGGCTGCTGACCCGCATCGATCCCGCGGAACGGGACATCCGGCTCTTGCTCGACGAAGAGGCGACCAAGCACGCCATCATGACCGAGATCGGGGTGCGGCTCCGCGGGCAAGCCGGTCCTGATGATGTGGTTCTGATCTACTTCGCCGGGCATGGCAGCCCGGAACAGGGTCAGCATCCTGATGATGTGGCGCGATATCTGGTGACGCACGACACCGAGAAGAGCAACATCTACGCGACGGCCATCGACTTCGACAGTGAGATCAACCGGTGGTTCGAGCGCATCGACCGGCCCAAGCTGGTGCTCATGTTGATCGACTCGTGCTTCAGCGGGGGTGCCGGCGGTCGTACCTTCATGGGACCGGAACTGCAGCGCCGCCGTGCCGGGAGCCGCGCGCCGATCTCCTTGTCGTTGCGGGATCTGGATCTCGGCGAGGGCAAGCTGATCATCACGGCGTGCGGGGAGGACGAGAGGGCCGAAGAGTCGGCCGTTGTCGGTGGCGGCGTGTTCACCCACTTTCTGATCAAGGGTCCGGCCGCGACGGGGGAGAATACGGTGGGGTTGCATTCGCTTTATGAGCAGGTGGCCCGCTCGGTCCGGGACTGGTCGCGAAAGAACCAGAACCCGATCATCTACGGCCGCTCAAGCTACGCCCGCTTCCCCAACGTCTGGTAGCGGACTTCAGAGCGATCCGTGGAAGGTGCGGTCAATCACGTCCTGCTGCTGCTCGCGCGTCAGGCGGACGAAGTTCACCGCGTACCCGGAGACGCGGATGGTCAGCTGCGGGTAGTTCTCCGGGTGCTCCATCGCGTCCAGCAGGATGGCGCGGGTCAGCACGTTGACGTTCATGTGGAAGCCACCGGCGTCCACGTACGCGTCCAGCACGCCGACCAGGTTCCCCACCCGTTCCGCCGGGGTACGCCCGAGCCCTTCGGGCGTCACCGTGTTGGTCAGCGAGATCCCGTCGCGGGCGTCCGCGTAGGGCAGCTTGGCCACCGACAGGGCCGAGGCGATCATCCCGTGCCGGTCGCGGCCGTTCATCGGGTTGGCGCCCGGGGCGAACGGCTGGCCTGCCCGGCGGCCGTCGGGGGTGTTGCCGGTGTGCTTGCCGTACACCACGTTGGAGGTGATGGTCAGCACCGACTGGGTGTGCTCGGCGCCCCGGTAGGCGGGATGTTCGCGCACCTTGGCCATGAACGAGCGGACCAGGTCGGCGGCGATGGAGTCCACCCGATCGTCGTTGTTGCCGAAGGCGGGGTAGTCGCCCTCGACCACGTAGTCGACCGCCATGCCGGCGGCGTCGCGGATGACGCGCACGCGGGCGTGGCGAATCGCGGAGAGGCTGTCGGCGGCGACTGAGAGGCCGGCGATGCCGCAGGCCAGAGTGCGTTTGACGGGGTAGTCGTGTAAGGCCATCTCGACGCGCTCGTAGGCGTACTTGTCGTGCATGTAGTGGATGACGTTGAGCGCGTTGACGTACGTGCGGGCCAGCCAGTCCAGCATCCGGTCGAAGGCGGGGGCGACCTCCTCGTACGACAGGTACTCGCCCGTCAGCGCCGGGACGGCGGGGCCGACCTGGTCGCCGGTCATCTCGTCGCGGCCGCCGTTGACGGCGTACAGCAGGGTCTTGGCGAGGTTGACCCGGGCGCCGAAGAACTGCATCTGCTTCCCGACGGGCGCGGCCGACACGCAGCAGGCGATCGCGGTGTCGTCGCCGAACTGGGGGCGCATCAGGTCGTCGCTCTCGTACTGGATGGAGCTGGTCTCGATCGACAGCCGGGCGCAGAAGCGTTTGAACGGCTCGGGCAGCCGGGGGGACCAGAAAACCGTCAGGTTCGGCTCGGGCGCGGGGCCGAGGTTGCGCAGGGTCTGCAGGTAGCGGAAGCTCGTGCGGGTCACCAGGGTGCGGCCGTCCTCGCCCATGCCGCCGATCGACTCGGTCACCCAGGTCGGGTCGCCGGAGAAGAGCTGGTCGTATTCGGGGGTGCGCAGGAAGCGCACGATCCGCAGCTTGATGACGAAGTCGTCGATCAGTTCCTGGGCGCGCTCCTCGGTGATGAGGCCGTCGGCGAGGTCGCGTTCCAGGTAGATGTCCAGGAAGGTGGCGGTGCGGCCCAGCGACATGGCCGCGCCGTTCTGCTCCTTCACCGCGGCCAGGTAGGCCAGGTAGAGCCACTGGATCGCCTCGCGCGCGGTGGCGGCCGGCCGGGAGACGTCGCAGCCGTAGGAGGCGGCCATCTCGCGCAGTTCGGCCAGGGCGCGGATCTGCTCGGCCAGCTCCTCCCGGTCGCGGATCACCGGGTCGCTGGAGAAGGCCCGGTCGAGGCTGTGCAGTTCGTCCTTCTTGGCCTCGATGAGGCGGTTCACGCCGTACAGGGGGACGCGGCGGTAGTCGCCGATGATGCGGCCCCGGCCGTAGGCGTCGGGCAGGCCGGTGACGATCCCCGAGCGGCGCGCGGCGCGGATCTCGGCGGTGTAGGCGTCGAAGACCCCGTCGTTGTGGGTTTTGCGGTATTTGGTGAAGATCTCCTTCACCAGGGGGTCGAGCTGGTAGCCGTAGGCGGCCAGGCCGTTCTCGACCATCCGCAGGCCGCCCTGCGGCATGATCGCCCGCTTGAGCGGCGCGTCGGTCTGCAGGCCCACGATCAGTTCGCGTTCCCGGTCGATGTAGCCCGGCCGGTGGGCGGTGATCGAGGACGGCGTCGACGCGTCCACGTCGTAGACGCCGCGCCGCCGCTCCTCGGGCAGCAGGCCGGCGATCCTGCCCCAGACGGCGCGGGTCCGCTCGGTCGCCGCGGTCAGGAAGGTCTCGTCCCCCTCGTACGGCGTGTAGTTGGCCTGGATGAACCCGCGCACGTCGATGCCCGCGCGCCAGGCCGTCCCCCGGAAACCGTGCCAGGCGATGACCGGGGCCATCGGCTCCCGGTCCATGGTGACCGTCATGGCGGACCTCACAGAGTCTGGATACGGCGGCCGGTGATCCGCTGCGGGGTGATACGGACGTAGTGGTCACGGGTGCCGCCCGCCCAGGCCTGGACCCCCGGATCGGCCACCCAGCGCACTTCGTCGTCCGCGACGTGATGGACGGGACCCTGCACCAGCACGCTCCACCCCTCGTGCCGGGCGACGTCGATCTCGTCCACCTCGAAAGCGATCTTGATCTCCAGGTCCTCGATGCCCGTGCGCAGATCCTCGTCCATCGCGCCGCCCGCGCGGGTCCGGAACACGATCGCGCCGTTGATGACGCGGTAGTTCACCGGCAGGATGGTCGGCCCGTCCGAGCCGTTGAAGGCCACCCGGCCGACGCCCCCGGGAGAGATCAGGCTCAGGCACTCCGCCGCGCCGAGCTCGTGCAGTTCAGCGCCGGTCGCGTTCCTCGTCTCCGCCATCGGATCGTCCTTCCTCGTCGTCCTGGTTCCGAGTCTTCCCGGTGGCGGTCCGGGATGACATGGCCGATGGGCCTGGTCCGGTGGGACCTTCGGCTCTGGGCCGCCCGGCCGCCGGGCGATGCGATGGAGGGGACGAAGGAGGAGTCATGAAGGATGTCATCGTGGTCGGCGTGGACGGCTCGCCCGCCTCGCTCGCGGCCGTGGAATGGGCCACCGACGACGCGGTACGCACCCGCGCGCCGCTGCGCATCGTGTTCGTCCTGGACCGCTACCCGTACGAGATCGTGAAGTTCCCCGACCACAACCTGGGCGACCAGCTGACCCGCAGTGCCGCCCGCATCCTGGACCAGGCCGAGCAGACCGCCAACGCCCGCCGCCCGGGCATGGCCGTCACCACGGAGGTCATCGAGGGCAGGCCCGCCGAGGTGCTGCGCGAGCTGGCGGCCGGCGCCGCCGAGCTGGTGGTCGGCACCCGCGGCATGGGCGGCTTCGCCCGGGCCCTCCTCGGTTCCGTCAGCACGCACGTGGCCGGTCACGCGCCAGGACCGGTGGTCGTGGTGAACCGGCTGCCCGAGACGACCCGCGGCGAGGTCGTCGTCGGGGTCGACGACTCCCCGGCCTGCGAGCCCGCCCTGGCCTACGCCTTCGAGCAGGCCCGGCTGCGCGGCAGCGCGGTGCGCGCCCTGCACGCCTGGCAGCTCCCCGTGCACGCCTTCGCACCCGAGATCAGCTACGACATGGACGAGATCAGGACCGCCCAGCACGCGGTCGTGACCGGCCTGCTGGACCGGTGGCGGGAGGAATACCCGGACGTGAAGGTCATCGAGGACGTGCACTCCGCGCATCCGGTGGAGGCGCTCGTGGACGCCTCCGGCGGCGCGGACCTGCTCGTGGTCGGATCCCACGGCCGCGGCGCCCTCGGCTCCGCCGTGCTCGGGTCGGTCAGCCGGGGCGTGCTGCACCACGCCAAGTGCCCGGTCGCCGTCGTACGCCCCAGGGCCTGATCACCGCCACGCCTCGTAGGCGGCGACGGCGGTGGGCAAAGTGGGAAAAAGGCGATCCTCACCGATTTTGGCGGTTAGGCCGAACGCGTCCAGGGAATCGCGGAGGTCCTGCTTGACCCTGGCCATGCCGAAGACGATGCCCCGGCCGGTCAGCTCCGACCGCAGCGAGTCGAGGGCCTCCAGCGCGGTGATGTCTACCTCGACGTTGGCTTCCGCGTTGAGGACGAACCACCGGATCGGGTGGTCCTCCTGGCTGTCCACGGCGGCCAGCGCGCGCCGGCGGAAGTTCTGGGCGTTGGCGAAGAACAGCGGGGAGTCGTAGCGGTAGATGAGCAGCCCGGGGATGGTCCGCGCCTGCGGGTAGTCGTCGATGTCGTGCATGCCCGCCAGGCCGGGGACGATGCCGAGGATCGCGTCGTGGGGGCGGGCCACCCGGGCGAGCATCTCCGCGACGGAGAGGGCCACGGCGAGGAGCACGCCGTACAGGATGTCGAGGACCAGGACGCTGACGCAGGTGGCCACGGCCAGGAGCAGCTCGCTGCGCCGGAAGGCGAACAGGCGGCGGAACTGGGCCACGTCGATCAGCTGGAGGGCGGCGTAGACGACGATGGCGCCGAGGGCCGCGAGCGGGAACCCGGCCAGCAGCGGCCCTCCCGCCAGCAGCACCAGAACCACCACGAGCAGCGTGACCAGGGAATACAGCTGGGTGCGGCTGCCCGCCGCGTCGGCCAGCGCGGTACGGCTGCCGCTGCTGCTGACCGGAAATCCCTGGAACAGACCCGCGCCCACGTTCGCGGCGCCCAGGGCGAGGAGCTCCTGGTTGGCGTCGATCTGCTGGTTGTGGCGGGCGGCGAAGGACCGGCCGGTGAGCATGTTGTCGCTGTAACCCACCAGCAGGACGCCCAGGGCGGGCAGGACGAGCTCGCCAACGCCGCTTATCGACAGGCCCGGCGCCGGGAGCCCGCCGGGAATCGGGCCGACGACCTTGATCCCGTAGCGTTCCAGACCGAAGGCCGCGACGGCGGCGGTGGCCAGCAGGACCACCAGCAGCGGGCCCGGCAGCGCGGGAAACAGCCGCCGCACCAGGAAGAGGAAAGCCAGGACGGCCACCGCGAACAGGAGCGTCCACCCGTGGATCCCCGGGAGCCCGCGCGCGAACGAGGCCAGCTCCGCGAAGAATTCGTTCCCCGACACCGGCACCCCGGTGACCCGGCCCAGCTGCCCGACGATCATGGTGAAGGCGAGCCCCGCCAGATACCCCACCAGGACCGGCCGGGACAGCAGATCGGCGACGAAACCCAGCCGGAGCGCCCAGCAGGCGGTGGCGAACACCCCCACCAGGACGGCCAGCGTGGCCGCGAGCGCCGCGTACCGCGCGGGATCGCCCGCGGCCAGCGGCCCGATCGAGACCGCCGTCATCAGCGCGGTGGAGGACTCGGGCCCGATGGACAGCTGGCGGGAGGACCCGAGCACCGCGTAGAGGGCCAGCGGCGCCAGGATCGCCCAGAGCCCGGCCACCGGCGGCAGCCCGGCCACCGTCGCGTACGCCATGACCTGGGGCACCAGATATCCGGCCACGGTGAGCCCGGCGAGCAGATCACCGCGCAGCCACGTACGCCGGTAGCCCCGCAGATCCGCGAAGACCGGAGGTAGCTGGATCATGACCGCCAGTGTGGCATCCGCGGCCGTCAGATGCTGACGACCCCGCGGGCTCGGAATTGGGCGTGGACGCGGTCGAGCAGCGCCTGATCCGGCGGCTGGACGTGGGCGAGCGGGAAGGTCAGGCCGAGTCTCTGATATTTCCCGATGGCCATGCGATGGAAGGGAAGCACATCGACATGCTGCACATTGCCCAGATCCGCAACGAAGGCGGCAAGGGCGTCCACGCTCGCCGGATCATCGGTGAGGCCGGGCACGAGCACGAAACGGACCCACGTCGCCCGGCCCAGCTCGGCCAGGCGGCGGGCGAAACGCAAGGTCGGCTCCAACTCGACCCCGGTGAGATCGCGGTACGCCCTCGGATCCGCGGACTTGATGTCGAGCAGCACCAGATCGGTGTCGGCCAGCAGGGAATCGGTGGCCCGATCGCCGAGAAAGCCCGAGGTGTCCAGTGCCGTGTGCAGGCCGCTCTCGTGGCAGCGCCGAAGCAGGTCCGCGGTGAAACGAGGCTGGAGCAGGGGCTCGCCGCCGCTGACGGTGACCCCGCCGCCCGCCACGGCGATGAACCGCCGGTATTTGCCCACCTCGGCCATGACCTCGCCGGTCGTGACCCGGCGGCCGTCGCGCATCCGCCACGTCTCCGGGTTCTGGCAGTAGAGGCAGCGCAGCGCGCACCCGGCGGTGAAGACCACGAACCGGGTCCCAGGCCCGTCGACCCCGATCGACAGGTCCCAGGAACTGATGACGCCGGTGCCAGGATCCGGAGCCGGCAGGCGCAGTTCACCCGCCGCCTCGGCCAGCACGCTCTTCCGCCCGTTCACACATCCCACTGTCGCGGGGGAGCGGTGCTCCTCTCAGCGTCCGGAAGTCCCCGATCGCCAGGACCAAAGCCCTCCGTTGAGAACCGTTCGGCGGTGATTTCGGGACTTTCGCCAGGTGCCGCATCGCCGGCGGAGATCAGAACCTGGACGTGGCGGGTTCGCTGGCCGAATTTCTTGGCTCGATCAAAGGACGTGTATGAGGACGAATACCACCCTTGTCGCAGGCCTGACGTCGGCCGAGGCCGAATATCGCCGGGCCACCTGTGGCCCCAACTTTGTGCCGATACGGCGCGGCCGGCATCTCTGGGACCGTCTGTTCACCCAGCTACGTGACCCGATGATCGTCCTGCTCCTGGCCGCGGGCGCGATCGCGCTGGCCATGCGGGACATCGTGGACGCCCTGGTCATCGGCCTGGTGATCGCGGTCAACACCACGATCGGAGTGCTCCAGGAACTGCGCGCCGCCCGCGCGGTCGACGCCCTGGCCGACCTCGCCGCGCCCACGGCCCGGGTCCGGCGGGACGGCGCCGACCGGGTGATACCGGCCGCCGAGGTGGTGCCGGGGGATCTGATGATCCTCACGGCCGGTGACGTGGTGGCCGCCGACGCCGAGCTGGCCGAAGCGGTGCAGTTGCAGCTCGACGAGGCGGCGCTGACCGGCGAGTCGGTGCCCGTGGACAAGATCGTGACCGTGGGCCCGGACGAGCGGCGGGTCTGGGCGGGCACGGTGGTCACGCACGGGCGCGGCGCCGCCGTGGTGACCGCCATCGGGGCGGACAGCTCGCTGGGCCGGATCGCGGCCTCGCTGGCCGGTCAGCGGCCCCGCCCGACGCCGCTCCAGACGCGGCTGGCCCGGCTGGGCCGCCTGCTGGCGCTGAGCGTCCTGGCGGCCAGCGCGCTGGTGTTCGTCCTGGGCGTGCTCCGGGGCGAGCCGGTCCTGGAAATGCTGCTGGTCGGGGTCAGCCTGGCGGTGGCGGTCGTGCCGGAGTCGCTGCCCGCGGTGGTGACGCTGGCGCTGGCCCTGGGGGCGCGCCGGATGGCGCAGCGGTCGGCCGTGGTGCGCCGCCTGCCCGCCGTCGAGACGCTGGGCTCGGTGTCCGTCCTCGCCGTGGACAAGACGGGTACCCTCACCGAGGGCCGGATGGTGGCCACGCGCGTCTGGATCCCCTCGGGAGCCGAGTACGAGGTCACCGGCAGCGGGTACGCGCCGGTCGGCGAGATCAGACCGGACCCCGATGACCTCTCGCCTCTGCTGCGGGCCGTGGTCCTGTGCAACGACGCCCATCTGGTGCCGCCCGGCCCGGACGGCGAGTGGAGCGCGGCCGGTGATCCGCTGGAGGCCGCCCTGCTGGCCCTGGCCGGCAAGGCCGGGATGGACCCGGCGGCGTGCCAGCGCGAGTACCCGCGCGTGTCGGAAGTGCCGTTCGACAGCTCCCGCAAGCGCATGACCACCGTTCACCGCACCCCCGCCGGCGGCTGGCTCGTCGCCTGCAAGGGCGCTCCCGATGTGATCGGGGACTCGGCGGCTGCCCTGGCCAAGGCGGCGGAACTGGCCGCGTCGGGGTACCGGGTGATCGCGGTAGCCGAAAACATGTCCGACATGTCGCCCAGCATGGAGGGCGAGCTGCGGCTGCTGGGGCTGGTGGCGATCACCGATCCGCCCCGGGCCGACGCCGCCGGGGCGGTCGCCGCCTGCATGCGGGCGGGCATCCAGTTCCGGCTCATCACGGGCGACCACCCGGCCGCCGCCAGGGCCGTCGCCGAGCGGGTCGGCATTCCTTCCGCGGCCGCCCAGGTGGTCACCGGGCCCGAACTCGCCGAGGGCGTGTCGGCGGATCGGCTCGCCGGGGCCCGCGTCTTCGCCCGTACGCTGCCGGAGCAGAAACTGGACATCGTCCAGGCCCTGCAGCGGGACGGTCACGTGGTGGCGATGACCGGCGACGGCGTGAACGACGGACCGGCGCTGCGCCGCGCGGACATCGGGGTGGCCATGGGCCGCGGCGGCACCGAGGTGGCCCGGCAGGCCGCCGACCTGGTGCTCACCGACGACAACCTGCGGACCGTGGTGTCGGCTGTCGAGGAAGGGCGCCGCATCTACGCCAACATCCGCCGCTTTCTCCGGTACGGGCTCAGCGGCGGCCTCGCCGAACTGCTCGTCATGCTCGCCATGCCGTTCTTCGGCCCGGCCGTGGCGCTGCAGCCCGCGCAGATCCTCTGGATCAACATGCTCACCCACGGGCTGCCCGGTGTCGCCATGGGAGCAGAACCGGCCGATCCGGGGGCCATGGGCCGCCCGCCGCGCCCGCTGCGGCAGTCCATCCTCGGCGGCCTGCTCGCGCCGATCGCGGGGACCGGCGCCGCCATCGCGGCCATCGCGGTCGGGCTCGGCGCGTGGGCCTGGGCGACCGGCCGCCCCTGGCAGACCATGATCTTCATCACGCTCGGGCTCGCGCAGCTGGGCGTCGCGCTGGCCGTGCGCGCTCCGGTGCCCGCCGAGCACCAGCGCCGCAACCGCTTCCTCGACCTGGCCGTTGTGACGGCGCTGATCTTCCAGGTCGCCCCCATGTACCTGGAGCCGCTGCGGCAGCTCCTGCGTATCGAGCCGCTCGGCGCCGGTGAACTGCTGCTCGCCTGCGGCTTGGCGGTGATCCCTGGCCTGGTGCTGGCGGCGACCCGCCGCCGCTCCCGGTGACTCCTCTGCGGGAGATGTGTGTCCTTTGACCAACAGCGGAACTCCCCGCTCAAGCCGGGGCGTACCGGGTGGGTGAAAGAACGGAACCCACTATCAAGGACATGACATGCGTACCAAGAACCTGGCCCGGACGTCGCTGCTGGCCTTCGCGTCCGCCGCGCTGGCCGCCACCCTTGCCACCCCCAGCCAGGCCGCCTCCGCCGGCACGGTCGGCCTCAGCAACGGGAAGATCACCTACACCGCGGGCGCCCGCGGGATCAACAGCGCGTCCATCACCGTCTTCAACGGCAAGATCACCGTGTTCGACACCGAGCCGCTCACCGCGCTCCCCGGGTGCGAGAAGCTCACCCCGCGCGCGGTGACCTGCGGGACGTCGGCCAGCGAATTCGCCGCCAACCTCGGCGACATGAACGACTCCTTCAGCGTCGGAGTCTCGTTCAAGGGCACCGTCAACGGCGGGGACGGCAACGACAACCTCATCGCCAGCACCACCTCGCCGACCGGCCGGGCGGTCACCTGGATCGGCGGCACCGGCACCGACACCGTCTCCTACAAGAGCAGCAACCTGTCGGTGCGGGTGAGCCTGGACAACCAGGCCGGCGACGGCCGCAACATCGACTCCGACAACGTCCGCGACGACGTGGAGAACATCGTCGGCTCCACCCTCGGCGGCGACTTCCTGATCGGGAGCAACGGCAACAACCGGATCGAGGACGGCGGCGGCGCCGGTGACAAGCTGTTCGGCCTCGGCGGCAAGGACGAGCTCTTCGCCAAGGACCTGGCCAAGGACAGCGACCTGGACTGCGGCCTGGGCATCGACGAGATCGTCATCGACAAGGGCGGCCTCGACCCCGAGCCGGTCGCCTGCGAGACCGTTCAGAGGTTCTGACCAGCCAACGGCGCCCCGTCCCTCCGGGCGGGGCGCTGTGCGGGAATCCGCACGAGGCCGCCGCCGTTGTTCCCTATGCGGGCCACGATCAAGGCCCGCCCGGACGAGACGCGCCGTACCCGGCCTGCCAGACGACGCTCCTTAGGAGGGAGCCGTCATGGCCTGGCTTCTGGTCATCGCCGCAGGTCTGTTCGAGGTCGTCATGGCCTACTCGCTCAAGCTCAGCGACGGATTCTCCGCACCGCTGCCGAGCATCGGCTTCATCGCCTCCGCCGTCGTCAGCTTCGGCCTGCTCGCACTCGCCCTCAAGAGCCTCGACGTCGGTACGGGCTACGCCGTCTGGACCGGCATCGGCGCCATCGGCACCGCCACCCTAGGCATGATCCTTTTGGGCGAGAACGTTTCCCCCATCAAGATCGCCTCGATCCTTCTCATCCTCTGCGGTGTCGTCGGCCTCAACCTGGCGGGCGGCGGTCACTGACCGGCGTTGGGGTAGTCGCCGATGCCGTGTTCGAGAAGGGCGAAGGCGCGTTCCGCCTGGGTGCGGAGGTCTGGGGCGATCTCGTCCCAGATCTCGCCGGCGATCCTCCGTATGAGGGTCTGCATCGTCAGGGTGCGGATGACGGCGTAGACCTGCGCGGCGACGATCGAAGGGGTGGGGTCGTCGGGATCGGCGTCGGCCACGTCGGCGAGGGCCTCGGTGAGGAGCACCTGGCGGGTCCAGTGCATCTCGTGCAGCCGGGCGGAGAGGGAAGGGCTCTCCCTGACCAGCCTGGCGAACACGTCGCCGCCCTCGTTGAACCCGTAACGCCAGTGCCGGGTCTCCAGGGCGTCGATGAAGTCGCGCCTGATCGCCTGGATCGCGGACTCGCCGGGCAGCCGTTCCCGCACCACGCGCGCCAGGGAGTCCTGAGCGAGGTCGTTGCGGTCGAGGAACAGGTCTTCCTTGGTCTTGAAGTAGTTGAAGACCGTGTTGACCGAGACATCCGTTGTTCGCGCGATCTCCGCGACCGTGACGTTGTCGAACCCGCGCTGCAGGAACAGCCCCATGGCGACGTCGGCGATCCGCTGCCGGGTCTCCCGCTTCTTGCGTTCGCGCAGGCCAAGCTCGTCCGACATGGTCCAACTATATGGCATCACCAAAATTTAAGTGACACCAAAATTGGTGTTACTCTATCGAGCATGATTCACGCCATAGGACTGACGAAGACCTTCGAAACCAGGAAGGGCGCGGTCGAGGCGGTGCGCGGGGTCCGGATCGAGGTGGCCGAGGGCGAGATCGTGGCCTTCCTCGGCCCCAACGGGGCGGGCAAGACCACCACGATGCGCCTGCTGACGACCCTGCTGAAACCCACATCCGGCACCGCCACCATCGCCGGCCACGACCTGTTCGCCGACCCGACCGGCGTACGGCGCCGCATCGGCTACGTCGCCCAAGGCGCGACAGTCAGCCCAATGGGCTACGTCGGCGAGGACTTAGAAGTCCAGGCCCGGCTGTACGGCTTGCGCCCCGCCGAAGCCCGCGCCCGGGTGCGCGAGGTGTTGGCGCAACTGGACCTCACGGGTGTGGAGCAGCGGGTCGCCGGTTCGCTCTCCGGCGGGCAGCGGCGGCGCGTGGACATCGCGATGGGCCTGCTCCACCGGCCCGCGCTGCTCTTCCTCGACGAGCCCACCACCGGCCTCGACCCGCAGAGCCGCGCGAACCTCTGGGGCCACATCCGGCGGCTCCGCGACGACGAGGGCGTCACCGTGTTTTTCAGCACCCACTACCTCGACGAGGCCGACGCTTTGTGCGACCGCGTGCTGATCATCGATCACGGCCGGATCGTCACCGAGGGCACGCCAGCCCAGCTCAAGGCCGGGATCGGCCCGGACGCCACGCTCGACGACGTCTTCCTCACGGTGACCGGCCGCGAGCTGCGCGAAGAGGCGGTGGCCTGATGTCCCCGAGCGCTTTGATCCTGGCCCGCTACTACCTGCGCGCCACCTTCAGGAGCAAGTTCGCGATCCTGTTCACCGCGATCCAGCCGATCCTGTTCCTGGTCCTGTTCGGGCCGCTGTTCGACCGGAGCGGCGTGGGCTCGTGGGGCGCGCTGGTCCCCGGCCTGCTGATCCAGCTCGCCCTGATGAGCGCGGGCCTGGCCGGTTTCGGCATCGTGCTCGACCAGCGGTTCGGCGTGCTGGAGCGGCTGCGCGTGACTCCCGCGAGCCGGACTTCGCTGCTGCTCGGCCGGGTGCTGAAGGACAGCGTGGTCCTGCTCGTCCAGGCCGTTCTGGTGATCACCCTGGGGTACGCCTTCGGTCTGCGCGCCCCGGCCGGCGGCGTGCTACTCGGCCTGGCCCTCATCGTGATGCTCGCCGTGGGCCTGGCGTCCTTCTCCTACGCCGTCGCGCTCACGATCGACCAGGAACTCTTCCCGCCGCTCATGTCCACCGCGCTGGTGCCACTGATGCTGCTCTCCGGCGCCTTGCTGCCGATGTCACTCGCGCCCGCCTGGCTGGACGTCCTGTCCCGGCTCACCCCCTTCCGCTACGTCGTCGAGGCGCTGCGCTCGCTGTTCACCGGTTCCTACACCTCAGCCGAGGTCGGCTGGGGCGTCCTGGTCAGCGTGCTGTTCCTCCTCGTCGGCGTCCTCCTCGGCACCCGACTGTTCCAGCGGGAGAACGCCTGAAGACGGGCAGCGGCCCGACATCGACTACGGCTCCGGCAGCGTTGCCCACTTCCTCGCCACCGGCGCCACCCACGCGACGTGGCGGTTTCAGCTGGGATACCTGTGCACCGGGTCCGAGAAGCCGCCGGTCAAGGTCCAGATGAGCGTGCTGCGCCCACCCCGGAAGGTGGCCTTCCTGCCTCTGTCGGTGATTGTGGCGCGCCTCCAGCCGTCGAAGTCCTTGGTGAGGTGGTGATCCCAGCTGCGTAGATCTCCCACAGCCACCGCCGCGATGGACTCCGTCGGCGGTTCGCCGTCCGAGCAGTACACGCCGAAGTCCGCGATTGCGGTGACCGTGCCGCCGCTGGCCTGGAGCGTGATTCCCTGGCAGGCATCGGTCTTGGTGCCGTAGATCAGGTGCGGCTTGGTCCACCTGCTGGCCTGCGGGCTGCGATGCTGCTCGTAGAGTCCTTCGCCGCGCCGGTAGTGCATCGCCACCTGGCGTCCGTCCGCGAGCGCCAGCCTCGCCTCGAACCAGCGATCCGGCCCCTGATAATCGCTCCCACGCGGTTCAGTGCCCTTGGAGCTCTCTTGCGGGGCGGGACTCGCCGTGGGCACACGTTCTTGCGGGGCGGGACTCGGCGTGGGCGCACGTTCCTGCGCGGGCGGAGTGACGGTCGCCCGCGCGACCGGCCGTTCCTGGCCGCACGCCGCCACGGTCAAGAGCAAGGCCATCCAGGCCAGCAGCCGTATTCCCGCTATGTGCACACAGCTCCCGGTGATCTTTGTAAAAGGTGCTTCTGCTGGCCCAGGTTAACAATCCCTCAGCGGCCAGAGCAGGTCGATGCGCTGGCGCCCCGGTCCTGGCGGCCTGAGTCTCAGACCGCCAGGACCGGACTGAGCGGGGTGCGGCAGCGGGCTACGGCTTGAGACCGGCGCGCACGGCCTCGATGAACCAGGCGAATACCGGCGCCAGGCTCGGCGGGACGGGCCATCCGTTGATTACGGCAAGGAGATGCCAATAGCGTTCCGCGCGCGGGTCGCTGGCGATCTCCAGGCGCCTCAGCAGCCAGCGACGCAGGTCAGTATCGTCGGCCCGACTGAAAACCTGAGCGTAGCGGGCAGTGAGGGCGTCGACGATGCGCGCCGCCTCGGCCGAGGCGGGGGCGACGTCGGCGGTGAGGGCATCGCTGACCTGCTGGCGGACGGTTTCGGTGAGGTCGTGGTGCAGACCGGTGGTGTCGCCTTGGGCGCGTTCGGCAGCCTGGTACTCGGCCATCCGGCGTACCGCGGTGCGGAAGTCCGGGTCCTGGGTGAGCTCGGCGAGTTCCACCCAGGCGTCGACCTGATCGGGTTCGGGATCGTCCGGCAGGTCGGGCATGGCGGAGCGCATCAAGTCCACGAAATCGGGATTGGCGTCCGAGCCCCCGAAGGTGTCGTCGATGAAGTCGTTGACGAGGCGCCGACGCTCGTCGTCGGAGAGTTTCGCGACCTTGTGCATGAGATCCATTTCCTGAGGGGTGGAGCCCCGCTTGGCTACCGCTCGCAGCACCGCGCGCCGCAGCCGCAGAGTGCGGATCTGCACGTCCAGAGCGTTGGCATGCGCCGCCGCGACCTCAGGCACCGAGATCTCCCGATCCAGCACCTGCCGGATGACAGCGAGATCAAGGCCCAGGTCACGCAACGAACGTATGAGATCCAGACGCGCGAGCGCACGCAGGTCATAGAGCCGGTAGCCAGCCGGGCTGCGGCCAGTCGGCGGCACGATCCCAGCATCGGAGTAAAACCGTATGGTCTTCACCGTAAGCCCGGTCCGCCGGGCCAGCGCCCCGATCGTGTAGAGCGTGTCGCCGTCCATACCCCCACCTTCGCGTCTCCCCTTACTGGAGACTCAAGCCCATCCTCCAGAAGACCCACCAGCCCGGGTGGGCACCCCACCACATCCACAGCTCTCGACGATTTACTCCGGTTACTCCGGCGCGTGCTGCCTCCCACGCCTCCCTGGAGAACCCGGACGCCGTGACCGATCTGCTACACCGACTGTGGGAGGTGGGGATTTTCCTCGTGGCAGACACAGAGGAACCGCGTTCATCGCCCCTCTGAGGAGCTGCGCTGAGCGCCCCCGAGCAGGGCGCTCTTCGTGCATGACGGGCGGCAGACTTGAGCCAGGCCCGGCGGGAGCGCGGTGGCCTCCGTTGGCCGCGGAGATCGTCGCCCCAGTAGCGTGTTGGCCTGTGGCGGGCAACGAATACACCGCGGCCGACATCACCGTGCTGGAGTTCGACGAGGTTGTGCGGAAGCGGCCCGAAATGTACTTCGGGGTGGGGCTGAACGATCCGAGGCTGCCGACCGCGTTGCTCTGCGCAGTGGCGGGACATGCTCTTCATCCGGCGGCCGGTGTCGCCAGGGAGCACACGCTGCGCACGGTGATCGAGGTATTCGATGATCTCGGTTTTACGGTGGCGATGGATCAAGTGCATGCGTGGGGCGGGGCGGATTCGCCCGCACTCGGCTACTACGGCTCCCTGTTGGGCCCTGAGTGGTGGCTTCCTGCCGCTGTGGCGGCGCTGTGCGAGAGCGTGACCGTGGAGATGTGGAGCGATGGTCGCGGTTTCCGCCAGGAACTCGCCGGCATCCGGCCGCTCGCCGAGCCCTGGGAGATCGATGCTCCGGTCGGCAGCGGTACGCGTATCGTCTTCGTCCTCGATCCCGGACGCCTCGGGCGCGGCGCCGCCTTCCCCACCGATCACCTTGAGTTGCACGACCCGGACTGTGGTGCCCCGAAGGGACCGGGGCATGTCATCGTCCGCGACCGTCGCCGCGCGAATCCCGGCCAGGAAGCCTTCTACAAGTAGGGCATGTACTATCCGTCAGCATGCGGATCCTGCCTCGAGGGCCAGATGAGTGACGACGTGCTCTCGATCATCCCGGCCGATCCGTACTGGCAACCCGACCGGGACGCCGCTGAGCGTGCCGCCGCGCTCGCGGCGGAACTCGCCCCCGGAATCCCAGACGGCCTGGACGTCGAGATCGAAGTCACCTGGTATGAGAGCCTCACCGCTGTCGACTGCGGTGCCAACCTGACAAAGATCGGCTGCCCGCTCTGCGGCACCTCGATCGACACCGGGTGGTGGGCCGAGCTCCTTGACGTTCATTACGAAGACGGCTTGCCCACATTGGCGATCCAGGTCCCGTGCTGCGGCGGCCAGACGGCACTGGACGCGCTGGACTACGACTGGCCCTGCGGCTTCGCGCGGTTCGAGATCGCCATCTGGAACCCGGATCGAGGCTGGTTCAACGACGAGGAGCTGGCAGCCCTCGCGAACGCCTTGGGCCGTCCCGTACGCCAGATCATCGCCCATATCTGATTTCGGGCACGCACATCACCCGGGCTAGGGCCGGTGCGGAGTTCTTCCACGACCACGGTGCCCGCGAATACGACGAGTTCACCGGCGGTCCGGCCGCTGAGGGTGCCGCGCGCTGAAAGCCGGCCGCCGCGGATTTTCAGCGAGGTTTCAGCAGGCCCTTCGAATCTTCCGGTGTCAGTACGAAGCACCGTCCTCCACCGGAAGGATCCTCATGAACCTCACCCGCATAGGAGCACAGAGCGGCCTGCGATTCGTCCGTCGCCTCAGCGTCGGGCTGGCCACTACGGCTGTTCTGGGATCGGGATTGATCGCCATCACTACGATGCCGGCCGCTGCCGTGTCCCGTGACTCCATCGTCTCGGTCGCGCAAAGCCAGCTGAACAACGCATCGCGCAATCACGAGCAGCCGCTGGGGAGCGGTTGCAACTACTACACCGGCTACTTCCGAACCTGGAAGCCCGGAACCGGTTGCCCCGCCACCGACGGAGTTCAGTGGCGTGACAGCGACTGGTGCGCCGACTTCTCCAAGTACGTGTGGAAGAACGCCGGCGTGCCGTACGCCGATGTGCCCGAGGGCAGCGGAGGCGTGCTCACCGGCTGGGCCAGCTCGTTCAAGGACTACGGCACGACGCACGGCACCTGGCACACCCGCGGCAGCGGCTACACACCGCAGCCGGGCGACGCCCTCGTCTTCGACTGGGACCAGAACGGTGTCATCGACCACGTCGGGATCGTCAAGTCGGCGAGCGGCAGCACGGTCTACACCATCGAAGGCAACAGCGGCGATCGCGTCAAGGAGAACAGTTACTCCCGCACCAACATCGACATCGTCGGCTACTCCAGCCCCGTGGGTGCAAGTGATGTCGACGAGCCGACTCCGCGGCCGGTGGTGGATCCGCAGGCGGGGCGGTTGGTGGACTTCGACGGTGACGGCAAGTCGGACTTCCTGGGCTTGGGTGCCGCCGGTGATGACATGTGGTTCGTCCCCAACACCAGCGCTCCCGGCGCGCCCGCACGTGGACAGAGCATTCCCATGAGCACCGGCTGGAAGACCGTCACCAAGTACTGGCTGACCGATTACGACGGTGACGGCAGGATCGATGTGCTCGGTCTCAATGGCACCGATCAGATGCTGGCCTGGATCAACACCAGTTCACCCGGCCACCCGTCACTGAATCCGCCGGTCAACCTCGGTACCCAGTGGAGCACCCTCTCCAAGATTGTCATCGCCGACTTCACCGGTGATGGCAAGGTCGACATCGCCGGTGTCGATGCTGGCACCGGTGACCAGTTCTGGGTGGTGCCCAACACCAGCGCCGTCGGCGCCCCGGCGCGTGGGCAGAGCATGCACATCAGTGACAACTGGAAGACCGTCACCCGGTTCTGGGTGACCGATTACGACGGTGACGGCAAGAGCGACCTGCTCGGTCTCAACGGCACTGACCAGATGTTCGTATGGCGCAACAGGGGTACCGCTGTCCCGTCCTTCGACCAGTACGTGAACCTGGGCGCCCAGTGGAGCACGCTGTCCAAGATTGTCATCGGTGACTTCACTGCTGACGGCAAGGTCGACATCGCCGGTGTCGACGCCGCCACGGGTGACCAGTTCTGGGTGGTGCCCAACACCAGCGCCGTCGGCGCCCCCGCGCGCGGGCAGAGCATGCTCATCTCCAACGGCTGGAAGACCGTGACCACTTTCCTGGTGGCCGATTACGACCGTGACGGCAAGAGCGACCTGCTCGGTCTCAACGGCACCGATCAGATGCTGGCCTGGCGCAGCAAGGGCACGGCGGTCCCGTCCTTCGAGCAGTACGTCAGCCTGGGCACCTTGTGGAGCACCTTCAGCCATATCCCCACCGCGCAGTAACCCCATCGACCGCCGGCCGCTGACCGCACCGGATGGGTGCGGTCGGGCCGGCGGGTGCGTTCCAGCGCTCGATATCTCTCAACCTTGGAGCAGAAATGTCCGCAATACAGACATGGCCGAGATTGACTCGCCGGCTCATTGCTGCGGCCGCCGTCGCCGTGGGGCTCGCCGGGGTGCTCGCTCAGCCAGCCAGTGCGTCGTCCGCCAACCCGGATCCGGCCAGGTTCCCCATCAAGGGTGTGGACGTCACGGAATACCAGCACCCCGGTGGGGCCTCGGTGAACTGGTCCCAGATCCGGCAGTCCGGAGTGACCTTCGCCACGCTGAAGGCCACCCGCGGCACGAACAAGACCAATCCCTACTTCGGCGGCGATCTCGGCGCCGCCCTGGCGCAGCGCATCGCCACCGCGCCGTACCACTATCTGACCGGGACCAGCTCGAACGCCGTCGCCCAGGCGGACTTCTTCATCAGCACAGTGCGCGCGGCGGGCTACACCGGGCACCGGGCGGGTGAACTGCCGCCGATCCTGGACCTGGAGTGGACCGACGACGGCACCAGTTCCTGCCCGCCGTACACCACCGTGGCGTTCGCGCAGACCTGGCTGGACAGGGTGCAGGCCGCGTTCGGCGTCAAGCCGTGGATCTACACGGCGAAGGGGTTCATGACGGGTTGCATGGGGAGCACCACCGCCTTCGGCTCGTACGGCCTGCAGGTGGCCGACTACATCAGCAGCCACACCACCCCCGCCGTTCCGCCCGGCTGGAGCTCCTGGCTCATGTGGCAGTACGCCGACGTCGGCTCCGTCCCCGGAGTCCCGACCACGAATGTCACCCTGAACGTCTTCAACGGCACGCAGGCGTACCTGGACCAGTTGTCCGGCCTTTCCATTCCCAGGCCGGTGGTGGATCCGCAGGCGGGGCGGCTGGTGGACTTCGACGGCGACGGCAAGCCGGACTTCCTGGGCTTGGGTGCCGCCGGTGATGACATGTGGTTCGTCCCCAACACCAGCGCCCCCGGCGCGCCCGCACGCGGACAGAGCATCCCCATGAGCACCGGCTGGAAAACCGTCACCAAGTACTGGCTGACTGACTACGACGGTGACGGTAAGACCGATGTGCTCGGTCTCAACGGCACCGATCAGATGCTGGCCTGGATCAACACCAGTTCACCTGGTCATCCGTCACTGAATCCGCCGGTCAACCTCGGTACCCAGTGGAGCACCCTGTCCAAGATTGTCATCGCCGACTTCACCGGCGACGGCAAGGTCGACATCGCCGGTGTCGATGCCGGCACCGGTGACCAGTTCTGGGTCGTGCCCAACACCAGCGCCGTCGGCGCCCCGGCACGTGGACAGAGCATGCACATCAGTGACAACTGGAAGACCGTCACCCGGTTCTGGGTGACCGACTACGACGGCGACGGCAAGACCGATCTGCTCGGCCTGAACGGCACCGACCAGATGTTCGTGTGGCGTAACAGGGGCACGGCCGTCCCGTCCTTCGACCAGTACGTGAACCTGGGCGCCCAGTGGAGCACCCTGTCCAAGATCGTCATCGCCGACTTCACCGGTGACGGCAAGGTCGACATCGCTGGCGTGGACGCGGCCACGGGTGACCAGTTCTGGGTGGTGCCCAACACCAGCGCCGTCGGTGCTCCCGCGCGCGGGCAGAGCATGCTCATCACCAGCGGCTGGAAGACCGTGACCACTTTCCTGGTGGCCGATTACGACCGTGACGGCAAGACCGACCTGCTCGGTCTCAACGGCACCGATCAGATGCTGGCCTGGCGCAGCAAGGGCACGGCGGTCCCGTCCTTCGACCAGTACGTCAGCCTCGGCACTCTGTGGAGCACCTTCAGCCACATCCCCACCGCACAGTAACCAGCCAAGCTCGCTAGGCCGTCCGATCTTCAACCGGGCGGCCTATCGGGCTATTCACACACCGAAGGCGTCCCACACGCCAGCGAGGTCGGTTCCGTTGTGGGGTTTCGATCCGGAAGATCAGCCGGGTGCGGCCGTCCTCCGCCACGCCTGATCTACGTGCTCGCTCCCGGCATCAGCAGATGTTTCACCACAGAATTGCCAACACGATGAGGACTAAGGCGGCCAGCTGGAGCCACTGCTGCCACAGCGGAAGGAGACGTTGGCCGTACCGCCGCCTCTGATCGGGCGGCCTACGGCGAGCGCGGCGGAACACGGCGGTCAGCCTTCGGTGGTCAGCCCGAGGTGCTCCTCCAGCCGGGCGATGCGCCGACTCAGCGGTTCGATTCCCTGACGTACGGCCGCGGCGAGCGCCTGCTGTGCGGCGGCGGACGCCGTCGGCTGGCCCTGCCCGCTCTCGGCCCGCAGGTGAACGTAGCCCGCCAGCGCGGCGGTGACGGCGCGGCGGACGAGCTTGGGATCGGCCCCCAGGGCCCGCAGAACCTGTCCTGCGACTCCGTCGGGTTCGACGGCCAGGCCGAGCAGCAGGTGCTCGCAGCCGATGTAATTGTGGCCGAGGGAGGTCGCCTCGGTGACCGCCAGCTCCAGCGCGTTGGCCGCGGGCCCGTCAAACCGGCGCGGATCACCGTCCGGCGGGGCGGTCTCTCGCTCTCCGGGCTGCCGGCGGGCCAGATCACGCCCGACCCGCTCCGGCTCGATCTCCATGGCGCGGAGCACGTGGAGTGCCAGGTTGGTGCCCTCGTCCAGCATGGCGCCCAGCAGGTGCTCGGTTCCCATCCTCGGCTCGCCGGCGTCCCGCGCCCGCTCCACCGCCAGTTTCAGCACGGCCCGCGTCCTTGCGGTGAAGTGCGCCAGCGCTCCGGTCGGTTCGTCGTCGAGATCGCCCAGAACCGTCTCCCGGATGGCGGTCACCCGTCGCACGGCCTGCTCCAGAGCCCGCTGGCACACCGCCGACACCGGCACACCGGCCTCCTTTACGGCCTCGGCCAGATCATCGGGCAGATAGACGTTGATCTTCGGCATCGCGCACACCTCCACAGACTCCTGTGCCCCCAAGATAACCCTATAGGGGTTATTAGTCCATTGAGGGTGCTGCGCCGCCAGGAATGTGGTGAGTGCCTCCGTCTTGGGCATGCCTCTGGCACCTGCGGCGTAGGCCCACCGAAACAGCGGAAGCTGTCATGGTGATCGCGATGGGGGCTGTCGTAGACGGGCGTTCACGGTAGCCCCCACGGCGGGCGTCTCGCGGTCAGGAGGTGGGGAGTGCCGTCGGTCCGTACCGGGCGGCTGAGGCGCCGGTGACGCAGGACCAGTAACGGTCGCCGTAGGACCAGTGCCACCATTCGGTGGGGTAGTTGACCAGGCCGACCGCGGTGAGTGCCTCGCTGAGGACGCGGCGGTGTCGCCTGGCCTCGGCGGGGATCGCGACGCTGTCGGTGTGGCAGGCCTCGGTGTCGGTGTCGTTGACCTCCGTGCCCAGCCAGAGCTCGTTGCCGTCCGTATCGCACAAGGTCAGATCGACGGCGGCGCCGGCCACGTGCGGGGCGACCTCGGGTGGGGAGATGTAGCGGCTGGCCCGCTGGCGATACCACGCGGGATCCTGGCCCGGGTGGACAATTCGGAGCCGGGCGACGTGGTCGTCGAAATACCGGGCTTGGAGCTCCACGGGCCGGAAGCCTTCGATGATCAGGAAATAGAGCCCGGGTGGCAGCAAGGTTTGCGCGGTGACCAGGCGGTCCACGACGCTGACGCGAAGATGGGAGTAGGCGGCTCCCGTGTCGGCCATGCGCGGATCGAGGCGCAGCGCCTGGACGGTGCGGAGATCGATCAATACCTCGCCAGACTCCTCAATCGGCATTCGGCTGATCACGGGATCGGAGAGCAGGATCATTTCTTGTCCTTCGGATCGAGTCTGGATAGCGCTGTAGGCCGCCCGGTCAGAGATCGGACGGCCATTGCGAGTTCGGGATAGGGGAGACGGAGTCACTCGAGGGCGGAGCCGGTGATGCCTGCCGAAAGTCAGGTGGACCCACCGTGGCGGTGGGTCCACGCATGGGGATAGGCGAGTCCGCCGCCGGGGACGGGCGACCGCGACGATGTGACCGTGGCTCTCGTGAAGCCGAGAGCGGCTGCCGTCCAGATGCCGAGGGTGCCGGAGATAAGGCGGTTAGGTCTCATTACTAGCTTCCGGGGGAGAGTGTTCTTCCTGCTGACACCAGAAGGTTCGAATGAGGCGCTGAAACTTTGCTGAAATTCCGGGCGGGCGGGATCTCAGAATGCGGCCGTACCGCCGGTGAGCTCGCCGTATTCGCGGGCGCCGTGGTCGCGGAAGACTTTGACCGCGCGGTCCATGATCTTCGCCGCCAGCCCGGACTCGCCCCGGGCCTCGTGTAGCAGCGCGAGGTCGCGTTCGGTGCGGGCGCGCCAGAGCGGGGCGTCCATGTCCTGCCACACCTCCATCGCCGCGGTCAGGCAGGCGGCCGCGTCCCGCAGGTGGCCGTCGGCCAGATGAAGCTCGCCCAGGGTGCGCAGGGTCACCCCCAGGCCCCAGCGGTCACCCATCGCCTGGCAGGTCGACAGCACCCCTTCCAGCGGGGCCAGGGCCTGTTCGGTCCGGCCCAGGCGCAGCTGCGCTTTGGCCCACGCGCGGACCGAGTACGCCTCCATCAGCTTGTCGCCGAGCCGGTCGAAGATGGTCCTCGCGGCTTCGGCGGTCTCGATCGCCGGGGCGTACTCGCCGGTCGCGCGGTGAAACAGGCTCATGGTGCGTAAGGTCACCGCCTCGCCGCGGTGGCTGCCGGCGCGGCGGTAGGCGGCCAGGGATTCCGCCAGGCCGGACCAGGCGGCGGGGAAGTCACCGCGCTCCAGCCGGACCGAAGCGGCCAGCCGCCGCGGGTAGGCGATCGCGGCATCCTCGCCGAGCAGCGCCCCGGCCTCATCCAGGAAGTGCAGCGCCTCGACCAGGCGGCCCGCCTCCCGGCAGATCACGCCGAGCCCGGACAGCGCCACGGCTTGCCCCCGCGCGTCGCCGAGTTCGCGGAAGGCGCCGAGCGCCTCGTCGAGGACCCGGCGCGCCTCCGGGAAGTGATCCTGGTCGTAGCGCAGGTGTCCCAGCTCGGCCAGCATGGTCGCCTCGCCGTACCGGTCGCCGGCGCGGCGGGCCGCGGCCAGCGCGGCCTGGTTGATCCGCTCCCGGGACTCGAACCGGTTGACGCCCAGGAACGACGGCCCCAGCCGGGCCGAGGTGAACTGGCAGACCAGGTCGTGCAGGCCCAGCGCGGCGGCCCGCTCCAGGCCGACGACCAGCGCGGGCTGCTCGATGTCGAACCAGTCGTGCGGGGCCGCCAGCACCCGCGCGGCCAGCTCGTCGGAGACGGGGGAGGACGCCAGGGCGGGGCGCGGCCGGCCGATCTCGTCGGACGGAGCGTCGGCGGCCAGCTGGTCGGTCAGGGTCAGCCAGCCGCCGAGCACCCGGCCCACGGCCGCCGCCAGCTCCTGCGCGGGCTCCTCGGCCTCGGCCCGCTCCCGCCCGTAGATCCGTACCAGGTCGTGTACGCGGAACCGGGGCGTGCCCAGGTCGTCGACCCGGCTGAAGTCCACCAGCTGCGCGTCGACCAGCCGTTCCACCAGATCCTCCGCCGCAGTCTCCGCGGTGCCGGTCAGCCAGGCGACGACCCACGAGGCGAATTCCGGCACCCCCAGATGGCCCAGCCGCCGCAGCGCCTGGCGCGCGCCGGTGTCCAGCGCCCGGTAGCTGAGTTCGAAACCGGCCCGCACCTCCAGGTCGGCGATCGCCAGCTCGTCCAGCCTGCGCCGCTCGTCCGTCAGCCGGTCGGCCAGCAAGCGCAGCGGCCAGCGCTGGCGGGTGGCCAGCCGGGCCCCGGCGATCCTGATCGCCAGCGGCAGCCGCCCGCACAGTTCGGCGATCTCACGGGCCACCGGTTCCTCCGCGCTCACCCGGTCGGCCCCGACGATCCGTACCAGCAGCTCGACCGCCTCATCGGGATCGAGCACGTCTAGGTCGGTACGGCGCACGCCCGCCAGCCCGCCCAGCCGGTTGCGCGAGGTGACCAGCACGGCGCAGCCGCCACCGCCCAGCAGCAGCGGCCGTACCTGCCGTTCATCGGCGGCGTCGTCCAGCAGCACCAGCACCCGGCGCCCGGCCAGCAGGCGGCGATAGAGCTCGGCCCGCTCCGCGGTGGCGGCCGGGACGGCGGCCGGCTCCACGCCGAGCGCCCTGAGGAACAGCCCCAGCACTTCGCCCGCCTCGGCGGGGGTCTCGCTCAGCCCGCGCAGCTCGGCGTAGAGCTGCCCGTCGGGAAACGCGGTCGCCACCTGGTGGGCGACGTGGGCGGCCAGGGCAGACTTGCCGCTGCCGCCGCGCCCCGCGATGACCTGGATGGCCGGGGCAGGATCTGTGAGCGCCGCGACCAGGGTGGAGGTCTGGAGCGCGCGGCCGGTGAAGTCCGCGGGCGCCAGCGGCAGCTGCGTCGGCACGGCGACGCCAACCGCCTCCCCGGACGGCGACGCCAGCAGGATGGGGTCACCGCGCAGGATCGCGTGATAGAGGCCGGTCAGCTCCGGCCCCGGGTCCACGCCGAGCTCCTCGACCAGCACCTGGCGGCCTTCCCGGAAGCTGGCCAGGGCGTCGGACTGGCGGCCGAGCCGGTACAGCGCGGTCATGTACTGCCCGCGCAGCCGCTCGTCGGCGGGATGGCGGCCGACCAGCGCGGCCAGCTCGGCCACCAGCTGGCCGTGCCGGCCCAGCGCCAGATCGGCGGCCATGCGCTCCTGCGTGGCGGTCAGCCGCAGCTGCTCCAGCCGGACCACCTCTCCGGCCAGCAGTGAGGTGTGCGATCCCGCCAGGGCGGGCCCGCGCCACAGGGCCAGCGCGGCGCCGAGCAGGTCGGAGGTCTCCTGCGGCGTGGACGCCTCCCGGGCCTGGGCGAGCAGCTGATCGAAGAGGTCCACGTCCAGCGACCCGGCGGGGATCTGGACCAGGTAGCCGGGCGCGCGAGTGACGATCACATCCGCGACGCCGTGCCGGGCCAGCGCCTGCCGCAACGTCTTGACGTAGGTCTGGATCGCCGCCTTGGCGGTCTCCGGCGGATCATCCGGCCAGATGATGTCGATCAGGCGCGCGGTCGGCACGATGTGCCCGTGCTCCAGCAGCAACGCCGCCAGCAGCGTCTGGGGTTTGGCTCCGCCGAGCGGCACTGCCACCCCGGCGGCGCTCACCTCGACCGGCCCAAGCAGCCGGAACTCCACCGCCACTCCCGATCACCTCAGCTCCTGGTCCAAAGCCGGAAGCTGATCATCTCTCAGGGCGGTATAGGCGAGGTATACATCCTGGAAAAAGGAGCTTTACACGGTGTCCTCCCGCAGCCACCGGACGATCTCGGTGTGGTCGCCGTCCTGTAGTCCAGGGCCAGCCGATCGGCATGTACGTCGGCTACGTCACCAGCCGAACGCGACGTAACCGAGCGTCTTGCGCATGACCGGCTTCAGGCCAAGACCGTCGAGAGCAGAGCGCGCGTCTCCGCGACGACGCGGTCTTGAAACTTCGGGTCACGCACCAGCGTCGAGCCGAGCATCGGCCGGCCCCGGTCGTCGTAGTAGACGCCGGTCCCTCCCGACTCGTTCAGTAGGGCGTTCGTGATGACCTTCGCGGCCCGCGCCGGAGTGCTCCAGTACTTGATGAACGGGGCGAACAACGACAGTACGTACCTCCCCAGGAAGCGCAGGAGGACGTTCGCGTCGCGCGAGAGGCTCGTGGCCGGACTGAAGCCCGGTTCGACGGCGTTGAAGCGCAACCGCGGAGTCTCGCGCGCGAACGCCAGCACCGTCGCGAGGTTGCATTGCTTCGACGTCGCGTAGGCGTCGCCGCCGGGAAGGGTGGAACCACCGGGCTGCCACTCGCCGCGCGCGCTCGCCTCGGCAGAGATGTAGCGACCGCCTCGAAACCCAGCGACCACGGCGGGCCTGCGCTCGGGGTCTTCGACGCCGGAGCAGACGAACACCACGTTCGCGCCGTGGGGGAGATGCGGCATGAGCGCCTCGGTCAACACGAACGGACCGAGGTGGTTCGTAGCGAACGCCGTGTCCCAGCCCTGCGCGTTCTTCGTGGCGCGCATCTCGATGATGCCCGCGTTGTTGACCAGGCCCGCGAGCGGAAGATGGAGCGCGATGATCTCTGCGGCCGCGCGCCGTACGCTCGCGAGATCCGACAAGTCGCACACGACCGACACCGCGTGCCGGCCCGCGCCCTCGATCGTCTTCTGTACCTCGTCGAGTCTTCCTCGGTCGCGACCCACCAGGACGACCGTGGCGTGCTTCGCCAACTCGAGAGCCGTGCTGTGACCGATGCCCGACGTCGGGCCGGTGATGATGTACGCCTTGCGCTCTCCCGAACTTGTCTTCGCCATGTGCTCTCCTTAGTTGTCTGTCTGGTCAGTCATTTATTAGCTCAAAAAAAATCAGTCGCCCAACATCCGGCACAGAGCGTCGAACCCGACTCTGCAGTGCTCGTCGGCGTTGGCGGGGTCGTTGACCATGAAGTCCATCGTCGTTTCAGCCAGCGAGTTCATGATCGCGACGACGAACGACATCGGCGCGTCCCGCATCGGTCCGCGGGCGCGCGCCCGTTCGAGTATTCCTGCGACTTCTGCCATCGCCCGATGCGAGGCGGCACGGGTCTCCTGGGCAATGTCGTCGGAGACGTCCAGCAGGGCGAGCGCTCGCCTCTTGTCGGGGTTCGACGTCGCCCAGCGCATCCAGTTCGACCACATGCGAGAAAACTGCTCGCGCAGCGGAGCCTTCGTCGAAAGCCCATCCAGCGAGGCGGCGGCCATCCCCGTTTTCAGCTCAAGGTAGAGCTGGTTGAAGAGGTCGGCTTTCGTCTCGAAGTAGGTGAACAGCGAGCCGTTCGAGATGCCGGCTTCCCGCGCGATGACCGCCGTGGGCGCACTCAGGCCTTGCGCGACGATGACACGAGTCGCAGCCGCCATGAGCGCGTCCCTCTTGTCCTTGCTCTTCGGCCGAGCCATGGCGGAAGCATATAAATGAGTGGCTAGTCAGTCAAGGTGCCCCGCCGTGGCGGCGGGTACAGGCGAGGGGCGTTTACGCGCTCGGCTCGGTGTCCTCTTGGAGTTGGCGCAGCCACCGGACGATCTCGGTGTGGTCGGCGGTGGAGGGCAGGTGTTCGGCGGCGTCGGCCCACAGGTCGACAGTGGCTCGGCCCAGGCGCGGCGCGACGCCGGTGGCCTCGGCGAGGTCCACGGCGATGCGCATGTCCTTGAGCATCAGGCGCAGCCCGAAGCCCGAGTCGAAGGTGCCGGGCAGGACGAAGTTCGGCCATTTGTTCTCGGTCGAGCCGCTGCGCCCGCTGGAGCCGTTCACGGCCGCCAGCATGGTCTCCGGGTCGAGGCCGAAACGCTGCCCGGCCAGCAGCGCCTCGGCCGTGATGAGCAGGTGGGTGGCGGACATCAGGTTGTTCAGCGCCTTCAGCGCGTGCCCGGCCCCGACCGGGCCGAGCCGGAGCACCCGGCTGCCCAGCGTCTCCAGGATCGGGCGCACCCGGTCCAGGTCGTCCTGGTCGCCGCCGGCCATGATGGTGAGGGTGCCGTCGACCGCGCCTTTGACGCCGCCGGACACGGGCGCGTCGACCAGGCGCACCCCCCGCTCGGCGGCTCGGGCCGCCAGCGCGCGGGTGCGCAGCGGCTGCGAGGAGCCCATGTCGATCAGCACGGTGCCGGGCGCGGCGGCGGCCAGCAGGCCCGCGTCCGCCAGCACCGCCTCCACCGCGTCGGAGTCGGGCAACATCAGCACCACCGCGTCGGCGCCCTCGGCCACTTCGGTGACGTCCCCCGTCACATCGATGCCCTCGGGGCGGCTGATGTCGTACGCCCTGACGCGAAAGCCGGCCGAGACCAGCCTGGCCGCCATCGGCAGGCCCATCTTGCCAAGACCCACGAAACCGACCGCGGTCACGGGATCGTCACCCCCTGCTCGCGCAGCTCCGCGAGCGTCCGCTCCGCGATCCGGAACGACTCCAGCGCCGCCGGCACGCCCGCGTAGACGGCGGCCTGCAGCAGGACCTCCTGGATCTCCGACTCGGTGACGCCGTTGGCGACCGCGCCGCGCACGTGCACGGCGAACTCGTGCCCCCGGTTGAGCGTGGTCAGCATGGCGAGGTTCAGCAGGCTGCGGGTGCGCCGGTCGAGGCCTTCCCGGGTCCAGATCTCCCCCCAGCAGTACTCGGTGACCAGCTCCTGCACCGGCCGGCTGAAGTCGCTCACCGCCGCGAGCGAGCGCTCGACGTGCTCGGCGCCCAGCACCTTCTTGCGCATCTCCAGACCGGCTTCGAAGCGTTCGGCGCTCATCGGGACTCCTCGGTTGGGTATTCCTCGTCGCGGACCTGCCCGTACCAGCGGGTGGGGCCGATCGAGATGGCGGTGTGGGTCATCAGGGTGGTCTCGGTCGCGCCGTGCCAGTGGCGCTCGCCCGGCGGGACCCAGACGGTGTCGCCGGGCAGCAGCGCGCGGGGCGCTTCCCCTTCCGTGCACACCCAGCCCTGCCCGGCGAGGACCTGCAGGATCTGGCCGTCGGTGTGCTCGTGCCAGTTGGTACGGGCCCCCGGGGTGAACGTCACGACGTTGATGGTGGTGCCGTCCGTCGTCGGCAGGACCGAGTCGGCCCAGACCGTGCCCACGAAGGTGTCGGACTTGAGGACGGACGCCGTCCCCTCGGCGTGGCCGCGCACGATTCTCATGATGGTTCCCCTTCGTGCAGGCGTACCCCGCCCGCGATGTCGCCGATCGCGTCCACCACACGGTTGCTGATCTGGTCGGCGTACCCCAGGTTGGCCGCGAGGCCGAAGCTCGCCAGCGGCCCCGCCGCGTTCAGCGACGGCACGCCGAGGCCGCGCAGGTGGTCGACGTAGAGGACCAGGTCCTTGGTCATCAGGGTGGTGGTGAGCCCGCCCTCCAGGTAGTCGCCCTCGACGATGTGCGGGAAGCGGTTGGCGACGGCCCAGTTCGCGCCGCTGGAGGAGTTCAGCACGTCCAGCAGCGTGCGCAGGTCCAGCCCGGCCTTGCGGCCGGCCACCATGACCTCGCTGGTGGCGGCCAGGCTGACGGCGTTCAGGAAGTTGTTCAGCAGCTTGGCCGAGTGGCCCGCGCCGGAAGGACCCAGGTGGAAGACCTTCGCCGCGAACGGCGCCAGCGTGGGACGCACCCGGTCCAGGGCTTGTTCTTCGCCGCCGACCATGAGGGTCAGGGCGCCCTTCTCCGCCGCGGCCGCGCCGCCGGAGACACCGGCGTCGAGGTAGGCGGCGTCGCGGGCGGCCAGCGCGGCGGCGATGCGCCGGGTCGAGTCGGGGGCCGCGGTGCTGAGGTCCACGACGATCTGGCCGGGCCTGGCGTGGGCGAGCACCCCGTCCTCGCCGAGCATGACAGCTTCCACGACCCGGCTGTCGGGCAGGGAGAGCAGCACCTGGTCGCTTTCCCGTGCCACTTCGGCGACGTCGGTGGCGGGGGTCGTGCCCGCCGCGCCCGCCGCCGGGTCGTACCCCAGCACGGGGTGGCCCGCCTCGACCAGCCGCCGGGCGATCCGGCCGCCCATGTTCCCGAGCCCGATGAAGCCGATCATCGGGCCCGCCCCGTGATCACACGGGCGGCCGCGTCGACGGGGCCCGGATCCCAGGCGCCCGCCCCGCCGCCGGGGCGCACGGTGTTCACCCACGCGGAGCCGCCGTCCACCGACAGCACCTCGCCGTTCACGTAGGAGGCGTCGTCGCTGAGCAGGTAGGCGACGGCGGCGGCGACCTCGTCCGGAGTGCCGGTACGCCGCTGCGGCACGGTCGCGCCACGCCGCAGCAGATCGTCTCCCGCACCTGGGGCCCCGCCGGAGTCCGCGAACAGTCCGGTCGGCACCAGGCCGGGCGCGACGGCGTTCACCCGGACGCCCTGCGGCCCGCCGTACATGGCGGCGCCGCGCATGACGCCGAGCACGCCGTGCTTGGACGACTCGTACGGCAGCAGGTCGTGGCTCCCACGCAGGCTCGCGATGGACGCCGTGATGACGATGGCGCCGCCACTGTCCTGTGCCGCGTACTGCCGGAATGCCCCCCGCACCCCGAGGAAGACGCCGCGCAGGTTGACGGCCACGACCCGGTCGAAGTCCTCGATCGCGATGTCGGGCAGCCGGTCGAAGGTGCCGACGACGCCCGCGTTCAGATGGTGCAGGTCGACGCGGCCGAACCGGTCCACGGCCGCGGCCAGGTACGCCCCCGTGTCGTCCTCGCGCGACACGTCGGCCTGCACAGCCAGCGCCGGACCGGGCAGCTCCTCCGCGACCTGGCGGGCGGCCTGCTCGGCGATGTCGACGACGACCACCGACGCCCCCTCCGCCGACAGCCGCCGGGCCGTGGCCGCGCCGATGCCCGACCCGGCGCCGGTCACCACGGCGACAGCACCCTTGAATCTCACGCCTTGCTCCTTGCTGGTAGGGGGATCATGAGTCAGCCCACCCGGACCGCGAAGCCGGGATCGGCCCGATCCCAGGGGGTGAATCGGGTCAGCACCGCGGGGTCGTGGCCCGCGACCACGGTGCCGCCAATGTCGCGGACGGTGTCGAAGCCCCGGTACATGCCCGTCAGGTTCGCGAAGACGGCGAACGGCCGGTCCAGGTCGAGCTCGTCGTAGTAGTGCACGGCGTCGGAGGCGAGCAGCACCTGCCCGTCCTCGCCGTCCACCAGCGCGATCAGCTGGCCGGGGGTGTGCCCGCCGACCTCGACCAGTTCGACGCCGGGGGCGGCCTGGTGCCGGTCGCGGATCCGGGTGACCTGCCCGGCGGCGTCGAGCCGGGTTAGCGTGTCGATGTCGGCGGTCTCGACGGCGTGCGCGAACTGGGCGCGGCGCGCGTACGGGCCGGTCCAGAACGCCAGCTCCCGGTCGCTGATTACTATCTCGGCGCGCGGGAACAGGCCGACCTGACCGGTGTGGTCGTAGTGGCCGTGCGTGACGATCACGGTGCCGACGTCAGCGGGTTCCACGCCCAGCCGGGCGAGCGCCTCGGGCAGGGCGCACAGGGTGGTCCGGCCGCGCGCGTCGCCGACCTCGGGCGTGAAGCCGGTGTCCACCAGGATGGTCCGGCCGCCGCCGCGCAGTAGCCAGAAGTAGTAGTCCATCCTGATTTCCCGGTCGGGTTCGCCGTAGGTGGTGTGGTTCGCGTACAGGTCGCTGGCCCGCGATTCCCGGGTCGCGTAGCGGATCGCGAGGACCTCGTAACTCATGGCATCACCGGTAGCTGAGCGCGGACCGCGGCTGGGTCCGGCACAGCACGTAGTAGACGAAGTGGGTGCGCGGCCACTGGGTGACGTTCGCGCCCGACGGCGAGTGGTAGTAGTTGTGGCAGCCGGCGTCCATCGCCGAAGCGTGCTTGGCCAGCTGCCGGTCCACCCAGCGCACGTGGCGTTCCAGGGCGCTCGGATGGGTGTCGACACGTTGTACGCGTTTGCGCAGCACCGTGCGGATGGCGCGCACCGCCACCTCGGCCTGCCGTTCGAGCTGGGCGATGATGGAGAAGCCACCGTTGGTGTTCGGGCCGTACAGGATGAAGAAGTTGGGGAAGCCCGGCACGGTGACACCGAGGAACGCGCGCGGGCGGTCGCCCCAGAAGTCCTGGATGTCCGTGCCGTCGCGGCCGGTCACCGTGAACTGGGAGAGGAACCGGGTGGGCTGGAAGCCGGTGCTAAGGATGAGCACGTCGGCCTCGTGCTCGACGCCGAGGTCGTCGACGACGCCCTTGGGGGTGACTTCCTTGATCGCCTGGGGGACCAGTTCGACGTTCGGGCGATTGAGGGTGGGATAGAAGCTGCTGGCGAAGATCGGGCGCTTGCAGCCCCACGGGTAGGAGGGCGTCACCGCCGCGCGTACGGCCGGATCGTCGATGGCGGTGGCGATGTAGCGCAGGCACAGGTCGCGCATCCGGCGCTGCTCGCGCCCGCCCAGGTCGTACGCCTTGAAGCGGCGCCCCGACTGCAGGAAGAGCTTGAACCGGTAGAGCCTGCGCAGCGCGGGGAACCGCCGGAAACGGGCCCGCTCCGCCGGGGTGAACGCCCGCTCGCCCTTCGGCTCCACCCAGCCGGGTTCGCGCTGGAACACCTGCAACCGCTCGACCTGCGGCGCGATGGCCGGCACGATCTGCACCGCGGTCGAGCCGGTGCCGACGACGGCCACCCGCTTGCCGGTGAGATCCACCTCCTCGTCCCACCGGGAGGTGTGAAAGCTGACTCCCTCGAAAGTGTCCATGCCCGGCCAGGCCGGATAACGCGGGACGTTCAGCAGGCCGACCGCGCTGATGACGAAACGGTAGGCCTCCTCCGCGCCGTCGCTGGTGCGCACCCGGTAGCAGCCGGTCTCTTCCTCCCAGGTCACCGATTCGACCCGGACGCCGAAACGGAAACGGGGGCGCAGCCCGAACTCTTCCACCACCGACTCGGCGTAGTCGCGCAGCTCCGGCTGGGTGGCGTGGGTGCGCGGCCAGTCGCGCGGGGCGAAGGAGAAGGAGTAGGCGTGGGAGGGGATGTCCACCTCGCAGCCGGGATACCGGTTGTCCCACCAGGTGCCGCCGGGCGCCGGCGACTGCTCGAAGACGACGAAATCGTCGATTCCGGCCTTGAGCAGTTTGACCGCCGCGGCGATGCCCCCGAAGCCGCCGCCGATGATCGCGACCCCGCCGATCGTGCTACCGGGCATGAGGCGGTTCGACGCCGAAGACGGCGAGCTGCGTGGCCGTCAGCTGATACCAGCCGACGAGCACGGTGATCTCGAACAGGCCCTGGGCCCCCAGCACGGCGACGGCCTGCTCGTAGGCGTCGTCGCCGAGGTCGCCGGAGTCGATCAGGGCACGGGTGACCGTGTACGCGACCTGCTCCCGCTCGTCGGTCAGGCCCGGGTCGCGGCCCGCGCACAGATCCTCGATCTCGGTCTCGGACAGGCCCGCGCCGGGCGCGGTGAGGCGGTGGGCATACAGCTCGTACGGGCTGTCGCGATGATGCGCGACCTGCAGCGTGACGATCTCCCGGATCCGGTGGCTGACCGAGAGGTCGAACCGGATGGCCCCGCCGAGCAGCTCGAACGCCTCCCCGATGGCCGGGCTGAGCAGCCAGGCGTTGGTGGGCCCCAGCAGCCGGCCCTCATCGTCGACGATCGGGTAGGGCGTCCTGCCGACGCGCCGCCCCGTGGTCAGGCGTTCGTGGATCGCCCACTGCCGCGCGTTCAGCTCACCGGTCTCGAAGAGCCTGAGCCTGCTCATCAGACCTCACCCGGCATCGGATAGTCGGCCGCGTTCAGCACCCAGCCGTCCATCTTCGAGAAGTCCATCCGGGGCGGGGAGAAGATGTCGATCAGATGGTTGACGTCCTCGCCGACCGCCTGGCTGGTGTGCAGCGCCGGCGGCGGGATGATCGTGAGCGACGGGCTGCCGCACGGCTCGTGCTGGTCCTCGCGCCACTCGCTCAGGTCCGTGGTCCACGGCCAGCGCAGGTGGTGAATGTACTCTCCCTCCAGCAGCAGCGAGCACTGCTCGAAGTCGTCGTGCAGGTGCGGCGACATCCGCGTGGTGTCGCGCGGGCCGGTGCGCGGGTGGATGTAGTTCACCATGAACGTCGAGCACCGGAAGAGCCGGAACGGCGGCTCGGCCAGGCCGGGCACGTCCAGGTCATAGGTGCGCAGGCGCGGGCCGCCGACCGGGTCCGGCCAGGCCACCAGGGGCGCGACGGTCGGATGCGGCTCCCGGTACGACTCCTCGTTGGCCGCCCTGGCCCACGGAGGCGCGGTGCGCGCCGTGAAGATCGTCACCACGCGGCCCTCTCCGCTGAGCCGCACGGTGCCCGCCTGCGGGGGCACGAAGGTGAGCGTGCCGCCGGGGACCTTGGTGGCCTCCCCGTCGAGGGTGATCAGCGCCGTGACAGCGGTGTCCGGCAGCAGCACCGCGCACTCGTCGGCGCCTCCGGGCAGCGCGAACTCGACCTCTCCGGCCAGGTCGGTGTAGCCGATGACGAGGTGCTGGCTGCGGCCGTACCAGGTGTGGCTCTCCCCTTCGGTGACGGCGGGCGGCAGCTCGTAGAACTTGACGTGGTCGGCGTCGGCGGCGGGACCCGCCGGCGTCGCGGTGGCGGTCGTTCCCGGCAGCGCGGAACGCGCGTCGCTCGGGTCGTAGGGCATGGGAACGTTCTCCTCTGGTTGGGCGGGGGAGTCAGTGCAGGCGGGGGTCAGTGCAGGCGGGGGTCAGGGCAGGGGGAGCGGGCCGGCGGCGTTGCGGAGCTGGGCCGCCGCCCGGCCGAAGATGCTCGCGTCGTTGCTGATCATGACGAACGAGAAGCCGTCCCGAGCCGCCTCCTGGGCGGCCGCCGCGTCGCGGGCCGCGACGCCGCACGGCAGGCCGCGGGCCTTCGCGCCCGCGAGCAGGCGGTCGACGTGCCGCCGCAGCACGGGATCGTCGGCCTTCAGGCCGGTGGAGAGCGTCAGGTCGCCCATGCCGAGGAAGACGCCGTTCAGGCCGGGGGTGTCGAGAATCTCCTCGACCTCCTCCAGCGCGCTCAGGTCCTCCAGCTGGGGGATGCGCAGGGTCTCCTCGTCGCCGCGCCGCACGTACTCGGCGTTGCCGTCGAGTCCCCAGGCGCCCGCGCGGGAGGTGCTGCCGGAACCCCGGGTGCCGCGCGGCGGGAAGATCATGCCGCTCATCGCCCGCTCGGCGTCGGCCCTGCCGGTCACATGCGGCACCAGGATGCCGTCGGCGCCGATGTCGAGCACGCGCTGCAGATGGCTGCCACCCGCGTCGGGCACCCGGACCAGAGCGTGCACGCCGAGGCCCTGCGCCACGACGACGGCCCGGTAGGCCGACTCCAGGCTGATCGGGCTGTGCTCCATGTCGACCACGACGAAGTCGAAGCCCGCGCGGGCCAGCAGTTCGACGGTCTCCAAGGCCGGGATCTTGACCCAGGTGCCGACCAGGCACCGGTCGGCGCCGCGGAGCCGTTCGAGCATGCGCATGGAGGTCTCCTTGTCCGTGAGTTAGCTCCGCTATCCGGGATTTCTATCCTGCATAGCGGGATCTGGTTGACCGTAGGCATTTCGGGCGAACTGCGTCAAGAGGCCCTTTCATCACGGAAGTTGTTATGGATGAAATGTGCTGGAAACCTTGACGGACCCCGAAGACTGTGGCCTACAGTCCGGCGTATCGGATGAGTGGACATTCGCCCCGTACTCCGGGACAGCGCCGTACGAGAGGATCCGCGCAGTGGCATCCCAAGAAGGGCTGGACATACCCAGCGGCGACATCCAGGTGGTCGCCCGGGTGGTGCAGCTGCTGCGGCTGCTCGGCGAGGCCGGGAGCATCGACCTGGTCTCGGCGGCCCAGGAGCTGAGCGTCGGCAAGTCGACGGCCCACCGCTACCTGGCCTCCATGGAGAACCACGGCCTGCTGCAGCGCAGGAGCCGCAACCGCTACGAGTTCGGCACCCTGCTCGCCGAGCTCGGCACGATGGCGCTGTCCCGGCTCGGCGTGGTCAACCTGGCCCGGCCGGTGATGGAGCAGGTCAGCATCCGGGTCCGGCACACCGTCGTGCTCAGCATCTGGAACGGCCGCTGCCCGGTGGTGGCCCAGGTGCACGAGGACAGCAGCCGCACCGCCCACGTCGTCATCCGGGTCGGCAGCACGCTGCGGCCCGGGACCGCCCAGGACTGCGTGTTCCGCGCGTTCCAGGACGAGTCCTTCCACCGGCGTTACCGCGAAGGGCCGGTGGATCTCGCCCAGGATCCGATCGGCGGTCTTGAGGAGGTGCGCAGGACCGGCGTGGCGATCCGGTCCAGCGGTTCTGAAGGCGTGCGCGCGGTCGCCGTGCCCGTCCGGGACGCCGACGGGATGGTCGTCGCCACTCTGGCCGTGGTCGGCGTGACCTCGCTGGTGCCGGAGGAGGACGACAGCGATGTCGTGATGGTCCTGCGGGACGGCTCGCGGGCGATCACCCAGGCGTTGCGGGCTTCGCTCGAAGTCGCGGGCGACTAATTCAGGTAAGCGGGTGGCGGGGGTGAACCCGGGATCATCCGGCGCGTCCTCGGAGCGCGGTGATCCATCACTCAGAAAGGCACATATATGAGGCACACACACCTACGCTCCCTGCTGATCACCGGTACGCTCCTCGCCGCCACGGCGGCCTGCGGGAGCGGCGCCACGTCCACGGCCGAGGAGAAGACCCTGACCTGGGCGAGCACCGGCGGGCAGTTCCAGGAGGACGAGAAGAAGGCCCTGCAGGAGCCGTTCACCGCCAAGACGGGCACCACGTTCGTCAACGTCAGCCCCGCCGACCCGGCCCAGGTCAAGGCCATGGTCGCGTCCGGCAAGACGCAGTGGGACCTGGCCAACATGAGCTGGATCTACGCGGGCGCGTACTGCGGCGAGCTGTACGAGAAACTCGACGACCCCGGCCTGGATCGCAGCAAGTTCCCCCCGGGCACCACCCACGACTGCTTCGTGCCCACCTACCGGTACGCGAACGTCTTCAGCTACAACGCCGACGACTACAAGGACAATCCTCCCACCAAGATCGAGGACTTCTTCGACGTGGAGCGCTTCCCCGGCAAGCGCATCGTCCAGGACTACCCCAAGAACGGCCTGCTCGAGGCCGCCCTCGTCGCCGACGGGGTCCCGCCGGACAAGGTCTACCCGCTGGACGTCGACCGGGCGTTCCGCAAGCTCGACACCATCAAGTCGTCCCTGGTCTTCGCGCCCAGCTACGGCGCCGTGCAGCAGATGCTGGTGGACCGCCAGGGCTCCATGGTGATCACCGTGACCGCCCGCTCCATCGTCACCGCCCAGAGCGGTGCGAACCTGAAGGCGGTCTGGGACTTCACCACCACCGACATCGGCGCCCTGGTCATCCCCAAGGGCGCGCCGCACAAGGCCCTGGCCCAGCAGGGCCTCGTCTTCGTCACCGAACCCGCCCAGGCCAAGGCGTACGCCGAGCTGACCGGCACCGCCCCCGCCCGCTCGGACGTGGACATCTCCAGCATCGCCTACAGCGACATCCAGAAGTCGTTCAACGCCTTCCTGCCCGACCGCGGCCGGCTCCTGGAGCAGGACAAGCCGTGGTGGATCGAGAACACCGACGCCCTGGTGAAGCGCTGGACGAGCTGGAAGGTCAGCTAGCCGATGGCCGCCGACACCGCCGCGCCCCCAAAGCGCACGCTGTCACCCTCCGGGCGGCGGCGGGTCGGGGGCCTGCTGCTCCTGCTGCCCGCCCTGGTCGCGCTGACGCTGTTCTTCGTGCTGCCGCTGCTGAGCATCATCGTGGACAGCGTCACCGACCCCGAGCCCGGCCTGGGCAACTACGCCTCGCTCTTCACCGACGGCTACACCCTCCGGGTGCTGGGGCGCACGCTGCTGGTCGCGCTGGTGGTCACGGTGGCCGGGGTCCTGCTCGCCTACCCCTACGCGTACATGATGACCCTGGCCGGGCCTTCGGTGCGGGCCGTGATGGTCACGGTCGTGCTGGTGCCCTTCTGGACCAGCATGCTGGCGCGCAACTTCGCGTGGATGGTCCTGATGCAGGACGGCGGCGTGGTGCAGGGCGTCTTCGGCCTGGTCGGGCTGGGGGATGTCACGCTGCTGGGCACCACCACGGCGGTGACCATCTCGATGACCCAGGTGCTGCTGCCCTTCATGGTGCTGCCGATGTTCAGCGTCATGCAGCAGATCGACCGGCGGCTGACGCTGGCCGGGCAGAGCCTGGGCGCGAGCCGCTTCTCCTCGTTCCGTAAGGTGTACTTCCCGCTCTCGCTGCCGGGGGTCGCCGCGGGGGCGTCGCTGGTGTTCGTCCTGGCCCTCGGCTTCTACGTCACCCCCGCGCTGCTCGGCTCGCCGCAGAGTTCCATGATCGCCCAGGTGATCAGCGTGCGCACCCGGGACCTGCTCGACTTCGGGGGCGGTGGCGCGATGGGCGTCTTCATGCTGGTCGTCACGCTCGCCGTACTGGCCGCCAGCCGCCGGCTGACCGGGCCGGGCGGCGCGGCCGGCGCGGCCCACGCGATCGTTGGGGGGAACGAGCGATGACCGCCCGGCCCTGGTTGAAGATCGTCGCGGTGCTGGTCGGGCTCTTCCTGACCGTGCCCACGCTGGTCGTCATCCCGATGAGCTTCTCGTCGGCCAAGACCTTCAGGTTCCCGCCCGGCGGCTGGTCCCTGGAGTGGTACGAGCGCCTGTTCACCTCGCCGGAATGGACCACCGCGATCGTGAACTCCCTCCAGGTGGGGGTGATCACGGCGGTGCTCGCCACCGTGCTCGGCACCGCCGCCGCGATCGGCGTGACCACGCTGGGCGAGCGCGCCAAGGGGCTCGCCGTCGGCTTCCTGCTGTCGCCGATCATCATCCCCAACATCCTGATCGCCCTGGTGATCTTCACGACCTTCCTGCGGATCGGCCTGACCGGCAGCCTGTTCGGCATCGCGCTGGCGCACACCGCCCTGGCGCTGCCGTTCGTGGTGATCGCGGTGACGGCCCGGCTGCAGGGCATGGACCCGGCCCTGCGCAAGGCGGGCGGCAGCCTCGGCGCGCCCCCGTTCGCGGTCTTCCGCAAGATCACCCTCCCGCTGGCCATGCCGGGCGTGCTCTCCGGCGCGGTGCTGGCGTTCATCAGCTCCTTCGACGAGGTCGTGATCTCGCTGTTCCTGCAGTCGCCCACGGCCATCACCCTCCCCGTCCAGATGTTCAACAGCGTGACCGTGCAGATCGACCCGACCATCTCGGCGGCGTCCAGCCTCATGGTCCTGGTGGTCAGCGTGCCCATCCTGCTCGCTCAGGTGGTCGGCGCGCGCCGAGGAAGCAGAGGAAAATGACCACTCCCACCCCAGGCGCCGGCCGGATCGAACTGACCAGCCTGTCCAAGCGGTACGGCTCAGGCCCGCTCGTCGTGGACGACGTGACCATCGACATCGCCTCCGGCGAGTTCGTCACCCTGCTGGGCCCCAGCGGTTCCGGCAAGACCACCACGCTCAACATGATCGCCGGGTTCACCGAGGTCAGCTCGGGCCGCATCCGGCTCGGCGGGCGCGACATCGCGCCGCTCCCGCCGCACAAGCGCGACTTCGGCATGGTCTTCCAGAACTACGCCCTGTTCCCGCACATGACCGTGACGCAGAACATCGCCTTCCCGCTGCGCGAGCGCAAGGTGCCCAAGGCCGAGATCGCGCGGCGGGTCGAGCAGGTGCTCGAGCTGGTGGACCTCACCGGCATGGGCGGCCGCCGCCCCGACGAGCTGTCCGGCGGGCAGCAGCAGCGCGTCGCGCTGGCCAGGGCCGTCGTCTTCTCGCCCAGCGTGCTGCTGCTCGACGAGCCGCTCAGCGCGCTGGACCGCAAGCTCAGGCAGAGCCTCCAGCAGGAGATCAAGCGGCTGCACGAGGAGCTCAAGCTCACCTTCGTCTTCGTCACCCACGACCAGGACGAGGCCATGTCGCTGTCCGACCGCATCGCGGTCTTCAACAACGGCCGGGTCGAGCGGATCGGCACCCCCGCCGACCTCTACCGCAACCCCGGCACCCGGTTCGTGGCCCGGTTCCTGGGCGAGTCCAACCTCTTCGAGGGCAGCCTGCGGCCGGGGGGCGTCTACGAGTGGGGCGGCCACAAATGGGCCGCCGACGGCACTCCAGGGGAGTTCGACCTGGTCGTACGCCCCGAGCGGTTGCGCATCGCCGCCACGCCCGCCGAGGTCCCCGCCGACGCCAACCAGGTGCCCGCCACCGTGGCCGGGCTCTACTTCCAGGGCACCCACCAGCGGATCGAACTCGACTACGGCGAAGGACCCGCGGGCTGCGCCGTGCTCCCGCCCGACGCCGTCGGCGCCGACCTGCGCCCCGGCAGCGGGGTGACCGCCTACTGGGACCCCGCCCACCAGGTCCTGGTGACCAGACCGAACGAGGAGAACGAATGACCCTGCTCGACCCCCAGCTGGACGGCGACAGGAACGACGCCGACCCGGAGGCCGACGCCCTGCTCGTGGGGGCCGTGGACCTGCACCAGCACCCCGGCCCCAGCCCTTTCCCGCGACGGATGACCATCCTCGACGCGGCGCGCGACGCGTCCGCCGCCGGGTTCAAGGCCATCGTCGCCAAGTCCCACCACCACAGCATGGTCACCGACATCCTGGCCCTCGGCCCGGCCGGGCTCGACGAGCTGCCCATCGCCGTGCGCGGCGGCGTCGCGCTCAACAACTCCGTCGGCGGCCTCAACCCGTACGCGGTCGAGCTGGCCCTGCGCATGGGCGGCCGGGTGGTCTGGTTTCCCACCCTGTCGTCGGCCGCGCACATCGAGCACCACGCCGGGCACGACACCGGCTTTCCCACCCCCACCGTCGCGCTGCGCACCGACAAGGTGATCACCATCCTCGGCGCGGACGGCGCGGTGCTGCCCGAGGTGCGCGACATCCTGTCCGTCATCGCGGCCGAGCGCGCCGTGCTGACCTGCGGCCACCTGGGGGTCGAGGAGACGAGCAAGCTGATCGTGGCGGCCCGGCAGGAGGGGGTGGAGCGCATCCTGGTCAACCACCCGTGCTTCGTGGTCGGCGCGTCCACCGAGCAGGCCGGGGAGTGGGCCCGCCAGGGCGCGCACATCGAGCACTGCCTGGTGATGTACTTCGGCCGCTCCGAGCGGCGCAGGGACCTCGCCGAGCTGCTGGCGTTCATCAAGGCCGCCGGTCCCGAGCGGACCGTGCTGTCCTCCGACTCCGGCCAGAAGCACAACCCGCTCCCGGTGACGCTCTTCCGGCGCGGGGCGCGCGGCCTGCTCGACGCCGGCCTGCCCGAGGACGACATCCGCCGCATGCTCGGCGCCAACGCCGCGGGACTGCTCTTCCCATGACCGCCGCCTACGAGGTGCTCGCCATCCGGTACGCCACCCGCACCGCCTCGCGCGCCGCCATGTTCCTCAACCACCACGTGTACGGCGAGCCGGACACCCCCATCGACATGGACTTCTACTTCTGGGTGGCCAGGAACGAGGACCACACCGTCGTGATCGACACCGGGTACGGCGCGGCGGGCCGTACCGGCCGGAAACGCCGCACCGAACTCGCCGAGCCGATGGCCGCGCTGGCCGACCTGGGAGTCCACCCCGAGAGCGCGCCGCAGGTCATCGCCACCCACGCGCACTACGACCACATCGGCAACCTCGCCGGCTTCCCCCAATCGGAGATCGTGATCGGCCGCGCCGAGTTCGACTTTTGGACCGGGCCGTACGCGCGGCGGCAGCAGTTCGCGTACACGACGGAGCCCACCGACCTGGCCCACCTGCGCGAGATACGCGACCAGGGCCGCGCCACGTTCGTGGACCGCCAGACGACCGTCGCCCCCGGCATCGAGGTGATCCCCGTCGGCGGGCACACCCCCGGCCAGCTCATCGTCCTCATCGCCACCGAAACCGGGCAGGCCGTCCTCACCTCCGACGCCGCCCACTACTACGAGGAGATCGAACTGGACCGCCCGTTCACCTGGCTGACCGACCTGGAGGGCACCTACCGCGCCTACGAACTGCTGCGCGAGCTGGCCTCCGAGCCCGGCCGCGTGCTCGTCGCGGGCCACGACCCGGACGTGATGCGCCGCTTCCCTGCGGACGGCGAAATCGCCCGCATCGCCTGAGAAGGAGCACTCCATGGGAAACCTCGCCGGAAAGGTGGCCGTCGTCACGGGCGGCGGCAGCGGGATCGGCACCGCGAGCGCGCGGCGGCTCGCCCAGGAGGGGGCGCGCGTCGTCGTGGCCGACATCGACGGCGAGTCGGCGGCCAGGGTGGCGGCCGGGCTGCCGGGGGAGGCGGAGGCGGTGGCCGCCGACGTCTCCACCGAGGACGGCGTGGAGTCCTACATCCGCGCGGCCGTGGACCGCTTCGGCCGGATCGACCTGCACCACCTGAACGCCGGGGTGCTCGGCACGATGGCCCCCCTGCCCGACGTCGACCCCGCCGACTTCGACCACGTGATCGCGGTGAACCTGCGCGGCCCCTTCCTCGGCCTGCGCGCCGCCTTCCGCCGCTACCGCGAGCAGGCCAGCGGCGGGGCCGTCGTCCTCACCGCGTCGATCTCCTCGCTGCGCGGCGCCGACGACCAGCTGCCGTACCAGACCTCCAAGCACGGCGTGCTCGGCCTGGTGCACGGCGCCGCCATGTACGGCGCGCCCAGGGGGGTCCGGGTGAACGCCGTGGCCCCCGGACTGATTCCCACCGGCATCTTCGCCCCCGACCGGGCCGCCACCCTGGGGCAGCGCGGCGGCACCATCCCGATGCGGCGCCTCGGCACCGTGGACGAGATCGCCGGCGTCGTCGCCTTCCTGCTCGGCGACGACTCCTCGTACGTCACCGGGGAGGTCGTCTCCGCCGACGGCGGCGCGTTCATCGTCAACACGGTCGTCCGCTCCGGCGGCTCCGGCGCGTGGACACCACAGGACTGACAGAGAGAGGCACACGATGGCGCTCACGCCACGCCAGCAGGAGATCAAGGACGAGTTCACGCGGGTCCGCGGCACGTGGGGGGAGGCATGGGAGAGCATCCTGCGGCTCGACCCCGCCTTCCTGGAGTCCTACCTGCGCCTGTCGTCGGTGCCCTGGCGCAGGGACATCCTGCCCCCCGTGGTCAAGGAGTTCATCTACATCGCGGCCGACGCCGCCGCCACCCACCTCTACACACCCGGCATCCGCCAGCACATCCGCGCCGCCCTGTCCCACGGCGCCACCGCCGAGGAGATCATGGAGGTCCTGGAGCTGACCAGCACCCTCGGCATCCACGCCGCCAACATCGGCGTCCCCCTCCTCCTGGAAGTCCTGGAGGAAGAAGGCCTGCGCACCGCCCCCACCCCCCTCGACGAGCGCAGACAGTCACTGAAGGCATCCTTCACCGAACGCCGCGGCTACTGGCACACCTTCTGGGACGGCCTGCTGGAACTCGACCCCGACCTCTTCGAGGCCTACCTCGACTTCTCCAGCGTCCCCTGGACCACCGGCGCCCTCCCCCCGAAGATCAAGGAATTCGTCTACATCGCCTTCGACGCCTCCGCCACCCACCTGTACGCCCCCGGCCTCAAACTCCACATCCGCAACGCGATCGGCCTCGGCGCCACCCCCGAAGAAATCATGGAAGTCCTGGCCATCGTCAGCGTCATCGGCATCCACGCCGCCACCGTCGCGGCCCCCATCCTCACCGAGGAACTCGCCGCGCACCGGCCCTGACGGCCACCGCTTCACGGGTGGGCGGGTCCGCTCCGGCGCGCTCGCAGGTGAGCGCGGCCACCGTGGCGGCGTGGTCGAGGACGCCGGCCAAGGCCGCGCCCGGCAGGTCGCGGATCGAGCGCGGGTCGGCGTGGCCGTCGCGCACCAGGGCGTCCAGCAGGCCGGCGGTGAAGGCGTCTCCCGCGCCGACCGTGTCCTCGACGTGCGTCCCCAGGGCCGGTCGGCGTACGACGTCGCCTCCTCGGGTCAGACCGGCGCAGCCTTCGCCCCCGCGCGTGACCACCACGAGGTCCGGCCCGGCGGCCAGCCACCGCGCCGCCGCCTGGACCGGCTCCTCGCCGGGGTAGAGCCAGCGCAGGTCCTCCTCGCTCGCCTTGACCACGTGCGCGATCGCCAGGTACCGCTCGACCAGCGGACGGGCCGCGGCCGGGTCGCCGAGCAGGGCCGGGCGGACGTTGGGGTCGAAGCTGACGAGCATGCCGTCCTCGGTCCGCGCTCGCGCGAGGGCCACGGCGATCCGGTCCCCGCCGGGAGGCGTCCACGCGGCCAGCGACCCGGCGTGGACCACGCGCGTCCGCGGCGGAAGGCGAGGTTCGGCGTCCTGCCACTGCCAATCCGCGGTGCCCTCGACGTACAGGTCGTAGGTGGGCTGCCGCGCCTCGTCGATCTGGACGAGCGCGAGGGTGGCCGGTTCCCGTGCCGGGACCGACCAGCTCAGGTCCACGCCGTTCGCCCTGGCGTGCTCGCGCAGCAGCTGTCCGGGCGTGCCGCCGGAGAGGCGGGCCACGAACGCGGTGGGCCGGCCGAGCCGGGCGAGCCCGATCGCGACGTTGAGCGGGCTCCCGCCGGGGTGGGCGATGTAGGACCGGCCGCCGTCCTGGCTGACCAGGTCCACGACCGACTCGCCGACGACGGTGATCACCGCGTCACCTGCGGCGGGGTGGCGAGCTGGTCGGCGACGTCCGCCCAGGTGTCGCGGAACATCCCGTACGCGGTCTTGATCTCCACGCCCACCGGGAGCTCCGGGCACTCGTTCTCGCCGTTGGTCCCCCAGTTGACCCAGCCGGACTGGCGGCGCTGCACGATCTGGAAGGCGCCCGACGGTGCCGAGGTCCACCAGACCATCGCCCGGCCCGTCCCGGTGTGGAACTCCGCCGTCTTCGACGCCGGCCCCGGGAAGATGGTCTCGTCCGGGACGGCGGACACCTCGACCGGCTCGCCGGCCAGCGTCCAGACGCGGTCCGGCAGGTCGGCGCGTACATGGGCGGCGGCACGTACGCGGGCGAGCCGCTCCCGGATCTCCTCGTCGTCCAGCGCCCCCTCCCAGGCGCAGAACAGGCGCCAGTAGAGATCCCAGTGCGCGGACCGCATGTCGCCGGTCAGCAGCCGCCGGAACTCCTCGAACTTCGGCGCGGCGCCGCGCCTGGGGGCGGCCATGGTCGCCGCGACCATGGTGACCAGTTCCTCGGCGTACGGGTCGCCCGCCCGGTAGCGGGTGCCGCCATAGGCCGCGAACCGGTCGAAGAGCAGCTCGCCCTGGCCGCCCTCGAACTCGTCGCCGACCGTGATCTTGTTGGTGACCGACCTGCCGTTGACGACGGTCTGGAAGTCGTCCACGTGGTAGACCCGGGTGAAGTACGGGGTGCCGTACGTGAAGATCCAGTCGATGGCGAACCGCTTGCCCTTCAGCTCGTCGAGCAGGCCGTCGGGCACGGTCCCGTGCATCCGGTAGTGGTGCATGACCGGGCCCCGCTCCACCACCTCGACGGCCACGGTGGTGTGCTCGGGCGGGTTGATCAGCCCGTTCTCCGGGGTGAAGAACGGCCCGTAGAACCCGCCAATCGCGTTGTCGCCGGACGGGAGCAGGTCCACGCCCTCCGCGACGGCGCCGAAGTGGCGCAGCCCCCACTTGGAGGAGCCGGTGCCGCCGGCCGTGCCGGTGCACATCTCCAGGTCGAAGTAGCCCGTGTCCAGCCGGACGAACGCGTCCGGTTCACGCGTCCGGCCTTCGCGGATCCCGCCGCGCGGTTCCCCCGCCGGGCCTGTCAGGGTCAGCTCCACCCGCTTCTCGAAGGTGACGACGGCGGCGAAGGTGGTCCGTCCAGGCGCGGACCGGGAGGCGAGCCGCTGGCAGGTCACCTCGTCCCCGGCGCCGGTTCTGGCGAGCCACAGGTCGCCGCCGAGATCCCCCTCGACGGTGAAGATCACCGGTTCGCACACGCGGCGACCTGGTACGACGTCGCTGACGACGACAGTAGGCGGAGCCAAGGTCCGTCCTTTCTTTTCGGGTGAGTGGCGGGTCATCGGGACAGGCGCAGCGGGCGCCGTTTCAGGCTGTCGATCCCGATGGCGAGGATGATGACGACGCCCTTGACGAGCAGCTGGGTGAAGAAGGGGACGTTCATCAGGATCAGCCCGGTGCTGAGCACGCCGAGGATGATCGAGCCGACCAGCGTGCCGAGGATCCGGCCGCGCCCGCCCATGAGGCTCGTGCCCCCGAGGACGACCGCGGCGATGGCGTCCAGCTCGTATCCGGTGCCCGCCGTGGGCTGCGCCGACACCACGCGCGCGGCGAAGATGACACCGGCCAGGCCCGCGCAGGCGCCGGCCAGCACGTACACCGAGGTCGTGACGGCCCGGACGTTCACGCCCGCGAGCCGGGCGGCCTCGGCGTTCCCGCCGACCGCGTACACGTGCCGGCCGTACCTGGTGCGCTCCAGCAGGAACCAGGCGACAAGATAGACGACGGCCATGACCACCACCGGCACCGGGACGCCGAGCATGTAGCCGTTGCCGATGTCGCGGAAGTTCAGCGTGTTGGACACGATCGGCTGCCCGTCCGTCATCGTGTACGCCAGCCCGCGCAGGCAGGTCATCGTGCCCAGGGTGACGATGAACGCGGCGAGCGCCAGGTACGACGTGAGCAGCCCGTTCAGCAGCCCCGCCACTGCCCCGGCCAGGACCCCGGCCACGATGGCGAGCGGCGCCGGGACGTCCGCAACGGCGGACAGGACCGCCACGACCCCCGACACGGCCACGATCGAGCCCACCGACAGGTCGATGCCGGCGGTGAGGATGACGAAGGTCATGCCCGCGGCCAGGATCGCGTTGATGGAGATCGACCGCGCGATGTTGAGCAGATTGTCGACGGTGGCGAAATTGGGGGCGATCACGGCCATCAGCGCCACCAGCACGATCAGGACGGCGACGATGCCCAGCCGGTCCCACCAGTACGCGAACCCCGGCCCGCGCTCCGGCGAGCGCCACGCGGTCTCGTGGCGCTCGCCGGCGATCGTGTGATCAGTCATTCGGTCCTCCAGCCGTCCGCGCCAGGGTTCCCGTGGCGTGGAGCATCACGTCCTGTTCGGTCGCGGTGCGCGAGTCCAGCTCGCGCACGACGCGGCCCTCGCGCATGACGAGGATCCGGTCGCTGATGCCGATGGCCTCCGGCAGGTCGGACGAGACGACCAGCACGGCCTTGCCGGCCGCCGCCAGCTCGGCGACGATCTCGTAGATCTCGCTCTTGGCACCGATGTCGACGCCCCGGGTCGGCTCGTCCAGGATCAGCACGTCCGCGTCCCGCATGAGCCAGCGCGCGAGCACCGCCTTCTGCTGGTTGCCGCCGGACAGCTCCCCGGCCGGCCGGCCCAGGGCGGACAGGCGCAGCCGGAGCCGGCGCATCTGGACCTTGACCGCGCCCCGGATGCGGCCGCGCCTGAGCACGCCGGCGCCGCCGAAGCGCTCCAGCGAGCCGAGTGCGATGTTGTCCTCCACCGAGTGGTCGAGGAACAGCGCCTGCTCCTTGCGGCTCTCGGGGACCATGGCGATTCCCGCCGCGATCGCCCGCCTGGGGCCGGTCGCGGTGACGGGGGCGCCGTTGACGGTCACCGTGCCGCCGAGGGCCCGGTCCGCGCCGAAGATCATCCGGGCCACCTCGGTGCGGCCGGCTCCCACCAGCCCGGCCAGGCAGACCACCTCGCCGGCCCGCACCTGGAGGCTGACGGGCCCGACCCGGCCGCCGCCGGTCAGGTCGCGTACGTCGAGCACGACCGCGCCCGGCGTACGCGGCCCTCGGTGGTAGAGGTCGTCGAGGTCGCGGCCCACCATCATGGACACGACGTCGGGAGGGGTGATCTCGGCCCGGTCCCGGGTCGCGACGTACCTGCCGTCACGGAAGACGGTCACCCGGTCCGCGAGCCGCCAGACCTCCTCCATCCGGTGGGAGATGTAGACCAGGGCGGCGCCCGCCGCGCGCATCTCCTCGATGACGTCGTACAGGTGCAGGGCCTCGCCCTGGGAGAGCGCCGCGGTGGGCTCGTCGAGCACCAGGATCCGCGCGTCCTCGCTGACCGCGCGGGCGATCTCCACCAGCTGCTGCATGCCGACGCTCAGCTCGCCCAGCTCGCGGCGCGGGTCGATCCCCGCCCCGATCCGCGCGAGCTTCTCGTGGGCGGAATCGAGCATCGCCCGCCGGTCGAGGGCGCCGTACCGGTTGCGCGGTTCCCGGCCGAGCGCCAGGTTCTCCGCGACCGTCATCGCCGGCACCGTGTTCAGCTCCTGGTGGATGATCGCGATGCCGTGCGCCTTCGCCTCGGCGGGGGAGCGGATCTCGACCTCCGCGCCGTCCAGCAGGATCCGGCCCGAGTCGCGCTGGATGTTCCCCGCGAGGATCTTCATCAGCGTGGACTTCCCGGCGCCGTTCTCGCCCATCAGGGCGTGGATCTCGCCGGCACGCAGGTCGAAGTCCACGCCGTCGAGCGCGAGCGTGGAGCCGAAGCGCTTGGTCACGCCCTCCAGCCGCAGCAGCGGCCGTACGCCGGGTACGCTCATCGCGCCACTACCAGCCCTGGTACTCATTGACGTTGTCGCGGGTGACGAGTTCGCTCGGGATGAGAATGGTCTGCTGCGCCGGCGGCTTCTTGGCGATGATGTCCTGCGCCACCTGCACGGCACGGCGTACCATCTCGGCCGGGTTCTGGGTGGCGGTGCCGATGAAGGGCGAGCCCGAGCGGAGCAGCTCGGCCACGGCCTCCGGGCTGCCGTCCACGCCGGTGACCTTCACCTGCGTGGACTTGCCCGCCTGCTCCACCGCCAGGACGGCGCCCAGCGCGGAGGGGTCGTTCATGCCGAAGATGCCCTGGACGTCCGGGGAGGCGGTCAGCATGTCCGTGGTGACGGCCAGCCCCGAGGCGCGGTCGTTCTTGGACGCCTGCTGGCCCACGACCTTGATGCCCGGATAGTTCTTCAGCACGTTCTTGCACCCGGCGATGCGGTCGCGGATCGTCTGGATCGGCGTGCCGTCCACGAGCAGGACGTTGCCCGTGCCGGCCATCTCCTTGAACAGGTAGTCGCACGACTTCTCGCCTGCCTGCACGGCGTCGGTCATGATGACGGCGTCCGCGCCCTTGGCCGGGGTGTCGACGGCGATGACGATGACGCCGGCCTGCTTGGCGCGGGCGATCGCGGGCTCGATGCCGTTCTCGTCCACGGCGCTGATCACGATCAGGTCGACGCCCTGCTGGATGAACGCGTCGATCTGGTTGTTCTGGTTGGCCAGGTCGAGCTGCGCGTCCTGGGTGTTCTCGGTGGCCCCGATCTTCGCGGCGGCCTCTTTGGCGCCCTTGTCCATGGCGGAGAAGAACGGGTTTGACATGTCCTGGACCATCAGGCCGATCTGCTCGATCTTCTGCGGGGTCCCGCCGGCCTCGACCTCGCCGGACGTACAGGCGGTGAGGCCCAGCATCGTGACGGCGGCGGTGGTAGTGGCGAGCGCGTGGCGGCATCGGGGGGTGAACTGCATTTCGAATCTCTCCTCTTGCATTACAAAGGTGCGCGGGACCGGTAGCGGGATGATCACCATCGGTCACGGTGAGAGGGCAGGTGGCATCGTGAGCCGCCCCCGCAGCGGGGGAGCGGACTGTCAGGGGGTGATCGCGTACGGTCCGGGGGTGCGGGTCAGCAGCCGCACGATCTCCTGACGACGAGATCGGAGCTGAGCTGGCGGCGGTCTTCCGGCCGGTAGACCGGGGTGGAAGGGTCACCCCGCAACTCGGCCTTGATCTGGTCGTCGACGATCCGCGTGAGCGTCTGCGCCGCGATGACGCCGATGGTCTCGCTGTCCTCGTTCAGCACGGTCAGCGGGGGATCCAGCAGCTCGGCCCAGGCGAACTCGTCGAAGGCGACGACCGCGACCTCGTCCGGTATCCGCACGCCTCTGGCGCGCAGCACGCGCAGGGCTCCGTGCAGCATCGGGTTGTTGCCCGCGATGATGGCCCGGGGCAGGGCGCGGCCAGGGGCGTCAAGATAGGCCGTCAGCGTGGCGTAGGCGGACTCAACATCGTTTTCACTTTCTAACACCTCGATATCGGCGCCGTACTTCAGCGCCGCCGCGCGGATGCCGCGCTCGCGCTCCGCGCGGGTGGACCAGCGCGCCGGGTAGACCAGGAACAGCCAGTCGCTGTAGCGGTGCTCGCCCAGGTGGGCGCCGACCTTCATGCTCGCGGAGAAGTTGTCGGTCGTGATGCTCGGGACCCGGGTCGCCGACTCGTGCGGGATCGAGTCCACGAAGACGACGGGGATGTCCCAGTCTTCGAGCAGTTTCATGTTGTGCGGGGCGAGCGTGAGGGTGGCGATCACTCCGGCGGTGCGTGACTGGATCAGGTCCTGGATGGTCGCGTCCTCCAGCTCGGGCGTGTAGACGCCCTCGGCCGCGATGTCGGCCACGATCGCGGTCCGGTCGGACAGGCGCAACGTGCGCTGGATGCCCTTCATCAGGTCGATGTAGTAGTAGTTGGAGGTGCTGGCAGTGACCACCGCGACCGAGCTGCGCGTGTTCTTGCGCAGCTCCTGCGCCGCCCGGTTGGGCACATAGCCAAGCTCGCGCGCGACCTTCAGCACCAGCGCCCGGCTCGCCGCGGACACGTCGTCGCCGTTGCTGAGGGCGCGGGACACCGTGTAGACCGACAGCCCCGCCGCCCGGCTCACGTCACGAAGAGTTGGCTTCCGTGCCACCAAGGACCTCCTAAACGATTAGGTTCGCGGAACCGCTCTCGCTCAGGCCCTGCCTTCCTAAACGATTAGGGTGATGCTAGGTGCCGGTGACCTGCGCGTCAATAGGGCGTATCCACAACCTCACAATCCGCCCAGCCCCAAGGAGAGGTCACTCATTGTGTGCGGTCCCGGTCAAGGGCGAGGGCGGTGTGGCTGGTCGCGCTGCTGCTCCGGTAGCGCTCGTCGCGCGCAGGGGGCGCAGACGCCGTACACCGCCTCGACCTCGAAGCCGTCCGTGCGGGGTTCGGCCGTCTGTTCCAGGACCAGGCCGCAGGATCGGCAGATCAGGTGGTGGTGGCGGGTGGGGCCGCAGACCCGGTAGGTCGCCTCTCCGGCCTGGGTGAAGGCGTGTACGAGGCCGGCGTCGACGAGTGAGGAGACGGCGCGGTACACGGTGGTCAGGCCGATCGGCTCGCCTCGGTTGAGTAGTTCGGCGTGCAGTTGGCGGGCGGTGATCGGCCGGGGCTCGGCGATGAGCACCTCCAGTACCTGCACGCGCTTCCTTGTCGCTCGGACGCCGGCCCCGCTGAGCTGGGCGTGCCATCGCAATATTTCGGGCATGTCGGTCACCGTCGCAGCTTGACAATGGTTTTCGTTTTCTACATGGTTGTCCACGAAAGCACCAGGTTGAAATGAAAACCGTTACTGATCTAGGAAGGCCCGGCATGCATCCCCTGCGCTTTGCCGCGCTCTGCGCCCTTGCCCTGCTGCTGGCCGGATGCGGCGGCGCCGCGACTCCGGCGGCCACGACCGGATCCTCCGCCGCGGCTCCCGAGCCCATCACCGTCGTCGCCTCCACCAACGTGTACGGCGACATCGTCAAGCAGGTGGGCGGGGACAGGGTCGAGGTGACCTCGATCATCTCCGACCCCGGCCAGGACCCGCATTCCTACGAGGCCAACACCCAGAACCAGCTTGCCCTCTCCAAGGCCAGGGTGGTCGTCGAGAACGGCGGCGGGTACGACGACTTCGTCGACACCATGCTCAAGTCGAGCGGCAACACCGCCGCCGAGGTCGTCAACGCCGTCACCGTCTCGGGCAGGACGGCCCCCGCCGGCGGGGAGCTCAACGAGCACGTCTGGTACGACCTGCCGTCCGTCGCCAAGATCGCCGATCAGATCTCCGCCGCCCTGGCCAAGGCCGACCCCGCCTCCGCCGCCGCCTTCACGGCCAACGCCGACGCCTTCAAGCAGAAGCTCAAGCCCCTGGAGGACCGTACGGCCACGATCGCGGCTCAGGCGGGCGGCACCGCGGTGGCGATCACCGAGCCGGTCCCGGTCTACCTGCTGGAGGCCGCCGGGCTCAAGAACCTCACCCCAGAGGAGTTCAGCGAGGCCATCGAGGAAGGCGACGACGTCTCCCCGCAGGTGCTGGCCGAGACGATCGCGCTGTTCACCGGCAAGAAGGTGGAGGCGCTGGTCTACAACGAGCAGACCAGTGGCCCGCAGACCGAGCAGCTGAAGAAGGCGGCGGCCGACAACGGCGTCGCGGTGGTCCCGGTCACCGAGACCCTGACGGAAGGCAAGGACTACGTCGGCTGGATGACGGCCACCCTCGACGCCCTCCAGGCCGCTCTCATCCCATGACGGTCACCACTGACACGGTGATCAGTCTCAGCGGCGCGGAGCTCGCCTTCGGCGACCGGATCCTGTGGCAGGGACTGGACCTGGAGCTGGGCCGGGGCGAGTTCGTCGCCGTCCTCGGCCCGAACGGCTCGGGCAAGACCAGCTTCCTGCGCGTTCTGCTCGGACAGCAGCGCCTGACCGCGGGCACCCTGCTGATCGAAGGACGGCCACCCCGCCGGGGCAGCCCCCTGCTCGGCTACATCCCGCAACATCGGGCGGTAGCTCCGCAAACACCGCTGCGGGGCCGCGACCTGATCCGGCTGGGCCTGGACGGCCACCGCTGGGGCCTGCCCATCGGCAACCTCCGCCGCCAAGTGGACGAACTGGTGGAAGCGGTAGGCGCCACGGCATTCGCCGACCGCCCGCTCGCCCTGCTCTCGGGCGGCGAGCTGCAACGGCTCCGCGTCGCGCAGGCCCTGGCCACCGACCCCGCCCTCCTGCTCTGCGACGAACCCTTGCTGTCGCTGGACCTGCACCATCAGAAGGTGGTCGCCGGCCTGGTCAACGACCGGCGGCGCTCCCACGACACCACGGTGGTGTTCGTCACCCACGAGATCAACCCCATCCTGGAGATGGCAGACCGCGTGCTCTACCTAGCCGAGGGCCGATTCCGCTTCGGCACTCCCGCAGAAGTGATGACCTCCGCGAGCCTGTCCGGCCTGTACGGAAGCCCGGTCGAAGTCCTCCACGTCAACGGCAGACTCGTCGGCGCCCCCGGTTCCCACGACCACGGCGGAGAACCCTCGGCATGACCGGCGACATCTGGCAACAGCTCTTCAACTTCGACAACTACGGCGAACTCCTCGTCCTGGTCCGCAACTCGCTGATCGCCGGAGCCGTCCTGGGGCTGGTCGGCGGCGTCATCGGCACCTTCGTCATGATGCGCGACCTCGCCTTCGCCGTACACGGCATCGCCGAACTGTCCTTCGCGGGCGCCTCGGCGGCACTCCTGATCGGCGTGAACGTCGCCGCGGGTTCCCTCGCCGGATCGATCGTGGCAGCGTTGATCATCGGCGCGTTAGGCGTACGAGCAAGGGATCGCAATTCGGTCATCGGAGTGCTCATGCCCTTCGGCCTCGGCCTCGGCGTACTGTTCCTGGCCCTCTACAAAGGCCGTGCCGCGAACAAGTTCGGCCTGCTCACCGGCCAGATCGTGGCCGTGGACACCGTCCAGATGAGCTGGCTGGTCGGCACCTCCGCCGTGGTCCTCCTCGGCCTAGCCGTGGTGTGGCGCCCCCTGGTCTTCGCCAGCCTCGATCCCGAGGTCGCCGCCGCCAGAGGCGTTCCCGTCCGCATTCTGTCACCCATCTTCATGGTGCTCCTCGGCCTCTCGGTAGCCGTCTCCATCCAGGTCGTCGGCGCCCTACTGGTCCTGGCCCTGCTGGTCACCCCCGCCGCCGCGGCCATGCGGCTCACCGCCTCCCCGGTCCGGGTCACCCTGCTCAGCGTCCTGTTCGCCGTCACCTCGGTGGTGGGCGGCATCCTGCTCGCCCTGGGCAGCAGCATCCCGATCAGCCCGTACGTCACGACCATCTCCTTCGCCCTCTACCTGGGCTGCCGGGTCATCGGCGGGTCACGCGCCACTCGAAGGGCTCGACCGGTTACCGAATCTCAGTGACCGAACCTACCGATGGTCGCGGATCTGGGAGAGAGTGAGCCCGTGTCCACGATCGAGGCTGCCGGACTGACCAAGCGCTACCGCCAGGTCCTCGCGGTCGACGAGGTCTCGCTACGGGTCGACCCGGGGCAGATCTACGCCCTGCTGGGCCTCAACGGCGCGGGCAAGACGACGCTGATCCGCATGCTGCTTGGCATGATCGCTCCTACCGGCGGAACGGTGAACGTCCTGGGCGCTGCGGTCTCCGCCGGTGAGCGCTCGGCGTGGGCCAGGACCGGCTACCTGGTGGAGGGCCCTGCCGCCTACCCGGAACTGACCGTGCGGGAGAACCTGCAGGTCGTCGCTCGGCTACGCCGACTGCCCGGCTCCACCGACGAGGTCATCGACCGTCTCGCGCTCACCGAGTACGCCGACCGGCGCGCCCGCTCCCTGTCCATGGGCAACCTGCAACGCCTCGCCCTGGCCAAAGCGCTCCTTCACCGGCCTGACCTGCTCATCCTGGACGAGCCCGTCAACGGTCTGGACCCGGCGGGTGTCGTGGAAATCCGCACCCTGCTGGCCGAACTGGCCAGCGAGCACGGCACCACGGTATTCCTGTCCAGCCACCTGCTTGCCGAGGTCGCCCGCCTGGCCACCCGCGTCGGCATCATCCACCAGGGCCGCCTGATCCAGGAACTCGACGCCGGCAACCTGGACGAGCGCCTGCGGCGCCGCCTGAGCGTGGCCACCCGCGACGACACCAAAGCCCACGCGGTACTCCAAGCCCACGGCTACCAGCCAACCCCGGATCTGCGGCTCACCGGCGAACGCGCCACCGCCCGGCCCGAGGAGGTGGCCACTCTGCTCGTCCAGTCGGGGAATCCGCCCATCAAGCTGGTTGTGGAGGAAGAGGACCTGGAGACCTATTTCCTGCGCATGGTCGGAGCCGACGATGCGTGAAGCCCTGTGGGCCGAACTGCTCAAGGTGCGGCGCAGCCGCCTGCCCTGGCTTACCGCCCTGGCCTTCGCCGTCACCGCGACCGTGTGCGGGCTGTTCATATTCATCCTGCAAGACCTCGCCCGGGCCCGGGCCCTCGGGCTGATCGGCGGCAAGGCCCAGCTCAGTGGTGCCAGCGCCGACTGGCCCGGCTACCTTGCCCTGCTGGCCCAGGCCGTCAGCGTCGGCGGCCTGCTGATCTACGGGATCACCGGCATCTGGCTGTTCGGCCGCGAGTTCAGCGACCATACAGCCAAGGATCTGCTCGCCCTGCCCACTTCTCGCACGGTGATCGTGGGTGCCAAATTCGGCCTCGCCGCCGGCTGGGCCATGCTGCTGGCCGTACAGGTGGCCGTGCTGGGCCTGCTCATCGGCGCGATGCTCGGCCTGTCGGGCTGGTCGTCCCAGACCGCGATGGCGGGAATCGGCCGCATTCTGGTCACCGCCGCGCTGACTCTCCTGCTCACCACACCGCTGTCGCTGGCCGCCAGCGTCGGCCGCGGCTACCTTGCTGCCGTCGGGGTCATGTTCGTCATGCTGTTCTGCGCTCAGGTCATCGCCGCCCTCGGCTTCGGAGCCTACTTCCCCTTGTCCGTCCCCGGCCTGTACGCCGGAATCGCCGGTCCCGACCAGGACCCGCCCGGCCTGGTCGGCTACCTGCTGGTCCTCGCGGTCGGGATCGGCGGGGTGCTCGCGACCGCGGCCTGGTGGCGGCGGGCGGACCACAATCGCTGACGGGGTGAATGGGTCGGTCCCGCAGCCACGGGGTCAGGAGGTGATGTCGCGGCGATTGAAGCGGGCGAGCCCGACTGCGACCAGGACCGCCGAGATGGCGATCAGGATGCTCGCGTCGGCCCACTGCATGCCGTTCTTGAGCGGTTCGCCGCCGATGTAGTAGTGGAAGGGAGACAGGTACTTCAGGCCTTGGGAGGCTTCCCGCAACGCCTCGGGGAAGTTCGCCACCGCCTCGGCCATTGCCATGCCTGCGATCTGGGGGTAGAAGCCGGTTCGGCGAAGGTGATCTCGATGTCACGGACGGCCTGCGACCGCAGCCCGGCCACGGTGTCCAGCGCGACGAGGCGGCCTTCGCGGATGATGGCGACCCGATCGGCGACCGCCTCGACCTCGCCCATGATGTGGCTGGACGAGGTGGCCGAGGAGGCACTCGAGGTCGTGGGCCAGGACACCCCGGCCGGGCGCCGCTTGGTCGAGATGCGCGACTTCTACACCTACCTGCTCGCCGAGATGCCCGCGGTGATCGAACGCTGGCAGCAGGGGAAGAAGCCGCGCACCTGACGCCATGCGCGGGGACGAAGTCGAGGACCACCTTGCTGGCCAGCGTCCCCGCCGGGACCTGCCCGACGCCGCTGACGTCAGGCCAGGTAGCGCAGCCACAGGTAGGGCGTTACCAGTAGCACGGTGATGAAGGTGACGATTAGGCCGTACTTGGTGAATTCCCAGAAGCTGATCGGGTGGCGGTTGCGGGCGGCGATGCCGAGGATGACGACGTTGGCGGCGGCGCCGACGGCGGTGGCGTTGCCGCCCAGGTCGGCGCCGAAGGCGAGGGCCCACCACAGGACCTGGGCGTGCTCGTTGCCGCCGTTGGCCTGGACCAGGTCGGCGACGATGGGGCTCATGGAGGCCACGTAGGGGATGTTGTCCACGATCGCCGACAGCCCGGCCGACGCCCACAGCAGGACCATCGTGGTCAGGCCGAGCCGTCCTTCGGTGGCGTTGACGGCCAGTTGCGAGACGTGGCCGATGACGCCGGTCTCGACCAGCGCGCCGACCATCACGAACAGGCCGGCGAAGAACACCAGCGTCGGCCATTCGACCTCGGCGAGGGCCTGCTCGGTGGTGACCGGCGTGGCCGCCACCAGGATCCCGGCGCCCAGGATGGCGACCACCGACGGCTCGTAGTGCAGCACCGGGTGGAGCACGAACGCGGCCGTCACCAGGCCGAGCACGGCCAGGCTCTGCCGCAGCAGCCGCGGGTCGGCGATGGCCTCGCGCTCGTCCAGGCGCATGATCTCGGCAGCCCGTACGGGATCGTAGGTGAAGGACTTGCGGAACATGATCCGGCACAGCCCGAGGAACACGATCATCAGAATGACGATCATCGGTGCCATGTGGATCAGGAAGTCGTTGAACGACAGCCCGCCCCGGCTGGCGATGATGATGTTGGGCGGGTCGCCGACCAGGGTGGCGGCGCCGCCGATGTTGGCGGACATCGCCTCCGCGATCAGGTACGGCACGACCGGCAACGCCAGCCGCTCGCACACCAGGAACGTGACCGGCGCGATCAGCAGCACGGTGGTGACGTTGTCCAGCAGCGCCGAGGCGACGGCGGTGATGACGACCAGCAGCACCATCAGCCGGTACGGCCGCCCGCGCGCCCGCTTGGCGGCCCAGACGGCCAGATACTCGAAGACCCCGGTCTGCTTCAGCACCCCGACAATGATCATCATCCCGAGCAGCAGGAAGATGACGTTCCAGTCGATCCCGGTCGCTTCCGCGAAGAACGCCGCCCCCGCGTCGGTGGCGTGGATCAACAGCATGATCCCCGCTCCGCCGAGCGCGGCGGCCACCCGGTGGATACGCTCGGTCGCGATCAGCGCGTACGCGGCGAGAAAGACCGCCAGGGACAGCCAGGCGAGCACGGTCACTGCGGGAGCGCCCGGTTCAGGAGCGTCTTCAGCGTGACGGCGCCCAGCAGGCGCCCGTCGCCGACGACGGCGACCAGCGGGCTGTGGGTGCGCGCCATCAGCGCCGCGATCTCCAGCACGGTGGCGTCCGGGTCGGTGACGGGCAGTTCCCGCGGCCGCGCCGGCAGCGCGTCCCGGACGGGCTGATCGGCCAGCGTGCGCAGGAACGCGTCGGCGTGCTCCTCGTCGATGACGCCGGCCAGCGCCGGGTCGTCCTGGCAGTAGCCGGGCACCGCCATGCGCAGCACTTGGGTGCCGGGCAGGATGCTGACCGGCAGCCCGTCCTCGTCGACGACGATCAGGCCGGGCAGGTCGTGCGTGGCGAGGAGCCGCGCCGCCTCGACGACGGGGGTGTCAGGGGTGACCCTCGGGAAATCGGTGACCAGATCGCGCGCTCGCATGCCCGCCAGCCTTCATGATCGACAACAGAACCTGCCGACCAGGCTTCCCGGCGCACCTGAGCACAACCTATCAGGCGCGGGCGCCCGTATGGATCGCGTCAATATTCCCTCCCAAACCGTAGGTAAGCCGTCAAGGCGGACAAACAGCCCGGATATCGCGATTTGCTACTGATCGGGCCGCCCGTCTGGGTGGCCCGAAGCATGTTGTCCGGAACTTGAGGAGTAGGGATGGCTGACGTCATCTTCGTCGTCCTGACGGTCGCGGTGTTCGTGATCCTCGGGCTCGCCGTCAAGGCGGTGGAACGGCTGTGAGTGCCGTCAACGCCGTCGGTCTGGTCCTGGCCGCCGGCCTGGTGATCTTCGTGATCGTGGCCCTGCTCTTCCCGGAGCGTTTCTGATGTCCTCCACCATGGCCGGGATCCTGTTCATCGGTTCCCTCCTGCTCGCCCTGGCGGTGCTGTACAAGCCGCTGGGCGACTACATGTACCGCGTCTACAGCGGCACCCGGCACTCCCGCGTCGAGCGCGGGATCTACCGCCTGCTCGGCGTCCGCGCCGACGCCGAGCAGACCTGGGGCGTCTACGCCCGCGGCGTGCTGGCCTTCTCACTCGTCTCGATCCTCTTCCTGTACGGCCTGCAGCGCCTGCAGAACCACCTTCTCCTCAGTCTGGGCATGGACGCAGTCTCCCCGGCGCTCGCCTGGAACACCGCGGTCAGTTTCGTCACCAACACCAACTGGCAGGCCTACTCGGGCGAGGCCACGATGGGCCACCTGGTGCAGACCGCGGGCCTGGCCGTGCAGAACTTCGTCTCGGCCGCGGTCGGCATGTCGGTGGCGATCGCCCTGGTCCGCGGCTTCGCCAGGAAGAAGACCGACCAGCTCGGCAACTTCTGGGTGGACCTGGTCCGCGGCACCCTCCGGATCCTGCTGCCGATCGCCTTCGTGGCCGCGCTGCTCCTGGTCGCCGGCGGCGCGATCCAGACCCTCGGCGACCACCACGTGTGGACCACCCTGACCGGCGGCGAGCAGACCTTCACCCCGGGCGCGGTCGCCTCCCAGGAGGCCGTCAAGGATCTGGGCACCAACGGCGGCGGCATCTTCAACGTCAACTCGGCGCACCCGTTCGAGAACCCGGCCGCCTGGACCAACTGGCTGACGATCCTGCTGCTGCTGGTGATCTCGTTCTGCCTGCCGCGCACGTTCGGCCGGATGGTCGGCGACAACCGGCAGGGCTACGCGATCGTCGCGGTGATGGCGACCATCTTCACCCTCAGCGTCGTGCTGACCAACTGGGCCGAGCTGTCCTCGGCCGGGACCGTGCCGCAGGCCATCGGCCAGGCGATGGAAGGCCGCGAGGCCCGCTTCGGCGTCTCCAACTCGGCCATGTTCGCCTCCTCCACCACGCTCACCTCCACCGGCTCGGTGAACTCCTTCCACGACTCCTACACCGCGCTCGGCGGCGGCATGCTGATCTTCAACATGCTGCTCGGCGAGGTCGCCCCCGGCGGCACCGGCGCGGGCCTGTACGGCATGCTCATCCTGGCCGTGATCACCGTCTTCGTGGCCGGCCTGATGGTCGGCCGCACCCCCGAGTACCTGGGCAAGAAGATCGGCGCCAGGGAGATGAAGCTGGCCTCCCTGTACTTCCTGGTCACCCCGATCCTGGTGCTGGCCGGCACCGCGGTCGCGATGGCCACCGAGACCGGCCGCTCGGCCATGCTGAACAGCGGGCCGCACGGATTCTCCGAGATCCTCTACGCCTACACCAGCGCCTCCAACAACAACGGCTCGGCGTTCGCCGGTGTCAGCGTGAACACCGACTTCCACAACACCACGCTCGGCCTGTGCATGGCGCTGGGCCGCTTCCTGCCGATCGTCCTGGTGCTGGCGCTGGCCGGTTCCCTGGCCAGGCAGTCGCCGGTCCCGGCCTCGGTCGGCACGCTGCCCACCCACCGGCCGCAGTTCATCGGCATGGTCGCCGGGGTGACGGTCATCCTGGTCGCCCTGACGTTCCTGCCCGCCCTCGCGCTCGGCCCGATCGCGGAAGGACTGTTCTGACATGTCAACCCCAGTGCTCCAAGCGCCGGGCCGGGCTCCCCAGAAGGTCGGCGCCGGCCTCCTCGACCCGCGGCAGATGATCAAATCGCTGCCCGACGCGATCAAAAAGCTCAACCCCGCCACGCTCTGGCGCAATCCCGTCATGTTCATCGTCGAGATCGGCGCGCTGTTCACCACCGTGCTCGCCGCCGCCGATCCGTCGTTCTTCGCCTGGGCCATCGTGGTGTGGCTGTGGCTGACGGTGGTGTTCGCCAATCTGGCGGAGGCGGTGGCCGAAGGCCGGGGCAAGGCGCAGGCCGCCACGCTGCGCGCCGCCAAGCGCGACACCACCGCCCGCCGCCTCAACAGCCGCACATCGCTGGACTGGGACGTCGTCGGCGCTCCCGAGCTCAGGCAGGGCGACTTCGTGGTGGTCGAGGCCGGGGAGATCATCCCCGGTGACGGCGACGTGGTCGAGGGCATCGCCAGCGTCGACGAGTCGGCCATCACCGGCGAGTCCGCCCCCGTGATCCGCGAGTCCGGCGGCGACCGTTCGGCCGTGACCGGCGGCACCAGGGTGCTGTCCGACCAGATCGTCGTCCAGATCACCCAGAAGCCGGGGGAGAGCTTCATCGACCGGATGATCGCCCTGGTCGAGGG
>NZ_BLAE01000041.1:88829-102249 GCF_009687865.1 Acrocarpospora macrocephala
CCTCAACATCCTGCTGGCCGCGCTGACGATCATCTTCCTGGTGGCGACGGCGACCATGCAGCCGATGGCGATCTTCGCCAAGGACGTCAACGCCGGGATCCCCGACTCCATCGCGCTCACCGGCGACGGCGTGACCGGCATCGTGCTCGTCTCGCTCATCGTCTGCCTGATCCCGACCACGATCGGCGCGCTGCTGTCGGCCATCGGCATCGCCGGGATGGACCGGCTGGTGCAGCGTAACGTGCTGGCCATGAGCGGGCGGGCGGTCGAGGCGGCAGGCGACGTCGGCACGCTGCTACTGGACAAGACCGGCACGATCACGCTCGGCAACCGGCAGGCCGCGGAGTTCGTCCCGGCCGAAGGGGTATCCGCTGACGAGCTGGCCGAGGCCGCCCAGCTGGCCAGCCTCGCCGACGAGACCCCCGAGGGCCGCTCCATCGTCGTGTACGCGAAACAGGCCTACGGCCTGCGCGAGCGCCAGCCCGGCGAGCTCGCCCACGCCGCGTGGGTCCAGTTCACCGCCCAGACCCGGATGTCCGGCGTCGACATGGACGGCCGCCAGGTACGCAAGGGCGCCGCGACGGCGGTCATGAAGTGGGTACGCGAGAACGGCGGCCAGGCCACGGAGGGCGTCGGCCACCTGGTGGACGGCATCTCGGCCTCCGGCGGCACCCCGCTGGTGGTCGGCGAGGTCACCGGCGGCAAGGCCCGCGTGCTGGGCGTCATCCATTTGAAGGACGTCGTCAAGCAGGGCATGCGCGAACGATTCGACGAGATGCGCCGCATGGGCATCAGAACGGTGATGATCACTGGGGACAACCCGCTGACCGCCAAGGCCATCGCCGACGAGGCCGGGGTGGACGACTTCCTGGCCGAGGCCACGCCGGAGGACAAGCTCGCCCTGATCCGGACCGAGCAGGAGGGCGGGCGGCTGGTCGCGATGACCGGCGACGGCACCAACGACGCCCCCGCGCTCGCGCAGGCCGACGTGGGCGTGGCCATGAACACCGGCACGTCGGCGGCGAAGGAGGCGGGGAACATGGTCGACCTCGACTCCAACCCCACCAAGCTCATCGAGATCGTCGAGATCGGCAAGCAGCTGCTCATCACCCGTGGCGCGCTGACCACGTTCTCCATCGCCAACGACATCGCCAAGTATTTCGCGATCATCCCGGCCATGTTCGCCGCGGTCTATCCGGGCCTGGACACGCTCAACGTCATGCGCCTGGCCAGCCCGCAGTCGGCCATCCTGTCCGCGGTCGTGTTCAACGCGATCGTCATCGTGGCGCTCATCCCGCTGGCCCTGCGCGGCGTGCGGTACACGCCGGGCGGCGCGTCCAAGCTGCTCAGCCGCAACCTCTACATCTACGGTCTGGGCGGCATCGTCGTGCCCTTCCTCGGCATCAAGCTGATCGACCTTCTCATCCAGTTCCTTCCAGGGATGTCGTAATGGAACGTCTGCCCGGCTGGCTCCGCCAGCATCTCGCCGCCGTACGGGCGCTGCTCGTGCTCACCGTGGTGACCGGCGTCATCTATCCGCTGGCCGCCACCGGCGTGGCCCAGGCCGTGTTCAACGCCAACGCCAACGGCTCGCTGGTGACCAAGGACGGGAAGACCGTGGGCAGCGCGCTCATCGGCCAGAACTTCACCGACGCCGACGGAAACCCGGTCAAGCGGTACTTCCAGAGCCGGCCGTCCGCGGCGGGCGACGGGTATGACCTGCTGTCCACCGCGGCCAGCAACCTCGGACCCGAGGATGTCGTGGACACCCTCGCGGTTCCGGGCGCCACCGACGAGGGCAGCCAGAGCCTGCTGACCACCGTGTGCGCGCGATCCAAGGCCGTCGGCGAGCTGGAGGGCGTCTCCGGGGCCCGCCCGTTCTGCACAGGGGACGGAGTCGGCGCCGTGCTGAAGGTCTTCCCCGCCGTCGGCGCTCCCGCCCGGGTGGTCAGCGTCAACCAGGCGTGCCCCGCCACTCCCTTCGTCGCCGTGTACGAGGGCGTCGCGGTGGAGTGCGGGAAGCCGGGGGAGGACTACTCGGCGGGCCGTACCGTGCCGGTCCGGGGTGAGGTCACCGAGGTCCAGGTGCCCGCCGACGCGGTCACCGCCAGCGCCTCCGGGCTGGACCCGCACATCTCGGCCGCGTACGCCGAGCTCCAGGCGGCCCGCGTCGCCAAGGAGCGGGGAATCGACGTGGCCAGGGTGCGGGCGCTCATCAAGGAGAACACCACCGGCCGAGCGGTCGGCTTCATGGGCGAACCCGCCGTGAACGTGCTCCAGCTCAACCTGGCGCTGGACCGGGGGTAGCAACCGTGCCACGCGGGCGGCTGAGGGTCTACCTGGGGGCGGCGCCGGGGGTCGGCAAGACCTTCGCGATGCTCAACGAGGGCCTGCGTGGCCTGGAGCGTGGCAGGGACGTGGTCGTGGGTCTCGTCGAGACGCACGGCCGCCCCCGCACCGCCGAACTGCTGGACGGCATGGAAGTGGTCCCCCGCAGGACGATGGTGCACCGGGGGACCACCTTCACCGAACTCGACGTCGACGCCGTCATCGCCCGCCGCCCCCGGGTGGCGCTCATCGACGAGCTGGCCCACAGCAACGTGCCCGGCTCGCGCAACGCCAAGCGCTGGCAGGACGTCGAGGAGATCCTCGCCGCCGGGATCGACGTCGTCTCCACGGTGAACGTCCAGCACCTGGAGTCGGTCAACGACGTGGTCCAGCAGATCACCGGCATCCCGCAACGGGAGACCGTACCGGACGAGGTGGTGCGGCGGGCCGACCAGGTCGAGCTGGTCGACATGGCGCCCGAGGCGCTCCGCCGCAGGCTGGCCCACGGCAACGTGTACGCGCCGGAGAAGGTGGACGCCGCCTTGTCGAACTACTTCCGGGTCGGAAACCTGACCGCCCTGCGCGAGCTCGCCCTGCTCTGGGTCGCCGGAAAGGTCGACGACCAGCTCGACCGCTACCGCGCCGAGCACGGCATCGCCACCACCTGGGAGGCGCGCGAACGCGTCGTGGTCGCCCTGACCGGCGGCCCCGAAGGCGACACCCTGGTACGGCGCGCGGTCAGGATCGCCGCCAGGACCAAGGGCGCCGACCTGCTCGCCGTCCACGTCACCAGGGCCGACGGGCTGGCCGGCGGCGACCCGGCCAGCCTGGCCAGGCAGCGCACGCTGGTGGAGAGCATGGGCGGCACCTACCACCAGGTGATCGGCGAGGACATCCCGCGGGCGCTGCTCGACTTCGCCCGCGGCGTCAACGCCACCCAGCTGGTCCTGGGCGCCTCCCGGCGGGGGAAGTTCGCCCAGATCCTGTCCCGCGGCGTCGGCGTGGAGACCACCGCGATGTCCGGGACCATCGACGTCCACATGATCACCCATGACGAGGCCAAGCGGGGACGGCGGCGGCCCTCGCGGTCCCGGGCGGCGCTGACCCGCACGCGCAGGCGGGCGGGCTGGGTCATGGCCGTCGCCGGAATGCCCGCGCTGGCCGCCGCGCTCATCCCGTCCCGCGACGCGCTGGCGCTGCCCAGCGAGACGCTGCTGTTCCTGCTGATGGTCATCGGCGTCGCCCTGATCGGCGGCATGTGGTCGGCCATCGCCGCCGCCGTCGGCGGGTCGCTGCTGCTGAACTACTACTTCGCCCCGCCCATCCACGAATGGACGATCTCCGATCCCGAGAACATTCTCGCCCTGGTCGTGTTCGTGCTGGTCGCGGTGATGGTGAGCATGATCGTGGATCTGGCGGCGCGCCGTACCAGGCAGGCCGCGCGGGCCGGGGCGGAGGCCGAGCTGCTGTCCACGCTGGCCGGTCACGTGCTGCGCGGGGAGGCGGCGGTGCCCTCCCTGCTGGCGCGGATGCGGGAGAGCTTCGGCTTCCGCTCGGTCACCGTCCTGGAGCGGCGGCCCGAGGCGGGGCAGATGCCGGACGACCGGTCCGACCCGCAGGCGTGGCGCATCCTCGCCACGGCCGGGGGAGAGCCGTGCACCTGCCCCGCCGTCGCCGACACCGACGTGGTCATCGACGAAACCCTCGTCCTGGTCGCGCGGGGGAAGCTCCTGGACGCCTCCGACCGCCGGGTGCTGGAGGCCTTCGCGGCCGAGGTCGCCGTTGCTCTGCGCCAGGAGCGGCTGCGGGACGAGGCCGAGCAGGCCAAACCACTGGCCGAGGCCGACCGGATGCGTACGGCGCTGCTGGCCGCGGTCAGCCACGACCTGCGCACGCCACTCGCCTCGGCCAGGGCGGCCGTCGAGAGCTTGCGCAACACGGGTATCGCGTGGTCGGCCGACGATAGGGAAGAACTGCTCGCCACCGCCGCCGAGTCCCTGATCAAGCTGGGCCGCCTGGTCGAGAACCTGCTCGACATGAGCCGCCTCCAGTCGGGCGTGCTCGGCCCGGCTCCGCAACCTGTCTCCCTGGCCGACGTCCTGCCCCGGGCGATCGACGATCTAGGGCCGCTCCGGGACCGCGTCGAGGGCGAGATCTCCGCCGAGTTCCCCGACATCGTCGCCGACCCGGCCCTGCTCGAACGCATCCTGGCCAACCTGATGTCCAACGCCGTCCGCTACAGCCCTCCGGACCTGAAAGTCCTGATCACCGCGAGCTGGCACGTCGACCAGGCGGAGATCCGGATCATCGACCGGGGCCCCGGCATCCCGCCCGAGGCGCACGAGCGGGTCTTCATGCCGTTCCAGCGGCTCGGCGACCGCGACAACCACACGGGTGTCGGCCTCGGCCTCGCCCTCTCCCGGGGGCTCGCGGAGGCCATGGGCGGCACCCTGCTCCCCGAGGAGACCCCGGGAGGCGGCCTCACCATGATCCTCACGCTGCCGCTCTCGTCGCGAGCGCATGCTGTCAAGAGGGCGTAGGGCGGCACCTGCTCCCGAGGAGACGCCGGGAGGCGGTCTCACCATGATCCTCACGCTGCCGCTCTCGTCGCGAGCGCATGCTGTCAAGGGGGCGTAGGGCGGCACCTGCTCCCGAGGAGACGCCGGGAGGCGGTCTCACCATGATCCTCACGCTGCCGCTCTCGTCGCGAGCGCATGCCGTCAAGAAGGCGTAAGGCGGCACCTGCTCCCCGAGGAGACACCGGGGGCAGTCTCACCATGATCGTTACGCTGCCGCTTTAGACGCGAGCGCACGCCGTCAAGAAGGCGTAGGGATTCCGGGTCTCACCGTATGGGTGTCGTAGGGAGCGCGGTGACAGGGCTGACCTGGGGTGACGATAGGAACATCTACCCCCAAAGTGTACGAGCCGGTCAGCAACCCGCCCGGCGAGATCACGACATCTACCCTCATAGGAGGACTTGATGTCCGCGGTGCTTACCACCCCTGCGGCCAAGGAGCCCCCGGATACCCGGGACAGGCACCGGCTGAGCGTGCTCGGCGGCCTGGCCGCGCTGTCGCTGGACGCGATGGCCTCGGTGGCTTACGGGCCCGAGGCGATCGTGCTGGTGCTGGCCGTGGCGGGCGGGGCCGGTCTGGGGTTCGCCATTCCGGTCACGCTCACCATCGCCGCGCTGCTGGCGGTGCTGACCTTCTCCTACCGGCAGGTCATCGCCGCCTTCCCCGAGGGGGGTGGCGCTTATGGCGTGGCCAAGACCCATCTTGGCCGGCGGGCCGGGCTGGTGGCCGGGGCCAGCTTGATCGTCGATTATGTGCTCAATGTGGCGGTGTCGGTGGCCGCTGGGGTGGCGGCGCTTACTTCGGCGTTTCCGGGGTTGTTGCCGTACACGGTGTGGATCTGTCTGGCGGTTCTGGCCCTGGTTACGGGGGTCAATTTGCGCGGGATCGCGGGCAGTGCCCGCGCTTTCATCGTGCCGACGGCGGTCTATGTCGGCGCGATCCTGCTGGTGATCGTCGCGGGTCTGGTTCGCACCGGGCCCGCTGTGGTGACCCACGCGCAGGTGACGGGGTTGCAGACTGTCGGGGTTCTGCTGCTGCTCAAGGCATTCGCCAACGGCTGCGCCTCGCTCACCGGAGTTGAGGCCATCGCCAACGCCGTACCCTCCTTCCGGAAGCCGCGGGTGAAGCGGGCCCAGCGGGCCGAGGTTGCGCTCGGGGCGCTGCTGGCGGTCATGCTGGTCGGGATCGCCGCGCTGATCGAGAAGTTCGCGATCGCGCCGGTGGACGGCGTCACGGTCCTGGCGCAGGTGACCCAGGCCTCCCTCGGTGACGGACCGCTGTTCTACCTGGTCCAGTTCTCCACCGTGATCTTGCTCGCGCTGGCGGCCAACACCTCCTTCGGCGGATTGCCGGTGCTGGCCCAGCTGCTGGCCGCCGACAACAACCTGCCGCACTTCTTCGCTCTGCGCGCCGACCGGCACGTGCACCGGTACGGCATCGCCTTCCTCACCGTCACCTCGGCCGCGCTGCTGGTCCTCGCGCGGGGCGACATGAACCTGCTGGTACCGCTGTTCGCGATCGGCGTCTTCGTCGGCTTCACGCTGTCCCAAGGCGGAATGGTCAAGCACTGGGTGACGGCCCGCCCGGCGGGCTGGCGGTGGCGCGCCGCGCTCAACGGCTTCGGCGCTTTGCTGACCTTTCTGGCCGCGATCGTCGTCACCATCTCCAAGTTCACCGAGGGCGGCTGGCTGATCGTGGTCACGTTGCCGCTGATGGTGCTGGTGATGGAGCGGGTCAACCGGTCCTACGCGCGTATCGGGCGGCGTCTGGAATTGGGCAGGACGCCGGTTCCACCCCGGTCCCGGCGGTCCCTGGTGGTGGTTCCCGTGCAGGGGGTCAACCGGCTGACGTGCGAGGCCCTGGCCGCCGCGCTGTCCCTCGGCGACCGGGTGGTGGCGGTCAACGTCACCCACCCCGAGGATGAGCAGGACGCCCGCCGGTTCGTCGAAGCCTGGGAGCGCTGGCAGCCCGACGTCGAACTGGTCCAGCTCTTCGACGCCCACCGGCGCCTGGACGAACCCCTCGTCGACTACATCAGCCGGGTTCCCGAGGCTCACGTATTCGTGCTGATCCCGGAGGTCGAGCCGGAACATGCCTGGCAGCGACTGTTGCAGAACCAGCGGGGGGCGGTGCTGGCTCGCGCGCTGCGGCGCCGTACCGACGTGGTGGTGTGCCGGATGCGCTTCCGGGTCTGACTATGCGGGCCTGGCGGTTCCGAGGGCGTGGGACATGCGGTGGAGGGGGAAGCGGTCGAGGCGCTCGATGGTGAATCCGGTGCGCTCGATGGCGGCCACGGTGTCGCGGGCGAGGTGGCAGCCGCCGCAGACGCGCGACCAGAGCGGGGACGCCACGCGCTCGGCCAGCACGGCGATCGGCTTCGGCGACGGCTGGTGCTCGTAGAACCGCAGCTCACCATCGGGCCGGAGCACGCGCCTCACCTCGGCCAATGTCGTCTCCAGGCGAGGCGCGCAACACAGGATCAGTGAGCAGACCACGGCGTCGCACGACCCGTCAGGCACCGGCAACCGGGTCAGGTCGCCGTTAAGGATCTGTACGCCGGTCGCGACGCTGGCCGCGGCGAGCCGGGCCGCGGCACGCAGGAACGGGTCCGGCTCGACGAGCGTGATCTCCTCGACCTCGCGGGGATAGCAGGTGAGCTTGACCCCGTCGCCGGCGCCGATCTCCAGCACCGAACCCGCGAGGCCGCTCAGCAGGCGATCCCGTTGCTCCGTCGGGCGCGAGCTGCCCCGGCCCCCGACACGCACCGGCCGCGGATGGTGGAACTGCTCCATCCCACGCCCCAACTTGCCGCTGGTATCCGGGGGTTCATTGAACGCGAGCACCGCCTTGTTCCTCCTCCGTCGGGAGTTCCACTTTCGGGCGGCGTCGGAATGGCTGGAACAATCCATATGAGACTTCTACGGGTTGGGCGAAAATCCGTACGCGTTCTTGACGGCGGTCAGCGACTGACCGTCTTCTGGTACAGCCGGGTGGCCAGGGGGACGAACACGATCAGGATCAGCACCGACCAGAGCAGCGACACCAGCACCGCGTGCTGGAGCGGCCAGGCGCCCGAGACGGCCGTGGCGGGAATGGCATTGCCGAACAGGTCGCGCGCCGCCTGGACGATCGTGGAGACGGGATTCCACTCGGCGACGGCCTTCAGCGGGCCGGGCAGCCGGGCGCTGTCGACGAACACGTTGGACAGGAACATCAGTGGCATCGACACGAGGGTGGCGATGTTGTTGAACACCTCGGGCGTGCGCAGGGCCAGCGCGACCGTCGCGGTCACCCAGGAGAACGCATAGGCGAAGAGCAACAGCAGCAGGAAGCCCATGACGGCCTCGTGTGGTGTGGTGTGGATCCGCCAGCCGACGATCAGACCCACCACGGCCATCACGACGATGCTGGTGAGGTTCATGAGCAGGTCGCTGAGAGTCTGGCCGGTCAGCACCGCCGAGGGTGCCATCGGCAGGGTGCGGAACCGGTCGAAGATGCCTTTCCGCAGGTCCAGGGTCAGGGTGTAGCCGGTGATCTGCGCGCTGGAGACGATCGCCACGACGAAGACCCCGGGGACCATGTACTCGCGGTAGGAGACGCCGGGCACCTCGATCATGCTGCCGAAGATGTAGGCGAACAGCAGCACGAACACGATCGGGAGGATGACCGCGCCGCCGAGCAGGTCGGGGGCACGCTTGATCTTCAATGCGTTGCGCTTGGTGATCGTCACGCTGTCGGCGATCGCCATCTGGAGGGTGTTCATCGGTCGTGCTCCTTCGGGCTGTCGGTTGTCTGGTGGCCGGTGAGGGTCAGGAACACCTCGTCCAGGGTCGGTCGCCGCAGGCTGGCGTCGCGTACCGTGACACGTTCGGCGGCCAGCGTGCCCAGCGCGCTGGTGAGCGACGCCGCGCCGCTGGTCACCGGGATCGTCACGTGGAGGGCATCGGTCCGCATGTCTCCTACGGCGAGGGGCGCCAGCGTCCGCCGTACCGTCTCCAGGTCTGCCGGGTTCGTCACGGTCAGCTCGATCCGGTCGCCGCCGATCTGGTCCTTGAGCTCGTCGGCGGTGCCGAGCGCGATCACGTGGCCGTGGTCGACCACCGCGATCCGGTCGGCGAGGCGGTCGGCCTCCTCCATGTACTGGGTGGTGAGCAGCACCGTGGTGCCGGTGGCGACGAGTTCGGAGATGGTGTCCCACAGGCCGGCGCGCGCCCTTGGGTCCAGGCCGGTGGTGGGCTCGTCGAGGAACAGCACCGGCGGGTTGGCGACCAGGGCCGCGGCGAGGTCGAGGCGGCGGCGCATGCCGCCGGAATAGCCCTGCACCGGGCGGTCGGCGGCCTCGGTCAGATCGAAGCGTTCGAGTAGCTCACGTGCGCGTTGTTTGCTGGGTTTTGTGCCGAGGTGGTAGAGGCGTCCGACCATTTCCAGGTTCTCGGCGCCGGTGAGGTGGTCGTCGACGGCGGCGTACTGGCCGGAGGCGCCGATGTGGGAGCGCAGGCGGTGCGCGTCGGCGACGACGTCGAAGCCGGCGACGGTGGCATGGCCGGCGTCGGGTTTGAGAAGGGTGGTCAGGATTCGTACGGTCGTGGTTTTTCCGGCGCCGTTGGGGCCGAGCAGGCCGAACACCGTCCCTTCGGGGACCGAAAGGTTCATCCCGTCGAGGGCGATCACGTCGCCGTACTTCTTGACCAGGCCTTCGGCCATGATGGCGGGGGGCATGAGCTTCTCCTGTGGGCATGACGGCATGGCGGACGGTCGGTTGATCGTCCGGTTTGTGGTTATCGGGCGAGGGTTAGCTGAAGCGTTTGCGCGCGTAGCGGATCTTCACGTGGCCGTAGCCCAGCTCGCCGGTGACCCGGACGTGGGGATTGCCGGGGCTGGGACGTCCCGGCACCTTGCAGGTGGTGCTGCCCCATCTGGTCACCACGGCGTCGGCGTTCGCGGTCGCGCCGGGTGGGAGGATGATCGTCGCGGAGCCGTACGCGAGCTGGAGTTCGATCTCGATCACTGAGTGCTCGATCACGGCCTGGGAAAGGTCGAGGTGCGCGCCGCCGTACTCGGAGGTGATCCGCAGCCGTCGCGGGACCAGCCAGTCACCGGCGCGCTTGACGCGCCCGCCCGTGGAGTTCAGCTCGACCACCTCGTCCACGGGCTCGCCGGGCAGGTCGGCGACCGCTGGTGCCAGATCACCGTGGGACCTGGCCGTGAAAGCCAGTTCGAGCCGATCGTCCATCTCCTCGGGGGTGATCAGGCCCGCGGCGAACGCCTGTTGAAGTCGCTGAACGGTCTTGTCCCGATCGTCATCGGAGACGCGCACCCCCGGCTCTATCGGCATAATTCTTCTCCTTTATCCGGCGGCCGACTGAACGACCGATTGCCGTTCAGTCGTTCATCGGGATGAATCAGATGTCAAGGTCCTCCACGGCGGGACGCGTTGCCACGTCGGCGATCAGGTCGTAGAACTCGTCCGGAACCTTCCCGCGCAGGTCCTCGAAGGATTCCACTACCTCAAGCGTGGATTCCCCCTGAACGAAACCCCAGCTTGAGTCGGCCAGGCCGAGATACGTCTTCCATGCGCCACGGGAGAAGAGCCCCTCCATCCAGTTCTCGGATCCCGAGGTCGCGCTGTCCGTCCAGTCGGGAGAGCGGTCCACATGCAGGACATACTTACCTGTCCGGGACCGGTAGACGCGGAACATCTCGACCCGGCTCCCCGTGGTGCGCCCCCACTCCCCGAGAAGCACACCGGAGAACCGCTGCTTGCGCCCGACACCCTGCCCCACCTGCACGATGATCTCGTCGTAGCCTTCCTTGCGCCCCTCCTCCATCTCGATGTAGCGCCGCAACGCCGTGGAGATCGCCTGAGAAAGATTCCCTCCGGAGAGCTCCTGAGCTCGCTGAAAGAGCTTCAGATCGTCTTCGGACACGTAGATCGTCTTATTCGGCATGACCACCCTCCTCTTGTACGTATGAGTCTACGTATAAGACAAGAGCATCGCAATGCCTTCCCCATCAGCGCAGGCGTCCAGCGGCACGTCGTCGGCGGCCCCGTAGTCGGAGAGCCCGCCGAGCACCTAGGCCCAGCGCCGCGAGCGCGTACCGGAAACGGCCTCGACAGTCCGAAAGGAGATGGTGGTGACGTAGGGGCTGACCGGAATGCTGCTGCCCAGGGCGAGCACCGGCCCGAAGACGCACTCGCCCGGTCAAGATTTCCGGACTGCCTCGCACATGTCGATGATCGCCGAGGCCACCAGGTCCGGCTCGTCCACGTGCACGTAGTGGGCCGCATTGCTGGCGATGACATGCCGACTGTTGTCCGACAGCGTGGCAAGATCTTCCTGGAGCGGCATCCAGATCTTCATCCACCTGCGCGCGAACTCCGGATCACGGAAGCCGAAGTAGGTGTCGACCGAGGTCACGCTCCTGGTGATGACCGTCAGCGGCAGGTCGCCGAAACTGCGCCGCTCGGCAGCCAAATCCTTCTTGGCCGATGAGCCGTTCTGGAGGAGTTCGGCCACGACGGCGCGACGCCGCCGAGAACTCAAGGTCAGCGCCACGGCGGCCTCGACCCACTCGGCGGGTACGGTCAGGGCGGCATCGTCATGGTGATGGCGATGACCCAGCGCCTGCACGCGGGCCCGCTCGATCCCGCGCGGGCGGAGAACATAGCGGGTCAGCGCTCGCCGCCATCGGTCGAAGTCGCCCATTCTCCAGCCGAACTCTTTCACGATCTTCTCGAAGGACAGTTCGTGGCTGGCATCGATGAGGACCAGTCCGGCGACATTGTCCGGGTGGCGCGCCGCGTAGATCCGGTTGATCGACCCGCCGAGCGAATGGCCGACCAGAACGTAGGGGCCGGGGATATCGGCAGCCTCAAGGGTGGCGTGCAACTCCTCGGCTAGTTCCACGGACGAGCGGCGACCTGGAACCCACTCCGACCAGCCGAGGCCGCCACGGTCGTACAGGACCACCCGGTGATCGGGGACAAGCTGTCGCTGGATTCTCACCCATTCCAAGCAGTTGGAACCGATGCCGGTCGCGACCACGACGGTCGGACCACGATCGCCTTCGCACCACACATGAAGGCGGCGGCCATTCACATCGACGAGCTTTCCTGGGGGTGGAAATCGGCGCATATCCTGCCGTTCCCCAAGAATCTGGGACGCGGCGCTCAGCGTGGCGGTTGTTCCCAGCATCCATGCTCCGGCCTTGACAAGGCGGGAGATTCTTGTGGGGCTCACAAAAGGGCGCTCCTTCGCTTTACCAGGCGACTGGATGTTTCGTCTTGCTCGATCAGTGGATCTCGACAAAACAGGGGGCCAAACCCATTTGTCGTGGGATGTGCGCTGGCTTTCCATCAGACAGGCAGCGGCCAGCTCTGTCCATCCGGTTCACCGAGCTATACGCGCTGGCCATCAGGGTGTGACCGTCAGGCCGAATGCTGACTGATGCGGGGAGCCCGCTTCCTGCCAGGTGTGGATGGTGTCCTCCACCGCCTCCCACAGCCGTAGCGGCCCGTGCTGATGGACGATCCAGCCGCCATCGGGATCCGGTCTGATGTCGGCCTGCGCTCCGGTGCTACATCGAGCAACGTCAGGATGTCCTCGGCCCAGCCATGTTGCGCCTGCGGAACGGCGTGCTGAGCAACGAACAGGGCCGTGTCGTCGTTCACTCGATGAAGATCCACCGGTATGGGTCGGCGCTGTCACCGGTCGCTTCCAGGGCAAAGTCGAAGCAGCCGAATGCGAGGCTGAATCTATCGAGGTAGCCGTGCAGGCGGCGACGATCCGGGAGGGAACCTCGATCGGGCTGTATATCGATCGGGCTGTATATCAAGGCGTCCCAGTCACCGCGTCGCCAGTCCAGTTCGCCACCGGGGGAGGCGATCTCCTGGGCGAACACCTGGCGGCCCACGACCGTCACCCGGGCGTCAGCCTGCTTGCGCGCCTCTTCCTGGAACAGGTGTGCAGTGATGCTGACGGACTAGTTCAGCAGGCGTAGAACGCCGATCGCGTAGCCACGCATGGTGGCGCGCCGATCGCGTGGCTACGCATGGCGGCCAGGATCGACCCTTCACGCGCTGTCTCAGGATCGGAGAACTCCCTCAACCCCGTGGGTTCCCGGCCTGGGTAGGTGACGCTCTCGTGCCGGTCCGGTTCAGCGTCGGAACCGTCCGGCGAAGCGGTTTCTCTTGCCGTGGTAGAGGAGGGTCCAGGTGCCGTCGTGGTTGCGGCGGGTGCGGTAGCGGTCGGGGTGGGTTGCTTTGTCGCGGTTGTGCCAGGTGCAGGCGGGGGCGAGAAGGTCCAGGTCGGTGGTGCCGCCCTCGGCCCAGCCCTTGACATGGTCGATTTCGGCCATGTCGGCCGGGATGGGGCAGCCCTCGCGGTAGCAGGTGGCGTAGCGGGCCAGGACGGCCCGCCGCTGCGCGGGCGTGGCCAGGCGAACCGCGCGGCCCATGTCCAAGACCTGGCCCTGGGCGTCGACCACCAGGCGAACCAGTCGTGAAGTCCGGGCC
>NZ_BLAE01000042.1:0-36198 GCF_009687865.1 Acrocarpospora macrocephala
CCACCGAGATCGACACCCTCGACGGCCAGCTCCAGCCCATGGTCGAGCGAGTCCGGCCCGACCTGCTCGCCGTTCACGGCGTCGGCGTGGAGACCGCCGCGCAGCTCCTCGCCGTCTGCGGCGACAACCCCGACCGGCTGACCAGCGAAGCGGCCTTCGCGTCCCTGTGCGGCGTCTCGCCCGTCCCGGCCTCCAGCGGCCGCACCACTCGTCACCGCCTCAACCGCGGCGGCGACCGGCAAGCCAACCGCGCCCTGTACACCATCACACTCGTCCGTATGAGCCACGACCCGAACACCCGCGCCTACGTCAAACGACGCACCAAGGAAGGCCTCTCCAAACGAGAGATCATCCGCTGCCTCAAGCGATACATCGCACGCCAGCTCTACCGGATACTGACCCACCCGAAAACCCAGCCCAGCACACGAAAAGATCTTGCTCCAGCCGCTTGACAGGACATAGGAGCATCAGCCCTTTGATTACCCTCGGGCTCCGCCCGCCCCCGCCATGCCACGAAGCCGAGCGAGCGCCCTCGGCCAACGCCGGTCGCGATCGCGCCCGTTCGAGGGTACAAGTCCTGATCACACGCGAACTTGATGAACACGAAACATTTCAGAGAAGTTTGTCCACGTTAAGCCTGGCAGACACCGACTTAAGCGGTTAATTGGCACGAAATGTTTCCAAATATTGTTGACACATTTCGTGCCATGTCATCAAAATGAGCGGCGGAAGACCTTCCTGCTTCACCCGGGCGCGGCGGCATCCATGCGCGACCACGATCGCCGCGACCCCCCAGACCCGCTGAACAAGGTGGTGTGGCGAGCCGGGCTCGCCACACCACACACCCCACCTGGGAGGTCGTAACCCTCGTGAATCGCCTCGTCTCGCGATACGACGCGCCTGCCGGGACCGCCACCGTCGCGGTCTTACCCGTGGGCCGGGCCGGTCAGGACGGCCACCGGGCGGAGACCAGTGACACCCCGATGGCGTGCGCGATCGCCGCGGAGCTGTCCCGCAACTTCCCGCTCGTCGTGCTGCCGCCGGTGACCATCTTCGGCCGGCACGACGGGCCGGGGACGATCTCGCGAACCCTCTCCGCGCTGCTCAGCGGCATCTATTCGTCGGTAGCGCGAGGCGAGATCACGGCGCTGGTGATGGTGAGCGCCGACGCCGACCAGCGCGCGCTGGCCGACGTCGTCCAGGAGGCGAACGCGGGCGGCATGCGGCTGGCGCTGTTCCCCACCGGCGACGACTGGGCCGCCGCGCACCGGTCGGCCCCCCAGGAGACCACCGAGAAGGCCCTGGTCGGCAGGTTCCGCGCCGTGATGACGCTGCTCAACGCGAGTCAGGCGTCGAACATCCCGGCGTACACGTCCACGAACAGCTCCCTGCCCTTGATGCCGGCGGCCGTCTCGGCGCCGAAGACGCCCTGGCCGGGGAGCTGACCGGCGCCGCCCTCGGGGCCCAGCGGCACGATGACCATGGGCGGCACCTGCTGGTAGGCGGCCTGCTCCCCCGCTCCGGTGATCTCGCTGCGGATGTTGCCCGCCACCAGGTCGGCCTGCGCGTTGGCCGAGCCCACGGTGTCGCGGTCGGCGTCGGCGATGTCGCCGATGGCGTACACGCGGTCCAGGCCACCGGCCCGCAGGAACTTGTCGACGCGGACGTAGCCGCGCCTGTTCCGCGCCCCGGCCAGCGCGCCGGTCAGGTAGCCGGTCCGCGGGACGACGCCGAAGCAGCGGAACCAGATGTCGGCGGTGAGCTCGTCGCCCGCCTGGGTGGTGATCGCGATCGAGGCGGGGGTGGCGGGCGCCGCGGCCGGCAGCTCGGTCAGCGGGCTGCCGAGCTTGAGCTCGATGCCCAGCTGGTCGAGCTGGGCGCGCAGCTCGTCGCGGAGCTCCTGCTCGAACGGGCCCGGCATGACGTCGGGGGCGACGTCGGCGATGGTGACGTGCTTGGCGGGGAAGAACGCCTTGATCTCGCCGGCGAGTTCGAGACCGGCGGGTCCCGCGCCGACCACGAGCACGCGCTCGGCGCCGCGCAGGGCCTCGTGCGCGTCCCGGATCCTGGCCCGGGTCTGCTCCGCGTCCGGCACGTCGCTCTTGGCCGGGAACGGGTAGGACGAGCCGGTCGCCAGGACCAGGTAGTCGGGTTCGAGCCGCCCGCCCGAGGCGAGCGTGACCTGCCGCCCGTCCACGGCCACGGCCTGGTCGCGGACGAAGCGCCCGTGCTTCAGCAGCCGGTCGAGGGGCAGGAAGATCCGGTCCAGCCAGTCCGGCTCGACCAGGGTGCGCCAGGACGCGGCGTTGTGCATGAACGTGTCGGAGGGGTCGACGAGCGTCACGTCGGCGATGTCGTCCAGCGCCTTGGCGAGCTTGAACCCGGCATATCCACCACCGAGCACGACGACGCTCGGGCGGGTCTCAGAGTTGTCGATCATCTATCCATCCTCACTCGCAATTGAGATGTGGCGATGAGGATACTAGCAACTAGTAAAAAGCTAGCGACTCCGAGGGTGGGTTAGTATGGACCCATGCCCAAGCTGCCTTCGAGCACCGCGGTCAGCGAGTGTGTTCGTGGCGATGCCGCCCTGACGCGTGCGTTCACCCTGCTCGGGAAGCGGTGGAGCGGCATCGTGCTCGGCAGCCTGCGCAGCGGCCCCGCCGGATTCCGGGAGCTCTCCCGCGCGATCGCCGGCGTGAGCGACTCGGTGCTCTCCGACCGCCTGTCCGAACTGGCCGAGGCGGGTCTCATCACCCGCACCGTCGACGAGGGACCCCCGGTCACGGTTTCGTACGCGCTGACCATGAGCGGTCTGGCCCTCATGCCCGCCCTCGACCAGATCTCCCGGTGGGCCCAGGAGCACCTCCCGGCCTAAGTCACCTGGACGCGCCGCGCGGGCTGATCGACGGGACGATCGGGAACCACCAGACGTGCGGGTAGACGGGTGTGGTCTGGTGGTCCCAGTTCCCGACCAGGTCGGTGTAGCGGGCCGACCTGATCAGGAGGTTGTCGTGCGAGCCCAGCTGGGCGGACGTGCCGTCCAGCAGGAGGACGCGGTCGGCGCGGCGGGCCGAGCTGATCCGGTGCGCGATCACGATCAGCGTGCGGCCGGTGGCGGCGAAGGCCTCCTCCGCCCGGGCTTCGGCGGCGGCGTCGAGGTGGCAGGTCGCCTCGTCCAGGACGATCACCTTGGCGGGCGAGAGGTAGACGCGGGCGAGCGAGATGTGCTGGCGTTCCCCGGCGGACAGGGCAGGTCCGCCGACGCCGAGCCGCGCTGAATAGCCGCCGAGGCGTTTCACCAGCTCCCCCATGCCGAGCGCGGCCACGGCCCGGTCGAGCTCGGGCCGCGTGGTGTCCGGGCTCAGGTAGATGAGGTTCTCGTGCAGGGAGCCGGAGAAGACGTACGCCTCCTGCGGGATCAGGGCGACCTCGGCGACGCGCACGTGGGTGACGGGCACCCCGCCGAGCCGTACCTCCCCGGACTGCGGGGTGGCGAGGCCGGCGAGCAGCATGGCGAGGGTGGATTTGCCGGTCCCGCTGGGGCCGACGACGGCCAGGTGGCGGCCGGCGGGGATGCGCAGGGTCAGGTCGTCGATCACCGGGTCCGCCTTCGGGCCGTACGCGAAGGTCAGGCCCGTCACGGTCAGGTCGTAGGAGACGGGGCGGATGTCACGGCGGGGCGCGGTGACGTCGGAAGGCGCGCTCGTTTCGGCGATCCGGTGGAGGAGCACGCCCAACTGGCGGCCCCAGGAGGCGATGGTTCCGGTGAGGGAGCGCAGCGCGGGGTCCAGGGTGCTGACCAGGTAGGTGGTCGCGCCGACGAGCTCGCCGGGGGTCATCCGGCCGGGCCGCAGCAGCCAGGGCGAGAGCAGCAGGATCAGGAGCACCGGCACGCCCCCGCCCAGCGCCATGATCAGGGTGCGCAGCGAGGAGGTCCTGGCCAGGACCAGGCGGGCGCGGGCCTCCGTGCGCAGGGCTCGGTCGGCCGTCTCGCGGGCGGTGTCGACGGCGCCGCCCGCCACCACGTCGCGCAGGCCGTCGAAGATGTCGGTGGCCACCCGGGTCACCCGCTCGCCCGCGAGGATCATCTCCCGCTGGCGGGCGGCCAGCGCGCGGGTCAGCCAGGCGAACAGCCCGAGGCTCAGCAGGACCAGCGGCGTGACGATGGCCGCCACGATGGGCGCGAGGGCGAAGAGCCCCACCAGGGCCAGGACCATCGACGCGAGCGTCGGCCGGAAGGTGCGCAGCAGCGCGGCGACCAGGTTGCGCACGGTTTCGGCCTGCCGCCCCAGGCGGGACACCACGGAACCGTCGGCGCCCTCCTCGCCGTCCACGGCCCGGCGTAACGCCGCCTCGACCACGGTGCGGACGAGCGCGTCGCGGATCGGCTCGACGATGCGGGCCAGCCACGGGAAGGTGTTGCGGGTCGCCAGCGACTGCAGCACCATCGCCAGCCCGAGCGCGCCCAGCCAGGCCAGGCCGATCCCCGGGCGCCCGGCCAGGAAACCCTGGTCCAGCGCGGCGGCCACGGCCAGGCCGGAGAACAGCGCGGGCAGCGACTCCAGCACCGACCAGGCGCCCAGGAAGGCCAGCGCCCGCCGCCGCTGGGCCAGCTCCCGGGTGAGCAGCCGCCACCCGGCCTTGCTCACGGTCTTCATGCCGGTTCCCTGGTCAGATCGTCCGTCGTGGCGAACAGCGCGCGGTAGTCGGGGTCCTGGTTGAGGCGGTCGTGCGGGCCGACGGCCCGCACCCGCCCCTGCTCGATCCAGACGACCAGGTCGGCGCGGGCGGCGGTGCCGGCGCGGTGGGCGACCAGAATTCTGGTACGGCCCGCGAGCAGCCCGGCCAGCGTCGCGCTCACCTCGGCTTCGGTGGCGGTGTCCAGGCTGGAGGTGGCGTCGTCGAGGATCAGCACGCGGCGTTCCCCGGTCACGGCCCTGGCCAGGCCGAGCCGCTGGACTTCACCGCCGGACAGCGGCGCCTGGTCCAGCGGGGTGTCGTACCCCTGGGGCAGCCGCCGGATGAACCCGTCGGCCGAGGCCAGGACCGCCGCCAGTTCGACCAGTTCGCGGCTGATGTCCCCGCTGCCGTAGGCGATCGTGTCGTGCACGGTCTCGCCGAGCAGCGCGGGCCGCTCGAAGGCGTAGGCGACCGCGCGGCGCAGCTGGTCGGGCCGCAGGTCGGCGACCGGCGCGCCGTCCAGCAGGACCTGGCCGTGGTCGGGGGCGATGAGGCCGCCGGCGAGGGCCGCGAGCGTGGACTTCCCGGCTCCGGACCTGCCGACGATGGCGACGGCGAGCCCTGCGGGGATGTCCAGGTCGAGCCCGTCCAGCACGACGTCCTCGTCGGCGCGCACGGTCACCCCGCGGAAGGCGAGCGCGCCGGGGCCGTCCGGGAGCGGCAGGGTTCCCCCGGGGCCGTCCGGCAGCACCAGCACCTCCGCCAGCCGGGCCGTTCCCGCGCGTACGTGCGCGTAGCCCATCAACGTGTCCACCACATTGAGCAAACCCAACGCGATCCCGACATATCCGGCCACCGCGATCCAGGAACCGGCGGTGATCCGCCCGTCGGCCACGCCCACCCCGGCGACGGCCAGCACGGTGACCTCCACGAGCGGAGCCAGCAGCATCACCTTCCACACCGTGCGCCGCTGGGCGTCCCAGGTCGCCAGACCGGCGGCGCTCAGCTCCGGCAGCGGCTCCAGCACCCGCTCCACCTCGCGGTCCAGCGTCCCGCTCGCCCGGATCGTCCGGGCGCCGGACATCGCCTCCACCAGCCGCGCCGACAGCGAGCCCTGCAGTTCCTGGTAGCGCGTCAGCAGCTCGGTCGCCTCCGACATGAACCGCCGGATGATCACGGCCGCCACCGGCACGGACACGACGAAGGACAGCGCGAGCGTCCAGTCGATCAGCACCAGCGCCACCAGGCCGCCGACGGCGGCCACCACCGCGTCGGCGATCGAGAGCACGGTCGCCACCAGCCCGGACGCCTCGGAGGTCCCGGACACCAGCCGGCTGCTCAGGTCGCCCGCGGGAAACCTGCGCTGGCTGGGCACGCCCGCCCTGAGCACGCGCTGGACCAGTCCCCGGCGCAGCGACAGCTCCACGGCGGTCGCCCCCGCGGTGCTCGCCCAGGTGTCCAGCATCTCGGTCAGCAGCGCCGTACCGAGCAGGACGCCCAGCCAGACCAGCGCGGGGGCGAGCCCGGAACCGGCCAGGGCGGCGTCGACCGCCGCGGCCAGCGCGGCGGGCAGGAGCAGGACCGTCGCGGTGCCCGCCACGCTGGACAGCACCAGCGCGGCGGTCCACCCCGGCGCACGCCGCACCGAGAAGAGCAGCAGGCGCGCGGGTGTGTCCACCTCCCGGGAGAGGAGCACACCATTGTCGCTGGACATTCCGGCCTCTCGATCAGTGAATATGGAGTGGACCGCGCGGGCCCACTCCACGAATTCTCGTTAAACCTCTATTTTGGTGGCGGCCACGCACGTCTTGAGGACGCACGAAACCAGGCCGCAGCTGAGCTCGCACATGCGCAGCCCTTTTTGCTCCGCCGGAAGGAGTTCCAGCGCGTTGACGTCTACGGTCATTGAGGGACTCCTTTGTCATCGCGATGACGCGGGGCGGGCCCGGTGGCCCGCCCCGCGCCGAGATCACACCTTCTTGGTGATGTCGCAGGTGACGTTGCATGTCGCGTCCCCGCAGGTGATGCCACATGTGATCAGCCAACCGCACATCCTGAGCTCCACGGCCTCGACCGGGAGAAGCTCAAGCGCGCCGATGTCGACAGACATATTTTTACCCCCCTTTCACATTCAATTTTCGAAGAGAACGAGCCCCGAATTCTCGTTCTATTCGGTCCAGACGGTCTTGGTGCACGTGCTCGTGCAGCTGACCTTCGGGAAACAGGTCCACAGGCACGAAATAAGAGTGCTGCACGGACGCAGCCCTTCGGCCTCGGCCGGCATGAGTTCCAGAGCGCGGATGTCGAATTCCATGTCGAATTTCACCTCCTTTCATTTCGTCGGACGGCCGCCGCGGGCGGGATCGCCCGCGCGGAGTTCACGGCGCCAGGAGAAAACGCACGAGCCGGTCGATCAGCTCGGGTCCCTGTTCGCCGTAGGTCGGATCGTGGCCGCCGGTCGGCGGTTCCACGTAGTCGAGTTCGCGGCCCGCCCGCAGCAGGCAGTCCCGCAGCAGCCGGGACTGGCCGACCGGGATCACCTCGTCGTTCCGGCCGTGGACGACCATCAGCCGGGCGGTGATGCGGGGCGCGAGCAGGGTCAGGTCGCGCGGGCCGAGCGCGTCGTCGATGACCTCGCGCCCGCCCAGCCGCTCGATCAGCGCCTGTACGGCGGGTGAACCCTCCTGGTAGAGGCTCGGCCCCGACACGAACGGCGCGACCGCGACGCAGCGGGACCACAGCCAGGGGTCGGCGGCGGCGGCCAGCAGGCCCAGGAAGGCGCCGTAGCTGGTGCCGTGCAGCATCAGCGTGCGACCTTCGGCGGCCAGCAGACGCCCGAGATGCCGGATGTCGTCGAGGTCAGGCCCGCCCCACGCGCCCTGCAGCGCCTGCTGATGCTCCTGGCCGTAGCCGGTGCTGCCCCGGTAGTTGGGGGCGACGACGGCGATCCCGGCCGCCGCCAGCCGCTGCGGGAGCGGGTCGAAGTTCAGCTGGGCCGCCGCCTCCGGGCCGCCGTGCAGGGAGATCACCAGGTGCCGGGCGCGCCGCCAGTCGCCGTACACGACCGCCTCGATCGGGCCCGCGGGCCCGGCGAACTCGTGGACCTCGGCGTCGGCCCAGTCGCCCTCGCCGTCGGCGGACAGCTCCCAGGAGCCGGTCGCGGGGTCGACGGTGGCGATGCCGCCGGGCTGGGCCGGCGCGGAGAACGGGAAGCGCAGGCCGCCCGGGCCCCAGGCGCTGACGTTGTGGATGATGCCGGGCGGCGTGGCGACGGGGCGGATCCGCTCCTCGCCGGGGGTGTAGACGACCAGATGCGAGCGGGTGCCGCGATCCACCCGGAGCGCGAAGTCCTCGCCCGCGGCGGCCATCGGCGCGACCAGGCCCTCGATCGTGTCCAGGACGCCGGGGAAGGCCGGCGGCTCGCCGGGGAGCGCGTGGCCGAGCCGTAATCGGCCGTCCACGGTTCCCGCCAGGAGCAGGCGCCGCCCGCTGAGCAGCAGGTGCTGGCCCGGAGACGTCCCGGCCATGGGCTGGAAGGATCCGGAGCGGAGATCCAGCTCGATCGGCGTGGGCGCGTCCCCGTGGTGGTGGGTGAGGCCGAGCAGGCAGGCGCCGAGCCGGTGCCCGCCGGTCACGACGCCGGGGAGCTCGGCCACCTTCTCCAGGTCCCCGTCCAGCACCCGCCAGATCGCCGTGTCCCCGTCGCCGGTGCGGGCGAAGGCCAGCGCCAGCTCCTGTCCGCCCGGGCTGGCGACCAGCCGTACCGCCGGGCTGGGGATGGTGACCAGCGGGCGTTCGCCGGACGGGGTCGCCAGCACCAGCCGGTGGAACCCCGGGCCCGGCCGGGTCAGGACGACCCCGCCGTCCGGGCGGCAGAGCAGCTGGGTCCAGGTGCTCTCGCCCTGGCTAGTGGGGAGCGCCCGGCGCTCGGCCCCCGCCGGGGTGAAGCGCCACGACTCCACGTTCAGCCGGCCGTCGTCCCCGCCGGTCAGGCAGGCGGCGTGGCTCGCGTCCCCGGCGAAGGCGAAGCTGATGCGCGCGGTGGCGGCCATCACGGCGCTCCCACCGGCGTGCGGGCCAGCAGCTCGTCGAGCATCCACCACCGGGGCCCGCCGTGGCGGAGCCGGAGCAGGAACGCCACCGCGCCGCCCAGGCCGGTGTTGTAGCCAGGGGTGATCTCGGTGCCGGATTCGTCCGGAACCACCAGGAGGCCGTCGCGCAGGGTGTTCCTGGCGTACATGGCGGTCGCGAGACCGGCGGCCCAGTCGCGGTACCGCTCCTGGCCGGTGAAGTCGGCCAGGTCGAGCAGGTAGTCGCCGTCACCGGCCAGCCCGTGGCAGGCGCTCATGCCGCTGTGCCAGGCGCCCTGGCGCACCGCTTCCCCGGCCGCCTCGGCCAGGTCCAGGAACCGCTGCTCCCCGGTCACCGCCCACAGGCGGATCAGGAACGTGCCGACGCCGGAGGAGCCGCTGCACCAGTGCCGCATCCGGGTCCTGGCGTCGCCGCTCTCCTCGCCGGTGCGCCACCAGGCGGCCCCGCCTTCGACGTCCGCCTCGGCGATCAGGGTCTCGGCCGCGCGCAGGGCCGCCGCCCGGTAGTCGGCGCGGCCGGTGACCAGCGAGGCGTACAGCAGGAACGTGCCCGCGCCGGCCACGCCGTGGGCGAAGCCGTAGTGCACGAGCCCGGCCAGGTCGGAGTCGAACGTCGCCGGGATCGGCCAGACGGTGTGGCCGTCGGCGCGCTCCCGCGCGGAGTGCAGGACGCTGTCGGCGGCGGTGAGGAACCGGTCCCGCCATTCGGGTTCGCCGGTGGCCAGCCACAGGTGCGCCTGGAGCATGCCCGCGCCGGAGGCGCCGTGGCAGATGTCGTGGTTGGGCCACTCGACCGGGACCCGCCTGGCCATCTCGGCCGCCTGGGCGGCCATCTCGTCGTCGCCGAGGAAACGCGCGGCCTCGTGCAGCGCCCAGGCCGTGCCGGAGCGGCCGAAATACAGTCCGGGCAGCACAATGGGGGTATCGAAGAGCCGCTGCTGTACCCAGCCGGCGACGGCCGCGACGCCGTCGCGGAGCCGGTCGCCGCCGAGGGTGCGCGCGCTCTGGGTGAGCACCTGCAGGACCCCGCCCGCGCCGTGCTGCACATTGCACGGGTCGGCCTTCGAGCCGAAGTCCCCGGCGGGCCAGAGCCGGTGGGAGTCCAGGGCCATCGTGCCCAGGATGTGGTCGAGCCCGTCGGTGATGAGCCGGTCCGGCGCGACGGGCGGCGCGGGCTCGCCGGGGTGGCCGGGCGGCGCGGCCAGGAAGTCGCGGGCCTGGTCCAGGCTCCACCGCTCGTCGGGGTCGTCCTTCATCAGGCCCAGCACCAGCGGGGCGAGGCGCCGCAGGGCCGGCATGTCCGCGCCGAGCAGGCTGACGAACTCGGCGACCCGGTCCTGCTGGGGGCGGTCGGCGGGCTGGTCGGCGGGGAGCAGCGGGTCCACCGCGGTGATCAGATGGATGAGCGTCGCGCCCAGGCCGTACAGGTCCGACCGCTGCGAGGGCGAGCGGCCGAGCCGGGGCGCGGCCTCCTGCTCCGGCGCGCCGAACCCCGGCGTGTACGCCTTGACCACCAGCGACCCGACGGGAACCGCGAGCTCCAGGTCGATCAGGCGCAGCGTGCCCTTCGGCGTGACCATCAGGTTGTTCGGGTTGAAGTCCCGCAGCACCAGGCCCTGCGCGTGCACCCCCGCCATGATCTCCACGAGCTGGGCGGCCAGGTCCAGGGCCTCCTCCAGCGGCGCGCCCGCGCCCTGCCACATCCCCACCCGCTCCGACGTCCAGCCGCGCAGCGTGACGCCGGGCACGAGCTCCTGGGCCAGGAACATGTTGTCCTGGTAGGTCAGCAGGGCCACCTTGGCGGGCGTGCAGCCGAGCGGGGCGAGCCGGTCGAGCATGTCCGCCTCGTGGCGGAGCGTGTCCCGCGCGTCGGTTCCGGTCAGCAGGCCCATCACGTGCGGCCGGGCCTGCTTGAGGATGACCTCGGCGCCGGTGGTCTGGTCGACGGCCCGGTAGACGCCGCCCCGGTAGGAGTGCCTGATGGCCTCGCGCACCACGAAGCGGTCGCCGATCATGACCGCCGACGGCGTGCCGGGCGTGGGCTCGGGTTCCGGCAGCGGCGACTCGGCCCACGGCGGCGGGCTGTACCAGGCCTGCCGCTCGTCCTTGCGCCGCTCGCCGTCCGGGCTGACGAGCATCGACTCGTACGTGCCGTCGTTGGTGAGCACCGGCTTGGCGTTGAAGACGCCGAAGCGGTAGTGCACGAGGCTGCCGGGCCGCAGCCGCCGGTCGGAAAGGATCACCGGTCCCGGCAGGCCGTCGGTCACCCGGTCCAGCTCGGCCGCGAGGCGGCGGAACTGCTCGCCGTCGGCGGGGTAGGCGGTGATGAACTTGCCGCCGCTGCCCCGGTCGATGTTGCTGGAGATCAGGTCGGCGAGCTGGTCCAGGCCCCGGGCGAACTTGAACATGCAGCCGTCCCTGACCAGGACCTCGGCGGCGCGGGCCAGCACGATCGGGGCCGACAGCTGGGTGGCCGACACGTGCAGCTTCCAGCCCTGCTCCAGCCGGATCTCCGCCGGCGGGGTCAGCATGCACCAGAAGTCGCCAGGCTCGACCTGCCACGCCTCGGTCGTCTCCCTGGCCAGCACAGACCTGGCGATATCCACCAGGAGCCGCGAGTCGGCTCCTCCCCCATCAGCACGCACGTGATCGTCCTCCAACGCCCCCGGCCGAAGCATCTCTTCGGTTCCGTGATGTACGGCGTTCCATGGAGTTCCGTGACGTTCCACGACCGGCCACGCCGCCGGAGATCAGGCTGGCGGGCAGGCGGGTGCGGATACGTGTGCGCGCAGGTCAGGACGGAGGCCGCCGCCACGCAGCAGCCGTTACCATATCGTGATATTAGAGCAGCTTGGCCGGGGTGATGGGCAGGTCGCGGACGCGCCGGCCGGTCGCGTGGTAGACGGCGTTGGCGACCGCGGCGGCGGTGCCGACGATGCCGATCTCGCCGATGCCCTTGGTGCCCATCGGGTTCAGCTCGCCGTCGGCCTCGTCGAACCAGACGGCCTCGACGTGCTCGATGTCGGCGTTGACCGGCAGGTGGTACTGGGCCAGGTCGTGGTTGGTGAAGCCGCCGAACTCCAGGTCGACGACGCTCTGCTCCATCAGCGCCATGCCGATCCCCATGATCATGCCGCCGACGAACTGGGATCTGGCCAGCGTCGCGTCCACGATGCGCCCGGCGGCGAACACGCCGAGCATCCTGGACACCCGCACTTCGCCTGTGTCGGCGTCCACGCGCACCTCGGCGAACTGCGCCCCGAAGGCGTGCCTGGCCAGTTCGGCGTCGGCGTTGACGGCCTCGGTGGTGTCGGCGAAGCCCTGCTTGCCGTCGCGCAGCAGGTCCTGGCAGGCCATGGTGACGGCCGTGCCCCAGGAAGCCGTGCCCATGGAGCCGCCGGCGACCGGGGCGTATGGCAGGTCGCTGTCGCCGAGCTCGACGCGTACCAGGCCGGGGTCGACGTGGAGGGTGTCGGCGGCGATGCGGGTGAGCGCGGTACGGGAGCCGGTGCCGATGTCGGCGGCGGCGATGCGGACGACGAACCCGCCGTTCTCGACCGCGGCGCTGGCCTGGGAGGGGCGCCGCCTGGCCGGATAGGTGGAGGAGGCGACGCCGGTGCCGACCAGCCAGCGCCCCCGGCGGCGGACCCCTGGGGCCGGGTCGCGGTCGCGCCAGCCGAACCGCTCCGCGCCCTCGCGCAGGCAGGCGACCAGGTTGCGGGAGCTGAACGGCAGGCCGCTGTCCGGTTCGGTGTCCGGATCGTTGCGTACGCGCAGCTCCACCGGGTCGACGCCGACGGCGACGGCCAGCTCGTCCATGGCCGACTCCAGGGCGAACATGCCGGGGCACCCGCCGGGCGCCCGCATGATGGAAGGGGTGGCCGTGTCGAGCCGTACCAGGCGGTGGGCGGTGCGCAGCGCGGGCGCGGCGTACATGACGCGGGTCGCGGTGGCGGTCTGCTCGGCGAACTCCACCAGCGTGGAGCTCTGCTCGGCGACCTCGTGTTCGAGCGCGGCGATGCGGCCCGCGGCGTCGGCGCCGACCCGGATGCGCTGGATGGTCGGGGTGCGGTAGCCGGTGACGTCGAACATCTGCTGCCGGGTCAGCGCGACCTTGACCGGGCGGCCCGCCGCCCGCGCGGCGAGGGCGGCCAGGACGGAGTTCGGCCTGGGGCTGCCCTTGGACCCGAAACCGCCGCCCACGTGCCTGGACACCACCCGGACCCGCTCGCGGGGCAGGCCCAGCGCCTGGGCGATCATGTCCCGGCCGAGGGAGACGCCCTGGGAGGAGTCGTAGAGCGTCAGGTCGCCGTCGCCGTTCCACAGGGCGAGCGTGGCGTGCGGCTCCATCGGATTGTTGTGCATGGTCGGGGTCGTGTAGGTCACGTCGATGGTGACCTGCGCCCCCGCGAGACCCGCCGCCACGTCGCCCTTCTCGGTGTCGGTCGGGAAGTCGGGGTTGACCTTGTCCGGCTTGTACAGGCCGCGGTGGTCGGCGCGCAGCATCACGTCGTGGGCCTCGGGCTCGTACGCCACCCGGACCGCGCGGGCGGCGGCACGGGCGTCGTCGTAGCTGTCGGCCACGACGGCGGCGACGATCTGCCCCCGGTAGGCGACCTCCCGGCGCTGGAACAGCGCCAGCTCCGGCTCGGCGTCCGCGCCCAGCTCCGGCGGCTCCTCACAGGACAGCACGGCCAGCACCCCGGGCATCGCCAGGGCCGCCGAGGCGTCGACACCGGCGATACGGCCGCGGGCGATCTCAGCCTGGACCGGGTAGCAGTAGGCGACGCCCTCGACCGGATACTCGGCCGCGTAGGTGGCACGGCCGGTGACCTTGTCATGCCCCTCGACGCGATTCACGGCGCCAGCTCCAGCAGGGTACGGACGATCAGGTTGCGCGCCAGCGGCACCTTGTACGCGTTCCGCGGCAGCGGCACGGCCTCCGCCATCTCGGCCTCGGCGGCCCGCACGAAGGCGTCCTCCCCCGCGCGGGAACCGCGCAGCGCCTGCTCGGCGTGGAACGCCCGCCACGGCACGTGCGCGACGCCGCCGAGCGCGATCCTGCAGTCGGCCACGGTCCCGTCCGCGCCGACGTCCAGGACGGCGGCGATGGACACCAGCGCGAACGCGAACGAGGCGCGCTCGCGCACCTTGCGGTAGTGGGAGGCGCCGGGCGGCGGGGCGGGCAGGGCCACCGCGGTGATCAGCTCGCCCGGCTCCAGCCGGGTGTCACGGTGCGGCTCGTCGCCGGGCAGCCGGTGCAGCCCCGGCATCGCCAGGACCCGGTCGCCGCCGGGCCCGGTGATGTGCACGCGGGCGTCCAGCGCGGCCAGGGCCACGGCCATGTCGGACGGATGCGTGGCCACGCACGCGCGGGAGTGGCCGAGCACGGCGAGGTTGGCGTGATCGCCGCCGATGGCCGGGCAGCCGGATCCCGGCTGCCTCTTGTTGCACGGCTTCGAGACATCCTGGAAGTACGGGCAGCGCGTGCGCTGCAGCAGGTTACCGGCGACGGTCGCCATGTTGCGCACCTGCCCGGACGCCCCCGCCAGCACCGCCCGCGCCAGCACCGGATAACGCTCGCGCACCAGCGGATGCGCCGCCAGCTCGCTGTTGCGCACCGCCGCGCCGATCCGCAGCCCGTCGCCGTCCGGCTCGACGCCCCCGAGCGGCAACCGGCTCACGTCCACCAGCGCGCCCGGCTCGGCCACGCCGAGCCGCATGAGGTCGACCAGGTTCGTCCCGCCGCCGAGATACATCGCGCCCGGCCGGAATCTCGCCACCGCGTCGGCCGGGTCGGCGGCCCTGGCGTACTCGAACGCCTTCACGCGCCCACCTCCGCTATCGCGGTCACGATGTTCGGATAGGCGCCGCACCGGCACAGGTTGCCGCTCATCCGCTCCCGGATCTCCTCGGCCGTCAGCTCCGGCTCCCCCGCGAGCTCCTCGGTGACGGCGCTCGGCCCGCCCTCGGCCAGCATCCCGACGGCCGAGCAGAGCTGGCCCGGTGTGCAGTAGCCACACTGGAAGGCGTCGTGCTCGATGAAGGCCGCCTGCAGCGGATGCAACCGCTCACCACTGGCCAGCCCCTCGACGGTGGTGATCTCCGCGCCTTCCTGAGCGACCGCCAAGGCCAGGCAGGCCAGGACCCGCCGCCCGTCGATCAGCACCGTGCAGGCGCCGCACTGGCCGTGATCGCAGCCCTTCTTCGAGCCGGTCAGCCCCAGCCGCTCGCGCAGCAGGTCGAGCAACGAGACACGCGGGTCCACGTCGACCGGCCGCCGTACGCCGTTCACCTGCAGGGTGATCTCCATGACGGCACGCCTACCCGAGGCCCTGACACCCCAACCCGCCCACCGGCCACCCTGCCGAACCCTTTGTCAGATCTTCGCCCAGCCCGCCCTCTGGGGCCGGACGATCGACGACGAACGCTACGCCGTCATCGCCACCGTCTGATCACTCAGCTACCCGAGGCTCCGGAGTCGGCCGGCTGGCGGTCTGCATGCGGGAGGCGCAGGACGAATCGGGCGCCGCGTGAGGAGTCCTCGATTTCCAGTGTTCCGCCGTGGCCGTGGGCGATGTCGCGGGAGATGGGCAGGCCCAGGCCGCTGCCGCTGGAGTCGCGGCGGCGGCCGTCGGCCAGGCGGACGAACCGCTCGAAGACGCGGTCGCGGTCGGCGGGGGCGATCCCGGCGCCGTCGTCGCACACCGCCACGACGGCCTGGTCGCCGGTCGAACTCACGAACACCTGGACGCCGGTCTCGGCGTGGCGGCGGGCGTTGGCGACGAGGTTGCCGAGCACCCGGATGAGCTGGATCCGCGACCCGCAGACCCAGACGCCGGGTTCGGCCCGGACGGTGACCGGCATGCCCTCGGTGTGGGTCGCCTCCTGGGTCACCAGGGCGCCCAGGTCGAGCCGGTCGCGGGGCGCGGGGTCGTCGGCCTGCAGGTGGGCCAGGACCAGCAGGTCGCCGACGATGGCCTCCAGGCGGTCGGTCACCGACAGCGCCGAACGCACGGTGCCGAGCTGGTCCACCTCGTCGGGGTGGGCCAGGGTGTCCTCCAGTTCGGCGCGCAGGGCGGCGATCGGGTTGCGCAGCTCGTGCGCGGTCGTGGAGGCGAAGCGCCGCTGCTGGGTGACCGCCTCGTCCAGCCGGTCCAGGGTCTGGTTGGCGGTGCGGACGAGCATCGCGATCTCGTCGTTGCCGTCCGGCACCGGAACCCGCAGGCTCAGGTCGCTGACGGTGATCTGCGCGAGCTGGGTCCGGACCGCCGCGACCGGTCGCAGCGTCTGCCCCATCCTGGTCCAGGAGGTCCAGCCGATCAGGCCCACCAGGAGGAGCCCGGCCGCGCCGAGGGCGTACTCCAGAAGGTATCCGCGCAGGTAGGGAGGGAGTTCGAGGCCCGCGGACACGACCGGGGCGTCCGGTTCCGCGGTGGTGCGGATCGCCACCAGGGCGACGCTCGCGTCGCGGAGCCGCTCAACGCGGTCCTCCGGCGAGGGCCGTACCTGGGGCAGCGTGGGCCGCTCCCGTGCCGCCGTGCTGGCGGCCAGGATCCGCCCGTCCGCGTCCACCGACTGAATGAGATCGACGTTCCCCGAGGCCGGAATCGGGTCGGGCAGCGGGCTGATGCGCGCCGCCGCCGCCCACTGGCCGGCCACTTCCTCAGCCCGGTCCAGCATCTGATTCTCGCTGGTGCTGCGGACCGCCATGGAGGTGGTGACTCCCAGCAGCGTCAGGACGAGCAGGCTCAGCATGATCGCGGCCAAGGTCGTCCGAGTGCGGATCGATTGCAGGTCGGGCATCGTGTTCGTCTTCCCAAGAGGATGCCTGGGAGCCATCCCCTCAACTCAAGATTCGGACATTGCGTAACAAAGCGACAACAAAGGGACTGCCAGGAATGTTCCCCTGACCCCTCAAGCAATGGTCGGGAGCGTCAGGATGGACAATCAACGGGCGAGGACCCGGTGCTCCTGGGGGCTGACCCCGCGGACTCGTTTGAAGGCGGTGCTCAGCGCGAACGCGCTGCCGTACCCGACCTTCGCGGCCACCGCGCCGACCGTGGCCTCGCCCTCCCTGAGCAGGTCGGCGGCGAGGGTCAACCGCCATTCCGCCAGGTACGCCATGGGCGACTGCCCCACCAGCGGCGTGAACGACCGGGCCAGCGCGGCGCGGGAGACGCCCACCGCGGCGGCCAGCGAGGCCACCGTCCACGGGCGGGCCGGTTCCGCGTGCAGCAGGCGCAGGGCCCGGCCCACCACCGGATCGCTCATCGCCTGGAACCACAGGGGCGCGTCGGAGCGGGCGAACCAGCCGCGCAGGGTCGTGATGAGCAGCAGGTCGAGCAGGCGGTCGAGGACCGCCTCCTGGCCGGGGCCGTCCTTGACGATCTCCCGTTCCAGCAGGCGCACCAGGGCGGCGTCGCCGTCGGAGGCGACCAGCATGGGCGGCAGCGCCCGCAGCAACCGGCCGCTCACCTCGGAACGCGGCTCGTAGCTGCCGATCAGCATCATGAACGGGCCGTCCACGGCGTTTCCCCAGCTCCGCACGCCCAGCCCCATCGCCTGCGAGAGGTCGGCGCCGTCCGGGGTCTCGCAGCGGTTGCCGGGGTTCACCACGACCTGGGGCTCCGTGGCCGGATCGTCGGCGAACGTGTACGGCTCCGGCCCCCGGGTGATGACGACATCGCCCGCGCTGAGCCGTACGGGCCGGGAACCGTCGCGCAGCACCCACGCGTCGCCGCGGACGACGGCGACCAGCGCCAGCGGGGCCTCGTCCTGCACCCGCACCGCCCACGGCGGCCGCATCACCGCCCGCAGCACGAAGGCGTCGCGAGCCCGTGGACCATCGAGCAGACCATGAAGCGCATCCATGGAGACGATTAAACATGAGCTTGAGCGTTATGACCATTCTTTGTCTCATGCTTTGAGCACTTCAATGAAGGCATGAGAAACCTCACCGTGATCGGCGGCAACGGCAAGACCGGCCGCAGAGTGATCCAGCGACTCACCGCCCGCGCCATCCCCGTCCGCTCCGTCTCCAGGACGAGCCCGGTGCCCTTCGACTGGGCCACCCCCGCCACCTGGGCTCCGGCGGTGCGCGGCAGCGACGCCCTTTACATCACCTACCACCCCGATCTGGCCTTCCCCGGCGCCGCCGAGGCCATCCGCGGCGTCGCCGACGCCGCCGTCGCCGAAGGGGTACGCCGCCTGGTGCTGCTCTCCGGGCGCGGCGAGGAGGAGGCCGTCGTCTCCGAGCAGGGCGTGATCGAGTCGGGGGCCGAATGGACCGTCGTGCGGGGCAGCTGGTTCAACCAGAACTTCAGCGAGGGCGCGCTGGCCGAGCCCGTCCAGGCCGGCGTGATCGCCCTGCCGGCCGGCGACCAGGTCGAACCGTTCCTGGACGCCGAGGACATCGCCGACGTGGTCGTCAAGGTCCTCACCGAGGACGGCCACCACGGGCGCGCCTACGACCTGACCGGGCCTCGCCCGCTCAGCATCGCCGACGTGGCCGCCGAGATCTCCCAGGCCGCCGGCCGCGAGGTCCGTTACATCCCGGTCTCCCCCGAGGAATACTCCGCCACGCTGATCGGCTACGGCATGCCCAAGGAGGAGGCCGAGCTGCTCACCGCCCTCTTCACCAAGATCCTCGACGGCCGCAACGCCCGCCCCACGACCACCGTCCAGGACCTCCTGGGCCGCCCGGCCCGCGATTTCACCACCTTCGCCCGCGAGGCCTTCTGAATCGCACCTCAGTCGGCCCAGAGCGCCGGGTCGAGCCGCTGGAGGCGGGCGGGGTCGGCGAGCACGTCGATGGCGGCGATCCGGCCGTTCCTGACGGTGAAGCCCATGACCGAGACCGGCCGGTCGCGCGGCACCACGATGACGCCGGCGGCCGCGTTGACGAGCACCGGCCGCACGGCCGGGCCGAGCCGCCCGAAGGCCAGCGCCCGCAGCCGGGGCCGATGCTCCTCAAACCGCTTGGCCAGTTCCTCCATCGGTCACATTCTCCCGCCGCGGCGGGTCATATCAGCAGTTACCCGACATCGGACAAAACATGAGGTCGAGCTATGACTGCTCCAATTCTGGTCACCGGCGGCACCGGCACGCTCGGGAGGCTGGTCGTCGCGCGGCTGCGGGACGCCGGCCGTGACGTACGCGTGCTCAGCCGCGGCCACCACGAAACCGCCGACGGCATCGAGTTCGTCACCGGCGACCTGGCCACCGGCGAGGGGATCGAAGCCGCGGTGGCCGGGTCCGCGACCATCGTGCACTGCGCGGGCAGCTCCAAGGGCGACGAGACCAAGGCCCGCAATCTGGTACGGGCCGCAACCCGCGCGGGGACGGAACACCTGGTGTACATCTCGGTCGTCGGCGCGGACCGCGTCCCGATGGCCGGCCGGGCCGACCGCGCCATGTTCGGCTACTTCGGCTCCAAGCTGGCCGCCGAACGGGTCGTGGCCGACTCCGGCCTGCCGTTCACGACGCTGCGCGCCACCCAATTCCACGACCTGATCCTGATGGTGGCGCGGCAGCTGGCGAAGCTGCCCGTGATCCCGTCCCCGGCCGGTTTCCGGTTCCAGCCGGTCGACACCGCCGAGGTGGCGGCCAGGCTCACCGAACTCGCCCTCGGCAAGCCGGCCGGCCTGGTGCCGGACCTGGGCGGACCGCGCGTGTACCCCATGGCCGACCTGCTCCGCGGCTATCTGCGGGCCACGCACCGGCGCCGCCCCATCGTGCCGCTCCCGCTGCCCGGCCAGGCCGCCCGCGCGGTCCGGGCCGGCGCCATCCTGGCATCCGGCCCGGCCGCGGGCCACCGGACCTGGGAGGACTTCCTGGCCGAACGGGTCGGCGCGGCGGATCAGGTGCCCAGGTAGGGCATCACGGAGTGAGCCGGTGCAGGTCGCGGGGGAAGAGCGTGACCTGGCGTATGTTCGGCACGTCGAGGAGGCGGGCCAGGAAGCGTTCCAGGCCGAAGGCGAAGCCGCCGTGCGGGGGCATGCCGTACCGCATGGCGTCGAGGTATCCGGCGTATGCGGACAGGTCGGTTTCGCCGCGTTCGGTCAGGGTGCGCACGTAGTCGGCGTGGCGGTGCAGGCGCTGGCCGCCGCTGACCAGTTCGAGGCCGCGGAAGATCAGGTCGATGGCGCGGGAGTAGCCGGGCCGCGCCGGGTCCGGGTGGGTGTAGAAGGCGCGGTGCGCGGTCGGGTAGCCCTCGACGAACACGAAGTCCGAGCCGTGCTCGCGCAGGGCCCATTCGCCGATCCAGCGTTCATGGGCGGGGGCGAGGTCGGGCTCGGCGGTCACGTCCTCGCCGGTCGCCTTGCTGATCATTTCGAGTACGTCGGCGAAGTGCACCACCACGGGTTTCTCCGTCAGCGCGGGCATGGTCACGTCCAGAAGCTCCAGTGCGGGCCCGGCCTTCGCCTGGATGCCGGCCAGCATGCCCGCGACCGTCGCGTGGCAGGCGGCGATCACGTCGCGGTGGTCCTCGATGAACCCCATCTCGGCGTCGAGGGAGGTGTAGGACGCGAGGTGGCGCGCGGTGTCGCTCGGCTCGGCCCGGAAGACGGGACCGACTTCGTAGACCCGCTCGAAGACGCCCACCATGATCTGCTTGTACAGCTGGGGGGACTGCGCCAGGTACGCCGGACGGCCGAAGTAGTCGAGCTTGAAGACGTTGGCGCCGCTCTCGGTCGCCGTACCCACGATCTTCGGGGTGTGGATCTCGACGAACGACATCGCCTCCAGCGCCGCGCGGAAGCCGCCGACCGCGGCCGCGCCGATCCGGTGCACGGCGGCGAGCTTCGGGTGGCGCAGGGCGACCGGCGCGTGGTCGAGCACCGTGGGCAGGCTCGCGCGCAGGTCGGGCCGGTAGAGGTCGAACGGGACCGGCTCGGCGGGGTCGGTCAGCGGTTCGAGCACCGGCGCGGTGATCTCGACGCCGCCGGGCGCGGACGGCTGGACGGTGACCGTGCCGGTGACGGCGATCGCCGTCTCCTCCGGCAGGGCCTCCAGCTGGGCGCGTACGGATTCCTCCGACACGACGATCTGGGTCAGCCCCGCGGCGTCGCGCAGGATCAGGAAGGCGACCGACTTCAACAGCCGGCGACGATGAATCCAGCCCGCGACATGCACGGTCTCACCGGCGTGCGCGGACAGCTGGCTGGACAGGATGCGTTGCATGGTGTGGCCTCCTCTGGTTCGCAACGCGTCCCCTGAGAGGCGTGGGCGAGCGGGATCCTCGCGGTGCCACCACACCTTCGCCACACCGCCGACTCGCGCGGCGCGGCCTCGACCAAACCCGTGACGTGGGCGATTCGGCGAGGCTCTACTAGGCCGGCAGGCCGTTCTTCCTCGCAGCTCAGGAGGGTCTTCACACCCCGGCCGGAGTCCGCCTTCCCAGCTGCCGGCGGCTCTCTCCAACTCCGGTGATCGAAGCGCTACTCGGCTCCGTCATCGCTGTTGCCCGTCACTTTACCGCGCGGCGCCGAACCTCCTGAACCACGGCGCCCGGAGATTCGTTTCAAGGGCATGCTGAGACGCCTGGCGATCGTGTTCGCCCTGCTCACGGGAGTGCTCGTCGTCGAGCCTGGTACGGCTTTCGCCTGCTCATGCGCCGCCCCTCCCCCAACGGAACTGGTGAACTCAGCCGACTCGGTGTTCCGTGGTGTGATCACCACGCGGACGTCCAGCGACGACCCGCTCGACAACGAGCCCGTGACCTTCACCTTCTCCGTCGGCGCGGTCTACAAGGGTGAGGCCACAGAGCAGCTCCGGGTGAGGTCCCACCCGCAGTCGGCCACCTGCGGGGCGGATTTCGAAGTCGGCAAGCAGTACCTGGTATTCGCGATCTCAGGCTCAACCGATTGGGTCCCGCCCATCGAGAATGTGCCGCTTTACACACATCTATGCGCAGGAAACCGGCCAATCCTCGGCGCACCGGACGCCACATTGGTCCCGGCGAACATCGGCCCGGGAATGGACACACGCCCGGCAAGCGAGCTCATCTCCGCGCTGGGAACCCCATCCACACCGGCGAAGACCACCACGATCTCCCCCAGCCCAGCGGCCGCCCCCACCCGCGAAACGGCCGGACCGTCACCCTGGTGGCTACTCGCCCTGCTCCCCCTGGGCGCCGCCACCTGGCTACTCCTCCGCCGCCGCCCGCACTCCTGACTCAACCGATCACCCGTGTGGTCCACTCGCGCTCGTCCATGCCCAGCAGGGTGGCGCGCCTCAACAACGCCTCGGGACCCCCGATCGCCGCGAGCGACTCCGGCATCTTCCCCTCGACCGTGACGCACAGCTCCAGCCCGGCCTCAGCCATGCAGGATCCGCGCGGTGACACCGTCCGGCTGCCCTCGGGGCTGACCACGAGGGTGACCCGTCCGCCGTCCGCCGCGTAGAAGATCATCAGCTCCCAGGCGCCGTCTCCCTGCATCGCCGGCCGCCAGAAGTGCACCTCGGTGATCTCGAAGTCGGCTGGCACGCTGCTGATGTGAAGCGGCAGCGGCACCGGTCTCGTCCCCACGGTCACGTCCGCCGCGATGCGCAGCATGGTGGGCCGCGGATCGGCTTCCGGCATGTCGTACGCGTGCAACTCGGCCCACCGCCCATCGGGGACCTGCCAGCGCAGGTAGGCGTCGCCCCCGTTGACCGGGTCGGCCGGGTCCGCGGTGATCCAGTACGCGCGCCGGCCGTTCACCGGCTGGGCGGACAGGGCAGTATGCCCGCTCTCGACGGGCGGTTCGTCGTCGGGGGCGTACATGCTGAGGATGAGGCGCATGCCGGGGCCGCCTGCCATGACCTGGTCACCGTGTGCTCCCACTACATAGCTGACCCCGGCCACCGTATCCGGCAGCCACCCGAACGAGGCATACGCCACCAGCGGGTCGGTCCCCTCGGATACGGTCGCGACGGTCACCCGCTCCGGCCCGCCGGACACCACCGTCCACCCGACCGCCAGGGTCCCGGACACCACCAGCGCGCTGAGCAGCCCTCCGATCCTGCGCCGCCACAACCGCCGCCGTCCCACCTCCCGCGCCCGGGCGATGTCCACCCGCATCGGCGGCGCGGGCGACCGCGCCAGCTCGCGCAACTCGGCGCCCAGCCCGTTTTCGTTCGTCGTCATGGCTGGCCCTCCTCGGAGAATGAATCGGCGTATCCGTGCAGAAGGCGGCGGAGGTGGCCGATCCCGCGGGCGGTCTGGCTTTTGACGTTGCCCTGCGAGCATCCGAGCGTCCGGGCGGTCTCCTGGACCGTCAGATCGCAGTAGTAGCGGAGCACCAGGGTGGCCCGCTGCCGCGGCGGCAGCGCGGCCAGTGCCGTGCGCAGGTCGAGCACGCTGTCCAGATCGTCCTCGGCGCCGGGTGTCTCCTCGCCACCGTCGAACAGGGGCATCCTCCTGCCCCAGGGCGACCGCCGCTCGGCCAGATACACGTTGACCAGGACCGTCCGGACATATCCATCCATGTTCTCGGCCGCGCGGACACGAGGCCAGTGGACGTAGAGCCTGGTGATCGTGGTCTGCACCAGGTCGTCCGCGTGATGCCAGTCCCCGCAGAGCAGGTAGGCGACCTTCCTCAGCCACCACGCCTTGCCCGACACGTAGTCGGTGAACTCGGCGTCACGCGCGGAAACACCGGTCATTCGCGTACTGCCCCCTCCGTCCCTTCTCTGATGCTCGGGAGCGCTTGGAGGTTGCACGGTAGACGAGCTTCAGCGCCGCGGTCAGTGCCAGACGCCGACGATCACGCAGATGACCAGGAGCTTTATCAGCCAGTCACCGGCGTGGGCCGCCGCCGATCGCTAGGGCACGGCCTCCCAGAGCACCGACCCGGATAGCAGCACGAGCGGGAATCCGGTCCAGATGACCAAACCGAGCAGCAGGCCGCCGCTCCAGGAATCGATTCCGATCTTCGCTGAGAGGCCAGCGAGGACCAGGGCGAGGACGAGTGTCCGTACCGGTTCGAAGAGGATTTTCCACGGCTGGGGCGGCGGGGCCGTGGACTGGGACGGGACCAGGGCGTACCAGACCGAGCTGATCACGAACCCGGCCGCCACCGAGACGGCGATCGCCCAGAAGTTGAGTTCCGGCATCTGGTTCTCCTTTTGTTCTTTGCCGGAGACGTCGCAGCCGATCTGCCGATTTCGACATGGTTTGGAGCGATATGATCACAGCTGACTTCGTTCGACGTAGGAGATTCCCGTGGCTGATGACAAACCCCGTGAGCCGGATGCGGTGAAGATCGACTCCACGGTGCCGCATTCGGCCCGGGTCTGGAACTACATGCTGGGCGGGAAGGACAACTATCCGGTCGACCGCCAGGCGGGGGATCGGATCCGGCAGGTGTTTCCCGGCATGGTCGACATCGCCCGCCAGTCGCGGTACATGCTGGTGCGCGTCGTCCAGCACCTGGCCGCGGAGGCGGGCATCCGGCAGTTCCTGGATATCGGCACGGGGCTGCCGACGGTCGACAACACCCACGAGGTCGCCCAGCGGAACGCGCCGGAGTCCCGGATCGTCTACGTGGACAACGACCCGCTCGTGCTGGTGCACGCCGCGGCGCTGCTCACCAGCGCGCCGGAAGGCGCCACCGACTACATCCAGGCGGATGTGCGCGACCCGGACTTCATCCTCGGCAAGGCGGCGGAGACGCTGGACTTCAGCCGGCCGACGGCGCTCATGCTGATGGGCATCATGGGACTGGTCGCCGACTACGACGAGGCGCGGACCGTCGTGGACCGGCTGCTCGCCGCCCTGCCTTCGGGCAGCTACCTGGCTTTGTACGACGGCACCGACACCGATCCGGCGTACGTCCAGGCCCTGGGCGGCTACAACCGCGGCAGCGGTGCGATCCCCTACACGCCGCGCAGCCCTGAGAAGATCGCGCGCTTCTTCGACGGCCTGGAACTCCTGGAGCCGGGGGTCGTGCCGGTGACGGCGTGGCGTCCGGAGCCCAATCCGTGGGGTACGGCGCCCGAGGTGGCGTGCTGGGGCGGCGTGGCCCGCAAAGCCTGAGCGCGTGCCCGGGCCGTCAAGCGACGGCCCGGGCGGATTGCTCTACTGCTTACGGGGATCCCAGCCGCGGGTCTCTACCCGCAGACCGACCTTACGGGCGATGTCCTCCCACTTCACGAACTTGAAGTTGGTGTTCTCGCGGACCTCGCCGTCGGCGTCCTTCGCCTCGGGCGTGTTGACCCCGTCGTGCGTGACGAACAGGCCATTGCCGAACGTGTCGCCGAGCGGCACGTTCATGGCCATCGCGCCGTCGCTGGTCTGCGCGCCGTCGACCCGCCGCGGCCCGACCTGGAACTGCCCGATGTACGCGTTGCCGCCCTCGCGCCGGTAGACCGCGAAGGTGTTGTCGCCCTGGCTGGACGCCAGCAGGTAGCCCGCGCCGCCGTTCCGGTAGTAGATCGTGAGGCCTTCGGCGTCGGCCGAGAGGTGGTTTCCGCCGAAGCCGCGGTCCAGGCCCGGGTCGCATTCCTCGGTCTCGGGGTCGTAGACGCCGGGCACGCCGTACTCGCGGACCTTGTCGAACAGGACCGGCTGGCCGGACAGGTCGGCGGGCATGCGCCAGATGCCGACGTCCTCCTGGGCGGCGTAGAGGACGTCCCGGCCGCCGTCGACGACCATGCCCTCGACCTGGGCCAGTTCGCCGGGCTCCAGGCAGGGGGTCCAGGTGGTGCCGTCGGGGAGCCGGAAGGAGGAGGGCAGGGTGAGGGTGCGGATCAGCTGGTAGCCGACCTTGCCGCCGGGGGCGGGCGTGAGCCTGAGCAGGCCGATGCTGGTCTGGTGGCGGCGGCTGACCAGCGCGTACACGCCGGTCTTGTCCTGCCAGGTGGCCAGGCCGTAGACGGTCTTGGCCTCGTTCACCTGCTCCTGGTCGTCGTTGAAGACGAAGGGCGCGTTCGGGTCGGTCACGTCGGTGAGCGGCGCGTTGGGCGCGGCGGGGTCGACGGCGTAGATCCTGAGCTGGTCGCGGCCGCGGTCGGTGACCACGGCGAGGTCGCGGCCGCCGAAGCCGTACACCAGGTCGACGTTGTTGAACCGGCCGGGCTCGTCGTCCTCGCCCGGGGCGGCCGGCGCGGCGATGTGCTGGACCTGCGCGCCCTTCAGGTCGTAGACGTAGAGGCCGCCCTCCTTGGCGGTGGCGACGACCAGGCTCTTGCCGGGCTTGGCCGGGTGCACCCAGATCGCCGGGTCGTCACCGTTGGCGTTGCCGCCGTCGCCGTCGTCGAACAGCGCGGGGGTCTCGAACTTGGCGGTGACGGTCGGCACCTCGTCGGCCTGGGCGGGTGACGCGGTCGCTACCGGGGCCAGCGCCGCGACCAGCGACAGGGCCAGGCCGGCGAGCGACGGCGGGGACAGAGGGCGCATGGTGCTTCCTTGCTCTCGGTGATTCAGCCGCCCGATCTTGCCGCGCCGAGAAGAACGCCGGGAGAACACCGATGTGCTGTCAGGAGTCGAATCCCGCCGGACCGGGGAAGCGGCGGCCGAGTTCGCCCGGCGGGAAGAGCCCCCGATCCGCCGGGTGCCGGCATGCGGGCGGCCCGATATCCTCGCCCTCGTGCCTGACGCGATCCCTCGTCCAACCGCCCGCATCCTGATCGTGGATGGAAACGATCGGATTCTGCTGTTCCGCGCGTTGGGACCGACGAAGAATCCGGATTACGCGTGGTTCACGCCTGGTGGCGGCGCCCATCCGGGTGAGGAGCTGGCCGAGGCCGCCGTCCGGGAGTTACGCGAGGAGACCGGTTATCGCGTCGCTCCCGAGGCGATGGGCCCGGTCGTGGCCTTCACGTCGGGCCACTGGGAGGCCAACGACGGCACCCTGTACCACGCCGAGGACTCCTTCTTCTTCCTGCGGGTGCCCGAATTCGACGTGGACCTGTCCGGGATGGAGGAGTTCGAGAGCACGATGTTCGACTCCTTCCGCTGGTGGAGCCTCGCCGACCTGCGCGCCACCCCAGACCGCGTCGCCCCTCTCCAGCTGGCCGACCTGCTGGAACGCCTCCTGAAGGGCGACATCCCAGCCCAGCCCGTGATCATCCCCTGGGGCGCCATCCCCGACTGAGGATCTCCAGGTAGTGCTGGTTGTGCATCACGCCGAGGATGTTCCCGAATGGATCGACCACGGATGCGGTGACGAATCCGGGACCGCGTTCGATCGTCTTCTCGTGCGCCGTCGCGCCCAGGGACAGCAGCCGGTCGAAGGCGGCCTGGACGTCGTCCACGTGCCAGTAGATCACCGCGCCCCCGGCTTCGCCGGACCGGCTGTGCGGGGCGAACCGGCTGTCGACGATGCCGAGTTCGTGCTGGTAGTCGCCGATGCGGAACTCGATGTACGCGGGCGGGCCCTCGATCGGCCGGACGAAGTACGGTTCGATGCCGAGCACCTCGGCGTACCAGGCGTGGGCGTCCGTGAGGTCGTCGGCGTAGAAGGTGACGGTGGTGAGTCCTCGCAACATCGGTGCGGTCCTTTCTTCGGTTGGTGACAACACTCATCCTCCGGCCCAAAGTGCTCACCAATTGAGCACTTTGTTTGGGAAAGTGAAGTCATGCGTGCCGACCGCCTTGTCACCGTCCTCCTGCTCATGCAGGCCCGTGGCCGGGTTACCGCCGCCGAATTGGCCGACGAGCTTGAGGTGTCCGTTGCCACCGCGCGCCGGGATCTGGAGGCGCTGTCGGCGGCGGGCATCCCGGTGTATCCGCAGCCTGGGCGCGGTGGTGGCTGGTCGCTCGTCGGCGGTGCCCGTACCGACTTGACCGGTTTGTCGGCGGCCGAGGCGCAGGCGCTGTTCCTTCTCGTCGGACCGGCCGCGGCCGTCTCGTCCGAGGCCAAGGCGGCGCTGCGCAAGCTCGTCCGGGCGCTGCCGCAAACCTTTAGGGCCGACGCGGAAGCAGCCGCCAGCGCCACGATGATCGACCCCACCCGCTGGAGCGAGCGTGATCGCCGCCGTCCCGAGATGGTCGATCTGCTCCAGACCGCGGTGATCCGCCGCCGGAAAGTACGCCTGACCTATACCAACAACGCCCGCCAGCAGACCGAACGGCTGATCGACCCCTGGGGGCTGATCGACAAGGACGACATCTGGTACCTGCTCGCCGGAACGGAACGGGGTCAGCGGACCTTCCGAGTCGACCGCGTCATCGAGGCCGAACTCACCGACGAGGCCGCCGAACGCCCGGACGACTTCACCCTCGCCACCGCATGGCAGCAGGTCGTCGGCGAAGTCGAGCAACGCCGTTCGCGCACCTGGGCGACCGTGCTCATCGAGCCCAGGTTCGTCCAGGTCCTGCGAAACCAGTTCGGCCGCCACTGCCACCCCACCGGCGAGCTCGACCACGGCCGTGCCCAGGTCCGCCTTGGCGCGCCGACGCCGCTGGACATCGCCCGCCACCTGGCGGGCTGGGGCGCGCTGATCGAGGTGCTCGAACCCCGCTCCGTCCAGGCTGAACTGGCGCGTATCGGCGCCGAACTCGCGCGCCGCTACCCTCCGGAGCGGGGGTCGTCCGAACTCAGTTGACCTTCACGCAGATGACGTAGGCGTGCATCTCGGACGAGGTGTCTCCCAGCGGTCTCGCGGTGATCCACCACGCGTCGGCCTGTTCCCCGTCGGACGCGACGCGCTGGCCGCCTTCGTGGGCGATGGCGGGTGACGACATGTTGAAGACCCATTCCGTGGCGACGACTCCGTTGAAACCGCCACCGGTCGCGACCTCGCCGGGTTCGCAGCGGGCGACCACGTCTCCGGTGTTGCCCACGTCGCTCGGGGGGATCCGCACGGTCTCGCCCTTCCGGACGATGGGCACGCCCGCCATCCCGGCGGGACCGGCCGGACCCTGGTCACCCGGCGGGCCGGCCGGCCCAGCGGGACCCGCGGGTCCTGTCGCGCCCGGGACACCTGCCGGGCCGGTCTGGTTCCAGGTGATCGGGGTCTCTAAGGCGAGGCAGCGCTGGTTCTTGGCGGGGTCGATCACCCGCAGGCTTCCGGTCAGCTTGCCGACGCAGCCGTGGAACTCCTCGGCCCCGGGAACCGCCGCATACGCGGCCCCGCCGCCGAGGATGAGGATGCCCGCAGCCGCCAGCACACCCAAACTTCTCTTCCGTGCCATTTCGTCCTCCTAGGAGTCCCCTAGAGGATCGATCTCCCGCTCGTACGGCACATGAGTACCCTCCTACTCATTCCCAGACCCTCGCTAGAAGATCGTCATCCCCCTAGGGTGGAAACATGACGGGACGAGTGGTTTCGCGGGACGGGACCTCGATCGCGTACGACACGGTGGGCGGCGGGCCGGTCGTGATCCTGGTGGGCGGCGGGCTGGACGACGGGGCGGAGAACGCTCCGCTCGCCGCCGCGCTGGCCGGGCGGTTCACCGTCGTCAACTACAGCCGCCGTGGCCGTGGTAGCAGCGGCGACACCCTGCCGTACGCGCCGGAGCGTGAGATCGAGGACCTTGCCGCGTTGATCGCGGCGGCCGGTGGTCCCGCGCACCTGTTCGGCGCGTCGTCCGGGGGCGCGCTCGCCCTGGAGGCCGCGGCGGCCGGGCTGCCGATCGGCGCGATCGTGCTGTACGAGGTTCCGTACATCGTCGGGGACGGGGTCCCCGCCTGGCGGGAGTACGTGGCGCGGCTGACCGCCGTGCTCGCCGAGGGCCGGCGCGATGAGGCGCTCCGGATGTTCATGCGCCTGGCCGGTTCCTCCGAGCAGGACATCGCGGGGGCCGCGGCCTCGCCGCTGTGGCCCGGCCTGCTGGAGCTGGCCCACACCCTCGGCTACGACGCCGCCTGCCTGGGCGACGGCCCCCCGCCGGCCGCGCGGCTGGCCACCATCACGCGCCCGGTGCTGGTGACCACCGGCGCGCACGCGCCCCCGTTCTTCGTCGAGGCCGCCGACGCGGTGGCCGCGTGTGTCCCAGGCGCCGAACGCGGGACCGTCGACGTGCCAGGGCACGTGCCTGACCCGGCGGTCCTGGCGCCCGTGCTCGCCCGTTTCTTCCTGGCGGCCGTCGTTCAGGACCGGTCGAAGAGGCGGTCGCGGGTGGCGCGGGCGAGGCCCGGGTCGTCGGCGAAGACGCCGTCGACGCCCAGCTCGAAGAGGCGCTCGACCCAGCCCATCACGTCGCCGGTCGCGCGCGGGAACGCCGGGCTGGCCGGGTTGCCGAGCCGGTAGTCCAGCGGGAGCTGCGAGTTCTCGTCGCGGATCGTGAACGGGTGGACCTTCAGGCCCTTGCGGTGCGCGTCGCGGACGAGGCTGGTCGGCTGGCCCAGCTTGCCGGTGGCGTCGACGGGGATGATCCTGGTCGTCGCGGGACCGATGCCGTCGGCGTACTTGGCGATGTCGCGCAGGCCGTCGGGGGTGATCAGGTTGTCGTAGGTGCGCGGGTCGCCGGCGGCCACCAGGTCGTACGGCGCGCCCGAGCCGTTGATGAGCTGCACGATGGGCAGCCGCGTCTTGGCGCGCAGCTCCTTCAGGTTGGTGGTCTCGAAGGACTGGATGAACACCGGCGAGCGCTTGTCGCGCCAGCCGTGCTGGTTGAGCACCTCCAGCAGCGGCTCCTCCAGGGACAGGCCGATCGAGTCGAAGTACGTCGGGTGCTTGGTCTCGGGGTAGACGCCCACGCCGTACCGCTTGGCCAGCTGGATGACCTCGTCGAAGGTCGGGATCTGCGCCAGCCCGTTGTAGGCGGTGTTGTCCGGCCGCAGGTCGGGGATGCGCTCCTCGGCCCTGAGGGTGCGCAGCTCGGCCAGGGTGAAGTCCTCGGTGAACCAGCCGGTGATCTGCAGGCCGTCGATCGTCTTGGTGACTCGGCGGGCCGCGAACTCGGGATGGTTCTCCACGTCCGTGGTGCCGGAAATCTCGTTCTCGTGCCGGGCCACCAGGATGTGGTCCTTCGTGGAGACCAGATCGGGTTCGATGTAGTCGGCCCCCATCTTCGCGGCCGCCTCGTACGACAGCAGCGTGTGCTCGGGCCGGAAGGCGGGAGCGCCGCGATGCCCGATGATGAGCGGCTTGTCGTCACCGTGCCGCTCGGCTCCGAAACGGTCCGCGGTGGCGTTGCCGGGCACCAGAACCGACACCAGCGCCCCTCCCGCGAGAACAGCCAGCGCACCGGCCAGCAACCTGCTTTTCACCATGACACATCCCTTTGCTAGAGAACTCGCGGGCACGCTAGCGAGGCCACCTGTCCCGGGAATGTCGAGGCAGTTAACGATCAGTGGGCACGCGCGGTCAGATGTACGCCCGGCGGCGGGTTGATCACGAATGCGGATCGGCGCGAACTCCGCGTAACCCGGCCGCATCGGTCCAGGTATGAGGAAATCGGCCCTGGCCTGGATCGGTCACCCGCTGACCGTCGCCGCCGTAGTGGTCCTGCTGCTCAACGATCACCTTTTCAAGGGCCTGTGGCCCGGCGTGGTGACCGGGAAGCTCAGCGACTTCGTGGGGTTGATCGCCGCTCCGGCGCTGGTCAACCTGCTCATCCGCCGCCCGTGGTTGTCCATTCTGGTTACCGGTGCGGCGTTCACGCTGGTCAAGACCACCGCCACGGGCGCGTACCTCGCATCCCAGGCGTGGACTCTCGTGTGGGGTCCCTCCCTGGTCCTGGCCGATCCGACCGACCTTTTCGCCCTGCCCGCCCTGTACGCCGCCTGGTGGATCTGGAACCACCCCGACCCGGGGGCGGAGCGGCTGGCCAGGGCGGTGGTCGTGATTCCCGTCACCGTGCTGGCCGTGTCGGCGACCGGCCAGTCGGAGCACTACCGGCCGTACAGCGCCTATGCGGTCGAGGTGATGGGCGACAAGATCGTGGTCGCGATCCGCGGCTACAGCTCGTCCGACGCGTATCCCAAGGCGGGCTACGTCTCCGGCGACGGCGGGAGAACGTGGTACGGCCAGTCCACACCGCTGACGCTCAACCCCCAGACGTCGGCCTGCGTCGCGGACCGCTGCTACCGGATCGTGCCCGGCAGGCTCAAGGTCGAGGAGTCCACGAACGGCCGGTGGGTGGCCTCGTGGGAGATCTCCCCCGGCGACCAGGACCGGCTGGCGCGCGCCCACCCGCCCGATCTCCCCGGAGACGCGGAGGCCGCGGAGTCCCTGGCTATCGCGGTTCAGCAGCGTCCGGACGGGCACGTCGTGGTCGTCGCCAACGGCGCGGACGGGATCGCCGTGCGGGACGTCTCCGGCACCTGGCGCCGGCTGGGCTGGACAATGCACGGCTTCGACGCCGCAGCGGCGGTGTCCCTGTCCGCAACGGGAAAATATGACGACTCCGTTTCGACGGTGGCGCTGGTGGCGGCCCTGGCGGCGGGGCTGGTGACGCTCGCCTGCGGGGCGCGGCGGCTCGAGTTCGGCGCGGCCTCGTTGCTGACGTGGGTGGGGATCTGCCTGTTATCGGTATCGCGGACGGACCCACTTTCCCACGTGTTCCTGCTGCTCCTGGGCCTGGGCATGGTGCCCGGCGGAATAGGCAGCATGATCGTAACCGGCATGCAGGGCAGAATCCCGTTCCGTGTCTGGGCGATCGGCGCGGCCACCACGGCCATCACCTACTTCGCGGCCATGACGCCCGTCTACCTGTGGAGCGCGGGCCATCTTGACCACTACTCCATGGCGGTGGGCTGTTCGGTCGTCCTGGGGTGTGCCACGGCCGTCGTGGGCATTCTCACGGTGTTTCACTTTGAGTACGGAAACATCCACTTAAAGTGAGATGACGCTGGTCATCGTCATGGTCCACACTGCCGGATGGACAACGCGTAAGATGATCAAGAGATTGGTGTCCCTTCACCCCCGGGGAGCGGTTGCGTGCCGACTAGGCAGCGGGTTCGTCAGGTTCTGGAACACCGGCTCGCGCAGCGGGCCATCATCGCCGTCATCGTGATCAACGCGATCACCATCGGGTGCGAGACCAGCACCTATCTGATGGATCGGGCCGGGGGCGTGCTGCACGCCATCGACCGGATCGCGCTGGGCGTCTTCATCGCCGAACTGGGCGCCCGCCTCTACGCGTACGGGCGGGCCTTCTGGTCCGATCCCTGGAACTGGTTCGACGCGATCATCGTGGGTCTCGCGCTGATTCCCGCGTCAGGCCCCGCCTCGGTGCTGCGGGCGCTGCGCATCCTGCGGGCCCTTCGCCTGGTCTCGGCCGTGCCGAGCATGCGTCGGGTCGTCGGCGCGCTGCTGACCGCGGTGCCGGGCATGGCCTCCATCATCGGCCTGCTCGTCCTCATGATCTACATCGCGGCGGTGATCGCCACCAAGCTGTTCGGCGACATCGTCCCCGAACGATTCGACGCGCTCCCCAGCTCCCTGTTCACCCTGTTCCAGATCATGACCGGTGACGACTGGGGGAACGTGGCCCAGGAGGTGATGGAGCAGAAGCCATGGGCGTGGATCTTCTTCATCGCCTACATCCTGATCTCCACGTTCGTGGCCCTGAACCTGTTCATCGCCGTCGTGGTCAACGCCATGAACGACGCCGAGCCCTCCCCCGCGGAAACCCGGGCCCAGCAGGACATCGAAGCCCTCAAAGAGGACCTGGCGGCCATGAACGCCAAACTCGACCAGCTTCTCTCCCATACCGCCCAGGTCCGCGTCAACGGCCGCTCGCACGCGGACTAGGCGGAGCCGTGCTCAGCCCAACCGCGAGCCGAGCATGGCCGTACCCATCCCGGTCAGGCTCGGCAGCGCGGCGGGACGGCCGCTAATCAGCAACAGCAGGGCCTGAATGGGGCCCTCCACCACTACTCCCTCGCCGACCGTCCAGTCGACGTCGGTGGCGACCAGTCGTAGCCCCCGGAACTTGCGCTGCGGGTAGAAGGGGAAACCCCGCTCCCAGATGTGGGTTGCGGCGGCGCGTGCCGGCTCCAGCGGCATGGGGCGTTCGATGCCCAGGGGCACGGCGATGTCCTGGCCGTGCACCAGGGCGTCGAAGAGCGGGTCGAGCGGTTTCGTGGTGGGCGCCAGGCGGCGCGAGTACGCCGACTCGCGGATCTCCTCGATGATTCCGGCGATCGGCCGCTCGGCGTACCGGATGGCGGAATCGCGGATCATCCTGTTGAAACTGCCGCGCGCCCTGATGAATTCGATCAGTGCCGCCGCGTTGCCGACCTGGGTGGCGACCGCGAGGTGCGCGGCCACATCCCGGATCCGCCATCCCTCGCACAAGGACGGCCGATCCCAGTCGCCACCTTTCGGTAGCGCGTCGAGCATGTCGGCTAGGCTGTGCCGCTCGGCCTCGATGGCCGCCCAGATCTCCCGCTGGTCCATCACTCGCTCCTTAGTAAGGTAACCTGAATATAATGCTTCCTTAGCAATTGGAGAAGCCCTTTGGCCGAGACCCACCCGCCGCACGTCGTCGCCCAGCTGTACGAGGCCTACCTCCGCCTCTCCGACTTCGTCTTCGACGCCGGCAAGAGGTTCGACGACCGCCTCCGCCCCGCCCACTCGGCGGTGTTCTTCCACATGGAGCACGAGGGCATCCGGCTGAGCAGGCTCGCCGAGAAGGCGCAGATGACCCCGCAGGCGATGGGCGAACTCGTCGACCAACTCGAGGAGATGGGCTGCCTGCGCCGCATCCCCGACCCCGCCGACCGCCGCGCCAAACTCATCGTCTTCACCGAGCTCGGCGACAAGGCCCTCCTGATCGGCTACTCCGCCATCGACGCCGTCGAACACCGCCTCGCCACCCTCCTCGGCGACGACGGCTTCGAAGCCCTGCGAACCACCCTGAACCGCATCCGGACCGAATTCTGATGGCGTACGCGGACTGGCTCGCCGAATATGACCGGTCGTACGAGGATCCACCGTCCACGAACATCGCGGAATGCCCCGACTGCGGCGCCCGGGAACTACGCCTGGCGTTCGTCCAAAGCACCGGGGACCTGGAGAAGGGTGTTCCCCAATTCTGGTGCGGGAGCTGTCTGACCGGCATTTTCTTCTGCAGGGTCACGATTCCCGAGAACGCAACCGTCGTGTCCGGCGCGGAAATCCCCGACTTCCGCATCATCAGCCCAGACTGATCCCCATCGCGAGGATGAGAATGCCGCTGCCACTCTCGGCGCCTGTGCTCCTAGTTCGTCGGCGCGAGCCGGACCAGCAGGTCACGGACGGAGTCGTCGAGGTTGGCCTGGAGTTCGGGGCTGGAGGCCGGCGGGTCGCATCGTTCCGTGATGTAGACGCTCGCGCGCGGGCCTTCCGAGTAGCCGAACATGAGGCGGAACGAGTCGCCTGAGCCTCCGTGACAGGAGCCACCGGTTGACCAGTGGTCCAGGGAATTCAAGGCCGCCGCCAGTGAGCGCGCCTCCTGCGGGCCATACTGCGCGCGAGCGTGTCTTTTGTGGCGCGGGGCGTTCCTGCATATCAGCACCGAGACCGGCGCTTCGGGAACCATCGACTGATCTTGGCCTCGACGCCCGCCTTCCCCCAGGCAAGGATGCTCCGGCGGTTCAATCTTCCAATTCCCCGTACGATGCGCGGCGGTGATGGCCTTTCCGACGTACGATCGCGAACTCACGGTGCCATTGGTCGTCGCCACGCAGGAATTGACTTCCTCAGCGCTGCCCACCCATAGGGCCTCGCCACCGGGATAGTCAAACCGGATGAGATAGTTGATCATTCTGCCGCCCATTTGCGTGCAGTCCCAGCTATCCCCTGTCGTGGGGAGATATGACAAGTCCCGGGCCATAGCCAGCACGTCGTTCGTCACGACCCGGGATCCGGCCAGCCGTTCCCGGCCCATCCTCGTATTTGTCCCCGGGTAAGCGCAGATCGTCGCGGAGACCGGCTGACCCGGCACCAGCACATCATCGACTCCGTCGATATCCGCCGCCGCCGGAACCCAGCCCCCGGCCCCACCCCCGCCGTACTCCTGCGGGCACGCCGACCGCGTGGTCGGCGATTCGGACACCGACGCCGCCACGGAACACAATGCGACCGCCGTCAACGTGAACCCGGCCGCCAGGGAGCGCTTCACACCGTTAAGACGTCGATCCCGCCCGATCGGTTTCGCCGCAAAGTACAGCGGGGCGAGGGCGATAATTCTGGCGTGAAGGGGTATTCCAGGCGGTTGTTCTTGCAGGGTGGGGTTGTTGCCGCCGCGGGGGTGCTGGGGGCGGTGGTTCCGGCCGAGCCCGCGCATACGCCGGATAGGTCGTTTGTGTTGTTGCGGCGGCGGTGGCGGGATGTGACCGCCGGGGCTTGGGTCGATGCCGGGGTGGAGCCGTATCGAACGAGGTTGGGGCAGTTGGGGGTGGAGGCGGGGCGGTTTCGGGATGCGATGGTGTTGTCGGATTTGGGCGTTTGGGGGGATTTGCCGTTTCCGTCGTTTGTGGGGACGCCGGAGCGGTTGCTGGGGATGGCGCGGGCGTTTGTGCTGCCGGGGACGGGGGTGACCGGGGATCCGGGGTTGGGG
>NZ_BLAE01000042.1:36485-37567 GCF_009687865.1 Acrocarpospora macrocephala
CGGTGGGGGCGGGGATCGATCACTATCGGCGGCGAGTGTACGCGGTAGGGGCTGAGCCGGTGGGGAACTGGTGGCATTGGCGGATTGGGGTGCCGAAACGGTTGCTCGACGCGGCTGTGCTGATCGGGGGGTATTTGAGTGAGCGGCAGAGTGGAGGGCTTCGGGAAGCGGTGGATTACTTTGTTCCGGAGGGGTGGCTGGGGAGTTATCGCGGGAACAGCACGGGGGCCAATCGGGTCGATCTGTGTTTGGTGATGTTGCTGCGGGCGATGTTGCGGGCGGATCCGGAGAAGGCGGATCTGGCCGTGTCCGCGTTGTCGCCTGTCTTTCCGCTGGTGGAGGAAGGTGATGGCTTCTATCGGGATGGGTCGTTCATCCAGCACACGTTTGTTCCCTACCAGGGTGCGTACGGATCGACGTTGCTGAACGGGATCGCGACCATGTTCGCCGTGTTGCGCGGGTCCCCATGGGAGATCACCGATGAGCGCGTCTTCGACGCGGTGGAGCGGTCGTTCGCGCCTTTCATCCATGACGGGTTCTGCATGGATCTGGTCCGTGGGCGGGGAATCAACCGGAGGCCGTACGGGGATCACCAGCGGGGGCGGGAGATCGCGGGGTCGATTCTGCTGCTGGGGGAGGCGGCGAGGCCGGGGGTGCGGGCGCGGTGGCAGGGCATGGTCAAGGGGTGGGCGCGGCGGAACACGCACCAGCCCATGCTTGAGGCCGCGGAGCGGGATGATCTCGCATTTCACGCGCGGCTCGCCGCGGTTCTGGATGATGACGCGATTCCCGCGGCGGAGGAGCCGGTCGGGCATCGGCTGTTGCCGATGAGCGCGCGGGCGGTGCATCGCAGGCCGGGGTGGTGCGCGGGGCTCAGCATGGCGTCGGATCGGGTTGGGCATTACGAGCATGGGAACGGGGAGAACCTGCGGGGGTGGCACACCGGTTCGGGGATGCTCTACTGGTGGGCGGCCGGGCATGGGGATCAGTATTCGGATTCGTTCTGGCCGACTGTCGATCCGTACCGGTTGCCGGGGACGACCGTTTCCACGCGGCGGTTGCCGGATGGGGCGGGTGCCGGG
>NZ_BLAE01000042.1:38067-98116 GCF_009687865.1 Acrocarpospora macrocephala
GGGGATACCTGTCCGCCGGGGCGGTGGGTGGGGGGCGCGACCGACGGTCTGTACGCGACGGTGGGTCAGCACTTGAATGGGCTGGAAAGCACGATGGAGGCATTCAAGTCATGGTTCTTCCTTGATGATGCGATTGTCTGCTTAGGGGCGGGGATTGCCAGCGAGGACGGCGTGCCTGTCGAAACCATCGTGGATAACCGCAGGACGGAAACGTCGCTTACCCGCGGCGAGAACTGGGCGTATTTGGAGGGGCATGGCGGATATGTCGTGCCGGGGGAAGTTCGTACGCTCCAGGAAAAACGCACGCATGGGCAGGTGAGCCGGAGCTATGCCACGCTCTGGCTAGATCATGGAGTGGATCCCACCTCAGCGGGATATTTCTACATGCTTCTTCCGGGGGCGAGTGCGGAAGAAACGCAGGCCCGCGCCGCCGACCTCGCCTGGGTGGACGTCCTCGCCAACACGGCGCGGCAGCAAGCGGTACGGATCCCCTCCCTCGGGATCACCGCCGCCAACTTCTGGAACGAAGGAACCGCGGGCCCGCTGACTGCCTCCGCCCCTTGCGCCGTCCTCGCCAGGGAGAACCCCGACGGCACCGCCACCGTGTCCGTGTCGGACCCCCGGCGCGACCTCACCGAACTCACCGTGACCTGGCACCGCCCGACCACCAAGATCCTTCAATCCCACCCTCTCGTGACCAACGCCACCCCCGGCCGGCAGCTCACCCTCACCTTCGGCGATCTCTCCCACCAGCACGGCACGTCGATCACCGTCACGATCTCGGCCTAACGTGCACCGATTCATCCCGCCAGAACGACGGGGTGGTGATCCCCCACAGGCCCACCACCGCCGCCGCAACAGCCGGAACCACCTCCGACCCAGCACGCTGTGGCCGGATTTCGGTTGCCGCAAAAATACCCGCTGCCATGGGGATATTTCAAAGCATCACGCGTGATCGGCATTCCGCACAACCCCGCATGAGTGCCCCTGGTCAAGCGGATGCGCAGGCCAGAAGCCCGCGCGAGGGCCATCGCGTCAGGTAGTCTGGCCCTACGTACGAAGGAGGTGAGACCCATTACCGCCAGATCAGGCCGGGTGCTCTCCTCTCGTGGCCGTTTCTAGGTGACATCGAGAGCGCCCTTCGGCATCCCCGGAAGGCTTCTATGTCGCTTCTCACCTTGCCCGCCATCGTCATCCGGCTGCGCGCCGCAGGCTGCGTGTTCGCCGAGGACGAGGCGGAACTGCTCGTCTCCACCGCCAGAACCCCGGATGATCTCGCGGGTATGGTCGACCGGCGCGTCGCGGGGCTCCCGCTGGAACATGTCCTCGGCTGGGCGGAATTCTGTGGTCTGCGGATCGCCGTGGATCCCGGGGTGTTCGTGCCGCGGCGCCGTACCGAATTCCTGGTCGAGCAGGCGCTGGCCCTGGCCGGCGGCGGGGCCGTGATCGTGGACCTGTGCTGCGGCTCGGGCGCGGTGGGCGCGGCCCTGGTCGCCGCCCTCGGCCAGGTCGAGCTGCACGCGGTCGACATCGACCCGATCGCGGTACGGTGCGCGAGGCGCAACCTCGACACCGCGGTCTACCAGGGCGACCTCTACGACCCGCTGCCGCGGGACTTGCGCGGACGCGTCGACATCCTGGTGGCCAGCGCCCCTTATGTCCCCACCGGCGCGATCGGCCTGCTCCCCGCCGAAGCCCGCGTGCACGAGCCCATGATCGCCCTCGACGGTGGCGCGGACGGCCTGGACGTCGTCCGCCGGGTGACCGCCCGGGCCGCGGAATGGCTCGCCCCCGGCGGCCACCTGCTGGTCGAGACCAGCGCCCGCCAGGCCGCCAGCACCGCCGAAGCGGTCGCCCGCGGCGGCCTGCTCCCCCGCGTGACCGGCTCCGACGACCTGGACGCCACCGTCGTGATCGGAGCCCCGATCAGCTGAAGAGCTTGCCCAGAAACGCCGTCAGCCGGCCCCGGGTCCGCTCGATCAGCTCGGCCTCGGTCAGCGACTCCTCGAATCGCCCGCCCACGTCCGGGACCTTCTTTCCGCGCACGTAGAGCGAGCAGGCCATGTCGGTGCACATATACAAACCAACGGAATTGTTCTCTCGTCCGGCCAGACCCGCCTTCCTGGCGGTCATCAGCGACACCCCGTTCCCGGGATGCGTGGTCTGGCACAACGAGCACATGGACCGCTGCAGGAAGGCCCGCGCCTGCCCGGGAAACCGCAACGCCACGCCGATCAGCTGGTCCCCGTATTCGGTGACGAGGTAGCTGCGATCAGGCGCGGCGGGGTCGAGCCACCCCAGGAAGTCCAGATCCTCCCACGGCCGATCGGCGAGATCCCTCGGCACGGCCAGGCGCTTGGCCTCACCCTTGGAGCAGTTGACGAACGAACCGCGAATCTCCTGCTCAGTTACCGCTTGCATGCCCCGAAGGTACCGGCGGCCCCAGGTCGCGCCCAAGCCGTTTTCTCAGCGCCAGCGGCTGACGATCATTCGCCAGAGCACGACCTGCACCAGGGCGAGGACGACGGCGAACGGCATCAGCGTCCACACGCCGACGCCCTGCGCGACGGCCCCGGCCAGCCACGGGAGCGCGGCGCCGCCGACGACCGAGAATCCGTTGATCACGCCGATGGCGGTGGGCACCAGCCGATCCGAGGTCAGGTTGGGCACCACCGCCATGGCGGTCGGGAAGATCGGCCCGAGGAAGAACCCGAGCAGCACGAACCCGGCTACGGCCACCGCGAACACCGGCGCCACCCAGATCAGCAGCGCGGACGCGGCCACCCCGGCCAGGCAGCCGAAGGTCATCGCGCCGGCACCGATCCCAAACCTGACCGCGATCGGGCTGATCAGGAACCGGCCCAGCGTCAACCCGAGCCAGTATCCGCTGACGGTGTATCCGGCGGCCAGCTCCGGCTGCGCGTGCTCCTCGATGAGGAACGTGAATCCCCAGTTGCCGACGCCGATCTCCAGCCCGACGTACACCGCCAGGAACACCGACGCCAGCAGCACGACCGGGGTGCGCAGCACGGCGGGCAGCAATCGTGGCCGCGCTTCGCCGGTCCCGGCTTCCTCGCCGGTCGCGGTTTCCCGGCGAGGGTAGGTGGCCAGGAACCCGATGATCAGCGGCACGGTGATGAGCCCGAGCACCAGCACCACCGCCGTCCACGGCAGGAATCCCACCAGCCAGGCGGCCAGCAACGGCCCCAGCAGCGCCCCCACCCCGAAGAACGCGTGCAGATGGTTGAGCAGCGTCGTGGCCGACGGCAGCTCGGTCAGGTACGCGTTGAGCACCGATTCCATCAACCCCGTGCCGTACCCCGCCAGCACCTGAACCGCGACAAGTCCCACGAAAGACGGCCGGATCGCCATGTACAGGGACGCCGCCAGGAACGCTCCTCCACCCACGGCCAGCGCGTATCGTGTCCCCAGCCGGTGGATCAGCGCCCCCGAGGTGGCCCCGGCGAGCATGAACCCGGCCGAGAAGGTGAAGAAGGTGATCCCGATCGTCGCCTTGTCGACTTCGTAATCGCCGATCTGCGCCGCCAGCACCACCCCGTTGGCGCCGGCGCTCAACCCGACCAGCACGAACGCCGCGTACGCCAGCACGACAGGCACCCGCAATGGACCGCCCAGAACTCTCACAAGTCCCCCAAATAGATTTTGCAGACACCGGGAGCCTGGCATACGTGAGGCGAGCTCGCCAAGATCCAAATATATGGCAGCACAGGGATATTTCCCGGCTAATGCGAGCAGTCCTGCCCGGTGAAACGGGCAGGACCTGAGGATGCTCCACGCCACTGATTTCGCCGAGAATGAGTACCAGGACATCTATTCCGGACATCTTGGCGGGCGGACCTTGCCCAAATTCGTCATTCCCCGAGAGCCCAGCGACCCTCGCACGGTTTACGCCCTGATCCGGGATGAACTCGCCCTCGACGGCAACTCCGCGCAGAATCTCGCCACCTTCTGCACGACCTGGACGGAACCGGAAATCCACCGCCTGATGGACGACTGCCTCGGCAAGAACATGATCGACAAGGATGAGTACCCGCAGACCGCGGAGATCGAGTCCCGGTGCGTGCACATCCTGGCCAACCTGTGGAACAGCCCGAGCGGCGCGCGTACGATCGGCTGCTCGACGACGGGATCGAGCGAGGCCGCCATGCTGGCCGGGCTCGCGCTGAAATGGCGCTGGCGCGGCGCCGGGCGGCCCAACCTGGTGTGCGGCCCGGTCCAGGTCTGCTGGGAGAAGTTCGCCCGCTATTTCGACGTCGAACTCCGGCAGGTCCCGCTGGAGCCCGGCGCGACCGGCCTGCGGCCGAATCAGCTCCGCGACCACGTCGACGAGAACACCATCGGCGTGGTGGCCATTCTCGGCGTCACCTACACCTGCGACTACGAGCCGGTCGCCGCCCTCGCCGCCGAACTGGACGCCATCCAGGCCGACACCGGCCTCGACATCCCCCTCCACGTCGACGCCGCCAGCGGCGGATTCATCGCGCCCTTCGTGCAGCCCGAGCTGGAATGGGACTTCCGCATCCCCCGCGTGGCCTCGATCAACTCCTCCGGCCACAAGTACGGCCTCGCCCCGCTCGGCGTCGGCTGGGTGGTCTGGCGCACCGCCGACCTGCTCCCGGAGGAACTCGTCTTCCGCGTCGACTACCTGGGCGGCGAGATGCCGACGTTCGCCCTCAACTTCAGCCGCCCCGCCGGGGAGATCGTCGCCCAGTACTACAACTTCCTGCGCCTCGGCCGCGCAGGCTACACGGCGATCCAGCGCGTCTGCCTGGACACCGCCGCCCACCTCGCGGGACAGATCGAGCGCATGGGCCCTTTCACCCTTTTGTACGGCGGCGACGGCGCCCTCCCCGCCGTCTGCTACACCACGACCGAGGACGCGGGCTTCTCCCTCTACGACCTTTCCACCCAGCTACGGATCAAAGGCTGGCAGGTCCCCTCATACCCGCTGCCCGCCAACCGCCAGGAAACGGTCGTGCAACGCGTCCTCGTCCGTCATGGGATCAGCCGCGACGTCGTCTCCCTGCTCGCGCAGGACATCCGCCGCGGCATCAAGGAACTGACCGGCGTCTCCCCCAAGCGCCGACAAGTCGGCTTCCATCATTAGGCGCAGCGCCATTGGGAAAGTCCCAAAATAGGATTTGTCCCACCCCTGTCCCGACAGGCACTCGATTTACCGCCTTGGGTAGGTAATACTCACCCAATGGTGGCGAATCCGCCCCGCCTTGGATGGTGCCCATGCCTCGTCGTTGGTGTTCCTTACTGGGACTGGTGACAGTCGCCCCCTGGTTTCTGGTGTCCATCCAGAACCTGACCGACGACGCCCCCGACGCCACCTACCGCTCCATGCTGGCCATGCTCGCGGCCCAGCTCCTGCTCCTGCTCGCCTTCGCGGCGACCTGGACCCGCTGGAAAGCCGCCCCGCCGCTGCTGGCCTCGTCGGTCCTGGCGTACGCCCTGGCGGCGGCCTTCGCCGCGATCGACAACAACGGCGACCCGGTCCTGGCCGTCATCCTGTTCGCCCTGGCCCCGGCCATGGCCGCGTTACCGATCATGCTGACCGGCCGGACGGCCGTACCGACCGGCTGAAAGCCTCAGACCGGCGGGCCCACGTACACCGATTGCAGGCGTTCGAGGGGTTCGCTGTTGTACTCCTCGATGGCGTGGGCGATCCACCCGGCCGCTCGGGACAGCACGAAGATGGCCTCCCCCGCCCCGGGCACCATGCCCAGCACGTACGTCAGCGCCGCCAGGGCGAATCCCGCGTTGGGCGGCGGCAGGCCGCGCCGGAGCTGGATCTGGATGACCTCCTCCACGGTGGCCAGCCGCTCGTTCCCCGCATGCGATTTGCGCAGTTCGTCGAGGATGAACGAGGCCCGGGTGTCCCCTTCGGGATAGACCGGATGCCCGAATCCCGGAATGGGGTCGCCCTGCCGCAACCGCCGGGTCAGGGCGGCTTCGACGCCGTCGCGGGAGTTGAGGTTGTGCAGCAGGGTCTCGATGGCGAGCGAGGCCGCGCCCTTGACCGGGCCGCTGCCGACGTCGATGCCGAGCCGGACGATGCCGCTGGGCTCGACCCCGGCGCGGGCGGCCGTGCGGGCCACGAAGGTCGCCGAGGCCAGGTCGTGGTCGGCGAGGATGATCATCGTGGCGTTGAGGAGCTTCACCTCGGCCTCGGCGGGCGGGCGATCGCACAGCCGGGACCAGAGCAGGGCGGCCATCGGGGAGGCCGGTCCGGCGAAGGCGGCGGCGTCGGCGGGCGGGGACTGCTCGGGCAGCGAGGCGAGCAGGGTGGCGAGCACCCGCTGCGCGGTGGTGGCGATGACGTCGGGGGTGAAGTCCCAGTCCGGCGGCTCCACGGTCGCGACGCAGGCGGCGACGACCTTGATCAGGTCGACCGGGAGCACGCTGGACGGCAGTTCCGCGATCACCTTGCGGCAGAACCGCCGCGTGCTCTCCGAGGGCACCCAGACGGCCGTGGCCTTGGTGCTCCCCCACAGCAGGCAGGCGACCTGCTCGAAGGTGGCCGTCAGCGCGAGTTCCCTGGCGCTGTGCCCGCGGTAGTAGATGTCGTCGGCGGCGATCAGCGTGATCTCGGATTCGAGCACGTCCGGCTGCCGCCGCCGGGCTCCCTTGACCTTGGCCGACAGCCGTTCCACGTCGGCGGGGTTGAAGACGCTGCCGCGCCCGTCGTCGGCCCGCCTGCTGCGCAGCCGCCCCCGGCTCACGTACGCGTACACGGTTTCGCGCTTGATCTTCAGGCGGTCGGCGACCTCTTCGGCGGTCAGCCACCGGCTCATGTCCTCGCTGAACTGCCCCTGAGCGCGCAACCCGTTTCCCTGCCAGCATGAGAGGTTGATTTCATGGATCAATTTACCAGAGACGCAGTCAACGACGACGCCACCACAGCGGGATGGTGCCGAGCCCGATCAGGGCCGCACCCAGCCCGAATCCGGCGCCCACCCCGGCCGCGGCGGCGGCGAATCCGAAGCACAGCGGCGCGACGAAGTCGGTGACCCGGTTGCCGGTGACGCGGAGCGCCACCACCAGGCCGAGCTCGTCGGCCTGGGCCTCGTTCACCACCAGCGCCATGCTGAGCGGCTTGCCCATGCCGAAGGCCAGGCCGAGGAGCGCGACCAGGACGGCGAGCACCGCCACCGACGCCGTGAACGGGATCGCGGCCAGCACGACCGCCACGACGACGCCGATGGCGGCCATCAGGGTGAGCGGCCCCAGCCGGTCGGCCAGGAGCGGCATGAGCAGGCGGGCGAACAGGCCGGTGATGGAGAACAGGCTCAGCACGTATCCGACCTGCTGGACGGTGAGCTGGGCGGCGGTCTCCAGGTAGACGGGCAGCAGCGAGGTGCGCAGCGTGTCGGGGGCGGCGATCAGGCAGCTCATCAGGATGGCGATCCGGGTCGGCGGGTCGCGCAGGTACCACAGGATGCGGGCGCGGCTGGCCTCCTGCCGGGGCGGGGGCGCGTGGGTGCCGGAGATCTTCGGGAAGATCAGGGCGGCGGTCAGGGCCAGCAGGGCGAGACCGGCCGCGAACAGGAACATGCCGGGGTAGCCGGCCCGGGTGACCAGGAAGCCGCCGCCGAGCGGGCCGAGGATCTGGCCGACCGAGGCGACCATGGTGTAGACGCTGAAACTGCGTTCCGCGCCGCGGCCGGAGGAGAGCCCGGCGACCCGGGACTGGGAGGCGACCAGGGTCATCAGCTGCCCGGCTCCGGCCAGCAGCTGGGCCACCAGGATCAGGGCCAGGCCGGGTCCGGTGGCCAGGAGCAGCAGCGCGGCCAGGCTGAGCGCCGACCCGGCGACCAGGACGGTACGCGTTCCGCGCCGGTCCGCCAGGATCCCCACCGGCAACGCGATGAAGATCGGCAGCAACGCTCCGGCGGCGGCGACCACCCCCACTCCGGCCAGCCCGGCGCCCGCGCTGGCGGCGTACAGGGGAACGAACGGCTTGGTCATGTGGAGCTGGGTGTAGTAGATCACCGAGAACCCCATGATCGGCGCCAGGCCGCCCAGGCGGCTCATTCGTCCGCGATGAGCTGGACGAGCTCGCTCAGATCGGGCAGGGTTTCCAGCCGTTCGACCACGTCCACGAGCGGCTCCCACGAGCGGGACGCCTCCGACAGGCAGTCGGCGACCTTGCGCAGCCGGGTCTCCCGGTCCATCGGCCGCCCGATCGCACCGAGATAGCGACGGCACGTCCGCGCCAACGTGCGCCCGTCATGGGTGTGTACGGTCACCCGCGCCCAGGTATGCGCCTTGTCCCGGGGAATATCGGGATTGTGGACAAGCCGGATCTTCGGCAGCGTCTCCTGCATCACCTCCGAACGCAGCACCGCATCCGCGAACGACCCGATCCTGACCTCGGGCTGGGTGAGCGCGACGGCGACGCAGTACTCGTAGCTGAACTTGCCGTCCAGCCCGCTCTCCGGCGACGGCCGGGACAGATCCGCCCGGAACACCGGCGGCTCGACGACGATCTCCGCCACCTCGCCCGGATCGAGCCCTTCCTCCTCGCGCAGGGTCCGCATGGCCTCCATCGGCCATTGCATGAAGATCTCGGCGGGAAACCGTTTGATCGCGAAGCCCGGATCGACCAGGTGGTGGGCCGTGCCCAGGGCCTTCTCGTCGTACGCCTCGCCGAAGAAAGCCGCCACGTAGCCGCGGTGATCTTCCAGGATGGCCGGGTTGGCGGTGACCCCGCAGGCGGCCAGGCCGGCGCACTCGACTCCGGCCCTGGCCGCGCCGCCGGGGTGCAGGGCCTTGGCCATCGTGCCGTTGTTGGCGAACAGGCCGCCGGCCCGGGAGGCGGCCAGGCCGAACGCGGCGGCGGTGGCGGCCTCGGGCAGGCGGAGCAGGTTGGCGGCGGCGGCGACCGCGCCCATCGGGCCGACCACGCCGGGCGGGTGGAAGCCGCGCGGGGGCGCCTTCTCCCCGGCCGTGCGCAGCCGCTGCTGCACGTCCCAGCCGACCGCGAAGGCGGTGATCACGTCCGCGCCGGAGGCGCCGGCGCGTTCGGCCAGCGCGAGGACGGCGGGCAGGATGGAGGAGGTGCCGTGCGCGGACGGGTATCCCTGCACCTCGTAGTCGAGGCAGTGCAGCGCCACCCCGTTGACGAACGCGGCACTGCTCGCGGGCAGCCGAGCCCCGGCCACGGTCGCCTCCGGGTTCCCACCCTGCGCAGTGAAATAGGTCCGGATATATCCGGACACCGGCTGCCGAGACCCCGCGATCATGTTCGCGAAGCCGTCAAGGATGACCACTTTGGCCGCTTCGACGACCGCGGCGGGCAGCTGCTCGTAGCGGGCGCCCGCCGCGAACTCGACCAGCTGCCCGGTTCCTCGCGCCATCAGTTCGCCAGCGCGGCGCGGGCGGCGCTGGTCCCCGCGATCCGCCCGAAGATCGCGCCGGCCATCATCCCCGAGCCGGACGGATAGTTCCAGTGCCACAACCCGCCCAGCATCTCCCCCGCCGTATAAAGGCCGGAAATTTCACGACCTGAGGTGTGCTGCACGCGCGCGGTCTCCGGATTCACCTTGAGCCCGCCAAAGGTGAACGTGATCCCGCAACACACCCCGTACGCCTCGAAAGGCCCTTCCACGATGTCGATGGAGTAGTTGCTCTTGTCGGGCGTGAGCCCCCGCGTCCGCTTCCCGTCCAGCGTGAACGGATTCGGATTGGCCGGACCCGGCTGGATCGCCTGGTTGTAGGCCGCGACCGTCTCCCGCAGATTCTCCGCGTTGATCCCCAGCTGCGCGGCGATGTCGTCGAGCGTGTCGCCCGTCACGCCGGTCGCGTTGTTCCGGTCGTAATCCTCCAGCAGCCCCTGCCGCCGCGCGTTCGCCCCGAAGATCTGGTACGCCACGCCCCCCGGCTGCGCCAGCACCGCCCGCCCCATCTTGGCGTACGTCCGCCCGCGCACATCGCTGGCCTCGTCCACGAACCGGTACCCGTCGGTGTTGACCATGATGCTGTACGGGTAGGCGTACCTGCTGGTCCGCAGCCCGCCCTTCGGCACCGAGGACGGCAGCGTGAACGCGGGCCGCGCGATGTCCTGCGGCGAGGCGTGGCAGCTGCTCCAGCTCCCGTGCGGCAGCGCGCCGATGGCCAGCGCCGCGTTGAGCCCGTCCCCCGTGTTGTACGGCACGCCGCGCATCTTCACCGTGTCCCAGCCAGGCCCCAGGTATTTGGCCCGCATCTCCGGATTCGACTCGAACCCTCCGCAGGCCAGCACCACGGCCTTGGCGTGGAATGTCACCCCGCCCTCAGGGGTGAGCGCCCGCACGCCCACGACCTCGCCGTCACGCCCTTGCAGCAGCTCGCTCATCGCGGTGTCGTAGAACACCTGCCCGCCCGACTTCTCCACGCTGGTGAAGTGCCGTTCCTGCAGCCGGTAGCCGCGCCCGTCCATCTGCATGGTGTTCCCGGCCGTCGGCGCGAGGTTGGGCGTCCACGAGTGGCCCTTCCCGCGCAGCCACAGGATCGTCGGGTAGGCCCGCTCCACGTGCACCTTGAGCAGGTCGGGGTCGGCGAGCCCGGCTGTGGTCCGCATGACCTCGTCCCACAGCACGTCCTTGGTGCGGCTGGGCAGCTTGTCGTGGATGGCGGCCAGCTGGGCGGGGTCCGGGTCGTCGATGAGCGGGGCCAGGTCGTCGACGCTGTCGTAGGTGAAGCGCATGTGGCCGGTCAGCGCGCTGTTGCCGCCACGCTCCTCGCGGGGCGCCTTCTCCAGCACGGCGACGGAGACGCCCAGGTCGAGGGCGGCCTGGGCGGCGCAGAGCCCGGCGTTGCCGCCGCCCACGATGACGACGTCGTAGTGGTGGTGTTCCTCGTGCATTGCGGTGTCCTTTTCCTTCGGGGTTCAGCGCAGGACGTTGTCGCGGGTGAGGCGGTCGATCTCGGCGTCGGTCAGGGCGAGCACGCCGGTGAGGACTTCGCGGGTGTGCTGGCCGAGCAGGGGGGCGGGAGAGTGGAGGTCGCCGGGGGTGGCGGAGAGGCGGAAAGGCGGCATGCCATAGAGGCTGGGTCCCATTTCGGGGTGAGTGAGGCGCTGCCAGTGGCCGCGGTGGACGAGCTGGGGGTCGGTGATCACGCCCGGCGCGTCCCGGACGACGCCGGCCGGAACGCCCTGGTCCTGGAGGGCGTTCATCAGCTTCTCAGCATCCCAAGCAGCGATTTTTCCGGAAATTTCGCCCGGAGCCTCGATGTCCAGAGTCGTCCGGAGGGCCTGCCATTCGGTTTCCGAGCGGACGGCCAGGGCGATCCAGGAGTCGCGGCAGCGGTAGACGCCGTGCGGGGACCAGACCGGATGAGCGTTCCCCATCGGCCCGGGGTCGGTTCCGTTCGCCGTCCACTCCATGATCGCCGGGCCGATGGCGGCGATGGTGGGTTCCGTCTGGGCGATGTCGATGTGCTGGCCCTGGCCGGTGCGGTCGCGGTGCCGGAGCGCGGCCAGCACGGCGACGGCGGCGTGGCCCGGGTTGGGCACGTGGTCGGGGTAGTTGGTCCCGGTTCCGGCCGGGTAGCGGCCGGGCAGTCCGGTCAGGTGGGTGAGGCCGACGAGCGCGCCGATGGTCAGGCCGTATCCGAGGTAGTCGCGTTCCGGCCCGGAACCGCCCTGCATGGACATGGACAGGTAGACCAGCCCGGGATTGTTCGCCCGCAGTTCCTGGTAGCCGAGGCCGAGGCTCTCCATCACGCCGGGCCGGAAGTTGTTGGCCACGACGTCCGCGGTGGCGGCCAGCCGCTGGGCGATTTCGCGGCCTTCGGGCGTTTTCAGGTCCAGCGTGATGCCGCGTTTGCTGGTGTTCCGCTCGGCGAAGTAGCCGCTGCGGTTGATCCCCGGCACTCCCCCGGCGAACGGCGGCCCGGTGCGCAGGCTGTCCAGATGCGCCGCGCTCTCGACTTTGATCACGTCCGCGCCGTGGTCGGCGAGGAGTTTGGTGGTGTACGACCCGGCCCCGACCCAGGTGAAGTCCAGCACCCGGATCCGCCCCTGGCGGGGAGCCACGGGATCGCGGGGCGGCCAGGTGATTCCCTGATGCTCGCCGGGCGCGGGCACCGGCAGGTCCTGCCGCCACGGCGTCCCGCTCAGGACGTACGGCGGCCCAGGCGCGTCCACCCGGCGGCCTGAGGGCAGCGTGAGCGGGCGGAAGTAGTCCCGATGCCGGAGCTGCGGGCTGGCCACGATGTCGGCGGCGGTGTTGACCGGGCTCAGCGGGATGCCGCGCGCCTGCGCCTGCCGGTAGAGCTCGGCGCGGCCGCGATCCCGCGCGAACGCTCCGAAGATCTCCGCGAACCGCTCTTTGGCGTCCTCCCGTTCGAGGTGCGCCCGGTCTCGCCAGCGCGGTCCGGCCAGCTCGGCCGCCTCGTCGAACCCTTCGTCGAGGAGCCAGTCGGTCAGCCGCACCCAGAACCTGCTGGAGGCGATCCCGCCCACGTAAAGGTAGACATATCCATCGGCGCAGGGATAGAGGCCGGTTCCGGCGTGCCGTTGCATCCCGGCCGCGGGCCCGCGGACCACGCCTTCCAGGTCGAAGAACTGGGGGGCGTTCTCCAGCGCGCAGGACACCGATTCCTGCGCCGACACGTCCACGTGCTGGCCCCGCCCGGCGCGCAGGGCCAGCAGGGTGCCGACGGCGGCGAACAGCGAGGCCATCACGTGCGACTGCTCCTGGCAGACCTGCACCGGCGGGCCGTCGGCGTACCCGCCCAGCGACATCAGCCCGCCCAGCGCCAGGCAGACGATGTCGGTCGCCTCGAACCCCGTGTAGGGCCCGGTCCACCCGAACGGCGTGATGCTCGTGACCACGAGTTCGGGATGTTCGGCCAGCAGGCGTTCCGGGGCGAGACCGCGTTCCCGCAACCGGCGTGGATGCCCGCTCTGCAGCAGCACGTCGGCCCCCGCCGCCAGCTTCATCAGCGCGCCCCGGTCGCCGGGGTCGGTCAGATCCAGGCAGATCCCCCGCTTGTTGGCGTTCTGGTAGGCGAACCGCAGGCTCATCCCGTCGGCCATCGGGGGCTGGCGGCGCAGGGCCGTACCGCCCGGGGGTTCCACCAGCACGACGTCGGCGCCGAGGTCGGCGAGGAGCTTGCCGCAGTACCCGCCGAACGGCCCGGCCACCTCCAGCACCCGGAGCCCTGCCAGCGCGTTCACTCCGGATCCCGGGGGACGAACTGGTGGATCACGGCGCCCTCAATGGCGGTGAAGATCACCTGAACCGGCATTCCCACGGTGACCTGGTCGGTTCCGACCACGTTCGTCATGATCAGTGGGCCTTCGTCGAGCTCGACCATGGCCACGTTGTACGGCACCCGATCCGCGAACGCCGGATGGTAGACCTGGTGGAACACCACCGACGAGAACACCGTCCCCCGCCCCGACATGGCCTCCCACCCGTGCTCCTTGCTCAGGCAGCGCGGGCACACCAGCGCGATCGGGTAGCGCGGATGCCCGCACCCCGAACACCGCTGAAGCAGCAGCCTCCCCTCCGCCAGCCCTTCCCAGAACGGCCGGTTCTCCTCCGTCACCACCGGCACAGGTCGCGATATTTCCGACATTTCACGCTCCCGTGAGGATCATGGCGTTCGCGCAGTTCAGGGACATGCCACGCCCGGTGACCAGGCACACTTCGGCATCGGGCACCTGGCGGACCCCTGCCTGCCCGCGTATCTGCCGGACACCTTCGACGATGTGCAGCCACCCCTCCATGTACGACTCCGACAGGTTGCCCCCCGCCGTGTTGACGGGCAGCTCACCTCCGAGCCGGATCCGCCCGCCTTCCACGAAGGACCCGCCCTCTCCCGGCGCGCAGAATCCGGCATGCTCCAGCCAGAGCAGGACGCTGATGGTGAAGTTGTCGTACAGCTGGGCGACGTCGATGTCGCCGGGCCCGACCCCGGCCGTCCGGTAGGCGTCGTGCACGGCGGTGCGCTGGTGCGGCACGGCGAGCCAGTCCTTGCTGCCCAGTGTCTGGTTCGTGTGGGCCTGTCCCATCCCGGCGATGCGCACGGGCGGCTGCCTCAGGTCTCTGGCGCGATCCATCGAGGTGACGATCACGCATACGCCGCCGTCGGAGATCAGGCAGCAGTCCAGCAGGCGCAGGGGTTCGACGATCCAGCGCGAGGCCTGGTGGTCGGCCACGGTGATCGGGGTCCGCATGACCGCGGCCGGGTTCAGCGAGGCGTGGTAGCGGCAGGCCACGGCGACCTCGGCGAGTTGCTCGCCGGTGGTGCCGTACAGGGCCATGTGGCGGGAAGCCACCAGGGCGCTGTTGGCGGCGGCGCCGAACATGCCCCAGATGCCCCAGGAATCCCCCCAGCCTGAGGCGCGCCCGAAGCGGCTGCCGCCAGTGCGGGCGGCGTCGCCGAACACGCACGCGACCGTGGTCGCCAGCCCGGCCTGGATGGCGGCGGCGGCCATCTGGACCAGCGACCCCGCGCTCGCCCCGCCCATCGACAGACTGCCGGTCAAAAGCGGGTTCATCCCGAGTTCCTCACCCAGGCGGAGGTAGTTGAGCCCTTGTTCCGGCGCGGTCGTGCCGGGAAAGGTGAGCAGCCCGTCGATGTCGTCCTTGGCCAGCCCGGAGTCCGCGAGCGCGTCGATGAACGCGTCCACGGCCAGCGACAGCGAGGTCGAGCCGGGCAGCTTCCCCTGCGGGGTGGCACCCACCCCCACGATCGCTATGTCCGTCATTTCGGTTTCCTCCTAGCGGCCGTGGAAGTCGGGGTCGCGCTTCTCGGCGAAGGCGCGGCGGCCTTCCGCGCGGTCGTCGGTGTCTCTGATCAGGCCGAACGCCATGCGTTCCAGCTCCATGGCGGCGGGCAGCGGGGCCTGCAGGCCGATCCGGACCAGCCGTTTGATCGCGCGTACGGAAAGCGGGGCGTTGCGGGCGATCCGCTCGGCCAGCGCCTGGGCTCTGGGCAGCAGTTCGCCGGCCGGGAGCACCTCACTGACCAGCCCGCACCGCAGCGCGTCCGGCGCGGCGAGGCGGTCGCCGGTGAGCAGCAGCTGCATGGCCAGGGACTGGCCGATGATCCGGGGCAGCCGCTGGGTGCCGCCCGCCCCGGGGATGCTGCCGACCCGCGCCTCGGTCAGCGCGAACTCGGCGTTCTCGGCGGCGAGCCGGATGTCGCAGGCCAGCGCGATCTCGAAGCCGCCGCCGAACGCGTAGCCGTTGACGGCCGCGATCAGCGGGACGTCGGTGTCCAGACCGGCCAGCAGGTGGTCGCCGCCGGGCGAGCCGAACGCCTGGGTGGCGAACGCGTCCGCGGGCGGGGGAACGCCCTTCAGGTCGGTGCCGGTGCAGAAGGCCCGCTCCCCCGCGCCGGTCAGGACGGCGACGCGGATACGGGAGTCGGTGGCGAGCTCGCGCCAGACGTCCTGGAGCTCGACGCGCATGGCGAGATCGATGGAGTTGAGCTTCTCGGGCCGGTTGAGGGTGATCGTCGCGATCGGCCCGTCCAGCCTCAGATCAACTGACATTGATTGACTCGACTACATTGATCCATATAAATCATGTTATCAGCCCAACGTAGCGGAGAACAGGTCGTTGACGCGCAAAGGGCGTTCTGTCCAGTGGTCGAGGACCAGACCGATGCGCGAGCGGACCGCTGGCGGCAGCGCGGGGTCGGCTTCGGCGAGCCGCCATTTGGCCAGGACCTCGTCCGGGGTCGCGCCTTCTTCACCGACCGTGGCAGTCAGCTCCTCGCCGGTCGACAACCGGAGGCGGACGAGGGTTTCCGAGTCGTGCCAGCGGGAGTTCACGCCGATGACGATCTCCGGCCGGGAGGTCACCAGCCGGGTGAGGGTGTGCCGGAGGCTGACCAGCTCCTGCTCCGGGGTGACGGGGATGTCGACCGAGAGGCCCTCCGACGTGGCCGGGACGCCGGTCACCTCCACCAGGAGCACGTCCGCGCCGGCCGACACGAGGTTCGCGGCGAACGTGTCCCCGGCCTGCGGTACGTCCGCGCCCGCGCGGGCCAGCAGGGACCGGACCGCGCGGACCACCGGCTGGTGGTCGGCGTGGCCGGGCACCGAACCCGCCTTCACCACAGCGGGCCGGTCGAGCTCGTCCGCCAGCCGTTCCAGCCCGGCCCGGCCGAAGAACGCCTCGCCGAAGCCTTGACGTGCTTCGAAGACGTCCTTCGCGCCCGCGTAGCCGTCGGCGGCCAGCGAGGCCGCCAGCACTCCGGCGTGCGCGGCCGACGCGGCGTGCGCGGCCCGCGCGCCGCCGGTCACGTTCGCGACCAGCCCGCCCGCGTGCGAGGCCGCGATCGACAGCGCACCCGCGCAGGCCTCCGCGGACAGGCCGAGCAGCCGGGCGCAAGCCGCGGCGGCGGCGATACCCCCGAAAACCGACGTGCCGTCGAAGCCACGGTCGGCCTGCCGGTAGCGCCCCGCCCGCCACAACGCCGACGCGGCCCGCACGCCCACCCCGAACGCGTCCATCATCGGGGCGGCCTCCAGCCGTCCTTCGCGATGCGCGGTGGCCAGCAGCGCGCTCCACACCGGCGCGCCCGCCGCGCCGTAGCAGGCCGTGTCGTCCATGCCGGAGGCATGCGCCAGCCCGGCCGACGCCCACGCCGCCCACGCGGCGGGAACGGTGGCGTCCAGGCCGATCACCGGCACCGGACCCGCACCGAGGTCCTCTTCGACCAGCGCGGAGACGACCGCCCCGAACGGGGTGGCCTGTCCGGCTATGGCCGCGCACAGCGTGTCCAGCAGCGACACCGTGGCGTCCTGGCCGGCAGCGGCTCCGGCGACGAATTCCGCCAGCACCCGGGTCGCGCTCACCGGGACACCAGCACGACCAATTCCGTGAACACCTGGATCGCGCTCACCAGGACACCCGACGCGATCAATTCCGCTGGCACCTGAGGTCGCGTTCACCGAGACACCAGCGCGATCAGCTCGGCCACGTCTGGACACTCCCGCAATGCCCGCCACCGCTCCCCGGCCGTCACCGCCTGCTCCGGTGCCAGCGACCGGCGCGCGTTGCCCTCGAACTTGGCGGCCAGGTCGACCTCGCTCAGCGGCGCGAAAGGCCCGCCCGGCAACTCCTTCCGAGGCACAAAATGGCGATATATCCGGCCTTTGTGGTCGTGGATCGTCACCGGGTTGCCTTTCCGTTTGTCGGCTCCGGCGGCGTCCCACCGGGACAGCACCTCGGCTCGCACCTTCCGCGCGGCCGCGGCGACGGCGGGATCGGCGAGTGCCTCGGCGGTGAAGTCGTCCACGCTCACCCGGCCGCGCACCATGAGCGTGCCGAGCATGCGGTGCACGCTGAACTTGGCCTCGCATCCGCTGGCGGGCTCGGGAAAGCGCAGCACGGGCGAGGTCTCGGCCATCTCGTGCACGATCACCCGCTCGATGTCGTCCGCGGCGAGCCCGTGCTTCTCCAGCAGCCCCGCCAGCCCGGCCAGCGCGCTGTGGTTGGAGCCGCAACACGGATACCGCTTGAGGAAAATCGTCTTCGCCGCCCGGTACGGGTTCCCGAGTTCCCCGATGATCCGGTCGATCGGCACCAGGCGATGCCCGAAGAACGCCTCCAGGAATCCCCCGCGCGCCTCGAAGGCCCGCGCCGATCCCGCGCCGCCGCGCCGCGCGGCCAGCACGGCCAGCACCCCGGCCTTGGCCGCGTGCCCGGCGTGCAGGGGTTTGACCATGCTTCCGCTGCTTCGTCCCAGCCCGGCGGCGGCTGAGGCGGCCAGCGTCAGCGCGTTCGCGGTCCGCGTCTCGTCGAGGTCCAGGACCTTGGCGGCGGCACAGGTCGCGGCGAGGGCGCCGAAGACGGGCGTACTGTGGAAACACCGGTCGTACTGGTCGTACGCGCCGGTCTGGCACAGCCCGACGCCGAGCTCGAACCCGGTCGCGTAGGCGAGCAGCAGAGCCGAGCCGGGGATGGGGCGGCGCGCGTATTCGGCCGCGGCCAGGATCGCCGGGACCAACGCCACGCTGGGATGCCCGTAGCCGCCCATGTCGTCGAAGTCGTCGCTGTGCCCGAAGGTGCCGTTGACCATCGCCGCCGTGGGCGCGCCCGTCCTGAGCCCGGTGCCGATGATCGTGCAGGGTCCCGCGCCGCCTTCGCGAGCGGCGTGCGCCTCCATGATGCGGCCGTGTTCGGACGTGCGCCCGGCCAGCATGGTGCCGACCGTGTCCAGGAAGGACCGTTCGATCGCGTCCAGGTCGGCGGCCGGAACCTCGGGCGTGCCCGCCACGAACGCGGCGATCCGCTCCGCGACGCTAGGCGACGGCATCGGCGACCTCCGCGACGGGCGCGAGGTGGGTCACGAGCCGGCTCACGTCCGCCACCTCGGTCAGGCCTTCGATCAGGTCGAGCGCGGCCCGGGCGTGCTCGGCGGGCAGCCGGCCGTACTCGGTGCAGGCGAAGAACTTCTCTCGCAGCGACGCCCACGACAGCGGGCGCGCCGGGGACCCCGGCGCGTGCCTGACCTGGAGGCGGTGGCGTTCCCCGTTGGTGAGCTCGATCCGCACGTCGACGAAGCCGCGCGTGCCCGCGCTGGCCCGCCGCCCGTCCGGATCCCCGGGGGAACACTCCGGATCCTCGACCACGAAGGTGCGCTCGATCACCTCCTTGATCTCCGGCCGCCGCACCGCCTCGTCGGTGAAGGCGCTCAACCCGAAGTCGCCGTCGTGCACGCCGACGGCCAGCGCGTACTCCATGCTGAACTTGCCCTGCAGCCCCGTCACCGGCCGCGTGTACGGCAACGGCTTCAAGGTCCCCGGCGGCACGTGCACGCCGGCCGACCTGACCCGCTCCGGGTCGCCCAGGATGCCCGCCGCCCGCATGCGCTCCAGCGCGTCGATCGTGCGGTGCATGGCGAAGCAGCACGGATACTTCTTGATCGAGATCCCCGGCGAGGCCAGCGTGTACGGCGCGCCCAGCGACTCGATGAAACTCTCCGGCGTCGATTCGGCGGTGCCGTACACGTCGAAGAAGCCGCCCTTGCCGTCCAGCGCGGCCGCAAGGCCGGTGTAACCGCTGGCGGCCAGCGTGGCCGCGGTGAGCCCGGCGCTGGCCGCCCACCCGCTGTGCAGGGGTTTGGTCATCGTGCCGAAGTTGACCCGCAGCCCGCTCGCCATCGACGCGGCGATGCCGAGCGCGGCGGCGATCTGCTCGCGGTCCAGCCGCAGCAGCGCCGCCACCGCCGCGCACGCCCCGAACACGCCGATCGTCCCGGTGGAATGCCAGCCGCGGTTGTAGTGCCCGGACCCGATCGCGGCCCCGAACTTGGTCGCGACCTCGTATCCGGTCACGAACGCCCGCAGCAGCTCGTTCCCGCTGCGCGGCTCCTGGCCGAGCGCGGCCAGCAGCGCGGGCAGGATGACCCCGCCGGGATGGCCAGGCATGGCGGAGACGGTGTCGTCGAAGTCCAGCGCGTGCGCCAGCGCGCCGTTGGCCAGGGCCGCCCGGTCCGCGCTGGTCCTGATCTGGGTGCCGAGCACCGCGTACGCGCCCGACGTGCCGCTCAGATAGCGCGCGATCGGGGTGGCCAGATCGCTCCTGGTGCCCGCGACGGCGACGGCCGCCGTGTCGGCGAGGCTGCGTTTGGCCTGGTCGAGCACGTCGTCGGGCAGGTCCGCCGTGGCCGATCCCTCGATGAAGGCGGCCAGCTGGCGCTGAATTTCCGGCATAACGATGGCTCCGTTCACAGACCGAAGGGGCCTGGGGGAAGGTGGAAGTCGAGCGTGGCGCTCAGCAGCAGCAACAGCGCCGTGGTCACGACCGCGCCGCCCAGCGAGAAGGACAGGCTCAACCGGCTGCCGAAGCGCAGGAAGGCGAACAGCCAGATCGGCACGCCGATGACCCCGCCCAGCGCGACCAGCAGCACGAGCAACCCGGCGAACCAGCCCATCCACAGCGCGAACGCCCGGAGGGTGCCCGCGTCAACCCGCTCCTCGCCGTCCTCTTCGGGGTGGTCACGGCGCAATGTCCGCAGGTCCATGACGATGATCACCAGCGCGGTGATCGTGCCGAGGATCGCGACCAGCGTGGGGAACCACATCGAGGCGTCCCGGAAGCCGCGCGCCTCATATCCGGCGTAGACCATCACGACCAGCGTGAGCGCCGCGACCGCGAGGCTGAGCCTCGCCTGAGCCGTCTTCATCGGGCGCTCACCAGAACCTCGTCCCGCACCGGCGGGCGTTCCTTGCGCAGGCTCCCGGCCAGCAGCACGCCGAGAATCGCGACCGCGATGAGGATCACCCCGGGCCGCACCAGCCAGCTCAGGTCGTAGCGGGCCATCGAGATCCACAGATAGCGTTCCGCGGGCGGCCCGAGCACGAAGCCGACCACGAACGCGGCCCGCGACCAGCCCGAATGCACCGCGAACCAGCCGAACAGGCCGAGGATCAGGAGCATCGCGATGTCCGCCCAGGTCTGCGTGGTCTGGTAGACGGCCAGCGCGACCGCCACGAACAGGAACGGCACCAGCCGCCGCCCCGGGATCAGGCACAGCTTCGCCACGAAGTTGCGCAGCGAGAAGCAGATCGCGGTGGCCAGGATGTTGGCCACCACCAGGCTCCACACGATCGTCAGCACCACCGGCAGGTTGGCGTCCGACACCAGCTCGGGGCCCGGCTGGATGCCGACCAGGATCAGGCCGCCGAGCAGCACCGCCGTCACGCCGCTGCCCGGGATGCCGAACATGAGCGCCGGGATGAGCTGGCCGCCCTCCATCGAGTTGTTGGCGGCCTCGGGCGCGATCACGCCGCGGATGTCGCCCTTGCCGAAGCGGCTGCGGTCTTTGGACAGGCGGGCGGTCAGGCCGTACACGATCCAGTTGATGGCGCTGCCGCCCACGCCCGGGATCGCGCCGAGCAGGGCGCCGAGGCCGGAGCTGCGCAGCACGAGCCCGGGATGGCGGAGCGTGTCCCGCGCCCCCTCCAGCCGCCCGGCCGTGATCCGCGCGGTGACGTCGCTGATCGGCTTGTTGCGGCGCAGCAGGTCGACGAACTCGGGGATCGCGAAGATCGCCATCGCCACCATCGCGATCGGCAGCCCGTCCGTCAGGTACGGCGAGCCGAAGGTGTAGCGGTAGTCCGGCGAGGCGGGCGCGGACCCCACCGTGCTCAGCAGCATGCCGAACAGGGCCGCCAGCAGCCCTTTGGCGACCGCGCCCCGGGCCAGGATGGCGACCGTGCTGATGCCGAGCATGGTCAGCATGAACAGCTCGGGCGACCCGAACGCCAGGATCAGCGGCCGGAACAGCGGCAGCACCGCGAACAGCACGGCCGCGCCGAAGATGCCGCCCAGCATGGACGCGGTGAACGAGGCGCCCAGCGCCCGCCCGGCCTGCCCTTGTTTGGCGAGGGGATAGCCGTCCATCACGGTCGCGCCCGCGCCGGCCGAGCCGGGCACCCCGACCAGCACGGCGGGGAAGGTGTCGGAGGTGTGGTTGGCCGCCATGATGCCGATCATCAGCGCCATCGCCGAATGCGGGTCCATCCCGTACACGAACGGCAGCAGCAGCGACATTCCGGCCACGCCGCCCAGGCCCGGAATCAGGCCGACCACGAGACCGACCAGCACGCCCAGCAGCAGCCAGCCCAGGCGCTCCGGGGTGAACAGCCCGGCCAGCGCCTCTAATGCGATATCCAGCATGCGAATCCTCGATCGAAAGGGGGCTCCGGGCGGGCGGGGCGACCCCGCCCGCCCGGTTTGATCGTCAGGACGGGAACTTGTAGTCCCAGCGCCTGGTCAGGTAGTCCTGCAGCCACTTGCGGGCCTCGGGGCTGGGCTTGACCATCGCGTCGATGGCCGACTGCAGCGCCGCGCCGCGCAGCGGTTCGTTGCCCTGCAGCTCCTCGTCCAGCGTCTTGCGCATGGCCGGATCGGTGAGCATCTTCTCGATGCCCTGGTTGAAGGCGTCCACGGCCGCCGCCGGCGCGTCGCCGTGCAGCCACAGCGCCTTGCTGAGCGAGTCGCCACTGGCCACCAGCAGGTTGTTGGCCTCCCATTCGGGGCCGGCCGCGGGCTTGCCGGTGATCTTCTCGTACAGCTCGGCGGGGGTCATCAGGTCGGGCAGCGACGGCACCCGCTCCAGCTTCCCGTTGACCACCAGGCCGGTGCTCATGATCGGCACGATCTCGCCGCTGTCCACCTTCGGCTTGATCTCCCGCAGGTACGGCAGGGCGCTGTCGGTGGAGATGTTGCTCTCGCCGCGCTCGAAGGCGATCCGGCTGTCACCGGCGCCCTCGTACCCGAAGATCGCCTGGTATTTCACGCCCAGCAGGTCGAGCGCGAGCAGCCGGCGCAGGTCGCCGCCGGACGGGTTCTCCCCGGCGAACCGCAGCGGCTCCGCCGTCTTGCCCGCGATGTCCTCGGGCTTCTTGATGCCGGTGCTGGCCCACACGTAGAGCGCGCCGCCGAACGGGAAGCCCACGATGGGCTTCATGTCGACGAAGTCGAACTTCACGTTGGGGTCCTGCAGCACGTAGGCGGAGTGGGTGGAGCCGGAGGAGACCAGGATCGTGGTGCCGTCGTGCGGCTCACGCTCCATGAAATGGTTGGTGCCGGTGATGCTGCCGCCACCACCCCGGTTCTCGATGAAGATGCTGGGATTGCCCGGGATGGCCTTCTGCAGCAGCGGCGCCAGCAGCCGCGCCGTCGTGTCGGCCCCGCCGCCCGGCGCGAACGGCACCAGCAGCTTGATCTTCTTGCCTTCGTAGTACGGCGCCTGCTGCTCGGCGCCCTGCTGGGCTCCGTCGGTGGCGGCGGTCCCGCCGCAGGCGGCCAGCAGCGCGCACGCGACGGCGGCGGCTCCCAGCCGAATGGTCGTTAAACGCTGCCGGTGGTGGTCGGTTCGGGTCATTGCAGCCACGCCTCCTGGGGCCTGCTAGCTGTCGTGCTCACTTACGCGGGGCCACGGTCGTCGTCACCTCTCTTCGTCACCTCTCTTCCGGGATCCCCGTGCCGTGGCGCGCGCGGGATCCGATCAGCAGCCTGGAAAGTTCCCCGAGGTCAGGCATGCCGGCCAGGTTCTTGATCAGGTCGATGACGCGGTCCGGTTCGTCGAGGCCCGAGCACCGCGCGAACTTGCCCTCGATGTCGCCGTCGGTGAGCGCGGTCTCGGGCGTGCGCCCGCGCGGGCGTTCCATCCGGGCGGTGTACGTCCGGCCGCCCGCCTTCACCGTCACCTCCGCGGCGAAATGCTCCGGCCCCTGGCGGTCCTCCGGCAGCGGGCGGGCCCGCACTTTCGCGCGCATCGCGACGACGTCGGGCCGGTTGATCGCCTCCGGGGTGAAGTGCTCGATGGCGATATATCCGTCTAACAGGGCCAGGGCGACCACATGCTGCAGGCTGAACTTCGCGCTCAGCGGCCCGTCCACCTCCGGCCGGTCCAGGTGCGCGAACCTGCGCGGATGGATGAACGCCTCAACCTCATCGATCGAGCCTGCGAAGTTGGCCTGACCCGCGAAGCCACTCGGACCCGCGTTGGTCAGACCCGCGCCGTCCGGACCTGCGATATTGGTCGTGCCCGCTATCTCGGCCCGGAGCTTGATCGCGGCGTCGATGGCCGCGTGTGTCCCGCCGCAGCACGGATGAAGCTTGATCGCCAGCCCGGGATCCTCCAGATCCCACGGGTTCCCCAGGCTCGCCACCATGGCCGCCGGGTCGAACAGCCCAGGCCCGTTGAAGACCGCCCCGAACCCCTGCTTGTCCTCCATGGCGCCCGGGTTGGCCGTCGCCCCCGCCCGGGCCAGCAGCGCGCAGGCCACCCCCGCCTGCGCCGCCCGCCCGACCTGCAGCGGCTTGGCCATCGCCCCGAAACTCGACTTGATCCCGGCCGCGGCCGCCGTGGCCAGCGCCAGCGCGGCCGTCACCTGCCCGGCCGTACATCCCAGTAGCTTCGCGGCCGCCGCGGCCGCCCCGAACGTCCCCAGCGTCGATGTCGGATGCCACCCTTTGTCGTAGTGCAGGAAGTTCACCCCACGCGCGATGGAGGTGGCCACCTCCACCCCCGCGCAGTAGGCCGCCAGCAGCTCCCGCCCCGACCGCCCTTCCTGCTCCGCCACCGCGAACGCGGCCGGAAACACGGCAACCGTCGGATGTCCCCCCATGGTGTGACTCACATCGTCGAAGTCGAGCGCGTGCCCCACCGCCCCGTTGGCGAAGGCGGCCAGCTCAGCCGTACTCCGCCGCCCCATCCCCAGCACGGTCGCCGCCCCCGGCCCACCGTGATCGAGATACGCGCCGACCACCTCGGCCAGCGGCTCCCCCCGCCCCGCCAGCGTGACCCCCACCAGATCCAGCACGCTCCGCAGCGCGGTCGCCCGCGCCCGCTCCGGCACATCCTCAAGCCGCGCACCGGCCACCCACCGGCCCAGAACACTCAGTACGAATTGGTCGGCCACGGCGAACTCCCTCGCCTACCTAGCGAACCTGATCAACCAGGTACACATTGATTACGCTGATGTAAAAAGTAAACATAGACACGTTGATGCACCTCGTCAATGGTGCATCGCAAAAAGGCAGGTATCGGACTATCCCAACCATCTACCTGCGAAAACAAGAAGACGGGCCCACCTAGGGAGGTGGGCCCGCCTGCGGCTTTGGGCACCTGACGGCGCGGCCGACGAATGAGATCCGCGCCAACTTGAGGCTCGGTGCGACGTTACGGCGGGTACCGGTCCGATCGGGTCACACCGTCGCCCAGGTCGTTATCACGTCCGCGATGCCGGGGCAGCGGCACCACAGCCGGAATCGGTCGACCGGCTTGGTGATGGTGAACCCGCCCACCTCGTCCACCGGCATCTCGGGCCCCCAGCCGGATTCGGCCCAGATCCGGACCGTCCCGGGCCGTGGTGGCACCAGCTGGCCGACCAGTGTTCGCTCCGTGACCTCGATCTCGATGGTCAGTTCGGCTGACCGGAAGGTCAGGGAATGGAGATGGGCGGTGTCGGCGCGGGTCAGGGCAAGGTCTTCCTCATGCTGGGCCGAGTCGTAGGCGAGGACGGCGAGTTCGGCGTCGATGCCGTGCCAGGCGTACGCGGTCTTGGCGGCCTCGACGAAGTCACGCGGGACGGCGTCGGCGGCTCTCAGCGCGGCGGCCAGGCGGCCGAGGAGTTCGTCGTCGTCCCATCGCTCAGCCACGTCGGTCACCGCCCGGCGCCGGTGTCCCGGCGTCCATCAGCGCGGCGAGCTCCGGATCGCCGCGTAGCTTGGCCAGGCAGCGTGCCCGGGTCGGGCCGATGCTCCCGATCGGTATCCCGAGGCGCGCGCTGATCTCCGTGTAGGAGACGTCCTGGATGAGGAGCGAGACGATGCGCCGGCACGCCGGGGACAGCCGTGCGAAGGCGGCGCGTAACGCCGCATCCCGTTCCGCGGCTTCCAGCACCTGATCGATGCTGAGGGATCTGTCATCGGGATACATGGTGATGTCCGGAGGGAGCTCGACGTTCAGATGTTCACGTCGTGCCCTGAGAGTGCGGAAGCATTCGTGTTTGGTGGTGGTGGCGAGCCACGCGCCGAAACGATCCGCCTGGCGTAACCCGGACAGGTGCTCGACGGCGAGCATCCACACGCGCTGGGCCGCGTCATCGATGTCCTGGCGGCTGGCCAGGTATCCCCGGCAGATCGACCACACCATGGGCGAGTAGCGCTTGACCAGCTCGTCCCACGCGTTCTGGTCACCGGCCCTGGCCTGGACGACGAGAGCTTCGACCAGCGACTGCGCGGGCATCGTGCTCTCCTTTCGGCACCGTCGGCTCGTTATCTCCGAACCACCCTGATGTCCTGCTGGCTGAACGCCAGTTGCGGTGAGGTGAGCAGTTCGTTCGCCACCTCGGCGACGGTGGCACCCCGCGATGCGGCCTCTCCCGCGATGAAGCCCGCCACGTCCGCGGTGGCGAAAGAGCTTCCCTCCCACGTCGCGTAGCCTTCGCCGAAGTCCTCGATCTCGGGCAGGTCGACCATTCGGCCCCGGGCGTCGTCCACGGTCACCAGTTGCACTTCGCCGGGCAGGAACAGGCCGCGTCTGTCCGTTCCCCGCGCCATGACATCGGCCCAGACCGCCTGGTCCAGGGTGGGAGAGAAGAATGCCTCCCGACCAGATTCGTCGTCCGCGCCAACCGCGATCACGGTGGAGCTGGCGGCCGGCCACATGGGTGTCGCGGCCGGAGGCTTGAACGGACTTGATGATGGCTGGTCACCGTGGTTGCCAAGAGCCGCCACTTTCACCACACCGACGGTCCGTTCGCAGGCGCGCTGCAACACCAGGGGTTCCTGCCCGTCGGCCGAGGTGCCGCCCAGGGCCAGGACGAACATGTCGAGGTCGTCCTTCAATGCCTCGACCATGGCCTTGGCCACCTCCCACACCGTGGTGAGGAGGGTTCGCTCGTCGAGCACCGGCTTGATGACGAATTCCGCGTCCGGCGCCCGCTCGGCGGCGATCGAGCAGACCAGGAGGCAGTGCCCGGCGAACGAGGACAGCCTTGTCCCCCGTTCTTGCTCGATGAGAACATCCAGTGCCGATTCGTACCGCCCGTCCAGGCCGGGATGGGGAAACAGCCGGGTATCGAACACGCCAATGCGTATCCGGCGATCCCGCTGCGGCGTTTGAGGCGGCAGCCTGAAGGCGGCAGCTTTTTTCGGATGGCCGAAGCTGCCGCCGTGGTATGGCGCGGCCTTAATGCTTTCGCACATCCGGTTCTTCGCCATCGCCGGGTACCAGCCGAAATGCTTTTCGGCGAATTTCTCGCGGAGGTGGAACAACAGCTCGTCCAGCGGCGTGATCGCGACTCCGGCGTACGTCGCTCCCCCCGCCTTCACCATCCTCGCCTTGAGGTCCGCCCTGGCCGGCAGGTTCGCCATGGCCTGGTCAAGCCCGTCCAGTTCGAATCTCGTGAGCCCGAGCGCCTCGTTGCGTTCCGGCAGGGTCGGCACGGTGATTTTCAGATCGCGCAGCGCGTCCTCCACAATGCCCTGCTCTTTCAGGTCCACCACGAGCTGATCGACATGGAACGACTCGGTCGCCCGACGTGCGATCCGGGATATCTCGGCTGCCACGCGACTGTCCCTTCTTTGCGAGTGCGGCGTCTCCCGATATAGAGAGGGTTTGTCGCCCGGCTGATACATCACAGCGGCGGGACTCCGCGACAAACTGCTGGGATGGACATCAGCGCTGTGGAGCTGGCGGCCGAAATGCTGCGGCAGGCGGAGGATGATCCGGCGCGGCTGATGGTCGTGGCGTCCGGCGTCGCCGGCCGGGCCAAGGCGGGCGGCGACTTCGCGCTCGCCTCGGTCGCGACCCGGGCCATGGGCGTCGCCGCCTTCCACGTCACGAGCCTCGACGTCGCGGCCCGCCACCTCAGGGCCGCGATTCAGCTGGCCGCCCGGGCGCGGGCGCCTGAGCTGGCGGCGGAGGCCCGGTTACGGCTGGCGTTCGTCTGCTGCGTACGCGGGCACATCCAGCAGGCCATGACGGAGATCGACACGGCGATGAGCGATCTGCGGGGATCCGGCCGGGCCCGCGCGGAGGCGCAGCGAGGCGTGATCTTCAACTTCCTCAAGCGACCGGAGGAGGCGCTGGCCTGCTACCGCACCGCGGTCCCGGTCCTGCGGCGGGACGGGGACCGCCTCTGGCTGCAGCGGGTGCTGTCCAACCGCGGGATCATTCATGGCTACCGGCACGAGTTCGCGGCCGCGGAGACGGATCTGGCCGAAGCCGAGGCGCAGTGCGAACGGCTGGACCTCGACCTCTCCATGGCCATCGTGCAGCAGAATCGTGGCTGGGTCAGCGCGATGCGCGGGGATGTCCCCGCCGCGCTGCTGCGGCTGGATTTCGCCGAGCGCCGGTTCCGCGCCCTGGGCACCCACCAGCTGTGCTGGACTCTCGTCGACCGAGCCGAGCTGCTGCTCTCGGCCGGCCTGATCGCCGAGGCGGCCGAGGCCGCCCAGGAGGCGGTCGCCGAGTTCGAGCTCAGGCGGCGCGCCATCGGCCTGCCGGAGGCACGCCTGGTCCTGGCCCGTACGGCCTATCTGAGCGGCGAGCATGCCGCCTCGGCGGAGGTGGCGCGCCGGGCGGCCCGCGATTTCGCCCGGCAGCGCCGCCCGGACTGGGTGGCGATGGCCCGCTTCGTGGCGGTGCGGGCGTCGATCGCCGGAACCGGCGGCAAGGGCGTGACCGTGGCGCAGATCGAGCGGTGCGCGGCGGCGCTGGAAAGCTCGGGCTGGGCGCTGACCGGCGTGGAGGCGCGGATGCTCGCGGCCGGCCTCGCCACGGAGCGGGGCCAGGCCGGGCGCGCCCGCGAGCAGCTGGAGCCGGCCGCCCGGCGGCGCCATCGCGGCCCGGCCCTGCTGCGGATCCGTGCCTGGCACGCGGAGGCTCTGCTCCGGCTGGCCCGGGGCGACCGGCGTGGGGCCAGGAGCGCGATCCGCACGGCGCTGCGCGTGCACGACGAGCACGGGGCGACCCTGCGGGCCACCGACCTGCGCGCGCACGCCTCCGGATTCCGGGTGGAAGTGGCGGAGGCCGGGCTCCGGCTGGCCCTGCAGGACGGCGACCCCGCCCAGGTCCTGACCTGGGCGGAGCAGGGCAGGGCCAGGCACCTGCTCATGCGGCCCGCGCGGCCGCCGGATGATCCCGGCCTGGCCGAGGCCATGGCGCAGCTGAGGGTCGTCGTCACCGAGATCGGTGAAGCACGTGCCGCCGGGCACGGCCCCGGTGGCCTGGCCAAGCGGCAGCTCGCGCTCGAACGGGAGATCCGCGACCACAGCCGCCGGCAGGCCGGCGAATCTCCCCAAGTGCGGGCCAGTCCGGTACGGCCCGGCGAGCTGTCGGCCGATCTCGATGACGCCGCGCTGGTCGAGTATGTCCACCTCGACGACCTGCTGTACGCGGTCACCGTGGCCGGCGGCCGGGTCCGGCTCCACCGGCTGGGGCCCTTGCCGCCGATCCGCGAGATCATCGATCGCGTGCCGTTCGCGCTGCGGCGGCTGGCCCGGCACCGCACCAGCTCCGCCGGCCGCTCCGCCGCCGCGATGCTCCTGGAACACGCCGCCACCCGGTTGGACGCGGCCCTGCTGCGCCCGCTGGAGGCCGAGATCCGCGACCGGCCCGTGGTGCTGATCCCGAGCGGTCCGCTCCAGGCGATGCCCTGGTCGATCCTGCCCTCCTGCGCCGGGCGTACGGTCACCCTGTCACCGTCGGCGACCCTGTGGCACGCCAGCGCCAGGGGGCGGCCGGTGGACGGGCCGACGATCGCGGCCGCGGGACCTGACCTGCCGGGGGCCCGCGCCGAGGTCGAGGCGGTCGCCTCGATCCACGCCGTGCCGCCGCTGGTGGGCGAGGCGGCGAGCACGGAGGCGGTGCTGGCCGCGCTGGACGGCGCCGGGCTGGCCCATCTGGCCGCCCACGGCCGCCTGCACGCGACGAACCCCTTGTTCTCCTCCCTGCGCCTGGCGGACGGCCCGCTGACCATCTACGACCTGGAACGCCTGCGCCGCCCGCCGCAGGTGCTCGTGCTGGCCGCCTGCGACAGCGGGCGTTTCGTCGTCCGCGCGGGAGATGAGCTGCTGGGGCTGAGCGCGACCTTCCTCGCGCTCGGCACGCGCGCGATCGTGGCGCCGGTCCTGTCGGTCCTCGACGCCGAGACCACCACGCTCATGATCGCTCTGCACAAGCTGCTGGCCGCCGGGCATTCCGTCGCGTCCGCGCTCGCGCAGACCCAGCGGCAGATCGCGGGAGAGGACCCCCAAGCCGGTGCGCTGGCGGCCGCGTTCGTCTGCATCGGAGCCGACCGCGCCGTAACGCCGTAACCCGGTCACCACGGGCGTGTATCAGATGGCGGACTACCCGGCTCTGTGTCTAGTGCGAGCGGATTCGACACGAAAAGAGCCGGGTTCCGATGAATTCTCCGGCTCCACCTCACGAAAGCAGGGAACCGGGAAATGGAACGTCATCAGCGCGACGAGTACTACGTGGTGAACGAGGGTGTGTACCGCAGCGAGCGAGGAGTGCCCTCGTGCGTGCCCCCTTCGACAAGAGACGAGATACGGCGCTTCCGCTTCTCCCGCCTGCTGGCACCCGATCTCTCCGGCGCGGACGCGACCGGTCCCGCCCTGTCCGAGGAGCTGCTGGGGCGGCTGGCCGACGCGATGACCGTACAGGATCAGGCCGAGATCGACAGCCAGCCCGACAGCGCCATCCCCGCCGGATACACCTATCTGGGGCAGAAGATCGACCATGACCTCACCATGGACCTCACGTCCGGGTCCCTCAACTCGAAGATCACAGTGGACGAGCTCCTTCAGGGGCGGTCGCCCGCGCTGGACCTGGACTCGCTCTACGGGCTGGGCCCGGCGCACCCGGACAGTGCCGGGTTCTACGCCCCCGACGGCGTCCGGCTGCTCATGGGGAAGAACATCGCCGGGGGCGACATGCCCCGGCTGGATGGCTTCGACCTGCCGCGGCGCGAGGTTCCCGTCGCGGGCCGGGGCACCGCGCTGATCCCCGACCACCGCAACGACGAGAACCTCGCGGTGGCGCAGATCCACCTGGCCTTCATCCGGTTCCACAACAAGGTGGTGGCCGATCTCGCGGAGGCCGGCACGCCCAGCGTGACGCTCTTCGAGACGGCGCGCGAACTGGTGGTGAAGCACTACCAGTGGCTGATCCGGCACGACTACCTGCCGAGGATCGTCGACCCCGCGATCGTCGACGAGGTCTTCGGCTACGGCCGGAGGTTCTTCGAGACCTCGGCCACCCAGCCCGGCGACACCCCCACGATGCCGGTCGAGTTCTCCATGGCCGCGTTCCGTTTCGGGCACAGCATGGTCCGGGACCGGTACGAATGGAACAGCGTCTTCAACAGCGACCCGGCAGCTCCGAGACATCGGGCCCAGGCGACTCTGGAACTGCTCTTCAAATTCTCCGGCACGGGCGGCGACCGGACCTTCGAGGTCTCGGTTCCCTCGGACTGGATCGCCGACTACTGCCGGCTGTTCGACCTGACCACGGTGCCCGGCGCCGACGCCGCGTTCCACCGCTCCGCCACCGAGTTCAACTTCGCCAAGCGCATCGACACGCTGGTGGTCGATTTCCTCCGCAGGCTCCCACCGGCCACCTTCGGCGCGACCGCCGGCGTGAGCGTCAGCGCCCGGGAGCGCAACCTCGCCTTCCGCAATCTCATGCGGGCGACCACGGTCGATCTGGCGAGCGGCCAGCGGACGGCCGCGCTCCTCGGCGTGAAGGCGCTGACCGACGCGGAGATCCTGGTCGGGTCCGGCGGCGCCGACCTCACCGGTCTCCCCGGAGAGGATCAGCAGGCGCTGCTCGCGAACACGCCGCTGTGGTTCTACATCCTGCGGGAGGCGGAGATCAACGGCGGGCGCCTCACCGGTGTCGGCGGCCGGATCGTCGCCGAGGTGTTCCACCGGGCCATGGAGGGCAGCCGCCACTCGATCGTGCGCGAGCCCTCATGGCGGCCGACCCTCGGCCTGGAGCCGGGGACATTCGGCATGCCGCATCTCCTGATCTACGCGTTCGAGAATCGGAGTGAGCTGCTCAACCGGGTTGGGTGACCGCCACCTCGCGGTAGGCCGAACGCAGGCCGGCGGCCAGGAGCAGGGTGACGATGACGGAGGCGCAGGCCATGACGCCCATCGCGGTGGCCGGGGTGGTGAGCTGGGCGATCGTTCCGGCCAGGGCGGCGCCGACGCCCTGCATGGTGGTCAGGCCGGCGGATTGCAGGCCGAGGGCCTGGCCGGAGATGGACTCGGGGGTGAGGGCCAGCAGGCGTTCCTGGAGGAGCAGGCTGGCGGAGAAGCCGATGGAGGCGAGGGCGACGGCGGCCACGGCGAAGGGCAAGGACGGGTGCAGGAAGAAGATCAGGTAGGGGATGGCGAGCAGGAGGCGGAGGGGGGCGCCTAGCCGTACGCGCCAGTGAGGTGGGAGGAAGCGGCCCGCGGCGATGTCGCCGAGGAGCATGCCGAAGGCGGCGAAGGCGAACAGCACGCCCGCGTGGGCGGGATCGAAGGCGACGAAGAGGGACTCGCAGCCGACAATCAAGCCGTTGGGAACCCATAACGCGAGGTAGAGGGACCGGTGCGACCCGGACGACCAGAGGACGCGGTTGGTGCGCCAGGTTTCGGGGATCGAAGGTCGGCCGGTGGCGCGGGGCGGCCTGGCGGTCAGGCCGAGGCGGGCGGTGGCGGCGGCGAGCAGGTAGAGGGACGCGCCGGTGAGGAGGGTGAGGGCGGGGGCCAGGAAGGTGACGAGCAGGCCGCCGATGGCGTATCCGACGATCTGCTGGATGCCGACGGACATGTTGATCGTGGAGCGGCCGAGCAGGTAGCCGTCCTTGGGGAGGATCTCGTTGAGGAGGCCGAAACGTACGCCGCCGCCGATGGAGGCGGCCAGGCCGAGCAGGAAGATGATCGCGAAGATGGCCCAGACGGGCAGGCCCGGGATGGCCACGGCGGCCGTGCCGAGGGCGAAGGTGAGGGCGAGGGCGATCATGGCGGCGCGGGGCGGCAGGCGGTCGGCCGCGGAGAGCAGGGCGAGCGCGCCGATCATCTGCGCGAAGGACGGGCCGAACATGCTCAGGGCGGATAACAACGGCGAACTGGTGGCGGTGTAGACGAGCACGCCGAGGGCCAGGCCGCTGATGGTGGAGGCGGCGATCTGCAGGGATACGACGGAGAAGAGGGCCTTGAATTCGGGGACGCGGAAAAGATCCCCATAGGTGCGCATGACGGGAAGTCTCCGGGGGGCCCGCGCGCGGGCGTTATTGTTTCGCGGGGAGGCGAAACAATGGGGTTGTGGCAGGTCAACGCGGACACGATGGCGGGCAGCCGGTTCGTGGTCTCGGCGGCGGCCGAAACCACCGCGTGCATGTTCGCCCTGGAGAAGGGCATGGCCACGCACCCGGGCGACCGCGCGTGGCTGGACGCCCACTCCCCCGCCTACCGGGCCCGGCTGGCCGGCGACCCGATCACCGCGCTGCTGCTGCGGGCGGCCCGGGGACGCAACTGGATCGCCGACTTCCTCACCCCGACCCCGCCGGGTGACGGCGCCCCTGCCTTTCTCGACGAGATCGGCCGGGTACGGCGCACGCCGCCCGAGGTCGTCCACGCCGACCTGGAGGTGTGCCTGCGCCGCCCCCTGCCGGCGGCGCTCCGGCGTGACGATCTCGCCGACCGGGCGGCCGACCTGCTGGAATGGGTGTGGGCGGAGACCGTGCTGCCGTACTGGCCGAGGCGGCGGCGCATTCTTGAGGCCGATATCGTCGCGCGTACCAGGCATCTCGGGCAGGGCGGGTGGGCGGCGGCGCTGGACGACATGTCTCCGGGCATGCGCTGGCTGGGCGACAACCGCCTGCAGATCAACACCCATGACTATCCGCCGCGAGACGTGACGGACGCCCGGCTGATGTTCGTTCCGGTGACGCCGCGCTCGGGGTGGGTGTCCTGGGACAGCGGGCGGCGCTTCTGCGTCGTCTATCCCTGTTCGGGCCCGCTCGCCGAACCCGAACCGGCGCGGCCCCCGGACGCCCTGGCGCGGCTGATCGGCGCGGGGCGGGCGCACGTGCTGACGCTGCTGGACACGCCGAAGAGCACCTCGCATCTGGTGGCGCTGACCGGCCAGGGTCTGGGTTCCGTCGGCCGCCACCTCAAGATCTTGCTGGACGCCGGGCTGATCCAGCGCCGCCGATCGGGGCGATCTGTCCTGTATTTCCGTACGGACGCGGGCGCGGTCCTCGTTCAATCGTCAGCTGGTCAGGGGGCGTTGTGTGGCGCGATGCCCAGGCCGTCCACCTGAGCACCGCGCCGGGTGTTCTCCCACGCGCTATGCAACCGTGTTTCCCTGTCAACGCACAGGTCCACTCCCGCACCGGAATCTCCCCGTTGTGGACCCCTGTCTTTCAGCCGATGACGGCGGCGACGAGCTGGGAGGGGTCGCGTTCCAGCTGGTCGCGGGCGTGGATGTAGATGTCGGTGGTGGCGGAGCTGGCGTGGCCCAAGGCGTGCTGGAGCTGCTTGACCGAGGCGCCGCGGTCGCTGGCCACGGTGGCGAAGGTGTGCCGGAGGGAGTGCGGGGTGACCTTGGCCTCCAGACCGGCGGCTTTGGCGACGCGGATCACCAGGCGGTAGGCGTCGGTACGGTCGAGCGCCCGGCCGGAGGCGGTCGCGAACAGGGGGCCGGTGAGCTGGGCGACGGGGATCCCGGCGGCGGCGGCGCGGGACTCCAGGTAGGCGTCGACGGCGGCCGCGGTGGCGGGAGGCAGGTTGCGCACCCGGGTTTTCTGGCCCTTGCCGACGATGCGGAGGGTGCGGTGGCCGCGCTGGTGGCCGAGGTCGGCGATCGTGGCGGCGAGGGCCTCCGACACGCGGGGCCCTAGTTCGATCATGAGGCGGATGAACGCGGCCGTGCGCGGGCCGGTCGGGCCCGGGACGGCGTCGGCGGCGGCGACCATGGCGCGGGCCTCGTCCTCGGTGAGGCCGACGGTTTCTGATTGGAATCGTTCGACCTTGGGGCGGCGGACTCTGGCGAACGGGTTGGCGGGGAGCACGCCTTCCTCGGTGGCGTAGCCGTACCAGCTGGAGATCGCGGAGAGTTTGCGGGCGAGGGTGCGGGGGGCGGTCGGGGCGGGCCCCGCGTCGAGCCAGCGGGCGAAGGCGTCCCCGTGCACGCGGGCCGCCTGGAGCGGGTTGAGGTCGTGGGCGGCGCAGAAGGCGAACCACTGGTCCAGGTCGGTGCCGTACGCGGCCCGGGTGTGCGGCGAGGTGAACGAGACCAGCCACGCTTTCTTCAGGCGATCCAGCAGCGGCGGCAGGTCGCCGGCAGCCGCGATCGTGCCGTCGATGATGCGCTCAGGAACCGTCGTCACCCCGCGCATTCTACTGATCAGCACCCCGGCCGCTCAGGAATCCGCTCGTGCCTGTTGTGCCTTGAGGCGCAGCCGGTGTCCGCATCGCGGAGGCGAGGAGCGCGAGTTTGTCGGCGTTGTCGGTGCCGGGGTCCGGGTGGTAGACGACGAGCGTCTGGCCTGCCGTGCCGCCGATGCCCAGCCTCTCCCGGTTCAGCCGCAGGCCACCGACCTGGGGGTGGTCGATGTGCTTGGGCGCGCCTTCGCACGCCTCTACGTCGTGGCGGGCCCAGAGCCGGCTGAAGCGGGGGCTGGCGAGGGAGAGCTCGCCGACGAGCTCGATGAATCGCGGGTCGTCCGTGTCGGTGCCGACGGACTCGCGGAAGCCGGCGACCATGCCCGCGGCGGCGTTCTCCCAGTCCGCGTAGAGGGCCTGCTCGGCGGGGTCGAGGAACACGTCCCGCAGGCGGTTGGCTCCCGCCGCGAGGCGCGGTGACAGCGCGGTCGCCAAGGCGTTGGCGGCGAGGACGTCGAAGTAGCGGCCCTCGACGTACGCGGGTAGCGGGAGCGTGGCGACGAGCTTGGCGACGCCCGGAGGGACGGTCTCCTTCCGGCGCCGGCGCCGTCGGGGTTTGCCGGCGCCAAGGCGGAGGAGGTATGCCGTCGCGTCGTCGTCGAGCCGCAGCACGCGGGCGAGGGACTCGAGGACCTGCACGGAGGGGTTGCGGTCGCGGCCCTGTTCCAGGCGCAGGTAGTAGTCGGCGCTGATGCCGGCGAGCATCGCGACCTCTTCCCGGCGCAGGCCCGGCACGCGCCGTACCCCCCAGGCGGGAATACCGGCCTGTTCAGGGGTGACGAGCTCACGGCGGGCGCGCACGTAATCGCCCAGCAGGTTCGGTTCGCCGCTCATCTCCTCACTGTATTTCGCGCGACTGCGCGCGTGCCTGGTCCTGTCACCCCCAGGAGCGCGAGAGCCCTGGCTCGGTCAAAACCTGGACGGCAGCCTGGTCAGCGGCTCAACGACAGTAAGGAGCGAAACCATGTCAACATATCTGCTGGTACACGGTGCCTGGCATAGCGGACAGTGCTGGGAGCGGGTGGTCCCGTTGCTGGCGTCGGCCGGACATCGGGTGGCCGCGCCGTCGCTGACCGGCCACGGCGACAAGGCGCATCTGCTCAGCCGCGAGGTAGGGCTGGACACGCACGTCGATGACATCGTCAGGCTGATCATCGAGGAAGACCTCACCGAGGTGGTACTCGTGGGACACAGCTACGCCGGGCTGGTCATCTCGTCGGCGGCCAACCAGATCCCGGATCGGATCGCACATTTGGTCTACCTCGACGCGATGGTCCCGGAGGACGGCGAGAGCGCGGCCGATGTCCAGCCCGTGACCCAGGTCCTGATCGACCGCGCCGCGACGTCCGGCATTGACTGGCGGGTTCCGCCGCTCCCCGAGATGCCGCCGCCCTCGGGTCTGTTCGGGGTCACCGATCCGGCGGACGTCGCCTGGCTGCGCACGATGCTGTCGGATCAGTCGGTGCGCAGCCTCCAGCAACCGGTCCGGCTGGACAACCCGGCCGTGAACACGATCCCGCGGACGCACATCCACTGCGTTGCCGGCGTGCCGGAGGGCATTGCCCGGCGACCAATCCCCGCGATACAGCCCAACGGCACCCCAGCACAGGTGTGGGAATTGGCGACCGGCCACGACTGCATGATCACCATGCCGGTCGAGCTCGCCGAGCTCCTGCTCAAGCTCGGCTGACCCGGCGCGTCGGAGCCGTGGCCGGTCGTCGTGACCGGCCACGGGCGCCCGATCAATTCACCAGCACGATTTTTCCGCGGGCGTGGCGGCTCTCGCTCAGCTCGTGCGCGGCCGCGGCCTCGGCCAGCGGGAACGCCGCCGCGACCGGCGCCCGCAGCCGGCCCTGCTCGGCAAGCGCGACCGCGATGCCGAGGCCGTGCAGTGCCATCGGGTCGGCGGCGGCTCCGACGGCCGCGGCCGTGTCGTCGGCCGGTGCTCCGTGCGACATGTGCACGCCGTGGGCCGCCGCGGTGAAGTCGGCGATCGTCACCACGCGCGCTGGATCGCCGGCAATGGCGATGAGGTCGGGCAGCGCCCCTCCGGCGCAGTCGAACACCGCGTCCACTCCGGCGGGTGCCAGCGCGCGGATCCGTTCGACGAGCCCTGTCCCGTACATCGCAGGCTCCGCGCCGAGAGAACGCAGGAAGTCGTGGTTGTGCTCGCTGGCCGTACCGATGACGGTGGCGCCGCGGGCGACCGCCAGCTGGACGGCGACGGTGCCCACCCCACCGGCCGCGCCCTGCACCAGCACGGTGTGCCCGGCACCGACCGCGAGCCGGTCCAGGACCCGGGTGGCCGTCTCGACGTTGCCCGCGGCGCCGCCGGCTTCCTCCCAGCTCCACGCGGCCGGCTTGGGCGCCCAGGCGGCCAGGACCACGTAATCGGCGTTGGCGCCGCGCGCGGCCGTGGTGGTCATGCCGAACACCTCGTCGCCGACGCCGACGCCCGTCACGCCGTCGCCGACCTCGTCCACCACGCCCGCGGCGTCGAACCCGGTCCGGTACGGGAACGTCACGGGCACCACGTCACGCAGCGTCCCGGAGCGGACGTACGTCTCTCCTGCCGAGAGCCCGGACGCCCGTACGGCGATGCGGATCTTCCCCGGTCCGGCGTGTGGCTCCTCGACCTCGGCGACGTGCACCACGCCGGGCGGGCCGTACTCAGTGAATTGAACTGCTCTCATGCGCCGCACCGTAACGGAACACCCCGTCCGGTTGACTAAAGTGAGAGTGGTGACGGCAGAAGTGACGCAAAAGCTGCGCTCGGACGCCCGCGACAACCGCCTGCGCATCCTCGCGGTCGCCCGCGCGGCCTTCGCCGCCGAGGGCCTCGACGTGCCGATCCGGGAGATCGCCCGGCGCGCGCAGGTGGGTGCCGCGACCGTCTACCGGCACTTCCCGACCAAGGAAGCACTGTTCACCGAAGCCTTCGCCGAGCCGATGGCCACCTGCTCGGCGATCGTCGCGGAAGGTATGGCGGCGGCCGACCCGTGGCGCGGATTCAGTCTGGTGATCGAGAAGCTCATGACGGTGCACGCCCTCGACCGGGGCTTCTCCCGCGCGTTCACCTCGCGGCTTCCCCCGGCGGTCGACTACTTCACCGCGGACCGCGACCGCACGCTGCGCCTGCTGCTCCAGCTCATCCGGCGCGCGAAGGAGGCGGGCGACCTGCGGGCGGATTTCGTCCTGGAGGACATCGTCCTGGCCATGATGGCGACCGAGGGCATCCGCGCCGAATCATCCGAGCTGAAAGTGGCGGCCTCGCGCCGCCTTGCCGCCCTGATGATCCAATCATTCCGGGCGAACCCCGTCCCGACGCCGCTTCCGCCGGCCGTCCGGCTGCCGCTCTCCGCCCGCTAGTACGGGGGGAAACTGTCCGCGAGGAGGGCTAGGCCTTTGTCGATGTTGTCGGGGTGGATCAGGCCGTAGCCGAGGATCAGGCCGGGTTGGGGGTGATCGGTGTAGAAGGGGGCGATGCTGTCGATCGCCAGGCCGGAGTCGCGGGCGCGGGAGACGACGGTGTCGAAGTCCACCGTGGAGCCGGGGGCCGGGAGGGCGCACAGGTGGAGGCCGGCGGCTGAGGGGATCGGGGTGAGAGTGCCGGCGAAGCGGGTGTGCAGGGTGGTGAGGATGGCGGCGCGGCGGGCGGCGTACTCCTGGGTGGCTTTGCGGATGTGGCGGGAGAGGAGGCCTTCGTCGATGAAGGTGGCGAGGGCGCCCTGGGTGGTGGGGTCGCCGTGCCAGTCGGTGAGTTGCCTGGCGGTGCGGAGGGCGGGCTGGAGGGAGGCGGGGGCGATCAGGAAGCCGAGGCGGAGCGTGGGGAGGAGGGTCTTGGAGAAGGAGCCGACGTAGATGACGCGGCCGCAGGCGTCGAGGCTCTGCAGGGGTTCCAGGGGGCGGCCCTCGAAGCGGTACTCGCTGTCGTAGTCGTCCTCGACGATGACGGCGTCGTGGCGGGCCGCCCAGGTGAGGAGGGCGGCGCGGCGGGAGACGGACATGGGGGTGCCGAGGGGGAACTGGTGGGAGGGCGTGACGTAGATCAGCCGGGCGCCGTCGGGGAGGGCGGCGACGTCCAGGCCCTCCTCGTCGACGGGGACGGCGGCGACGCGGGCGCCGAGAGAGTGGAAGAGCAGGCGAGCGGCGCGGTAGCCGGGTTCCTCGATGGCGACCAGGTCGCCGGGCTCGATCAGGACGCGGCCGATGAGGTCCAGGGCCTGCTGGGCGCCCTGGGTGATCAGGACGTCGTCGGCGCCGGCGCGTACCGACCGGGAGACGCCCACGTAGCGGGCGATGGCGGCGCGCAGGCCCGGGTGCCCGGCGGGGTCGGCGTATCCGGGGGCGCCGACGTTGGCCCGGCGCAGCTCGCGGGCGACCATCCGGCGCCAGGTCTCCAGCGGGAACAGGGCGGGATCGGGGATGCCGAAGCGGAAGTCGTACCTGGTGGGGATCTTCCCGGCGGGGGCGGGTACGGCCTCGCGGACCAGCGTCTCCCACAGCGGCCGCGGCCGCAGGCCCCGGCCGGGGGGCGCGGCCCGGGGGCGCTGGTGGATGTGGTGGCGCGGGCAGACGTACGTGCCCGCGCCGGTCTTGCCGACCAGGAAGCCCTCGGCGGTGAGCCGGTCGTACGCGACGGTCACCGTGTTCCTGGACACACCCAGCCGGGTGGCCATCTCCCGGGTGGGCGGCAGCCGCTCCCCCGGCCGCAGCCGCCCGTCCAGGATCGCGTCCAGCAACTGGCGGTAGATCCGCGCGGCCAGGTCCCCGCGCCCGTTGAGCCCGACGTCGAACTCCACGCCCGCCCCCTCCATTGGCCCAATCATTTCTCCCAATATTGGACCTTACACTCAGCCAATACCCCCATTAAAGTGATCATTACTCCCGATTTCACCACCAACAGGAGGAAATATGCCAGAAACTACAGCGGACATGTGGTTTGACCCGGTTTGCCCATGGGCGTGGATCACCTCCCGGTGGCTGCTGGAGGTCGAGCAGGTCCGTGACGTGCGGATCCGGTTCCACGTGATGAGCCTGGCGGTCCTCAACGAGGGCCGCGACGAGCTCCCGGAGCGCTACCGCGAGTTCATGACCACCGCCTGGGGCCCGGTCCGGATCGCCATCGCGGCCGAGCAGAAATACGGCGGCGACATCCTGCGCGACCTCTACACCGCCTTCGGCACCCGCATCCACCACGACAAGATCCCCGTCGGCCCCGACCTGTACGCGGCCGTGCTCGCCGAACTAGGCCTCCCGGAGGACCTCGCCGACGCCGCGGACAGCGACGCCTTCGACGAGCAGCTGCGGGCCAGCCACCACACCGGCATGGAACCGGTCGGCTACGAGGTCGGCACTCCGGTGATCCACGTCCCCGGCCCGGACGGCGAGCTGATCGCCTTCTTCGGCCCGGTCGTCACCCCGATCCCGCGCGGCGAGGCCGCCGGACGCCTCTGGGACGGCGTCCTGCTGGTGGCGGGCACCGACGGCTTCTTCGAGCTGAAGCGGACCAGAACCCGATCACCGGAGTTCCACTGAGCATTGATCAGCGTTCCGCCCGCAGGGCCGCGATCAGCCATTCGTACGCGGCCGCGGCCGGCGGGAACGGCGGGTGGCCGTTGAGGACGCCCATCAGCCGCCAGTACCGCTCCACCCGCACGTCGGTGAAGGTCGCCAGCTGATCGGCCAGCGCCCGCCGCTCGGCGACCGCCAGCCCGGGATCGAGGATCAGGCCGACCACCTGCTGCGCCTGCGGCGAGCCCGGGTCCGTCCCCGCGCCGAGCGCGGCCCCCGCGTGCTCAAGGACCGCCTCACTGTCGACGGCAGCCGAGGTCCCGCCCGGCCGCGTGCCCGCCTCGGCCATCTCCCGCACGCGCCGCTGGAACCCCTCGTCACCAACCAGTTCGGCCAGCTCAACCCAGGCGTCCACCTGCTCGTCGGTCGGCTCATCCGGCAGTTCGGCCGGCATCCGGCGCATCGCCTCCGCGATCCGCGCCCCGGGCGCGGCCGGATCCAGCCCCGCGAAGGCGCGGTCCACGAATCCGTCGATCAGGTGCTGCCGCTCGCGCGCGGACAACCGGGCCATCTTGTGCATCAGTCTCATCTCCTCGGCGTCGCTTCCTCGTCGAGCGATCGACCGCAGCACCGCGCGCTTCAGCCGCAGGGCCCGGATCTCGGCGTCCAGCGCGTCGGCGTGCGCGCCGGCGATCTCCGCCACGCTCTCCTGCCGCCGCACCACTCGGACCACGGTGCCCAGATCCAGCCCCAGCTCCCGAAGCGTGCGCACCAGCTCCAGCCGCGCCACCGCGGCCACGTCGTACAGCCGGTATCCCCCGGCCGACCGCCGCGTCTCCGGCAGCACACCTTGATCGGACCAGAACCGGATGGTACGCACCGACAGCCCGGTGCTACGAGCGAGCTGCCCAATGGTGAACAGCTCGGTACGTTCGCTCACGGATCCAGCCTCAACCCTCCACCTGCTGGAGACTCAACCGTTTTTCATGAGGTCTTCGAGCACCTCCTGCGCGGTCTGCAACTTCAGCCGCCACCCCCGATCGACGTCCTCGCCGAGCCGGGCGGTGATCTCCTCGTTCACCACCCGCAGACAATCACCGAGTTCATGCGTCCCCATACCTCCACAATCGACCGGTGAGTCCCATCACCACGTCATGATCGGGTCAACGCTCGGCCACGCCCAGCTGCCGTTCCGCGGCGTCGACCGTCTGGGCCAGCAGCACGGCGATGGTCATGGGGCCGACCCCGCCAGGAACCGGGGTGATGAGGCTCGCGCGGGTCTTCGCGCTGTCGAAGTCGACGTCACCGACGTTCCCGGCGTTGTATCCGGCGTCGATGACCACGGCCCCCGGCTTGATGTCATCGCCGTGGATGAAACGCGCCCGGCCCACCGCGGCCACCAGCACGTCGGCCTCCTTGACGATCGAGCTCAGGTCTCTGGTGCGGGAGTGGCAGTAGGTGACGGTGGCGTTGCGGTCCAGCAGCAGCATCCCGGCAGGCTTGCCGAGGATCGCGCTGCGGCCCACCACGACGGCGTGCTTGCCGGTGAGGTCGACGTCGTAGGCGTCCAGCAGCCGCATGATGCCGCCCGGCGTGCAGGACTGGAAGCCCGGCAGCCCGAAGCTCATCGCGGCGAAGGAGTGCATGGTGACGCCGTCGACGTCCTTCTCCGGGGCGATGGCCTCGAACGCGGCCCGCTCGTCGATGTGCTCCCCGACCGGATGCTGCAGCAGGATGCCGTGCACCGCCGGATCCTCCGAGAGCGCGGTGATGGCGCCGACCAGCTCCTTGGTCGTGGTCGTGGCGGGAAGTTCCACGTGCCGGGACAGGATGCCGGCCTTCGCGCTGCGGGAGCGCTTCATCCGCACGTACGTCACCGAGGCCGGATCCTCGCCGACCAGCACGGTCGCCAGGCACGGCGCCTGGCCGGTGCTTTCGGTGAGGGCGGCCGCTCTCGACGTGCACTCCTCGACGATCCGGCCGGCGAGTCCGGCGCCATCCATCAAACGGGCGGTCTGCGTCACGAGTTCTCCTGGACATGGCTGCGTGCTGCTGCTTGTGGCCCAGGCGCACGGCACTTCCCGAGAACGGCGGCCGCTCCCCGGTGGTGCTCCACCTCAGCGCCAGTCACGGCCTACGCCTCACAGTAGTGGAGCCCGCCCCGGCGAGCACAATCCGCCGGGCCCGCGTCAGCGGTTCAGTCGCCGGCCAGCCGGGCGGCCCGCGCCTGAAGGTAGCGCCGCTCGGGCAGGCTGGTGGTGCGGCGGGCGGCCTCGCGGTAGCGGGCGCGGGCGGCGGGCAGGTCGCCGGACATCTCCAGCAGGTGCGCGCGAACCGCCTCAAGCCGGTGGTGGCCGCTCACCCGCGTGTCGCCGTCCAGGGATTCCAGCATGGCCAGGCCGGCGGCGGGCCCGTGCACCATGGCCACGGCGATCGCCTGGTTGAGGGTCACCATGGGGCCGGGTGACAGGCGGGCGAGCAGGTCGTACAGGCCGAGGATCTGCGGCCAGTCGGTGTCCTCGGCGCGCGGGGCCTCGTCGTGCACGGCCGCGACGGCGGCCTGCAGCTGGTAGGGCCCGAGCGGGGAGCGGCTCAGCGTCGAGGTGAGCAGCTCGACCCCGGCCGCGATGGCGGCCCGGTCCCACAGCCCGCGGTCCTGGTCGGCCAGCGGGATCAGGCCGCCGTCCGCGGTGGTGCGGGCGGGACGGCGGGCGTCGGTGAGCAGCATCAGCGCCAGCAGGCCGGTCACCTCCCCGTCCTCAGGCAGCAGCCGGTGCACGGCCCGGGTCAGCCGGATCGCCTCCCCGGTCAGCTCGGCGCTGGCCAGCTCGGGGCCCGAGGTGGCCGTGTAGCCCTCGTTGAAGATCAGGTAGAGCACGTGCAGGACCACGCGCAGCCGTTCCTCGCGTTCGCCCTCGGGCGGGAGCCGGAACTCGCTGCCGGTGGCCTTGATGCGCTGCTTGGCGCGGCTGATGCGCTGCGCCATGGTGGCCTCCGGGACGAAGAAGGCGTGCGCGATCTGGGCCGTGGTCAGGCCGCCGACGGCGCGCAGGGTGAGCGCGATCTGCGACGGCGCCGAGAGGGCCGGGTGGCAGCACAGGAACAGCAGGGTCAGCGTGTCATCCTGGCCGGACATTTCGGAAATGTCGGTTTCGATGGGGGTCATCGCGGCGAGGGTCTGCTCCCGGCGGGCGCGTGCCTCCTCGCTCCGCCACTGGTCGGTCAGGCGGCGCACCGCGACCGTGATCAGCCAGCCCTTCGGGCTGTCGGGCACGCCCTCGCCGGGCCACTGCACGGCCGCCGCCAGCATCGCCTCCTGGACGGCGTCCTCGCAGGCGTCGAAGCGGCCGTACCGGCGGATGAGCACGCCCAGCACCTGCGGCGCGAGCTCGCGCAGCAGCTCCTCGACCACGGGGGCGCTTTTCACCCTGCCGATCGTAGGGCCTCAGGCGGATTTCTCCCGGTGGCCGGAGGCGCGGTGGTCGCGGGGGATGAGGGTGGGGTTGACGTTGTCCAGCACCGTGTCGCGGGTGACCACCACGCGGGCCACGTCGTCGCGGCTGGGCACCTCGTACATGACGTTGAGCAGGACCTCTTCCAGGATGGCGCGGGTGGCGCGGGCGCCGGTGCGGCGCAGCAGGGCCTGCTCGGCGATGGCGGCGACGGCGTCCTCGGCGAACTCGAGTTCCACGCCGTCCATCTCGAACAGCCGCTGGTACTGCTTGATGAGCGCGTTGCGCGGCTCGGTGAGGATGCGGGCCAGCGCGGTGCGGTCCAGCGGCTGGAAGGTGGAGATGACGGGAAGCCGCCCGACGAACTCCGGGATGAGCCCGAATTTCACCAGATCCTGGGGCATCACGTCGGCGAGGCCGTCCTTCTTCTCCCGGGTGCGCAGTGTCGTCCCGAACCCCGCGCCCTTACGCCCGGCCCGCTGCTCGATGATCTTCTCCAGGCCCGCGAACGCGCCCCCGACGATGAACAGCACGTTGGCGGTGTCGATCTGGATGAACTCCTGGTGCGGATGCTTGCGCCCGCCCTGCGGCGGCACGCTCGCCGTGGTGCCCTCCAGCATCTTCAGCAGCGCCTGCTGCACGCCCTCCCCGGACACGTCCCGCGTGATCGACGGGTTCTCGCTCTTGCGCGAGATCTTGTCGATCTCGTCGATGTAGATGATCCCGGTCTCGGCCCGCTTCACGTCGAAGTCGGCCGCCTGCAGCAGCCTGAGCAGGATGTTCTCCACATCCTCGCCGACATATCCGGCCTCGGTCAGCGCGGTGGCGTCGGCGATGGCGAACGGCACGTTCAGCATCCGCGCCAGCGTCTGCGCCAGGTACGTCTTGCCGCTGCCGGTCGGCCCGATCAGCAGGATGTTGGACTTGCCGAGCTCGACCTCGTCCCCGGGCTTCCCGGCCTGGACCCGCTTGTAATGGTTGTAGACGGCCACCGACAGGGCCATCTTCGCGCGATCCTGACCTATCACGTACTGCGCCAGGAAGTCGAAGATCTCGCGCGGCTTGGGCAGCTCGGGCCGCTCGGACCCGGCCGACTCCTGCCGCTCCTCCTCGATGAGCTCGTTGCACAGCTCCACGCACTCGTCGCAGATGCAGATCCGGCCAGGCCCGGCGATGAGCTTCTTGACCTGCTTCTGGCTCTTCCCGCAGAACGTGCACTTCAGCAGGTCGCCGCCCTCACCCATGCGCGCCACGAGTCTCCTCAAATGATCCCATCATCCAGATGGCGACGGTATCTTGGATACGAGGGTACGGCAACGCGGCACGAAAAACCGGGACAATCCGGCAAGGAGGACGATTGGGTCGGCTCAGCCGGGCGCAACTTCAGGCACGCAACCGGGACAAGGTCCTCACCGCCGCCCGCCAGGAGTTCGCCGAGCGCGGCTTCCGCGGCGCCAAGATCGACCTCATCGCCGACCGGGCCGGATTCACCCGCGGCGCGGTCTACTCCAACTTTCCCGGCAAGCGCGCCCTCTACTTCGCCGTCCTGGCCGACCTCGCCGAACAGGGCCCCCGGGTGCCGCCGCCGGAGGCCGTCCGCGACGGGCGGGAGGCGCTCGCGGCGCTGGCCAGGGCCTGGCTGGCCCGCCTTCCCCTGCCCGATGAACCCGAATCGGCCCGGCTCACCCGCGACCTGCATCCCGAGATCCTCGCCGAGGAGCGCACCCGCCGGCCGTACGCGCAGTTGCTGAAACTCGACGCCATCCTGCTCGGCCTCGCCCTCGAACGCCTGGAGGGTACGTCCGGCCGGCGGGTCCGGCTGGCCGGGACCGTCCTGGCGGCCCTGCACGGCGCCCGCCAGCTGTCGGCCGCCGCGCCCGGCTTCGTCGAGCCGTTCGACGTGGTCGGGGTGTGCGAGCGGCTGGCCGGGCTCGATCTCGGCGACTGGTGGCCCGTGCTGCCCTGGATTCCCGCCGTACGGGCCGTGGACGAGGCGTGGGCGGCGCCGTACGCGAAGGATCTGCTGAGCGGCGGGCCCGCGCGGCTGGACCGGGACGGGGTGATCGCGGTGCTCGGCCTGAACCGGCTCGAAGCCGTCGAGGAGGCGGTGCGCGCCGGGTCGCCGGTCACCGCGATCCTCGTCACCGGCGATCCCGACGAGCTCGCGCCGCTGGCCCGGCTGGTCGTGGCCGAGCTGAGCGCCTGCCTGCGCGAGGCCTTTCCCCCGGCGGCCTGGCCGGACGTGCGGATCGTGGTCGATCAGGGCGAGCTCGCCGCGGCCGTTGGCCTGGCCGAGCCGAGCGACGACACCGAGCTCGCGCTGCGGATCGGCGGGGGCAGGGTCGTGCTGCGCGCCGAGGGCCGGGGCGCCTGCCATGTCGCCGCCTCCGCCCAGGACGATCAGGCGGTGACGGCCGTCGTCACGCCCACCGGGAGCCAGTGAATGCGGCTGCGGATGTCCTCCGGGGCGCGGGCGAACTCGCGTTCCATCGCGTCGCGGCCCTGCTGGAAGTGGCGCCAGCCCTCGTAGTGGATCGGGATCGCGGTCATCGGGCGGATCAGGCCGCAGAGTTCGACGGCGTCGCGGGCGGTCATCGTGTAGCGGATCGGGCCGGTGATCGGGAAGCGCACGCCGCCCAGGTGCAGTAAGGCGGTGCCGACCTGGAAACGGCCGGCGACCTGCCGCACCCCGTCGTAGAGCACGGTGTCGCCGGAGATCCACAGCGCGCCGTGGCGCTGGCCCTTCCAGGTCAGCGCGAAACCGATCACCTCGCCGGTGAGGGGGCGGCTGAGTGGCGGGCCGTGCCGGGCCGGGGTGGCGGTGATCTCCAGCGTCGGCTGGCCCGGCGCCTCCAGGCGCGTCGCCGCCCACGGCTTCAGCCCGCGCGCCCGGCCGCCCAGCCGCCGCGCCCCCGACACCGTCGTGATCACCACCCGCGCCGACGGCAGCAGCCCGCGCCCGGCCTCGTCCAGGTTGTCGCCGTGATGGTCGTGGCTGAGCAGGACCGCGTCGATCGGCGGCAGCTCCGAGGCCGGGAGCGCCGGACCGGCCACCTTGTGCGAGCTCGTCCCCAGACCGAAGAAATAGCGCCGCCCGGGCGGGTCGAACGTCGGGTCGGTCAGCAGCCGCCACTCCCCTACCTCGATCAGGGCCGTCGGGCCGCCGATGTGGGTGATGCGGACCTCGCTCATGCGCGGCTCTCCCCTTGGAGGATCCAGCTGGTACGGGCGGCGCGGGGCCGCCACACAGCCGACGGTACTTGTTGGTCAAGCCAACAGCTCAGACACGGGCATAGACCACGATTTACCAGCTCGGTATAGGTCTGCGGCGGCCCGGGCGGGCGTGCGGCACGGCGGCTGGCGGGTGGCTGGCGGAATTTCTCCGGATTTTTTTGGATTGGCCGCGAATGCGCAGGTCAACGGTCCGATTCCGGTTGGTGTCGCCGATCACGCCACTGCTGAGGAAAGCGTGTTTCCGCAGGTCAGGCAAAACGTGAATGTATGTTACACGTTTGCCAAAGCGGCTTTGACTGGTCAAGGATGGATTAACTCCACCAAACAGCCCCGACCAGGGCTTTCTTCGCCATGCCCACACTTTTCACCCCCGAGGAGGGGCGATGATCCATGCCCGCGGACTGACCCGCAGCTTCAAGATCAAGGGCGGCGCCGTCGAAGCGGTGCGCGGCATCGACATCGACGTCGAAGCCGGACAGCTGGTGGCGTTTCTCGGCCCGAACGGGGCGGGCAAGTCCACCAGCCTGCGCATGCTCACCTCGCTGCTGCCGCCGACGTCCGGGACCGCCACCGTGGCCGGTCACGACATCGTGAAGAACCCCGGCGCCGTACGGGCCCGGATCGGATACATCGGGCAGAAGAACGGCGCCGGGGAGAACTTCCGCGTCCGCGACGAGCTCGTCACCCAGGGCCGCTGCTACGGCCTCACCCGAACCGAGGCCCGGGCCCGCGCCGACGAGGTCCTCGCCCAGCTGGACCTGGAAGCGCTGGCCGTCCGGAAACCCGGCACGCTCTCCGGGGGGCAGCGCCGCCGCCTGGACATCGCACTCGGCCTGGTGCACCGGCCCGGGCTGCTGTTCCTGGACGAACCCTCCACCGGCCTGGACCCGCAGAGCCGCGCCAACATCTGGGAGCACATCCTCCGCCTGCGCGCCGACCACGGCACCACCCTCTTCCTGACCACCCACTACTTGGAAGAGGCCGACAGCATGGCCGAACGCGTGATCATCATCGATCACGGCCGCATCATCGCCGACGGCACCGCCGCTCAGCTCAAAAGCGACCTCGCCGGCGACCGCATCACCGTCGCCCTCGCCACCGAATCCGACACCGCCCGCGCGGCCGCCATTGCCGAACGCATGACCGGCTCCGCGCCCACCGTCACCGGCGACGTCGTCCAGCTCCGCGTGCCCCATGCCGGCGCCGCACTGCCGGAATACCTCCGCGCCCTGGAATCAGCCGGAACAAAAGCCACCGCCGCGGAAACCTCCCGCCCCACCCTGGACGACGTCTTCCTCGCCCTCACCGGCCGCAGCCTCCGCGAATCCGAAACCACCAACCCCACCTCAGCCGACCCCACCGATCCTGCCAAGGACAAGAGCACCACCACTCCCACACCGGTCTAGAACCCCCGCGAGCGGCCTAACCCGCCAGAACCGCGCGACGCCGCCTTCATTCACCAGAATCGCGCGAGCTGCCTTAACCCGCCAGAACCGCGCGAGCGGCCTTCAGTCGTCAGAACCGCCCGAGATGCCTAACCCGCCAGGACCGCGCGAGCCGCCTTCAGTCGTCAGAACCGTGCGAGCCGCTCTAACCCGCCAGGACCGCGCGTTGCCCGCTGGATCCGGCCGGGGATCCCTCACCCTGGCGCGCTTCCCGGAATCTCAGACTTGGCGCGATTCCGGAATCCCCGATCAGCCGAAACCCCCCCATTGAAGGGATGACCATGCCATTCGTCCGTGACACCGTGACCGTTTTCCAGCGGGAGATCGCGCCTACCTTCCGCGACCCGCTGGGGCTGCTCTTCACGATGATGCAGCCCCTGCTGTTCCTGTTCCTGTTCGGCCCGCTGCTGTCGGGCAACACCGACCTCGGCGACGCGCCCTGGCAGTGGTTCGTCCCCGGCATCCTGATCATGATGTGCCTGTCCGGCCCGATGATGGCCGGATACATGCTCCTCGTCGAGCTGATCGGCGGCTCCATGGAGCGCATGCTGGTCACCCCGCTCAACCGTACCGCGATGCTGATCGGCCGCACCCTCAAAGAGTTCGTCGTCCTACTCGCCCAGTCCGCGCTGATCATCGGCCTGTCCATCCCGCTGGGATTCCAGCCCAACGCCGCAGGAGTCCTGGCCGGGCTGGCCCTGCTGATCGTATTCGGCATCGGCCTAGGCGCGCTCTCCTTCGTCCTGGCCATCGCCTCAGCCCCCGGCGGCGAACTCTTCTACGGCATCACCCAACTCGTCATGTTCCCCCTACTCCTGCTCTCCGGCGTCCTGCTCCCCGTCAACGCCGGCCCCGGCTGGCTCCAGACAGCCGCCGCCCTCAACCCCGTCACCTACGTCGTCAACGCCGAACGCGCCCTCTTCGCCGGCTCCTTCACCGACATCTCCCTCCTCCACGGCCTACTCGCCGCCACCGCAGTCGCCACCCTCGGCCTAACCCTGGGCACCCGCGCGATGCGCCGCGGCATCTGACCGCCCCTCAGCTACCTGGTCGAGCCCAACCGACCGCAGGCTGTGGGCCTCCCGGCTGGTCCAGCCTTCGGTGACGTAGACGATGTCGGTTCTCGACGGCTTTCAGGCCAGTTCGACGTGATGAGAGCGCGCGCCAGGCTGGCAGAAGACCAGCATGTTCTCCGCTTCGGTGATGAGTTCCTTGCGGACCGAGGCGGAGAGTTGCTGGAGTGGTTTCAAGGTGAGCGTGGCCGCTCCTTTTGTTAACTCGATCGACCACATCCCGGCGACCATCCCGTCGACCAGGAACGTCGGCTTGAGCTGGCCGTTCGCCTTGACGTACACGATGTCTCTGAACTGCTCGGGAAGAATGCGGGTGCGCCGCTTCGGGGCGTACGCCAGCAAGGTGCTGTCGAACCATGGGAGCAGCCGCACCGGAGCGGGGACGTCCGGATCGGGCCGGGGAGCCTCGGGCAGATCGTAGAGGATCCGCCCGGTCTCATCGGCGAACCTGACGAGCCCGTCCATGCGCTCGAGCGCGACCCGCACCGGAGTGATGTTCCAGGCGATCCAGCTGGCCACATCCTCAGCCGCGGCCGGACCGAACGCCCGCAAATGGCAGCGGATCACGCTGTTCAGGGCCGCCGCGACATCCGTCTCCTCGGCCCCGGGCGCGGTCACGAAATGCGCGGGCGTCCTGGCTCCCCAGGTCCCGTCGGCGGGCACCCGCACGAACCGCGCCCGCATCATGACCGCCAACCACTTGTACTCCCGCTGCCGCACGGCCTCCTCCGCGCTCACCCCACCCGGGTTCCCCGCCACCCACGCCTCAACGAACTCCACCAACTCCGACGCCGGCCGCGCCGTCACACCATGCGCCTTCAACTCGGCCGTCAACTCCCCCACCCCCGGCCCGGGATCAGGCCCCGCCCACCATTTCCCCGCGTTCGACGCCGCCGCGACGGCCGCATAAGCCGCATACTCCCCCGCCGTAACGGTATGAATGGTCCCCCGCAGCAACGTCCCCGTCAGCAACTCCCCCACGTCATGCGCCAGAAACGGCCCCTCCGGATGACACCCCTCCATCCGGCTCCACAAAGCGGGCCGCAACGCGGGCCAGTACTGCATCTGCAACGCCCCCACCGCCGCCACCACCGCACCAACCGGCCCCGCCAGCCGATCGAGCAGCCCCTGCCTGGCCAACAGCGCCCGATTCAACGCCCGCTCATCCATCACCCTCACACTCACCCGCGCAGAATAGGCCGCCCCACCGACAGAACCAGCACCCTGTGCCGGACCGCGGAGAGTAACCCGGCCACCTGCTCATCCTGTTGGGTGCTCTAGGGCCCGGGTCAGTGGGCGGCGATTATGTCGGTGGGCGCGTCTACGTTTGGTCTATGGCCGTGCTCACGCTCCGGGAACTCAATCGGGCCACGCTCGCCCGGCAGTTGCTGCTGCGCCGGTCGGACATGGGTGTCGTGGCGGCGTTGGAACATCTGGTTGGGTTGCAGGCGCAGACGCCGCACTCCTGGTATGTCGGGCTGTGGTCGCGGCTGGCCGGGTTCCGGGCGGAGCAGGCCGCGGATCTGCTGCTTGGCAGGGATGCGGTGCGGATCGCCGTCATGCGTTCCACGATCCATTTCGTGACCGCGCGCGACGCGGTGTGGTTGCGGCCTCTGGTGCAGGTGGTCATCGAGCGCAGCACCAACGGTGCGTTCGGCAAGCATCTCAAGGACATCGATCGGGAGGCCTTGACGAAGGACGGGCGGGAGTTAGTGGAGAGTGCTCCGCGCACTCCGTCCGAGCTGGGCAAGTTGCTGGCGGAGCGGTGGCCGGGGCGGGATCCGGCGGCGCTCTATCAGGCGATCCGGATGTGGCTGCCGCTCGTGCAGGTGCCGCCGCGCGGCGTCTGGGGCCGCAGCGGCGCGACCTCCCACACCACCACCGACGCCTGGCTCGGCCGCCCCTTGGCCACCGACGCCACACCCGACGAACTCGTCCTGCGTTACCTGGCCGCGTTCGGCCCGGCCTCGGTGAAGGACATCCAGACCTGGTGCGGCCTGACTCGCCTCGCCGAGGTGACCACCCGGCTCGGCGACCGCCTCATCCGATTCCGCGACGAACAGGGCCAGGAGTTGTTCGACCTCCCCGACGCCCCACGCCCGCCCGCCGACACCCCGGCCCCGATCCGTTTCCTCTACGACTACGACAACCTGCTGCTGTCCCACGCCGACCGCACCCGCTTCATCACCCCCGAATACTTCCGCCAGGGATTCACCGACAACGGCCCGATGCCCAGCATCATCCTGATCGACGGTTTCACCGGCGCCCACTGGCGAATCACCCGGCAGCGCCGCACCGCCACCCTCCACATCAAACCCTTCGCCCCACTCGCCCCCGCCGACGTGGCGGCGATCGAAGAGGAGGGCGCCCGCCTCCTGGCCTTCACCGAACCCCGCACCACCACCCACGACATCCAGTGGCTCCCCCACTGACCGGTCCAGGCACACAGGGGTGTCGCAGTCGGCGAGGCGGATGATGTTGATTCCGGCAGTTCTCTTCTCGCCTCCCTCTTGGCGCAGGTGTGGCGAGGATCACCGCCAGCGTGAACGGCGCCGGATAACGGGGGGCTACCCGCTGGCTGGCTCGTTCTGGTCGGTGTGCTAATTCGCTGGGGCGTGGATTCGGTAGAGGACGTGTCTGCGTTGGGGGCTGTTGTCGGGCAGTGCCGGGTGGTCGAAGTCGTCGGCGGGGTCGTGGGTCATGCCGATGCGGCGCATGACCGCGCGAGAGCGGATGTTCTCCGCGGCCGTGAAGGAGATGATCTCCCGTAGGTCGTGCCGCTCGAAGCCTTCCGCCAGGACGGCGCGGGCCGCCTCGCTCGCGTAGCCGTACCCCCACGCGGAGCGGGCCAGTCGCCAGCCGATCTCCACACCGGGGCGGAAGCCGGGGACGGCCAGGCCGGTGAAGCCGATGAACTCGCCGGTGGCGGCGATCTCCACCGCCCAGAGGCCGAACCCGCGCGCCTCGAATCCGGCTTCGATCCTGTCCACCAGCAGGTCGCTCTCCTCGCGGGTCAATCTGGCGGGGAAATGCTCCATGACCTGAGGATCGGCGTTCAGCGCGGCGAACGGCTCACGATCAACGTCCCGCCAGCGCCGCAGGATCAGCCGTTCAGTCGAAAAGACCATGAGCCCATTGTCGTTCACCACGGCCCCTGTGTCATTTGAGATAACCACAAAAGGGATTACTAACCAGAAAACGGACTCCAAATCGTTGGTGACGACGACTGTTCCGTTACGGCCGCTCGGCGGCGAGGGCGGCGACCGGCTCGTAGTCGCAGGTGTACTCGTAGTCGCAGGTGTAGGTGACGCCGAGAATGGCCACCACGCCGATGGTGTTCTCGTCGACGTGTCGCGGAGCTGATTCGGCCAGCAGCTTCATGGCCGTGGAGGGGCAGTGGATGTGCGGGACAGTGGATGTGAAGGTGCGCGGGAGATCCTGGCCGGAGCCGGGCAGCCCTCTCGCGGCTAGACCGGGGGCGCGAAACACCGCTACCGGGATGTCGTGCGGGAACAAGGGGTCGGACCGTGTGGTTAACTACATATGCCGGTGTGGATGTGTCCCCCGGGCCGCATTTACCGCCTTCACGGAATACCGTTCGGCTGGAGCCGTGTTGTGCATCTCGCCGAGGAGGCGACCACCACACCGGCCTGAACGTTGGAGTGCCTCGCCCTCGGGCGGGGCATTCTGCATTTAACCCCCAGCCTGCTCAACCCGCCCATCCACCTGGACCACAGGGTGAGAAACCCGGCCAGCGGAAGCGTCGGCCAAACCCGGATCGGCGCAGGCTCCATCGGCCACAAGGGCCTGAGCAGCCCGATGTGGTCGCCGTCGAGCCTTGATGGCTCGTCAGTAACGCGGTTACTCAGGTGGGGCCTGAGCAGTCGCGCAGGATGTCATCTGCTGGGGATGGCGATGCGGCAACGACGATCTTTTGCTTTCGGGTCAGGGGATCATCCTGGTGGCTCAGCCTGCCTCGGTGAGGATCAACGTGTGGGGAACTACGCTTGATCTGGTCGCCTAGCGGAGGAGTATCTGTGTTCTACCGTGTCGCCAAGTTTCTCAGCGTTCCCGCGGTTCATCTGGTGTGGCGGCCGAGGGTCGAGGGGCGGGGGCATGTGCCCGAGCAGGGGCCGGCGATTCTGGCGTCGAATCACCTTTCTGTGCTCGATTCGTTCTTTCTTCCCGCGTTGCTGTCGCGGCGGGTGACGTTCGTGGCCAAGAACGAGTACTTCACGTCGGGGAATCCGATCATGCGCATGATCATGCAGGGGAATCTGGCCATAGACCGGGACAGTGCGGGGGCGGCGCAGGAGATGCTCGACGCGGCGGCGGGGGTTCTGAAGGCGGGCGAGCTGTTCGGCATCTACCCGGAGGGGACGCGGTCGCCGGACGGGCGGTTGTACAAGGGCAAGATCGGGGTGGCGTGGCTGACGTTGACGACGGGGGCGCCGGTGCTGCCGGTGGCGATGCTGGGGACCGATCGGGTCCTGCCGCTGGGTGCGTCGGTGCCGCGAATCCACCGGATCGGGGTACGGATCGGTGAACCCATGACGTTCACCGGCGACCCTGGCCGGGCCCGCGACCGGCGGCAGGTCACCGACGAGGTCATGGCGGCCATTCAGCGGCTCTCCGGCCAGGAGTACGTGCCTTCGTACGCGAAGCGTCCAGGAGTGGATGCCCCACCCACCCACCCTTGATCGTGTTGCGCCTCCGCCCCGATCCCGCTTCGCGCACCCAAATCCCGCTTCGCGTTCACGCGACTCACGCCAGCATCCCGCTTCGCGCGAGCCGCACGCCAATCCGCTTCGCGTTCGCGCGACTCACGCCAGCATCCGGCTTCGCGCGAGCCGCACGCCAATCCGGCTTCGCGTTCGCGGCCCAGGCGCTGGCGTCTCGCGCAAACCACGCGTTCGCACCGCAACCACCGATGCCTGGCGCAAACCACGGGTTCGCGCCGCAACCACCGATGCCTGGCGCAAACCACGCGTTCGCCGGCGTGGTCGCTGACGTCTGCGCAAGCACCTTGGCGATCCCGGTTCGTGCCGGTTCTCCTGCGATCTCGCTTCGCGGTGGCCTTGGGGGATTCGCTCCGCGTGTGCGTGCGCTGAGCCCGGGTTCGGGTGGCGGACGATGGAGTCTTTCGGAGTGGATCTGTCTTGCGCCCGTCCTTGACCCGTAGGCTTCCGGTCTGCCAAAAGCCAGAAAGGTAACGAATCGGGCGCGCTAAGATCTCAGGCGAGCTTTAAAAGGGGGCATAAGGTGCGTGGACGGACGATAGCGATCACGTCGGTGGCGGTAGTTGTGGTCGCTGGGGGTGCCGGTGGGGGCGCGTACTACCTGCTGCACACTCGCGGCACACCCCAGGAGACCGCCCAACGCTTCGCCGCCGCGTGGACGAAAGGCGATATGACCGCTCTGAAGGCCGAACTCGCCGCACCGGCGACCGGCGAGTTCGACGCCGCCTATGCCGAACTGACCAAGAACCTGAACGCCACAGGGGTCACGGTCAAGCTCGGCCAGGTCACCGAGACGGGTGACGACAAGGCGACCGCCGCCTACACGGCCACCGCCGCTCTCAAGAACATCGGCGACTGGACCTACACCGGCAGCCTCGACCTCACCGTCGCCGACCGCCAATGGAAGGTCGACTGGAGCCCAGCCGCCGTACATCCCTCCCTTAACGGCACCAACCACCTCAAGCTCAAAACCACCTGGCCCAGCCGAGCCGCCGTCACCGACGCCGCGGGCGCTCGCATCGACGGCACCGACGTCGGCGGATCCGTCCAGCAACTCGTCGGCTTCCTCGACAAGGCCACCGACAAGGACGTCAAGAAGCTCGGCCCGGCCTACCGCGCGGGGCAGGCCGTCGGCCGTGGCGGGCTCCAGGAGACCTTCCAGAAACGTCTCGCCGGAACGCCTACCACCGAGGTCATGGCCGGCGACGACAGCCTGACCACCATCGAGGGCACCGACGGCAAACCCCTGGCCACCACGCTCGACATGAGGATCCAGCAAGCCGCCGCCAACGCCGTACGCGACATGGAAAAGCCCACCTCCATGGTGGCCATCCGACCCTCCACCGGCGAGATCCTCGCCGTCGTCAACAACCAGGGCGGCTTCAACCGCGCCCTCGACGGCCGCTACGCCCCCGGCTCGACCTTCAAAACCGTCACCGCCGTGGGACTCCTCACCGCCGGGGTGACCACGGCCGACCAGGTCACCTGCCCCAAGAACGTCAACGTCGGCGGCCTCAAGATCCGCAACAGCGACCATGCCGCCTACGGGACCCTCAGCTTCCTCGACGCCTACGCCCACTCCTGCAACACCACGTTCGCGCCCCTCACCAAGCAACACCTCAGCGCCAAAGCCCTGTACGACACCGCCACCGCGCTCGGCTTCAACCAGCCCCTCAACATCGGCGTCCCCGCCACCAAAGCCAGCTTCCCCCGCGCCACCAGCGACGCCGAACTCGCCGCCGAATCCTTCGGCCAGGCCAAGATCACCGCCAGCCCGCTCGTCATGGCCTCCGTCGCCGCCGCCATCGCCGACGGCTCCTGGCGCCCGCCCACCCTGATCCCCAACCTCAAACAGAAGGCCACGGAACAGCCGCTCCCCGACGGCGTCGCGGACCAGATCCGCCCCATGATGCGCGCCGTCGTCACCAAGGGCACCGCCCAGGCCGCGGGCCTCCCCTCCGGCACGTACGGCAAGACCGGCACCGCCGAATTCGGCAGCGGACCCGTACTCGAATCCCACGCCTGGTTCCACGGCTACCTCGGCGACCTCGCCTTCGCGGTCGTCGTCGAAGGCGGCGGAGGCGGCGGCAAGATCGCCGCACCCGTGGCGGCCCGCTTCCTCAACGCCCTCTGACCCAGCGGCGCGGGCTGATACCAATCAGCACGCGCGATTTCAATCATTCGGCTATAGCGCGCCAGAATTCTGCCGTTAATTCCCCAAAGTGGAACGGAATTCAAGCACTCCCCGGAAGGGCGAAGACGCACAACATGCGCGTTTCCATAGCCATCGCAGGTCCAGACCCTCACCCGTACCATCAGAGCGAACGGCGCCCAGCACACCTCGCCTACCGGCGAATACCGCGCCTGCTCGGCCGCCTCCAGCGAATAGCGGCCGGTTAGAAGACCAGCGCCGCCGCCGCGTCATGCCGGAACGCCATGACCAGCAATGTGGCGATCAACGTCGCGATCAGCAGCCAGCTCACCGCGATCACCACCGTCGAACGCCGCGGCCGCCTGCGCCTTCGACGATCACCCCGGCGCCGACCGTGTTCCCCGCGCTCCACGCGCTCATTGAACGACTCCAGGCGGGCGGCGAGCCGCGGATCCTCATCGCTGAGGTGCCGCTCGATCATCGCCAGCATCCGCTCCTCGTCCTGCGACCAGGCCATGGCGCACCTCCCCGGGATGCAAGGTGTGTGCCGACGTTCTGCCCAACCATGAAGATCGTTAGCCGTTTGCTGGCCGGGTATTTACCAGCCGTTGGCCAGCACCGGCAACTCCCCACGAACCCCCGCTGAAGCCTTGAACAGCCAATATTCCCCGCGAACCACTCGACAGGCCGATAAATCCGCTGATCAGGGGATCAATGTGACCCACATCACATCAACAACTGGGGCGGTCCCGCCGTCCTAGGGAAGAAGGGTCCGCACACGACTGGGGGAAACAGTTGTCGATCTCGGGGGCATTACGACGCGCCGCCATCACCATGCTCGAAAGACGAGACCGGAGACGCGCCAGAAACGCACCGCCACCTGACACCCGCGAGATCCGCATCCTGCTCCTCCACGCCAACGGCATGGGCGGCACCATCCGCACCGTATTCAACCTCGCCGGGCACCTCGCCAAAAGCCACGATGTCGAAATCGTCAGCGTCGTCCGCGAAAGCCCGCAGCCATTCTTCGACGTCCCGCCCGGCGTCCGCGTCCGCTACCTGGACGACCGCGTCAACGGCAGAAAAGGCCTCCTCAACCGTTTCCGCAGCCGCCTCACGCCGCCCGACGAAACCGCCTACCACTGGCTCACCCTCAAAACCGACCTGGCTCTCCTCCGATATATCCGCGGCCGCCGCCGCGGCGTCCTGATCGGCACTCGCCCCGCCCTCAATCTCCTCATCGCCAGGACCGCGGGACCGGAAATCATCACCATCGGCCAGGAACACGCCAACCTCGCCGCCCACCAACCCCAAACCCGGAAACAAATCCTCCGCCGGTACGGCAAGCTGACCGCCCTCATCACCCTCACCCAGGCCGACCTGCACGCCTACCGGAAAGCCCTCAAACACGCGCCCGCCCATCTCGCCCAGATCCCCAACGCGGTCACCCGCCTTTCCGGCCCGGACGCCCACCGCACCGATCCCATCGCCGTCGCCATCGGCCGCCTCAACCACGCCAAGGGTTACGACCTGCTCATCCGTGCCTGGGCCCACGTGCACCGCAACCACCCCGACTGGACGCTACGCATCTACGGCCGCGGCCCCCGCCACGACAAACTCCAGGAATCCATCGACAAACGCGAGCTCACCGGGAGTGTCCACCTCATGGGCCCCGCCGAAGACGTCGGCGCCGCCCTCGCCGACGCCGCCATCAACATCCTCAGCAGCCGCCGCGAAGGCATGCCCATGACCATCCTCGAAGCCATGAGCAAAGCCGTCCCCGTCATCGCCTACGACTGCCCCACCGGCCCCGCCGAAATCATCACCCACGGCTACGACGGCCTCCTCGTACCCCCCGAAAAGATCCACGCCCTCGCCAACGCCATCACCACCCTCATCACCGACCCCGACCTCCGCACCAAACTCGCCACCCAAGCCCAAACCACAGCCGCCCAATACAACATGTCGGTCATCGGCCCCCGCTGGGACAAACTCCTCAACCAGCTCAGCCACCCCTCCCCGTGAGTCGTGTGGTGCCTGTACTGAGGGCGGCTGCGAGGACGCGCGCGACCGGACGGGGAGATCTTCGGTGTCCGGCCTTGACCTGGGCAGATGGCAGCAGGTTTCCTGAAATGGAAGGCACCTCGTTCGGTGAGGCGTCTGTGCGGATACAGGCCGCTGACCCCACGACATCGAGAGATGCCCAGGGTCAGGACAGGTTTCCCCGGCTTAAGGGGTGACCCCAGGTGGCTTCCCGGGTACGGGATCACGCCGCGCAGTGCCAAAGCTCTTACGTGAGGGGTGCCGACCATCGATGGGCTGTTGGTCCCGGGTCACGCGTGCAGGAGTGCCAGGGCGCTCGTGCACGCCTGGGACAGGCGAAGGGCAAGGAGGTGGGCGCCGCGATGGAAGGCGATTGTCATAGTCAAGGATTTCCGTTCGTGACACCCCGCGCCCACCGGCGTCAGCGTGGCTGACTCCGCGGCAGCTCTGCGGTAGATCAAGCCTGGGTGCTGGCCGCCGTCTCGCTGGTGCGATGCCGCTGCGGGGCGTCCCCCTTCAGAGAGGAAGGCCGCCATGACCATCACGATCACGCTGCCCCGTCTGCCAGCCACCGCTGACCTGGGTCGGGCACTGCGTACGCTGTGGCCGTGGGCCACGATCGCGCTGCCGGCACTGGCCGAGATCGCCGGCGCTTCCGTGCTCGTGCGCGTGATGCTAGAGGTCGCCATGCGGATGGCCGAGCGTGCCATGGGCCTGTAGCGGGCACCAGACCACGGCGGAGAGCGGCCCCCGCCCGTGTGCCTCAGATAGACGGGGCGGGGCCGCTCGCAAGGGGCAAGCACGACGGCCGCCCGTCCGTCATCACTGACGGCTCGCTGAACACGGTGCGTCAGCCCGTCGGTCGCCGACCGAGCAGTTGATGCCCGCGAAGGCCATCAGCATAGGCCCGAAGATCTGCGTCGTGTGACTGGCCGGCACGTGGCACAAACCCTCAGCGCCGAAACGGCCTGACGCCAGCACCTTGGTTCCCCACACGAAACAACAACCACAGCGCGGTGGATTTCCCACCCACCCTCCGGTTTCCCCGGCTCCGCCCACCCCCGCCGTCGCCATGACGCGATGGTTCTCCCGCCCACCCTGGGAGCATCCTCATAGCCGAGGTCGGCGAGAGCGACCGGCCCTTCCGTGGTGAACGCGCCCAAAGGACCGAGGGTGCCGTGCCCACAGCCCTGCTCACAGCCCGCTCGAACGCGGCGATCCGATGCCGATCAGCTCGTGATCTACTGCCGCTCCTTGTGATCTTCTGTGGATCACTCTCTCCGCACCCATGGAGCTGATCTAGCCGCGCTCGTGGGATCAGGTTGTCCGGTGACGTCTGCCTGCAGGCGTGTGTCGTCCTCCAGGCGCGGGGGGTGAGTTCGGGGTACGCGGCCGGAGCCGGGTGTGACACCCGGTCTATGCCGCAGTTGGGTGCGATGCCCGGGGTGGGG
>NZ_BLAE01000043.1:0-92811 GCF_009687865.1 Acrocarpospora macrocephala
GGCGGAGCCCGGGGGGAAACAAAGGGAGGGTGGGTGGGAGAACCACGCCACCCACCGGATCACGCCTCGGTCAGGAGTTGGAGGAGGTTGGACGGTTCCCCCCAAGGCCAATGGCGGAGAACCTCCTCGATTTCGGGCAAGTCAGGGAGGGGGTCGTCCGTGGGGAGGGATTCCACGTAGCAGGCGGCGTCGAGGAGGGCGAGGGCCAGGCGGGCGTTGTGGCCCTCGTCGCGGGGGTCGACGCGGTCGAGGCGGCGGCGGGCCTGGGTGCGGAGGTGGTCGGCCAGCGTCTCGGTGGTGGTCATGATTTTCTCCTTGGGACTCGGTGAAACGCCACCGTCATGGCGTACAGTCACCGATCTTGCACTTTGGGTCACGACATCATCACCCAAGGTAACCAGTGATCGTGCGATCTTCGGCGTATTGGTAGCCCCCAGAAAGGCCAATGAAATCGCCGTAAGGGAACATTAGGGTCATGACTGGTGCCTTCGATGACCTGCTAGCCGCCAACGCCACGTTCGCGAGCACTTTCGCCGGCTCCCAGCTGACCGGCCGGGCCGCCCGTGGCCTGGCGGTCGTGACCTGCATGGACTCCAGAATCGACCCGCTCGGGCTCCTCGGCCTCAAACCCGGCGACGCCAAGATCCTGCGGAACGCGGGCGCCCGGGTCACCGACGACGTGCTGCGCACGCTGGTGCTGGCCGTATTCCTGCTCGGCGTCACCCGGGTGCTGGTGATGCCGCACACCGACTGCGGGATGGCGAAGGTCACCGACGAGGACGTGCACGCGCTGGCCCGGGCGCACGACATCGACACCCGCAGCCTGGAGTTCCGCACCGTGCCGGATCAGGACGCGGCGCTACGCCACGACCTGACGCGGATCAAGGCCAGCCCGTTCCTCATCGAGGAACTCGCCATCGGCGGCGCGATCTACGACGTGCACACGGGCAAACTACAGCCTGTCGAACTCCCCTAGCATCGACCAAGCCGCCGGTTAGGAGCCGCTCAGCCGCGCTGCCCACAATGAACCCGCAGCGGGACAACCACACCACTTGTTGTGGTCCACCTCGGCCACGCCGCAGCGATGAACGCACGGCCGGGGCACCACGTCACCGCCCATCAACAGGCCGAATACGTCGATGCGGTCGCGGTCGACCTCAGCCGCGCTACTCACGATGAACTCGCGGCGGGGAGCCACATCACTGCGAATCAGCAGATCAAAGGCCTCAATGTGATCCACCTCGGCCACACCGCAACGATGAGCGCACGGCCAGCGCACCACACCACTGCCCACCAGCAGGCCGAAGGTGTCGATCAGGCGTCGATGTGGTCGCGGTCGACCTCGGCCGCGCTGCTCACGATGAACTCGCGGCGGGGAGCCACGTCACTGCCCATCAGCAGGCCGAAAGCGTCAATCAGGCGTCGATGTGGTCGCGGTCGACCTCGGCCGCGCTGCTCACGATGAACTCGCGGCGGGGAGCCACGTCACTGCCCATCAGCAGGTCGAAGATCCGCTCCCCGGCCTCGACATCCTCGATCCTGACCCGCCGCAGCACCCGGTGGCGCGGATCCATGGTCGTCTCGGCCAGCTGGTCGGCGTCCATCTCGCCCAGGCCCTTGTAGCGCTGCGGCGGCTCCTTCCAGCGCTTGCCCTTCTTCCGCAGCCCTTCGAGCACCTTGTGCAGCTCAGCGTCGGAGTAGCAGTAGACGTACTTCTCCTGCCCCCGCCCGGGATTGGTCAGCTCGACCCGATGCAGCGGCGGCACGGCCGCGAACACCCGCCCAGCCTCCACCATCGGCCGCATGTACCGATGGAACAGGGTCAGCAACAGGCACCGGATGTGCGCGCCGTCCACGTCGGCGTCGGCCATCAGGATGACCTTGCCATACCGGGCCGCGTCCAGATCGAAGGACCGGCCGGAGCCCGCGCCGACCACCTGGATGATCGCGGCGCATTCGGCGTTCTTGAGCATGTCGCTCACCGACGCCTTCTGCACGTTGAGGATCTTCCCCCGGATCGGCAGCAGCGCCTGGAACTCCGAATCCCGGGCCAGCTTGGCCGTGCCGAGCGCCGAGTCTCCCTCGACGATGAACAGCTCGCTGCGGTCCACGTCGTCGCTGCGGCAGTCGACCAGCTTGGCCGGCAGCGCGGAGTTCTCCAGCACGCTCTTGCGCCGCTGGTTGTCCCGGTGCTCCCGGGCCGCGATCCGCGCCTTGGCCGCCGCGACGACCTTCTCCAGCACCGACCGCATGGCCTGCTTCTGCGCCCGCTTCGGGGTGGCGAACAGCTCCTTCAGCTCCCGCGAGACCACGTGCGAGACGATCCTGGTCGCCGCCGAGGTGCCGAGCACCTCCTTGGTCTGCCCCTCGAACTGCGGCTCCGGCACCCGCACGGTCACCACGGCCGTCAGACCTTCGAGGATGTCCTCCTTGGTGACCGGATCATCCCCGTTCTTGAGCAGCCGCGTCTCCCGCAACTGCTCATTCACCGTACGCACCAGAGCCCGGTCGAACCCGGCCACATGGGTGCCGCCCTTGGGGGTGGCGATCACGTTCACGAACGACCGCACGGTCGTGTCATAACCCTTGCCCCAGCGCACCGCGACGTCCACGGTCAGCTCGCGCTCGACATCGGTGGGCGTCATGTGCCCCTGCTCGTCGAGCACCGGCACGGTCTCCCGGAAGTGCCCGACCCCCTGCAGGCGTAACACCTCGCACAACGCCTCGTCCCTGGCCAGGAACTCGGTGAACTCGGAGATCCCGCCATCGAAGTGGAAGGTCTCCTCGGTCACCTCCTCGGTACGGCTGTCGCGCACCATCAGCGTAAGACCGGGCACCAGGAAGGCGGTCTGCCGCAGCCGCACGTGGATCTCGTCCAGCGACACCTCGGCCTCGGGCAGGAAGATCTGGTGGTCCACCCACCAGCGCACCCGGGTCCCGGTGATCTTCTTGGTCAGGCGCCCGCCATCCCGCAGGCCCGACTTCTTCCGAAATTTCGCAGTCGGCCCGTCGCCCTCGAACACCCCGGGCACGCCGCGGCGGAAGCTGATCTCGTGCACCCGCCCGTCCCGGTCGACCTCGACGTCCAGCCGCGAGGACAGCGCGTTCACCACGGAAGCGCCAACCCCGTGCAGACCGCCGGAAGCGCCGTAGGACCCGCCGCCGAACTTCCCACCGGCGTGCAGCTTCGTATAGACGAGTTCGACCCCGGCCAGACCGCTCTTGGGCTCCACGTCCACCGGAATGCCGCGACCGTTGTCGCGGACCTCGATGGAGCCGTCCGCATACAGCTCGACCTCGATGCGGGAGCAGAACCCGGCCAGCGCCTCGTCCACCCCGTTGTCCACGATCTCCCAGAGGCAGTGCATGAGCCCCCGGCTGTCCGTGGACCCGATGTACATACCCGGACGCTTGCGGACGGCCTCAAGCCCCTCCAGCACCGACAGGTGACGAGCTGTGTAACCCGTCTCCGCTACCGTCACACCAGCTCCCACGCTCACGAGTCGAACACGCGTACGCAGCTTAGCGTGCGTCACGATTTCCCGACTACATAGCTTGCCAGGGATCCCGGCATGCACGTTACCTCGCGTGTGATCCGCATCACTTTTCGGAACATTCCGCTCTCGGCGTAGCCAGGGGGTGATTGGGAACGCCCTCATCGGGTTAGATGTTGTCCCAAGTGACTGTGACGCCAACATCCCCGCTCAGACGGGGTGACCCGAAAGGCGATACGTGACTGGAGCTCTCGCCCCCGCTAAGCCGCTGACCGCTCTGGACCGGTGTGACCGGTGTGGCGCTCAGGCCTACATTCGCGCGACGCTGCAGGTTGGTGCGGAACTTCTGTTCTGCGCCCACCATGGGCGTCAGCACGTGGCCGTCCTGCGCGACAAAGGTGCCGAGATCCAGGACGAGTCAGCACGACTCTCTGAAACCCCTGCGACGGCGATGGCCGACGAACGTTGATCATACGCAACGGCGCGACCGGGTTCACACCCGATCGCGCCGTTGTCCATATCTTTATGAGGCCACGCGATAGTGGTACCGGCCTGAGATGACGAATCCGGCTTGTTCATACATGGCCCGCGCCGCGGTGTTGGCCATGGTGACGACCAGATAGGCGCGCCGGGCACCGTTCTCGTGTCCCCATCCGAGCAATCCACGGAGTATGGCCGTCCCGTTGCCCTTGCGGCGCGCGGACGGCCGTACTGCCATGCAGTAGATCCCCAGCCAGTCGCCCTGGAGCACGCCTCTTCCCACGGCGTCGGGCCCGGCGGAGGCGTACCCGGCCGGAACCCCGGTCAGGATGCGCCGGCCCCAGTCCCGGGCGTCGGGGATGTCCGGATGGCGGCCGCCGTCCACGTCCCACCAAGTGCTCAGCCACTCCTCCGACGGAGTGTCCGCGATCTCCGCTCCCGCCGACGGCGAGATCTCCGCTGTCATGATCAGCGTCGGATCGACCACTTGGTAGCCACGCGCGTCCAGTTCCGCGTCCAGGCCCTTCTCCGCCCCGGGACCGATGGCGAACACGCTGGGCCGCCCCAGGCCGCGATAGAAGCGCTCAGCGTCGTCCACGCGGCTCCAGGAGCCCGTCCCGCCGAGCGGGAGGACGGAATTGGCGCGCTTTGTCACCCCGGCCGCGTAGCGATAGATCCAGGAGCCGGCAGATATCTGCTCAGGCGCGGGCCAAGCCTCATGGACCAGCCGATCGAATATCTGGTCTTCCCCGCCGAAGGTACCCATCCCGGGACTTTAACCCCTCCGGCCTGCGGGTTCCCTGGCGATAGGGTGAGCGCGTGCTGATCCTGCTGCCGCCCTCCGAGGCCAAGTCCGCCGCCAAGCGCGGGCCCGCGCTGGACCTGGCGGGCCTCAGCTTCCCCGAGCTGACCTGCCACCGCGAGAAGGTGCTCGACGCGCTCGTGCAGCTCTGCCACACCCCGGCGGCCCAGCAGGTCCTCGACCTGACCGACGGGCTGGCCGGAGAGATCACCAGGAACCGCGGTCTGCGGACGGCGCCCACGCTGGCGGCGGGAAAGCTCTACTCGGGGGTGCTCTACGACCATCTGGGACTGGCGAGCCTGCCCGCCGGTGCCCGGCGCAGGGCCACGCAGCGCATCGTGATCATGTCAGGTCTGTGGGGGGCGCTCCGGCTGACCGACCGCGTTCCGCCGTACCGGCTCTCGATGGGGGTCCGGCTGCCGCCGATCGGCGGGCTCGCCGCGTACTGGCGACCGGCTCTCAGCCCCGTCCTGGACGCGGAGCCCGGCTTGATCGTGGACCTGCGCTCGGCGACGTACGGCGCGGCGTGGAAACCCCGGCGCGAGGCCAAGCAGCGCGTGATCGCGGTCCGGGTGCTCCAGGAGGCGAACGGGAAACGCACGGTGGTCAGCCACATGGCGAAGGCGACGCGCGGTGCGGTCGCGCGCTCGCTGGTCGAGAACACCAAAGCTCCGGCCACGCCGGAGCAACTCGCCCAGGTGCTGACCGGACTCGGCTACCGCGCCGAACTCGCGCCTGGACGCCTCGACATCATCATCAGTTCGTGATCACGTTCAGCTTGCCGCAGGCCCGCTGAAACTGGCTCTCCGGATCCCCGAGATGGGCCCAGGGCACCCGGCTGTAACGCCCGCTGGTCCTGACCAGGTGACCGCGCGCGGGCCGCCGGAGATCGGCGACGTAGAAGGCCGCGCCGAAGGCGTTGTGCGCCTCGATCGAACGCGGGTGCGGGGGCCCGATCCGGCGTTCCGACCACTGGCCGGCCGCCGACACGATCTCCCGCTGCACATCAAAGGAAAACCAGCCGCCCCTGGACATCGGCGTGCGTTCCGCGGCGACATTCTCGAAATGCGCCAGCGGCAGCAGCGCCGGCAGCGGGCTGCCCTCCGGCGCCCGGGACGCGGTGGTCCTGGCGAATTCAAACATCTCCTGCGCGGTGCCGCCCCAGCCCGGGGAAAGCGTGACAAGCCTCGCCACATTCGCCGAATACAGCGTCGGCCACCGCCGCGCGCACTCGAACCACACCGAATCCTTGTCGGCCCTGGGCCGCTCAAGCCCCAGCGCCAGCCACAACATCGACTCCCACGGCACCGGATCGTTCGGCGCGAGCCCCGCCGCCGTCAGCAGCGGCTGCCTGGCCTGCTCCATCGCCGCGTGATAGGCCTCCAGCCGGTGCGCCTGCACCGCCCTCGCCTTCACCTCCGGCTTTATCTCCCAGGCTTCCTCTATTCTGGTGCGGCCCAGCCACAGCCACAGATCGGCGTTGGTCTGGTCTCTGACGATCAGGCTCTCGATGCCCTTGCTCATCCCCACGGCCGCGCGGGCGAGCGCTTCCACCCGGAGCGCCCGGACTTCGGGATCACCCCGGGTGGCCGCAAGCGCGGGCAGGCCCGCTTCGAGATTTCGACGATGGACGGCGGTTACCGTCTCATCCAGCATGATGTCCGCCCAAGGGCGGTCCGGGATCACTCGTGGCCCCCGAGCACGTGCCCGATCCACTTCGATAACTCCCACGGGGCGGAGCCTAGGCCCTCCCCGTGCTTCTGGCGCTAAAACCACGTTACGCACACGTTAACGGCCCCACTTTCGCCAAATCCAAAAGTGAGGCCGTAAAACGCTTTGCCCAGGTAATTCCTGTTAGTCCAGGTAATCCCGGAGGACCTGGGAACGCGACGGGTGGCGGAGCTTCGACATGGTCTTGGACTCGATCTGGCGGATCCGCTCCCGGGTCACGCCGTAGACCTTGCCGATCTCGTCCAGCGTCTTCGGCTGGCCGTCGGTGAGGCCGAACCGCATGGACACGACGCCGGCCTCGCGCTCGGACAAGGTGTCCAGAACGCTGTGCAGCTGCTCCTGGAGCAGCGTGAAGCTGACGGCGTCGGCCGGGACGATGGCCTCGGAGTCCTCGATCAGGTCGCCGAACTCGCTGTCGCCCTCCTCGCCGAGGGGGGTGTGCAGGGAGATCGGCTCGCGGCCGTACTTCTGGACTTCGATGACCTTCTCGGGGGTCATGTCCAGCTCGCGGGCCAGCTCCTCCGGCGTGGGCTCGCGGCCCAGGTCCTGCAGCATCTGCCGCTGGACGCGGGCCAGCTTGTTGATCACTTCGACCATGTGGACCGGGATGCGGATGGTCCGCGCCTGGTCGGCCATGGCCCGGGTGATCGCCTGCCGGATCCACCAGGTGGCATACGTCGAGAACTTGTAGCCCTTGGTGTAGTCGAACTTCTCCACGGCGCGGATCAGGCCGAGGTTGCCCTCCTGGATCAGGTCCAGGAACAGCATGCCGCGCCCGGTGTAGCGCTTGGCCAGCGAGACCACCAGGCGGAGGTTGGCCTCCAGCAGGTGGTTCTTGGCCCGGCGGCCGTCCTCGGCGATCCACTCCAGCTCGGCGCGGACGTCCACCGGCAGCTGCTCGCCGTCGGTGCCGAGCTGCTCCTCGGCGAACAGGCCGGCCTCGATGCGCTTGGCGAGCTCGACCTCCTGCTCGGCGTTGAGCAGCGGGACCTTGCCGATCTGCTTGAGGTAGTCCTTGACCGGGTCGGCGGTGGCGCCGGCCGCGGCCACCTGGGCCACGGGCGCGTCGTCATCGTCGTCGGTGAGGATCAGCACCTCTTCCTCGACCTTGGCGACGGCCTCCGGCTTGGGCTCCTCCTCGGCCTCCGCGTCCGCGTCGGCCTCCGCCTCTACCTCGACTTCGATCTCGACATCCTCGATGTCGAAGTCCTCGATCTCGACATCCTCGATCTCGATGTCGTCCTCGTCCTCGGGCAGGTCGGCCGACTTGGGCTTGGGCTCGGCCTTGGCAGCCCCCGCCGCCTTGGGCGCCACCGGCGCCGTCGGCTTCGGCGGACCGGGCTTCGGCGGGCCGGGCTTCGGCACGGCGGCGGTCTCGGCCTTCGGCTTGGCCGGAACCGGCTTCTTGGCCGGAACCGGCTTCTTGCCCACCGGCTTCTTCGCCACCGACGGAGCGTCGGACACCGGATCGTTCACCACGGCGGTGACGGTTTCCGGGTGCGACTCCTTGGCGGCGGCGGCCTTGGTGGTCTTCTTGACGGGCGCGGCCTTGGCGCGGCTCTTCGCCGGGCCCTTGGCCTTCTTGGGCGCTGCGGAGTCCTCAGCCGTGAGCCTCACGATGATGCCCTCTTTGCTGAGGCTGCGCAGGATTCCGGCGACTTGCGGCAGCGGGATATCCGCTTCCTCGACGGCCCGGCGGACATCCTCAGATTCGAGGAAACCCTGCGAGCGCCCACGCTCGAGGAGCTGCTGAATCACTGGCTCGTTCAGCTCCGACGGCTTCGAGCGAGTCGAACTTGCAGGCGACACGAACACCTCTCGAACGAACGCATGGCGAGAATGGACCCAGGTGGTTGCTTCTTTTCCGATGGCGTGGCCGCGCGGACCGCGACATGCCATTCTCGCACGCCACGACTGCCCGTACGGCCACCTCCGGCCGGTTGCTCTCCACCCTAGGCCGACCGAGACAGTAGTGCGTACGGAAGTCGGTCACCGATACCCGAAAGCAACCGTTATGACTGTTTCATTCAGTCACTCTTCGTGGCTGCGGGAACGTGGACCGCGAGCACCGTCACGTCGTCATCCTGCTCATACCCGGACAACATCCTGTCCACCAGGAAATCCAGCAACATATGCGGACTTGTCACAACTTCTTCGGGAGCTTCGGCCACGACGGCCGCCAGTTCCCTGAGTCCGGCGTCGAGTCCGCGCTTGCGGTTCTCCACCAGACCGTCGGAGTAGAGCACCGCGGTGTGCCCGGGCGGCACGGCGAAGCGGAACTGCTTGCGGCTGGTCGCCCAGCCCAGCGGCGTGCCGGGCTCGGTTTCGTAAAGGATCGCCGTACCTTGCGGGGAGACCAGCAGGGGCGGCGGGTGACCGGCCAGCGCCAGCGTGCCCTCCCCGGTGCCGGGCTCGACCACCATGTACGCCAGGGTGGTGACCTGCTCTTCCTCCTCGGTGGCCTCGAACACCCGGTCCAGGCCGGTGAGGACCGCCGCGGGCGGCGGGTTGGTCAGCGCCAGGGCACGCATGGCGTTGCGGATCCGGCCCATCCCGGCCGCCGCCTTGACGCCCTTGCCCATGACGTCGCCGACCACCGCCGCGACCCGCCCGTCCTGCAGGACGAACGCGTCATACCAGTCGCCGCCGACCTGCACATGCCGCGAACCCGACCGGAAACGCTGGGCCAGCACCAGGCCGCGCACCACCGGCAGCCGGTCCGGCAGCAGGCTGCGCTGGAGCGTTTCGGCGGTCTTGTGCTCCCGTTCGAACAGGGTGGCCCGCTCCACGGCGAGCGCGCACTGCCCGGCCAGGGCCTCCAGGAAGACGCCGTCCTCCTGGGAGATCTTCTGCGGCCGGGTGAAGGAGAACCGCAGCGCGCCGAGGGCTCGCCCGGCGGCCAGCAGCGGCAGGCCCACCCAGGCCCGCTCCTCGGTGTGCGAGAGGAACCCGTTGATCTGGGCCGCCTCGCCGCCGGCGTCGGTGAGCTGGGTGCGCAGGCTGTCCGGCGACTCGGCGAAGACCGGGCGGCGGCTGTTCACCGCCATGGTCATCACGCTGGACCTGGACAGCAGGATGTCCTCGCCCGGCGCGCTCGGCACGTCCGGGATGCCGCCGCTGTTGATCACTTTCAGGCTGGCGCGTTCCTGATCGAGCAGGGCCACCGCCGAGTGGTCGGCGGCCAGTGCCGTACGCCCCACGTCGATGATGACCTGGACTACCTGCTCCACGGTCAGCGCCTCGGCCAGCATGGCCGTGGCGCCCTGGAGGCGGGCGGTGCGCAGCGCCGCGGCGCCGAGCTGGTCGGTGAGGCGGCCGCGCATCTCCTCGGCCTCGCGCTGGGGCGTGACGTCGGAGTTGGCGCCGACCCACTCCACCACCCGGCCGTGCCGGATGATCGGGACGGCCCTGACCTCGAAGTGCCGGTAGCCGCTGGCCCGGGTGCGGACCCGGTAGCTCCACTCGAACATGGTCCGGCCGCGCAGCGCCTCCCGCCAGGCCTCCTCGGCGGCCGGGCGGTCGTCGGGATGGACCGCGTCCAGCCAGCCGTGCGCGAGGTATTCCTCCAGGCCCTGGCCGGTGATGGCGCGCCACTGCGGCGCGTCCTCGATCACGGCGCCGCTGGGCGAGGTGATCCAGACCAGCTGCTGCTGGGATTCCACCAGGGAGCGGTAGCGCTCCTCGCTGCGGCGCAGGTCCTCCTCGGTGAGCTGGCGCTCGGTCACGTCCACGCCGAACAGGGCGGCGCCCAGCGGCGCGCCCTCCTCATCGCGCATGGGGAAGAAGGCGACGGTCCAGTGCCGGGTGTCGCCGTTCTCCGCGCGGGTCCTGAGCCGCTGGTCGGTGACCGGGAGCCCCTCCTCCGCGATCCTGCGCAGCGCGGAGTCGATCAACGTGGCCAGATCCGCCGACAGAAGATCAGCGGGAATACGATCAATATGCCGCTCGACAGGGTGCCCGGTCAGCTCGGTAAAGGTTGAGTTGACACGGACGAACCGACCAGACGGGTCGAAAAACGCGAAGGCGAACGGCGCCTCCGACATAAGGCCTTGAAAGAGGCCAGAGTCTGAGATGTCCAAACCCGACTCCCGGGGACGGGGCACGGAGGTTTCGGCGCTCATGGTCGGCACCTCCGTCGCGTGCCAGGGTCTCCCACGAGGCACATCTCCATAACTGTGTTGAGTAGCGCAGGTCTGCCCTACATCATCGGCGATGGGCATGCGCGGACGGAAGCCCCGCCCGGCATGCGGTCAACGCATCCTGTCAAAAAAGCGCCACCTCGCGCAGCAAGATCTGACGGCTTACCCCACGACTACTTGGCAGCTCGCTTCGCTTCCTGCTTCGCCTCGCGCACTTTCGCCAGGCTGTCGGGGTCGACCACGTCGGCCACCGACCGGTGCACCCCCTCCTCACCGTACGGCCCGGCCGCCTCGCGCCAGCCCCGGGGACGGACCCCGAGCTGCTTGCCCAGTAAAGCCAGGAAGATCTGTGCCTTCTGCTTGCCGAACCCGGGCAGCGCCAGCAGGCGGCGCAACAGCTCGGCGCCGTCGTCGACATCGGTCCAGATCCCGTCGGCGGAGCCATCGTAGTGCTCGACCAGATAGGCCGCCAGCAGTTGGATGCGACCGGCCATCGCGCGGGGATAACGGTGCACCGCGGGCTTGGCGGCCAGCAGGGCCTCGAACTCCGACGGTTCATAGGAGGCGATCGCGGCCGCGTCCAGATCGCGGCCCATCCGCGCCTCGATCGTGTACGGCCCCGCGAACGCCCACTCCATCGGAATCTGCTGGTCAAGCAGCATGCCGAGGAGCAACGCCAGCGGGCTGCGACCGAGCAGCGCGTCGGCGTCCGGCTGCTGGGCGAGCTGGATGCGCATGGGTCCAGCTTCGCACGCGGCGGCCCGCCGGGGAGCGAGGACGGCCGATCGTGGGGAAAGATCACCCTTAATCCGGTCAGAACCAGACCACAATGAGGCTTGACACCAGCGCGGAAAGTTATGGAATGAGAGACGCACGACCCCCCATATCAATGAGAAAGTTGTGATCTGGACAGCCGCGGCCCTGCGGCTGGCTGCGGGACGGGTTTCTCGTTGATGACAGTGCCCCGTGCGAAGTTTCGGACATCTTCGGAAATCGAGCGCCTGTCGGCCATAGAGCCCCAACCAGCGAGGAGTGCATCTACCCATGCCGGTTCTCGCCCCACGCAGTCCCAATAATCCCAGCATTCCCGACATTCCCGGCAAAACCGATATTTCCGGCGTTTCGGGTGGGTCGGAGCAGCGGCTGACGCAGCCGGTCAGCGCCGTGCTCGCGGCCGAATTCACCGCCGTGCCCCGTCCGACCGTCGAGCGATGTGTCGCGGATGTGCTGGCTTGTGCGGAACACCTTGGAGTTGAGGTGACAACAGCTATTATCGAACGGATCGCTCGCGAGCACCTCCTCGCGATGATCAACTCTGCCCCGCCGAGCAGCAGATAACGGGGTAGTCACCAGCCCGCGTTCCGGATGCCGTTTCGCGCCATAATGCGAGAAGGTAGAGGCGTGAGTGAGCGGAACGAGCGAGCCGACTGGAACGGCAGTCGTGACGCGGGGAACGACGGGCGGACCGAGGAGCCCCCGTGAGTCGAAGACGGCGACGAGATCCCCGTGAGAATCCGCCCGACGACGTTTTCGCGGAGATGCTGCTGGCGGCGCGCGAACTACTCGCCGTAAGGAGCCCGCTGGACGCCGAGCTCATGGTGTCCGACATGCTGGGCGCCTGGTGGGGGAAGCGCCTGCGCGGCGGCGACGTCGAGCAGATCCTCGGCGAAGGGCTGGTCGACTACGCCGCCAAGGCGGGCAGCCCGGCCGCGCTCACCCTGCTGATCTCGGTGGCCTACCTGGGCACCGCGCGCCAGGCGGCCAAGGCCGAGGGCGCGGCGCTGGCGCTGATGGAGTCCGACGTGGCCAGGCCGGGCTGGGCCGAGCGGGTCGGCGCGGTCAAACCCGCGGGCTGCTTCGTCTCGCGCGACATCTACGGCGACCAGGACACCGTGGTGTGTACGTTCGCGTACAACGGCGAGGACACCCACGCGCTGGTGATGGTCGTGGACTACAACATGCGCGGGATGGCCCGGGACGCCTGGGTGTCCACCCAGGTCGACAAGCTGCTGGAGCAGGCGGGCCTGGAGGCGGCCGGCAATCCGATGCTGCGCTTCGAGGAGATCGAGCCGCAGCAGGCCAGGGCGCTGCTGGAGTTCGCGATGAAGGCGACCAAGGAGGCGTACGACCGGAAGGCCCCCAAACTGGTCAGCGACAGCTACAGCGCCTACCACGCGTTCGCCCGGTCCCGGATCAAGGCGTTACCGCCCGGCCGCAAGCGCCCGGCGCCGCCGCACAGCGAGGCCCCCTACACCCGGGAGCGGCGGGCCATGCTGGCCGCCGAGTTCCTCAGCTCGGACGCGGCCGAGAACCTGTCCGACCCGTCGGCGGCCTCCCGCTGCGCCGACCACATCATCGACTACGGCTGCGACCAGGACTTCGGCCGGCCGCGGCGGGTCAGCCCGACCAAGTGCGAGACGTTCCTGCTCGACTGGCTGCCGCGCAAGGTCATGCTGAGCCCTGCCGAGCAGGACGCGATGCCGCACGTGCTGTCCGCCTGGGTGCGGTTCGCCGGTTACCGCATCGGCCTGTCCGAACACGCGGTACGGGCGACGCTCGACGCGGTCTGGGAGGCCACCGGCCGTTTCACCGAGGCCTACCGCGACCCGACCACCTTCGGGCTGGATCGTTCGCTGGTCGAACGCCTGCTCCCGGACGGCGACCTGTCGGCGCTGGCCCGCCGGGCCTTCGTGTTCCCGATGTTGCAGGGCAAACACGGCGACATCGACCTGGACGCCCTGAACCCCGCCGACGAGGCCGACCGCCGGATCCTGCTGGAGATCGACCACGCCAGCGAGTTCGACCGGCCGGACTTCGCCGAGCACCTCGCCTGGCACCAGGAGATCGCCGGGCGGCTCTGGAACGGCGACCCGCCGCAGATGTGGGAGGCGGCCCAGCGCCTGATCGACCTCGGCCACGACCGCCACGACGTCCTGCACGTCCTCATCGAGATCGCCGAGCGCATCGGCGACCATCCCGACGAGCTCGCCGCCGCCCTGGACGACATCGCGGACATCCCGGACGAGCCTCCGACCTGACGGAACATCACCTTGACGGGTGCAAAGCCTGGGGAGTTCCTGAGGGCGGCGAGCTCCCGCGGCGGGCATGATGTGACGATGATCGATCTCAACGCCGACCTCGGCGAAGGGTTCGGCGTCTGGAAACTCGGCGACGACGCGGCCCTGCTGTCCGTCGTGACCAGCGCGAACGTCGCCTGCGGCTTTCACGCCGGCGATCCGGTCACGATCCGCGCCACGTGCGTGGCCGCGGTGGCCCGGGGGGTTGCCATCGGCGCCCAGGTCTCCTATCGCGACCTGGCCGGGTTCGGCCGGCGCGAGATGGACGTGCCGCCGGACGAGTTGCGCGCCGAGATCCTCTACCAGGTGGCCGCCGTCGACGGCATCGCCCGGGCGGTCGGCGGGCGGGTCTCCTACGTCAAGCCCCACGGCGCGCTCTACAACCGCGCCGTGCACGACGAGCGGCAGGCCGGAGCCCTGCTGGCCGCCGTCGCCGAATACCCGGCGCCCGCGCCGCTGCCCGTGCTCACCCTTCCCGGCTCGGTCATCCTCGACATCGCTCCTCGTTACGAGGTTCCGACGGTCACGGAATTCTTCGCCGATCGCACCTACACTCCGGCTGGCACGCTGACCTCCCGGCGGGAGCCCGGCTCGGTTCTGCATGACCCCGCCGAGGTGGCCGCCCGCGCGGTGCGCATGGCCACGGACGGCACGGTCGTGACCACCGACGGCGGCGAACTCCCCATGCGGGCGCGCTCCATCTGCGTGCACGGCGACACTCCCGGCGCGGTGGCCCTCGCCCAGGGCGTGCGAAGCGCGTTGACCGATGCCGGGATCGAGATCGGGCCCTTCGCATGACCGGCGCGATGCGGCGGGTCGGGGAGGACGCGCTGCTGGTGGAAACGGGTTCGCTGGCGGAGTCGCACCGGCTGGACGCGGTACTGCGAGGCCGGCGGCTCGCGGCGGTGGAGGAGATCGTTCCGGGCCCGGAGAGTGTGCTTGTCGTGGCTTCTGGTGGGAGTTTTGGGGAGATTTGGGCGCAAATTGAAGAGGCGGTCTCGGAGCGGGGCACGCAGGGTCAGGCCGGTGCGCCCGGAGCGGCCGAGGTGGTTGTCGAAGTCGAGTACGACGGGGTGGATTTAGAGGTGGTCGCGGAGTTAACGGGGTTGCGAGTGGATGAGGTGATAGCGCGGCACTGCGGGTCGCCGTTCGTGGTGGGGTGGCTGGGGTTCGCGCCGGGGTTCGCCTATCTGGTGGGGCTTGATCCGGCTTTGGAGGTGCCTCGGCTGGAGGTTCCGCGCACATCGGTCCCGGCGGGGTCGGTGGCGATCGCGGGGGGTTATTCGGCGATATATCCGGCGGCATCGCCGGGTGGGTGGCGGCTGCTGGGCCGTACCCGGATGCGGGTCTGGGACGAGCACGCCGAGCCGCCGTCGTTGTTGCAGCCGGGGACGCGGGTACGGATGGTTCCGGCGTGATCGAAGTCGTGGAGCCCAGGCCCATACGCCACCGTTCAGGATCTAGAACGGCCGGAAACGCGAGTGCGGATGATTTCGGCGTGATCGAAGTCGTGGAGCCCAGGCTCATACGCCACCGTTCAGGATCAAGAGCGGCGGAAACGCGGGTATGGACGGTTTCGGCGTGATCGAAGTCGTGGAGCTGGGGCCATGCGCGATCGTTCAGGATCTGGGGCGGCCGGGGATGCAGACATGGGTGGTTTCGGCGTGATCGAAGTCGTGGAGCCGGGGCCGTACGCCACCGTTCAGGATCTGGGGCGGCCGGGGTATGCGCATCTGGGGGTGCCCCGCTCGGGGGCGGCGGATTCGCGTAGTGCGGCGCTGGCGAACCGGCTGGTTGGGAATCCGGAGTCCGCAGCCGTGATCGAGCTCACCTTCGGAGGGGCGGTCCTCCGGTTCGCGCGGGGGGTCTGGGTGGCCATCACCGGTGCGTTCTGTCCCGTCGAGGTTGAGGGGCGGACGGAGGGGATGTCGGGGCCGGTTTGGGTGCCCGCCAATGCTGAGCTCAGGATTGGGATGCCTTCTTGCGGGTTGCGTACCTATGTGGGGGTCAGGGGTGGGATCACCGTGGAACCCGTTCTGGGGAGCCGTTCCACGGATTCGCTTTCGGGGTTGGGGCCCCGGCCACTGCAGCGGGGAACGGTTCTCCCGGTGGGCAGCACCGGCGCGATGTTGTCGGTCGATCTCGCGCCGGTCGCGCCGTTCGCCCGGCAGCCGGTCGTCGGGGTGATCAGAGGGCCGCGGGACGACTGGTTCACCCCGGATGCCCTCCGTGACCTGTGCGCCGAACCCTACGAGGTGACCTCGGAGAGCAACCGGGTCGGGCTTCGCCTGTCCGGCCGCCCCCTGATCCGGAGCCGCCAGGGGGAACTGCCGAGCGAGGGCATGGTGTCGGGCGCGATCCAGGTCCCCCCGAACGGCCAGCCGATCGTCTTCCTGGCCGACCATCCGCCGACGGGCGGCTATCCGGTCATCGGGGTCGTCCGGAGCTCGGACCTGCCGGCCGTCGCCCAGTGCCGCCCCGGGACCCGGATCCGCTTCCGCCTCACCGGGGCTCAGGAATGGCCGCCGACGAAACCGATGTCCGCGTAGTCCAGGTCCCGGAAGCCCCTGGCGCCGACGTTGGCCAGGTTGGCGCGCACGGCCACGTTCTGCGGGCGCTGGTAGAGGGTGAGCACGTTGACCTTCTGCCAGACCAGCAGATCGGCGGCGTTCAGGTGCGCCCTGGCCCGGACGGGATCGAGTTCGGCCGCCGCCTGGCGCAGCGCGGCGTCGATCTCACGGCTGCCGCTACGGCCCAGGTTGGCGTTCCACACGATGTCGTCCCCAGGACCGATGACCCCATTCGCGTAGGTCCCATAAGCCGATGAAACCGGAAATGGCGTGCCTACGTAAGAGAAGGGCGCGATGTCATAGTTGCCGGGGATGACGTATTTGGTGAAGAAGTCGCCGCTCGGGACTGTCTGCAGGGTGATCCGTACGCCCAGCGGGCGCAGCATCGCCTGAACGAGCTCCCCCTCGGATTTCGCCAGCTGCAGGCCGGACGGGATGACGAACCGGATCGCCAGCTCCCTGCCGTTGCGGGCCCTGGTCGCGCCGCTCATCTTCCAGCCCGCCTCGTCGAGCAGCCGGGCCGCCCGCACCGCATCCGGCTTGCCGAGACTGCCCGCGTTCGCCTGGTACCCCTCCTGGCTGTTCATCAGGAAGTGGTTGTCCAGCAGCGTCGTCGGCCAGTTCAGCCCCTGCAGATCGGACTGCGCGATCACCCTGCGATCCACACTGAGCGCGATTGCCTGCCGAACCCGCACGTCGGACAGCATCGGGCTTTCCCCATTGAAGGTGAGATGCCGGAAATCGGGCGCGGCCGCTTGGCGTACGACACCGCCCTGGGTGCTTCTGGCGCGCGCGTAGTCAGGCGCCGAGGGCCCGATGTCGAACACGTCGAGTTCCCCGTTGGCGAAGGCCCCGATCCGCGCGTCGGATTCCAGCCCTCTGAAGATGATCTTGTCGAGCTTGGCCCGATCACCCCACCAGGCATTGTCCCTGGCGATCGTGACCGTCTTCGCGGTGTGGTCGAAGGCGGCGAACTTGAACGGCCCCGCCGTCACCGGGATCCTGCTGGTCCAAGCGCTGTTGAACGCCTCCGGCGTGGCGTTGGCCGAGGCCGGATAGAGCGGGGAGAACAGCGACCGCCAGTCCCCGAAGGGCCGCGCGAAGGTCACGACCACCTGGTAGGCGTTCTTGCCTTTCGCGATGCCGGTGATGTCCTGATATCCAGTGACAGTGGCCACCCGATAAGCGGTGTTGACCCCTCGCAGCGCCTGCCATTGCGCGACATAGTCCGTATACGTGATCGGCTTCCCGTCCGACCACTTCGCCGCCGGATTCAGCGTGTACGTGACGACCTGCCGCGGCGTGGTGGCCGTGACCTCAGCCGAGATCACGTAGTCCCGGTCGACCCGGATGTTCGCCCGCTCGTCCGACCGGAACGCATGCGGCAGCAACGCGTCCATCACGGTCTTCACGTCCGCGTGATTCCCGTCGATATGGTGCTGGTTCCACTGCACCGGATACTCCGTCAGCCCCCACCGCAGCGTCCCGCCGTCACTCACCCGATCCCGCGCGACCGGATTGATGTCGGACGCCTTGAGCGCGTCCCCCGCCCGCATCGTCGCGTTCGGCGGACCCCCACAGGCCGTCACCACCAGCAGCAGCCCTGGCAGCACTGCCCCGATCCATCGTGCTTTCAACGTGTTCCTCCAGAAGGGTGGTGGCAGGCGGCCCCATCCGCCCCGCCAAGCTCGGGCTCCTCGCTCACGCACCGGGATCCCAGCGCGCCGGACAGCCCCGCATACACGGGACAGCGACTCCGGAACCGGCAGCCGACCGGCCCTCCGGCCGGCCCACTAACCGGCCCTCTAGCTGGCCCTCTAGCTGGTCGGAGCGGATCATCTCCGGGCGGATCCCCGCTGAGCGGCACGCGCGTCCGGGCTCGCTCCCGCACCGGATCGGGCACCGGCACCGCCGCAAGCAAGGCCCGCGTGTACGGATGCCGAGGCTCCGCGAAAATCCGCTCGACCGGCCCGATCTCCACAATCCGCCCCGAATACATCACCGCGACCCGATCGGCGATCCTCCGCACAACGGCCAGATCATGCGCAACAAACAGGTACGAAATCCCCAGCCGCGCCTTCAACTCCGCCAGCAACTCGATGATCTCCGCCCGAATCGACACATCCAGCGCCGACACAGGCTCATCAAGCACCAGCAACCGCGGCGCCAACGCCAACGCCCGGGCGATAGCGATCCGCTGCCGCTGCCCCCCGGAAAAATCATGCGGATAACGCGCGGCATGCCCGGCCTCCAACCCCACCAGCCGCAACAACTCCGCCACCTGCCCAATCGGCAACCCATGCGTACGCAGCGGCTCGGCGACGATGTCATGCACCGTCATCCGCGGATCCAACGACGCCATCGGATCCTGAAACACCACCTGCACATCCCGCCGAAGCGCCAGCCGCTCCCGCCCCGTCAACTCCGCCGTATCCCGCCCCAGCACCACGACCCGCCCTCCCTGCGGCGGCGCCAGCGCGAGCAACTCCATCAACAACGTCGTCTTCCCACACCCCGACTCCCCCACCAGCCCCAGCGTCTCCCCCGCCCGCACCTCAAAACTGACCCCATCCACCACGGCCACACCCCGCCCATACCGCTTGACCAGCCCCTCCACCTCCAACACCAGCTCCCCCGACCGCTCAGCCACTCCCGGAGCAAACCCACCCTGACCGGTCTCGAAGGGCTGAACGGCATGCCGCGGCTGGGACCGGCTGAGGCGAGCGGATTGACCGAGCGGCTGCTGCCGAGCGTGCCGTCCGGGGTGCTCGGGATGGTCGGGGCGCTCGGGGTGCCCGGGATACTCGGGGTGCCCGGGATACTCGGGGCGCTCGGGATAGTCGGGGTGCCCGGGATGGTCGGGGCGCTCGGGACACTCGGGATACTCGGGGCGCTCGGGATAGTCGGGATGGCCGGGGTGGGGACGCGTCTGCGGGTCTGGGTCGTCGATTCGGGGTACGGCCGCGAGGAGGGTTCGGGTGTAGGGCGTGCGTGGCCGGTAGAACAGGTCGTCGACCGGTCCGGTTTCCACTACGTGGCCGGAGCGCATCACCAGGACGCGATCGGCGAGTCCGGCCACGATGCCGAGGTCGTGGGTGACGAAGAGGATGGCGGCGCCGGTCTCGTGGCGGGCGGTTCTGAGCACGTCGAGGATCTGGGCCTGGACTGTGACATCGAGGGCGGTGGTCGGCTCGTCGCAGATGATCAGATCGGGGTGGTTGGCGATGGCCATCGCGATCATCACGCGTTGGCGCATTCCGCCGGAGAACTCGTGCGGGAATGCGCGTGCCCGCCGCCCAGGCTCGGGGATGCCGACCAGGTCGAGCAATTCGATGGCACGTGCTCGGGCGTTCTTCCGGGACACGTCCTGATGCGCCCGAATCGCTTCGGCGACCTGATCCCCGACCCGATACACCGGCGTCAGCCCGGCGAGGGGATCCTGGAAGACCATCGCCATCGCCTTGCCACGCAGCGCGGTGAGCTCTTTCTCCGGCGCGCCGAGCAACTCGCGCCCATGCAACCGGACCGACCCGGTCACCACGGCCCGAGGCGGCAACAGCCCGAGCACGGCCAGCGCGCTCACCGATTTCCCGGACCCCGACTCCCCGACTATCCCAAGCACTTCCCCGCGCGCGACTTCGAACTCGACCCCCTGGACGGCCAGAACATCCCCGAAGCGAACCGCCAACTCGCGCACTTCCAGCACCGTCACCGCCGCCCCCCATTCGAGGTGGGGCCGAAGGCATCCCGCAACGCGTGCCCGCTCAGATTGACCGCGAGGATCATGAGCACCAGCAGCCCGACCGCGAACCAAAACGTCCCGGACGCGTACGACGCCGTCCTGGCGCCGTCCGCGATCAAACCCCCAAGGGACACAACAGCCAGGACATCCCCGAAGCGGACTGCCAACTCGCGAACCTCCACCACCGTCACCGTGGCCCCCATTCGAGGTGCTCCCAAAACGTCCAGCAGCGCGTCCCCGAAGCGAACCGCCAGCTCGCCCATTTCCAGCACCGTCACCGCCGCCCCCCGTTCGAGGTGGGGTCGAAGGCGTCCCGCAACGCGTCGCCGATCAGATTGACCGCGAGGATCATGAGTACGAGCAGCCCGGCAGCGAACCAGAACGTCCAGGGCGCGTAGAGCGCCGTTCTGGCGCCGTCCGCGATCAACCCGCCGAGGGACACGTCCGGCGGCTGCACGCCGAACCCGAAATAGGACAGCGACGTCTCGGTCAGGATGGCCGCGCTGACGTTGAGCGTCGCGTCAACGATCAGCAGTGACGCCATGTTCGGAATCACATGCCGGAAGATGATTTTGTAGCCGGGCACGCCCATGAATCGGGCTGCCAGCACATACTCCCGTTCCTTGATCGAGATGGTCATCCCGCGGACCACTTTCGAGGTGACCATCCACATGAACGCCGCCAGCAACACCACCAGCGCCGGCCACGCCCCCGGCCCCAGCGCCGGGGACAACACCGCCACGATCAGGAACGCCGGCAACACCAGCAGCAGATCCGTGACCCAGCCGAGCACCCGACCGGTCCACCCCAAGTAATAACCAGCAAACGCCCCCACCACGGCCGCCACCGCCGTGGAAACCACCGCGACCAGCAACCCGATCAGCAACGACTTCTGCATCCCCCGCAACGTCAACGCGAAGACATCGCCCCCGGTCTGCGTGGTCCCCCACCAATGCGCCCCCGAAGGCCCCTGCAGAAACGCCAGAAAGTCCTTGTCCTTATACGACCAATCCCCCACAACCGGCCCCACAAAGGCCAGCAGAAACAACCCCCCCACCAACAAAACCCCAACCCGCCCACCCCAAGACCCCACAAACCGCCCACAAACAACCCGCCACCGCGAAAGCACAAGGGGACCGGAATCCTCCCGGCACTCCACCTCGCCACCCGCGAAACCGTGGGGGCCACCCTCCGAAGTCACGCGACCATCACCGAGCGCGTGGGGCGCCCGAGTCTCGCTCACAGAGCCCGGGCCGAAAGCCGACGCCCCGGTCTCGGCTCCCCACCTCACGCACCCATTTCCAGATGGATCCGACGCAGCGGACACGATCCCCGGACCCACCTCCGGCCTCGACCGCCCATCGCCACCCGGATCAGGCGCAGCGGACACAGTCCCCGGACCCGCCTCCGGCCCCGGCCCACCACCAGCACGCGGATCCAGTGCAGCGGACACGATCCCCCGACCCACCTCCGGCCTCAACCGCCCATCGCCACCCGGATCAGGCGCAGCGGACACAGTCCCCGAAGCCGCCTCCGGCCCCGGCCGACCACCAGCACGCGGATCCGGCGCGGTGGACGAGGTCCATGGAGCCGCCTCCGGCATCGACCGTCCGTCGCCATGCGGATCCGGCGCGGTGGGCACAGTCTCCGGACCCACCTCCAGCCCCGGCCGGCTATCGCCACCCGGATCAGGCGCTGTGGACGCGGTTCCCGTGACCGCGTCCGACATCATGTCGTCCTCACACGTGGATCAAGCGCTGCCTGTAGAAGGTCGGCGGCAATGGCGGCAATCAGCAGGGCCAGGGCGGCCAGGCAGCTGATCGCGGCGACGGTGTTGACGTCGTTCGTGCGGATGGAGGCCACTAGTTGGTGGCCCAGGCCGTACCACCCGAAGATGGTTTCGGTGATTGTGGTGCCGACGAGGAGGGCGCCGAAGGTGAATGCGAAGTAGGTGACCACGGGGATCAGTGCGACGCGCAGGGCGTGGCGGGTGTAGGCGGTGCGGCGGGGGAGGCCTTTGGCGCGGGCGGTGCGGACGAAGTCGGAGCCTAGGACGTCCAGGAGCATGTTGCGCTGGTAGCGGGAGAAGATGGCGGCCATGCCGAGGGCGAGGGTGAGGGTGGGCAGGGCCAGGTGTTGGACGCGGTCGAGGGTCGACTCGACGCCGGGGGTGGCCTCGCCGCTGACCAGGAAGATCTTTATGCCGGTCAGCTCGTTGAACCAGACGGCGCCGATGATCAGCATGTTGGCCAGGACCACGGTGGGCACCGCCAGCACTCCGAAGGACGCGACGGTCGACAGGCGGTCGAACCAGCCGTATTGCCCCACGGCCGCGCACGCGCCCACCGCGACGCCGGCGATCGCCCCGAGCAGCAGACCTGCCACGACCAGGCGCAACGTCACCCCGGCCCGGCGGCCGAGGTCCTCGTTCACGGACGAGCCGTTCCAGGCGCGCCCGAAATCGCCGTGCAGCACTCCCGCGGCCCAGGTGAGGTAGCGGGCGACCAGGGGTTCCTTGTCGTTGAGGTTGTAGGCGGCGAGCTGCGCGTCGACCGCCGTCTCGGGCGGGCGCGGCATACGCTCGGCGTAGTTGGCGCGCGGGTTCAGCGCGGCGGCGGCCAGCAGGTAGGCCATGCTGGTGGCGACGGCCACCAGCACCACATACCCGATCAGCCGCCGGGCCAGGAACCCCGCCACCGAATCGCCTCCCGTCACCGAAGAAAATCAACAGTCCGCAACAGACTAGCGACTCTGAGTGACAGTTTCAGGCCAGCCGGACCCGCGGATCGAGGAAGGAGTAGGCGACGTCCACCAGGATGTTGGCGATCACGATGAACGCCGACGCCAGGATCGCCGCCCCGATGATCACCGGCAGGTCCCCGTTCCGGACCGAGCGGATCATGAGCTGGCCGAGTCCCTGCAGGCCGAAGACCGACTCGGTGACGACGACGCCGCCGAGCAGGGTGCCGATGTCCACGCCGAACTGCGTGACGACCGGGGTCAGCGCGGCGCGCAGCCCATGCCGGTAGGTGACCCGCCGCTCCGGCGCGCCCTTGGCCCGGGCGGTGCGAATGTAGTCCTCACCGAGCGTGTCGAGCATGGATCCCCGGGTGAGCCGGACGTAGACGGCGGCCTGCACGACGGCCAGGCAGATCCACGGCATGATCATGACCTGCAGGAACCCGGCGAAGTCCCAGAGCGGCGACACGTACGGCCCCGGCTGGAGCCCTGACCACGGGAACACCGACAGGGCCAGATAGATCATCAGCATGCCGAGCACGAACGTCGGCAGCGAGATCCCGGCCAGCACCAGCACGGTCGTGACCCGGTCCCGCAGCCCGCGCGGCTTGGTCGCGCTGAGCACTCCCCCAGTGATCCCGGCGGTCATCCACAACACCGCCGCCCCGAAGACCAGCCAGAGCGTGCCGGGCAGGCTCTGCGCGATCAGCGTGGTCACCGGAGTCTGGCTGATGAAGGAGACCCCCAGGTCACCGTGGAGCAGCTTGCCCAGAAAGGACAGGTACTGATCCCACAACGGCCGGTCGAGCCCCAGCGTGTTCCTGATCTGGTTGATCACTTCGATCGGGGCGCGCGGCCCGGCCAGCCGCCGGGCGACGGTGTCGGCGGGCCCGGCGAAGAAGAGCAGGAAGACCGTGGTGGCAACCAGCCAGAGGACGAGCACGCCGAACAGCACTCGGCGCAGAAGGAAACGCGACATCAGCGGCCACCTTCCCCACGCGAATCAAGGGCGTCAGTACCGAGCAGATTGAAGGCCAGCACGGTCAACAGCAAAAGGAAACGTGACATCAGCGACCACCCTCCCCACGCGGGTCAAGGGCGTCGCTACCGAGCAGATTGAATGCCAGCGTGGTTAGCAGCAAAAGGCGTGACATCAACGGCCACCCTCCCCACGCGGATCAAGCGCGTCACGGATCCCGTCGCCGAGCAGGTTGAAGGCCAGCGTGGTCAGCAGCAGCATGACGGCAGGGAAGATCAGCAGTCCCGGCGCCACCCGGTAGTAGTCCACCGAGTCGGACAGGATCGCGCCCCAGCTCGGTGTCCGCGGATCCACCCCCAGGCCGAGGAAGGACAGGGTGGCCTCGAACACGATCGAGGTCGGGATCAGCAGGGTGGCCAGCACGGTGACCGGCGCGATCAGGTTCGGGACCACGTCCACGAACATCGTGCGGGGCTTGCTCGCGCCCATCGATCGGGCGGCCTCGATGAACTCCCGTTCCTTGTAGGTGATGGTCTGCCCCCGTACGACCCGGGCCATCGCCGCGAACGAGAAGAACGCGATCACGAGGATCATCAGCGGCACGCTGGCGCCAAGCACCGCCACCAGCACGATCGCCACCAGCAGGTACGGAAAGCTCAGCACCACATCGAGCACCCGGGCCAGCACCCCGTCCACCCAGCCGCCGTAGAACCCGGCCACCATGCCGACCACCACCCCGAACAGCGTCGCCAGCAGGGTGGACAGCAGCCCGACCAGCAGCGAGATGCGCGCGCCGTACAGGATCCGGACGAACAGGTCCCGGCCGAGGCTGTCGGCTCCCAGCCAGAACCCGGAGCCGGGGCCGACGGGCAGCCCTTCCGGGGTGAGCCCGGTCGCCGGGAACGCCTCCTGCGGGCCGTGCCCGGTGATGGCGGCGAAGACCGGGGCGAGCAGCGCCAGCAGCACGATCACGGCGATCACCCCCAGCGACACCATGGCCGCGCGGTCCCGGGTCAGCCGTTCCCAGGCCAGCTGCCAGGGCCCTTTGCCGCGGACCGCTTCCGCCTGCTCGGGAATGTGCTCGGCCTCGGCCGACGCCTCGGTCAGGCTCATGTTCCACCCCCTTTCTCCAGGTGCGGCTCGGTGGATTCCTGCTCGATCTGGGCCTTCTCCGAGCCGAGACGTTCGCCCGGTTCCACCGGAAAATGACAAGCGGCGAGATGCCCGCCTTCGGGACGCCCTTGCGCGAGCAGCCGCGGATCATCGGTCACGCACTTCGGCATCGCCTTCGGGCAGCGCGGATGGAACCGGCAGCCCGATGGGGGCGCGATCGGGGACGGCACATCCCCGGTCAGGACAATCCGCTCGCGCCGGGCCGAGAGGTCGGGGTCCGCCACGGACGCGGCCGACAGCAGGGCGTTCGTGTACGGATGCCGCGGCAACTTGTACAGATCCTCCCCCGCCGCCGTCTCCACGATCCGGCCGAGATACATCACCGCCACCCGATCGCTCACATACCGCACGACCGACAGATCATGAGCGATGAACACGTAGGTCAGCCCCAGCTCCGCCTGCAGGTCCTTCAGCAGGTTGATGACCTGGGCCTGGATCGATACGTCCAGCGCGGACACCGGCTCGTCGCAGACCACCAGCCGGGGCCGCAGCGCGAGCGCCCGCGCGATCCCGATCCGCTGCCGCTGCCCCCCGGAGAACTCGGCGGGGAACCGGTTGAAATGCTCGGGATTGAGCCCCACCAGCTCCATCAGCTCCTGAACCCGGCGACGCCGTTCCGCCTTGGTCCCCACGCGATGGATGACCAGCGGATCCGCGATGATCGACCCGATCCGCCGCCGCGGATTCAACGACCCGTACGGATCCTGAAAAATCATCTGAACCTCGCGGCGCGGATCCCCATCGAACTCGATGGACCCCGACGTCACCGGATACAACCCGGTGATGCACCTGGCCAGCGTGGACTTGCCGCAGCCGGACTCGCCCACGATGCCGAGCGTCTCCCCCGCGCGCACCTCCAGGCTCACTCCGTCCACGGCGTGAACCCGCCCGACCTCCTTCTGGACGAACAGCCCCTCCCGGATCGGGAAATACTTCCGCACATCGGTAACCCGCAGCAGCGGCCTCACGAGGACTCCTCCTCCCGCCGCCGCGCAGCCTCGGGACCGAGCCCGACCACGTCCAGGGGCAGCCAGCAGGCCGATTGATGACCGGGTTCTCCCATCAAGGGCGGTTCCTCCCGCCGGCATCGGCTCATCACGTACGGACAGCGCGGATGGAAAGTGCAGCCGCTCGGCGGCCGGAGCAGGCTCGGCGGCTGGCCGGGCACCGGCTTGAGCCGCTCCTTGGCGCCGGTGGTGCTGGGAACCGACTCCAGCAGCCCCACCGTGTAGGGGTGGTGCGGCCGGTAGTAGAGGTCCCGCCGCCCGGCCCGCTCGACCGGCTTGCCCGCGTACATGACGAGCACCTCGTCGGCGATGTCGGCGATCACCCCCAGATCGTGGGTGATCATGATGAGCGCGGTGTCGAACTCCTTCTGCAGCCGCATCATCAGATCCAGGATCTGCGCCTGCACGGTCGCGTCGAGCGCCGTCGTGGGCTCGTCGGCGATGATCAGCTTCGGGTTGAGCGCCAGCGCCATCGCGATCATCGCCCGCTGCCGCATACCGCCGGAGAACTGGTGCGGATAGTCGTCCACCCGCCGCTCCGGCTGCGGAATCCCGACCAGCCCCAGCAACTCGGCCGCCCTCTTACGCGCCTGCGCTTTCCCCACAAAGGGCTCGTGAATCCGGATCAACTCCACGATCTGCCACCCGACCGTGTAGAGCGGATGCAGGCTCGACAGCGGATCCTGGAAGATCATCGAGATCTCGGCCCCGCGCAGCCGCCGCAGTTCTTCCGCCGGCATGCCGATCAGCTGGCGCCCCTCGAACAGCGCCGATCCGGCGACCTCGGCCCCCCGGACCAGGCCCATCAGCGCCTGCGTGCTGACGCTCTTGCCCGACCCGGATTCACCGACGATCCCCAGCGTGCGCCCCCGCTCGACATCGAAACTCAGTCCGCGTACGGCCTGCACCGCGCCGTCCGGGGTCGGGAACGACACGGTGAGCCCGGAGACCTCCAGGAGCGCCATCAGCCCAGCCACAGCTGCGTGTAGTCGAACTGCTGCGACATCGGCGAGTAGAGCGCGTTCTGCACCCGGCTGGAGTGGAAGGTCGGCACGTTCTGGGAAATCAGCGGCACGATCGGGGCATCAGCCATGATCATGGCGTTGGCCTGCTTCCAGGACGTCTCCGCCGCGCTCGCCGACCCGGCCGTCAGGGCTTTCGCGATGGTCGCGTTGACCGCGGGGTTGTTGTAGGCGCCATAGTTGGTGGAGCCCTCCGCGTAGTTGGCCCCGTAGAACAGCGGCACGACGATCGACCTGCCGTTGTTGCCGTACCAGTCGGGCAGCCACGAAGGCCCGCCGATATCCCATTTGCCCTCACGGCTCTTGGCCACGCTGGACAGGTACCGCCCGTAGAAGTCGTCCGGCGAGGTGGCGATCAGCGTGGTCGCGATCCCGCACTTGGTGAGATCGGCCGCGATCGCCTGCGCCACCTTCGGGTGATTTCCGGTGGTCCGGTAGGGAAACTGGAACGTCAGGCCGGACACTCCAGCCTCGGCCAGCATCGCCCGGCACCTGGCGGGATCGCCGACGTGCCCCGGCGTCGTATACGGCTTGACGTCGACGTCGAAGCCGATGCTGCCCGGCGGGATCGCGCCGTCCAGCACCGTGTTCAGCCTGGGCCCACCGTAGATCTGCGCGATCGCCACCTTGTTGATCGCGAAGTTGATCGCCTGCCGCACCTTCGCGTTGGCGAGCGCCCGGTTGTTGTTCGGGCTCTGCAGGTTGAACACCAGGAAGGGATTGAGCGAGGAGCCCTCGAACACGTGGAACTCCGGGTCGCCGTTCATCCGCTGGATCGCCGACGTCGGCACCGGCTGGTCCCAGGACAGGTCCGCGGTCCCCGCCTCCAGCTGCTGCTGCACGACGTCGGCGCTCTCCTGCCCGAGCATGATCTGGATGCGCTCGACGTGCTGGCGCCGGACCGGGTCGGCCTCCTGCTTCCAGGCGGGGCTGCGGTTCAGCAGGATCGCCCGCCCCGCCTGATAGGTGGTGATCTGGTACGGCCCCAGCGAGATCGTGTTCTGCCGGAACTCCGGCCCGTCGGGCACGTACTTCTCGTACTCCACCGGAGCGGGTGAGGCGAACGGCAGCGCCATGATGTTCAGGAAGTCGCTCGCCTTCGTGGTGAGCCTGATCTCCAGGGTCTTCGGGTCGACCGCGCGCACGCCCTTGATCTGGTTGCGCGCCATGAACTGCGCGATGCCGGCCGCGGTCTTGGGCGCCTTCTGGAACGCGGTGAAGAACTCCTGCATCCCCTCGATCGTCCCGGTGTAGTACGAGATCCCGCCGGACGGCTGCACCGGGTTGGCCAGCCGCTTGAGCCCGCGGACGAAGTCGGCCGCGGTCACCTGCCGGGCGGGCGTGGTGTTCCAGCGCACCCCGTCGCGGATCTTGAACGTGTACGTGCGACCGTCCGCGCTGATCTCCGGCAGCGCCTCGGCCACATCCGGCACGATCGTGATGGCCTTGTTGAAGTCATTGCTCGCCGGATAGGTCACCAGCTGCCGGGTCCAGGTCCGGTTCAGCGTGTAGGCCACGGTCGTATACGAGGAGGCCGGGTCGAGATGGTCCACATCCCCCGACCCGATGACCTTGAGCGTGCCGCCCTGCACCGGGGCCGTGCCGTCGCCGGGAGCGACGCCGGGGCCGCAGGCCGTCCCCACGAATATCAGGACCGTCGCGAGCGCCATGCCGTCGCGGATCTTCACCGAGCCCACCCCCCGGCATCAATAGTGTGATCCGGTGTGGAGCGGTAATGCCACGAACAGGCAAAACTCTGTTCAGGACAGCTCGTCGACCGCCGAGCGAACGTCCTGACTGGTGATGGTGACGAGCTCGGCCGCGCTGGCGCTGCTCTGCTCGGCCAGCCGCACGTCCCGCCGCAACGCGGCCCGCTCGTAGAGCGAGCGAGCGAACCGCCCGTTCCCGAGCCCGTCGATCAGCCGCTCCTGGCAGACCCACGCGAACACGTCGGCCAGGTCCCGGGTGGCCGCCAGGTCGAACCGGTCCCCCGCCGTCGCGGCGGTCATCGCCGCGATCTCGGCCAGCTCGTCCGGCGAGTACGAAGGGAACGCCACCCGCTGGTTGAACCGGCTGGCCAGCCCGGGGTTGGTGGCCAGGAAGCCGTCCATCTCCCGCTCGTAACCCGCCAGGATGATCACCAGCCGGTCCCGGTCGTCCTCGGCCCGCTTCAACAGCGTCTGTACGGCCTCCTGGCCGAACGCGTCCCCGCCCGAGTAGCCGGTGTTGGCCAGGCTGTACGCCTCGTCCACGAACAGCACCCCGCCGATGGCCCGATCCACCAGCTCGTTGGTCTTGATCGCGGTCGCCCCCAGGTGCTGCCCGACCAGGTCGGCCCGGGACGCCTCGACCACGTCGGACTTGGCCAGCAGCCCGAGCGCCGAGAAGATCCGCCCCAGGATGCGGGCCACCGTCGTCTTCCCGGTGCCCGGCGGCCCGGCGAAGACGAAGTGCCGCATCTGCGACTGCACCGGCAGCCCCTGCTCCTCCCGCATCCGGGCCACCCGCAGCTGCGCGGTGATCGCGTGCACCTGCCGCTTGACCGGTTCGAGCCCGGCCATCCGGTCCAGGTCGCGCAGCGCGTCCTCCAGCGTCGGCGTGGCCTGGTAGCCGCGGAAGCGCGCGGTGATCTCGTGGAACGCCTTGGTCACGTCGGCCGCCGTGGTGGTGACCAGGTCCTCGCCCCGGGGCGCGCCGCCGGCGCTGACCACCCGGACGTCCCTGGCCTGCGCGGCCGCCTCGGCGACGCTGCGGGCGAAGCGCGCGTTGCCCAGCTCGTCGACCAGGCCGCGCCGGTGCACGTCCTCGAACAGGCCGCGCAGCACCGGCCGCGCCTCGGGGTCGAGCCGGTCGCCGCGCCCGGCCTGGAGCGATTCGGTGATCGCCAGCAGCTCGTCGGCGTCGTAGCTGGGGAACCTGACCCGGCTGGAGAAGCGGCTGGACAGCCCCGGGTTGGAGCCCAGGAACGTGGCCATCTCCTTCTCGTATCCCGCCAGGATGATGATGAGCCGGTCCCGGTCGTCCTCGGCCCGCTTCAGCAGCGTCTGCACGGCCTCCTGGCCGAACCGGTCCGGCTGCCCGTCCCCGGAGTTGATCAGCCCGTACGCCTCGTCGATGAACAGCACGCCGCCCAGGGCGCGGTCGATCAGCTCGTTGGTCTTGATGGCGGTGGCCCCGAGATACTCGCCCACCAGGTCCGCGCGCTGCGCCTCGACCACGAACGGCGTCTCCAGCAGCCCGAACGAGTAGAAGATCTTGGCCAGGCTGCGGGCCACGCTGGTCTTGCCGGTGCCGGGCGGGCCGACGAACACGAAGTGGCGCATCGGCGGCTCGGTGTTGTAGCCCGCCTCCTTGCGCAGGCGGGCCGCTTCGATGGAGGCCGCGATCGAGCGCACCTGCTCCTTGACGGGGGCCAGGCCGATCATGCCTTCCAGCTCGCCGAGCGCCTGCTCTACGGTGATCGGCGGCGGCGGCTTCGGCCCTCGGTCGCCGGGAGCGGGCTGGAATCCGCCCGCGCGGCCGCGCTGCTGGACCGGTAGCTCCTCCACCGGCAGCTCCGCCTTCACGCGCCGGGCTTGGACGAACCGGAAGACCAGGGCGACGCCCGCGACGCCGTAGGCGCCACTGATGGCAGCTGTGAGGGAGATCGAGGAGATCGCGAAACAAACGACGGCGGCGGGTGCCAGCGCGGCGAGGGCGGTCAGCCAGGGCGGCACCCAGCGGATCAGGTGCGCCGCCGCCGCCACGAGGATGCCCAGCAGGAGAAGCATGAACAGTACGTAGGGGGTCGCGCCCTGGCCGCTGAGCGCGTGCAGCGCCAGGGGGGACACAGCGGTCCACCCGGCCAGCACCAGCGTGGTCGCGGCGGCGCGCGGGAAGCGCAGCGCCAGCGCGGCGTATGCCAACAAGATCACCGTGACGAAGAACGTGTTCCACAGATCCCAGCTAAACGCCACACCCAATGCGAGCGCGCCGATCAGCACGCCGATGAAGACCGCCCGTCTGGCGAACGGCGGGAGATGAAAATAGCGAAGTCGCACCTGTTCGAACAGGTTCCGTGCTGCCGCGCGTCCCGTGGGACGGGCCCGGCCATCCTCCCGCATGACGCCTCCCCGGTCCGCCCCCGGTTATATCGCACCGAAGCGCCGAATGGACGCCCCAGCGAGTTTCGGCGCGTCTTCTCCGCTGCCCCGAATCCGTCAGTCCAGTACGTCAGCCCGGAGTTGCGGAAATACCTTGGCGACTTTGGACAGAAGGTAGTCGCCATATGTGCCGGTGAAAGCCCTGAGATCCTGTCCGTCCCAGCGGGCTCTGCCCCCGTCCAGCCGGGGACGGGACGGCAGGGGTGGCACTTCGCTGTCCCAGCCGGGATCAAAAAAGAACGGGAAGGACAGCCGCTCCCGGCCGCTGGCGTTGCGGACCCGGTGCGGCGTGGAGCGGTAGTGGCCGCCGGTGAGCTTGTCGAGCATGTCGCCGATGTTGCAGACGAAGGTGCCGGGGATCGGCGGCGCGTCGATCCAGCCGCGCGCGCTGTGCACCTGGAGTCCCGCGTTGTCGTCCTGGAGGAGCAGGGTGAGCAGCCCGTAGTCGGTGTGCTCGCCGACGCCCCACCCTTCGTCCGCCGAAGCGGGCGGATAGTGAAATATCCGGAACAGGATGGTCGGGTCGGCCGTGTAGCCCGTCGCGAAGTAGTCCTCGTCCAGCCCCAGGCTCAGCGCGACTCCCCGCATGACCGCCTGGGCCACCTCGGTCATCACGTCCAGATAGCGCAGCACCGACGCCCCCAACTCGGGCACCTCATCAGGAAAGAGATTCCGGCCACTCAGCGGACGCCCATCAGGCTCCCGCTCCGCTCCGAAATAGATCCCTTCCTTGAGATCGGGCCGCCCCGAGGTGAGCTCCCCGCCCACCGGGAAGAACCCCCGCCAGGCCCGCCCTCCATGCGCCATCGAAATCTTCATCTTGGCGTCCAGCGGCAACTCGAAGAACCGCCGGGCACTCACGTCCATCCGGGCGATCAGATCAGCCGACACCCCATGGCCGCTGATGTAAAAGAAGCCACTATCCACGCAGGCCGCCTCAATCTGCCGAGCGACAGTCGCGGCAGACTCCCCGGCAAGCAGCGGCGAAACATCAATAACCGGCAGTTCGCTACCCATCACGCCATTCTCTCCGCTTCGACCACCAGCTGCCGCCTTCCGGGGTCGTCTAGAACGCCCAATGCCGGTGCCGCCTCAACGTCTCCACCACGACCCCCAGGTCCCTGACTAAGCCGCTTAGAACGCCTGATGCTGGTGCCGCTCTTGGCGCCGGTGCGGTGCGAACCATCACCTGCGTGAACGGCGCCGGATAACGGCGAGCAAGCCGACGACCTGCCATTCTGTTGGACGCATAGCCGTGGTGTGACCGCGCTGGTAGCCATCGCCGCCTTGGCGGAAAGAGCAGCCCTAGTCCGCCTTTCCGGTGCGGCGGCCGGCCACCAGCGTGTCGCCCGATTCGCCGCCGGTCGGGCGGGAGACCTCCGCCGGAGCCTCGGTCTTGCTCTCGGTGGTCTCCTCGGCCCGCTTGGAGCGCCGGGCCGTCCTCGGCTTCGGCAGCGCCTCGGTGACCTCCTCGGAGGTGCTTGAGGACGCGGGGAACGTGACCGGGCCCTTCGGGTCGGGGTCGGTCTTGGCGCGGGGCTCGCGGAGAGCGTTGATCACCGCGTCGGCCTCGGCCTCGGCCGCGAGGTCGTCCGCCTCCTCAGCGTCGCGCCGCTTGATGACCACCATGTGGTCCACCGAGAGCCGCCCGCCGCCGTTCACCGACAGCAGCACGGAGGCCGCGCCCAGGCCGACGATAAGGTTGATGTCGCCGCCGGTGAGCGGCAGCCCGGCGTCGCCGGCGGTCAGGATGAACACCGCGAGCGCCTCGGCGAACAGCAGCATGCCGACGAAGGAGACGGCGAGACCGGCGATGAGCAGGGTGCCGCCGACCAGCTCGATGAGCATCGTGGCGCCCGCCCATAACCGCGGGGCGGGCGCGCCCAGCTGGGCGAACTGGCCGCCGGTCTCGATCAGGCCGGCCTCCAGCTTCTGCCAGCCCTGGGCGAAGAAGATCCCGCCGACGCCCATCCGGGCCGCCAGCGAGGCGAGGTCGTGGAGTGTTCTGTTCACGGGGACCATTCTGGAGCTCCTCGGGGACGCTTCCTATGCATTTCTCCCCATAACCGGCACGGTCATGTCAGGCGGCGACGCGTTCACGCTCCCGCGCCGCGGCTCGCGCGGCCTGCCGCCGGGGCAGCAGCACCGCCACCGATACGGCCGTGACCAGCAGGAACAGCACGCTCACGAGCACGGCCGCGTGCAGCCCGGAGACGAAGGCCAGCCGCGCCTCGGCCAGCAGCGAGGCCCCGGCCGGGCCGCCGAGCTCGGTCGCCACGTGGGCGGCGGCGGCCAGCGACTCGCGGGCCAGCACGGCCAGATCGGGCGGCAGCTCGGCCGGCACCAGCAGCGCGGGCGCGTAGACGATCGTGGTGATGGTGCCGAGCACGGCGATGCCCAGGCCCGCGCCGAGCTCGTAGGCGGTCTCCTCGATCGCCGCCGCGCCGCCCGCCCGGGACTCCGGCACCGAGGCCATGATCGTGTCGGAGGCGGCCAGCAGCGCCACCTCGACGCCGAAGCCGATCCCGACGAAGCACAGCGCGAGCGCCACCGGGTGGTCCTCGGCCCCCCAGCTCAGCACCGGCATCAGGGCCAGCGCGGTGAGCGCCAGGCCGCCGCTCATGGTGGCGCGCAGGCCGATCAGGTCCAGCAGCCGGGCCGCGGTCAGGCCGCCCACGATGGCCGCGACCATCAGCGGCACCATCCGCAGGGCCGCGCCCAGCGGCGACAGGCCGAGCACCAGCTGCAGGTACTGGGCGAGCATCAATTCCAGGCCCACCATCGCGAAGATGGCCAGCAGCACGCAGGCCACGCCGGTGGCGAAGCCGCGCTGGGTGAACAGGCCGATGTCCAGCAGCGGCGTGGCCAGGCGGCGCTGCCGCCTGGTGAACCACACCAGCAGGGCGACGCCGAGCGCGAAGACCAGCAGGGCGGGGCCACGCCCGATCGTGTGGCCGTATCCGGCCTCCTTGAGGCCGAAGGCGAGGGCGAGCAGCCCGGCCACCGAGAGGGCGGCGCTGAGGGCGTCCCACGGGTGGGCGCGCCTCGTGGTCGGGGGCAGCAGGCGGATCGCCAGCGGGAGGGCGACCAGCAGCAGCGGCACGTTGATGAGGAAGACCGCGCCCCACCAGAAGTGCTCGACCAGCACCCCGCCGAGCATCGGGCCGACCGCCGCGCCGCCGGCCGCCACCGCGCCCCACACGCCCAGGGCGATCGCGCGTTCCCTGCGGTCGGTGAAGACCTGCCGGATGATGGACAGGGTGGCGGGCATGATCATCGCGCCGCCGACGCCGAGGCAGGCCCGGGCCAGGATCAGGGCGATCGGGGTGGCGGCGAACGCGGCGGCCAGCGAGGCCACGCCGAACACGACGTAGCCGCCGATGACGAAGGCGCGCCTGCCGTACCGGTCGCCGAGGGTGCCGAAGGTGACCAGGAGGGGGGCCACGACCAGGGAGTAGATGTCGATGATCCACAGCAGCTGGACCGCGGAGGGCTCCAGCGCGGCGGTCAGCGCGGGCACCGCGATGTGCAGCACGGTGGCGTCTACGGCGACGAGCAGGAGGCTGAAGCAGAGCAGCGCCAGGACCGACCACCGGTTCGCGCGCCGCCCGGCCCCGCCGATTTCGCGCCCAAAAATGATCATAGGTCGCTCAGGGGGTCATGGCCCGGGTGGACATGCGTGGCAGCTTAGGTGATTAGGCGAAGGATCCTCAGGCGTTCCGGCAAACAGTCAAGTCACACATTTATGGACGAGATTGGCCACATATCGTGAGGCCATGATGCCTTGGAGTCCTGAAATGTCCGGACGCGTGGAGAAGGTCACGATCGTCAGCGAGCAGCTGCGCGGCAACGCCCTCGGCGACCCGTACGAACGGCCGCTCTGGATCTACCTGCCCCCGGGCTACGACGACACCGACGCCCGCTACCCGTCGATCTACGTGCTCCAGGGCTACTCGGGGCAGGTGACGATGTGGGGCAACCGGTCGGCGTGGCGGCGCAACTACCCGGAGCTCCTGGACGAGCTGTTCGCCTCGGGCGAGACGCCGCCCGCGATCGTCGTCTTCGTCGACGCCTGGACCCGGCTCGGCGGCAGCCAGTACGTCGACTCCCCCGGCCACGGCCGCTACCACTCCTACCTGTGCGAGGAGATCGTCCCGTACGTGGACGCCCGCTACCGCACCCTCCCCGAAAAACAGCACCGCGCGATCACCGGCAAGTCCAGCGGCGGCTACGGCGCGATGATCACCCCCATGCTCCGCCCCGGCCTGTTCGGCGCGCTCGCCACCCACGCGGGAGACGCCCTCTTCGACGTCCTCTACCTGCGCGACTTCCCCAAAACCGCCCGCACCCTCCGGGACGAGTACGACGGCTCCTGGACGAACTTCCTGGACCGTTTCTTCGCCACCGGCGGCCGCTGCCCGGGCCACGACATGATCCTCCTGTACGGCAACGCCGCCTCCTACTCCTCCAACCCCGACGGCACGGTTGACATCCCGTTCGACGACCTCGGCCACCTGCTTCCCGAGGTCTGGGACAGATGGCGGGAATATGATCCCGTGACCATGGCGACGGAGCGCCCCGAGGCGCTGCGCGGCCTGCACTCGATCTGGATCGACGCGGGCACGAGCGACGAATACTTCCTCGACCTGGGCGCGACGGCCTTCCACCGCGCCGTCCAGGCCGCCGGCGTCCCCGCCGAGGACGTCGTGTTCGAACTCTTCGACGGCACGCACAGCAACCTTGAACATCGGTACGTCCTGGCCGTCAAGTGGCTCGCTCCCCGCTTGACACCTGAGAACCTCTCTAGAGAGATATAGGTATATGTCCGACACCTAGGCAATCAGGGACAGGCGGCGGATCATGCGTTGGGTGGGGAACGATGCCGAGGAGTCATCCGCGCGTGCCCGGCGCGAAACCGGTTCCGAGGACTCGGCCCCGAAAGACAGTGCCGACCCTCGGTCCTGGTGCGCGGTTGCGGCTACCAGGCTCGGCCGCGACCAACCAGAGGCGGCGCTGGAGGCCGCTCGTCAGGCGGTGGATCGTGAACCGCACGGCGAGTGGGGGCACCGCCTGGCGAGCCTCGCCCTGGAGCGCCTGGGCCGCGCGCGGGAGGCAGTCGACTCGGCCCAGGAGGCGGTGCGGCTGGCGCCGGGCTCCTGGGCCGCGCGGCTGCGCCTCGCCGGCGCGCTGCGGCGCATTCCGGGCCGCTGGCGCGAGGCGTGGGCGGAGGCCCAGAAGGCCGTCAGGTACGCCCCTGAGGAACCCGGCCCGCATTCCCTCTCCGGGGATCTCGCGCTGGCGCGAGGCGACCACAGGCGGGCGGCTGCGGCATATCGGGCGGTACTGCGCCGCGATCACGACCACGTCGGGGCCCGGGTGAACCTGGGCCTCACCTTTCTCGGCTGGGAAGCCCCGGACGTCCACCACGACCCGGCCTGGGAGGTCGACCCGGCCGAGACCGGCCAGGCGAGAAGGGCGTTGCAGGTCTGGTCCTGGCAGGTCAGGGGGCTGTTGGCGATCGCCATGACGGCCGTGGCCGTGGCCGCCCTGGGTTTCGACCTGCACTTGCAAGCCCAGATCGGCGGCGCGGTCGTGCTGGGCGGCGTGCTCGCGGTGACGCTCCGGCAGGCCGGAAAAATCCGGATCTGGTCGCACGTCCCCGCCATGCTCGGCCGGGATCTGTGGCTGAGCGTCGCGGTCTCCGTGGCGTTCTTCGTGATCGCCGCGTACGTGGTCGGCCTGGCCACCCTGCCCGAACCGGACACGATCAGCTGGGCGTGGTCCGGGGCGCTCGGGCTGGTCGTGTTCAACCCCGTGGCCGTCGGACTGCTCTGGCTGCTGGTGGAGGCGTGGCGAGGACGGCCGGTAAAGGCGCTGACCGAGTTCGCCCTGGCCTCCAGCTCGCGGGTGGCCCGGCGGAACATGGACGTGGCGTTGTGGATCATCGCGGGCCGCGCCTGGTGGGGGCTGCTGGTCTTGTCGGTGCTGCCGGTCCCCTGGATCGCGCTGGCCGCGCTGGCGGTGCCGGTGGCGATGGTGCTGGTCGGGCGCAGGGCCAACCTGCGCGGGGTGGTCCGCCGGGACCGCTGGCTGGTGGGGGCGCTGGGTTTCCTGGTGGCGTCGGCGATCTCTCTGGCGGTGGCGGGCGTCGTCCCGGGGATGGCCCGCGCCTGGCAGGGGGCCTGGCTGGCGCTGCTGGCCGTGGCGGTGGCGTTCTGCGCGCGGGCGGTCCGGGCCAGGTGGCGGGGCACGCCCGGCCCGTGGCGGGCCGCGCTGACCCGGGTCGAGCTGCCGACCGGGGACATCAGCCCGTCCTCGGACCTGACCGACGAGGTCAGGCACGCGGTCACCTTCTCGCGCAGCGTGGTGCTCTCCTACACCGGCCCGGACGGCCCCCGGTCGATCGCGGTGAGCGCGGTGACGTCGGTGAGCCGGTCGGGCGAGCTGCGGGTGATCGCGGGCGAGGAGGCGTGGGAGGCGGTGGAGCGCGACCCCCGGGTGGCCATCTTCGTCGGCGACCCCCGGTTCTGGGCGGAGGTGACCGGGGTGGCGATCGCCGACAACGAGGTGCTGCGGATCACGCCCAGGGACGTGGTGGTGCGCGAGTACCCGGGCCGGCAGGCCCGGGTCCGTACCTAGTCCAGGCCGTTTCTGGCGATGACCTCGCGATACCAGTGGGCGCTGTCCTTGGGGAGTCGTTCCAGGGACTCGTAGTCGACGCGTACCAGACCGAAACGCTTGTGGTAGCCGCGGGCCCACTCGAAGTTGTCCAGCAGCGACCAGACCAGGTAGCCGCGCAGGTCGGCGCCCCGCTGGATCGCGTTGTGGGCGGCCCGGAAATGGCCGTCGAGGAAGGCGATGCGGTCGGTGTCGGGGACCCGGCCGTCCTTGACCACGTCGTCGTAGGCCGCGCCGTTCTCGGTGATCATCAGCGGGGTGCCGGGGTAGTCGCGGCTGATCCGCAGCAGCAGCTCCTCCAGGCCGGAGGGGACCACCTCCCAGCCCATCTCGGTGGGCACGCCGTGCGGGGGCAGCCAGGCGATGCCCTCGCTGCCGGGATACTCCTCGTGCCCGGGCGAGGCGGGGTCGGCGGCCAGCCGGGCGATCGTGTAGTAGTTCACGCCGAGCACGTCGATCGCCTCGAACGGCAGATCGTCCAACCCAAGATCAGTAAATTTCGCGATATGGGCGCGGATGTCGTCGGGGTAGGCGCCGCGCAGGACCGGGTCCAGGAAGAGGCGGTTGGCCAGGCCGTCGATGAGCGTGGTCACCTCGGGGTCGCCGACCGTCGGCGTGAGGTTGAGCGTCACGCTGACCTCGCCCGCGCCGCCCGCGCGCAGGACCTGCGCGCCCAGCGCGTGCGCGCGCAGCAGGTGGTGCGCGGCCGTGAACGCGGCGGCCGGATCGGTCACCCCGGGGGCGTGGCGGCCGGAGCCGTACCCGACGAAGGCCGAGACCCACGGTTCGTTGAGGGTGGTCCAGGTGGCGACCCGGTCCCCCAGGCGGTGGTGGACGATCTCCGTGTAGTCGGCGAACTTGGCGGCCGTGTCTGGGTTCCGCCAGTCGAGTTCGGCGGGGAGGTCCCAGTGGTAGAGGGTGGCGATGGGCGAGATGCGGCGGGCCAGCAACTCGTCCACAAGCCGGTCGTAGAAGTCCAGGCCGGCGGCGTTGAACGTGCCGCCGGGCAGCACGCGCGGCCAGGACACCGAGAACCGGTAGGCGTGCAGCCCCAGGTCCTCCATGATCGCGACGTCCTCGCGATACCGGTGGTAGTGGTCGCAGGCGACGTCCCCGGTGTGCCCATCGGCCACCTTCCCCGGTGTGTGGCTGAACACGTCCCAGATGGATGGTCCCCGGCCGTCCTCGCGCACCGCTCCTTCGATCTGGTACGACGCGGTGGCCGCACCCCAAACGAATCCTTGGGGGAAGGTCGTCAACGTGTGCTCTCCCTGATCGTGAGTCGTGGTTCCAGCAGCATCGAATCGGCAGGAAGGCCGTCGAGCTTGGCCATCAGCAGCCTAACCGCCTGATGCCCGACATCCTCGGCCGGAATGAGCACGGAGGTGAGCGCGGGACTCGCCCGTTCCGCGACGTCATCCGGGCAGATCGCCACCACGGAGACGTCCTCCGGAACCGATCGGCCGAGCGCGCGCAACGCGGCCAGGACGTGCCCGACCGCCGCCTCGTTGTGCACCACCAGACCGGTCAATCCGGGATGCTGGTCGAAGAGGATCTTCACGGTCTCGGCGACCTCGTCGTAGGTCTCCTCGCACGGCACCGCGACCGATTTCAGGTCCTTCGCCGCGGCCGTGAACCCGGCCAGCGTGCGCTCGGCGAAACCGGTCCCCCGCTCGTAGACCACGCGCGGCGCGCCCAGCAGCGCGATCTCGCGATGCCCGCCCGCCGCCAGATGTTCGGCGCACAGCGCCCCCGCCCGCGCGAAGTCCAGGTCCACGCAGGTCAGCCCCTCCGCGTCGGCCGGGAACCCGATCAGCACGCTCGGCTCGCCCAGCTCGCGCAGCAGCGGCACGCGCGGATCGCGCACCTCCACGTCCATCAGCAGCAGCCCGTCCACCAGCGCGCTCGCCGCCACCCGCTGCAGCCCCTCCGGGCCCTCGTCGGCGGTCATCAGCAGCACGTCGTGGTCGAACTGCCGGGCGGTGGCCACCACCGAGGTGGCGAACTGCATCAGCACCGGCAGGTTCATGCCCGCCCGCAGCGGCAGCACCAGCGCGATCACGTTCGCCCGCTTGCTGGCCAGCGCCCGCGCCCCGGCGTTGGGGTGGTATCCCAGCGCGCGCACGCTCTCCAGCACGCGCTGCCGGGTGGTCGCGGATATCGCCCGTTTGCCGCTCAGCACGTACGACACGGTGCTGACCGCGACTCCCGCGTGCCTGGCGACGTCGGCGATGGTCACCGTACGCACCTTCCTCACCGGCCGAACCCGAGCGTGCGCACCGTGACTCCCTCGTTCTCGAACACCACATAAAGATCGCGCACACCGGTCGCGGGCGAAAGAGCCGTGGCCGCCTCGACGAAGTCGTGACCGCCCGCCGTCGGCCTGACCGTGACCGTGCCGAGGACCTCGCCGTGCAGAGGATCGTCCAGGCGCAGGGTCAGCACGCCGCCCTCGGTGCTGGCCGCGCTCAGCACGGCCTGCTCCGGCTTGCCGTCCAGGTCGGCGTCGCGGAACACGATCCAGGCGCCTGGCCCGGCCGAGCGCACGGCGTCTCCCCGCTCCCTGGCGGCGTCACACAGCACTATTCCGTCGTACTCGTCATGGTCGGCCGCGTCCAGTGCGCGCAGGTCCCGGGGCGGCACGCGTTCGCCCTTCACGGTGAAGGGCGCGCACAGCCGGATGTCCCGGCTGGAGGAGCCGACGTGCACCTTGTGGGAGGCGTCCTCGATCGCGAAGCGCCCCCGGGTGACGTCCCAGAACGCCAGGTCCTCGATCGGCACCGGGATCTCGACGGTACGGCTCTCGCCCGGCGCGAGCCGTACCTTCCGGAAGCCGCGCAAGGCGCGGACCGGCTGTTTGACGCGGGAGCGCTGCTGGTGGGTGTAGACCTGCACGACCTCCTCGCCCGCGCGCCAGCCGGAGTTCGTCACCGTGACCTGGACGGTCAGAGTGTCGTCGGGGGCCAGGTCGTCGCTGGACAGACTGAGGTCGGAATAGGTGAAGCGGGTGTAGCTGAGGCCGTGGCCGAACGGGTAGAGGGGCGTGCCCCGGTAATACAGATATGTCGCGTCGGTGGCGATGATGTCGTAGTCGAACAGGTCGGGCAGCTCCCCGGCTGAGCGGTACCAGGTCTGGGTGAGGCGGCCGCCCGGGTCGGCGTCGCCGAACAGCACGTCGGCGAGGGCGTGGCCGTATTCCTGGCCGCCGTGCGAGGACCAGAGGATCGCGGGCACGTGCGCGTCGGCCCAGGTGACCGCGAACGGGTAGCCGCTGGAGACCACCAGCACGGTCGCCCTGTTCGCCTCGTGCACGGCCCTGACCAGCTTCTCCTGCCCCTGGGGCAGGGCCAGGTCGGCCCTGTCCTCGGTCTCCCTGCCGTTGACCAGCGGGTGGTCGCCCACCACGACGACGGCCACGTCCGCGTCCGCGGCGGCCCGGGCGGCCTGCGCGGCGCCGCTCTCGACCAGGTCCACGACGAGCAGGGTGGCCGCGTCCGGGTCGTCGGTGAGGCGGAGCGTGCCGCGATCGGCGGTGACGTACTGGTCGGTGGAGATGTGGCGGAGCACGACGCCGCGGAAGCGCTCCTCCATCCGGAAGGTCTGCCTGACCTCCCAGCCGTTCGGGCCCGGCTGGTCGTTGACCAGCACGCCGTCCTGGCCCACGCTGACGTGCCGGCCGTTGGCGACGCTGCGGAACGCGTACGCCCCGCCGCCCCAGTCGAACACGTCGAACTCGGCCGAGGCGCCGATGCCGAGCGGGCCGCCGGTGTAATCGGAGGTGGCGCTGACGTAGCCCTCCTCGGCGCGCAGCGTGATGCGGTCCACACCCTCGCAGTAGACCGTCTCGCACCGCTCGGCGATGCCGTTCCTGGCCGTCACCCGGTACGGCAACGTGCCGCTGTACCAGTCCTCCAGCAGCACGTCGGCCAGCGGGCCGATCACCGCCACCCGCTTGGGCGCGCAGAGCGGCAGCAGGCCGTCGTTCTTGAGCAGCGTGATCGACTGCCGGGCCGCCTCCCGGGCCAGGCGCTGGTGCTCGGCGCAGTTGACGACCTCCTCGCTGATCTCCTCCTGCGGTTCCACCGGGTCGAACTCGCCGAGCCTGGTCCGGATGGACAGCGCGTGCCGGACCGCGGTGTCGATGTCGGCCTCGGTGATCAGGCCGCGGTCGAGGGCGGTCCTGAGGTGACCCAGGGTGGCTTCGGGGTTCGCGTCGTCTTGAGTGAAGCTGTCCAGGCCCGCTTTGAGCGCGTGTGCGTACGCCTCGGCGGGGTCGGCGTGGTAGGCCTGCATGCCGAAGAGGTTCGCGGGGGCGTACGCGTCGCTGACCACGAGGACGTCCTCGCCGGTCCACGTGCGCAGGACGTCGTTGATCAGCGGGGACAGGTGCGCAGGGCGGCCGTTGACCAGGTTGTAGCTGGGCATCACCGCGACCGCCGCGCCCGACTCGATCGGGGGGCGGAAGGCGCGCAGCTCGTACTCGTGCAGCACCCGGGGTGGCAGGTTGCTGGAGCTGACGCAGCGGTCGGTCTCGTTGTTGTAGGCCAGGAAGTGCTTGAGCGTCGGCGCGGTCTTCAGCACGGGCCCGTCCCCGCGCAAGCCCGTCGCGTACGCGGTGCCCAGTACGCCGGTCAGCCACGGATCCTCGGAGTAGCCCTCCTCGTTGCGCCCCCAGCGCGGATCGCGGAGCGGGTTCACCACCGGAGCCCACACGTTGCGGCCCGCCCCGGCCGGATCCTTGCGGTGGAAGGCGAGCACCTCGTCCGCCGTCGCCGCGCCCACGCCGCGCACCAGTTCCGGGTTCCAGGTGCTGGCCAGGCCGATCGCCTGCGGGAACACGGTCGCGGGGCCGAGCCAGGCCAGGCCGTGCAGCGCCTCGGTGCCGGTCCGGAACGGCTTGAGCCCGAGCCGGTCGACCGGCGCCTGGTACTGGTGCAGCAGGCCGATCTTCTCCGCCAGCGTGAGCCGGGCGACGAGGTCGCTGACCCGGGTCCGCGTGGGCAGGCCTGGATCGCGGAACGGCTCGGTCATGTGGATCCACCATCCTCATGTGTCGAAGCGCTTCGATGGACGGGCAAAAGAAGGCGCTTCTGTCGAAGCGCTTCGATAGGTTTCACCCGGATAAAATCGGCCTCACAACCGAAGGGTCCCGCCTGAACAACCTCCGGTCAAGACCCATTTGTCGGGGCTAAGTCAGCGCGGGCAACCGTCCCGAGTCGACGGAATCGAGGACCCGGGCCGCGGCTCCGAGCGCGCCCGCGCCGTGGCCGAGCGTGGAGACGACCAGGCGGCAGCCGCCGCCTCCGGGCGCGATCGAGCGGCGGAACATCTCCTCCTCCGCGCGCTTGTGCACCCAGGGGGCCAGCGTCACGAAATATCCCCCGAGCACGATGACCTCGGGATTCAGGGTGTTCGCCACGATCGCCACGCCCTTGCCGAGGTTGTGGCCGACCGAGTCGAGCAGAGCGAGGATCTCGGCGTCGCCCGCGCGGGCCCGCCGCAGGACCTCGTCGAGCTCGGGTTCCAGCTCCGACGGCGACACGCCTGGCGCGAGCACCGCGCCGATCCCGGCCATGGCCTCCAGGCAGCCGTGCCGGCCGCACTGGCAGAGCGGGCCGCTCGGGTCGATCTCGATGTGCCCGATCTCGCCGGTATAGCCCTGCCCGCCGCGCCGCAGCCGTCCATCCATGATCACGCCAGCGCCGACGCCGACTTCGCCGGTCAGGTAGACCAGGTCGTTCACGCCGCCGTGCGGGCCGAAGCGGAGCTCCGCCAGCGCGCCCAGATTGGCGTCGTTGTCGACCATCACCGGAAAGCCCGGATCGCGCATCGCCTTGGTCAGGTCGCCGCACAGATCGACGTCGCGCCAGCCGAGGTTCGGGGCGAGCCGCACTGAACCGTTCACGTCCACCAGGCCCGGCACCGCGACCGTGAGGCCGAGCACCTGGCGGGCCTCCTTCGCCATCCGGCTCACCACGCGGCGGGCGATGGCGGCGATTCCGGCCACCGCCTGGCCCGCGGAAGCCGTACCTCCCGAGAAGGATCGGCGCCAGGACAGCAGCTCCTCGCCCTTCAGGTCGACCGCGACCGCCGTCAGGTAGTCGACGTTGACCTCGATGCCGATCGCCGCGTACGGCGAGCCGTCCAGCACCAGCATGGTCGCCGGGCGGCCCACCCGGTTCTCGGTGAGGCCGGTCTCGCGGAGCAGGCGCCGGTCGATGAGATCGGCCACGAGGCTGGAGACCGTAGCCTTGTTCAGGCCGGTGGACGCGGCGATGTCCGCGCGGGAACAGGGTGAGTTCTCGCGGACGAACCGCAGGACGACGGCCAGGTTGGTGGCGCGGACGTCGGTGAAGTCGGCCGGCTGAGGCCCATGGTGCGATGTCTGCGGTGTGATCAAAAGTCAGCCCCGTTCCTGCTCGGGCTCATCATGCCTCATGTGCCCCCGATCCGGCCTCTGTCATCAATCTGTGATCGGGTCCCGGGGGTCCCGCCGGGGCGAAACCTTGTGGTAACCGCCACCCTGGACTAATTTGTTTGGTCGAAAGACGAACTAACTCTATCGCGTGGATGTCGTTCTCCAAAACCCTCTTCGCACGTACGAACCTAAAGGAAGGGAGCGCGTCGTGACGCAATCCCCCACCAGGCGCGGGTTCTTAGGGCTCGTCGCCCTTACCGCCCTATCCGCCTGCGCGGCCCCCGCCGGGCCCAAGCCGGGCGCGGCCAAGGCCACCGCCGCGGCCATGGACAAGCTCACCGCCCTGGTCCCCAAGTACGTCCCGCTCCAGGTCGTCAAGCCCGACATCACCAGCAGCGTGCCGGGCTTCGGCCGGGACGGCTTCCTCAAGTATCCGGCCACGCTCGTCGACTCGATCACCGCCAAGCCCGGCAAGGGCGGCAGCTACAAGGTCATGGTGCCGACCTGGAGCCCCTTGCCGCCGCCGCTGGGCAGCAACTCCTACTACGACGCCGTCAACACCGACATCGGCGCCACCATCGACTTCAACTACCTCGACGGCATGACCATCCACGAGAAGCTGCCGACCCTGCTGGCCGGAGGCGACGTCGCGGACGTGACCACCGTGCCCGGGTGGGCGCTCACCGCCGTGCCGGACTACTCCAAGGCCGTGGACGGGCTGTTCGAAGACCTCACGCCGTACCTGGCGGGCGATATTTCTGCGAAATATCCGGCTTTGGCGGCGATTCCCACGCTGGCCTGGCAGTACTCGGTCTTCGGCGGCAAGCTCAAGGCGGTGCCGGCCTGGCCGACGCCCATGTTCGGGCTGGTGCTCTTCCACCGCAAGGACCTCTGGGACAAGCACGGCCTGACCGCCCCCAAGTCCGCCGACGAGCTGTTCGAGATGGGCAAGCAGGTCACCGACCCCAAGGAGAAGCGCTGGGCCTTCGGCGACATCTTCGAGATCATGCGGGAGATCTTCCGGGTGCCGCGCAAGTGGCGTAAGGAGGGCGGCAAGCTCGTCCACGCGTACGAGACGCCGGAGTATGAGGCCACGGTCGCGTGGATGCGCAAGGTCGTCGACAACGGTCTGGTGCACCCCAACGTGCTGTCCGCCAAGCAGGCCGCCGACGCCAAGGAGCTGTTCAAGTCCGGCCAGATGCTGGTGACCTCGGATGGCTTCAGCTTCTGGGCCGAAACACTGATCCAGATGTCCAAGGAGAACCCCGACTTCTGGATGGAGCCCGTCCCGATCTTCGGCGGGGACGGCGGGAAGCCCGAATACCGGGTCAACCAGGACCCGAGCTACACCTTCATCAAGAAGGGCACCCCCAAGGAGAAGATCGAGGAGCTGCTGGGGCTGTTCAACTACTTCTCCTCCCCCTTCGGCACCCAGGAGCAACTGCTGTTCAACAACGGCGTCGAGGGCAAGCACTTCACCCGGGACGCGACCGGCGCGCCGCAGCAGACCGAACTCGGCCCCAAGGAGATCGTCGGCAGCTACGTCTGGCTCGGCGGCCGGGTCGACCCGATCTTCGAATCCCAGGCCCACCCCAACTACGTGCAGGCCGCCACCACCTGGTGGAACTCCGCCGTCCAGGTACGGCACCAGGACCCGTTCGACGGCATCCGGGTGCAGGAGCCCGGCGACTTCACCGCCGCCGTGAAGCCCTTCGAGGACAAGGTGACGGACATCATCCGGGGCCGCCGCGACGTGAGCACGCTGGCCCAGGCCATCGACGAGTGGCGCAAGGGCGGCGGCGACGCGGGCCGCGAGTTCTACCAGAAGGTCCTCACCGACAATGGCCGTGCTTAGGAGCCGCTCGCGGAGCCGTACCGACTCGGGACCGGCGGGTGACCTGACCTCACCCGCCGGCCCCGGCCCTCGCCCTGGAAAGATGCCCTTCCTCGCGCGGCTGCGGCGGGACTGGCAACTGCTGGTGATGACGCTCCCGGCCCTCGGCCTGGTGCTGGTCTTCCACTACGTGCCGACCCTGGGCAACGTCATCGCCTTCCAGGACTACACCCCGTACGACGGGATCAGCAGCAGCCCCTGGGTGGGTCTGTACAACTTCCAGTGGCTGCTGTCCGACCCCGAGTTCTGGCAGGCCATCCGCAACACCGTCACGATCACCACATTCCAGCTGATCTTCTACTTCCCCATCCCGATCGCGCTGGCGATCCTGCTGGACAGCGTGCTCTCCCGGAAGCTGCGCCTGTTCATCCAGGGCATCGTCTACATGCCGCACTTCTTCTCCTGGGTGCTGGTGGTGAGCCTCTTCCAGCAGATCCTCGGCGGCGCCGGACTGCTCGCCCAGACCCTGCGGCAGCACGGGCACGAACCCTGGGACATCATGACCAACCCGGACGCGTTCATCGTCCTGGTCACCGCCGAGTCGGTCTGGAAGGACGCGGGCTGGGGGACGATCATCTTCCTGGCCGCGCTGTCCGCCATCAACCAGAACCTCTACGAGGCCGCCGCCGTCGACGGCGCGTCCCGGTGGCGGCGGATGTGGCACATCACCCTGCCCGGGCTGCGCCCGGTCATCCTGCTGCTGCTCATCCTGCGCCTGGGCGACGCGCTCAACGTCGGCTTCGAGCAGTTCTTCCTGCAACGCGACGCGGTCGGCTCGCACGCGGCCGAGGTGCTCGACACCTTCGTCTACTGGCGCACCCTGATGACCGGCGCGTGGAGCTACGGCGCTGCGGCGGGCCTGTTCAAGGGCGTCGTCGGCCTCATCCTCATCGTGATCGCCAACAAGGTGGCACACCGGTTCGGCGAACAGGGAATCTACAAACGATCATGAATAACCGACCGACCTGGCAGGAGCGGCCCACCCTCTTCGGGCTGACGCTCAAAGGCTTCACGCTGACCGTCATCGTGCTGGTCATGATCTACCCGATCTACGTGGTGATCCTCACCAGCCTGTCCACCGCTTCGGCCGTCACCGCGGCCGGCGGCCTGGTGACCCTGCCCACCGACCTCTCCCTGGACGCCTACCGGGAACTCTTCGGCGGCGGCGTCGTCACCCGCGCCGTCCTGGTCAGCACAGGCGTCACCCTCGTCGGCACCACCGTCAGCCTGGGCCTCACCATCCTGGCCGCCTACGGCCTGTCCCGTACCAACTCGCTGTTCCACCGCCCGCTGCTGTTCCTGTTCCTGCTGACCTTCCTGTTCACCCCCGGCATGATCCCCACCTACCTGATGGTCCGCGAGCTCGGCCTGATCGACAGCTACTGGTCGCTGATCCTGCCGTCCGCGATCAGCGCCTTCAACCTGGTCGTGATGCGCGCCTTCTTCATGAACATCCCCGGCGAGGTCATCGACAGCGCCCGCATCGACGGCGCGGGCGACTTCCGCATCCTGGGCCGCATCGTCCTGCCCATGTCCAAAGGTGTCACCGCCGTCATCGGCCTCTTCTACGCCGTCGGCTACTGGAACGCCTTCTTCAACGCCGTCCTCTATATCAACGACAACTCCAAGTGGCCCCTCCAGCTCATCCTCCGCCAGTACGTGCAACAGGGCATGGACCTGGTCCCCAACACCCGCACGTACGACTCCGCCGCCGGCGCCCTCCCCCCGAACCTGGCCATCAAGATGGCCATCATCGTGGTCGCCCTGATCCCGGTGCTGATCATCTACCCCTTCGTCCAGAAACACTTCACGAAGGGCGTGATCATCGGCGCGGTGAAGGGGTGACTACGCCGGACCCGATCAGGCGGGTTCTCGGGCCAGGAGCAGGGCCTGCTCGCGCAGGTGCGACGGCAGCCCAGGTTCGGTGGCTTGCAGAGCCTGGGTGACGTAGTCATGAGATATCCCGCTACGGCCGAGGAGCGCATAGACGCGGGCGGCGCGATGCAGGACCGGGCCGTTGGCGGAACCCGGAGCCGTGGCGTCGAGGATCTCCTGCTCCGCCGCGTCGAATCGCCGGACCAGGGCAAGGGCGAGGGCTCGGGCAGCCAGGGTGCCCGGCTGCTGGTTCCGCCGCACCGCGGTTCGATCGAGATCGCGTAGCGCCGCCTCCGCCTGTCCCATGTCGGCGAGGATCTCGCCGCGAAGGGCCAGCGCCGCGACCGGCGGCTGATCCGACAACGCCAGCGCGCCGTTCAGATGGGACAGCGCGGCGCCGGGCTGTCCCGCCGCCCACAACGCCTCGCCGAGCGCGAGCTTGGCCTGGACATTGTTGCTCTCCCACGCCTGGACCGTCTTCAGCCGCTCGATCGCGGCCTCCACCTTCCCCTGCGCGAGGAGCAGCTTGCCGTCGGCGGTCAGCACCCGCGCGACGCCGCCGAACTGCTGTCGCACGGCGAACATCTCCAGCGCCTTGTCGAAGTGGGCATGGGCCGCTTCGACATCCCCCTGTGCGGCGGCCACCGCGCCGTAGATCTCGGTGGCCTCCGCGTGAATCCAGCTGCCCTGGTCACTCGCGACCCGGATCGCCTCTCCCGCGAGGGCGCGAGCCGTCAGCCAGCTCTCACGCTCGAGGGCGTCACGGGCTTCCCGCAGGTAGACGGTAGGTGTTTCGTGCTGTTTGATCGGGCCGATCAGCCGGTCGTGCTGGAGCTCGTACCAGCGGATGCCCAGTCGATGCTCGGCCCTCAGCACATGCCTGTCCTCCAGCGCACGGGCTATCGAATTGGGCATGCCGGCGGTCTCACGCAGCCCTTCGTACGCGGTGCTGCGCGTGCCGTGTTCGGTGATGAAGGTGTTGCGCAGCCAGAGCAGGATCTCGCCGGCCAGCACCCGGTGCTCCTCGGCCACCTCGTCGATCACTGTCTTGCAGAAGCGCACGAGGAATCTGTCGACGTCGGCATAGGCCCTGGCGTGATCCGGAGTGATCTGGACAACCTCCGGGGGCAGCGACGTCCAGAGCGCGGAGCACACCACCTGCAACTGGACCGGCTCAACGCTGTCCAGCGAGAGGGTGGTCTCAACGCCGTCGTCGTTGGTGAACAGAACCGTGCTGAGATCGGATACCAGCAGCTCGGCGGCGCCGGAGACGAAGGACCTCCCCGTTCCCTCCAGCGGGTTGACCACGGCCTGCAGGGCGGCCTCGCGGCTGAGCGGCTTCAGGTGCAACCTTGATCGCGTACCCTGACCGAGGACCTGCTCATGCGGAAGGACCGCGTACAGATACTCCTCGCGCAACGCGAGAAGCAAATGCAGACCTTCGTGTGTACGCATGGCCGCGGCCAGTTGATCGAGAAACTCGGCGCGCTCGTTCTCCCTGAACGTCGGACCCTGGAATATCTCCTCAGCCTGGTCCACGGCCGCCAGAACCAGCACGGGATCGCCATAGCGGTCGACCTTCTCCGGCCGGAGGCTCAGGAAGTCGGAGATCGTCATGCCGGCGAAACCGGAGAGCGGGACATCCGGTGCCCACGAGGCGAGCAGGGCCAGGACATAGGGATTCCCCGGCTGGGCGGCATGGAGAACCCGGCCCGGTGAAACTCTGCCCACGGGCAGCGCGTCGGCCCGTTCCGGATCGAGCCGTGGCAGGACACCGGCGTGCAGGAGGGATGTCTTGCCGACGCCGGAGGCGCCGTACAGCACGCTCAGGCCGGTGGCCTGCCACATCGTCGCAACCTCACGTGCCTCGCTTTCCCTGCCGTAGAAGAGGTTGTGATCGTCCCGGTAATAGGGGCGCATCCCCACGTAGGGATTGCTGGGCCGTCCATCAGCGCGCCGCACGGGTGTCATGTCATCCTCGCTCGCAGTTCTTCGCAGAATTGGCTGGCCGTGCCAATGAAGATGGAGATGTTCCAGCCGTCCAGGTAGTGCGTGAGGTACTTGCGGGCCTGCTCGTAAGCGTCCGGCACCGAACTCGCGATCTCCGGTATGAGCTGGACGCTGACGTGCCTTCGCTTGTTACTCCGGGGAACGTTGCGAGCCAACCCGTTGAACAGCACATTGAACGTCCAGTCCTGGAGGCTGTAGCCGATGAAGAGCAAGGGCTTGGCCGTCATCGCGTCCACCACGGCCCTCGGCAGGGGATGACGACTTCCCCGCGACTGAGCCTCCACGATATTGATCAGATAAGTAATGTAGTCGAAGTCCGTCAGGACCAGCGATTTCGGCATCGACCAGCTGCCGTGCAAGTGGCAGACGAGCGGCTCGGCGCTGGTCGGCTCAGCGAGCGGGGTCTCGTCAGGAGCGACTTCCCACCATTTGGCGATCTCGGCCTGTGGACGCCGACCCGCACGTGTGAGCGCCCGGAAAAGAAAGTCATCGTAGTTGGTAGTGAGGTATGTGGTAATCGGAAACTCGGCGAGAAGCATGTGGGGCTCACTCGACGCGTCGTCCGGCACGCCAAAGGACTGCAGGTGGGCACAGAGGAGATGCTTCAGTTCAACGGGATCCTTTACCACCGACGTCACCCACTGCATGACCCGCGAAAGGTTGGTGACGTCCGGGAAGGGATAACCGTATTCGCTGGCATACTTCCTGCTGAGATCAGACCCGGTGGGAAGCGTTCCAGCGCAGGCGCCCGCGCCGAGAAGCGGCGTGCAGTCTCCCCTGCGGAGCTGGTTGATCAGTCGTTCCCAGTCCGCATCGTCCACAGCGCCATCCCGATCCTCGCGAGCGGGTTACCCCCAAACACGTTATGTGTACAGGATGGCAGATATAAGCGGAGATCGGCTATATAGCCGATTGGAAGCCCGCGGCCGGTCCGGAGTCCGTGTCCTCAACCAGCCGTCGCAGCGCATGGTTCAGGGGTGTCGATGGAGCGATCCCGTCAAGGTCCTTCAGGCTCAAACCGGTCACATCTACCAAACCAGCGCCATACTCAACGGAACGTTCCTTGGACATCCGATACTCCCTGAACCGCTCTCGAGGTTGATAGACCTACCCTTTCACGATATTGACACCCAGGGCAACTACGGCTACGGCGTGGCGGCGACACCACCGCGACGACGTCCATCCGGACCCTGATTCCGCCCGGTCCAAATCGGGGAACGCATTCTACCTTCGATAGAGCTAAACCCTGGTGCACATTCGGTCTATGCTGTTCCCAAAAAACAGGCCAACGTAAGGCGGTCGCGTGTCTATTTCGCAGCCTTCCACGGCGGCCAGGATTCCTGGGCGCATCCCGGAGGTCTGGGGCAAGGTCCCCCAGCAGAACAAGAACTTCACCGGCCGTGACGACCTCCTGGAGAAGCTGAGGAGCGGCGTCGTCTCCGATGATGTGACCGCTGTCGTCCCGCATGCCCTGCATGGCCTCGGCGGCGTCGGAAAGACCCAGGTGGCTATTGAGTACGCCTACCGCTATCGCCATGAATACGACCTGGTGTGGTGGATTCCCGCGGACCAGCCCATGCTGGTGCGTTCATCGCTGGCCGGCCTGGCGCCCCACCTCGACCTGCCCACCGCCGCGATCGCCGGTATCGAGGATGCCTCGGCAGCCGTCCTGGACGCCCTAAAGCGGGGCAAACCCTACTCAAGATGGCTCTTGATCTTTGATAACGCGGACGAGCCCGAAGAGATCAACGAGATCATTCCTCGCGGTCCCGGCCATGTTCTCATCACTTCCCGTAACCACAGTTGGCAAGGCGTCGTGGACACCGTTCCCGTTGACGTCTTTACCCGGGAAGAAAGCATCGAGTTCCTGGTCAAAAGGGCACGTGCGGTGAGCACGGCCAAGGCGGCGGTGCTTGCCGAGGAACTCGGCGACCTTCCGTTGGCCCTGGAACAGGCCGGTGCGCTTCAGGCCGAAACTGGAATGTCGGTCGATGAGTATCTTCGTCTGCTGGCCGTCCACACCGCACAGCTTCTCGACATCAACAAACCCTCCGACTATCCGCTGTCGATGACGGCGGCCTGGTCGTTGTCGGTGGCACAACTGTCGGCCAAGCTCCCCGAGGCCGTCGATCTGCTGCGGTGTTCCGCCTTCTTCGGGCCTGAGCCGATTCCGCGCGACGTCTTCGGGCCGCCTTCGGAGAAGTTCCCGCCCTCGCTCAAGCTGGGCAGCCTGCTCGCGGATCCCATCCTGCTCAGCCGCGCCATCCGGGAACTCGGCCGCTACGCCCTGGCCAGAATCGACTCCGTGAGCCGCACCATCCAGGTGCACCGGCTCGTCCAGGCGCTGTTGCGCCAGGAACTGCCGCCCGACGAGCAGGCCGCGTTCCGGCGGGAGGTCCACCTGCTCCTCGCCTCGGCGGCGCCGTACGAGCCGGATGACAATGCCTCCTGGTCTCGCTACGCGGAACTCCTCGGCCACGTGACTCCAGCCGACGTCGCATCCAGCCAGGACCCTCTCGTCCGGAACTTCGCGCTCGACATCGTCCGCTACGTGTATTCCTCAGGCGACTTCGAGTCAGCTCGTGACCTGGTTCAGAATTTCATCTCGGTGTGGCGCGAGCAGAGTGGCGGGGACGATCCGGCCGTTCTCTCCGGGCAGCGCCATTTCGGCATCATCATCAGGGAGCTGGGTGACTTCCAGACCTCGTTCGAGCTCAATCAGGCCACCATGGCGCGCATGCGTGAAGTGCTCGGCCCCGACGATGCCGAGACACTGCTGCTGACCAACAGTCACGGCGCCGACCTGAGGGCCCGGGGGGATTTCGCGGCGGCCCTGCAGCACGACCGCGATTCGCTGAGCCAGCACGAGGCGGCTTTCGGGCCGGATCATCGCCGCACGCTCCGCGCGATGAACAACCTCGCGCTTGACTACCTCCTGCTGGGTGACTACTCCTCAGCCCAGGAGCTGCAGAAGAAGACCTACATGATGCAGAGTCGCGCGGGGTCGGGGTCCAGCAAGCAGAACGTGCTCTCCTCCTGGAACGGCCTGGCCCGTGTCGTCCGGCTGCGGGGTGAGTACTTCGAGGCGTGCGACGTCGGCGAGGAAGCCTACGAGTACGGCGTCCAGGAACTGGGCGCCGACCATCCGTGGACGCTGCGCACCGCCAAGGACCTGTCCATCGCCAAACGCAGGGCAGGACTGGTCGAGGAGGCGCTGGAGCTGGCTCAGCGCACCTATGAGCTCCAGGAGCGCATCTTCGGCAAGGAGCACCCCGACACGCTCGCCGCGGCGCTCTGCCTGGCCAACGCCCTGCGGACGAACAACCAGGTCGTCGAAGCGCTGCAAGTGCTGAGAGAGGCGGCCCAGCTCTTCCCTCGAATGTACGGCCAGGATCACCCGTTCAAATTCGGCTGCGACACCAACCTCGCCCTACTGCTGAGAGTCAACGGGGAAGCCGAAGAGGCCAGAGCGATCGACGAGCGCGCGCTGGCCGGCTTCGACCTGAAACTGGGGCGTGAGCATCACTACTCGCTGACGTGCGCCATCAATCTCGCCAGCGACCTGGCGGCCGAAGGCGAGGCCGCGAACGCGACGAACCTCAACGAGAACACGCTGCAGCGCCTGAACGAGGTGCTCGGAACCGACCATCCCCTCACTCTCGCCTGCGCCGTGAATCTCGTCCTCGATCTGGTGTCCGTCCATCGCGAAGACGAGGCGGACGCACTGCGCAGCAGCACAATGGCCAAATACGAACGGGTGCTCGGCCCTGACCACCCGGACACCCGGGTCGCCAGGGACGGCGGGCGCCTCGACTTCGACTTCGATCCTCCGGTTCTCTAATCGACGAGCCGGCGTTCTCCGTTGCGCTCCTGCCATCGAGTGCGATGACGTTTCGCGGCGGCCTCGGCCACCGCCCTGGCCTGATCGGGAATCGGCTCCCTGGCCAGGAGGCCGAGGCTGCCCTTCATGCCTTCGACGAAGCTGGTCCCGTCGCGGGTCAGCCGCCCGCTCCGGATCAGGGTGTCCGCCACCAGGCTGGCGGCGTCGCGCCAGCGGGCGAACTCGACATTCGCCTTCAGGGACTCCTCGCCTCGGGCCACTTCACGTTGCCGGCGCCAGAAATCAGCGACCCCAAGAAATGCGTACGAGCCTTGCAGAAGCCCGGACACGGGACGAGGATCCTCGCGCCAGGGCGCGTAATAGCGTGATCCGTCGTCCGGCTCGGTCAGCCGGACGATGTCGAGCAGCGCGGAGAGCTTGGCGTGCTGAGTTTCGTGGGCGAGCGTGACGGCCAGCGAAGTCGCGTCGGGGGGCGTCGACAACGCCACGCTGCCGAAGGTCTCTCTTGACGACGAGCTGGACGTCCCCTGGGGCGGGGCGACCAGCGGGGTCAGGACGCTGATGGCTTCGCGCACCTCGTCGGCGACGGTGGTGTGGTGGTTGACGAGGAGATCCCAGGCCTGGGTGAGCACGGTTCCCCAGCGATCGGTCTCCGGTCGCGACAGCCGCCCACCCAGATTGTCCAGACCTGGCATGCGATGCGGGTCAAGGTCGTCAACGACGACGGTAAGGCCCATACCAGGCGATCCGGCAGCGAGTGTCCGGAGCCCGGACCACCCTGGCGCGTCCTCGCCCGTCCTGCTGGGGAGCCTGATGAAGCTGCCCGCCAGCTCCGCTTCCGCGCTGCCGTCCCGGCAGTGGAACGTCGCGACCCTGACTCCGCCAGGCACCAGGAGCTGTCCCAGCGAGGGAAGGGTGATGAGGCCATCGACCGCCGGCACATCCACGTCCACGCGCGCGCCCGCCCGGATCGCGGCCGCAGCCGCTAACGCGGCGAGCTGGCCAGGCGCGGCCGTGCTGTCGTGGGAGTCCAGCGCCTTGACCGTCTGACGCGCCCAGGCGCCCACGGCCGGATGGCACAGCACACTCTTCACGGCGTCCGGATGGTCGATCTGAAGAGACGCGAGCAGGTCATACGCCCGCCGTGCGTCCGCGGCGGCGGGGTGATTCCTCGCCCGCGCCGTGTCCACCACGCCTCGCACGAGAATGATGTGCTTGCTGTGCTGACCGGCACTCAGCAACGCGACCGCCGCGGCCCCACCAGCGCCCGCGGCCAACTCGGAGAACACCTGTCCGGAGATCCGGTGCTCGGTGAGGGTCATGGCGATTCCTTCATTCGGGCCGACACGTCGGCTTGGACAACGTCTCTTATATAGCCAATGAGGCGCATTAAATCAGGACAAAACACCGATGGGTTTGCGAATCCGGCACCCTGCTGGTACCGGTGGGCATAAAGGCCGCCACCGCAGACCGTGCTCACCGCGCAGGCGAGACAGGTCGGAGCGAGCGCACGACGGCCAATCTGACGAGCGACATTCGAGGGAAGCGTCAGCAACGCGTCAAATTCATCGGAGTCAACATGGAATCCGGTCCTGGTGGCTCCCTCGAACGCGGATTTCAAGATATCGGACTGCTCGATTTCCCCATCGGTCTCGATGACCACCATGGCGGCGGGAGACAACCCGATCTGCTCGCTCGCCGACCGCCCCCCGATCAGCAGGTGGATGATCTCGGCGAACAGCCGTACCCGGGTGACCTGCCGCGGCGCGCCGTACCAGCGGTCGAAGACGGGAATGAGCCAGTCAGCGTACGGAGTGACCTCGGCATCCGCGACCCGGCCTGGAGGTGGCGCCGACCAGTTGCCGTGCGGCAGCAGGAAGTCAATGGCAGGCGGCGAGAACGCCAGTAACGCCTCATATGCCGTGACGGGGTCGTTTCTTAGATCGACCGTGGCGAGCAGGCCGCGGTAGAGGTGGCGGAAGCGTGGCTGGATCAGCAGGCCCAGGGCCCGGGCGACTGCCGCGTAGCTTCCCCTGCCGGCCGCCGTACGCCTGTTGCGGTCATGCATGGCCTCGTCGCCATCGAGGCTCACCCCTACTCCGACCTCCAGTTTGTCGAAGAGTTCGAGGTAGGGGACGTCGAGGAGGGTGGCGTTGGTCTGCAGGACGACTTCGACGCGGACCCTCCGGCCGACGGCCGCGCGAATGACGGTGACGGCTTCTTCGATCGTCTCGCGGCCCGCGAGCAGCGGTTCACCGCCGTGCAGGATGATCTCGATTTCGGTCAATGCGTGGTGGTGGGCGTGCTCGGCGATCCTGAACGCGGCAGCCTTGATCGTTTCGCTGGCCATTCGCTTGGGACGCGAACGCCAGCTCTGATCTGCCATTTCGTACATGTAGCAGTACGAACAGGCGAGATCACACCGACTGTGGAGTTTTAGGATGAATTGGCGGAAAGGTGTTGGTTGCCATCCTTCCGAGAGCAATACTCCGACGTCGAGTGTCGACGGCCACTCACCCATCCCCGCTCAGCCTCCACGTTGAGACCTTGATACTGCGCCCGCGTACAGGCGCAGTCCAGTCTTACCGGATCATCAAGACCGGACGCAGCACAACAAGATAGAGAATCGACAGTGTTTTCCCGCCTCGGAAGACCACCGGCGTTCTAATCGGCGAAGCGGGCTACGCGGCGGAGTTTGTTCATGGCGTCGAGGGCGGCGACCTTGTAGGACTCGGCGAGGGTGGGGTAGTTGAAGACCGCGTCGACGAGGTAGTCGATGGTGCCGCCGCAGCCCATGACGGCCTGGCCGATGTGGATGAGTTCGGTGGCGCCGGTGCCGAAGACGTGGACGCCCAGGAGGGAGCGGTCCTCGGCGGAGACCAGGAGTTTGAGCATGCCGTACGTGTCGCCGATGATCTGGCCGCGGGCGAGTTCGCGGTAGCGGGAGATGCCGACCTCGAAGGGGATGCTGGCATCGGTGAGCTCGTCCTCGGTGCGGCCGACGAAGCTGATTTCGGGGATGGTGTAGATGCCGATCGGCTGGAGCAGGTTCATCGCGTTCACCGGCTCGTCGCAGGCGTGGTAGGCGGCCAGCCTGCCCTGCTCCATCGAGGTGGCGGCCAGGGCGGGGAAGCCGATGACGTCGCCGACGGCGTAGATGTGCTTGACGGAGGTGCGGTAGAACTCGTCGACGGTGATCCGGCCGCGCGGGTCGGCGGCTAAGCCGGCGGTCTGGAGGGCGAGGTTCTCGGTCATGCCCTGGCGGCCGGCCGAATACATGACGGTCGAGGCGGGGAGCTTCTTGCCGCTCTCCAGGATCGTCAGCGCGCCCCGCTCGCGGCGTTCCACGGCGGCCACCGTCTCGCCGAAGCGGAAGGTGACCGCGAGGTCGCGCAGGTGGTATTTGAGCGCCTCTATCACCTCAAGGTCACAGAACTCCAGCATGCGGTCGCGCCGTTCGACCACGGTGACCTTGGTGCCGAGGGCGGCGAACATGGAGGCGTACTCGATGCCGATCACGCCCGCGCCGACCACCACCATCGAGTCCGGCACGTGCTCCAGCTGCAGGATGCCGTCCGAGTCGATGATCGTGTTGCCGTCGAACTCCACCGTGTCCGGGCGGGCCGGACGGGTGCCGGTGGCGATAATGATCTTGTCGGCGGTGACCTTCGTCTCCCGGTTGTGCTCGTCGATCACCGCGATCGTGTGCGGGTCCACGAAATGCCCTGATCCGGTGAGTACGGTGACGTGGTTGCGGGACAGCTGGTTACGAATCACCTCCACCTCGCGGCCGACCACGTGCTGGGTCCTGGCCGTGAGGTCGGCGACGGTGATCTCTTCTTTGACTCGGTAGTTGCGGCCGTACATCTCGCGCTGGGTGAGGCCGGTCAGGTAGAGCACGGCCTCGCGCATGGTTTTGGAGGGGATCGTGCCGGTGTTGATGCACACTCCCCCGATCATGTTCCGTCGTTCGACGATCGCCACCCGGCGTTCCAGCTTGGCCGCAGCGATCGCGGCCTTCTGCCCACCGGGCCCGGAACCGAGAACAAGCACATCAAAGTCGCTCACACCGCAAGTGTGAGCCGTGAGCGCAGTAGGGTGAAGACCCTGACCGCCCTTCACCTGACGAATGACGATGTGTGAGTCGGTAGCAACTTCGTTGGAAATATCCGGCGGGTGCAATCGAGGGACAAGCAATCGTCAAGCGCGTACCGGAAAGATCCCAGCTATGTGGAGAGACACCCCTGAATACCTCGGCGAGCTGCTCATCTGGGAGATCGAGGACTACCTCACCGCTCAGACCGCCCAGCCCGAGCGGGCTCGGGTGGCCTTCATCCGGCTGGCCGACGAGTGGGCGGCGGCTTCGATCGGGGCCGAACTGGAGACGGGCGGAAGCTTCTACGCGGCCGCCAAGCGCGCGGACTCGCTCGGGATGACGATCCCCGGCGACATGTTCGGCGTGGTCACCCGCGACGAACATCCAGAAATCTTCAAAGCCGTCCCCGGCACGACGTTCCCTCCGATCCCCGACGGTGACGGATACGTCATCATTCGGTTGGTCGCCTTCGAGCCCTAGAACCTCCCTCTGTCAGAACCACTTTGCGGACGGTCGAGGGGACCCGATTCGCACTCATCCGACCTTCTGACGCGGCTCTGAGCGGAGCTCGGGAAGGATGAAGGCGTTTGACGCCTCTCGGGTTGCCCGGCCCAGGATCCCCCCAAGCCCGAGACGTTTGAGGATCGGCAGCAACCGGAGGGTCCGATTGCGTTTGCGGAGCGCCTTCTTTGTGCGAGGAAGGATGGTCGAACGGCTGTGCAACGCGAGATTCTGGCTCTTGACCATGAAATCGCGACACTGCCGCTCGTATTCGGCGAACGCGGTCTTATGGTCCCGTTCGCTGGCCAGCTCGGTGGCCAGCACATAGCTCCCGATAAGGGCCATGCTTGTGCCTTGTCCCGACAAGAAGGCAGGGGCGAAGCAGGAGTCGCCCACGAGGGCGACTCGTCCGCGTGTCCACTCGTCCATCCGGATCTGGCCGACGTTGTCGAAGTAGAGATCTTCGGTGCTCGGCAATCCCTTGAGGATCTCTGGAATCTTCCAGCCGTCGTCCGCGTAGGCGCGTGCGATCATCGCGCACTGGCCTTCGAAGTCCGCCTCCCTGACCGATCCATGGTCTTGTTGGGCGAAGGCCAGGAATGCCTGCGCCGGCCCCCCGGGAACTTGGGTGCCAAAGCCCGCGACCCTCCCGGGCACGTTGTAGACCGTTGGTGGCAAATCGTACGCCGGGTTACTGGGGAGTTCGAAGATCGCGACCGCGTAGCCGAGGTGAAGGCTGAACTGCTCCTCAGGACCGAACACCAAACGACGGGTGTTGGAGTGAATTCCATCAGCCCCGATGACCACATCAAAGGTGCGTGGCGCGCCCCGGGTGAAAGTCACCTCAACACCGTCAGCACGCATGTCGAGAGATTCGATGGAGTCATTGAAGACGTACTCGACGTCATCCTTTGTGTGAGCGTAGAGAACGCTGGTGAGATCACCGCGCGCCATCTCGATGTCGTCAGGATTCACCTGACTCACGTAGTCGTCCGTGTTCAGCGACGCGACCTTCTTTCCAGACTTGTCGACGAAGGTTATCGTCCGGGCTTTCACGCGTGCGGCACTCAGCTCGGGGTAGATCCCCATGCGCTTGACGACATCGATTGCCGTGCCGCGGATGTCGATCTGGTATCCGCCGTGGCGCACTACTGCTGATCTCTCCACCACCGTGACCTCGAAGCCGTAGCGATTGAGCCAGTAGGCCGTCGCCGGTCCGGCGATGCTCGCACCGGAAATAAGGACTCGCCGCGGCATTGCGCCTGTCATCTTTCATTCCTTGTGGTCGTCGTGGATGTGGCCTCTGTTGGGTCCGTCATTGGAGCGTGGGGTGTGTGTGGACGAACTCCCGCACGATTCCCGCGACGAGATGCGGGAACTCCGTCGCGATTCCGTGGCGTCCGCCGTTGATGAGCTCGAGCCGCGCGTCGGGTATCCGCTTGGCCATCTCCTCGGCGGCGTCGGCTCGGATGAGCGGATCATCGGTGCCCTGGACCACGAGCGCCGGCATCTGGAGGCCGGCCAGCCGGTCGAGGCAGTCGTGCGCGGCGACCGCGTTGTTGCGGCGCGTGTTCTGCTCGTCCGAGCGTGGCGTGAGAACGCTGCGAGCCCGGTCGACGAGGGCTGGGTTCTCGGCTTGTCCTTGGGGCGAGATCAATACGTCGAGCATGAAGGCCCGGCGAGCGGCTGGCTCCAGCTCCAGCATCCGGTCCAGTGCGGGGCCCGTGAATGACCGGTTGGGGGTCGTCGCCACCAGAGCGACGCTCTGAATGCGCTCCGGATGGTCCAGTGCGGCATGCATGGCCACCATTCCCCCGAACGATGTGCCCAGCACGTGGGCCTTGTCGAGGCCAAGGGATTCGACCAGGCCGGCCAGATCCGCGCCTAGGTCGGCGATGGTGTAAGGCTCATCCGAGTTCACGGTGTCGCCCGTGTCACGTTGGTCGTAGGAAATCGCGCGGATGCCAGGACCGAGGAACGGCCGCAGGGCGTCGAACTGCCCGCGATCGCTTTCCCCACCGTGAACGAGGATCAGAGGCTCTCCCTCGCCCGAGTCGGTGTAGGCAACCGTCAAATCTCCGACGGGAATCCGACGTGGGGTCTCAACGGCCATGACATCTGGTGTGGGGTGCATTGCTGAAAGCTCCTTCGGGCGAACCGTGGCGGTCATCCGGTGATCATCGATTCGACGTGCGGGATCGAGCCGATGAGACGTTGCGTATAGGGATGCTGTGGATCGTCCAGCACCGTTTCGGTACGTTCGTGTTCGACCACCTCGCCGTCCTTGAGGACGTAGATGCGATCGGTGATCTGCCGGACGACGGCCAGGTCGTGGGTGATGAACACGTAGGCCAGACCGAGGTCGGTCTGGAGCTCACGCAGCAGGTTGAGGATGTGCGCCTGAACCGACACGTCGAGCGCGGAGACCACCTCGTCGCAGACGACGACCTGCGGATCTCGGGCGAGCGCCCGAGCGATCGCGACTCGTTGACGCTCTCCGCCGGAGAGCTGTGCCGGCATCCGCGAGGCGTACGCGGACGACAGCCCCACGCGTTCGAGCAGCTCGTCGGTGCGTCGCCTTACCTCGGTCTTGCGGGACAACCGCAGGCCGTCGCGCAAGGCCGAACCCACCGATCGCTGTGGGTTCAGCGTGGAGTAGGGATCCTGGAATGCCATCTGGACGGTGGAGCGAACAGTGCCCCAGTCCTCGCGCGACACCCGCTTCGCCGCGAGATCGATGCCGGCCACGCGCACCTGACCCGAGGAGGGTTTCGTGAGCCCGACCATCATGCGCGCGAGCGTGGTCTTGCCAGAGCCGGACTCGCCGACGAGTCCGACGCTCTCACCGGCGAATACGTCGACATCCGCACCGATCACGGCCACCTTGTCGCCGTACACTCGGCGGGCCGATCGGGTACTGATGATCGGGAGGGATCCGTCTCCGGTCCTGACCGAGGAGACCGCTGTCTCCCGATGGCGCCGAAGGTCCCGTGCGAGCTCTGTGGCGATGTCATCGGCACGGACGCAACGGACCGCATGGCCCGGCGGAGTCTCCTCCAGTTGCGGGTGACTCGCGGCGCAGGCTGCTGTCGCCCATCGGCAGCGCGGGGCGAATCGACATCCGGTCGGACGCGATCCCGGAGCCGGAACGGAGCCTGGGATGCTCGCAAGGGACGCCACGCGACGATCGATCGGCGGATCGGCCTGGATGAGGCTCGAGGTGTACGGGTGGCGAGGAGCGACAACGAGATCGTCGGGGCGCCCAGTCTCGATGATCTCGCCGGCGTACATCACATAAACGCGGTCGCAGAACGAGAAGGCGACGCGAAGGTCGTGCGTGATCAGGATCAGCCCGAGACGGTGCGTGTCGCGCAGTCTTCTGAGCAGCTCCAGGATTTCCTGCTGCGTGGTCACGTCCAACGCTGTCGTAGGTTCGTCGGCGATCAGGACGCTTGGGTTCTCCGCGATCGCGGCGGCGATGGCGACCCGCTGCCGCATGCCTCCGGACAACTCGAACGGATACCGGTCCGCTACCGCGGGATCGGTGATCCCGACTTCGACGAGTCGCGCCCGAGCCTGCTCACGCCTGGCACGTGCCCGCAGCCTCTTCCCGTTCTCGTCACGAAGTGTCGCGGTGATCTGGGCGCCGCACCGCTTGAGGGGGTTGAGCATCGTGAAGGGGTCTTGCATGACGAATGCCAGCACGGTGCCACGCAGTTTGTGCCGGGCACGCGCCGACATCCCCGCGAGCGACGTGCCGCCCACCTCGACCGAGCCCGCCGCACTCAGACCCCGCGGGAGCAGGTCGAGCATCGCGCGAGCGGTGATGGACTTGCCGCTGCCGGACTCCCCGACAATGGCGATCGACTCCCCGGGACGCACCTGGATGTCCAGGTCGTCGGTGATCGACACGGGCTGGCCCGCACGGTAGCCCCGAACCGCGAGTCCGTGCGCCTTGATCGCCGGTCCTGTTGTCGTCATCTTCTCCTCGACCTCGGTCATCGTGATCGTCCCGCCTGTTCGTACTTGGTGTAGAGCCAGTCGCCGATGAGGTTCGCCGACACGGCGAGCGCGACCAGACAGAGACCTGGGCCGGCCGTGGCCCACACGTTGGACGAGAGCGCCGACCTGTTCTCGGCCAGCATCCGGCCCCAGTCCGGCGAGCCCGGCGGCACGCCGAGGCCGAGGAACGACAGCGACGACAGCTCGACTATCGCGAAGGTGACCTGAAGGAAGAAGGAGGTCACGATCAGGGGACTGATGGCCGGGACGAGCTGGGTCACGAGGATCCGTGGAGTCGATACACCCAGCGTCCTGGCGGCCTCGATATATGGCAGATGGACTCGTTCCAGGACTGCGGCGCGCAGGAGTCTGATGTTCGCCGGCAACGCGAAGATCATGAGCACACAGATCGAGAGGGCGAACCCGCCCCCGGTAACGCCGACCACGACGATCGCGACGGTCAGGGACGGAATCGAGTAGAGCACGTCGTTGACCCTGCCGATGACGCCGTCGACACGTCCGCCGGCGTATCCGGCCAGCACCGCGAGGGCGGTGCTGATCAGAACGGTGCCGGCGGCGAGAAGCAGGGGCGCCAGCACGGCCGTTCGTGCCCCGGCGATGATCCGGGACACGATGTCACGACCGAGTTGGTCAGTGCCGAGCAGATGCTCCGCGCTCGGACCCCTGAACGACTCGGCCGGATTGATGAAGGAAGGGTCATGAGGCGCGATGAACGGTGCGCAGACACACAGGACCGCAACGGCGAGGAAGACCAGGGAGATCACCACGGCGATCGGCACCTTGGGGCGCCAGAGCGAGCGGCGCGGGCGTGGCAGACGCTCGACGAGCAGGGTATCGGCGCCGGTCATGCCTCTGTCTCCAAGCCCTTGCGCAACCTGGGGTCGACGACGAAGCAGAGCACGTCGACAACAAGGTTGATGAGAACGACCAGGACCGCGACGACGAGCGTCACGCCTTGCACGATGGGGATGTCGCGCATGGTGATCCCGGTGATCAGCAACGTGCCGATCCCGGGCAGCCCGTAGACCTGCTCCACCACCACCAGCCCTCCGGTCATCGCCACGAGCACGGCCCCGGCCAAGGTGATCATCTGCACCGCGGAGTTCTTCAACACGATGGTCCGCACGATGTACTGCGAGGAAAGCCCCCGGGCGCGCGCGAAGGTCACCTGGTCCTCGTCGAGCACCTGACCGAAGCGCACCCTGGCGAACCTCGTCGTCGAAGCCAGCAGGACCACCGTGGTCGTGAGGACGGGGAGCGCGAGGTGCCGAACCGTGTCCAGTCCCCCGTCGCCCACACCCAGAGTCGGGAGCCAGCCGAGTCGCACTCCGAAGATGTACGACACCAGGATTCCGGTGGCGAAGACCGGGGAGCTCGCGCCCACCACCGTGAAGCCCACCACGGCGCGGTCAGCCCGGCTTCCCTGCCTGCGCGCCGTGAACAAGCCCAGCATCGCGCCCAATATCGTCGAGAGGACCCAGGTCGCAAGCAGCAGTGGCAAGGTGACGCCGGCTGCCGTCGCGATGGACGTCGCGACCGGCTCGTTCCGCGTGTATGACGTACCGAGGTCCAGGTGTGCGAGGGATACGGCGTAGCGCGCGTACTGCTGCCACAGCGGATCGTTCAGGTGGTTCGCCTCCCGGATCGCCTCGAGCTGTTCCGGCGTGGCCTCCCTCCCGGCGATCGCCTGCTCCGGACCGCCGGGCGCCGCGTGGATGAAGGCGAACACCACGACAGTCACGATGAGGAGGACCACGGAGGCCGACAGCAGCCGCCGGACGATCATCCGCACCAATGGGGGCAGCTTCGGCCGCGCGGGCGTGTCCGGCTCCACGAGTTGGACGGTCATGACGAGGTGGTGATGTTGTCGATCCAGCGCGTCATATACCAGAACGTGTCGAAGCCTTTCAGCGTCATGCCGTCCGCCAGGAAGGCATAGACCTTGGGAGTGAAGAGGGGAACCACCGCGGCGTCCTCAGCTGTGATCGCCAACGCCTGAAGAAGCATGGTCACCCGCGACGGATCGTCGGTGTCCTTCTTCTGGTAGTCGGCGAGGAGGGCGTTCACTCTGCTGTTGTCGTACTGCGACGCGTTGCCGAACAATCCGGGTGTCAGCGTGTTGCGCGGGATGTTGATCGGGTCGGGCGTCCCGCCGTTCCACGAGTCGACCGACAGACCGTCCGCGGTGTGCTTGAAGTAGACGGCGTCGCCGAAGCCCTGCTCATCGAGGGACTTCACGTTGAGCGTGATCCCGATCTTGGCAAGATCTTGAGCCATGGTCTGCACGATGAGGGACTGGTTCGGATCGCCTTGCGTCACCGGTACCTCGACCTCGAACCCATCGGGGCTGTTCGACTGCTTGAGCTCGGCGCGGGCGGCGTCGAGGTCGAACGTGAGACCCGCCGCAAAGCCCTCATACGCTTTCTTGACCTCCGCGGCATCGCCGACAGCGGCCATGATCGATTCGGGCACCATGGTCGGTGCCAGCTCGGCCCGGTTGCCGAACACGCCCTCGGCGAGTGCCTTGCGGTCGATGGCATGGGTGATTGCCCTGCGCACATGGACGTCGTCGAAAGGCGCCTTCTTCATGTCGAAGTTCACCCGGTAGTACGCCAGGTCGGGCGCCTCCTGTCCGGAGAAGCCGTCGAGTTTCTCAAAGGAGTCGATTTGGCTGAGGGGCGCGTTGAGGACGCCGTCAGCCTCGCCGGACTGCAGCGTGAGGACCCGGGCGGCGTCATCCTTCGCCGTCTTCATGGTGATTTTCGCGTACGGTGGCTGCTTGCCCCGATAGCCAGGGCTCGCCACCAGCGTGGTCTCGGACTGGGGAACGAACCGGCTGAAGGCATAAGGCCCGGTCCCGATGTTGGGAACGTCCGGCGTACCCACCTTGTCGCCGTTCTTGTCGTAGTACGCCTTGCTGACGATGCCCGTCTTGGCGATGGTGTACTGAAACTGAGGATCGGGTGCCATCAACGTGATGGTGACCTTGTCGTCGCCGCTCGTCTCGATGCTCTTGACCCGCGCCCAATATGCGGCGCTGTAGGAGGGTGAATCCTTCGCGCTGTGCAGTTCGTAGGAGAACTTGACGTCCTCCGCCGTCAGCGGAGTCCCGTCGGAGAACTTCACGCCAGGACGAAGCGTGTACTCGTACGCGGTTGCCGACGGACGCGAGACCTGCTCCGCGAGGTTGGGAACTATAGAACCGTTCTGCTGGTATGCCATGAGCGGCTCGTTGACCAGCAGTTGTCCGGCGAGGAGCGTGGAGGCGGTCTGACGCGTGTCCCATAAGGCCGGCGTCAACGGCACGATCAAGCTCAGGTCGTTCTTGTCTTTGTCGCCCGAGCTTGAGCCCGAGCACGCCGTGGCGAGCATCGCCACGAGGGTCATCGCAGCCGCCAGCGCCTTGGCTCGTCTGGAGTTCATCCATGTCCCATGCATCATTCGGTTCCTCTGTGAGATCTGCGGCCGGCTGACTGGGGCTGGTTCAGACGACGAGCATGAAGAGCAATATGGAGATGATTGCATCCCATTCTGGGTTTGTCGATGACGAAACAGAGACTTAACTCGATCTCTTAGCCGGTGTCCTCGGCCAGCTCATCGCTGGTCGAGGGCTCTCGACCGATCACCGCCCGACGGCGTAACCCTGCGCGCCTCGGGGGTTGGCCGCCGCGGACAACACGCCGGACACCGGGTCTCGGCTAACGGAGGAAAGCCTGCCCAGAGCCCAGTCGCCGGCGCGCGTCACGACATGACCGCGCGCGATCAGAGCCTCGATGACGTCGCTGCCCAGACGGTCCTCCACGACCACGCCGCCCGGTGTCCACGTGCGCGGCCAGAAGCTCCCCGGGAAGCTCGTCGTGTGAAACGTCGGCGCCTCGATGGCTCGTTGCGGGCTCAACTTGGCGACCAGCGTGTTCACGAGGTACACCACCTGCCACTGATCCTGTTGGTCGCCGCCGGGAGTGCCAAGCGCGCTGATGACGGCGCCGTCACGGACGAGCAGCGTCGGCGTGAGTGTGGTTCGCGGACGCCTCCCCGCGCGAAGAGCCGAGGGGCTTTCTCGGTCGAGCCATGACATCTGCAGCCGAGTGCCGATCGCGAAACCCAGACCGGGGATCGTGGGCGAGGACTGCAGCCAGCCGCCGGAGGGTGTCGCCGATATCGCGTTGCCCCAGCGATCGATGATGTCGACATGGCACGTATCGCCCTGGGTCGCGCCGGAGACCGACACCGTCGGCTCACCGACGCTCGTGTGAAGGGCCGCTAGATCATTCGTGAGCTCGAATGGCATGAGCCGAGGCTGAGCACGGCCGCCGAGCCGCCCGGGACGGATCTCGTGGGACGCCGTCGAAGTGATCAGCCCACGCCTCTCCCGCGCGTACTCGGCGGACAGCAGGTAATCCAGGTCGGCCGCCGACAGGTCCTCGCCGTAGTACGCCTCCCGGTCGGCCATCGCCAGCTTGAGCGCCTCGACGACGTGGTGCACCCCAAGGTCTGTGGATAAGTCGAGCGCGTCATCACGGAAGCCGTCGAGGATGGCAAGTGTCTGAAGGAGCACCGGGCCTTGCGACCAGGCGCCCGCCTTGAGTACCTGCGTTCCCCGGAATGTCCCGGTCACGGGCGCCTCGTACGTGGCCGTGAACGCTGACATGTCGTCGGCGGTCAGCACACCGCGATGCACGGATCCTGACGAGTGCAGATGCGGCGTCGATCTGACAAACGCATCGATACATTCGGCCACGAACCCAGATCCCCAGATCGAACGTGCGCGATCGATCCGATCGACGCGACTCGCCGATGGTCCCGCCGCGACGGAAGCCTCCGCCACGAGTCGGGACATGGTGCGCGCATACGACTCGTTGCGGACGACCTGCCCGGGCTCTGGTGGCACTCCGCCCGGCAGCCACAGCTCAGCCGAGGTCGGCCAGCTGTCGCGAAACAGTGGCGCCACGACGGCGAGCACCTGCGCGGCGCGGGCAATGATTCGATGACCAGTCGAGGCGTAGTGAATGGCGTAGTCCAGTACGTCGCAAAGCTCCCACGTTCCATGGTCACGAAGCAGGAGCAGCCACGCGTCCACCGCCCCCGGCACGGCCGCGGCGAGCGCTCCAGCACCGGGAACTATGTCCAGCCCCTCGGACTTGAAGTGCTCGATCGACGCACCTCGCGGAGCTGGGCCCTGCCCCACCAGCACCCGTGCCGGCGCTCCCACCGGCGCGACCAGCGCGACCATGTCGCCACCCGGTCCGTTGAGGTGCGGCTCAACCACGTGGAGCACGAAGGCCGCGGCAACGGCCGCGTCGAACGCGTTGCCACCTCGCTCGAGCACAGACTGCGCGGTGGATGAACCCAACCAGTGGGTCGACGCGCACATGCCGAAGGACCCACTCAGGTCGGGGCGAGCCTGGAAGGCCTCATCGGAGTTCCTCGTCACTTCTTGTCCCTTCGCAGGATCTGCATCTAAAGTGCACTATATTGGATGCAATAGTAGCCACATCGAAGTGACGACAGATGTTCACCGTGCTCGTCACGGACCCGTCGAAACCTCCAAAGGAGCAGGATCCATGACGGACGCCGCAAACAACGACTCAGTGTCGGGCTTCCCCACCACCCCCGGTGACGAGCTGATCTTCGAGAACGACCGCGTGCGGGTATGGGCCATGAACCTCGAGCCAGGAGGGATGTTCGACTTCCACGTGCACGAGCACGACCATCTGATCCTGTGGCCCGATGCCGGTCGCGCGCAGGGACAGGAATACGGACAGGACGACTGGCACATCATCCAGAACGCCGAACGAGGCTTCGCGATCTTCAAGACATTGGGACGAAGCGGCCCCCTTCCCCCGCACCGTCTGCGCAACCTCGAGGACCACGCCGTCACGCACTACATCATCGAGCTGATCAGCGAGGAGTCCCCCTCCGAAGGTCCGCTTCCCACCCAGACCAATGGCCGGGGAACCACCACTCGACCGCACACTGTCGTGACGACCGACGCCGACGGCCGCTGAGCGTGCGCTTTCCACGCGTCCACGGACGTTCCGCGCCGCCCACCGTGGGGTGCACGGCGTGAAGCGGATCGCGGCATAACCCGGTGTCCGCTTGCCGGGGGAAGCCCAGCCATCATCTGACCTTCGCCGTGCTCGCGGTCTCAGTCACCGGCTTCGCACTTCTTCAGTCCCTCGTGACGCCAGTGCTGTCAGAGATCCAGGCGAATCTGCACACCGATCAGAAGACCGTGACGTGGGTCCTGACCGGCTACCTGCTGGCGGCGTCCATCTGCACTCCCATCGTGGGCCGCGTCGGCGACAGAGTCGGCAAGAAACGCGTGCTGGTCACCGTGCTCGTCGGCCTGTCCATCGGATCACTCGTGGCCGGCCTGGCGACCAGTATCGGCCCCATGATCATCGGCCGCGTGATCCAGGGCGTCGGTGGAGGTGTGCTGCCGCTGGCATTCGGGATCGTCCGCGACGAATTCCCAGAGCGGAAGATCCCAGGGGCGGTCGGCATCCTTGCCTCACTTGGCGCGGTCGGCGGCGGTATCGGCATCGTGCTGGCCGGTCCGATCGTCGACACGCTCGGGTACCACTGGCTCTTCTGGCTGCCCATGATCGTCACAATCCTCGCGGCGATCGTCGCTCATGCGATCATCCCCGAGTCGCTCGTCCGGACCCCCAGCAAGATCAGCTTGCTCCCCGCGCTGCTCCTGTCGACGTGGTTGGTCTGCCTGCTGCTTGCCCTGAGCCAGGGCGGCGACTGGGGCTGGACCTCTGGCCGTACCATTGCCTTGACCGTCGCCTCACTCGCGGTGGCGGCTGCGTGGGTGTGGGTAGAGAAACGCTCAGCGTCGCCGCTCATCGACATGGACATGATGCGGCTGCCGGCGGTCTGGACAGCCAATAGCGTCGCTCTGCTCGTCGGGTTCGCCATGTACGCGGCGTACGCGTTCCTTCCCCAGTTCGCCCAGACACCCGGCACGGCCGGCTACGGCTTCGGCGCGTCCATCACGGAGTCCGGCCTGATCCTGCTGCCCATGGCAGTCACGATGTTCGTCGTTGGTCTGCTATCCGGCACGCTGGTGCGACTGATCGGTCCCAAGGTAGTTGTCGTGACCGGTTGCCTCGTCTCCGCCTCGTCAATGGCAGCCCTGGCGTTGGCGCACGATGAGAAGTGGGAGCACTACCTGGCCAATGCGATCATAGGGGTGGGCGTCGGGTTGGTGCTCTCCTGTCTGTCCAACCTCATCGTCGCCGCGGTACCGCAGGAGCAAACTGGTGTCGCCAGCGGGATCAACGCCAACATCCGGACGATCGGCGGCTCCATAGGCGCCGCGGTCATGGCCGGCCTCGTCACGTCCAGCCTTCTCCCGAACGGCTTGCCGCGAGAAGCCGGCTACACCAACGGCTTTCTCGCCCTCGCGGGTGCGTTCGTCCTCGCGGCCTCCGTTGCCCTGCTGATCCCACGCGCCGGCCGACGCGGCGTCGAGAAAGACCTCACCGGTGAGCCCGAGCACCCCGAGCTGGGGCTGGTCGCTGCCGAACCTGCGGCTGGCGGAAGCCCGAGCAGTGGCTGATCAATGTGGCTGATCGATGGCGAAAGACCCTGGGTACAGCTGAGCCCGCTACCCCTTCCGCATCTCGTACGTTCATAATTGGATGCATCATCGTCGCCCGCTGCGGCCAAACGGGATGTCCTGGTCGAGCGACCGGCAGCGATACCGTTTCGCCGACAAAGCAGTCAACTCTTCTTAAAGGGACCCCATGGCAACTTTTCCATCTGCCAACTTTTCGCAAGGGCCTCCGGGAGAATCCATCAGCGACCGCATCGTCGCGGTCCTGCAACGCCGGATCCTTGCCGGGGAAATCCCCATCGGCGCGTGGCTTCGTCACGGAGCCCTCGCCGAGGAGTTCGGCATCAGCCGAACGCCCGTGCGTGAGGCGTTGCGGATCCTGAACGCGCAAGGCATCGTGACGATCGATCTCCATCGAGGTGCCAGGGTCAACGGGCACTCAGGAAAGGACATCCGGGAGATCGGCGCGGTCCGCGCGGAGCTGGAGGGCTACGCGGCCGAGCTTGCGACCGAGCGGATCAACGATGCCCAGCTGAAGCGGATGCAGGAGGCATGGCAGGGATTCGGAGAACTGATCCAGCAGTTCGACGGCACTGAGGAGGACCAGCAGCGTCAGGCGCAACAATGGGCGGAGTCAAACCACGCTTTCCATTCCGTCATTGTTGAAGCCTCCGGAAATCACCAGCTTGAGCTGACCATCGCCGAGCTCAGGCGACGCCTTCCGCACAATCTGTCTTACGCCGCGTACGCCGGCAACGCGCGCCTGCTGCGCCGCAATCTCGAGCAACACGAAGGCATCGCCGCCGCGATCATCGGCCACAACGCGCGCCTTGCGCGAAAGCTGATGACAGCACACCTCCGAGCATCCAATGAAGCCACCGCGCGGTGGGTGGAGAACAGAGGGTCCCGCGTCTGAGAGCGATCCCTTGCCACGTACTTGATGCTCAGCCAGCGCGCGCACAGCCCCACCTACTGAGCATGCTCCTTTTCCAGCGATGGGTGCGGTGGCGTGGGGGTTGCGTCCACGGGGGTGGTGTACGAGTTTCCACTGGTCGTAGGCGTGACGTCGGAACCCCACGCACGCGGGGATGGTCCCTACCATGAGTAACGAAGTGCGGGCATGCCGTGCTCCCCGCGCACGCGGGGATGGTCCCACCGAGCCGCCGGGGGAATTCACCCTCACCGTGTGCGCCCCGCGCACGCGGGGATGGTCCCGTGACCGCGATCAACCCACAGGCTGAACCGTCGTGCTCCCCACGCACGCGGGGATGGTCCCACACCAGGGCTGGTGGGGATCTGGACGTGATTGTGCGCCCCGCGCACGCGGGGATGGTCCCCTTCGCGTGGCCATGAACGGCGGCGTCGTGACGTGCTCCCCGCGCACGCGGGGATGGTCCCTCCGAAGCCACCAGCGCATCGGCCGCCACCTTGTGCTCCCCGCGCAGTCGGGGATGGTCCCAGCGCAGCAAATGCCTGGATGAGGTCCGATGCGTCCCGCCGCGCACGCGGGGCTGGTCGGCCGTCGTCCCCTGCTCGTACCAGCCGGTCAGTTGCGGAGATCTAGAACGGTTGACGGCAGCCGGACCGGGGGCTTATCGGTATGGCTTCGGCGTTCGGTCCAAGGTTTCCACAACGTCCATAGCGGGCGTAACCGCCAACGCCCGGAGAAGTTGCCCTGCACCTGCTGCCGCGTCGCCAAGATGCCCTTCAGTCAAGGACGGCTCCAACCCGCGTTCACGGAGAAGTACGGCTACTTCCTCGATTAGATGATATGGGTTGTAGTACTGGCGTTCATCGCTCATGAGGTTTCTCCTCTACCAGGTTTTGCCCGTAATACGCTCGTAAGCGTCGATATAGCGGGCTCGGGTCGCGTCCACGATCCTTTGGGGAACTTCCGGTGCAGGCGCTTTCTTGTTCCATCCAGTTCCGGCAGCCCAGTCACGAACAAACTGCTTGTCGAACGCAAATTGCGTTCGTCCAGGTTCCCATTCGGCCAACGGCCAGAATCGCGAGGAGTCCGAAGTTAGAACTTCATCGCCGAGCACCAGATTGCCATCTGGATCGCGCCCGAACTCAAGCTTCGTATCTGCGATAATGATGCCGCGCGCAAGGGCTATTTCGGCCCCGCGCTTATAGATGCCAAGCGTGATCCGACGAAGTTCTTCGGCCGTAGCCGTACCCTCCTGTGCTATGACGTCACCGAAGGTAACGAACTCATCGTGTGCGCCAATACTGGCTTTCGTGGTCGGAGTGAAAACTGGTTCGGGAAGTCGTGAACCTTCAACCAAGCCAGCTGGAAGCGGAACGCCTGATATAGAACCGTCCCGTTCGTATTCCTGCAGGCCAAGACCGGCAAGGTAGCCCCGGGCAATGCATTCGATCTGGACCATGTTCAAGCGTCGACACCGAATGGCGCGGCCTTTGAACTCATCAGGCACGTCATTCGCCGAAATGACGTGGTTTGGAACTAGGTCTGCCAGCTGCTCGAACCACCAGAGCGAGAGCTGAGTCAGTATCTTTCCCTTGTCTGGAATTGGTGTGGGGAGAATTACGTCGTACACCGACACGCGGTCTGATGCTACGAGGATGACGTCGCCGTCATCCTCGTAGACATCGCGGACTTTCCCAGAGTGAATCAGCTTCAATGTGCCACCTCTTCCGTTAGTGCGTATTCATATGAGGACCAGCGTTCGCCAATGGTTACGTACTCGCCATATTCAATGACCCCGCCGTCTTGGTCGTACAACCAATTGCGCCCTCGGAGGACCGGCGTTCCAGCTGGGATACCCAGATCGGCAGAATCCTGCTCCGTAGCCGCGTCCGCGCAAAGCTGGTCACGACCCGAGACCGCGATCCGCCCTGTTTGCTCTTGGATATAGCCGGGCGTCCCCTGGATAAGCCGCCCCAAATGAAGGAGCTTGGGTGCAGCCTCGACCAGAGCTCCATCGAACCATGACACAGACGCAGATACCGGCGTCTCTGTGTCTGTGTTCAAGGTGACGCGATGGCGACGGATGACGGGTCCCCCGGTGATCACACCAAGAGCGTTGGCAACTTGTTCGGATGCCGTCACAAGTTCGGCCGACGTGATTCGTGCTGCCTCGTTCGCCGGATAGATCCGCCCGGTACGGCGCATAGATCGGAAGCGATCCTTCGGCGCGGTGTGTTGGCTCTGGATCGTGCTCACGACGGTCCCGATGCCAGGGACTGCCTTCACCAGCCCCTCAGACCGCAGGCCAGCAAGGACCTTGGTAGCCGTGGCAAGCGCGATCCCCCAGTCCTTGGCGATCTGGCGCGCGGAGGGGATGGCTTGGCCGTCCTTGATTGCGCCTGACTGGATCTCTCCCCGGATGTGATTGATGACCTGCACGTATATCGGCTCCTGTCGCTGGATCTTCGGTGGCATGCTGCCCTCCTCGAATCGGTCAGTCGTGCGTTCTAGTACACCGTGCCCCACCAGGGTAGTCCATGTCGCGAGCTGGCAAGAAAGGAGGGGCCTAGAGATGCGTATCAGTTGACGGTGTACTAGAACACAACTTACCTTTCTTACTAGCTGCCGGATGCGGAAGCACACTCAGGCGCCTCGGTGCGCTTCGACGGACGGGCCACGAAAAGACCCTGGCGGGATCGCACCCCGGCCAGGGTCAACCATCGATCAGCTAGGAGACCTCTCGATGTACAACCACGCTACTTCAAGGGACCTTCAATCCGCCCCGGTCCATGGGCTGAACAGCCCCGACGCGGCGCGGGTCTCGGTCGGCCTGGTGCTGGAACTCACCCAGAAGAAGGCCGCCGCTGAGATGGGGAACTTCTCCATGCAGGTGACGGGCGGCCGTTCAGCGGTCACCGGCGAGGACGCGCCAGGCGACGTCGCGACCCTGTACGGCATCGGGACCTCGACTGTGGAACCGAGGTCCTGACCAATGACGAAGGCCAACGCCATTGGACGGTCACCAGCCCTCCTGCTTGGGGCAATCGACCTTCCTGGAAATTCCGGGTCCGTCCCCGCAGCGCGTACCTATGTCCAACAGTTGTTAAGCGGGTTGGACATCGAACGGCTCCATATCGTGTTATTGCTCGTTACCGAGCTGACCGCCAACTCGATCCGCCACTCGGATTCGGGCCGCAACCCTAACGGGCGGGTGAGGGTGGAGGTCACCATCGAGAACGGCGTCATCAACGTCGATGTGACTGATGAGGGATCGGCCACCAGCACACCGCACATACGAGCGCAGACGAACGTGCCAGGTACCGACGGGTACGGGCTACAGCTGGTCGATCGGCTCGCCGACGACTGGGGCCACCACGAAGTGGACGGCGGCCGGGTGGTCTGGTTCCAATCCGACCCGCCGCGGCCCGAGCCGGAGGTACCCGAGAACCCCAGGAGCAGAAAGCGGCCGACCCGGACTGGCATCACCGGCGAGCCTTCGACCGACGGGACCGCCGAACTCGCCTCGAACGGAGGGCTCCCGCACCCGCTCACCCCGCCCACTCACGTGACCGCCCTTGGAACCGGCGGAGGCACGCCTACCCCATCCGCGCAGGCCAAACGAGCACGCGGAGCGCCGATCGCCGTACGCCGTCAAGAGATCATCGACCGGTTGGCCGAACAGATCGCGTCGGGCGAGTTGGCGGAAGGGGCGCGGCTCCCGAGCATTCCCGAACTGGTGGACACCTATGCCATTCCCGGCTCCGCCGCACGCTTCATCCAGCGTGAGCTGCGGGACCGGCGGCTGGTCCGGCTGATGCCGGGCCGCAGCTACCTGATCGGCACCCCTGATGACACGCCTGCGCTCCAACGGGCGCACGTGCAGGATCGGATCACCGAGATCTGCACCCAGCTGGTCGCGAAAATCCGTGGCGGGGAGATCCCCCCGCGCACGCGCGTCGCCTCGCAGCGGCAGCTCATGAAGGACTACGGCGTCTCCCGGTACACCGCCCAGGCGATCCTGGCCCGGCTCCTCGGCCGGGGCTAGGCCTACGAGAACTCCTCCAATGGAGGCGTCTACGCCTCCCCCATCAGCACCTGGCCTCCGCCGGACACCTCGCTCGGTCCACCACTCATCCCCGCCGATCACCTCCCGAAGTGTCAACTTCCCAAAGCCGGAAAGACCCGGCGGCCCGACACCGAATCCACGCCGAACAGACATAGACCCCCACCGTCTGCCCGAGACCGAACGCCTCCTTCCGCCCATCCGGCCGGCCCGGATGGCACCCTCGCCCCGATCCTCGAAGATCGTCGATGGCTGATCGCCTGATGGCCTTCCGCCACTATGACAACCGGCGGCCTGGATGCCTTTCTCCCTGGGGACAGCGATTTCCAGATCATTCGCCTGGGTGATCGCGGAATAGCGAGGAAATTCGCGGGTGACACAGGAAGGAACAGCACTGCCTTCACCTGCGCCGCCGCGCTAAGGCCGACTGGCCTCGATCGTCCTGCCCAGAAATGGTGTCCGACCCTCGCTGTCCAGACGTTGCCTCGTATCCTCGATACGCCCCGCGCCGAGGAGCCACGCCCGAAACACCCTGCAAGCACGCGCGGTGCCCAGCCACCTCAGGCGATACCCCCTACGACCCTCGGCCGCGACGGCCACGACGTCATCCGGTTGGTCACCAGCGAGTCCAGGCGCCTTCCTCGGGTCGACACCACCCTGAACCCAGGACCGCCAAGCCTGATCTGAACCACCTGGAACCGACCAACCGCTCCCAACATGCGGCAACGCCGGCGCACGCTGGGCCAGCGACCATCGATATCCTCTGAGCCTGGGACCCGGCAACCAAGATCAGTTCCACCAATGACCAATGATGTGCGAGATGTCCGATTCTTTGGAAGTGCTCAAAATGCGCCATCTTGACGATTAACCGTGCAGGTCAGCGAGTGTGCTCCCCGCGCACGCGGGGATGGTCCCCAAGAAGATCGGCCCGCTACCGGTCGGCGTGTGTGCTCCCCGCGCACGCGGGGATGGTCCCTGGCCGAGCTGATCGCCACGGAGCCCCCGACGGTGCTCCCCGCGCACGCGGGGATGGTCCACGCCCGGCTGCGGGCCCGGTTGGCGAACGCGGGTGCTCCCCGCGCACGCGGGGATGGTCCGGTCGATTGGGTGGATGAGGACGCTCACGGCGCGTGCTCCCCGCGCACGCGGGGATGGTCCCCGGCAGCCGGCGTACCTGGTTTCGATTGCGGCGTGCTCCCCGCGCACGCGGGGATGGTCCCCACACGAACGGGCGCCGGTTCACGTAGGCGGCGTGCTCCCCGCGCACGCGGGGATGGTCCCGGGCGTGGCGGGTGGTGTTTCACGTCGGCCCGGTGCTCCCCGCGCACGCGGGGATGGTCCGACGTGGATGATCGGAGACGGGATTCCTGAGGTGTGCTCCCCGCGCACGCGGGGATGGTCCCGGATGCTCGACTGGATGACCGGCGAAAACCTCGTGCTCCCCGCGCACGCGGGGATGGTCCCGCCCCGCTCGCCGCGCTCCGACCGCTCATGGAGTGCTCCCCGCGCACGCGGGGATGGTCCTTCTGAGCGGGGGCAGGTCATCGGGGTCCTGCTGTGCTCCCCGCGCACGCGGGGATGGTCCCTGTCACCAGCTTGTCACTACACGCCAGGCCACGTGCTCCCCGCGCACGCGGGGATGGTCCATGAGGCGGTGATCGGGCGCACCGGACGGGGCGTGCTCCCCGCGCACGCGGGGATGGTCCCCATCCGCCATCACCACGTCGTCTCCCTTGTACGTGCTCCCCGCGCACGCGGGGATGGTCCCACCGGCTCGTCGAACGGACCGGCCGTCATCCGGTGCTCCCCGCGCACGCGGGGATGGTCCCAGAGCGCGGCGTGTCGTAAAGCCTATGGAGGCGTGCTCCCCGCGCACGCGGGGATGGTCCCTTGGCCAAGTCCATCGGCTCCTTGCCGATGATGTGCTCCCCGCGCACGCGGGGATGGTCCCCATCCCGACGGGGGCACCTAGCATGCCGCTCGCGTGCTCCCCGCGCACGCGGGGATGGTCCCTGGACGCGGCCCTGGATTCCCTCGAATTTACGGTGCTCCCCGCGCACGCGGGGATGGTCCCTCATCCACGCCATTGCGGTCACCTCAGGCGGGGTGCTCCCCGCGCACGCGGGGATGGTCCCAGGCCAACAACGCCCTGCTGTACCCGGGGTTGGTGCTCCCCGCGCACGCGGGGATGGTCCCAGCTCGCGGCCGTGGTGGGACCAAATGTTGTGGTGCTCCCCGCGCACGCGGGGATGGTCCCGATCCCGCGCCTCCTGCGAGCAGCGCGATCACATGCTCCCCGCGCACGCGGGGATGGTCCCGACCAGCTGAAGGCGAAGAACGCCGCGCTCAAGTGCTCCCCGCGCACGCGGGGATGGTCCCCTCTTTGGCCGAATTGTGAGCCGACTCACTTCGTGCTCCCCGCGCACGCGGGGATGGTCCTGGTGGCGATCGTGTGCGAGTCCGGGGACTGGTGCTCCCCGCGCCCGCGGGGATGGTCCCAGCCATGAGGCAGGGTGCGCACGTGAAAGCAGGTGCTCCCCGCGCACGCGGGGATGGTCCCCCGGACTCCTCGATCCACCAATTGACTGGGCCGTGCTCCCCGCGCACGCGGGGATGGTCCCGACCACGAACACGACGTCGCCGCAGGCGCATTGTGCTCCCCGCGCACGCGGGGATGGTCCCTTCACACCGCGCCTGACCAGCTCTTTCTCGATGTGCTCCCCGCGCACGCGGGGATGGTCCACTGTTGAGAGCGGTCATCAGGAAACCCAGACTCACGGTCGCGTGGGTCCTGCCAGGCGGACACCAGATTCCGGGCCAGCGGTCAACTCTGATGGCCGCCCGCCTGGAGGGACAAAGCCCCGGCGCCGTGGTGATGAGGGCCGTGACGATCGCTTGCGGTGGTTGAGCACCGGTGATGGCTGGGGCGATCGGCGCCGTGTGCCTCCTTCGTCGGCCCACGCCATCGTCGTCGTGGGCTCTCATCTCACGGTAGAGAGAGGCCACGTGCCGGGATGTGAGATGGCCGTCAGCCGTCATGTCACGTGACCATGCACCCAGACCCCGCCGTCCGTGGATCAGGAGAAACTGATGACCGCTAGCACACTGTGTTCGCATCCTTTGAGCGCGCACGCTGTTGTGCTCCCCGCGCACGCGGGGATGGTCCCTGGCCGAAAGCTTTCGCCGTCTTCTCGTACTTGTGCTCCCCGCGCACGCGGGGATGGTCCCCGCGCAGCCGCCAGCACGAGACGGTGGACATGGTGCTCCCCGCGCACGCGGGGATGGTCCCGTCATGGGCGCGAAGCGGATCGACGAGCAGCTGTGCTCCCCCGCGCACGCGGGGATGGTCCCTTTGGGGAACATCCAACATGCCATTAGAGGTAGTGCTCCCCGCGCACGCGGGGATGGTCCCGCATGCGCGTTGGCGCACGTCATCCAGGCGCAGTGCTCCCCGCACGCGGGGGTGGTCCGCCCGGAGGAGGCTGCCGCTCTGGCGCACGTGCGTGCTCCCCGCTCACATGGGGGTCCCTTTCCCCGTTTCGCCCAGAATCGCCGGGGCGGTGCGACGACAGCGCCGCAAACCGCTTCAACCGCACAGGATGTGATAAGCCCGCTGTTCGGCCACTGGCCTCTCTTATCCAACAGAGCGCACCTCTTGATGGATCAAATCCCACCCCTCAGCTAGGTTGATGGGTAGGATTTGATACACGGAGGCAGAGGAGGATCGGACGTTCGAAGTACGGCTGGCGGCCTTGCCGCCCACGTTTACCGCTGCCCAAGCGCGTCGTGCCGGGGTCTCATCCCATGGCCTTGCCCTGCTGGTAGTGGGTGGAAAGCTCGATGAACTGTCGCGAGGGGTCTACCGCCAAGCGGACGCTCCCGAAACCGCTCACCTTGATCTGCTTGCCGTGTGCGCGCGGGCGCCCCGCGCGATCATCTGTGGGGAGTCGGCCCTGGTACTCCATGAGCTCATCGACGACATACCTTCAGCTGTCCACATCGCTGTGGCCCGCGGTAGCCATCGCCCATCGATTTCCTATCCCCCTGTTGTGGTGTCCCAGTACGCGGCCAGCACCTTCGACCTCGGCTGTGAAGAGTTCCAAGCCGCCCCCGGAGAAAAGATTCCCGTGTACAGCGCACCTCGGAGTGTGGTCGACGCGATGCGGCATCGCCATCTGATCGGAGAGAGCTTGGCGCTCTCCGCGCTCGGCCGGTATCTACGCACCCGCGGCGGTTCCGCAGTCAATGAACTTCAAGATATGGCCGAAAGACTGAACGCGATGCCAGTGATCCGTCCAGCGGTCGAGGCGGTGTTGGCCTGATGCCCAACCCGCCCCGTACTAATGTCGCCGGCCAGGTATACAACGACCTACGTGCCCTGGCCCGCCGCGAAGGCCGGTCCACTGACGAGATCATGGTCGAGTACGTGCTCGAACGGTTCCTCTTCCGGTTGGCTGCCTCACCGCTCGGTGGGCGGCACTTCGTCCTCAAGGGCGGCCTGCTTCTGGCCCAGTTCGGCGCCCGCCGCATGACGAGGGACATCGACATTCTTGGTCGTGCTTTTCCCGGCGACGACGCCGAGATCATCCGGCGGATAGCGCGGATAGCCGAAACAGTTGTCGAGGATGGTGTGACCTTTGACCCGACCTCGCTCAGGACAGTACCCATACGCCAAGACGATGAGTATCACGGGCTCCGGCTCTCCATGGCCTCGAACATCGCCCGCGCCCGGTTGAAGCTCCAGCTGGATGTCAGCTTCGGTGATCCGATCACACCCGCACCTCAACTCATCGACTATCCCCAGCAGTTGGCCGGTGGGAGCTTCCAGGTGTACGGATACCCGCTCGCCACTGTCATCGCCGAGAAAGCGGTCACGGCGGTATCCCTGGGCGCTCTCAATACTCGGGACCGGGATTACGCAGACATCTACCGGTTGATCTCGCTCAATAACTTGAACGGTGACGAAATCACCGCCGCGGTCAGCGCCACAGCCGAACACAGGGGCGTGGTTCTTGAACCGCTGAGTTCTCGAATCAGCGATCTACCCGTGCGACGGCAATCCTCGTACTCGGCCTGGATACGACGACAAGGCCCGGCCGGCGCCGCTCACCCGCAGAACTTCGCCGACGTGGCAGATCTTGTCGTCGCGTTCGTGGACCCTGTCGTAGAGGGTCAAGCTGCTGGGCGTACCTGGGAGGCAGAACGCAAAACATGGAACTGAGCCTGGACCCACACCCGCATCGCATCCGAGCGATCTCTGGCCCCCACACACGTAGAGATGGTCCCTGCGCAGTCGAACAGATCAGGGCCCACTGGGTTTCCGTGGCTCGGTAGTCAAGACCTCGTTCAGTTCACCTACGGCCGGATGGTCACGGTGGTCCATGGGGACGGCTCGCAGCACCATACGTCCGGTCTCTATCACATGGTTACTGCGATGGGCCGCCGGAAGGTTGGCGATCAATGCCGCAGCCTGCTGTGCACCTTCACGGATCCCACCTTTAACGACCGTGCACATGGCCCCGTGCAGGGCCACGCCTCCAACATGCGTGCAGCACCGGTGCACGTTAGGCCAGCGCCATCGATATTCTCCGAGCCTGGGGTTCCGGCAGCCAAGGCATGTTCCACCGATGACCAAGAATGTGCGAAATGCCCGCTTCTTTGGAAGTACTCAAAATGCGTCACCTCAATGGCTAACTGTGCAGGTCAGCGAGTGTGCTCCCCGCGCACGCGGGGATGGTCCCGGTCGAGCGCCACACGCCCGGCCGCCAAGGCCGTGCTCCCCGCGCACGCGGGGATGGTCCCGCGGGTGACAGGTTCTCCGGCTTAGCCCATGCGTGCTCCCCGCGCACGCGGGGATGGTCCACCGCGTCGGCGGTGTAGATCCCGGTGCCAGCCGTGCTCCCCGCGCACGCGGGGATGGTCCTCTGGGCGACAAGTACGCGACCCGCTGGCCTTCGTGCCCCTTGCGCACGCGGGGGTGGTCCCGACGACAGCTGTCAGTGCTTGAGGCGCTTGACGCTGGTAACAAATCGAGCGATCTTCCCCTGGTCTGGTGTCAGCCACTCGGCGACGTCAGTGATGACGGCCGCATCGACGTGCTGGGGCGCCTCGTAGTCCGCGGGCGTGGACGGGCCTGTGCCGGAGAAGAACATGTGGTCGTCGGCGTCGTAGACGCGGATGGTGACATCCGGCCGGTGGGCTAGGCCAGCCTGCCACCGCGACAGATCGTCTTCGACGGTCACCTGGTAGTCGCGGCCGCCCTGAAGGATGAGCATCGGCTTGTCCAACGCGGCTGCGGTCGCCACGGGGTCGTAGCCGCGCAGGTCCAGCCAGTACGCTCCCGAATAGCCGAATGGCAGGTCCGCGGTGGGAGTGGCGGCCGACAAGTGGGGGCTGTCGACGAGTGCGGCCTGTCGCGTGATCGCCTCGACGGCGGACTGGGCGGCCGGGCCGGGATTGACCGTGGCGAGATGGCGGACGACGCGCACAGCAGCGTGATGCATGGGCTGGGTATCACCGGCCAGGAGCACCAGGCCAGCCACGGATGGCTCGGCGGCGACGACCCGCGGGGCGACCTTGCCGCCCATGCTATGGCCTGCGACATGCACCCTCCCCGCATCGACGGCCGGGTGGCGCTGGAGCAGGTGGATGGCGGCGACGGCGTGCGGGATGTACTCCTCGCTCATCGTGAAGTCGGGCCTTGCGGCCACCTGCTCGGCGTGCGCGCAGGTCACCTTGTCGAAGCGCAGCACCGCCACGCCACGACTGGCCAGCCCCCAGGCCAGGTCCTTGAGCGGCTTGTTGGGGCCGCTCGTGGCGTCGCGGTCGAACGGTCCGCCGCCGCTGAGCAGCACCACGCCGGGCCATGGTCCGCGCCCGCGCGGCAGGCTGAGCGTGCCGGGCACGGCCAGCGCGCCGGAGCCAACGGTGACCTCGTGCTCGTCGAACTTCTTGCGGCGGGCGTACGGCGGCGGCGTCCATTGCTCGGTTAGCGCGGGCGCGAGCTGCATTCCCTGCAGCAGGCCGGTCTCGTCGACCGACATGACCACCGTCAGCCCGCCGCGTTCGTACGTCACCGGGACGCTCACCTTGACCAGCCCTGCCTTCCCCGATGCGGTCACCCAGCTCCCGGGGGCCGGTTCACTGATCGGCATCCCGACCGCGGAGATCGCCCCGATCCTGGAGATCTGACTCTCCCAGGCGACTTGCAGCGTCTCAGCGGACACCACCGCTCGCAGCGGCGGGGCGAACAACTTCTCGATGTCTGTGAAGCGTCCATTCCGCGCCATCTCGACGACCGCCGTGGCGGTCTCTACCGGATCGGCTCCCATTGCCGCCCCCTGCTTTCTCATTTTTTGAGAAAGGTAGCACAATGTGCAATCGTAGGGGGATGGACCCGTTGGAGCTTCTGGGACACCCGGTACGGCTACGCATCGTGCACGCGATGCGCGGCGGTCGAACACTGACCACTTCCCAGCTGTGCGACCGGATCCCCGAGGTCTCAAAGGCCACCGTCTACCGACACATCGACCTGCTCTCCGCCGGAGGCATCCTCCAGGTCACCGACGAGCGGCGAGTACGTGGTGCCATGGAGCGTCACTACCAACTAAGGCAAGATCGGGCGGTGATCGACACCGCCATGATCGAGTCATTGACCCTGGACGATCACCGGCGCGGATTCGCCGTGGCGATGACCGCGCTGCTCGCCGAGTTCAACGCCTACCTGGACCGGGATCACGCCGACCCGGCGGCAGATCTCGTGGGCTACCGCCAGCACGCCGTCTGGCTCAGCCGAGACGAGCTCCTGGAGATGATCAGTCAACTGCGCCACGCGATCGCACCCCGGCTGGCGAACCCACCCACGCCGGACCGCACGCAATACCTGCTCAGCCCGATCCTGTTCCCGATCGATGAACCACCCGCCGACCCCCAGGCCGGTTGAGATACTGCCGACTCACGCTGCGTGCTGACCATCCTGCTCGGAGAAGCCGTCGTACGCTCAGCGTCCCCGTTGGCCTGGTTCCTGCTGTTCCGGAGTGAGGTCCATCCCCGCGCCTGCGGGGATGGTCCCGGCCAGACGAGCACACCCCGGTCGATCCCCGCGTGCTCCCCGCGCACGCGGGGTGTCAACGGCGGGCCAATCGTGACGCCTTGGCCGCTCTTGGAGATGCATGCGCATCCCAGGAGCGGCCCTCCCCGTATGAAGCGATCAAGAAAAGAGTCTGGCGAGCCTCTGTCCGAGGTCGTGCTAGGCGCCCTTCGTCACAGGGGGCACGGTGTCCTTTGACGTCGGAGTCTTCAGGTTCTGCCCGGATTCATCGTCCCCCGGCCACGGGGGCAGGTCCGGTACCTCGACCGGGTCCGGCCCGCAGTTGGACTGGCAGGGGGGAATGTTGGGCCAGCCTGGGCCTGGGTCTTCCTCGAATTCCCCCGGCCAGGTGGGCTCGTCCGGCAGTTCGACCGGTTCCGGGCAGAGAACCTCGTACGTCTCGCCTGGGTGTCCAGGTATGGGCATCTCGGCACCGCACGGGGGCAGGGCCCCGATGCGGGTCGCTGCGGAACCCGTGGTCAGGAAGGCGGCGATGGCGAGGCCAAGCACGGCGAGCATGGCCAGCGGCCGTCGTCGCGTACGGACCCACGCGGCGCTTGTTGAAGTCATTGACTCCTCCACGATGGATTGTTTCGCTTCGGGCACTGATGCACCCAACGCACCTTTCGATCTCCATAAGATCGTTTTCGCAGCTCGCCGCCCAGAGCCACTCACCTCGAAAGGCGCGGTCAGAGTGGACCCACGGCGGCAACTCCTGGCGGTCGCGTGCCGAACATGAAGCGGTTCGGACCGCCCCGTGCTCAAGCGCATCCCGCGCGGATCTGCGCGCGACTCCGAAGCACAGCACCGAGGCCTCGATGTGGAAGCGAGGGTCCTGATCGATGACGAACGCTAAGCCGTTGGACGATTCACCAGCTCTCCTGCTTGGGGCCATCACTTCCGGAAATACGGCGTCTGTCCGGCAGCGCGTACGTATGTCCAGCAGCTGTTGACTGGACTGGACATCGAAAGAACTCCACATCGTCCTATTGCTCGTCAGCGAGCTGGCCGCCAACGCCACGCAGCACTCGGAATCGGGCCGCAACCCCAACGGGCAGGTGCGGGTGGAGGTCACCATCGAGGATGGCGTCATCAACGTCGATGTGGTCGATGAGGGATCGGCCACCAGCACACCCCACGTGCGGGCGCGGACGGATGTGCCGAGTCCCGACCGATGCGGGCTGCAGCTGGTCGATCAGCTCGCCGACGGCTGGGGCCACTAGGAAAGGACCGCGGCCGGGCCGTACGGTTCAATCCGACCCGCCGTGGTTCGAGCCGGAGGTGCCCGAGAACACCGAGAACGGTGAGCGGGCGGCCCGGGCTGGCATCACCAGCAAACCTTCAACCGGCGGGACGGTCGAACTTGCCTCGAACAACAGGCTCACCGCCCGCTCACCCCGCCCAAGCGCGGTACCGCTCCTGGAACTGGTGGAGGCACACCTTCCCCGTCCCAGCAGGCCAATGGATCGGCGGGGCGTCGATCGCCGTGCGGCGTCAAGAGATCATCGATCGATAGGAGGCGACGCCCGAACACGGCGATCGCCCTGCAAGCACGCGCGGTGCCCAGCCACCTCAGGCGATCACCCCTTACGATCCTCGCCGGCGACGGCCATGACATCATCCGGATGGTCGCCAGCGAGTCCAGGCACCTTCCTCTGGTTGGCACCACCGCGAACCCAGGACCGCTTCGACCAAGCCTTAACACCGGCGCACGCTAGGCCAGCGACCATCGATATCCTCTGAGCCCTGGGACCCGGGCAGCCAAGATAGGTTCCACCAATGACCAATGACCAATGATGTCCGAAATGTTCGATTCCTTAGAAGTGCTCAAAAAGCACCATCTTGACGGTTAACCATGCAGGTCAGCGAGTGTGCTCCCCGCGCACGCGGGGATGGTCCCAGGCCGACTACCTTGAACTGCATCGCGTCCTGGTGCTCCCCGCGCACGCGGGGATGGTCCCCCAAGACGATCAAAGGCCAGAAGGAACAGCCCGTGCTCCCCGCGCACGCGGGGATGGTCCCTTGGCGAGCGTCCCCCGAGAGCACCCAATCTTGTGCTCCCCGCGCACGCGGGGATGGTCCCGAGCCGGACTCCTACGACCACGTACGTGACCTGTGCTCCCCGCGCACGCGGGGATGGTCCCCCACAGGATCTCATCGGCTCGGCATCCTGCCTGTGCTCCCCGCGCACGCGGGGATGGTCCCGGCCGCCAGCTCGGGCAGAAATGCCCACGGCTGTGCTCCCCGCGCACGCGGGGATGGTCCGCGGGTCCCCTGGCTGGAGCGCGGGAGGCTGGCGTGCTCCCCGCGCACGCGGGGATGGTCCGCAGGTGTAGTCGCCACCAGCGATCCCGATCAGGTGCTCCCCGCGCACGCGGGGATGGTCCCACGGCGGGCCTGCGGGAAGAGGTCGGCGTCCTGTGCTCCCCGCGCACGCGGGGATGGTCCCCTGTCCGCGTGCACGGACTCGCGGTGCACGCAGTGCTCCCCGCGCACGCGGGGATGGTCCCCTGTGGCTGAATCCCGCCCACGGGCCAAAGCTGTGCTCCCCGCGCACGCGGGGATGGTCCTTGCATCAGCCTGTCGGGGTCCTTTTCGCGAGAGTGCTCCCCGCGCACGCGGGGATGGTCCCTCGTCGGACGGTTCATGGAAGAACTATGGTGATGAGCACCATACGCTGTGGACATATCGGACATTACGAATTAACAGTCCACCCGAAGGGATAATTTGCCCGCTTCGTCTCGATTCGATAATGATGTTGGAGTTGTCGCAAACATAGCGAGGTGGAAGGTCTTAGATAGCTCTTTGTGATCGACGACACGGTCCGCGGTCGGTTCGCTGATGGAATTTCGGCTTCCGCGCGTACGGTCTGGGCCAAGCACGATCGAGATGCCGATGGGTGGCTGCCGTTATGGCGGCACCTTGCTGACAGTGGTGCTGTGGCGGGGCAACTCTGGGATCATTGGGTTCCCCTTCAAGTGCGGCGAATGATTGCCGATGTTCTTCCTGGCGGGAATGGCGATGCGCGTCGGCTCGTAGTCTGGTTGGCGATGACGCATGATATTGGGAAGGCTACGCCGGCCTTCGCGTGCCAGGTGGAATCACTTGCCGAAGGGATGCGGGCAGTTGGTCTGACGATGCCAGGCTATAAACAACTGCCCGATCGTCGGATTGCTCCGCATGGTTTGGCTGGGCAGGTTCTCCTGCAGGAATGGCTGATCGATCGGCATGGCTGGACTCGGTCTGCCGCACTGCAGTTCGTTATCATTGCTGGTGGACATCATGGAGTTCCGCCGACGAGTGCCGACATCCGCGAGTTGGCCATCCGTCCAGAATTACTGCGCACCTCTGATAGCGCGTCAGTGTGGCGAGACGTACAAGGGGAGCTTCTCGATCGTTGTGCGAAAGTTTGCGAGGTTGGTGATCGCTTCGCTGACTGGCAGGCGGTCAAGCTTTCGCAGCAGGCGCAAGTATTGTTGACCGGGCTGGTCATTGTCGCTGATTGGATTGCTAGTAATCCGGACTTGTTTCCGTACTTTCCCGAAGGGAGGAAAGCGAGCGATGCGGAGCGAGTAGCGGCAGCGTGGCGTGGTTTGAATTTGCCGAACCCGTGGCAGGCGGTGGACCAAGGTGAGGAACCAGCCGAGTTTTTCTCTTCTCGGTTTCGGTTGCCGCCGGGGGCGCGTGTCCGTCCGATTCAGGAGCGTGCGGTTCAGGTGGCACGGGGTATGGCGCAGCCTGGGCTATTGGTGATCGAAGCTCCGATGGGTGAAGGGAAGACCGAGGCGGCCTTGGCCGTCGCCGAGATATTCGCGGCACGTTCTGGAGCGGGGGGCTGTTATGTCGCTCTGCCGACCATGGCCACGGGTAATGCGATGTTTCCACGTCTGCTGGATTGGCTGCGCCGAATCCCGGATGCAGAGCCTGACCGCGGGCCTCGTTCTGTGCTGTTGGCCCACTCCAAGGCGGCGCTCAACGAGGAATACACCGGTCTCGTGCATGCCGGCCGACGGGCGGCACGAGGGATCGAAGCCGATGGGCATGGGGATCAGTGGCGACCGCGCGACGACCGCCGGGTGTCCTCCGCGGAGCTCGTCGCGCATCAGTGGCTTCGGGGCAAGAAGAAGGCGATGCTGGCCTCGTTCGGGGTGGGAACCATCGACCAACTCTTGTTCATGGGCTTGAAGAGCCGTCATCTTGCGCTACGACACCTCGCACTTGCGGGCAAGGTCGTCATCATCGACGAGGCGCATGCCTACGACACGTACATGAACTCGTACCTGGACCGGGTGCTTTCTTGGCTGGGTGCGTATCGCGTTCCGGTTGTGGTGCTGTCGGCGACGCTTCCGGCCGGACGGCGGCGGGAACTTGCCGAAGCTTATGCGGGTGCTGCTGGGGACAGCGCCGCTTTTGCCGACTTGGAGACGGCGGATGGTTACCCGCTGCTGACATCAATCGAACCGGGTGGTCTGCCCATAACGGAGGCTGTGGCGCCTTCGAGCCGGAGCGCGGAGATCAACCTTGAGCGTTTGAGCGATGACCTTGTCGAGCTGGGGAATCGGCTTGCCGAGGAGCTGGTTGAGGGCGGATGCGCGCTGGTCGTTCGCAATACCGTTGGGCGTGTTCTGGAGACCGCTACGTATTTGGGTGAGCGGTTCGGCTTCGATCGAGTCACTGTGGCGCATGCCCGTTTCCTCGACTTGGACCGAGCGGGCAAGGATGCCGATCTGCTCGCACGCTTCGGGCCGCCGGAAAAATGTGCGGGGCGCAGACCTACCGACTTGCACATCGTGGTGGCCAGTCAAGTGGCGGAGCAGTCCCTCGATGTCGACTTTGACCTCCTGGTGTCAGATCTCTGCCCTATTGACCTTTTACTGCAGCGGATGGGCCGGCTCCATCGGCATATGCGCGGCGAGGATCAATGTGACCGTCCGTATCGTCTACGTACGGCGCGGTGCTTGATAACGGGTGCGGATTGGACGGCGGCTCCGGTTGAGCCTGTCAAGGGTTCCAGGCGCATCTACCGGATGCATGCGCTGCTTCGATCTGCCGCTGTGCTGGAGCCGTATTTGGCGGGGACCGCTGAGACCGGTCGTGTCGTGCGGTTACCGCAAGACATCAGTCCTCTTGTCCAACGCGCGTATGGGCCTGACCCAGTCGGTCCCGAAGACTGGCAGGAGGCGATGATTCGAGCATCTGATGAACAGGAGCTTCATCAGCGAGAGCAGGTCAAGAAGGCACGCGACTTCCAGATCAAAGATGTCGGCAAGCCAGGGCGCGCGCTCATCGGCTGGGTGGATGCCGGGGTGGGAGATGCCGATGACACGCGCTCCGGGCGAGCACAGGTTCGCGACGGAGTAGAGGGCCTCGAAGTCTTCGTCGTGCAGCGTCACCCGGATGGAACGTTGGCCACGGTGCCCTGGCTGAGTAAAGGGCGTGGCGGGCGAGAACTGCCAACGGAAGCAGTGCCTGAACCGGGGCTGCAGCGCATCGTGGCTGCTTGCGGGTTACGCCTGCCCTATCAATTCTCGATCCCGGCGACCCTCGATCGGGCGATCGAGGAGCTGGAGGCCGAGTGCATCCCGGCATGGCAGTCCAAGGAATGCCACTGGCTGGCCGGGGAGCTGATTCTCATGCTCGACGAAGATTGTCGGACCCGGCTGGCAGGCTTCGACTTGCATTACTCGCCTGCCAATGGACTGGAGGTGTCCAATGCCGGGTGAACCGGCTCCACAGTCATTTGATTTGACCCGTCGGCCATGGTTGCCGGTGCAGTACAAGAGCGGTGCAGAAGGCGAGTTGTCTCTCCAGGATGTCTTCGCCCGGGCCGGAGAGTTGCGGCGGCTGGTAGGAGATATTCCTACCCAGGAGTTCGCGCTGCTGAGGCTCCTGCTGGCGATCCTGCACGACGCGATCGATGGCCCATGTGACCTCGACGATTGGCAGGAACTGTGGGAGAACGGGCTCCCTGCCGACGTCATCACCGGCTACCTGGATGGCAGCGATCGTTTTGACCTCCTTCACCCGACCAGGCCGTTCTTTCAAACTGCCGGTCTGAACACGGCCACAGGTGAGGTCAGCTCTCTGGACCGTATCGTGGCCGACGTACCCAACGGCGCGCCGTTCTTCACGATGCGCGCCCGCGGCACACAACGGCTGGGCTTCGCCGAAGCGGCCCGATGGCTCGTGCACGCACACGCGTTCGACACCTCGGGCATCAAGACCGGCGCGGTCGGCGACCCCCGGGTCAAGGGTGGCAAGGTGTATCCGCAAGGCGTCGCATGGGCCGGCACGCTTGGTGGAGTCCTCGTGGAGGGCAAAGATCTGCGCGAGACGCTTCTGCTCAACCTCGTCGCCTTCGACACAGACAATCTGCGGATCGATTCCGAGAATGACCGCCCCGCTTGGCGCCGCCCATGCCCAGGCCCGAGTCAGGCGGCACCACTGGAACTGAGCAAACGCCCTGCGGGCATGCGCGACCTCTATACCTGGCAATCGCGCCGCATCCGCCTGGCCTACGACGCACAAGGTGTGTACGGCGTCATCCTCGCCTACGGAGATCCGCTCGCGGCGCACAACAGGCATCAGCACGAACCGATGACGGGTTGGCGGCGAAGTGCCGCGCAGGAGAAGAAACTCGGCCTGGCCCAGGTTTACCTTCCGCGAGAACACGACCCCAGTCGAAGCGCATGGCGTGGACTGGGCGCGTTGATCGCCGGTCGCGCGCAGGGTGCCGACCAGCGCGATGAGGCTGCGGCAATCGTGCGACCTCGAATACTCGATTGGGTGGCGCGCCTAACCGTAGAAGGCCCGCTGCCAGCGGATTTCCCGATCCGCGCCCGACTGTACGGTGCGATCTACGGCACCCAGCAGTCGGTCATCGACGAAATCGTCGATGACGAGATCGCCATCGCCGTGGTGCTGCTCCATGACCGAGACAGGGGCCTGGGCCAGGCCGCCATCGACGGGGTGAGCGATGCGGAGAACGCGGTGACCGTCCTAGGGGACCTCGCCGCTGACCTGGCCCGCGCGGCGGGCGCCGAAAGCGAACCGCCCAAGACCGCGGCCCGGGCGCTCGGCTTCGCGACTCTCGATGGATCGTTCCGAGACTGGCTGGCCGGGCTCCGCTCCGGCGATCTCCCCGAGGAACGGCGAAAGGCATGGCAGCAGCAGGCGCTGCAGCTCATCAAACGGCTGGGAACCGAACTCGTGAAATCAGCGGGAGACGCCGCATGGAGAGGCCGCCTCATCGAAACGCGTAAAGGACACGAACTGTGGCTGACCGCGGCGAGGGCTGACCTGACATTCCATGCCCGTCTACGGAAGGCCCTGCCCATGGCCGTGGAAGACAATCCGACCCGTGGCAGGCGAGACGTCGAAAGCGAGTCGCAGAACGTGGAGGCACCGTCATGACCTCAGCCATGCCAACTGCTCGGCGTCCGATAAGGGACCTGGTCGGCGAGGCCGCAGGAGGTTACGTCACCGAGCTCCAGCAGGGTTACCTGAAGGACCAGAGCGGAGCCGTCGCGGCTCTGGCCCAGCTCAGACGCGGTGCGGGCAAGCTGCCTCAGGATGTGCCGGATCTATGGGGCATGTTCGGCGCGGAACGCCTGCACAGCGAGCAGACCTTGTCGGAAAGTGACGCGATCAAAGCCGAAGCCGCGCTGTTCCTCGCGGTGACCCTGTATGCGCTGCACCAGCAATCACGGTCCGAACAGAGAATGCATCGCCCAGGAGTCCAGTTGGGCGAGGCGGTGCGCCGCCTCATGCCGGAGGGTTCCATTGACGACACGATTCGGCGCCGCTTCGTCCGAGTAGGAAGCGCCAGCACTCGGGAAGCGCTCGCCTATCGGCTCAGAGAGATCATCTCCCTGTTGCGACGGGAATCGATCCCACTCGACTACGCGCTCCTGGCTCGTCAGCTTTACCAAGCCCAGATTCCGGGCGGAATGCTCCTGGTGCGCCAGAACTGGGGTCTGAGTTTCCACGCCTACCAAGCCGACACCTCCAAAGCCGAGACTCCGTCCGGCGAGGACTCGCCTACCGACAAGGACATCTGATGACGCGGACCATTCTTGAAGTTCACGTGCTCCAGACGGTTCCGCCGAGCTGTCTGAACCGTGATGACACGGGGACCCCGAAGACTGCCATGTACGGCGGGGTACGGCGCGCGCGTGTCTCCAGTCAGGCGTGGAAACGAGCGACACGGCGTGCGTTCCACGACTCGCTGGACCCCAGCGAGTTGGGTGTCCGTACCAGGCGGGTCGCCGAACTTCTGGCTGAGCGAATCTTGGAGCGGGATGGCTCCATCGAGCAGGCCCAAGCGTGGGCCCTGGCCGCCGAGGCCGTTCAGACGGCGACAGGTTCCAAAATCGAGGTACCAAAACGAAAGGCGGAGTCCAAGAGCAAAGAAGGCCCCGAAGCCGCGCCGGAATCCAAGTATCTGATGTTCCTCAGCGCCAGCCAGCTCGATGGCCTGGCCGAGCTCGCCGTCAAGGGACATGGCGCCGGCAAGGACTTCTTCAAGGACAAGGCGACCAAGGATCGCGCCAGGCAAATCGCCAGCAGTCGCCACTCGATCGATATCGCCTTGTTCGGGCGCATGGTGGCCGACGATGCCGACATCAACGTCGACGCGGCGGCACAGGTCGCGCATGCCATCAGCGTGCACCAGGTGGACAACGAATCCGACTACTACACGGCGGTGGACGACTACAAGATCCGGGAGGACGACGATCTAGGCGCGGGCATGATCGGCACCGTTGAGTTCAACTCCGCCACCCTCTACCGGTACGCGGCCGTCGACATCGATCTGCTCCGCAAGAACCTCGGCAAGGGGCTACAAGAAGACGAACCGCTAACCGAGCCCCTCCGCCGAGCGACGGAAGCGTTCGTCGAATGCTTCCTTACCTCGCTCCCCACCGGAAAGCTCAACACTTTCGCTAACCATACGCTCCCCGACGCGGTGGTGATCAAGGTGCGCTCGGCACGGCCTATCAATTTCGTGGCGGCGTTCGAGGAACCCTGCCGCGTTGAACCGGAGATCGGCGGGCACCTGCGCCAAGCGTCCGAGCTGCTGGCCGCCTACATCCCCGAAGTCGAGACGGCGTATGGAATGCCCGAAGACACCCCGACGTGGGTGCTGAGAGTCGGAAAGAACACCGAAGCGCTCTCCGACCTTGGTCGTGAACTGCCGCTCGGGGAAATGGTGGCTTCGATCGGCGCGGAGATCGTCCGGCGGCAGGGTGGGGCATGAGCGTTCTGCTTATGCAGCTCGCTGGGCCTTTACAGTCCTGGGGAGCTTCCTCGCGCTTCGCCCGGAGGACCACGGAATCTGCACCCACCAAAAGCGCAGTGGTCGGATTGCTGGCTGCGGCGCTGGGGCGGCTACGGTCTGACGATATCTCTGATCTCTCCGGTCTTCTCTTCGGCGTACGCGTCGATCAGCGTGGCACCCTGCTTCGCGATTTCCACACCGCGCACCGGTTCGTCAGCGGGGACGCGATGCCCGTCTCGGAGCGTTTCTACCTGGCCGACGCCGTTTTCGTAGCGGCGGTCGAAGGCGAGAAGGACCTCATCGAACAATTGCACCAGGCGCTCCGTAGGCCAACCTTTCTTCCCTACCTGGGACGACGTTCCTGCCCACCCACCCGCCCGATCGATCTGGGTGTCCACCACGATCGGACACTTGAAGAAGCTCTTCGTCAGGAAGAGTGGCGGGCCTCGCG
>NZ_BLAE01000043.1:93137-97885 GCF_009687865.1 Acrocarpospora macrocephala
CGATGGCACCAACGCGAGCACAGAAAGCCCCACATCGAGTTGGAGATCCTCCTCGAAGCCACGTCCACTGACGAACCCTCCGACACTTTGCGCGATCAGCCGATCAGCTTCAATCCGCTGCACCGCATGTACGCGCTACGCGGGGTGCGGCGAACAAGGGTTCAGGTGCCGAATCCCGCCGGGCGGCCTCATGTCGTCCGTCCCGAGCATGACCCGACATCAGTGCTGGGAGGCGCATGATGTACTTGACCCGATTTCGCATGAACACCGCGCGAGTCGGTGCTCGTCGGCTGCTTTCATCTCCCCAAATGCTTCACGCCGCAGTGATGTCCTCGTTCGCCGAGGTCCCGCCGTCACCCGATGGTGAGGGGCCAAGGGTGCTCTGGCGAATCGATCGAAACAACCAGGCCGAGACCTACCTCTTTGTCGTCAGTCCAGCCGAGCCCGATCTCACCCACATCGTCGAACAGGCCGGATGGCCTCAGACCGGGCGGTGGCAAACTTACGCCTACGGGCCTTTTCTGTCCCGCTTGGCGGTGGGCGACCAGTGGACGTTCCGGCTTACCGCGAATCCCGTTCACAATATCCGCCGTAGCGATCAGGAACCCACCAAGGTCACCGCGCACGTCGGTCCGCGTCATCAGCTGGGCTGGCTTCTGAAGCACCAGGAGAACGCGGGATTCAGAGTTGTAGAAAAGCCGGTGGAACAGCGTGTGATCCCCGAGGATCAGCATGAGCTGACCGTCCGCGATCGTCGCCAGCTCGCCTTCAAGAAGGGCGGGAAGGATAAACCGGTGACGCTGGTCACCGTCACTTTCGACGGCCGGCTAGAAGTGACTGATCCCGATGCGCTCCGACGCACTCTTACCCACGGGCTGGGCAGGGCGAAAGCCTATGGCTGTGGTCTGATGACGCTGGCAGGGGCGTAGCGGCATGACCACTGTCGGACAGCGCGGCGCGTCTTCTCCCCGTGATCTCACGCGGATGGGAGACCGGATTTCGTTCGTCTACCTGGAGCGTTGCGTCATCCACCGCGAAGACAATGCCATCACGGCGGAAGATGCCGATGGCATCACTCACATCCCCTCCGCCACCATCGGAACGCTGCTGCTCGGCCCCGGCACTCGAGTGACCCACCAGGCGATGAGCGTTCTCGGCGACAGCGGAGCGGGGGTGGTGTGGATCGGGGAGCAGGGCGTGCGCTTCTATTCAGGCGGCCGATCGCTCAATCGCTCCTCAGCTCTGGTCGAAGCGCAGGCGACCCGGTGGGCCAACCGGCGTACCCGGCTGGAAGTCGCCCGCGAAATGTACCGGATGAGATTCCCCGACGAGGACCCCAACGGGCTCACCCGGCACGAACTTCTCGGCCGAGAAGGCCGGAGAGTCAAGGACTTCTACCGCGCGCAGGCCGCAAGGGTCGGTATCCCCTGGAATGGCAGAACCTACGTACCCGGCGCTTTCGACTCCGGCGACGCTGCGAACCAAGCAGTCACCGCGGCCGCCCAGTGCATGTACGGCATCGCCCAGACAACGGTCGCCGCGCTTGGCTGCGCCCCTGGCCTCGGTTTCATTCACTCGGGTCACGAACTGGCGTTCGTCCTCGACATCGCCGATCTCTACAAAACCGAGATCGCACTCCCTATCGCCTTCGACGTGGCAGCAGACAACCCCGAGGACGTTGGTTCACGGACCCGCCGAGCGATCCGGGACCATGTGAACAAGGCTGGCCTGTTGAAACGCTGCGTGAATGACATCAAGCGTCTTCTCCTGCCAACCGGCCCCGCTGTCGACTCTCTCGAAAATGACGTCGACCGTGTCACCCTTCAGAGCGACCACGGCACCGAAGTCGAGTCCGGCCGCAACTATGGCGAAGATTACGTACATGAGGTCGACTGGTGACAATCATCGTGCTGACCCGCTGCCCAGCAGGACTTCGTGGCTTCCTGACGCGCTGGCTGATGGAAATCTCCCCAGGCGTCTTCATCGGAGGACCCTCAGCACGAATTCGAGAAGCACTATGGATGGAAGTCCAGCGATACGCGGACACCGGACGAGCCCTACTCGCCTATAGCACCGACAATGAACAAGGCTTCACCTTCGAGACATACGACCACAAGTGGCACCCGATCGACCACGAAGGCCTCATCCTGATCCGCCGCCCCAAACCCAAGCCAGCGTTATCCCCAGCTCCCGCCCCCAGCGGCTGGAGCAAGGCTTCCCAACGCCGCCGCTACGGACAACGCTGATGTAACTCACTGATCCACAGAGCTCACCAGCTCGTCAGTCCCACTGCGCCTCTGGTAAGGCGTATCTTGTGCCATTGCAATACGTGTCCATATTGTCCGAATTCGCGAAAGTGCTCAAAACGAGCACTCTCGACCAGCATCCGCACAGGTCAGCGAGTGTGCTCCCCGCGCACGCGGGGATGGTCCCTCCATCTGGCGCACGTCGGTGTTGCCGGTCCAGTGCTCCCCGCGCACGCGGGGATGGTCCCCTTGAACGCGGCCCGTGCGACCCTGCTGATACGTGCTCCCCGCGCACGCGGGGATGGTCCCGACGCCTACGACGCGCCCGGCAGGAGGGCGACGTGCTCCCCGCGCACGCGGGGATGGTCCCAGGGACGCCGGGACCGGACTCAACACCGGCTCGTGCTCCCCGCGCACGCGGGGATGGTCCCGAGCTGATAGCCCTCTGGCGCGGGCATGCCCTGTGCTCCCCGCGCACGCGGGGATGGTCCCCGCGATAGACGGGGAGAGCTGCACGTGTCCGCGTGCTCCCCGCGCACGCGGGGATGGTCCCGGCTTCCCGGTGGACCTGCGCGGCCGGGTCAAGTGCTCCCCGCGCACGCGGGGATGGTCCCTGGGTCTGCCACTCCGCAGCCGGGTGCTGGCCGTGCTCCCCGCGCACGCGGGGATGGTCCCGTCGCCCCGCCCGTAACCGACAGGGTCAGCTGGTGCTCTCCGCGCTCGCGGGGATGGTCCCTGCTGGTATAGCCCTGCTGCATGAGCTGGAAGTCGTGTTCGGCCACGGTGAACACCCAGTCCTTGTCCCACTGGGCTGCTGTGGCTTGCCCTGCCGTGACCAGGTTGGTCTGGAATCGCCGGGCTAGCAGCCCCCCGCTCGGGATCTGGCCGCCCGCCGGAAGGCCACCGGCCCGGATCCGCGTGGTCGGCTCATCGGCGATCACCAGATACGCCGGCATCACAGCAAGGGCTGGTGTGGTGCCCTCCGGCCCGACGAACGTGCCAGCCCTCGCCACCGTGTGCGCCAACTCTCACATCCGCAACGCCTCATGCACCTTCCGCGCGGTCGTCAACGAGACGCGGAGCCAACCCTCTGCCGACCCGATCCCCGGCAACCAGGTCCTCTGACGGATCTACTCTCGATGTCGTTGGCGTTCCGCACGTACAGCGGGTCTTCATCCCCCTCGGCCGGGCCGCACGGCGGGCGTCCCGGACCTCTGCCGGTTTCCCTCACCCAGTCCTGGCCGCCCGGGAGGGATTTGCCTTTATCGGTCATCTGCTACTCCCGCCCCCAGCGGGACTCATGTGGTTGAGGCGCGACACCATTGACTTCCGCTGGGCGGACCGTTCAACGGTCGCGAAGGCAGGTGAGCGTGACTTCGATCGCCCTGGGAGTGGTCGGGCCTCCTGTCAGCCAGGCGTTCAACTCGGGCACAGCCCTCCCACGTCTTAGAACCGCAGGTGAGGCGCGAACCACCGACTCATGCGTCAACGGCGGAACCGGGCAAGAGGACCCGAATCGACCGCAATCCGCAGCCAGAACTACGGCCCCGGTCACCGGACGGCGGTACAAGAGAAGAATCCTGATGGTCGGATTTCCGGGGGCGGGCGTTCATCGGCCTTGTAGGTAGGTGAGGGTGACCTGGATCTCTCGAAATAGTTTCGCCGCTGGGGGATCGGTGAAATCGGTCAGCGCGGCCAGCGCGAGTTCCCACTGCGCGCGGGCCTGCGGGAGGTGTTGCATCGAGGCCAGGGCCTTGCCCATCCCGACCAGGCTCAGGGCCTGATGCCAGCGGTCGCCCAGGTCGCGGTGGACGGCTTCGGCGGCGCGGTGCAGGGTGAGCGCCTCCTCCGCGCGGCCCTGCTCCCGATGGATCTCCGCGGCCGCGGCCAGGGCCAGGGCTTCGCCGCCGCGCTCGCCGAACTCATGATGAAGGTCGGCGGCGCGGTGGTAGGCCTGCTGCGCCTCGGCGATCTGCCCGGCCGCGCGCTGCACCTGGCCGAACTCCACCAGCCAGGAGCCCCGCCAGATCGGATTGCCGAGGGTGGCGGCGGTCGTGGCGAGGGCCAGGGCGGCGTCGATGGCGGCGCGGGCGCTGATCAGGTCTCCGTGCGCCCGCCGGGCGCGGGCCAGCAGGAACAGCGCGTTCCCTTGCGAATGCCGGTCGTGGAAATAGTCGAAGACGTCCACGGTTTCGCTGAGAATCTGGACCGCCTGCGCCGCCTGGTCCAGTTCGATCAGTGCTTCGGCTTCGTTGGTGCCGGTGACGGCCAGCCAGTGGGCCGTGTCGTCGAGTTCGGCGAAGATGAGCGAGCTGTCCTCAAAGTGCGCGCACGCCTCCCGCAGGTGGCGTCGGCGCAGGCAGAGCTGGCCGAGCGCGTTGAGGGAGCGGGCCTGGCCGAACCGGTCGCCCAGACGGCGGCGGATCTCCAGCGCGTGACGGTAGTGGGATTCGGCCTCGCGCGGGTGGCAGGTGTGGGCGTAGAGGTCGCCGAGGCTTTCCG
>NZ_BLAE01000044.1 GCF_009687865.1 Acrocarpospora macrocephala
GTGGGGGTGGGGAGGGGGGTGGGGGTGTGCCGCGGTGGAGTTGGCGCCAGGCGGCGTGGGCGTCGCGGAGGGCGCCGTGGGCGGGGTTGCCGAGTTCGTCGTCGGCCTGGCGGCGGCGGTCCAGCCACCATTCGCTCCAGGCGGCCCAGGTGCGTTTGATGGGCTCGGCCCGGGAGTCTCCGATGATCTTGATGTCGCCCATGATGGCGTAGCCGCGGACGCGGACGACGGGGACGTTCTGGCCGGGAGGCGCTTCGACGACCTTGACCTTCTTGTCGCCCATGATGGACATGCCGCTGAGCTCGACGTCCACCCCGTCCGGGACGATGATCTTGATGTCGCCCATCACGCTGGTGGCGACGATGTCGACCTCGTTGGTCCTGACCTCGGCCTCACGCAGATCGAGCACGACGTCGCCCATCACGCAGACGACCCCGATCTCCTGATCGATCCGCCACTTGCCGCGACGCTTGGTGTCGCCCATGACGGCGACGAACCACTTCCTGGCCTTGCCCTTCGACCTGGACACGGCCGGAAAGGCGGGAGCGGGCCGGTCCATGCCAGCGGGAAGGTCCGCGGTGATCTGCGCCAGTTCGGCGTGCGTCTGGGCGAGATAGGCCGCCTCGGTGCGTTCGGTCAGCTCGGCGAGCGTCAGCCGCCCCTCCACCGACGCGTCCCGCAGCCGCTCGACAACGGCTTCGCGCTCCGCGTCCGACGCGCGCATTCCGCCTGGCTCGTTCATACCCTCGAATCTAGCCTCCCGGCGTCCCTCTCTCGATCCTCCGCAGGGACGATTCCGGCGTCACCCCGCCCGTGGCCTGAGGAGGTTCGCGACTGTGTGACGATGGAATGGTGACAGGCAGTGAGCTGATGGCCGCGGTGGCGGAGGACGACCTGGAACGGGCGCGCGAGCTCCTCCGTCCGGGCATGGACCTGAACCCGGCCCGCGGCACGACCCCGCTCTACGAAGCGGCCGTGCACGGCAACGGCGAGATGATCCGCCTGCTGCTGGAATATGGCGCGGATCCCGACCTGCCCAGTCACGGCGAGGACGAGGGCCTCCCGCTGTGCGCCGCCGCCTGCTGGGACCACGACGAAGCCGTCCGCGCCCTGCTGGACGGCGGCGCGAACCCGGACACTGCCGAGGACGGCGGCTGGACGGCGCTGCTCTGGGCCGCGAGTCTCGGCCATCTGGCCACCGCCGACGTCCTGCTGGACGGCGGCGCCACCCCCGACGCGGGCTGCCCGCACACCCCCCTCACCGCCGCCGCCCGATTCGGTGCGTACGGCATCGTCTGGTCCCTCCTCGAACACGGCGCCGACCCCGCCAAACCAGACGAAAGCGGAGCCAGAGCCCTGGAAATCGCCCTAGAGCTATCAGAAGCCGACATCGAGGCCCTACTGACCTCCCAGATCGACACGGGCTCCACGTCCAGCGAGACCCGGAACGAATCCAGCAAGATCGGTGTCAGTGAAGGTGCTCCGGCTGAGCGCGTGCAGCGTGAGGGCGCTCAAGGTGAGCGTGTTCAGCGCGGGCGCATTCACGGTGAGCGCGTTCAGGGTAAGGGCGATCAAGGTGAGCACATTCACGGTGAGCGCGCTCGGGGCGAGAGCGATTCGCGTGGCGTGATCCTTGTGGTCAGCCGGTCGCACGCTGCCGATGGGACCGAGTTGGTAGAGGTGGAGGCCAACGGGACACGATTGGCCATGCAGCGAGGGCATGCCGCGGTGGCCACGATTCTGGAGGATGCGCTGGGCATCCGGACTCCGGTCGCCGAGTTGGTCGCGCGGGCCTTGCCGTACCGGGATCGGGACGCGGATGGGGAGACGTGGTGGGCGGCCGTGCATTCGGTGCAGAACCGGCACGACGATGAGACCTTCAGGGCGGCGGTCGAGTTGTGTGCCTCGTCTGACCCGATGACCAGGGATTTCGGGGTCAATGTGCTGTCGCAGTTCGGCTTCACCGCCGATTCGCGGCCGTATCTGGAGCGCACGCTGCCAACCCTGCAACGGCTGGCCGAGCGTGAGCAGGATCCCCGTGTCGTGGAATCGGTGTTGAGCGCGCTGGGACAGCAGGGCGATCCGCGCGCGCTCCCCGAGGTCCTGGCCATCATCGGCAGACCTGGCCGCGAGCAGTCCGTCCGCGACCCAATCGCCCTGTCCGCAGTCCTGCCGCCCGGCCACGCCGAGGGCCTGGCCACCCTCATCGTGCTCTCCCAGCACCCCTCCCCCGAGATCCGCGACTACGCCACCAACGGCCTTGCCGCACTGAACAGCGACGACTTCGACGACTCGCAGATCCTCGAAGCCCTCTCCGCCCGCCTCACCGATCCCGACCTGAGCACCACCGCCGAGGCCGCAGCGGCCCTGGCCGCCCGCCACGACCGCCGCGCCATCGACGCCATCCACCGAATCCTCTGCGAAACCGACCCCGACGACCCCGACGACGACTACATCCGCGACCTGGCCCTGGAAGCCGCCGCCCACCTCAACCTCGACCTCTCCGACCTGACCCACTAGGACTTCGCGAAGGCCGCGAATACCAGGTCGCTGCGTTGGCGAAACATGGGTTCGGTTGACCTGTCCCGGGGCCTCGCGGATGGCGGTGCTGCTCACCGACCTGGTCAGCTCGGACGGTTCGCGATAGCGGGCAGTGGGCAGGCGACGCCGGTCACCACCGGCCGGACAGCGTGTCCAGATCGACACCACGCCCCTGGACGTGCTCGCGTTGTTCGATGACGGGGGCACGCACGCCGGGTTGAACTGACCGCTGCGGTCGACGTCGCGATGCGCACGATCTGCGCCGCGATCCTTCGGCCAGCGGGCACCAAAGCCGTCGATGCATCGCTGCTGCTGGCCCGGATGCTGGTGCCCGAACCGATGCGGCCAGGATGGGCCGAGGTGCTGCGCATGTCCGCCTCAGTCCTGCCCCACCGCCAACTCGCCGATATCGACGCACGGATCGCCGATGTAGCGGCCAAGCCGGTGGTGGTGCCCGAGACGATCGTGTGTGATCGCGGCAGGGTCTGCGTCTCTCAGCCCCGATCCACCGAGCCGAATCTGATGCGAATGCCTTGAATGAGGGAGAGGGCCCTCCGGCCTGGGATGATCTTCACGCTTCCATCGCCTCGCCCGAGAGGGCATCTCGCAAATGCGATTATTTCATGCCTCCGCCAAGACTCATGCGATCTCCAACGAGGAGCATGTGATCGCCTACGCCGGGCTGGAGCCGGTGATGCGGCTGGCCGAGCGCTGCGGGTTGGCCGCCCTGGTGGCCGGCCACGTAGCCATCGCCGACCCGCTCGGAATGAACGCGCCCGCGAAAATCGGCTCGATCGTGGCCGGGATGGTCGCCGGGGCCGACAGCATCCAGGACCTGGACGCGTTGCGGCACGGCGGGATGGACAAGCTCTTTGAGGGGACCCGCGCCCCGTCCACGCTCGGCCCGTTCCTGCGCTCGTTCGCCTGGGGGAACGTGCGGCACTTCATCTCACCTCACCGGCACCCGGCTGGCCCCACACGCTGCGCGCCATCCGCAGTTGACTGAGCCCCTCCATCACGCTTACACGCGCATGGAGAGCCTGGTCACAGCGCCCCCGCCCGCTGAACTCCACACCCTGATCAACGCCGTCAGCGCAGATCACGGCCTACACCTCTACCTCCCACCTTTATCCAACAAACTTCGCTAGCAGCACTGTATTGAGACACCAAAAAAATACGACACGGTGATATGCGTGAATAAATCGGACTGTGTCGACCGGCGTTATCAAAAAAGCGATAGGTGGCCAGGCAAAAGTCACCGGACTTCGTTTGCTGCTCTGATTGCGTGGCAACTAATGCGATGCAAGATATCCGCAACCGGCGGTCATAGTCGGCATTTTCTGGTCAATTTTGGATATGTCAGACATCCGGGCGGAATTCCTTTCAATGGAGGATTAAGTTGCCTAAACGCAGCAACCTGTTCGGGGTCTTGACCATCGCTACCGTGTTGACCACAGGGGCCATAGACCTGGGCGTCGCCGCCACTTCCGCCAGCGCTGCTACCGACAATGACCAGCAGAATTCTACCGACTGGACATCGGCGGGCCAGAACGCTTACAACACCCGTAATGCCGCCGCTGAGCACATCCTGAACAGCCGGAATGTGAAGAACTTGAAGCCGCGTTGGGTCTACACTGCGGCGGGTTTCATCTCGGCGACGCCGACCGTGGTCCGCGGGATGGTCTACGTGCCGGACTGGGGCGGAAAACTATCGGCCGTGAGCGCCGCCACAGGAAAGGCGCTGTGGTCGAACCCGGTCAGTATGTACAGCAGCGTCGCCGGGGACATTTCGCGGACCAGCCCCGCGTACGCGCGTGGCAGGCTGGTGTTCGGTTCAGGCGTGATAACCACCTCCAGCGTCGAGGGCGCCTACATAATGGCCGCCGAGGCCGCGACCGGCGCCCCGTTGTGGCGCACCAAGGTCGACCAGCACCCGGACGCGATCATCACCAGTTCGCCGGTGATCGACAGAAGGAGCGGCGTCGCCTACGTGGGCGTGTCCTCCAAGGCCGAGCTCCACGAGCCGCCGTACACATTCCGCGGCAGCATCGTCGCGCTGCGCGTGAGCGACGGACAAGTGCTGTGGAAGACCCCTACCATCGCGGCCAACCTGCCCGCCGGCTACACCGGTGGCGCGGTGTGGTCCAGCACCCCGGTGGTGGACCGCCAGACCGGGCTGCTGTACGTCTCCACGGGCAACAACTACACGGTGCCGGACGGTGTCTGCACAAGCCCGGACGAGACCGGGTGCACTCCGCCGTCGCCGGACAACCACGTGGACGCGATCCTGGCTCTCAACCTGAGGACCGGCCGGATCGTCTGGTCCCGTCACACCCTGAGTGCCGACTCCTGGACGCTGCCGATCCCGGATGGACCCGACTACGACTTCGGCTCGGGACCGAACCTCTACACCACCGTCGTCAAGGGCAGGCGCACCCGGCTGCTCGGGGCCGGGCAGAAGAGCGGCGTGTACTGGGCGCTGGACCCGGCCACGGGCAAGGTCGTGTGGCAAACGCAGGTTGGTCCGGGCAGCATCCTGGGCGGCATCCAGTGGGGCTCCGCGACGGACGGCAAGCGCGTCTACGTGGCGATCACCAACCTCGACCGCAAGCCCACCGTCATCACCTCGGTCACCGGCAAGAAGACGACCGTCACGAGCGGTTTCTTCTCTGCGCTCGACGCGGCCACCGGGAAGATCCTCTGGCAGACCGCGGACCCCAGGAACAACCTGGACATGGGCTTCGTCTCCAGCGCCAACGGTGTGGTCTACGCCGGCTCCGTGTCCGGCGACATGTACGCCCTGGACGGCGCCACCGGCATCGTTAAGTGGAGCTTCGCCAGCGGCGGGTCGGTGGTCGGTGGCGCCGCCGTCGTAAACGGTTCGGTCTACTGGGGCTCCGGCTACTACCCTCCCGCTCTCCCCAACAACAAGCTCTACGCCTTCTCTCTCGAAAGAGACTGTACGGATTGATGATGCAGCCGCGCTCCGGCCCGTTGGGGTTCTCGCTACGGGCCGGATCTAGAAGCATCACACGGTGAGCAGGGTGGTCCAGTGGGATTCGAGGGCGGCGAAGGTGTCGTCGTCGAGGTTGTAGGTGGTGAGGACGAGCATCGAGTTGTCGCCGCTGCCCCGGCCGGCGACCAGGAGGCCGTCGCCCCATTCGGCGACGGTTACGCCGATCTGGTTGGGTGAGCGGTACCAGATCTCGCCGGTCAGGCCATTCGCCGCGTACGGAGTGCCCGGCGGGAGGTCGGCGACGGCGGTGAGGCCGGCCAGGCCGAAGATGTCGGCGGAAGCCGTACCAGAGGTGAAGATGGTGCGGCGGTCGGCGGAGGGGTGGCGTTCGAGGGCGAACTTGAGCTGGTGGATGAAGGTGGTCCAGCCCTCGTTGATGTCGTCGTAGTAGGCGTCCCAGTCGGGGTTGCCGCCTTTGGGGGCGCGGGTCAGCCTGAGGCGGGTCGTGTCGCCGAGGTCGGTGAGCTCGAAGCGGTCGTTGCCCAGGTCCAGCCAGCGCTCCTCGGCCGATTCGACCGCGTTCTCCTGATAGATGACCTCGATCTCCTTGTCGAGGCCGTCGAAATGCCAGCCGTGCCAGCGCCGGATCTCCTCCGGCTCGCGCAGCGCCCGCCATACGGCGTCCACCGGCGCGGCGATGGTGACTTCTACGATGAATCCTTCTTCGCTCATTTCTGATCCTCGGGTCGATGCGGCGCCGGATGACCCCCGGCAACCAACCGGTACGGACGCCCGCCGGCGTGGTCGAAACGGGCGACCACTTGCGCCATGGCCGCGGCGAGCTGGTCGGTGAACTCGTGTACGTCGCCCGGTTCGGCGAACCGGACCTCGGCTTCCAGGGTGAAGGTGAGCAACCGTACGCCCTGCCGTTCGGCGTTGGCGTTCATCCGGGCCACATCCCGGACGGTTCCGGCGGCCACCTCGACGAGGTGCTCGGCGGCGTGCCGGTCGGCGATCGCGGTGAACGTGTCCTGGATGAGCATGCCCGGGTCGACCAGGAGGGCGCTGGCGGCGACCTGCATGATCCGCTCCACGCAGCCGCGCCGGGAACGCTCCACGACGAGCTCGATCAGCCCGGCCCGCTCCAGCATCCGGAAGTGATATCCGACCCGCTGGCGCGGCATGCCCAGCTCAGCGGCCACCTGGGCGGCGGACGCGGGTTCACGCAGCCGATCAAGGATCTGGCGGCGTGGCGGCGACAACGCCAACCGCACCCGCTCCGGCTCATCCATGAGCACCATCTCGGCCATGCGGGCATCGAAGCATTAGACAAATAATTCTGTCAATTGCTGCGATGCCCCAGCGACGTCCGGGCTGGGAAGATCAGGGGCCGGACAGCGCGGGGGCGGCCGTGAGGAGGTCGGCGGCGAGGGCGGCGTCGCCGTCGATGTCCCAGGTGAAGTCGTCGCCGCGCCCGCCGAGCAGGAAGCAGAATTCAACGGCGTCACAGGTGAGGGCGACATCGGTGGATTCGCCCTGGTACGGCTCCGCCACGTAGGACACATCCATGGGAATGTGCCAGTCGCCGCCACCGGGTCCGGTGAGCGTCAGCCGTACCGACCGGGACGTAGCGTCGAAGCCGGACAGCAGCATGGTCCACGGGACGAGGCGGGCGCAGAAGTCAGCCGCCGGATGGATGTGTTCGGCGACGGGATGCGGGAGCCGTATCCCGTTGAAGGTGGCGGCGTCGGCGGTGTGGATCCAGGTTTCGAGCATGCGGGCCAGCAGGTGGTCGCGGATCGCGAAAGGCGCGCCGTTGGTGTCCACGACCTGGTCGGGATCCACCTCGGGGAGCCGGGCGCAGACCACGTCGGCCTGCTCGCGCCAGAATTGGCGGGTTTCCACGGGTGTGCGGTCACGCCCGAAGTCCTGGAGTTCCCGGGTCCTGGCCAGAGCCTCGTTGACGCCGATCGGCGGGCCGAGCACCGGCGCGCCGATGGCGGCGGCGAGCAGACCGTCCTTGGCCGCCAGGTGGGCGACCAGTTCCTGGAGCGTCCAGCCTTCGACGATGACCTGGTCCCAGCGTTCGGCCGAGGCCAGGAGCGCGTCCATCGCGGCGACCCGTCCCGCGTACGGCGCGGCCCAGCCGGGAGCCGCGGGTGCCGGGCGGCGGCGGGAGGCCGCCGCGGCCAGGAGCCGAGCCCGGGACGTGGGCAGCTCTTCGGCCGTCTCGGCCAGAGTGTCCAGATAGAGACGTTCGAGGCTCATCGCCACCCCCTCATGGTTGCTCCCCTCCCAGGGATTCGGCGAGTTTTCGCAGGCCAAGCCGGATACGCGACTTCGCGGTGCCCTCCGGGATGCCGAGTTCATCGGCCACTTGACGATAAGTCCTGCCCCGGTAGTACGCGAGTTCGATCACCTCGCGTAACGCGCCGGGCAGCGTGGTGACCGCGTGCCGCACCCGGATCGCCTCGTCGGCGGCGAGCACGGTGTCCTCCAGCTCGTCCGGCCGCTCGTACACGCGCGGCCCGAGCACGCTGACCTTCCGCCGTTCCTCGCTCCTCACATGATCGACCGCGCGCCGATGCGCGATCGTCGCCAGCCAGGCCCGCAGCGAACCCCGTTCGGGATCGTACGCCAGCGGACGTTCCCAGAAGGTGACGAAAACCTCCTGAGCGATGTCCTCGGCGACGACCCGATCACGGGTGACCCGCACGGCCAGACCGAAAATAAGAGCGGCGAAACGGTCGTAGAGCTCGCCGAGAGCCGTCTCGTCTCCACCCACGACGCGCTGGTGGAGCAGACCGTCGTCGACAACCGGTGCCTCCACTGGCACCTCCCCTGCTGAGCATCGGTTCGTCCGCGCGACCCGAGCATCGCACTATTCGCGTGAGATGTTGAGATGGATGAAGAGATTACCCGTATAGGAGGATCAAGTGTCTCATGATGTGATCAATCAGCCCCCGCCGATGATCGGACACGATGTTTCGGCCGATCCTCAACTGCTGGCGGCGCTCGACCGTGAGGGCGCCGGCTGGGCGGGCGGGGAGCTCCGGCAGCTCGGCATCCTCGCGGGCACGGCACGGGCGCAGGAGTGGGGGCGGCTGGCCAACGAGTACCCGCCGGTATTGCGGACGCATGACCGGTACGGGCATCGCATCGATGAGGTGGAGTTCCATCCGGCCTGGCATGAGCTGATGGCGGTCGCCGTCGAGAACGGGCTGCACGCGACGCCGTGGACGTCGGCCCGGCCCGGGGCGCATGTGGCGCGGGCGGCCAAGTTCTATGTGTGGTCCCAGGTGGAGGCCGGGCACGGGTGCCCGATTTCGATGACGTACGCGTCGGTCGCGGCGTTGCGTCACGCGCCCGCGCTGGCGTCCGAGTGGGAGCCACTGCTGGCTTCGCGGTCGTACGACTTCGGGTTGCGTCCGGCGGCCGAGAAGCGGGGCGTGCTGGCCGGAATGGCGATGACGGAGAAGCAGGGCGGCTCCGACGTACGCGCCGGAACCACCGTGGCCGAACCCCTCGGCGACGGAACCTTCGCCTTGACCGGCCACAAATGGTTCAACTCCGCCCCCATGTGCGACGCGTTCCTGGTCCTCGCGCAAGCTCCTGGCGGCTTGTCCTGCTTCCTGCTCCCCCGCGTGCTGCCCGACGGTTCCTTGAACGCGATGCACTTGATGCGCTTGAAGGACAAACTGGGCAACCGCTCCAACGCCTCCGCCGAAGTCGAGTACTCCCGCGCGATCGCCTACCTCGTCGGCGAAGAAGGCCGCGGCGTGCGGACGATCATCGAAATGGTCAACATGACCCGCCTGGACTGCGTGATCGGCTCCGCCGCCGGCATGCGCCTCGGCGTCACCCGCGCGGTCCACCACACCCGCCACCGCCACGCCTTCGGCCGCGCCCTGATCGACCAGCCCCTCATGCGCAACGTCCTGGCCGACCTCATCCTCGAATCCGAAGCCGCCACCATCCTCATGATGCGCCTCGCCGGCGCCACCGACCGCGCCGTCACCGGCTCCGCCCCCGAAGGCCTCTTCCGCCGTACGGCCCTGGCCGCCGCCAAATACTGGATCTGCAAACGCGCCCCCGCCCACGCCGCAGAAGCCCTGGAATGCCTCGGCGGCAACGGCTACGTCGAAGAATCCGGCATGCCCCGCCTCTTCCGCGAATCCCCACTGAACGGCATCTGGGAAGGCTCCGGCAACGTAGCCGCCCTCGACCTGCTGCGCGTCCTCACCCGCCAACCTCCGGCCATCGAAGCCTTCTTCACCGAGGTCTCCCTAGCCGACGACCCCCGCATCACCACCGCCCTCACCGACCTCCAGAAAACCCTCACCACCCCCACCGAATCCAACGCCCGCCACATCGCCCAACAAATGGCCCTACTCCTCCAAGCCTCCCTACTGATCCGCCACGCCCCCGACCCTCTCGCCGACGCCTTCTGCACCTCCCGCCTCTCCGGAAACCACAGCGGAACCTACGGCACCCTCCAGAACACAGACCTGGACGCAATCCTCGAACTCATTCCGCAGCGCTGAGCCTGGATCCGCAGGTCGCAATTTGATGGGAATTGATCAATCTGGCACCACATTCCAAACCCCGAATACCTCAACAAAGTCCGGAGTTCGAATGATCAGATTCGGCGATCCCGCCCTGGCTGACAGGATCCCATCGACGATGCTGCGCACTTCAATCGAGCCGAGCCCACCAGAGACCGGCCAGACATGAGCACCTTGACCGGCCCCTCCGAACTCTTCACAGAGGATCGAGCTATCCGAATCCGGAATCACCCAGAGGCCGAAGAGCCTGTCGTCGAGAATGGAGGTTTCCAAACGCTCCGCGATCAGCTTGAAATACCAGCACGCATTTCCATCCCTACGCCTCACGATCCCTTCAAGTGGCCCATCGCGCCAATCGAAGATGATCAGAACTTCCAGCTGGCCAAGCTTCTCTACCGAATCCTCGCTCACCTTAACTCCGCCCAAACACGGTATTGAACGCTCTTTGAACTACCGAGTCTACCGGTTTTGGCATTATCAGGGTGTGATGCATGGGAAGGTTCCGAGTGGGAGTGAAGATCAGAGAGAACCCGGCCGCCTCTATTTGCCCCTTGGTTGCTATCGACGCACCCTCGACTGGGCCGTCAACCGCTCGCACTGAAACTCCGTGCCCGAATGACTTGGGGTTCTCTTCCGCCTTTTGTGCTTGAGCCGAGAGTCGCCCAGTGCTTTCCTTGCTGGTCCCAAGGCGGGCAAAACCCTCTAACGCCCCCTCATCATGACGGCAACACAAGTGGTCCACCGGCCCCTTACACGCCCTCTGTGGCACCCGCTACACGGATGCAGACGTCGCGATCAGCCGCTCGAAAGTCTCCAACTTTGTCCTGAATGAAAGCATTCGGAAGGTCGTCAAAACCCTCGACAACGAAGTCCGAAAACTCCGAATCTGTCGGTTTGCCGTCAGGCCCGAGACTCCCCGGCTCAGCCTTCCAGGCGATCAAATGGATGACCACCGACTGCCCTTGCCGAAGACCGCTCTCGGCCAGATCCGACGAGCGCGCCCTCAGCCGAGACGTGTAGGGGCATCTCTCTCTGTTGCAGAGCATCTCCGGGCGCGCCCGAAAGCTTGACTGGCTGAACTACGGCCGCAGACGCCCGGCAAGGTCTCCGTCCGAGAGCCAACCATCCTGCTCTTCCTGACTAATCATTTCAGTCAGGCGAGCCCGAAGGTCGGAGTCGAACCGCGAGGTAACCGAGTTGAACTCTCGAACACTGTCTTGGTGCCCGGCGACAGCCGCAAGCACTTCACCACCGTGATCTCTTGGGATCTCCACAAGTGACGGAGCAGCCATCGCCGTCCCTCGTCCAAGATCTGCCACCGGAAACAGCGCCAATGCGCCATGAGTGGCCTGATAGGCACCATAATCCTGCTCCGCACGCATGGAAGAGATCAGAGCGTCGACCACCGGTGGACCTTCGGCCCGGTCGACCATGCCAACCAATTCGGTGTAACGGTTGAAGCGAGCTTCGGCTACATCCACGGGAACCGAGTTGTCGTCATCTTGCACGATGGCGCCCAATTCAACGAGCTCAGCCCGCCACTCATCGATTTCCGAAATCATTACGCTCCCGCCTTCTCGATGGTTCCCATCACCAGTATTTGTTCAGCATCTCGTAAATCGCGCCGTCATATTTATTGCCGAACTTCGTCTGGATATCATGTATACTCATCCGCATCGCGCCGATGAAGTCATTAGAATCGATTGCCGCCCGCTGGGCCGCACGGTAAGCATCAGGCCCAGCACCTCAGCCGATAGTCCGAGGTAGGAGTAGTCGGTGGTCCTGGCGTCTGCGGTGCCGGTCTTTTCGGTCTTGGATGTGGTGCGGTCGAGTGGGTCGTAGGTGTAGGTGGTGATGGTGGAGGGGGTGCCGTCGGCGCCGAGCTTTTCGTGTTTGGTGAGGTGGTCGAACCCGTCGTAGGTGTACTTCTCCCACGCCTTGCCCCGCCGGTGATGGTCCGCAGCCGGTCGTAGGGGTCGTAGTTGTAGGTCGATGTCTGCCCGTCGGTGACCGAGGTCATCAACCGGTTGCGGTCGAAGGTGAACTCGGTGCGCTTGTCCTGGACGGTCTGGTCGTAGACGTTGCTGTTGGCGTCGTGGAGGTAGGTTTCGGTTTCGGCGGCGCCGCCACCGCCACCGAGGGGGGTTTTGACCGTCTTGGCGATCCGGTCCCGGGGTCGTAGGTGTAGGCGTAGGTGTTTTCCAGGTACGCGCCGGGGTTGTCGGCGTTTCGGAGTTTGGCCTGGTCGCTGGCCCGGTTGAGGTTGCCTTGGTAGCCGATGGTGTGCTCGGCCACCACCGTGCCGTTGGACTTCCTTTCCAGGCTGTGGCGGAGCAGGCTGTCGAGGAAGTAGTCGTAGGTGACGGTGTTGCCGTTGGCCTTGGTCTCAGTTTCACGTTCGGCCTTGGGCGTGTAGGTGTAGGCGGCGACCTTCGGGTTGGTGTCGGCCGCGGACTTGGCGTTCGTCACCTTCTCGACCAGGTCGCCGGCGTTCGCGGTCTGGTCGAGTGTGACGACCTCCTGACCGCCGTCACGCTTGATCGCGTACTTGGCGTTGGTCGCCGTCGCCCCCGACGGGTAGCGGACGTAGGCCGTGTAGCTGCCCTGTGCCGGGATGGTCAGGTTCCAGGCAAAGCTGGCCTCACCGCTGCCGGCGGGCGCGGTGGCGTAGTCATACCCGGTGAACTCCGAACCCTCGGCGACAGTGCTGCCAGCGGTGTCGGCGGTCGTGTTGGGGGCGGCGGGTCCCGCGGCCTGCGGCGCGGCGCCGCCACTGGTCCAGGTGCCCTGTTGGTGATGGGATTGCCGCCGGTGAATGCGTAGCGGTTGGCGGTCCAGGGGTCGGTGCCGAGGGACAGGTCTGCGAGAGCACCGTTGTAGGAGTCGAGGGTGAGGAAGCGGTTGAGGCTGGGGTTGTAGTTGCGGAACCCCATGTCGTACATGCCGGTGGAGTTGTCCCAGCGCGGCGCGGACGAGGGCCGGAGCTACTCCAGATCACGGAGCGAGTTGACGATCAACTCCCTGTGTGACTGCATTTCCGGCAGCTCCAGCGCGCTTGACAGAACATGCCTAGCCCGCTCCTTTAGTGCCCGCTCGTAACGCCCACAGGCCGTGATCAAATCAACGCAAGAGGCGCGAATCTGTGAATTACTTGAAGTCTCAAGCAATTCACAGAGGAACGGAAACGTGAGTGAAATTTCCCTCACGCATTCCTCGACGCTAATAGGACCTAGACCCTGCTCTGCGGGTTCATGAACGTACCCGCCGGATATCTGCGCAAGCAGTTCGAGCGCATAAGCAAGAGAAGGCGTGGATAGTCGAGAAAGCGCCTGAACTACAGTGGATGTGACCGCTGCTGCGGACTGAGTAAGACAGCCATCCAGCAGCGCCACATTATCGATACACCAGTACGCGGATCTTGCCGACTCTTTGTCGGTCGCTCCGACGAGGGCGCGGATAGCGTCAGGCAGGGCCGTCGAGTCTGCAAAGCTTCGCAACCCAGCCCAGTCGTGTCTTGCTAGTTCGATCTCCACGCATACCCCCTTGTCGACCACGAGTGGAGCCCGATTACTGCGGGCTCCACTCGGTGGTCAATCTATGGTGTTCTTCCTAGTAGAACCGCGCAAAGAAGTCCGAAAGGAATGTAGTTCCTCGCTGCACAAATGACGATCGCCCGTATCGGACCTCGCAAACCATGCAGACATCAACCGGGTCACCGGTACGAGGTCGGACCGCCGAGGTGAAACGAATCTTACTCGCGTCACCGCCAAGCTGGGAAACCACGCACATTTCCGCGCAGGCGCCCTTGAAACTTCCGCCCGCAGCGTACTGCCCAGTCTCCACGTTGTACCCAGCGGTGACCGTGGCAGGACGCTTGCTGTTGGAGAGCTTGGAAGCCGACTCGGCGAACTCATCCCTGAGACCCGATGCAGCTTCGAGGAGTCCATCCTCGGACAGCCCCGCACCGTCTCTCGCTCCAGATCCGCAGTTGTGGACGAGGACCGGCGTGGTTCCTGCGAGCACATAGTACGTGTGGAGGTCAGCGATTGTGAGGTTGTGAACAGATTTGTGGGGGCTGGTCCATCGGGTGATGGCGGTGACCTGGACGTGGATGCCAGCGCTGGTTCGAATCCAGGCCCGTGGCTGGAGTTGTCCTGCCGGGATCCATTCACGTAGCGCGGGGACCCAGATGGGATGCCCCTCAGTGGCGACCACGCTCGCGGTCGTGCCCTCCTCTGGACCGGCAAGGGCTGAAGCGGCAGAGGCCGTGCCGGGGTTGACGATGTCCTGTCGTGCTCCGGGCGTGGTGTAGCCGCTTAGGAGCCCGCTCTGTCCAGAGAGCGTGATGGTGATCCGGACAAGAGATTTCGTTCCTTCGCCGGGGATGAGGGCGGTGACGGGCTTGGAGGCGGTTTGGCCGGTTTCTGGGTCGGTGGCCAGAACCTTCTCGCCGATACGGATGTTTTCGATGGGTTTGGTGGAGCCATCGGCCATGAGTACGCGGGTGCCGGGAGTGAAGCTGTTTCCAGGGCAGCTGCCGCCTGCCCTTCCGCCGCCTGTGCCGGACCTGGCCTTACCGATGGTTCTGCCGATGGCGCCTGCGGCTTTGGAGACCAGGACGCCGCCGACGACGCTGGTGGCGGCGCCGATGGTCATGGCGCCTAAAGCGCCGAGGAGGCTTTGTTCTTCGGCTGGGGTGTCCATGGTGTAGCCGACCCAGCCGGCGACGGCTCCGCCCAGGGCCATGCAGCCGAGGCTGCCTGCTCCGGCGGTCAGGGCTAAGCATCCAGCGGTGGCGGCTACTCCGGCGACGGTGGAGACGATGGTGCTGGCGTTGTCCTCGATCCAGCCGCCGATGGAGCCCCAGATGCTTTCCTCTTCCTTCTCTTCTTCCTTGGGTTTGGGCGGGGCGATCTTGCGCTGTTGTTCATCCTTGCGGCGCTTGTCTTGGCGCTTGTTGTAGTCCCGGTTCTCGGCCTTCTTCTTGGCGCGGACCTTCTTGTTGGTGATCTTCTTGCCGCTGCCGTCGTAGTCCTCGCCCAGGGTGCGGTTGGCGGCGGCGTTTCCGGCGTCCATGTACAGCCCGGTCGGGTCGGACATGCCTACCGGGTTGTTTCCGGCGTAGGAGAACGGGTTGGCCCACTGGGGTTTACGGAAGTCGAGGAGGGGGTCGGTGGAGATGAATTTGGCGATGGTGGGGTCGTAGTAGCGGGCACCGATGTGGGTGAGGCCGGTGGATTCGTCTTCGATCTTGCCGAGGAAGCCGAGGTCGGTGAAGGGCAGGTCGTCGGCGCCGCGGCGTTGGCCGAAGGGAAGGTAGCGTTCGCGGTTGACGGCACCGGTGGTGTCGTCGATGGCGAGTTGGGCGGTGCCGTGCATGGCGGCGGCCATCCAGCGCACGCCCGGCTGGGTGCTGGTGCGCATGGCGACCAGGGCGCCGTCGGGGCCGGCGTAGTAGCGCTTGCCGGTCAGGCCGCTGCTGGAGAGTTGGATCTCCATCGAGCCGAGGTACAGCGTGGTGGATCCGTCGGGGTCACGGCGCAGGAGGCGGCCGCCGTCGAGGCCGTACACCATGGTGGTGTCTTTGCCGTCGACGGTGGCCTTGGTGAGTTCGCCGAGCTCGTTCCAAGTGAAAGTGCCGGCTTTGCCGCCGGCCATGCGGGTGGCGAGCTGGCCCGCGGCGTCGTAGGTGTAGGAGTCGTTGCCGCCCTGGGAGTGGCTGATCGAACCGACCGCGTCAGGGCGGATGCTGCCGGGACCTGAGGTGGGGTAGTGGTAGGTGTCGATCTGTCCGTTGTGGGTGCGGGTGCTGAGGTTGCCGATGGCGTCGTAGCTGTAGGCCTCCGCGTACGGATCCACGCCCTGACCATCGGCCGAGCCTTCGGAACAGGCGGACGCGGTCGTGGTCCACGCCGAGGACAGCCGGTGCAGGTCGTCGTAGGTGAAACATTCGGCCTGGTCGGTGGTGTCGTCCAGGATTCGGGTGATCTCGCCGGAGATGTCATAGGAGTAGTGGTCGTGCTGGGCGACGGTCGGGTTGGCGGTGTCGGCCCGGGACGTGGTGGCGACCTGGGTGATACGGCCGGTGGTGTCGTCCCAAGCGAGGGTCCGCTTAACCTGACCGTTCACGCCGTACGACCGCTCGAAGAGCTGCCCGATCGCCGTATACGCCGTGGATTTGACGTAGGTGAACCCGCCGCCAAAGTCCGACGTCATGCCATAAGGCAGCCCGAGGTCGGTGTACGACGAGGTCAGGGTTTCCGCCGCGAGGCCTCCGGCCGAGGGCAGGGTCGTGGTGGCGACCGCACCGCCGGCCGTGTACGTGGTGCCGAAGGTGTAGTTACCGCCGAGAAGTCCTTCGCTGGCGGGGATCGTCAGCGTCGACCCGGTCGGGCGGTTCATCACGTCGTAGCCGACGACGCTGGTCGTGTACGCCTGCCCGCCCGTCCAGCGCGTGGCCGACGTCAACTGCCCAGGTGACAGCGTGTCGTACACCCATTCGGCGACCTTCGTCCCGGTTCCAACGTCGCCGATCCACTGCGAGGTCTTCCGGCTGAGGTCGTCATAGCCGTTGGAGACCTTCTTGCCGTTGCCGTCGATCGACCACAGCAGCCGTCCGGCCACGTCGTAGGCCTGCTCGGACGAGCCCGCGTCAGGATCCTGGGCGGTAAGCCGCCGCCCAGCCAGGTCATACGTAAATGTCCGGACATTCCCGTTGGCGTCGGTGTGCTTAACGAGATTGCCGTTGAGGTCGTACTCATATGTCGTGTCGTAGTGAGTCGGACCGCCCTCGGGAACCTGGATGGTGAGGACCTTCCAGTCGCTCCAGGCCGACGTGCCGTTAACGGCGACCGCGCGGGCCCGCCAGCGGACCTTCCAGCCGTCGGACAGCTCCCCGGCGGGGACGGTGATCGACGCCAGCGTCCCGGACAGCACATCGTCCACGCCGCCCGCCCAGATCTGGCCGGTGCCCTGGCCAGGGACGGACAGGTCGTGCTCGACCTCGAACTCGGCACGCAGCGTGCCGCCCGCAGGTCCGGTGACCCGGGCATCCAAGGCCGGGGTGAGCGAAGGCGTGATGCTTCCTCCGCTACCGGACGGAGTGACTCCTAACTGGTCGACCGTGGGCGCGGGCAGCTCAACTGTGAAGGTCTGCCAATCCGACCAGGGCGACGTCGAACCTGTCGCGACCGCGCGAGCCCGCCACCGCACTGTCATGCCGTCTGACAGCTCGCCGCCGGGAACGGTGACGGCCGCGTCTGAACCGCTGGCGACATTGTCGACCGAACCCGCCCAGATCTGGGCGCCTTCGTGTTCAAGTTCGAACTCGCCGCGCAAGTCACCGCCGACCGGGTCGGTGAGGGTGGCGTGCAGGGCGGGCCTGAGCGAGGTCGTGATCACATCGTCGTCGACCGTGTGCGACGGCGTGACCTGAAGTCCCATGACCGTCGCCTTCGGCACCGCGACGCTGAACTCGTGCCAGTCCGACCAGGCCGAGGTCGCTGCGGAGGCAACCGCGCGGACTCGCCAGCGCGCCGTCTCCCCATCGGAAAGCTTCCCGGCCGGTACGGCTACCGCAGCGTCCGACCCAGAGGCGACATTGTCGATGGAACCGGCCCAGATCTGCGCGCCCTCGCGTTCAAGCTCGAACTCGCCGCGCAACGTCCCGCCGTTGGGATCGGTTACGGTCGCATGCAACGTCGGCGTGACCGAGAAGGCCACGGTCGCGCCTTCGACCGTCTCTGCCGGGGTGACCTGGAACTGGCTCAGGATCGGATCGGTGACATCGACCGACAAAGACTGCCAGTCCGACCACGCGGAGGAGGTCGCCCCGGCCAGCACGCGGGCTCGCCAGCGGACCTTGTACCCATCGGCCAGCTTCCCGGCCGGGACGGCCAGCGACGCCGAGGTACCGGAGGGCACATTGTCGACCGCGCCCGCCCAGATCTGCCCGCTCCCCTGCGAGGGCACCGCCGGATCATGCTCGACCTCGTACTCCGCGCGCAGGTTCCCACTCGCCGGGTCGAACACGCGCCCGATCAGCGACGGCGTCGCCGAGGAGGTGACCGTCACCCCCTCGACCACGCTGGACGGGCTGACCTGCAACAGATCGATGCCGAGGTTGCCGCCCGAGGGGAGGGCGACAGTCAGGTTCTGCCACTCCGACCACGCCGACGCCACCGAGGTCGCCACGGTCACCGCGCGGGCACGCCAGCGGACCTTCCACCCGTTGGTCAGCTCCCCAGCCGGTACGGCTACCGCCGCCACCTGCCCCGACGCCACATCCGGCGACGAGCCAGCCCAAATCTGGCCGCTGCCCTGCTCACCGGACACCTCCGGATCGTGCTCGATCTCGAACTCGGCCTTCACCTGACCGGCGGCCGGTTCCGACACCGTGCCGCGCAGGCTCGGCGTCAGCGTCGGCGTGACCGTGTCCTCGCCCACCTGCGCGGACGGAACCGTCTGCAACTGGGCAATGCTCGGCTTGGGCACATCGACGGTGAAGGCATGCCAGCCCGACCAGGCCGAGGCCGACTCCCCGACCGGATTCACCGCCCGGACCCGCCAGCGGGTCCGCCAGCCGTCCATCAGCTCCCCGGCCGGAACCGTGACCGACACCTGCGTGCCCGACGCCGCGCCGGGCACGTTGCCGGCCCAGATCTGCCCGGTGCCCTGGCTTTCGGGGGCGTTCGGGTCGTGGTCGACCTCGAACTCGGCCCGCAACGCCTGCCCGGCCGGGTCGGTGACGGTGGCCGATAGCTGCGGCGTCACCGTCGAGGTGACCGTCACGCCTTCCACCTGCTGGGACGGCGTCAACTGGGGCCCGGTCACACTCGGCTTCGGCACATCCACGGTGAAGCTCTGCCAGGACGTCCAGGCCGAGACCGTGTCGCCGCGCACCGCGCGGGCCCGCCAGCGCACACCCCAGTTGTCCCCGAGCGTTCCGGCGGGGATGGCCAGGGAGGCGGTGCTGCCGGAGGCGATGTTGTTCTGGCTGCCGGCCCAGATGGTGCCGGTTCCGTGCTCGGTGTCGGCCGGGTCGTGCTCGACCTGGAACTCTGCCTTCACCGGCTGGCCGCCCGGTTCGGCGACCCGGGCCGAGAAGGTCGGGGTCAGCGAGGTCACCTTCGCCACCCCGCCCGTGGTCGAGGACGGGGTGACCTGCGGCTGATCGGCGGTCGGCGTACGGTCCGGGGCTGGGCTTCCGGCGGCCAGGGCGGCGATCTCGGTGGGGGTCAGGACCTTCTGGTAGACACGGATGTCGTCCAGCTTGCCGTTGAACACCGCGCCCAGCGTCATCGTCCCGTTGGCGTTCCAGGTGAGAGGGACGGTGTTGGTGCCGATCTGCTGCCCGTTCAGGTACAGGTAGACCCGCCCGGCCGTCCGATCATAGACGCCGGTCAGGTGGAACCAGCGCTTGAGCGGCACCGTCCCCGCCCACACCCCGTACCCGATCGCGCCCGAGGTGTCATTGTTGTAGATCACGAACTCGAGCTGCTTGTTCGGCGGGTTCACCCCCAGGTAGAAGGCCGGCTTGACGCTGCCCATCTGCCGGAACACCTCATACCAGTTGCTGTCGTCCTCCAGGTTCAGCCAGGCCGATACCGTGAAGGACTGGTCGGTGCGCATCACCGGACCCGTGGTGGCCGCCGAGTTGGGGTTGCCGGTGGCCGTCATCGCCCCACCCAGGACGCCCGGCGTCCACGACGCGGTCCCGCCCAAGGTGGCGGAGCGGCCCGCGCCGGTCGCGTCGCCCGCGACCGTGCCGGAGGTCTCGTCCAGCTTCCAGTGCACCACCGGGCTGCTAACCGGAGCGGGCGCCGCCGCCGGGTTCACCCGCAAGCTCTGCCAAGCCGTCCACTCCGAGGAGGTGGACTGTCCGGGATTGACCGCACGGGCCCGCCAGCGCACCAGCCAGCCCGCCTGAAGCTTGACCGGGGCCACCGTCAGAGCCGCCACCGCGCCGGTCGCGACCCCCGTCACCGAACCGGCCCAAATCTGACCGGAGCCCTGGGCGGGAACGGACGGGTCGTGCTCGACCTCGAACTCACCGGTCAGCGGACCGCCCGTCCCGTCGGAGACGGTCACCGCCAGCTGCGGCGTCAGCGAGGTGGCCGTCACCTGCCCGGCGACGGTCGTGACCGGCAGCACTGCCGGCGAGGCGAGCGCCACCGACGGAGCCGAGCCGACCGCGTAGGTGACACTCAGGCTCGGCTTGACCGCGCCTTCATTGGAGTCGAAACCCCGGTCGTAGTACGGCCTCCCGGAGACGGTCTCGTCCACCCCGCGCAGCATCAGCCCATTGTTGGCCGTCCCCGACGCCCACGCCTGGGCGAACGCGGTGGCGTTCCAGCTCATGAGCCCCGGCGTGGGACAGGTGGCGAAATCCCGGGCGATCTGCTCCCCGGCCGTGGTCGTGGCCGGCTTGTTGGCCCAGGTGATCGTGCCCGGATTCCAGGCGGCGGTGATCCGCTGCACTCGAATCCCCGAAGCGGAGTCCCCGCATCCGTCCGACGCCTTGCGCTGCAACGTCAACGTCGCCGACGATACGTTCGCCCCGGCGATCGCGGCGGTGTTGAACATCAGATACGCCCGCTCCACCCCCAGGCTGCCGACGTTGTTGTAGGTGCCCACCCACAACCAGTCGCCGGCCTGCTGCCCCGCACCGTCCACGCCGTAACTGGAGATCCACGTGTCCGACACCACCGGCAACGTCGTGGTCGGGTCCACCGTCACCGGATACCGGGTGGCGGGGTCGGCCAGGAACGCCGCATCCGGGCGAAGCACCAGCACCTGCCGGCCGTTCTCCTCCACCACCCGGGTATCGATCTTCCCGACCTTGCCGCGGCGCCCGCCCGCGACGGAGGCGTCCCACATCACCGGCTTCGGCGCCGACGCCGCAGTCTTCCCCGCCGCGTCGACCAACGCCAGCCCAGCCTCACTCGCCCGCAGATTCAGACCCTCCGCCTGAACCGGCAGCCGATACTCCACCCCGGCGGCAGGCCGCGTCCGCAACACCACATCGTGCCGGAACCCCGCAGACAGCGCCGTCACCACCAGATCCGCGCCCGGACCCGCCGCATCCACATACGTCGCGACATTCCCCTTGACCTGCGGCTTCGGCAGCACACCCGGCCACTCCAGCGCGAACACCGACTTATCCGGACGCGTCATCCGCGCGAACACCCCGGCCCCGCCCGCGGAGAACTCCACCTCGGCCAGCGCGGCCTTCGGCTTCAACACCCCACCAGCGGCCACCAGCGTGGTGTCCACCGCAACCCACGCGTTCCCCTGCCGCACCCGCACCGGCCCAGCGGACAACTCCGTGGTGAACGTCTTGCCATCCGCGTTCGCATACGTCAGCGACGACTCCGTGGTCGCCCCCTCGGCCAGCACCCGCTTACCCTGCTTGACCGCGGCCTGCGAAGCCGCCCGCATCGCCTCAACGCCTACCGCCGGATCAGCGACCGCCGCGGCAGCCGCTTCGCTCCCAGCCGGACCCGAACTGTCCGCCGACTTTTCCGCCGAACCCGACTTGTCCGGGGAGAGTCCCGGGCCCTGCACAGCGGCGGCCTGGCCGTCGGCGTTCAGCCACTCCTCGATCTTGGTGACCTGGTCGTCGACATCGGTGTGGTAGACGGTCTTCCCGCCCAGCGGCGGAACCACCTCATACACATCCGCGCCCAGATAGTTCGTCGTCGTCCGCCGCAACTCCGACGAACCCGACATGTCCACCGCCGCGACCGTGCGCCCGACCCCGTCATAGATCGGCTTCGACCACTGCGGAAGCGACGTCAACGCCGGATTCAGCAGCCCTGTCCCCGGATCCGCAGAGTTGTACGCCGGTCCCGAACTCGCCGCGACATTCCCCCGCGCGTCATACGTGGTCACCGACACAATCCGGCCGCCCGACGGGGACTCGGTCTGCGACTCGCGCTGGCGGCCGAGCCCATCCTGGAAGCTGTGCGAGACCGACCAGGTCGGCTGCCCGCCGATCACCGTGAGCAGCTTCTCGGACGTGGTGCGGGCGGGTGTTGTACCAGTGAGCTGGTAGCTGAACTTCGCCGCCGGAATCGTCCCGGTCCGCGGCTGCGCCGGTGTCCAGACCGTCGTGGTACGGCCCAAGGCGTCATAGTCGATGTTCGTGTCCCGGCCGCTGGTGTCGCGGACGCCGATCGTGCCGCCGTGCAGCGGGCTCTTCCACGTGGTCGCCGTGTGGCCCAGCGTGTTGGTGGTCGTGATGCCGTTGACCGGCCAGTTCGTCGGCGGGTTGTAGGTCAGCGTGGTCGTCTTGCCGAGCGCGTCGGTGGTGACCAGCGAACGGCCGTACTTGTCATAGGTGGTCTTGGCGGTGGCCACGGTGTTAGCGTCCGTCCACGAGCGCGACTCGGTGATGTTGCCGTCCGAGGGCGTGTTCGTGGCCGGGTCGCTGCCGCTGTCGTACAACGTGACCTGGCGCGACAGCAGGGTGCCTGTGCAGTCCGCGCCCACGCGCTTCTCCTGCACGGACGGGAAGTCGATCATCCACTGGGTGGTGTTCCTGGCGTACGTCGTGGTGCTGCACGTGTCGTCATCGGCGTCGCCCAGATCTCCCCGGTCGACGAATTTGGTGACCAGACCGGTGGTGTTGTCATAGGTCGTCGCTGAGGCGGAGCGCCGGAACGAGCCGTCTGCGGTCACCTCGCGGGACTCTTCAGTGCTGGGCTTGACGATGATCGGGTCGTAGATGCCGGGGCCGTTGGCGGTGACATGCTGCCAGTACGTCGTACGGCTGGACGTGACTTCCTGCATGCCGCGTTGCGCGGGCGGCGTCCCCAGCGGGTCGGGCGTGGTGAACCGCCAGGAGCGGGACTCCAGCGTCTGGCCGGAGAGCGTGCGCTGGTCGTTGACGGTGTTGCCGTCGAAGTCGGTCAGCGTGACCTGCTTCTTCGTGCCGTCGGCGTAGACGTCGTCGTACAGGCCGCGGAAGAAGGCGGTGCTGGTGACCGAGAAACCCTCGGGGTCGGTGCCGGTGCCCTTGATGGTGCGCACCAGGCCATAGCCGCGGAAGTCACCCCAGGAGAGGTTGTCCGGGCGGGTATTGTAGTTGATCTCCTTCGCCCAGGCGGGGGTGCCGACGTACTCGTAGTTGGTGACCATGTCGGGCGAGCCGCCGACCAGGTCCTGCTCGGTCACCTTGGTGACCAGGTGTTTGCGGTAGACGGCGAAGCTGGGGCGGCTGAACATGTCGCGGCCGTCGAAGACCGGATAGCAGTCGCTGGTGTTGCGATCCCACGCGATGCGGGTGGCCTGGTAGCCGGTGACGCACGGGTTCAGGTGCGCGTACGTCACCCGGACCTGGGCGCCGAAACCATTGCCGATGATGCCGATACGCGGCCATCGCACCGTGTCGTTGAACTCGCCGTCCGGCATGCGGCCCACGTCCACGCGGTTGGACAGCATCACCGCGCCGAAAGTCTGCGCGGGCATGCTGATCGCGTTGGCGTCATCCCCGATCAGGCCCCTGGTCTTGATCTCGTCCAGCCACAGGACGGGGGTGGGCGAGTCGCCCTCGCTGTAGACGTACTTGTGGGTCAGGCTGGTCTCGGCGATGTTCTCCCAGTCGCCGGCCGCGGCGTTCCAGGTGTACGAGACGGCGCTGGACAGCCGCGCAGAGATGAAGAACGTCGGCGAGGAAGTCGGGAAAGAGCAGGTCACCGGGCCGCCGCCAGGCGCGGGCGAGCAGGTCAAGTCGTCCGGAATGTCGGAGTCCAGGCCCAGGGCACGGCTGGTGGAGTTGAAGACGACCTTGGAAATGTGGCGGCTGCCGGGCACCTGCGTGTTGGTGCCCCACTCGACGCGGTCGAGGTAACCGCCCCGGTCGTAGAGCAGGTTGAGCAGGCCGTGGGTGTAGTTGTTCTGCTCCTTGGTCCAGAAGTAGTCGGTGACGTTCTCGCGCGGGTCGATGGCCTGGTCGAGGTTCCAGCGCCAGATGCCGGAGCAGGTGTTGGCATACTGGCCGGAGGTGTTGTAGCTGCTCCGGCAGGGTTCGCCCGCGTCATCGCCCACGAACGGGACCCGCCACAGCGAGTCGGCGCGATAGCCGAGCCGGTAGACCAGGCCGACCTGTGTGGTGATCTTCCAGTACTCGGCGCCCTGGTCACCGCCGGTGAGCAGCTCGATCTTCCAGCCGAAGTCCTGCTCGGTCTTGTATCCGGCGCTGGTCTTGACCAGGCGGCTGGCCTGCCCGCCGAGGTTGATGAACAGGTCGGAGGCGGTGGCGTCGTTGGTGGCCGGGTCGCCGTCGTTCTCCTCCGGAGACTCCCAGCACAAGTCGCCCCAGCCGCTCTGGTTGGGGTTCTTGCCCGCGGCCGCGTCGGAGCTGCACGAGCGGTAGCGGCGCTCGACGTAGCCAACCGCCATATCCCAGCCTTCACCGACCCAGGACGCCTGGTTGTTGGTGACCTTGGTCAAGCCGTCGGCGCGGGAGGAGTCGTAGCGCAGGCCCAGGCCGAGGCCGCCGCCCGCGATCGAGGGCGGACTGCCGATCGGCACGCTGTAGGAGAAGCTTCCCGAGGTCAGACCCACATTCCAGGTCGACTGCGGGCGCAGGTCGGTGGCGGTGAAGTTACCGGCAGTGGGGCCTGCCGCGGCAGCCGCGAGCGTAAGCAGCGTCCCGGCCGAGGCGGCGTCGGTGTCCAAAGTGATCGTGCCTGCTTTGACGTCGTTGACCGCGGGGACCTCCTCGCCGTCGCGGTCGCAGCTCGCTGCGGCGGCGAGGGCGCAGGCCGGCATCCTGATCACCCGGAGCCGGTCCGCCCAACCACCGCCGTGCGCGTACCGGAAAGCCGAATAGTCCAGCTTGACCTGGGTGCGCGCTGGTTGGTCACCGCCGTCCACGCGGGCGATCCGGACGGCGAGACCGGTGCCGCCGAGCTTCTTCACGCTGTCTTGAGGCAGCGTCTCGACACTGACCCGGGCCGCCTCGCCGCCGGGACCGGCGCCGCCCGCGTTGCCCGTGGCCTTGGCGAGCCGGACGGGGAGGTCACCGACCTGGACGGACTTATCCGCGAGGGTGGCCTCGGCCTTGCCCGCCGAAGGCCAGACCGGGCGTTTCGCCTTCGGCGTGTCGGCACGATCCTCGGCGCCCTTGGCCGGAACCTCGGGCTTCAACTCCCGGCCTTCGATGGGCTCCGGCTCGGGCGTGTCCATGACCGCGGCGGAGGCGGCGGGGATGAGCAGATCGTCGGGGACTCCAACCCCGGAGACCAGCACTGCCGCCGACAGCGTCACGACAATCGTCCTGATCCGAGCACGCCGAAACACAGCGCCCACGCGGCACACCTCCACGAGCGTCGCGAGGTCTAGAGCACGCCTGAGCGCTCCCACCACCCCGTTACGGGATCTTCAACGGCCCCGCCCGGCAGTTGTACATCAGCGCTGTACTAACTAGTCAAGAGCCAGCAAAGAAGAACACTTAGTAAACTTCTTCCTCCATGATCATTAATTGGTCGATATCCGTACATATTTCTGCAGGTAGAGGCTTCGAATGTCAGAATTTGTCAGATATTTCAAACGATCACCAAACAAGATCGCAGTCAAGTCACCGCTTGACTGCTGCCAGCACCGCGAGCGATGATCTCGATTCGATCGCTCAATTCCGGACACGCGACACATTCCCGACAGGGCGTCGAAGGAGACCGATGGCCACCTCAGCACCAAGACTCACGATCACCCTCATCGTGGGTACGGCTGTCGCCGCCCTGTTGACCGCCATCCCGGCACCCGCTTCGGCCCACCGGATCATGGCGGTGACCCAACCGGGTGGCCTCACCCAGTTCCAGGAGAACGCCCTCGAAACCAACCGGAAGCTCACACCCGCCGCCGCCCGCGACGCCAAGCCCCTCGAAGTCGTGAAAAAGAACGCGCCGAAGTCAGCCAAGCGCGGCCCGACAGGACCGGCCGGAGTCGTGCCGGCGGCAGCTGCGGCAACCCCCGCCGGGAAATCCCTCGCCGCGCTCGACGACATTGAATTCCCCATCAACGTCGGCAAGATCTTCATCTACAAGGAAGCCACCGACGAGTGGGTCTACTGCTCGGGCACCGTGCTCACCAGCCAGTTCAAGAACGTTGTCGCCACCGCGGGCCACTGCATCGTCGACCCCGCCACCGGCCAGGTGTACGAACACTGGGCATTCATCCCCGGCTACAACGACGGCCTGCTCAAATGGCCGTACGGGAGTTGGTCGCCGTACATCGGCTGGGTGTTCGAGGACTGGGCCGTGTTCGGGGATCCCGACTCCGACTACGGGTTCGTGAACGTGTCCAAGCTGGACAGCCAGACCGGCCAGCCTTCCGGGGCCCGGATCGGCGACTTCGTGGGTGGGAACGGGCTGGCCTGGAATCAGGGGATCGACAAGACGGGGTACGTGTTCGGGTACCCGCATCATGGGCATCTGGACGGCGACAAGCCGTACAGCGGGTGGACGATGAAGTGGTGTTACGGGACCATCGGGCAGCTGGCTCCGTACCAGGGCGCGGACGCGCACGTCGGATGGGGACCCCCCATCAACGACCAGATCTGCTCGTTCACCCCCGGCGCCGACGGATCACCGTTCCTGTGGAGCTACAACACCGGCGGCGACGACCCGATGTCCCGCGTCGGAAACCTCAACTCCGTCATCAGCCGAGTCCGCGACACCGACGGCAACAACCGCTACGACACCTGGACCGGCCCCTACTTCGACGGATACACGAAGCAGCTGTACGACCTGGCCAACGCGCGCTGGAGTCCCTGAACCGGCCGAAGACCAGGCTCGCCGTGTTCCTCCTCCCCCCGGGCAGGGTTCGCGGCCGACTCATGGAGATCGCCGAGCGAGGTCATGATCACGTCGTCGACTGAGTAGCATGACCCGGCGGCGATGACCCAATATCCCGTGTCGGCAACCATCGGCCGAGTCCGTGACACCTACAAATCGACCACCGGCCCCAGGGTCTCAGGTTCGCCAGGCTTCGATGACATCCTGCGGTCGCCATAGGACATCGACAGATCGGTGGTCGACGTCCTGGTTGAGGCCGTTCAGCGAGGAGACGACCAGGCCGGTGGCCAGTGGGTCGTACCCCGGGATCTGGGTGGCGGCGCGGCGCAGTATGTCGAGGTCATGACCGTCGAAAGGGGTGTTCAGCCACTTGATCGAGCCGGCGAAGAAGATCCGGCCCGCGACCGGTGCGCTGTCGGTGCCGACGAGGTCGATCTCGGGGTCGAACTGGCGATTCCACCAGCCGCCGACGGCCGCCACCTCTGGCCACGGCAGGTCCCCTGCCAGCCCGGCGAATTCCAGCGATTCCCTGATCAACGGCTCGACCGCACGGCCGCGCCACGCCGTCCAGCGCCGTTCGACCACCCGGAATGCCGCCTCGTAACGTCCACGGCGGGCCTGTTCGTGCGTCATCCGCAGTATGCCCAGGTAGAGGCGGAGATTGCTGTCAGCCACCCGATAGAGCGCGGGCTTGCTCGGGCGGGTCGACAACGGTTCATCGAGGGCCAGGATCTGCTTCTCCACGGCCAGCTGTCGTAGCAGGGGCGACAACGTGCCCGAAGGCAGCGCGCCCTCGCGACTGCCCGCGGTGGCGGCGATGTTGGCGTGCGTACGGTCACCGGCCCCGATCGCCTCCATGACTCGCCGGGAGGCGTTCGGATTGGGGAACTCCGCCATCAAAGCCGCCTCAGGCACGCTGAACACGGCGGCGGCGGGGTCGGCGGCCTCCTGCTTCAGGAAATCCATCGCGGGCATGCCATGCGGCCAGGTTCGCACGATGCCGGGCAATCCACCGGAGACCAGAACCGCGTCGATGGCGTCCGGTGCCGCGAGCCCCAGCGCGTCGCCGGTGTCGGCCGGGTTCAACGCCCCCAGGACCAGGTTGTCGGCACGCCCGTAGAAGGGCCGGTCATAGGCGGTCAACCGCTCCATCATGTGCAGATCACTGCCAAGCAGGAGAAGCAGCACCGGCCTCGACGAGAACAGCCGGTCCCAAGCCGTCTGCAAGGCCCCATCGAAGAGACTGTCCTGCTCGGAAAGCCAGGGCAGCTCATCCAGCACGATCACACACGGCGTCGGCGGCAACACCGAGGCCAGCGCACGAAACACGTCAGGCCAGCTTCCTCCGCCAAGCGCGGGCACCAGCGCCGGATCCGTCGGTAGGGATGACTCCCTCAAATCCGCCAAGAACGACGCGACCGCTTCGACGGGCGAGGCTCCCTTCGTCGCGGTCGAGAAGACGTATGGAACCCCCGCCCGATCACAGAACTCCTGCACCAGCCGGGATTTCCCGACCTGACGTCGCCCCCGCACCGCCACGGCGACGCCCGCACCCGAAGCCTCCACCCGCTGAAGCCTCTTGCCGAGCAGCGACAGCTCTGTCTTCCTGCCAATGAACTCCATGCCAACCTTCGTAGATTCAGTCTATGTAGATTCAATCTACCAAGTGCCGAGCCGGGTCACCTGAGAGCTAGGCCTCGCGGAGGTCACACCCGCTAGCGATCAGCTTGGGTGGGCAGGTCCGCGCCAGGGGTCGCCGCCGCTGTTCCCGGTCCATCGATCACGCGTGTTCGCCTGGTTGAAGAGGGGAACCTCCCCCAGGCTCTTCGGGAACTGCGCGGTGTGCTCGCCGGTGTCGTCGTAGCCGGTGCTCCGCAGGCGGGACGGGATGCGGGCCTCGACCTCGTGAATCCAGCCAAGCCTGCGGCCGACCCGGACGCGGACCTGGTCGCCCTCGCCGAGCCGCCCCCAGTCCTGCTCCCCGATCCCAAACGCCTTGACCCTCTGGTCACGGCCCTCGTCGATCGCGCACCAGTGGATGTACTTGGCATTGTCCTCCCCCGAGGAGGTCTGGACCCGGCGAAGCCGTACCACCTGGCCCTCGACCCTCTCCCCGGTGGCCAGGTCGATTGCGGCGGAGGCAAGGGGAAGCGCGGCCACGGCAAGGCCGGCCGTCCACGCGCCGGGCAGCACCAGTCCAGTGGGCCAGGCGTCGAACGCCGAGGCGATCAGCAGCGCGATCCACGTCCAGAACCCGGTGAACGCGCCTGCGGCCAGCCCACGAAGGATCGTGGGACCCACCGGACGCCCCCAAAGGAGCCGCGACGGGTAGCGCACGTGCACCACATGCCACAGACCGCCGTAATCAGACCAGGCGCGGCGATCGTCGGCCGGAGTGCTGACCGGCAGCCCGGCCACGGCGCGCGGGGCCAGGCCGAGCACCGCCGCGAACGCCAGATGGCGCCCCCAGATCGTGACCGAGGCGGCGGGCTGCTCGGCGAACCGGCCGCCGGACAAGTGCTCGCGGACTCCCAGCCAGTATCTGGCGCGCTGCGCGCCCAGCGCCGTGCCGCGCTCGCCGTTCAACCGGCCCATCAGGGTGACGAGCAGGAAGAACAGCACGACGGCCGCACCGATACCCGCGTCGCCCTCAGGGTCGGAGACAGCGGTCGCGATACCGGCCGCCGCCGCGGGCACCCCGGCCGCTGCGGTGAGCAGCACGGCGTGCGCCCGGCTCCAGCGAGCCTGCGACAGGCCGCGCGACCGGGCGTCGGCGATCACCTTCCGCCGGAAGCTCCGCCACCAGCGGCCCAGGTCCCGCGCTCCCTCGGCGAGGGCCCCCGTCGCCACCACGCCGTCGACCGCCAGGCCGCGCACGTGATCGTAGACGAGCTTCTCGTACGGCCGCAGGTTGCCGGGATCACGGCGGAGCCGTACCAGGGAGAGTTCGGGGCCGACGTCCTCGATCCCGACCACGCCCCTGGCGGCGAGGTCGAGCAGGGTGGCGGCGGAGGCCTCGTCGCACAGCCGCCAGCCTCCGGTGATGAGGTCGACGACCGCTGGAGGCTCATCGGCCAGTTCGGCGGTGGCCGGTCCCGCGGCGACATCGGGGTTGCGGGTGGTGTAGGCCAGCGCGAGCAGGAGCAGGAGCCACAGGCCGGTGGCGACGGCCGCGGCAAGCCACAGAGCCATGTCAGAACCGGACCCGCACTGGGCCGCGCTCCTCGTCGGGAGCCCGGAAGTACTCGCGCCGCCTGAACCCGGCCGCCGCCGCGACGATGTTGGCCGGGATGGTCTCGACCGCGTTGTTGTACGCCAGGACGGCGTCGTTGTAGTACTGCCGCGAGTAAGCGATCCGGTTCTCGGTCACCGACAGTTCCTCGGCGAGTTCGCTGAAGTTCTGGCTGGCCTTGAGGTCCGGGTACGCCTCGGCCAGCGCGAACAGGTTCTTGAGGGCGCCGGTCAACAGGTCCTCCGCCGCCGCGTGCTCCCGCGGGGTGCTCGCGCCGACGGCGCGGCCTCGGGCCGCGACCACCGCCTCCAGCGCGCCCCGCTCGTGCGCGGCGTACCCCTTGACGGTCTCCACCAGGTTGGGCACGAGGTCGTGTCGCCGTTTGAGCTGGACGTCAACCTGCGCCCAGGCGTTGTCCACGGCGTTGCGCTTGCGGACCAAGCCGTTGTACACCCCGATGAACAGGACGGCGACGAGGACGACAAGTGCGACGAGGACGATGAGGGGGGTCATTGGGGCTCCTCGCTGTGGAACATTGAGGACGGTAGAGCGTCCGGTCCCATATGACCAACACGTGCTTGCACAGCACTTGCATCGCCGGACGCACCGATGCTGACGGGAGTCATCTGACCGCTACTCGGGGGAAACACGGGTGAAACAGGGCGGCGCTGTCATGAAGGGGACTCACTCCGATGGGTGGGGCGCACCTAGGGTTCCGTTCTGGCCGGTGGGCTGGGGGCTGGTCCGAGAGGTGCAGGCGGGCGCCTGAGCGGCGGCCGTTCCACGGCGGGAGAAAAGCCCGGGAGACAGTCATTCCGGCTGCCTCTGTGTATGAGGCTTTCCCGATGAGGAGTGCCCGTGGGACACCTTCACCACAACTACGGACCCGAGGCGCGGAACGCGGTCGAGCGTGAGGCGATGCTGCCCACGACGATGCACGAGCGGGAGATCGCGCGCGGGCTCGAATACGGCCTGCCGGGGGCGGATTCCATTGTGGATCGCAGCATCCCGACGTTCTCCCGGGGAGAGTTGCCGCATTTCGCGGGCATCAACACCTTCCTCAAAGCACCATATGTCGAAGATGTCAGGAAATGCGGCGAGTTCGATGTAGCCATTCTGGGGGCGCCCTTCGATGGGGGCACCACCTATCGGTCGGGGACTCGTTTCGGACCGCAGGGGATTCGGAAGATATCCGCGTTGTACGGGCCGTACAGCTTCGAGCTGGGGGTTGACCTGCGGGAATCCATTACGATGTGTGATTTGGGGGATATTTTCACCATCCCCGCGAACATCGAGAAGACCTTCGACCAGATCTCGAAGGGCGTCTCGCATGTGTACGGCTCGGGCGCGTTTCCCGTCATTCTCGGGGGCGACCACTCGATCGGCTACCCCACCGTGCGCGGCATCGCCGAACACCATTCCGGAAATATCGGAATCATCCATTTCGATCGGCATGTGGACACCCAGGAAACCGACCTGGACGAGCGCATGCACACCACGCCCTGGTTCCACGCCACCGATATCCCGAATGTCCCCGCCAAGAACCTCGTACAGATCGGGATCGGCGGCTGGCAGGCGCCCCGGCCGGGAGTGAAGGTCGGTCGCGAGCGCGGGACCACGATCATGACGGTGACCGACTGCGTGGAAATGGGGATCGATCGGGCGGCCGAGCGCGCGCTGGAGGTCGCCTGGGACGGCGCGGAGGCGGTGTGGCTGTCGTTCGACGTGGACTGCCTGGACGCCGCGTTCGTGCCGGGCACCGGCTGGCCCGAGCCGGGCGGGTTCCTGCCGCGTGAGGTGCTGAAGTTCATCCAGCTCATCGCGGACGCCCGGCCGCTGGCCGGGATCGAGGTGGTGGAGTGCTCCCCGCCGTACGACAACGCCGATATCACCTCTCTTATCGCCACCCGCGTGATTTGCGACACCCTCGGGTGCTTGGTCCGCGCGGGCCACCTCCCCAAGAAGAAGGGAGCGGCGTGATGTTCCGTCGCTTACTGCCCGCCCTGGCCGCCCTCGCCCTGTTCGGTACGGCATGCGCCAGCGAACCCGAAGCCACCCCCTCGGCCGCCCCGGCCGCCACGGAGAAGATCACCCTGGGCTTCAGCGCCTGGCCGGGCTGGTTCCCCTGGCAGGTGGCCGCCGAGCAGGGCCTGTTCGAGAAGAACGGCGTGCAGGTGGAGCTGAAGTATTTCGACAGCTACACCGACTCGCTGAACGCGCTGGCCACGGGGACGATCGACGCCAACAGCCAGACCTTGAACGACACGCTGGCCTCGGTCGCGGGCGGCGCCAAGCAGAGCATCGTGCTGGTGAACGACAACTCCACCGGCAACGACCAGATCATCGCGGCGCCCGAGATCAAGACGCTGGCCGACCTCAAGGGGAAGACGGTCGCGGCCGAGCAGGGCACGGTCGATCATTACCTGCTGCTGCTCGCGTTGCGCAAGGCGGGGCTGACCGAGGCGGATGTGCAGTTCACCCCGATGCTGACCGACGCCGCGGCGGCCGCGTTCGTGGCGGGGCAGGTGGACGCGGTGGGCGCGTTCGCGCCGTTCACCTCGACCGCGCTGCAGCGGGAGGGCAGCAAGGCGATCGCCACCTCGGCGGACTTCCCGGGCGCGATTCCCGATCATCTGGTGGTGACGAAGGATCTGCTGGGCCGGGACGAGAAGGCGGTGCAGGGCCTGGTCGCGACCTGGTTCGACACGATCGAGTGGATCGCCGCGAACCGGCCGAAAGCGCTGGAGATCATGGCCAAGCGGGGCGGGGTGAGCGTGGCCGACTACGAGACGTACGACAAGGGGACGACGATCTTCAGTTTGGAGCAGAACCGGGAGGCGTTCACGACCGACCTGCCCGCTCAGGCCAAGCTGATCTCCGACTTCCTGGTGTCGACCAAGCTGGTGGACAGCGCGCCGCCGCTGGACGGCCTGTTCGAGCCCAAGTTCGTCCAGGCAGTCCAGCCGTGACCGGGATCCGCCCGCCCGACATTTCCCGAAATTTCGTCAGGCGTTCGGGATGGTGAGCGTGCGGTCGGCTCCGCCGGAAATACGGGCGACGCCACGGCGGGTCAAGCTGCTCAAGACCGACGTGTCGCGCCGGACCGCGTGGATCCTGCGGGCGGCCTCGATTCTGGTGCCGCTCGCGGGCTGGTGGGCGCTGAGCGTGAGCGGCCTGGTCGAGGACACGTTCCTGCCGTCCCCGCCCGACGTGTGGGCGGCGGGCCTGACCATGGTCGAGAGCGGCGATCTGCCCGCCGACCTGCTGGCCAGCCTGGGCCGGATCGGCGCGGGCTTCGGCGCGGCCGTGCTGATCGCGGTGCCGCTCGGGTTCGCGATGGGCACGCTGGGGTGGGCGCAGCCGCTGCTGGAGCCGGTGATCGGCATCCTGCGCTACCTGCCCGCCTCGGCGTTCATCCCGCTGCTGATCATCTGGCTCGGCATCGGCGAGACCTCGAAGATCGCCCTGCTCGTGCTCGGGGTGGTCTTCTTCAACACGCTGATGACCGCCGACGTGGTCCGCCAGGTGCCGGCCCGGTTGCTGGAGGTCTCGGCCATCCTCGGCGCCGGCCGGGCCCGGGTGGCCGCGCGGGTCGTCTTCCCGTACGCGCTGCCGGGCATTCTGGACGCGATGCGGGTCAACGCGGCGGCGGCCTGGAACTTCGTGGTCGTGGCCGAACTGATCGCGGCGACGTCCGGGCTCGGCTACCGGATCACCCGGGCGCAGCGATTCCTGCAGACCGATCGTATTTTCGCCATCCTCATCGTGATCGGGCTGATCGGCCTGACCATCGACATCACGCTCCGGCTCGTCCGGGCCCGCGTCGGACGGTGGGCGCAATGAGCAATGGTCTGCAACTGGTCGATGTGAGCCGGGAGTACGTCGCCGGGATCCCGGTGCTTTCGGGCATCGACCTGGCCATCGAGCCAGGCGAGTTGGTCACCGTCGTCGGCGCCAGCGGGTCGGGAAAGTCCACGCTGCTCTGCCTGATCGCCGGCCTGGCGCGCCCGACGACCGGGCAGGTGCTGCTGGACGGCCAGGAAGTGCTGGGCCCCGGACCGGATCGTGGCATGGCCTTCCAGACGGCCTCGCTCTACCCGTGGCGGAGCGTCGCCCGCAATGTCGCCTTCGGCCTGGAGGCGCTGGGCGTGCCCCGGGCCGAGCGGGACGAGCGGGTGCGGTGGCTGCTGGACGAGGTCGGCCTGACCGCGTTCGCCGGGACGTTGCCGGGCAAGCTGTCCGGCGGCCAGCAGCAGCGGGTGTCGATCGCCAGGGCGCTGGCCTGCCAGCCGAGGGTGCTCCTGCTCGACGAACCCTTCGGCGCACTCGACGTCCAGACGAAAGAAGATATGCAGCTGTTCATCCGGCAGATCTGGCAGGACGTCGGCACCACGATCGTCATGGTCACCCACGACGTCGAGGAGGCCGTCTTCCTCGGCCAGCGGGTGCTCGTGCTGTCCAGCGACCCCGGCCGGATCAGCCAGGACATCCCGGTCGACCTCCCCGAACCCCGCACCCTGGAGGTACGGCGAAGCGCCGAGTTCCTGTCCCTGCGGGCCCGCGTGGAGGACCTGGTCCGGGCCGAGCATCGGGCACACCAGGCCCTCAAGAGGCATGCCGGTTCGTCATAGCCGACGCCTTCGGCATTAGGGTCGGCGGTGACAGTCTCTGAACTGAAAGGGATATCGACCATGGCGACCACGCGTACCGCGACGACCCAGTGGAAGGGCGCGCTTCTCGACGGCTCCGGCACGGTATCGCTCGACACCTCGGGGGTCGGCACCTTCGATGTGACGTGGGCCTCCCGCTCCCAGGAGGCGAACGGCAAGACCAGCCCAGAGGAGCTGATCGCGGCTGCGCACTCCTCCTGCTTCTCGATGGCGCTGTCGCACGGGCTGGCTCAGGCGGGGACCCCGCCGCAGTCGGTCGAGACCAAGGCGGACGTGACGTTCCAGCCGGGTGAGGGCATCACCGGCATCGTCATCTCCGTCCGGGCACACGTCCCCGGCATCACCGCCGAGGACTTCCAGGCCGCCGCCGAAACGGCGAAGGCCAACTGCCCGGTCAGCAAGGCCCTCGCCGGAACCACGATCAGCCTTAACGCCGAATTGCTCAGCTAGGACCAGTTCGGCCCCCGTCGCGAGTGACGGGGGCCGTTTCGGTTCTACCGGGCGAGAATGTCGTCCAGGTTGTACGCGATCGGCTTCTCCAGCTGGTCATAGGTGCACGACTCCGGCGAACGGTCCGTCCGCCAGCGCCGGAACTGGGCGGTGTGGCGGAAGCGCTCGCCCTCCATGTGGTCGTAGGCCACCTCGATCACCAGCTCGGGCCGCAGCGGAATGAACGACAGATCCTTCTTGGCGTTCCACCGCGACACCGCGCCCGGCAGCCGCTGCCCCTCCGGGCCGCCACCGACGCCGTTGACCGCCCAGGCCGCCCACTCCCCCCACGGATGCTCCGACATCTCCGTGATCCGGTAGGGCGCCAGCTCGGCCACCAACTCCTCCCGCCGTTTCATCGGGAACGACGCGGAGACGCCGACATGGTGCAGCTTCCCGTCGTCGGAATACAGCCCCAGCAGCAGCGACCCCACGATCGGCCCGCTCTTGTGCTCCCGATACCCGGCGACCACGCAGTCGGCGGTGCGCTCGTGCTTGACCTTGAACATCGTCCGTTTATCCGGCTCGTACGGCAGGCTCCCCGGTTTCACGATGATCCCGTCAAGCCCGGCGCCCTCGAACATCTCAAACCACTCGTTGGCGCGTTCTTCGACGGTGGTGATCGGCGTGAGCCGTACCGAATCGCCGGCCTTGGCGGTGACCTCTTCCAGGCGGGCGCGGCGCTCGGCGAACGGGTGGGCCATCAGGTTCTCCTCGCCCACGGCGAGCAGGTCGAAGGCGATGAAGGACGCGGGGGTGTTCTCGGCGAGCAGTTTCACCCGGGAGGCGGCGGGGTGGATGCGCTGCTGGAGGGAGTCGAAGTCGAGGATCTGCCCGCGCATGATGACGATCTCGCCGTCCACCACGCAGCGGTCGGGCAGCTCGCGCTTGATGGCTTCGACCAGTTCGGGGAAGTAGCGGGTGAACGGGCGCTCGTTGCGGCTGCCCAGGAAGACCTGGTCGCCGTCGCGGAACACGATGCACCGGAAGCCATCCCATTTGGGCTCGTAGAAGAGCGAGCCGTTCTGCGGCGGCATGCCTTTGACCGCTTTGGCGAGCATCGGCGAGACCGGCGGCAGCACCGGCAGCGTCAAATCCGAAATTTCCGTCATGATGCGCCCTCCCGGACGTAGCGGCAGAAGAGGAAGCCGTCCTCCTCCAGCACGTGCGCCAAGCCCAGCGCGTGCTGGGTGGCGATGCCGTTGGAGATCCGGGCCGCGTCGCCGCCGATCAGCAGCGGACTGACGGTCAGGCACAGTTCGTCCACCAGACCGGCCGCGGACAGCTGGGCGTTCAGCCGGGGCCCGCCCTCGCACAGGATCCGGCCGAGCCCGCGAGCGCGTAATTCCCTCGTCGCCCGAACCAGGTCCACCCGCTCGTCCCCGGCCACCACGACCTCGGCGGAGCGGGCCGCCTCGCGCCGCCGGTCCTTGGGCGCGGCCTCGGTGGTGAACACGATCGTGCGCGCGGACGGCTCGGTGTCGGCGAACAGCGGGCCGCCGAGATCGAGGTCGAGCCTGCGGGTGACGACCGCGATCGGCGGCGCGGCCGAGCGGCCGACGCGGAGCGCGCGCCAGGATTCGCGCGGCTCGACCGGCCCGTAGCCCTCCACCCGCACGGTCGCCGCGCCCGCCAGGATCACGTCGGCCAGGCCACGCAGCAACCCGAAGATCCGCTTGTCCCCCGCGCCGGACAGCCCGCCGGAGACGCCCTTCAGCCAGGCTCCGCCGTCGGCGCTGGACACCATGTTGAGGCGCAGCCACGCGGCTCGCGGATAGCCGTACGCGGCGACGAGATCCGGCTCCTCCGTCACGTGAGGATGTATCTGACGCACGTTTCTACAGTGGCACAGCGCACTGACAGTCTGGGAGCCCGGCCACCCCCCGAGTAACGGTTTAATCTCTCCTGATGCCCGAATGTCAAGATCGGTGTTGGATCGAGGCAGATGTTACCGATGGGTGGGGAGACTTGTCGGAGGGGGCATTCGTGCCGCTTGTCGCTTTGGCGGCGTGGCTCTTGGCCGCGATCGTCGGAATCTACTTACTGTTCATCTGGCTCGGCGGCGGCGGCTTCCGCCGGCAGGCCACCAAGGTCACCCGCTTCCCGACCACGCTGATCTTCAGCCATCCGCTGCTGGCGGTCACCGGGCTCGGCCTGTGGGGCGCATTCCTGATCACCGGGCAGCACTGGTACGCGTGGGTCGCCTTCTTCGTGCTCACCGTGGTCGCGCTGCTCGGTTTCACCATGTTCACCCGATGGCTGGGAGGAGAGGGGCGGCACGCCCGGGGTTCGGAACGGCGGTTCCAGCGGCTGGCCGTGCTGCTGCACGGTGTGGCCGGAGTGTCGGCGTTCGTCCTGGTCCTGCTGACGGCCACGCAGATCACGCGCTAGACCGAGCGCAGGATCCGCAGGGATCGGCCGGCGACGTGGACCTCGGAGCCGTAGGTCCACGCCTGGCCGGAGAACGGGTCGTCGCTGACCCGCTCCTCGGCCGTGTCGATCGTGGCCTGCCAGCTGACGCCGTACTCCGCGCCCGGCAGGGTGAACGTCACCGATTCGTGGTGGGCGTTGATCAGCAGCAGGAAGGACTGGTCGGCGATCTTCTCGCCGCGCGGCCCGGGTTCGGTGATCGCGTCGCCGTTGACGAAGACGCCGATGGATTTGGCGTATCCGGCGTGCCAGTCGCCGTGGTCCATCTCCCGGCCCGCGGGGGTGAGCCAGACGATGTCCCGCATGCCCTCGGAGTCCTTGCGGCCGGAGAAGAACCGGCGGCGGCGGAAGACCGGGTGGTCGCGGCGGAAGGCGGCGAGGGCCCGGACGAATTCCAGCAGGTCGCTTTCGGTCCTGGCCAGCGACCAGTCCACCCAGGAGAGCTCGTTGTCCTGGCAGTAGGCGTTGTTGTTGCCGTGCTGGGTGCGGCCGAACTCGTCCCCCGCCGTGAGCATCGGCACGCCCTGGGAGACGAACAGGGTGGCCAGGAAGTTACGCCGCTGCCGGCGGCGCAGCCGCACGATCTCCGGGTCCTCGACCGGGCCTTCGGCCCCGCAGTTCCAGGACCGGTTGTCGTCGGATCCGTCCCGGTTCTGCTCGGTGTTCGCCTCGTTGTGCTTCCGGTCGTACGACACGAGGTCGTTGAGCGTGAAGCCGTCGTGCGCGGTGACGAAGTTGATCGAGGCGATCGGGCGGCGGCCGCCGGTGGCGTACAGGTCGCTGGAGCCGGTGAGGCGGGAGGCGAACTCCGGCATGGTGGCCGAGGCGCCCCGCCAGTAGTCCCGGACCGTGTCCCGATATTTCCCGTTCCATTCGGTCCAGAGCGGGGGGAAATTTCCGACCTGATACCCGCCGGGCCCGACATCCCACGGTTCGGCGATCAGCTTCACCTGGGAGATCACCGGGTCCTGCTGGATCAGGTCGAAGAACGCCGACAGCCGGTCCACGTCATGCAGTTCCCTGGCCAGCGCGGCGGCCAGGTCGAACCGGAAACCGTCCACGTGCATCTCCAGGACCCAGTACCGCAGCGAGTCCATGATCAGCTGAAGCGCGTGCGGCGAGCGTACGTTGAGCGAGTTCCCGCATCCGGTGTAATCCAGGTGATACCGCTTGTCCGCGTCCAGCAGCCGGTAGTACGCCGCGTTGTCGATCCCGCGGAACCCGATCGTGGGCCCCATATGGTCGCCCTCGGCCGTGTGGTTGTAGACCACGTCGAGGATGACCTCGATGCCCGCTTCGTGCAGGGCGCGCACCATGCTCTTGAACTCCAGCACCTGCTCGCCGCGCTGCCCCGCGCTCGAATACCCGTTGTGCGGGGCCAGAAAGGCCATCGTGTTGTAGCCCCAATAGTTGGTCAGCCCGCGCGCCACCAGGAAGTGCTCCGGGACGAACTGGTGCACCGGCATCAGCTCGACGGCCGTCACCCCGATCGACAGCAGATGCTCGATCACCGCCGGATGCGCGAGCCCCGCGTAGGTCCCCCGCTCCCGCTCGGGCACCTGGGGATGCCGCATGGTGAGACCCTTCACATGCGCTTCGTAGATCACCGTCTCGTGGTACGGCGTGCGCGGCGGCCGATCGTGCCCCCAGTCGAAGAACGGGTTCACCACGATGTTCTTCGGCATGTACGGCGCCGAATCGTCGCTGTTCAGCCGCCCTGGATCGGCGAGATAGTAGGAAAAGAGCGACTCGTTCCAGCGCACCTCGCCCTCGATCGCCTTCGCGTACGGATCGAGCAGCAGCTTCGCCGGGTTGCACCGATGCCCGCGCCGCGGATCGTAGGGGCCGTGCACGCGATAGCCGTACCGCTGGCCGGGCATGACCCCGGGCAGGTAGCCGTGCCAGACGAAGCCATCCATCTCCGGCAGATCCACCCGTGTCTCGGTGAGATCGTCGTCGTAGAGGCACAACTCCACCCGGTCGGCGATTTCGGAGAACACCGAAAATCCCGTGCCCACCCCATCCCAGGTGGCGCCGAGTGGGTACGGCTCTCCAGGCCAGACGTCGCGCATGTATCCCCATTGTCCACTGATGAGCCCCCTTCTGCACCCCGTGAATTTCCCGGTCGATAGTCTGTTTTGGTAGGCCGTATCGTGGAGCATCGGGGGAGCTCATGAGGTACGTGGGGTTTCATACCCTATTGCCGAGCATCGTCCTCCTGGCCGGATGTACCCACGCGGCGCCCGCCCTGGCCCTCGCGGCCGCGGGCGGACCGTCCACCCCCGAGGACTGGTGCCAGGCCCAGGGCGGGACAGTGCAGTCCTACGTGCCGAAGAACCCCGAAGCGCCCACCATCGAACAACCCATGTGCGTCTTCCGCAATCCCGACGGCACCAAGATCCTCATCAGCACCACCACGCTGGCGGCCCCGCACGCCACGCTGGCCGCCGTCGCCTACGTCAACAGCCCACCCGCGCCCGACCTCGACGGCGCCATCAACCCCGCCGCCGCCTACTGCCTGGCCATGGGCGGCAAGACCGATCCGAAGGGCTGGGTCCCCACCGACAACCAGTCGACCCGCCCGATCCCGCTGTGCGTCTTCACCGACAATTCCATCATCGACAACTGGGGGCTGGCCTCTCGCGCGTCCAGCCCGCCCGTGGGCCCTGACCTGACCTACAAGTTCCGCTATCGGAGCCCGAGCCCTTCGCCCTCGCCGACCGGGACCAACACCGTCCAGATGCCGCCGAAACCGGCGCCCCCTGCTACGGCCACGCCCCCTCTTCCCCTTCCATGATCGGCTCAGGACTCATCTTGAGGCGTGTTCGCCTCCTCAGGTCCCCTCGCGTCCAGGAACTGATCCAATACGAATATCCCATCGCTGTTGCCCGTCTCGTATAAGGAACGGTCCATGCGCTCCGGGACGGCCTCATGCAGATTGCTGAGCATCCCGCGTAGGCGGTATTGGGTTACGGCACGGCCAGAGGGATCGGCCAGCCGGAACCAATTCTCGGCCTCCTGGTCTCTGCCGCTCTTCTCGAGCAGAGCGGCCAGCAGGTACATCGCCTGGTCGTGTTTCATCTCAGCGGCCCGGCGAAGCCAGCGTTCAGCCTCCTCGAGATTGTCAGTCATCATCAACTGGAAAGCGTGCTGATACATCGCCTCATCCTGGCCCGCCTCCGCCGCTCGGAGAAACCAGTACTCGGCCTCTTCGTTCCTGCGCCGCTTCATCAGCAGCGCGCCGAGCTCGTACATCGCCTGGCCATGGCCGGCCTTCGCCGCCTTGGCGAACCAGAGTTCGGCCTCGTCCCGATCGACTACGGCGTGGCGTAGCCCAAGGGCGTACATGGCCTTGCTCTGACCGGCTTTGGCCGCCTGGAGGAACCAGGTTTCGGCTTCTGTCTCCCGATTGTTCTGGGTCAGGAGAGTGGCGAGGTTGTAGGCGGCTGTCGCATTCCCGGCTTCGGTCGCCCGCCGGTACCATTCCTCGGCCTCCTCGGTCAGGCCCCTGTTGTGCAGGCTGAGACCCAGATTGTTCATGGCGCTGCCATGATTGGCCTCGGCCGCGCGCCGATACCATGCCTCGGCTTCCTCGCTCTTCGCGCGATCCTCAAGGACGGATCCCAGATTGCACATGGCGTCCACGTTTCCGGCCTCGGCCGCCGAGCGGAACCAGTCCAGGGCTGCTTTCCGCCGACCGGAGTTGACCAGCAGGACGCCGAGGTTGTTCATCGCGCCCGGATGACCTGCTTCGGCCGCCTGCCGATACCACTGTTCGGCCTCATCCTGGCCCTTGAGCAATTTCGCCAGATTGTAGGCGGCGCTCCTGTGCCCGTCATCGGCTGCGCGGCGATACCACTGTTCGGCCTGCTCCTGATCGCCGAGTTCCTTGTGCAGTTTGGCCAGGTTGAACATGGCGGAGGTCTGCCCGCTTTCGGCGGCCCGCCGATACGAGGTATCCGCCTCCTCTACCCGTCCGGCCTCCTGCTGGAGGAATCCAAGAATGCCGTTGGCCCATTCCTCGCCGCTCTCGGCAATGCGGAGGAACGCCTCCTCGCTGATGTCGGATCGGCCTGCCCGATAAGCGGACAGGCCGATGGGCGTCAGATCCGCGATGTCCACCGTCGAAATCAGTTCGGACCAGAGCGCGCCCGGGATCGTGTCGATGCCCTCGGTACGCTGGACATGATCGACCAGATAGTCGAATGGCTCGAAATTCTCCGTGCCTACGGGCACGAGGCAGGAACTCGCCCCTTTCACCGGCTGAATCGCCCATTCGATCCCAAGATCGAACGCGTCGTCGCTCTGCCGTTCACGGCTCCGGTGGTCCAGATAGAGGGGAACGCTGCTCGCCAGCATGGAACGGCTGATCGGCCCTGGTAACCCCGCACGCCGTACGTCGATCGCGGCGCTGATAATCGCCCCGGCCACCACGTTCTGCCCGTGGTGTGCGGACTGCCAGCGTTCGAGCGCCGCCGGACCGGCCGCCAGATATTCGGCGAATCCCGCGTCGCCCGACTGGTCGAGGGCGGCGGCGATGCGCAGGTCGCTCCTCAGGTCCGCCGCCCGGGTGCGCTCCTGCTCGGTCAGCTTCAGATCCAGATAGAGCACCCGAGCGCGTCGCATGACGTCGTCGACGGCTCGGGAAATGGCCGTCTCCAGCTGCACGTCCGTCAATTCGTTGCGTGCCTCCGCCCGCAGCGTGGCCAGCATGAGGACATCTTTCGAGTCCTGCGGACAGAGCGCGTCGAGAACGCTGCCGTCGAGGCCGCCGCCGATCAGATGCCGGTCGATGTCGTCGAGCCAGACCACCGCGTTTCCGATCGGAACTCCGGCCAGGGCGATGTCCCTCAGCGAGGTGGGTCCCGCGGGCACGACCAGCCATCGGTCCGCTAAGAATTCTCGAACGAACTCGTAGGCGAGCCTGCTCTTTCCCGCGGTCGACGCGCCCTCGATGATGACCAGACCGCCCTCATCCGCCGCTTCCTTCAGGCGTTCCTGTAAATCGCGTTCGACATATGGGGGCTGACCGGCGTCGCCGTCGGCGGTCTCCGCCCGAGCGGCCGGATGCACGCCAAGCGCCATGGCATTGGCGCAGTTACGGACTCGCTGGAGCCGGCCCGAGCGGCTGTGCATCCGGGTATGCGCCAGCAGGGCGGCGTGTTGCTGGCGCGGTTGCTCGATCCATTCGCCGCTGAGTTTCTTGAAAGGGTCCGCGGCGAGCCCGACGCAGAAAGCGACTCCCGCGATCAGCACCGCCAGCCAGGTGGGCGGTTGGGGAATCCGGGAGAGCGCGACGAGCGCGATTGTCGCCGTGGCCGCCACCGCCAGCGCGAGCCCCGAGACCAATCGCCGCCATCTGCCCATGCCCGCTCCGCCGCTAGCCCAGCCCCCTGACCACCCATGGCGGTCCATGGATGTATCGAATTGTCACTTCCACCCGTTTCAGCACCAAGCAAGCGTGCGCTTGGCACCTAGTCGTCGTGTCGTGCCTTCGAGGGCTGGACTCGCTTCGGCTCGCCCGGCATCTTCGGATAGTTCGGTGGGTACGGCATATCGCCGCGATCGTCCTCCTGGTACATCCGGAGCAGTTGCTCCAGCGAGAACGACTGGTCGTCGATCGTGCGGTGCACGTCCCCGAGCTTGGCGAATCGCTCCGGCATCGTCCGGATGTCGAAGTCGCGGGGGTCGCAGTCGGTCAGTTCCTCCCAGGTCACGGGGGCGGAGACCGGCGCTTCTGGTCTGGCGCGGACCGAGTAGGCGCTGGCGACCGTACGATCTTGGGCGTTCTGGTTGAAGTCGATGAAGACCTTCTCGCCGCGCTCCTCCTTCCACCAGGCGGTGGTGGCCAGGTCGGGCGCCCGGCGTTCGACCTCGCGGGCGAAGGTGATCGCCGCGTACCGGACTTCGGTGAAGGTCCAGCGCGGCTCGATCCGTACGGCGATGTGGATGCCGCGGTTTCCGGAGGTCTTCGGGAAACCGGTCAGGCCGAGGTCGTCGAGGACGGTCTTGGCCGTGAACGCCACCTTTCTGGCCTGGTCGAAGCCGGTGCCCGGCTGGGGGTCGATGTCGATGCGGAGTTCGTCCGGATGGTCGAGGTTGCCGCGCCGGGAGTGCCATGGGTGGAAGTCGATCGTGCCCAGGTTGGCGCACCATGCGATGCCGGCGACTTCGGTGGGGCAGAAGGCGTCAGCCGTACGACCGCTGGGAAAGCGGACGTTCACCGTTTCGATCCAGTCGGGGTGTTTGGGCATGCGTTTCTGGTAGATCGCATCGGTTTCGATGCCGTCGGGGTGGCGTTTGATGTAGGTGGGGCGCTCGCGCACCGCCCGCAGGACGCCGTCACCGACGCTCACGTAGTACTCCACCAGCTCGCGCTTGGTCGCGCCGATGCCCGGGAAGTAGACCTTGTCCGGGTTGCTGACCTTGACGGTCCGACCCTCGACGTCGAGTTCTATGTACGGCGATGCCATAGCTCGGACGATACCCACTTATGGCCAGCGGGATGGCCGCCCTCCCCCACCCGGATATGTGCGGAAATGTCGCCCGGGAAGTTTCCGGCGGGGGATCGGGTTGACTCCAGCGAACCCGACGAACAAGGCTGGTGAGCATGGACAAGGTGGTCAAGAGCGAGGCCGAGTGGCGTGTGCAGCTGTCCCCGGAGGAGTTCCGGGTGCTGCGGCAGGCGGGCACCGAGCGGCCCTTCACGGGGGAGTATGTCGACACCAAGACCGTGGGCGTCTACAGTTGCCGGGCGTGCGGGACGGAGCTGTTCCGTTCGGAGACCAAGTTCGAGTCGCACTGCGGCTGGCCGTCCTTCTTCGAGCCGACCGAATCAGACGCCGTCACCCTGATCGAGGACCGCACCCTGGGCATGACCCGCGTCGAGGTCCGCTGCGCGACCTGCGACTCCCACCTGGGCCACGTCTTCCACGGCGAGGGCTACCCCACCCCCACCGACGACCGATACTGCATCAATTCAGTAAGCCTGACCCTCAAGCCCGCCTAAGCCCCAGGTCGAATGCGCTGAGCAGTCGTGTGTTGCGCAAGCGCCTAAGCCCGGTTCGGGAGATCTGGTGAGATGCCCTGTGCCCATCACGCGGCCGCTCTTGGGCGCCGGTGCGGCGAGAACCACCACCTGCGTGAACGGCGCCGGATAACGGCGAGCAAGCCGACGACCTGCTCATTGCGTTGAGCGTTCAAGCCTCAGGTTCGGGGTGGGTGACGCGGCAGTCGGTGTCGTCCGGGCCGAGGATGTTGGCGAGGACGGGGTTGCCGTTCTCGCCGAACTGGGCCTGGACGAAGACGACGGGGTTACGCTCGCCGATCGAGGCGAGGTAGAGCAGGCCGCGTTCGCAGAGCCGGAGGGCGGTCTTGGAGTTGTTGGCGCTCTCCGGCAGGTCGGTGTATATCCGCAGGTAGCGGCCGGTGGCTCGGATGTCGGTCACCCGGCCGTTCGTTTTGTCGGCCCAGCGGTTGTTGAAGTAGGCCACGGCGGAGTCGCTCGTGTATTCGGACTTGCCGGAGGCCTTCTTTTCGTCGCCTTTGTCGGTGTTGACCACGGGAAGCTCGCCCGTGGCCGTCGGAGTGGCGGAGGCGGCCGCCGGGGCGGGGGGCGGGTCGGATCGCAGCAGGTGGGTGCCGATGGCCGCACCGCCGAGGATCAGGCAGGCCACCCCGATGCTGATCTCGACGACCCGCGATCGTGGCCGCCGTCGTTTTCCCCTGGAACGTGCCACCCCGACCGACATCGCCCCTCGCAAATGACATGGAATTTGCCCGAGTATCGCAATAGAGGCGAGATCGTGACCGGCAAACATGCGGAACAGGCATACGCGTTCCCGGGATGCCGGGCATATCGTCCCGTGACAGCGGGAACGGGATTATGGGGAAATGAGTCCCGTGAGCGTACGATCGGCTCTGGCCTGGGGTGTTTTTGGGCTGTCCTGCGCATTGGTAGCCGTGGGCAGTGTGATCCGACCGGGTGATCCGGTCGACGCGGCGCTGGCGCTGGGATTCACGCCGCTGGGGGCATACCTGGTCAGCCATCGCAAAGGCGGCGCGGTCGGACCTCTCTGCCTGCTGGCCGGACTCAGCGCGGTCACCTACGCCGCCGGTGCGTATGGCTCACGCGCGGACTGGCCCGCGGCCGACTGGGCGGTCGGGCTCGCCGCACTGACCTGGGCGCCGCCGCTGCTGGCCGGATGCACGCTGCTGCTGTTACTGGTACCCGACGGGAAACTGCCCGGCCCTCGCTGGCGGCCGGTGGCGGCGGTCGCGATCATCGCGATCGTGCTGTTCACGGTCACCGCCGCGCTGATCCCGGCCGATGACGGACGCAGCCCCATCGCGATCGAGGCGCTGCGCCCGCTCCAGCTGTTCACGCTGCCGATCGTCGGCACCCTGGCGGCGATCGCGGCCGTCTCCGCGGTCGGCCTGGTGGTGCGAACGGCTCGCGCCCGTGGCCCCCTCCGCCTGCAACTGCTGTGGATCTGCGTCGGCGCGGTACTGGCCGTGCTGGGCGCGTTCCTCCCCGCCCTCGTCCCCCTGCCCGGAGCCGGCGTCCCCTTCATCCTCGCCCTACCGATCTGCGTCGCCGTCGCGATGCTCCGCCACGACCTGTACGACACCAGCCTCCCCCTCCGCCGCTTCCTGACCTTGGCCCTACTCGCCGGCGCACTCGTCCTGCTCTACCTCCTGGTCGTACGGCTAACCGGCACCACCATCCCCGCCACCGTCGCTGTGGCCGTGGCCGTCGAACCCCTGCACCACTGGCTCGGCCGCGCCGCCGGGCGCATCCTGTACGGCGGGCGTTCCGACCCCCAGGAAGTCCACGCCCGCCTGGCCCGCCGCCTCGCCGACACCTCGGACCCGGCCGGAATCCTGGCCGCCGTCGGGGACGCCGTGGTGGAAGCCGTCAGGACTCCGTACGCGCGAATCGAGCTCGGCGGCCACGACGAGCCCTTGAAGATCGTCGAAAGGGGTCGTCCCGCGCCCGTCACGCTGACGGTTCCGCTCCGGTTCCAGGGCGAGGAGCTCGGCGCCGTCCTAGTCTCGCGGGAATCGTCGGGCGACCGGCGGGCCCTCGACCAGCTCGCCCTGCAGGCGGGCGCCGCGCTCGCCGCCGCCCACCGCGCGGCCGCGCTGCAACGCTCCCGGCTGCTGCTGGTCACCGCCAGGGAGGAGGAGCGCCGGCGCATCAGCAGAGACCTGCACGACGGGCTCGGCCCCGTCCTGGCCGGAATCGGCTTCACCGTCGACGCGGCCGGAAACGCGCTCGCGGCCAATCCGGACCAGGCACGCGGCCTGCTCACCCAGATCCGCACCCAGGTCCACGAGGCCGGCACCAGCGTACGCGGCGTGGTCCGCGGCCTTCGTCCCCCCGAACTCGCCCAACTCGGCCTGGCCAGGGCGATCGAACAATCCGTCGCCGAACTCCGCGCGGGCGGCCTCCCCATCGACGTCACGATCACCGACACGTCGACCCTCACCGCCGCCGCCGAAGTGGCCCTCTACCTCGTCGCCCGCGAAGCCCTCACCAACGCGGTACGCCACGCCACCCCCACCCACTGCACAATCCATCTACACCCAGCCCAAAAGGGATTCGAAATCACGGTGACCGACAACGGCTCCGGCCTTCCACCCCACACCCACCCAGGCACCGGCCTCACCTCCATGCGCGAACGCATCGAAGAACTCGACGGCACCCTCACCATCCAGTCGGCCCCATCCGGAACGACCGTACGCGCCTGGATCCCCCAATGACCCACCTCCCGACCACCGACGATCACCCGCTCATCCAGTGGAACCCATTGATCCGGCTCCTGGCCACTGACAATCACCCGCTCATCCAGCACGGCCCGCACACCTGGATCCCCCGATGATCCGCCTCCTGATCACCGACGATCACTCGGTCGTCCAAGACGGCTTAAACACCCGGAACCCAGTGATCCAGCTCCTGGTCGCTGACAATTACCCGCTCAGCCAGGACGATCTGCATGCCTGGAACCCCCGATGATCCGCCTCCTGGTCGCCGACGATCACCCAGTCGTCAGGGATGGCCTGCGCGCCCTGATGTCCACTGTCGAGGGAATCGAGGTCGTTGCTGTCGCCGGAGACGGTGTCCAGGCCCTGCGCGCGGTTCGAGAGCAGCCGGTGGATGTGGTCCTGATGGACATCGCCATGCCGGTCATGGACGGCATTGAGGCCACCCGCCGCCTGACCAGGGAACCATCCCCGCCGACGGTGATCATGCTCACCATGTCCGACGACGACCTGTCCCTGCTGGCCGCCGTACGCGCCGGAGCCCGCGGCTACCTCCTCAAGGACTCCGGCCAGGACGACGTCATCGCCGCCGTCCGCGCCGCCGCGCGAGGCCAGGCCGTCTTCGGCCCCGGCACGGCCGAGTCGTTGATCGCCCTCCTGCACGCTCCCCCCAGGACGGCCGCTCCCCCGTTCCCGCAGCTCACCCACCGGGAACGCGAAGTCCTCGACCTCCTGGCGAGGGGCCTGGGCAACCAGGCGATCGCCCAGAAACTCCACCTGAGCCCCAAGACCGTAGCCAACACGATCTCCGCGATCCTCCCCAGAATCGGCGCCCACGACCGCGCCCACGCCATCGAGTCCGCCCGATCCGCCGGTCTTGGCCTCCCAGACAATCCGTAACTACCGGGATGCTTTTCCCTGGTGATCAGGAAAGCACCAGTTCGACGCTGGACAGAAAATCGATCCTCGTTAAGGAGGGCGAAATGTCCAGGCTCGCTAGGTTGTTCAAGCTCTCTCGGTTGTTCAAGCTCTCTCGGTTGTTCAAGCTCTCTCGGTTGTCCAGGCTCTCTGGATTGTCCAGGCTCTCTGGCTTGGGGCCATGGCCGCCGCTGGTGGCCACCGCCTCGGCAGTGCTGGGCGTCGCCCAGCTGGTTCACACACAGGTGGTGCCGTTCGCCAGCGCGGGCGACTACCTGATCGAGGCGGCATACATGCTCTATCTGGCCAGCGCCATCCCAGGCGTGCTCACGATCCGCCGACTAAATCCGAAATGGGGCCTCCCCGGAAACATCGGCACCGCGCTGTACGCGCTGGCCCACGCCCTGATCGCCATCCCCGTCAGCATGACCCTGCTCCTAACCAACCAACCGCCCCCACAACTATCCATGCTGTTCCTACCGGGCCTAGCCCTATGGCTAGCCGGAGCAGCACTGATGGGAATAGCCATGTTCCGCCAGAACCAGCCAATTCTCGGCATCGCACTCCCAGCAGCACTACCGCTCGCCATGCTGCTCGGAGCAGCGGGCCCCCTGGTGGAAGCGGCTCTGTGGGTGACACTGTCCACATCAGGAGACCACCGACGGTAATCACCGCACGCAGGGCCCGCCCAGACCGGGCTGCCACCGTGCTCGGCACCGGACTGAGCCCACCGTTTGACCGGACCCGTTTGCGGTGGGGGTTCGGCTCGCGGGGCGTTACGGGAGAGCGGCGATCAGTTCGCTGATGGGTTTGCGGGTGCCGGTGTAGAAGGGGATCTCGATGCGGGTGTGGCGGCGGGCCTCGGCGCCTCTGAGGTGGCGCATCAGGTCGACGATGCGGTGGAGTTCGTCGGCTTCGAAGGCGAGCATCCATTCGTAGTCGTTCAACGCGAAGCAGGCGACCGTGTTCGCGCGCACGTCGGGGTAGTCGCGGGCCATCTTGCCGTGTTCGGCGAGCATGGTCCGGCGCTCCGACTCGTCCAGGAGATACCAGTCCAAGGAACGGACGAACGGGTAGACGCAGACGAAACCCTTCGGCTCTTCCTCGGCGAGGAAGGCGGGAATGTGCGACTTGTTGAACTCGGCCGGGCGGTGCAGCGCCATCGCCGACCAGACCGGCTCGCTGGCCCTGCCCAGACCGGTACGGCGGAACCGCCCGTACACCTCCTGGAGGTCCTCGGCCGAAGGGGCGTGCCACCACAGCATGAAGTCCGCGTCAGCGCGGAACCCGGCCACGTCGTAGACGCCACGGGTCACCACGTCTTTCTGCGCCGACTGCCCCAGCAGCTCCGCCACTTCCTCGGCCAGGGTCTCACGGTTACCAGGCAGGACGTCGCGCAGCCGGAAGACCGACCACATCGTGTAACGGATCACGTTGTTGAGATCACGTGCCTTGAGCCGCGGGCTGGTTTCCTGGGTGTCTTCCGTCATGAGGCCATTCTCCCCCTGGATCGAGGTGCTCCAGAATCCGGGATGCTGCTCTCCTCGCCGTCCCCACACAGGCGGGAATTCCAAGACCGTCGTAAGCGGCCCCGCAGACCGCCAGCCCAGGATGAACATCGACGGCGGCACGAACACGGGCAATCCGCTCATTGTGACCAACGTTGTACTGCGGCAGCCCGCCACCCCACCGACTGACCCGCGAGTCGACCGGCCGCCCCCGCACGCCGACCGTCTCGACCAACTCAGCCATAGCGAGAGCGACCAGGTCAGCGTCATCACGCTGAAGCACATGCTCTTCACCGATCCGCCCGATCGAACAACGAACCAGAACGAGATCGGAACCAGAAACACGCCGTGTTCCAGGAACAAAGCCAGCGACGGAGCCGCGAGCACCAGCGGAGCTGCGACCAGATCCGCTAGGAGATACACCAGCGGATTCCGCAGCATCTCCAGCAGTAGATCGGCTGCCAGATCCAGCGACAGTCCCCGTAACCGAGTCGACCCCATGGTCCGGAGCGGAGTGGGCAACGAAACCGCCCGCCGAATCGGAAGCGGAACGGCCTGCGAAACTGCCCGTCGAGTCGGCATCGGAGCGGGTTGGGAAACTGCCCATCGAGTCGGCATCGGAGCGGGTTGGGAAACTGCCCGTGGAGTTGGCAGTGGAGTCGGCGAGATGCGGCCACTTGGACGTGCTGAACGTGACGGCCTTGACCGCGCGGCCTTCGATTGGCGGGACGAGGTATCCGGTGCCCTCGGGTAGGGCGGAGAACGCGTCCCGGGGGTAAGCGAGGGTGACGATGGCCATGCTCGCGTATTCGATCTGAGCGAGTTCGCTGGCAGCGGTGGGCACGTCGTGGCTGAGCAAGCGGGATGCGGCTGGGCCGGGGACGGCGAGGATGACGGCGTCGGCCTCGATCATCGCCTCTTCCCTGGTCGGACCGGTCACGAGCCGCCAGCCCGTCTGGGTACGGCTCAGCCCGCGCACCATCACCCCGGTCCTGATCTGCGCACCCGAGGCCTCAGCCAGAGCGGCCGGGAGGCTGCCCAGGCCGCCCCTGAGGGTGGTGAACACCGGCCCGGCGTCTTTCGGCGCGGCGGCCACGATGTCTTTGGCCGCCCGGAGCAGTGATCGTTCCGTCCGCGCGGCCGCCGCGATCGCGGGCATGGTGGCGGCCAGCGACAGGTGATCGGCTCGTCCCGCGTAGACCCCGCCCAGCAGCGGCTCGACCAGCCGGTCGACGATCTCGTCGCCCATCCGGGCCTTGATGTATTCCGCGACGGATATGTCGTCATTCACCAGCGTGGGCGGCAGCACCTGATCCATGGGCACCCGGGCCAGACCGCCCGGCGACAGGATGCCCGATCGCGCCAGCGCGGCCAGATCGGACGGCACGCCCATCACCTGACCGGCGGGCATCGGACGCAACTCGCCCCGCGAAAGAATCAACGACCGCGTGGTGCCGGGATCCACAAGCTGGTCACCCAGCCCGATGGCCTCGACCAGCTCCTTGCCTTCGGGCCGCCGCGCCAACATGGACTCGGCTCCCGAGTCGATCAGCACACCCGCGACCTCGGACGCGTGCAACTTCCCGCCGATCCGGGACGCGCCTTCCAACACCGTGATCCGCAACCGCGGCCCACCCGCCGATCGCAGGAACCACGCCGCAGCCAGACCAGCGATCCCCGCCCCCACGATCACAACGTGCCTGTCCATCCCCATGCCGCTCAACGCTACTCGGCACCACCGACAGTCCGTTCACTGAGTTGCATTTCCCAGTGATCCGTCCATTACTGGGCGGAGGTCCCCGTCTGACCCGGACGGTGCCCGGTGCGGGGTAGACGTTTCACAGCCACCAGCCCCGGCAGGCGGGGTCTTATGGTCGGCTCCACATCCGTTTATCGTCTCCGGGCCACTCCCGGCGACGGTCTGCTTCACCAGGGAAGCCAGATTGAGCGCAGCGTTCACGTCCCGGTCCAAGACCAAGCCGCAATCCGCGCAGGTGAAGGTGCGCTCGGAGAGGGCGAGTTTGACTTTCACCGCGCCGCACCCGGAACACGTCTTGCTGGAGGCGAACCAGCGGCCGGCCACCATCAACCGACCGCCGCCCCATTCGGTCTTATAGGCGAGTTGGCGGCGGATCTCGGCGAACCCGGAGTCGGAGATCGCGCGGGCCAGCCGCCGGTTCTTCACCATCCCGGCGATGTGGAGATCTTCGACCACCAGCGTGCCGTACTCGCCCGCCAGCGTCGTGGTGAGCTTGTGAATGGCATCGCGGCGCAGCGCGGCCACCCGGTAGTGGACCCGGTTACGGGCGGCGTCGGCTTGACGCCACCGGCCGGACGGTTGCTGCCCGCTGCGCCGGTCCGGGCCCTGCTTGCGGGAGACCGCCCGGGACAGACGGCGGAGCTTTCGGGCTGCAGCGGCCAGGTGCCGGGGGTTGGCGGCGGCGGGGCGGCCGTCGGAGTAGACGGCGAGGGTCTTGACGCCCAAGTCCACCCCGACCACCGTCTCCGGCCGTGAGGGCGCCCTGGCCGCGCGTTCGATCTGGACGGAGAACGAAACGAGCCATCGCCCGGCTTCGAGCCGGACGGTTGCCGAGCGGATCCGCGCGGTGCCCGCCTCGATCCGGCGGGCCAGCTTGCGGGTGGACTCGTGGGTTTTCATACGCCCGAGTACCGGCAGCACCACGTGGGTGCGGCCGTCCAGGCGGATCGTTCCGGTGGTGAACCGTACCGACATGGCCTTCTTGCGTTTGGTCCGGAATCGGGGAAAGCCGACCTTCGGGCCTTTACGGGTGCCTTTCCTGGACTCGCTCCAGTTCGTCAGCGCGGTGGCGAGCCGCTCCAGGCCGCAGGCGTAGGCCTCTTTGGAGTTCTCCGCCCACCACGGCGCCACCTCCTGCTTGGCCCCGTTCCAGGCTTTACGCAGCGAATACATCGACCACGACAGGGACGGGGTCAGCTGGGCGTCCGGGATGCCGTAGGAACGTTCGGCCTCCCGCTGGCCCAGGTTGGCTTTAACCCGGGCTAGGCCCCAGTTGAAGGCCAGGCGGGCGGCGCCGCAATGGGAACGGAGCATGCGTTCCTGGCGCGGGGTGGGGTCGAGCGCGTACCGGTAGGCGTGGACGACCTGCATCAACCCTCCCAACCATGGCTAACCCACGTAAACCCATGGTGAACAAGTGACTACAGTTTATCAGGGTGTCGTAATGAGCGGCCATCTGAGCAGCGAAGACGCGTGCGCCCGGCTGGGGATCACCTGACGCGTCCTCGGCAACTGGTCCAAACGATCCAAAGGGTTCCCGCTGCCCATCAAGGTCGGCCCAGCCCTACTGCGGCCCGCCGACCAACTCGACGCCTGGCGAGCCAGTCACGCCACCAGACCCAGGAAACCGAAACGACCTGATAAACGCTGACGAACCGCGCAGCAGTTCGTACCCCACCTCGCCCATGTTCACCAACTCGTCCAGGATCGCCGGATCCGGCAGAGGGTCGCCGTGACGCAACAGAGCCAAGCCGAGGTGGCGAGATGCGAACAGTGACGGAGTGGGAGGTTAGCCGTGACAGCATCGTGACGACCCGGGCAAAACCGGTGATGCGCATGAAGCGTCTTCAAGGGCATGAAGAGATTGCGGCTCACGGCCGGCAGGGCGCGAGGAGCCCGGTGGGCATCCTCGCTGATGGGATACCTGGTGATTCCGCTCGCGATGGCGGCGTTCCTGCTCGCGGGGTGCGCGGGTGGCGCCGAAACGTCGTCGGGGAACTCCGCTCCGATGCCCGCGGTCGGCACCGCCGCCGACGGGGCGGCGCAGAGCAAGGCGATGCCGGAAGCACCAGCTTTGGCAGAGTCTGCCGCCGACGACGCTTCTCGTTCCGGGGGCGGGAGCGAACCCGTCCAGGCGATCAAGATCGAGACCGTGGATCGGTCGATCATCTACACGGCCGAGCTGACCGTGCAGGCACAGGACGTGGCGAAGGCGAGTGACAGCGCCAAGCAGATCGTGCTCGGCGCGGGCGGTTATGTCGCGGACGAGAAGAGCACGGCTTTCAGCGGGAGCAGCAGCGAGGCCGTGGTCACGTTCAAGATCCCCCCGGCGCGTTACGCGGAGGTGCTGGTCAAGCTAGGCCGCGATCTCGGTGAGCGGCGGTCGCTGCACCAGGGCGCGCAGGATGTCACCGGTGAGGTAGCCGACGTCGCGGCCCGGGTGAAGTCGGCGGAGGCGGCACTGGACCAGTTCCGGCTGCTGCTCACCAAGGCCGACAAGATCGGGGAGATCCTGGAGATCGAGCGGGAGATCCAGAACCGGACCGCCGAGCTGGAATCACTTCAGGCCCGGCAGAAGGCACTCGCCGAGCAGACCGGCATGGCCACGGTCACGCTGACCTTGATCGGCCCCAACATCGTGGTCGACATCCCCGAGGAGGAGCCGAGCGGCTTCCTCGGCGGCCTGGAGGTCGGCTGGAACGCCCTGGTCGACGCGGTCGAGATCGGCCTCACCCTACTCGGCACCCTGCTCCCCTGGCTCATCGTCCTCGCCGTCCTGTGGTTCGCCACCTGGCGCATCCTCCGCCGCGTACGCCCCGCGCGCCCGGCCCCGACTCCTGCCCCCGCATTCACGGCAGCCGAGAAGGCCCCCGAAACGGAAGCCCCTCCCGCCCCCGTTGAAGCGTCTTCGACTAGCGCCAAATCCGAGAGCTGACAACCACACGACACGGCGATCACCAGGGTTGCTCGCCGTTCCCCGGCGCCGATCACCCCTGATCCACGTCCCGCCGTACCGGCGCCAAGAGGGGTTGCCCACATGTGGGCAACCCCTCTTCTAATTCGCAGCGTCCAGGACCGGTGGCCGGGATCTTTGCGCCACCTCTCCCGCGTTCGCCCTGTCCGCAGTGGCTGGCCCGCAACTTTGTGCCGCTTCCGCATTCGCGGTTGCTGGCCCGCATCTTGCGCCACCTCTCCCGCGTTCGCCCTGTCCGCAGTGGCTGGCCCGCAACTTTGTGCCGCTTCTTCCGCATTCGCGGTTGCTGGCCCGCATCTTGCGCCACCTCTCCCGCGTTCGCTCTGTCCACGGTTGCTGGCCTGGATCTCGTGGCAAGTCGGGCGGGGGCGTGGTGGGTTTCGGGGTCAGCGGATGGTGGTGGTGTGGATGTGGTTGGTGAGGCGGGCTAGTTGGTCGGGGTTGGTGGAGGGGAGGACGCCGTGGCCCAGGTTGAAGATGTGGCCTTCGGCGACGCGGCCGGATTCGAGGATGGTGGTGGCGCGGTCGGCGACGATGGGCCAGGGGGCGAGGAGGACGGCGGGGTCCAGGTTGCCCTGGAGGGCTTTGCCGGCACCGACGCGGAGGGCGGCCTCGTCTAGGGGGACGCGCCAGTCGACGCCGACCACGTCGGCGCCGGCCTCGCCCATGATGCCGAGGAGTTCGCCGGTGCCGACGCCGAAGTGGATGCGGGGCACGTCGAGGTCGGCCAGGCCCGCGAAGATCCGGCTGGTGTAGGGGAGCACGTAGGTGCGGTAGTCGCCGGGGGCGACCGCGCCGACCCAGGAGTCGAACAGTTGCAGGGCGGAGGCGCCCGCTTCGGCCTGGATGCGGAGGAAGCCGAGGGTGATGGTGGTGAGGCGGTCCATGAGCTCGTGCCACAGGTCGGGATCGCCGTACATCATGGCTTTGGTGCGGTCGTGGTTCTTGGAGGGGCCGCCCTCGATGAGGTAGGAGGCCAGGGTGAAGGGGCCGCCGGCGAAGCCGATCAGCGGCACCCGGTCCAGCTCCTTGACCAGCGCGCCGATGGCCTCGGTGACGTAGGGCACGTCGTCGGGTTCGATCGGACGCAGGCGGGCGGCGGCCGCGGCGTCCCTGATCGGGTCGGCCACGACAGGGCCGACGCCGGGCTTGATGTCGAGGTCGACGCCGATGGCCTTGAGCGGGACCACGATGTCGCTGAAGAAGATCGCGGCGTCGACGCCGTAGCGGCGGACCGGCTGCATGGTGATCTCGACGACCAGGTCGGGGGTGGCGCAGGCGTCCAGCATGGCCGTGCCCGCGCGAAGCTCGCGGTATTCGGGCAGGGACCGGCCCGCCTGGCGCATGTACCACACTGGTGTGTACGGAACGGGCCTGCGGCGGCACGCCAGAAGGAACGCGGAGTCGGCAAGCTGGGGATTCACCCGTCAAGCGTGCCATGCCCGGCGGCCGGTCGGTGCGGCAACCCCAAGCCGATCATGAAATCCGGCAATCCCGAAGACATCAGTCACCAGTCGATCACAACGGCCCGGCAAAGTGTTCGCCAAACAGGCCTCCCGCATCGATTCCATTACCACTTTCGAGACACGCCGAGCGCGATGCGGGGAAATGTCGGCGAGACATGTCAACGTCGGACCGAGTTCCGGGTTCCGACGAAAGGCGATTACTTCGATGTGGAGTTCCCCCGAACACCGCACTGAGCGCTGTGCCGCCTGCGCCACCGAGCGCACGTTCGAGCAGCCGCCCGGCAGCGAAACCGGCCGCGAAACCAGCACCCAGACCGGTCACGACGGCCATGACACCTGGAGCGAATGGTTCTGCGTCGATTGTGGCAGCGCCCTGTTCCTTGCGCAGGCAGCGGCTTGATCATCAAATATGGCGACGACGACCTCCCCTCTGCTTCGCGCGCTCCCGAATCCGGCCTACGCTTCGGTCATGACCTTCGGTGACCCACCGGCGGCGCCGGCCGCCTTCCGGCGCGCGCTGGAGACGCTGCGCCCCGCCGAGGTCCGCCCTGAGATCGAGCTGGAGGACATTCCGGCTCCGCAGCGGCTGGCGCCGTACTCGGGCGCGGTGGGCGCGTCGGTCTACCGGGACGACGACGAGCTGGCGATCGGCCGCCTGATCATGCTCTTCGACCCGGACGGCCAGCGCGGCTGGGAGGGCCCGTTTCGGTTAGTGGCCTATGTCCGGGCGGACATGGAGCCGGAGATCACCTCCGATCCCCTGCTCGGCCCGGTCGCGTGGAGCTGGCTGACCGAGGCGCTGGAGGCGCACGGGGCGGCGTTCGCGGCGGCGGGCGGCACGGTCACCCGCGCGGTTTCCGAGGGATTCGGTAACAAGGACAACGATCCCGTCACAACCGAGCTGGAATTGCGTGCGTCCTGGTCGCCGCTGGACGAAGATCTGTCCGCCCACGTGGCCGCGTGGTGCGACTTGATGTGCCTGGCAGCGGGTATTCCCCCGCTGCCCCCTGATGTCGCGGCGCTCAAGCCGCGACGCGCCGACCAACCGAAAGTGCTCTGAAAGGCTCTTTCTCCGCCCTACCGAGAGGAGGCTCGGTTGATCGTCTCGGTCGCCGCCTCCCCATGCGGTCGCGGCATGCCATAGCTTGAGACATCAACCGATACCCGGAGCACACCGTGCCGGACCGTTCCAAAATTCCCGAATCAGCTACGGGACGAGGTAGTCACCCCGAAGGTGTTCAGTGACCGATGAGAAAGACGTCCAGCCGCTGCTGGAACCGCGTGAGGGCATCCCGTCCGTAGTGGAGAGCGACGCGGCGCTGGCCGCGACCGTGCAGGCGTTCGCGATGGGCGCCGGGCCGGTCGCGGTGGACGCCGAGCGGGCGTCGGGCTATCGGTACAGCGGGCGCGCGTATCTGGTGCAGTTGCGCCGGGCGGGCGCGGGCAGCGCGCTGATCGACCCGATCCAGTGCCCGGATCTGACCGGTCTGGACGCCGCGCTGGACGGCGCCGAGGTGGTGCTGCACGCGGCGACCCAGGATCTGCCGTGCCTGGCCGAGCTGGGTTTCCGGCCGAAGCTGCTGTTCGACACCGAGCTGGCCGGGCGGCTGCTCGGCTACGAGCGGGTCGGGCTCGGCACGATGGTGGAGGTCGTGCTGGGGCTCGGCCTGGTGAAGGGGCACAGCGCGGCGGACTGGTCGACCCGGCCGCTGCCGGAGGACTGGCTGCGTTACGCCGTCCTGGACGTCGAGGTGCTGATCGAGCTGCGTGACGTGCTCCACGCCGAGCTGGTGGACAGCGGGAAGCTGCCCTGGGCGATGGAGGAGTTCGCGGCGATCCTGGCCGCGCCGACCGCGCCGCTGCGCAGCGATCCGTGGCGGCGCACCAGCGGCATCCATCGCGTCCGGACCCTGCGCGGCCTGGCCGTGGTCCGCGAGTTGTGGACGCTCAGGGACGAGCTGGCCAGGGACGCCGATCTGGCGCCGGGCCGGGTGCTGCCGGATTCGGCGATCGTGCAGGCCGCGCTGGACCTGCCGCGCACCACCAAGGCGCTCACCGAGATCGCGCCGTTCACCGGCCGCAGCGCGCGGCGGCATCTGCGCGAGTGGCTGAACGCGGTGACCCGGGCCCGGATCATGGCCGAGGACGAGCTGCCGCAGCCGATCGGCCCGGGCGACGGGCCGCCGCCGGCGAACCGGTGGGCGGACCGGGATCCGGTCGCCGCGAAACGGCTGCACGCGGCCAGGTCGGTGGTGGCCGCCCTGGCGGACGAGCATCGCATGCCGACGGAGAACCTGCTCCAGCCGGACGCGGTGCGCCGCCTCACCTGGGAGCCGCCGGAGATCGCGCTCGAGGACGTGATCGCCGAGCGGCTGCGCGAGCTGGGGGCCCGGGAGTGGCAGGTCGGCTTGACCGCGCTGCCGCTCGCCAAGGCCCTCCAGCGGCTGGAGACGAAGGGCGAGATCTAGCGCAGGCGCAGCCACACGGCGGTGTCCTGGGGCAGGACGTCGTCGGTGATGGTGCCGCTGGCCAGGAGCACCGACTCATGCGCCGGGAGCGGCACGGGTTCCGCGCCCAGGTTGAGCACGCACGCGAAGTCCTCGCCCCGGGTGAAGGCCAGGTCGTAGCCGTCCAGCCAGGCGAACTCGCCCGCGGGACGCCCGGCGATGGCCTCGCGGTAGAGGGCGAGGGTGGACGAGGGGTCGGCGAGCTGGGCTTCCACCGTTAAGGATCCCCATCCGGACGGCTGGGGCAGCCAGGTGGCGGTGCCTTCGGTGAAACCGTAGGGCTGTGCCGTACCAGACCAGGGGATGGGGACGCGGCAGCCGTCGCGGCCGAGGCGGGCGCCTTGGCTCCGGCGGTAGACCGGGTCGTCGCGGTCGGCGGCGGGGATGTCGAGGAACTCGGGCAGGCCGAGTTCCTCGCCCTGGTAGACGTAGGCGGAGCCGGGCAGGGCCAGCAGCAGGAGGGCGGCGGCGCGGGCGCGGCGGGTGCCGAGGGCGACGTCGACCTCGGCGTCGGAGCGGGCGGGGGCGGGCGCGCCGTAGCGGCTGACCGGGCGCATCACGTCGTGGTTGCTGATCACCCAGGGGGCGACCACGTCGGAGCCCTCGGCCAGGGCGATCGAGGCGGTGATCGTGTGACGGAGCGCGGCGGCGTCCCAGGCGGTCTGGAAGAGGAAGAAGTTGAACGCCTGCGGCATGCCGCCGGGGATGAAATAGGGCTCCAGATGGGTGATCTCGTCGCCCCAGAACTCGCCCACGGCGGTGCGGCGGCCGGGGAACACGTCCTCCGGGTAGGAGTCCAGGATGGCCCGCCAGGTGGCGTAGTGCGCGACCAGCTCGGGCCGGTGGAACCAGGGCGAGGGCCGGTCGGAAGGGGTGGGGTCGGGCACGTCGGGCAGTTCGGGGTCTTTGAACAGGCCGTGCGCCACGTCCACCCGCAGCCCGGCGACACCCCGGTCCAGCCAGAACCGCAGCACCTTCTCGAACATCGCCGGCACGGCCGGGTTGGCCCAGTTCCAGTCGGGCTGGGAGGAGTCGAACAGGTGCAGGTACCACTGGCCGTCCGGGGTCTGGGTCCAGGCCGGGCCGCCGAACAGGGACTGCCAGTTGTTGGGGGCGTCGCGGAAGATGAACAGGTCACGTTCCGGGCTGCCGGGTTCGGCGGCGAGCGCGGCCTGGAAGGCCGGGTGCGCGCTGGAGCAGTGGTTGGGCACGATGTCGACGATCACCCGGATGCCGTGCCCGGCCGCCGCCGCGACGAAGGTGTCGAAGTCGGCCAGCGTGCCGAACCGGGGGTCCACGTCGCAGTAGTCGGCAACGTCGTAGCCGCCGTCGGCGAGCGGGGAGGGGTAGAAGGGCGAGAACCAGACGGCGTCCACGCCCAGCTCCGCCAGGTACGGCAGGCGGGCCAGCGCCCCCGCGAAGTCGCCCGTGCCGTCGCCGTTCCCGTCGGCGAAGCTGCGGGGGTAGATCTGGTAGACGACGGCATCACGCCACCATTGCGTCACGTCTTCTCCCTGTTTGTACGTTCTTCGCAAAGTTAATCAGCAGATCCCCGCCGGAAAGCGCTTGCCCAACCCCCATCGCCCCCATATCCTCAGGAAAGCGCTTTCCACCCCCATATTCAGGAGATATCGCGATGGGCGACCACGTCCTCGGCGTCGTGATGAACGGCGTCACCGGCCGGATGGGCTATCGCCAGCATCTGGTCAGGTCCGTGCTGGCGATCAACGAGCAGGGCGGGGTCACCCTGCCCGACGGCGGCCGGATCATGCTCCGGCCGGTGCTGGTCGGGCGGAACTCCGCCAAACTCGCGGAGCTGGCCGACCGGCACGGCATCGCCGAGCACACCACCGACCTGGACGCGGCGCTGGCCGACCCGGCGAACACGATCTACTTCGACGCGCAGGTCACCCAGGCGCGGGTGCCGGCGACGCTGCGGGCGATCGCGGCCGGCAAACACGTCTACACCGAGAAGCCGACGGCCGAGTCCGTGCCGGAGGCGCTGCGGCTGGCCCAGGCCGCCGAGGACGCGGGCCTGAAGAACGGCGTGGTCCAGGACAAGCTCTTCCTGCCTGGCCTGCTCAAACTGAAGCGGCTGATCGACGGCGGATTCTTCGGGCAGATCCTGTCGGTGCGCGGCGAGTTCGGCTACTGGGTGTTCGAGGGCGACTGGCAGGCCGCGCAGCGTCCGTCGTGGAACTACCGGGCCGAGGACGGGGGCGGCATCGTGCTGGACATGTTCCCGCACTGGGCCTATGTGCTGGAGAACCTGTTCGGCCGGGTCGTGTCGGTGTACGCCCATGTGAGCATCCACATCCCGGAGCGGTGGGACGAGAGCGGCCGGCCGTACAAGGCGACCGCGGACGACGCCGCCTACGGGGTGTTCGAGCTGGCCGGGGGTGTGGTCGCGCAGATCAACTCGTCCTGGGCCGTGCGGGTGAACCGGGACGAACTCGTGGAGTTCCAGGTGGACGGCACGCACGGCAGCGCGGTCGCCGGGCTGCGCGGCTGCCGGGTCCAGCACCGGAGCGCGACCCCGAAGCCGGTCTGGAATCCCGATGTTCCGGCCACGGCGCGCTTCCGGGATGGCTGGCAGGAAATGCCGGACAACGGCGAGTTCGACAACGGGTTCAAGGTGCAGTGGGAGCAGTTCGTCCGGCATGTCGTGGCCGGGACGCCGTTCCCCTACACGCTGCGATCCGGCGCGCGGGGCGTGCAGATCGCCGAACTGGGGCTGCGCTCGCACGCCGAAGGCCGCCGCCTCCCGGTGGCCGAGCTGTGACCGCCTCGATCGACCTGCCGGGCGGAACCTACCGGCTCCGCGAGCCGGTCACCTGGCCGCATCCGCCGGGCCCCCCGGCCAACCGCGTCGTGTACGCCGCCGCCCACGTGGTCGCCGATCCGATGGGCGACAACACCCCCGGCTCCCCCGCCGCCGTCGACTGGGAGGCCACGCTCCACTTCCGGCGCCACCTGTGGTCGTACGGCCTGCGCGTGGCCGACGCCATGGACACCGCGCAACGCAACAACGGCCTGGACTGGGCGGCCACCCGCGAGTTGATCCGCCTCAGCGCGGCGGCGGCCCGCGAGCTCGGCGACCCCGCCGACCTGATCGCCTGCGGCGCGGGCACCGACCACGTCCCCGGCGCGCGCACCCCGCAGGCCATCGAGGCGGCCTACCAGGAGCAGATCACAACCGTCCAGGAGAGCGGCGCGACCGTCATCCTGATGGCCAGCCGCCAGCTGGCCGCGATAACGCACGCCCCGGAGGACTACCAGGCGGTCTACGGCAAGCTGCTGGCCGAGGTCGAACGCCCGGCCATCCTGCACTGGCTGGGCGAGGCGTTCGACCCCAACCTGGCGGGCTACTGGGGTTCCAGGAACATCGAAGCGGCCACCGCGTCCTTCCTCGAACTGATCCACGCGAACGCCCCGAAAATCGACGGCGTGAAGGTCTCACTGCTGGACGAATCCCATGAGGTACGCCTCCGCGCGGCGCTACCCGAAGGCGTCCGGCTGTACACAGGGGACGACTTCAACTACCCATCCCTCATCAAATCCGGCTCACACGCCCTGCTCGGCATCTTCGACGCCATCGCCCCGGCAGCCGCGGCCGCCTTCCAGGCCCTGGACGCGGCCGAAGGACCCCATCCCCGGCGGCTTCCCACGGGGACAGCACCTCAGCCCGATGTCCTGGATCGGCCGCACCCCGGCGTAGTTCTTGGACCCGGCGACGATCCGGCGAGTGACGAGCTCGGGATCGAACCCCAGCCCGGCCCACCGGAGAAAGCCGGAGGAACAAGCACCCTCACCGATCCCGACATTTCCGAAATATCAGCATCGACGGCGGACCGGCTGGCGGATTACGACCGGATCCTGGCCCCCACGGTCGCCCTCTCCCGGAAGATCTTTGAAGCGCCGACATTTCACTACAAGACCGGGATTGTCTTTCTGGCCTGGCTCAACGGGCATCAGGATGCCTTCACGATGGTGAACGGAGCTCAGTCGGCGCGGTCGCTGAGCCACCTGGCCGAGGTGTTCCGTCTCGCCGACCAGGCTGGGCTGCTGGCCGATCCCGAGCTCGCGGTGTCGCGAATGCGGGCGTTCCTGGCGGTGCACGGGCGATGAGAAGGTTCTCGCTGAACCAGTGGACGACCAAACGCTGGACGGTCGCCGAAGCTGTGGACGGGTGCGTGCGGCACGGGGTCGAGGCGATCGGCCTGTGGCGGCAGGACGTCGCCGCGCAGGGCTTGGACGAAACGGTCAAGCTCGTGCGGGCCGCTGGGCTGCGGGTGTCCTCGCTCTGCCGTGGCGGGTTTCTGACCGGGCCGGACCCGCTGGCGAACAACCGGAAAGCCATCGACGAGGCCGCGGCGCTGGGGGCGTCCTGCCTGGTCATGGTGGTGGGCGGGCTGCCGGGCGTCGTGCCGGGCGAGCCGTTGGGCGCGTTCTCGCGGGATCTGGCGGGCGCGCGGGCGCGGGTGGCGGAAGGGCTTGAGGCGCTCGCGCCGTACGCGGCGGAGCGGGGGGTGCGGCTGGCGCTGGAACCCCTGCATCCGATGTATTGCGCCGACCGGGCCGTATTGTCCACGCTCGGCCAGGCGATCGACTTCGCGGAGCCGTACCCGCCCGAGGTGGTGGGCGTGGTCGTGGACAGCTTTCACCTCTGGTGGGATCCGGACGTGCTCCCCCAGATCGCCCGCGCGGGAAGCCGGATCGCGAGCTACCAGGTCTGTGACTTCCTGGTCCCGCTCCCAGCTGACGTGCTCCTGGGCCGGGGCATGATGGGCGACGGCGTGATCGACTTCGCGCCGCTCACCCGGGCCGTGGCCGAGGCCGGGTACGACGGCGACGTCGAGGTGGAGATCTTCAACGCGGACCTCTGGGCAGCCGACCCCGAGACCGTGCTGACCACCGCACGTCACCGCTACGCGCAGCTGATCGCGCCGGATCTCCAGGAGGTTTGAGCGCTCTCCCGGTTCGGGCCCGAAAGCCCGCCACCCCACGTGGGACCTGAGCGCTATATCCCCAAAGAAGCACAGAGACCATTCTGTTACGGAAAAATCCCGAAACGACCAGAATGACGGCTTGACGAAGATCTTCCGCCTGGCCAAGACTGCCTTGGACTTGCGTGCTTTTCCGCCAGGCTGACCCCCTACCTGGCGGGCCACGCCAGATGGAGGAAACCCAGATGAGGAGCTCCCCCAACGGCAGCAAGGCCCGTCGCCTCGCAGCCGTGCTCTTTCTCCCCTTAGCGATGATTTTGAGTCCGCTTCCGGCCCTCGCCGATCCGTCCCCTCCGGTCAGCGAGGTCGTCCCCGACCGCCAGCCCTCCACCGCGCAGGACGGCGTCGCCCTGATCCGGATCATCGTCCCGGACCAGGCGAGCGTGGACCGGCTGAACGACATGGGTGTCGACCTGGCCGAATACAAGAAATCCAGCGATGAGGGCATCGAGGTGCACGCCGTCCTCAGCCCCCAGGAAGCCCAGGACCTCCGGGACCAGGGCTTCGATCTGCGCGGCGTCATCTCCGACCAGAGCGACTTCGCCGCCAACCAGGCCGAGCGGAGCCGGGCCCTGGCGTCGGCGGACGCGGCGGAGGCGGCGACCGACACGCTCACGGTGCTGCGGTCCGAATGGTTCACCAGCCTCGACGGCCGGCGCTTCCTGTCGGTGGAGGTGAAGTCGAGCGCGACCGACTCGCAGACGGTGCTCACCGCCACCTGGGACAGCGGCCCCGGCACCGCCCCCGACTCGGGCGGCACGGCGACGATGTCCCGCTTCACCGACGCCGGGCAGTACATGTACCACCGGTTCAACTCGCCGCTCGCGGTCACCGAAGCCCCCACCAAGGTCACGGTGACCAGCAACCGCGGCGGTTCGGTGACGGTGAACGTGAACAAGTGGCTGGGTGAGCCGCGCAAGGCGCCGAGCCGGCACTACATCTCCGACTTCGTCGACCACTACATGGACCCGACCGAGCTGACCGAGCGGATCGTCGCCCTGGCCAAGGAGTTCCCGAAGTACGCGGAGATCATCGACCTGCCGAACAAGACCAACGGCTACCGCCGCGCCGCCCAGGGGCAGTTCGGCACGGTCGCCGCGAGCACCTTCTACGTGAGCTCCAAGACCTTCGGCAGCGAGGGCGGCAACGACATCAGCGTGGCGCTGGTCAACCCGAACGCCGCCTCCTCGCCGCTGTCAGTTGCGGTCACCGGGAAGGACATCGTGGTCACCCTGGCCACGGACGCGGCGGGCGCGCTCAGCAGCACGGCCAAGCAGGTGGTGGACGCCGTCAACGCCAACGCGGCGGCCTCGGCCCTGGTGTCGGCGAACACCTACCGGACCAACACGGGCGCGGGCCTGGTGGCCGCGGCTCCCGCGACGAGGCTGACCGACAACCTCAAGGCGCCGGCGAGCGTGAAGCGCGAACCGTTCCAGACGAAGGCGCTGCGCATCGGCAAGACGCGGGACGGCTCGAAGGTCGGGGTGTTCCTGTACTGCCAGGAGCACGCCCGCGAATGGGTCACCCCGCTGACCTGCCTGGAGACCGCGGAGCGGCTGCTGCGCAACTACTCGCGCGACCACCGCGAGGTGGTCGACGACCTCGACATCTTCATCCTGCCGACGGCCAACCCCGACGGCGCGCACTACTCGATGTACGACTTCAACATGCAGCGCCGCAACATGACCAACCACTGCCCGGCCACCACGGGCGACCCGGCGGCGCGCAACTCCTGGGGCGTGGACCTCAACCGCAACTTCTCCGTCGGCTCGATCTTCGACGGGTACAGCGGCGCCTCGACGAGCTGCACCAGCGACACCTTCGCCGGGCCGGCCGAGCTGTCGGAGCCGGAGGCGCGCAACGAGGTGTGGCTCACCCAGCAGTTCCCCAACATCAAGTTCGCGATGAACACCCACTCCTACGGCGGCTACTTCATGTGGCCTCCGGGGGCGTACAAGTCGGCCGGGCGCGAGCTGCTGCCGCGGGTGGACTTCGGCACGGAGAACTACTTCTGGGAGGCCTCCAGCCACATCCTGTCCGCCGTACAGGCTCACCGCAGCACGGCGATCTGGCCCGGCCGCACCGGCCCGGTGCCCGACGTGCTGTACTCGGCGGCCGGCAACAGCGCCGACGAGCACTGGTTCAACCGCGGCATCATCGGCTGGGACTTCGAGGTCGGCGCCGACCTCTACGACCCGGCCACCGGCCGCTTCCAGGCGGTCGGCTTCCAGCCGCCCTTCAGCGAGGGTCACGAGGAGGCGATGGAGTTCGCCAACGGCCAGATCGCCATTCTGGAGGTCGCCCGCGCGTTCTCCCAGGACCGCCGGCGTCCTGACTCGAAGCTGAGGATCACCGGCGGGACCGGCACCTCCACCTCGTTCACCTTCCTCACCAACGAACCCGCCAACGTCTACTACACGCTGGACGGGAGCCGGCCGACGCTGAACTCGCCCAAGCTGACGGCGGCGGGCATGCGTGAGGGAGCCGGGCAGATCACGGTCAACCAGACCGTCGAGGTGCGCTTCTTCGCGGTGGACATCGCCGGCAACGTCGAGAACAACTACCAGCCCGACGGCAACGGCAACAACTACAACGACAAGAGGGTGAAGGTCGGCAGCAGCTGATCAGCCCGAGAGCGGGTGGCCGCCGGTCTCTTCCGGCGGCCACCCGTACGGCTTATTTGCGGGCCAGGTCGAGCCCGGCCGCTTGCGCCTGGACGGCGAGCAGCGACAGGAAGTCCTCCTCACCGTGGCCCTGCGCGATGGCCGCCACCAGCAGCGTGCGGACCATCGCGACGAGCGGCAGCGGCACCTGACCGGCCGTCGCCTCGCCCAGGCCGAGGTCGACGTCCTTGAGCAGCAACCGGGTCGTGAACGTGGGCGTCAGGTCCAGCCGGCGGATGGCGTCGGTCTTGTAGCGGGTGAAGGCCGAGCCGAGCACGCTCTCGTTGAGGAAGTCCAGCAGCAGCCCGCGGTCGACGCCGAGCCCCTCGCAGAGCACGACGACCTCGGCGAGCCCCTGGGTCATCACGGCGAGCAGCAGGTTGTGGCAGATCTTCAACAGCCGGGCCTCGTCGGCCGCGCCGACGTAGGTGGCCGTGCGCGCGATCGTTTCCAGCACGCCCCGAGCCTGCTCGTACGCCTCCCGCGAGCCCGAGCACACGAACGACGCGTCCCCCGCCTCGACCACCGACGGATTGCCGCTGACCGGCGCGGACAGGAACGGCACCCCCGCCTCGGCCGCCGCCTCCCGCACCCGGCGCGAGGACTCCATCGACACCGTGGAGGTGTCGACCAGCACGGACGGGCGAGCGGCCAGCAGCCGCCCGATCACGACCTCCTCCAGCGCGGCGGGCGTCGCCAGACTGGTCACGGTCACCGGGCAGGCGACCGTCTCCGCCGGCTCGGCGGCGACCCGCGCGCCCGCCGCCCGGAGCGGCTCGGCCTTCTCCGGCGTACGGTTCCACACCGTCACCGGGTAACCGGCCGACAGCAGCCGCCCGACCATGGCGGCCCCCATCCGCCCGACCCCGACCCAACCGACCTCGATCTTCTTGCTCTCACTCATGCGGAGCCCCCTCCCCGTAGAGCTCCGAGGCTATCTCGACGCGTAACGGGAGACCCAGGCACGCGCCCCCGGCAGAACGTGCTCCACCGGTTCGACGTCCGGATACCAGGTCCGCTCCCATTCGAGCGAAACCCACCCCTCGAACCCCCGCAACAACTCCCCACAGTCCTCAAGAGGCACAGAACCGCTCCCCATCGGACGTGGCGTCGTGTCCTGGGCGGAAACGGCGTCCTTGATCTGTACGTACGACAGGTGGCCGCTCAGCGCCTCGTACGTGCGCGCGGGGGTTTCGCCATGCCGCCAGGGATGCAGCACGTCCCAGATGGCGCCGGTGACCTCGGGCAGGTCCACGAAGTCCAGCAACCGCCCGACCGCCGCCCCCGTCGGCAGCGCGTCATGCGTCTCCACGAACACGCGGACCCCGCGCTCCCGGCAGAGCTCCGCGACGGCGCACACCCGCCGCCGGGCGGCTTCGAGGTCATCACCCCCGGGAAACACCCGCACCCCGGACGCGCCGAGATCGGCGGCAAGTTCCAGGTCGGCCTGCAATCCGGCGACCACCCCGTCGTCTGGCCCAGATGCCGAAATCCTGATATATCCGGCGAGAGCCGCGACAGCCAGCCCTCGCCGGAGAATCGCCTCCCGCACCGCCACCCGCTCGGCCGCCCCGAGCCCGGCATGCACCCCCGTATCCGGATGCAGCCGAAGCTCCAGCCCGTCACACCCGAACCGCACCGCCGTCTCGATCGCCGACGCGACGCCCTCCCCCGGCATGCCCAGCGTGCTGACCGCCAGCCTCATGGGAACGAGAAACCCAGAGCCGCCCAGATCACGGCATTCATATCGCCCGCACGCTCTCCCGCAACACGACCTCGCCCTCCATCGCCACCACCTGCGGTACGTCCTCCCCCGCCAGGGCCAGCTCCACCGCGAGGGAGCCCATCGCGGCGAGCGGCAGCCGTACCGTCGACAGCGCGGGAACGTGATCGCGCAGCGTCGGAATGTCGTCGAAGCCCGCCACGGACACGTCCTCGGGCACCCGTACCCCCCGTTCCCTGAAGGCCGCGAGCGCGCCCACCGCCATCACGTCGTTCACCGCGAACACGCAGGTCACGTCCGGCCGCACCGAGGCCGCCGCGGCGTGGCCGCCGTCCCGGTCGAAGCGGCCGTACACGATCTGGGGTTCGGGCAGGCCGCGCTCGGCGAGGGCGGCCTGGAATCCGGCGCGGCGATCGGCGGCGGTGATCAGGTGCGGCGGCCCGGCCAGCACCGCGAAGCGGGTGTGGCCGAGATCGGCGAGCGCCCCGGCCAGCCGCGCCGCGCCCGCGTGGTTGCCGGGCGCGACCGTGTCCACGCCGAGCAGGTCCTGCCCGACGCAGGCCGCCCGCCCGCCCTGCGCCCGGTATCGATCGAGTTCGGCCTTGAGCCGCGCGGTCACCACCGGATCCGCCACCCGGGACCCCGCAATCAGCACGGCCTTGGCCCGCTGCGCGTTGAGCGTCGCCACGTAGGCGATCTCCCGTTCCGGATCCCGGCGCGTGGTGCCCACCATGACCACGTGCCCTTCGGCGTCCGCCGCCCGCATCGCCCCGTCCGCGATCGCGGCGAAATACGGATCGACGAGATCGTGCACCACCAGGCCGATGACGTTGCTGGCCCCTCTGGCCAGCGTCTGCGCCGCCACGTTGGTGCGGTATCCGAGCTCGGCCGCCGCCTTCTCCACCCGCGTGCGCATGGCCGCCCCGACCTGCCGGGTGCTGCCGTTGAGCACCCGCGAGGCGGTCGCCAGCGACACGCCGGCCTGCCTCGCCACGTCCTCCAGAGTGACCACACGACCCTCCACGGAAAGCGATTTCCAAGTATGCCAGGCGACCTGGACGGCCCGCGAAACGTACATGGGCGTGCTGCGGATTCGCGCCCGCCGGGAGGTGTTCGCCTTCTGACCCGCGCTAACCTCCGGGATGGACAAAACGGAGGTTAAGTGCGTGAACTGCTGCTGGGGCTCGGGCTCGGCCTGGGCGCCGGACTCTCGCCGGGGGCTCTGCTCAGCCTGGTGATCACGGCCAGCCTGCGCGGCGGCTTCCCGGCGGGACTGCGGATCGCGTGCGTTCCGCTCCTGTCCGACCTGCCGGTCGTGCTGCTCACGATCACCGCTGTCGGGGCGCTGCCGGAGGCCTTCCTGCGCGGGCTGTCCCTGGCCGGTGGGGCGTACGTCGTGTTCCTCGGCGTGCAGGGCTTACGTGACGCCCGCACGGCCGAGCCCCCTACTCCCGGCGACGGCGTTCCCGCCCAGGTGCTCAAGGGCGTGGTCGTCAACATGCTCAACCCGCATCCCTGGCTGTTCTGGGCCACCGTCGGCGCGCCGATCTTCGTCGCCGCCTGGGACGCCGGGCCCGCGGGCGCGGTGGCGTTCGTGTTCGGCTTCTACCTGATCCTGGTCGGCTCCAAGGTGGGGCTGGCCGGGCTGATCGGCGCGGGGCGGCACCGGGTGGGCGTGCGCGGCTACCGCCTGCTGCTGGCCGCCAGCAGCGTGCTGCTCGCCGGAGCGGGCGTGGTCCTCATCGGCTCCGGGCTGACCTGACCCGGCTGTGCCGGGTGCTGTAGAGGTGGTACACGACCACCCCGAGGGCCATCCAGACGATGAACCGCGCCCAGGTCTCCACCGCCAGGTTGAGCATGAGATAGACGCAGGCCAGCACGGCGAGCGCCGGAAGCCACGGCACCAGCGGCATGCGGAACGAGCGCGGCAGGTCTGGACGGGTCCGGCGGAGGATGACCACACCCACGGACACCACCACGAACGCGAACAGCGTGCCGATGTTCACCATCTCGGCCAGCACGCGCAACGGGATGAACCCGGCCAGCGCGGCGGTGACCAGCCCAATGATGATCGTGATCTTGTAGGGCGTGCGGTACTTCGGATGCACGCTCGCCAGCCCCCCGGGCAGCAGCCCGTCCCGGCTCATCGCGAAGAACACCCGGCTCTGCCCCAGCATCAGAATCAGGATGACGGTGGTCAGCCCCGAGATGCCGCCGACGCTGATCACCCCCGCCAGCCACGGCTGCCCGGCCGCCTTGAACGCGTCCGCCAGCGGCGCCGTCTCGCTCAGCTGGGAGTAGTGCCGCATGCCCACCACCACCAGCGACACCGCCATGTACAGCACCGTGCACACGCCGAGCGAGGCGATGATGCCGATCGGCAGGTCACGATGCGGGCGGCGGGTCTCCTCCGCGGCGGTGGCGACCACGTCGAACCCGATGTAGGCGAAGAAGACCACGGCCGCCGCCGTGAAGATCCCGGCCACCCCGAACACGGTGGGCGTGACCCCGAACAGGACCTGGATCAGCGGCGCGGCCAGCCCCGAGGCGCCCTCGGTGGACTTCGCGGGCGGGATGAACGGCGTGTAGTTGGCGCCGTTCACGAAGAAGAGCCCGGCGAAGATGACCAGCAGGATGACGGCCACCTTGATGGTCACCATGACCAGGTTGAACCGGGCGGACATCTTGATGCCGGTGACCAGCAGCCAGGTCAGCAGCAGCACGACGATCACGGCCAGGTAGTTGAACGTCCAGCCGCCGGCCGACACGACCGGCAGGGTGACGCCGAGGCTCTCCACCACCGAGACGAAGTAGCCGGACCAGCCCACCGACACCACGGCCGCGCCGAGCGCGAGTTCCAGCATCAGGTCCCACCCGATGATCCAGGCCGGGAACTCGCCGATCGTGGCGTAGGCGAAGGTGTAGGCCGAGCCCGCCACCGGCAGCGTCGAGGCGAACTCGGCGTAGCAGAGCGCCGCCAGCGCGCAGACGACGGCCGCCACCACGAACGACAGCGCCACCGACGGCCCCGCGTAGTTCCTGGCCGCGATGCCGGTCAGCGTGAAGATGCCGCTGCCGACGATGACGCCGATGCCGAACACAGTCAGGTCGAGCGCGCTCAGCGTGCGCTCCAGGCGATGCGTGCCGCCTTCGGCGTCCTGGATGGACTGCTCGACCGACTTGGTGCGGAAGATTTCCACCGGCGCCCCCTGATCAGGACACTTCCCGGCCGGGCGCGCGAGAATCAGCGCGCCCGGCAAAGGAGTGTCGGGGGATCAGGTGAGGGCCGGGCTGCGCTTGGCGATCCCCTCGGTGATCTCCCGGGCCAGGTCCTGGCCGGTCAGCCCGAACTCGACCAGCAGCTTCGGCCGCTTCGCGTGGTCCAGGAACCGCTGCGGAATGCCGTAGGTCCGCACCGGGACGTCCACGTCCGCGTCGCGCAGCGCGCGGGCCACCGCGTCGCCGCTCGCGCCGACCCGGCCGTTGTCCTCCACCACCACGACCAGCTTGTACGCCGCCGCCTCCCGGACCAGCTCCGGATCCAGCGGCATGACCCAGCGGGGATCCACCACGGTGACGCCGATGCCCTGCGCGGCCACCAGCGAGGACGCCTCCAGGCAGACCTCCGCCATCGGGCCCACCGCGACCAGCAGCACGTCCTTCTCGGCGGGGGCGGCGCGCAGCACGTCCATCCGGCCGAGGGTGGCCACCGGCTCGAACTCGCGGACCACGGCGCCCTTCGGGTAACGGATGACCGACGGCCCGTCCGAGATGTCCAGGCACTCCCGGAGCAGCTCCCGCAGCCGGGACGCGTCCCGCGGGGCCGCCACCGACAGGCCGGGGATGACCTGCAGGATCGACAGGTCCCACATGCCGTTGTGGCTGGGCCCGTCGTCACCGGTGACACCCGCCCGGTCCAGCACGACGGTGACCGGCAGCCGGTGCAGCGCCACGTCCATCAGCAGCTGGTCGAAGGCCCGGTTGAGGAAGGTCGAGTAGACCGCGACCACCGGGTGCAGGCCGCCCAGGGCGAGCCCGGCGGCCGAGGTGAGCGCGTGCTGCTCGGCGATGCCGACGTCGAAGATGCGGTCCGGGTAGGCCTCGCCGAACTCGGCCAGGCCGGTCGGGTGCAGCATGGCCGCGGTGATCGCGACCACGTCCTCCCGCTCCGCGCCGATGCGGACCATCTCCTCGGTGAACACGTTGGTCCACCCGTACGCCTTCGGGGTCTCCTCGCCGGTCACCACGTCGAAGGGCTGCGGGGCGTGGAAGCAGTCCTCCTCGTGGTTCTCCGCCGGGGTGTAGCCGTGGCCCTTGGTGGTGAGCACGTGCACGATGACCGGGCCGCCGAAACCCTTGGCCTTGCGCAGCGCGGTCTCCACGGCCTGCTCGTTGTGGCCGTCGATGGGGCCGACATACTTCAGGCCGAGGTCCTCGAACATGGCCTGGGGGGCGATGATGTCCTTGATGCCCTTCTTGATGCCGTGGAGTGTGTCGTACAGCACCGGGACGTTGCCGAAGCGGTCCTTCACGAACTCCAGGACCTGCTCGTAGTTCTGGGTGACCCGGAGTTTGGCCAGGTGGGTGGCGAGGCCGCCGATCGTGGGCGAATACGACCTGCCGTTGTCGTTGACCACGATGACCAGCGGCAGGTCCTTGTTGGCGGCGATGTTGTTGAGCGCCTCCCAGGCCATGCCGCCGGTGAGGGCGCCGTCGCCGATCACCGCCACCACGGTGCGGTCGCGCTGACCGCGCAGCTTGACGGCCTTGGCCAGGCCGTCGCCGTAGGAGAGCGCGGTGGAGGCGTGCGAGTTCTCCACCAGGTCGTGCTCGGACTCGGCCTGGCTGGGGTAGCCGGACAGGCCGCCCTGCTGGCGGAGCGTGCCGAACCGGCCGGCCCGGCCGGTGAGCATCTTGTGCACGTAGGACTGGTGGCCGGTGTCGAAGACGATCGGGTCGTGCGGGGAGTCGAAGACGCGGTGCAGGGCGATGGTCAGCTCGACGACCCCCAGATTGGGGCCGAGATGTCCACCGGCGCCCGATCCCGCCACGGACGAGACGAGCAGGTCGCGGATCTCCGCCGCGAGCTCTGGCAGGTCCCGCGGGTCAAGTCGTTTGAGGTCGTCCGGTCCGCTCACTGACTCCAGTAGCCCCACTGTCATCCTCCGGTTCATCGTCGAACAGGCATGAGTCTAGTTCTCCGCTCTCATTACGCCTCCCCCACCTGGCAGGCAAACGTTTTGCCCCCTGTTGACTTGTCCCGTACGCTCCAGGTTTCGTGCGTATTCTGACTTTGCTGATCAGTGGAATGATCGGTGCCACTCTCCTCACCGGACCCGCGCATGCCGCGCCGGTTCCCACGGGCAAGGCCGCGCTCACCCACAACCCGCTGTACAAGACAGGCGAGTTCGACTGGACCGAGTGCAAGGAACTCGACCGGCGCCCAGACGACCTCGACTCCTACAAGCTCTACCTGGATCATCTCCTCGAATGCCTGGATCGTTCCTGGAGCGAGGAGTTCAAGCAGGCGGGCCTGAAATTCAGCAAGCCGAAAGTCCGCTACATCACCAAGAGCGTGGCCACCGGCTGCGGCAAATACCCCATCAACTACGCGGCCGGTCTGTACTGCCCGGTTAACAAGACGATGTGGGTGGCCATCAGCAAGTGGCAGCTCGCCGACCCCGCCGAGTTCACCCTGTTCAATGTGATCGCCCACGAGTACGGGCATTACGCGCAGGATCGGGCCGGGATCCTGCCGGCCGCCATGCGCCTGCAGAAGAAGGCCCCCAAGGCCAAGCAGTACGCGATCCAGCGCCAGGTCGAGCTCCAGGCCGAGTGCTTCGCGTCCGCGTTCATCGGCAGCGTGTGGCACTCGCTCGGCCGCGAGGAGTTCGACTTCCAGGACCTGATGGACATGACCTTCGGGGACGTGCTGCACGGCAAGACCAAGAACATCCGCTACTGGATGAAGCGCGGCTGGGACGGCAACGGCCCGAAGGTGTGCAACACCTTCACGGCTCCGGCGTCACGCGTGTCCTGAGCGTGTGAGGGGGCGTGAGTGGCGATGCCACCCACGCCCCTTCTGTCACAGTTTTGTCGCACGAATCAATATTTACTCTGCTTTACTCTTGAATACGGACTGCAATATGGTCTTGTGCCCATGCGAACACCCCTCATCGCAGTAGGCCTCGGCCTGAGCGCCGTCCTGTTCATCGCGGGCACCGCGCAGGCCCAGCCGCAGGCGGCCCCCGCGCTGGCGCCGGTCGCGAAGGCACAGGTCGCGCAGGCGGGCTTCCCCACCGTGCTGACCAAGAACAAGATCTACCGGTCCGGCGCGGTCGACCCGGTCGCCTGCTCGCCCGCCGAGCCGCGCGCGGGTAGCGCGGCCGCCGTCAAGAGCTACATGCTCAAGGTGTATCGCTGCGTCAACCAGATGTGGGCGCGGCAGTTCAAGGCGGTCGGCTGGACCTACCGAGTGCCGAAGGTGGTCATCAGGACCAGCGGCACCAAGACCGTGTGCGGCAAGCTCACCAAGACCTACCGGGCGCACTACTGCTCGCAGAACCAGACGATCTACGCGATTCTCCTGTCCGACGACGTCAAGGAGCCGTTCCCGCTGGTGCTGGCCAAGACCATGGCGCACGAGATCGGGCATCACGTGCAGCAGCGTGCCGGCATCCTGATGCCCTACTACAACCTGTCCTGGAAGGCCCGCACCAAGACCGCCAAGAACCTGCTCAGCCACCGGGTGGAGCAGCAGGCCGAGTGCTTCGCCGGGGTGTTCCTGAGCGCCGTGCAGGACGCGCTGCCGGTCGACTTCGTCGAGTGGGACCACATCAACACCTGGGCGGCCAAGCACGCCAGCGACACCTTGCACGGCAAGGGCCGCAACCAGGTCTTCTGGCTGGAGCGCGGCTTCGACTCCGGTTCCCCGGCCGCCTGCAACACCTGGGTGGTCTCCAACGCGCGCGTCGCTTAGGTAGCGATTCTGGCCAGCACTTCCAGGGGGTCGGCGAGCACTTGGGCGAAAGCCAGCTCGGCGGCCCCCACGATGGTGGCGTCGTCCACCAGCGCCGAGGTGCGCAGCCGCAGCGACTCGCGGAAGGCCGCCAAGGTGCAGGTGTTGAGCCGGCTGCGCACCTGGGCGGCCGAGCCCAGGTAGATCTCCCGCAGGGTGCCCCCGAAGATCACGACTTCCGGGTTGAAGATGTTGACCAGGTTGGCCACCCCGAAGCCGAGCCAGTCGCCGACCCGGTGCAGCGCGTCCTGGGCGATGATGTCGCCCTTGTCGGCGGCCTCGACCACGGCCCTGATGCCGTCCCTGCCGCGCTCGCCCCGGGCCGAGCGGCCGGCGTGCTCCAGCAGGGCCCGCTCGCCGACCTCCGCCTCCAGGCAGCCGCGCGAGCCGCAGCCGCACAGCCGCCCGTCGGGGTTGACCACCGTGTGGCCGACCTCGCCGCCGTATCCGGAGACGCCGCCGAGCAGCTGGTTGTTGACGATGATGCCGCCGCCGATGCCGACGTCGCCGTGCAGGTAGACCAGGTCGCGGCAGCCGACGCCCAGGCCGCGGGTGTGCTCGGCCAGCGCGCCCAGGTTGGCGTCGTTGCCGACCGCGACCGGCAGCCCCAGGGCCAGCTTGCCGGAGAGCGCCTCGCCGAAGGGGGCGTCCTCCAGGCCGATGTTGGGGGCGAATCTCACCACGCCATCGGATTTCCGTACCGCACCGCAGAGGGCGGCGGCGGCGCCGACGCAGACCGTGTCCGGGCGGACCTTGCGCTGCATCTGCCGGGTGAACCCGGCCAGCGTCTCGACCACCTCGGTCATGTCGAAGGAGCCCCGCGAGGTGGCCGCCTCGCGCCGGTCCAGGATCACGCCGCCGAGCCCGATCCTGGCGGCGACCAGCCGGTCCACGCCCACGTCGAAGGCGAGCACGTAGAAGCGGCCCGACTCGGGCCGCACCACCAGGGACGGGCGGCCGGCCCGGCCGGTGTCCCTGGGCAGCTCCTCGCGGACCAGGCCGGCCGCGGTGAGGTCAGCGGTGAGCGCCATGATGGTGCTCCGGTTGAGTCCCATCCGGTTGGTCAGCTCGGCCCGCGACGTCGGGCCGCCCAGGTGCACGTGCCGCAGCAGGGTGCCCAGGTTGTGACGGCGGATCTCCTCCTGGGAGGGACCTGCGCGTAACATTCGTTCTGCCTCTGGTGCCGTTCGGGGGTCTGGTGTCGCGCTCACCCTATCGACGGCCGGAGGCGGACGCCCGCTTGCGGGACAGCGCGTCCACACCGGCGGACAGCAGCAGCACCGCGCCGGTGACGACATACTTGACGCTCGCGCTGTAGCCCATCAGGCCCATGCCGTTGATGACCACCGCGACCACCGCGCCGCCGAGCAGCGCGTCCAGCACCCGGCCCTTGCCGCCGAACAGGCTGGTGCCGCCGATCACGGCCGCGCCGACCGCGAACAGCAGCACGGTGCTGCCGCCGGTGTTGGGGTCCACCGAGTTGGCCCGCGAGGCGGCGATGATGCCGCCGATGGAGGCCATGAACGAGCAGATCACGAAGGCGGAGATGCGGATCCTGTCCACGTTGATACCGGCCCGGCGGGCCGCTTCCGCGTTCCCGCCGACCGCGTACACATGCCGTCCATAGGCGGTACGGCGGAGCACGAACGTCCACACGATGAGCAGCACCAGGATCACCGGCACCACGATCGGCACGCCGGTCAGCGAGATGATCGCCGGGTTGCGGCTGCGCTCCAGGTTGAGCACGTAGACCGCGAAGCCGGACAGGACCACGAGCGTGCCGACCCGGAACGTGATGATGGCGAACGAGTCGGCCACCAGGCCGCGCCCGGTCCGCCTGCGGGCCTGGGTCAGCTGGATGCCCGCGTAGACGACCACGCCGACGGCCAGCAGCACCCAGCCGAGCAGCGGGGACAGGTTGCCGTTGGCGACGGCCAGGATGGTCTCGTCCCGGATCGAGACGTTGGTGCCCTCGTCCAGCAGGATCAGCGCCACGCCCTGGAAGGCCAGGAAGGCGGCCAGCGTGACCACGAAGGACGGGATGCCCAGCTTGGCGACGAGCCAGCCGAGCACCAGGCCGATGAGCACGCCGGTCACCATCGCGGCCAGCACGGCCGTGTACCAGGGCCAGCCCTCGTTGGTGAGCAGCACCGCCATCACGGCCGCGCAGACGCCGCTGGCGAATCCGGCGGACAGGTCGATCTCGCCCAGCAGCAGGACGAAGACCAGGCCCATCGCGATCACGGTGACGCCGGCGCCCTGGGTGAACAGGTTGGCGAAGTTGATCGGCGACAGGAACGACGGGCTCAGCCAGGCGAAGACCGCGCACAGGACGACGAGGCCGATCACCGCGGGGAGCGCGCCGAGATCGCCGCCGCGCACCCGCTCGAAGTAGTCCCGGACCTGCGAGCCGATGGCCGGAGCGCTGGTCTGCTCGGGTCTGGTTGTCGTCGTCATGCGCTTGCTCCGTTGCCGGTTGGCAGGCCGAGCTCCCCGCTGCGTCCGGCCGTGATGAGTTCCACGATCTGGGAGTGCGTGACCTCGGAGGTCTTGACCTGGGCGGCCATCCGGCCGAGGTAGAGCGCCGCGATCCGGTCGGACACGGCGAAGACATCATTCATGTTGTGCGAGATGAGTACCACGGCCAGGCCGTTGTCGGCCAGCCTGCGGACCAGTTCGAGCACCTGCGCGGTCTGCGCCACGCCGAGGGCGGCGGTGGGCTCGTCCAGGATGACGACCTTGCTGTTCCACAGCACGGCCTTGGCGATGGCGACCGTCTGGCGCTGGCCGCCGGAGAGGCTGGAGACGTGCTGGCGAAGCGACTTCACCGTGCGCACCGAGAGCCCGGCCAGGGTCTTGGCGGCCATCTCCTCCATCGTGTCCTCGTCCAGCACCAGGCCGCTCGTGCGCTCCCGGCCGAGGAACATGTTCTGCACGATGTCGAGGTTGTCGCAGAGCGCGAGATCCTGGTAGACGATCTCGACACCCATCGCGGCGGCGTCCCTTGGCCCGCTGACGTGGACCTTCTCGCCCTCGAAGAAATACTCCCCCGAGTCCATCGGGTGGATTCCGCCGATGCACTTCACCAGCGTGGACTTACCGGCTCCGTTGTCGCCGACAAGTGCGGTCACCTCTCCGGGATACACCGAAAAAGCGACATCGTGAAGGACCTGCACGGGGCCGAAGCTCTTGTCGATTCCGCGCAGTTCCAGGACGGGTGCCTGGGACATGGGCTCTCCTGGTTCCACAGTGGTACGGCTTGCGCCCTTTGACTGCGATGCTTCGGGCGCAAGCCGTACCAGATCGGAATGTGACTAGCTGATTCCGGCCTCGGTGCACTTGTCCGCGAAGTCGGCGGTGCAGACCTCTTCCTTGGTGACGAAGCCGTCCGCGATGACGTCCTTGACGTTGTCGAAGAAGATGGCCTTGGGCACCAGGAGCACGGCGGGGACGTCCGCGCCGGTCTCGGTGTCCTTGACGGTGCCGCTGGCGGCGGGCTTCTGGCCCTGGGCCAGGCCGATGGCGAGGTCGGCGGTGGCGTCGGCCTCCTGCTTGACGGCCTTGTAGACGGTCATGCACTGGTCACCGGCGAGGATGTTCTGCAGACCCTGCACGGTGGCGTCCTGGCCGGTCACCGGGACCTTGCCGTTGAGCTTGTTCTTCTTCAGCACCGAGATGGCGGCGTTGCCGAGACCGTCGTTGGCGGCCAGCACACCGGCGATCTTCGGCTCCTTGGTCAGCTGCTGCTCGAAGATCGTGCCGGCCTGGGCGTTGTCCCAGTCGGGCACGGCGTCGGCCGGGCCGGCGACGTACTCACCGGCGTCGTACTTCGGCTTGAGGACGCTCTCGTAGCCCTCCTTGAAGAGGGTGGCGTTGTTGTCGGTCGGCGAGCCGTGCAGCTCGGCCACGACCGGCTTCTCGGCGCCCATGTCGGTGAGGCACTTGACCAGGCCCTCGCCCTGCAGCTTGCCGACGGCGGTGTTGTCGAAGCTGACGTAGTAGTCGGCGTTGCCGCCGAGGGTCAGGCGGTCGTAGTCGATGGTCGCGACGCCCTGCGCCTTGGCCTTGTCCAGGACGGCCTTGCCGGTGCCGCTGTCCAGGTTCACGATCGCCAGCACGGTGACGCCACCGGTGATCATCTGGTCGGCGATGGTCTGGAAGGCGGTCTTGTCGCCCTGCGCGTTCTGGATGTCGTACGCGACTCCGGCGGCCTTGAAGGCCTCCTCCAGGTACTTGCGGTCGGCGGTCTCCCACCGGGCCGAGGACTTGCTGTCCGGGAGGATGACGCCGATCTTGCCGGGCTTCGCGGCGGCGGCCGAGGAGGCGGGCGCGGCGCTGCTCGACGCACCCGTCTCACCGCTATCGCCCCCGCACGCGGTGAGGCCGAGGGAAAGCGCCGCGACCGCGGCGATGCTGAGGATCCCCTTGCGCATGATGCGTGGGTCCTTTCTCTGGCTGGGGGTCTATGGGGGGTGGGAGTCCATCACCGAAGTGGTGAATGTTGTTTGGGACAACGTAATCCAGGAGCAAAGGGGGAGGTAGACACAGGACGGTAACGTTTGTTGTCTGCGGTAACAATGAAGAAACATAGGACAAGCCGATCTTTGTCGGACACGTCCACCTCCTGATCACCTACCGGACCCCTCTAGTTCGCCACTAGGTTACGCTAGGTAATCGAAATCTCTTGCGAACGTAACCGCTTGGTTGTATGGTCTTCGCGTAGCCGGATGTGTAGAGCGATGTGTAGACCAGATGTAGACCACCTGGAATTGGGTGCGTAGCCTCGTGCTTATGAGCACCGAACAGAAGACGACGACGATCCGGGTCAGCGTCATTACTCGCGACAAGATCGCGCGATACGCCCACGAGGAAGGCAGACCCATGACCGAAGTGCTCGAAGAAGCCATCAAGGACTACGAGAAGAAGAAGTTCCTTAAGCGGCTTGGAGAACAGATGGAGCGGACCAGGCGTGAGGATCCGGAGGGTTACGCCGAATACCTGGCCGAGTTCGAGATCTGGCAGGGGAAGCCCTCCCACCGTATAGCGCCCGAATGGGAGGGCCTGATCGACTTTCCGGACTGGTATGACACCTCGTACCTGGAGGGGGCAGGGCGCAAGGAGGAACAAGGAGGCAAATGAAGGTTCAGCAGGGGGACATCTGGTTCACCAACCTCGGCGACCCGATCGGCACCGAGCAGGGATCCGAACGCCCAACTGTGATCATCAGCAGCGATGATTTCAATCGCATCAGCCGAGATCTCGTCATCGTGGTGCCGCTGACGACGCGGGATCGGGGGTGGGATAGTCATATCCCTGTCGCGTTGGATCAGACTCGGCTGAGAAAGCCCAGCTGGGCCATGGTGCAGCAAGTCCGGTCCATCTCGATCGAGCGATTCAGATTTCCCATGGGCCGAGTGTCGAATGAGATGGTCGATCAGATCGTCGCGATGCTCGGCCGACTTCTCTGACCGCACTGACACCGGTAAGCCGTCCAGCGGGTGGCATGGCGGGGGCGGGCGGAACCAAGGGAAACAACCGGCTCGCAGCAGGTCGCAGAGCCACTGGACGCCCGGCTACCGCTCTGAGACGGCAACAACGGCACTGGCGGGGGCGGGCGGAGCCCGAAGGGAAGCAACGGGCTGGGTGGGTGGGAGAACCACCGTAAGTGCAGAGAACCGCCCACAGGGTTGCTGGTGGGCGGTTCTCGGGTTTTGCGTTAGTTCTTGGCGAGGAGGGAGCGGAGGACGTACTGCATGATGCCGCCGTGGCGGTAGTAGTCGGCTTCGCCTGGGGTGTCGATGCGGACGATGGCCTGGAAGGTGATGTCGCCGGCGGTGACGGTGACCGTGGTTGGGGTCATGCCCTTGTTGAGTTCCTCGACGCCGGTGATGTCGAAGGTTTCCTCGCCGGTGAGGCCGAGGGTTTCGGCGGTTTCGCCGTCGGGGAACTGGAGTGGGAGCACGCCCATGCCGATCAGGTTGGACCGGTGGATGCGCTCGTAGGATTCGGCGATGACCGCGCGGACGCCGAGCAGGGCGGTGCCCTTGGCGGCCCAGTCGCGGGAGGAGCCGGAGCCGTACTCCTTGCCGGCCAGGACCACCAGCGGAACGCCCGCGGCCTGGTAGTTCTGGGCGGCATCGTAGATGAAGGCCTGCGGGCCGCCCCACATGGTGAAGTCGCGGGTGTAGCCGCCCTCGACCCCGTCCAGCAGCGTGTTGCGCAGCCGGATGTTGGCGAAGGTGCCCCGGATCATGACCTCGTGGTTGCCCCGGCGCGAGCCGTAGGAGTTGAAGTCCTTGACCTCGACGCCGTTCTCGCGCAGGTAGTCGGCCGCCGGAGTGCCCACCTTGATCGAACCCGCCGGCGAGATGTGGTCGGTGGTGACCGAGTCGCCCAGCTTGGCCAGCACCCGCGCACCGGAAATATCCGACACAGGCTCCGGCGTCGCCGGCATGCCCTCGAAGTAGGGCGCCTTCCGCACATACGTGGACGCCGGATCCCACTCGAAGGTGTTCCCCGTCGGAATGGGCAGCGACCGCCAGTGCTCATCACCCTTGAACACATCGGCGTAGTCCCGCAGGAACATGTCCTGCCCGATCGAGTCCGCGACCACCCGCGCGACCTCGTCCGGCTCAGGCCAGATGTCCTTGAGGAACACCGGCTGCCCATCCGCGCCGTTCCCCAGCGGCTCGTTGTTGAGGTCGATGTCCATCGTCCCCGCCAGCGCGTACGCGACGACCAGCGGCGGCGAGGCCAGGTAGTTCATCTTGACATCCGGATTGATCCGGCCCTCGAAGTTCCGGTTCCCCGACAGCACAGCCGTGACCGCGAGATCGTTGGCCTGCACAGCCGCCGAGATCTCCTCCGGCAACGGCCCGGAGTTCCCGATACAGGTCGTGCACCCGTACCCGACCAGGTTGAACCCGATCTTGTCCAGATAAGGCTGCAGCCCCGACCGCTCGAAGTACCCGGTCACCACCTGCGACCCTGGCGCGAGCGAGGTCTTCACCCACGGCTTGCGGGTCAGCCCCTTCTCGACCGCGTTCCTGGCCAGCAGGGCGGCGCCGAGCATCACATACGGATTGGAGGTGTTGGTGCACGAGGTGATCGCCGCGATCGTCACCACCCCGTGGTCGATCTCGAACGAGGTCCCGTCCGCGAGCGTGACCGGCACTTTCCGGTGCGGACGGGAACCGTTGAGCGCCGCCGGATGCGGCTGGTCGCCGTTGCCGTCATGCGAGATCGCCGGGGAGTCGGAGGCCGGGAAGGACTCATCCGACGCCTCGTCAATCGGGCCAAGCGCGACAAACGGGGTGTCGACCGGGACGTAGTCCTTGACGGCCGACCGCCAGGCCCGCTTGGCGTCAGTGATCGCGATCCGGTCCTGCGGCCGCTTCGGCCCCGCGATGGACGGCACCACGGTGGCCAGGTCGAGCTCGATGTACTCGGAGAAGACCGGCTCCGGCGCGGCCGGGTCCAGCCAGAGCCCCTGCTCCTTGGCGTAGGCCTCGACCAGCGCGACCTGCTCGGCCGGCCGCCCGGTGAGCGTGAGGTAGTCGATGGTCTGCCCGTCGATCGGGAAGATCGCGCAGGTGGAGCCGAACTCCGGGCTCATGTTGCCGATCGTGGCCCGGTTGGCCAGCGGCACGCTGGTCACGCCCTCGCCGTAGAACTCGACGAACTTGCCGACCACACCGTGCTTGCGCAGCATCTCGGTGATGGTGAGCACCAGGTCGGTGGCGGTGGCCCCGGCGGGCAGCTTGCCGGTCAGCTTGAAGCCGACCACCCGCGGGATCAGCATCGAGATGGGCTGCCCGAGCATGGCGGCCTCGGCCTCGATGCCGCCGACCCCCCAGCCGAGCACGCCGATGCCGTTCTCCATCGTGGTGTGGGAGTCGGTGCCGACGCAGGTGTCGGGGTAGGCCTTGCCGTCGCGGATCATCACGACCCGGGCCAGGTGCTCGATGTTGACCTGGTGCACGATGCCGGTGCCGGGCGGCACCACCTTGAACTCGTCGAAGGCGGTCTGCCCCCAGCGCAGGAACTGGTAGCGCTCGTGATTCCGCTCGTACTCCCGCGTGACGTTGCGCCCGAACGCGTCCGGCGAGCCGAAGTAGTCGACGATGACCGAGTGGTCGATGACCATCTCGGCCGGGGCCAGCGGGTTGATCCTGGCCGGGTCGCCGCCCAGGTCGCGCACGGCCTCCCGCATGGTGGCCAGGTCGACCACGCACGGCACGCCGGTGAAGTCCTGCATGATCACCCGGGCCGGGGTGAACTGGATCTCCACGCTGGGCGCGGCCGACGGGTCCCACTGCCCGAGCGCGGTGATGTGCTCGGCGGTGATGTTCGCGCCGTCCTCGGTGCGGAGCAGGTTCTCCAGCAGGATCTTCAGGCTGTACGGGAGGCGCTGCGACCCCTCGACGGCGGCCAGCCGGTAGATCTCGTACGACGCGTCGCCGACGCGCAGCGTGTCACGGCTGCCGAAGCTGTTCGCGGACACGAAGTCTCGCCTCCCCAAAGGTTCTTGTCCTAAGTCGCTCTCGCATCTTCCCGCACCGCCCGATCACACCGGTCAGTTAGGTTCGCCTAACCACGAGAGCGAAAGATGTCTCGACACCAAGATATCTCGACATCAAGCTACCCGCTGGTAACACCCAGGCGTAAGAACAACAAAACGACCACGGCGACCGACAAGACCGGGGCAAGAATGTTCAGCTCGAACTTCTTCCCGGTCTTGAACCCGATGTCGTACGGCAAGAGCCACTTACCCGGAATCGGCCAGAGCACCGGACACCCACGCTCCGTCAGGCAATCCCCCAGCACATGGACCAGACACCCGATCCCGATCGCGAACCCCAGCCAGGCATACTGCACCCCCAACGTGAGGAAGGTCGCGAAAAGCCCAGCCGTCAGCCCGATGTTGACCAGCGCCGACGTGAGCTTCTTCCCCGGCACCCCGATCCCGATGGCACGCAGAGCCAGCCCAATGGCCAGCACGACCATGATGTCCCGCCCGATCGGATAATTCTGCGCCAGGAAGTGCGCCCCCACCCCCATCCCCACCGCGAACAACAACGAGTGCGTGGCATGCCGATGCCCCCCGCTGATCACGTTGACCACCTTGCTCAGGGCCCACGTCACCGGCCCGAACGTCTGAGCGATGGTCGCACTCGGATGATCGAGGTCAGGCAACATCGCCGCCCCCGCACAAACCAGCGCCCCCGCCACCAACTCAGCCGGAGTCAGCGCGGACCCCACCACAGACGCCAATTCAGGCGCGACAATCCCGGGCAGAGCCACCAACCCGGGAGCGACTCCCAGCCACACCACGGCTCCACTGAGCGCGTGCGAATGCCCCATCATGCGTAGATCACGACCCCGGATGCTACGCCAAAGGTCCGACAAAATTTGCGCACGCGCCCGGCGTGTCACGCACCCGTTCCCAGCCCCGCCTCCCGCGCCCAGACAATCGCCTGGGACCGATCCGCCACCTGCGGCTTGGCGAAGATCGCCGAGCGCCGATGCGGCCGTATCGGGATAGCGCTGGGGGTCGTGCCGCTGCTCCTCACCATCGTGGTTGACTGGTTCAGAGGCAACCATGCGGACGTGGAAGCAGTACTCGGTCAGGACTCGCTGCGCCGTCTACTCCGGTCTGACGGCGGCCTTGCTCAGCGCGCTGTTCGCGGTTCTGCTGGCGGGGCTGTTCCACCGGCTGGACACCGCGCAGGTGACCGACGTGGTCGATGGAGCAGCGAGCCGGATCGCCTTAAACGTGCAGCGCGGTCGTGTCCACGCCCGGCTGGCACATGGGTATGTCGCCAATCTGCAGGTCGCGGATTCACAGGGACGTGTTGTCGCGGCAAGCGCGCCCATGTCGGGCAAAGGGCCCATGACCAGTCTTTTGCCCCCTGCTGGCACGCCCCACGCCGCACCTAACGCCAGGGCCGTGATCTGCGGCAGCACCGCGCTCGGCCACAATTGCCACATCGTCGTGGAACAGCGCGTCTACGGTGTTGGGCACAGCTGGACCGTCTACAGCGCCGCACCGGCCCCGCCGCTGGTTGACCCGGGCCTGGCGGCGTTGCTCATCGCGAGCGTGCTGGCTATCACCGGGGCGGTCACCTACACCTGCCGCCGGATCGTCGGCGAATCCCTGACCCCGGTCGATGCCATCCGCTCGGAACTGGATGAGATCACCGTCACCGACCCGGCCCGCCGGGTCCCGATCCCGCCGCACGAGGATGAGATCCACCACCTCGCCGAAAGCGTCAACCACACCCTGACCCGGCTTCAGGGGGCGATGGAACAGCAACGCCAATTCGCCTCCGATGCCTGCCACGACCTGCGCGGCCCGGTCACCGCCATGCGCGCCGAGGTCGAGGACGCCATGATGGCCGAAGACCACACCCTGGCTACCACCACAGGCGAAACCCTGCTGGCCACCCTGGACCGGCTGCAGGCGATCATCGGCGACCTGCTGATCATCGCCCGCCTGGACGCGAAAACGCCCGGCGCCCGCGACCGGGTTGACCTGGCCGAGCTGGTTACCGCCGAACTGGACGCCCGCCACCCCTCTACCAAGCACATCGAGCGTGAGCTCTCGCCCGGCGTGCTGGTGCTGGGCGACCGGCTACGGTTGGCCCGATTGCTGGCCAACCTCGTCAACAACGCCGACCGGCACGCCGACAGCCGGATCACCATCAAGGTGTCCCGCGCGGAGGGTGAAGCGGAGGGTGGACAGGACGGCGATCCCCGCTTCGCCACGGGCACAGCCATCCTGGAGGTGCTCGATGACGGCGCAGGAATCCCCCCTGACCAGCGCGACAGCGTCTTCCAGCGGTTTGTGCGCCTGGGCGAGAGCCGCGCGAGGGATCCTGGGGGTACCGGCCTGGGCCTGGCGATAGCCCGGCAGATCGCCGAGATGAGCGACGGCACCCTATGCATCGCAGACAGCGTGCGCGGTGCCCGGTTCGTGCTCCGGCTGCCGTTGGCTCCGAAGGCGCGGTCGTAAACACAGACGGGGTTGTTCCGCTCCAAGAGCACCCCCCAGCCCTCTCAGAGCAGAACAACCCCGTCTAGATGTTGTAACGGTGCGGTATCGGCGCATGTTCCCCAGGCTCCAAGAATTTCGAGTGAGCTGCATCACACCTTGCCACGTTAGAATGTTCGCGATATATCTTTGAAGCATCGAGAACATTCACGACAGGAGGGGACATGACGTCCGCAAACGCGATGGGCGGGGCTTGGGGCCCTGCCCGGGAGATTCATCGAGAGATGCGCAAGAACCTGAGGGACGCCGCGCGGGTCATGGCCGCGGCGTGGCAGCACGATCAGCGGTCAGAGGGGCACGGGCCGCACGAGCATCGGCAGCGGGGGCACCGGCACGGCTGGGGCGGGTTCGGGCCCGGTGGGCCGTTCGGGCCGCCCGGGTTCGTGTTCAGCGGGCGCGGCGGCGGCTTCGGGCGGGCTCGTAAGGCCAAGCGCGGGGATGTCAGGGCCGCGATCCTCGCGCTGCTGGCGGAGGAGCCGCGCAACGGCTACCAGATCATCCAGGAGATCGCCGAGCGCAGCCAGGGCGGCTGGAAGCCGAGCCCGGGCGCGGTCTACCCGGCGCTGCAGCAGCTCACCGACGAGGGTCTGGTGCGCGCCCAGGAGGTGGACGGCCGCAAGACCTTCCAGCTCACCGAGGCCGGGCAGGCCTACATCGCCGACCACCCGCAGGAAGTGCGGGCGCCGTGGGAGGAGATGACGCCGGACATCGGCGACGACGTGCACGAGCTGTTCGACCTGTCCCGGCAGGCCGCCTCCGCGCTGTTCCAGATCGCCCAGGGCGGCTCGGAGGGCCAGGTACGGCAGGCCAAGCAGATCCTGGCCGAGACCAGGCGCAAGCTCTACCAGGTGCTGGCCGACGGCGACCCGGACGAGGAGTGATCCGCGATGGCCGCTGACGGGTTCGCACCTAAGGATCTCCGGATCGGGGATCGGGAGCGAGACCAGGTGACCCAGGCCCTGCACGACGCGTTCGCGCAGGGCCGGATCACCCGGGAGGAGCTCGACGAGCGTTTGGAGACCACGCTGACCGCCCGGACGGCGGGCGACCTGAGAACCGTGCTGTCCGACCTGGTGGCTCCGGACGATCCGGCGAATCCGGTACTCCCCCGGCGTGAGCCGTACGCCTATCGGGGCGATCTGGCCACCTGGGGACACCACTACGCCCATCACCAGGCCAGGGCCCAGTGGCGGGCTCAGCGGCGGGCGCACTGGGAGGCGCAACGGCAGTCGGGGCGGCGGTCGGGGCGGCCCCCGTTCGTGCCGATGATCCTGGCGTTCGCGCTGGTGGCCGGGATCGCGACCGGGTCCATTTTCGTGGTGTTCAAGGTGGCGCTGGTCATCTGGCTGGGCGCGATGGTGTTCGGGATCGCGAGGCACCGACGATCACACCGCTGATTTCCCCATATATCGGGATTTGGGTCTTGACGCGTTATTGAGGCCAATCAACGATCAATCCGGCGCCTTCGGGATAACCGCATAGGGGAGGCACGTCGGTGCGAGAGACACGCCGGAGTGACGACACGTTCGCGCGGATCCACGAGGCCGACGGGGTGACCATGGACCGGATCACCTACAGCGCCGACTTCTCCGGCGTGTACCGGGAGATGGAAGGCGTGCTCTGGAAGCTGGAGCGCGCCCAGTACTTCTACGAGCCCTACTCCAAGAGCTGGGTGGCCTGGGCCGAGGGCGACTGGGACCTCGCCCTCGCCCTCATCGAGGCCGCCACCGCCGAATACGAGGCCGACCTCTCCCCGCGCGTGGAGCTCCGGCGGCTCCGCATCGTCGAACGTCCGCTCAGCCCGTACCTCGAATGGGAGTTGCGGGTGCTGGCGGCCCGGGCGAGCGCGGGCGAGAAGGTCCGGGTCCTGGACGCGGAAGCCGTACACCACCTGGAACGGGACCGACCCCTGCCGGAACTGCTGATCCCGGCCGGCGACCTGATGTACGAGATCCTGTACGACCAGGGCGGCGCCCACGTCGGCGGGCGCAGGATCGGCGACCGCGCGATCATCGAACCCTGCCTGACCCTGCTCGCCGACCTGTACGACCAGGCCGAGGAGCTACCGGCTAGCCCATCTCCTCAAGCGCGCGCCCCTTGGTCTCTTTGACGAAGAAGCTCACGAAGACCAAGGAGAGCACCGCGAATACGGCATATCCCAGATAGGTCAGCGCGAGGTTCCAGTGCGACAGCGCCGGGAACGTCACGGTTACCAGCCAGTTCGCGAGCCATTGCGCCGCGGCGGCGACGGAGAGCGCGGCGGCCCTGATCCGGTTCGGGAACATCTCCCCCAGCAGCACCCAGACGACCACACCCCACGACAGCGCGAAGAACAGCACGAAGACGTTGGCCGCGACCAGCGCCGCCGCGCCGGGGACACCCGCCAGCGTCACGCGGCCCGCGACCTCGTGGGCGTAGCCGAACGCCCACGACGCGACCGCCAGCGAGGCGGCCATCCCGGCCGAACCGGCGAGCAGCAGGGGGCGGCGGCCGATCCGGTCCACCAGGGCGATGGCGATGAACGTGCCGATGATGTTGATGATCGAGCTGGAGAAGCTGATCAGCAGCGAGCCGGCCTGGGTGACGCCCACCGACTGCCACAGCACCGACGAGTAGTAGAAGATCACGTTGATGCCGACGAACTGCTGGAAGACCGACAGGACGATGCCGACCCAGACGATCGGCACCAGCCCGAGCAGGGGCCCGCGCAGGTCGGACAGGCGCGGCAGGCGCTCGGCGCGCAGCACGCCCTCGATCTCGGCCAGCCGCCGGTCCAGGTCGGCGTGCTCGCCCTCGACCTCGCGCAGCACCGCGCGGGCCCGCTCGCCGCGGCCGATCATGACCAGGAACCGGGGCGACTCGGGGATGATCAGCGCGAACGCCAGGTAGGCCAGCGCCGGGACCAGGCACGCGCCGAGCATCCACTGCCAGGCCTGCAGGCCGCCCAGCAGGTAGTTCACCTCGCCCCCGGCCCACCGCGCGACCCCGTAGTTGACCAGCTGGGACACCGCGATGCCGAGCACGATGGCCAGCTGCTGGAACGAGCCGAGCCGCCCCCGGTAGGCGGCCGGGGCGACCTCGGCGATGTACGCGGGGCCGATCACCGACGCCATCCCGATGGCGACTCCGGCCAGCAGCCGCCAGAGCGCCAGGTCCCAGATGGCGAACGGTAACATCTGCCCGATCGAGCTGACCGCGAACAGGGCCGCGGCCACCTGCATGGTCCTGGTCCGCCCCCAGCGGTCCGCGATCCGCCCGGCGAACCAGGCGCCGGCGGCCGAGCCGAGCAGGGCGATCGCCACCACGAACCCGATCTCGACAGGACCGACGTGGAAGTGCCGCTGGATTCCGACGACAGCGCCGTTGATCACCGCGCTGTCGTAGCCGAACAGGAACCCGCCGATGGCCGCCGCCGCGGCCACGAACACGACATGACCAAGGTGTTCGGGTCGCCCCCGAACTGGTCCCCCCATGTCCCGATATCTGCCCAATGAATACAGAAAGTCACGCCAAGTTACACTTAGTCGATTCGGATGCGGCTTTTATTGCATATCGAGCAGATTTGGACATGGATACGGCCGATCTGTTCGGCATCCCGCCAATCGTGCCGGAAATGGAACCATTTTCTGCCTGGCCCAGCCACCGGCCCGCCCCGTCGCCGCCGGCGCCGCCACCACCAACCGCCACCCGTTTGGTTCATGAGTGATCGCACGCTCACGCTCTGTTGCCTGACTCGATCGTAAGGCTAATTGCGGGCAGCGTCTCGTGCGGAACTTGCCGTTTTCTTGGCCGAATGTTGACGCGTGATCAACGCGGCGGCTCAGAGCCGGGGGTCCACCGGTTCCGACTCCATCGCCAGCACCGCGAAGACCGGCTCGTGCACCCGCCAGAGCGGCTCGCCGTCCGCCAGCCTGGCCAGCGCCTCCAGACCGAGCGCGTGCTCCCGCAAGGCCAGCGACCGTTTCCGGCCGAGGAAGCGCCGCCGCAGCACGTCCAGGGACTCGGTGTAGTCGGGACCGTAGATGATCCGCAGGTATTCCCGGCCGCGGACCTTCACCCCGGGCTGCACCCGGCCCTCCGGCCGCTCCACAGGCTTGACCACCATGCCCTCCCCGCCGGCCGAGGTCAGCTCCTCCCACCAGTCGACGGCGTGCTGCCGGGACTCCACCGAGCCGAGATCCACGTACACGTGCCTGGTCGGCTGGACCAGCGGCGCGTCGATCCTGGCCAGCTGGTCCAGGTGCCAGTCATGCGGATGCCGTACGGCTGTCGCCCGGCCCTCGGCGGCGAGGATCTGGAACGGAGCGAACCGCACGCCCTCCAGGCCGGAGACCGGCCAGCAGTAACGCGCATAGGCGTCCCGGAATCGGGCAGCGTTGTCGAGGCGGCGTCGGGCGCGGTCCAATGTCAGTCCCACATCCAGCCCGCGCCCGGCCGCCGCCTCCAGCGCCGTCACCACCTCGGGCAGCGCGGTCCTGGCGGCGGCGCCGACCGAGGCGTACTGGCTGCGGATCAGGCTTTCCGCCTTGGCCGACCAGGGCAGCAGCTCGCCGTCCAGCACCAGCCAGTCGGTGCCGAGCTCGGCCCAGAGCGGCGCCACGGCGGCGCGCAGGCCGTCCACCAGCTCGGTCGTGAGCGTGTCGAAGAACGGGCGGCCGGTCCGGGTGTAGACCATGCCGGTGCTGCCGTCGGCCACGCCGAAACGTTTCTCGGCCGCCTCCGGGGTTCTGGCCAGGACGGCGACCGCCCGGGAGCCCATGTGCTTCTCCTCGCACACCACCCGGGTGACCCCGGCGGCGGCGAACTCGGCGAACGCCTCCGCCGGGTGCTCCAGGTAGCCGTCCAGCTGCGAGGTCTCCGGCGGGGCCATGGTCGGCGGCAGGTAGACCAGCCAGCGGGGGTCCACCGCGAACCTGCTCATGATCTCCAGCGCGGCGGCGGCGTTCTCCTCCCTGACCCGGATCGTGCCGGCGAAGCGGGTCTCCACGAAACGGTTCCCGCGCACGTCGCCGATGTCGAGGGCGGCCGGGTCGCGCTGCCTGGCCGGAGCCAGCGGGCGGGTCGGCTCGTACCAGACCCGCTCGGCCGGGACCGAGATCAGCTCGCGCTCGGGGTAGCGGAGCGCGGTCAGGCGCCCGCCGAAGACGACGCCGGTGTCCAGGCAGATCGTGTTGTTGATCCATTCCGGCTCGGTGGTGGGGGTGTGGCCGTAGACGACCATGGCGCGGCCGCGGTAGTCCTCGGCCCAGGGGTAGCGGACGGGCAGGCCGTATTCGTCGGTTTCGCCGGTGGTGTCGCCGTACAGGGCGAAAGCGCGGACCCGGGCGGAGGCGCGGCCGTGGAAGGGCTCCTTGAGCCCGGCGTGGGCGACAACCAGCTTGCCGTCGTCGAGCTGGTAGTGGCTGATCAGGCCGTCCATGAAGGTCTTGGCGGCGGCGACGAAGGCGGGGTCGGCCTCGGCCAGCTGGGTCAGCGACTCCTCCAGGCCGTGCGCGACCCTGACCTTGCGGCCGTTCAGGGCGCGCACCAGCTTCTGCTCGTGGTTGCCGCAGACGCACAGCGCCGTACCGGCCTCGACCATGCCCATGACCCGGCGCAGCACGCCCGGTGTGTCCGGACCCCGATCGACCAGGTCGCCGACGAACACGGCGGTACGGCCCTGCGGATGCCTGCCGTCCACATAACCGAGGGTGGTGAGCAGGGTCTCCAGCTCGGCAGCGCAGCCGTGCACGTCGCCGATGATGTCGAAGGGACCGGTCAGGTGCTTGAGGTCGGTCCAGGCGGGTTCGAGGGTGATCGTGACGTTGTCGATCTCGTCGCCGCGCAGCACGTGCACCCGGCGGAAGCCGTCCCGGGAGATCTTGCCGAGCGAGCGGCGCAGGTCCTTGCGCTGGCGGGTGATCACGTGCGGGCCGAAGTCGCGGTCGGGGCGGGTAGAGTTCCGCTCGATCGCCACCTCCTCGGGCACGTCCAGCACGATCGCGTCCACCAGGACGTTGTGCGCCTTGGCCAGTTCGACCAGTTGCTGGCGGGCCTGGAACTGCACGCTGGTGGCGTCGACCACGGTGAGCAGGCCGCGCCTGAGCCGGGTGCCGACGATGTAGTGCAGGACGTCGAAGGCGTCCGGGGTGGCCGACTGGTCGTTCTCGTCGTCGGCGACCAGGCCCCGGCAGAAGTCGGAGGAGATCACCTGGGTGGGGTGGAAATGTTTGCGGGCGAACGTGGACTTGCCGCTGCCGGAGACGCCGACCAGCACGATCAGCGACATGGCGGGCACGCCGATCTGGCGGGGGGTCGGCTGCTCGTTGAGCGTTTTGTCAGACATCGCCGCCTCCCGCGGTGAAGATCGCCATCTGGGTGGGCGGGCCGAGTTCGGGGTCGTCCTCGCCGACCGGGCGGTAGTCGACCTGGTAGCCGTACCGGGCGGCGACGGCGGCGGCCCAGTGGCGGAACTCGGCGCGGGTCCACTCGAAGCGGTGATCGGGGTGGCGCATGCCGGTGAGGGTCTCGTAGCGCACGTTGTACTCGGCGTTCGGGGTGGTGACGATCACGTGGCCCGGCTTGGCGCCGCCGAAGACGACCCGCTCGAGGGCGGGCAGTCGGGGTGGGTCGAGGTGTTCGACCACCTCCATCAGGACGGCGGCGTCGTAGCCCGCGAAACGGCTGTCGCCGTAGGTGAGCGAACCCTGGAACAGGTCGAGCCTGGCGCGTCTGGCGTCGGACATGCGGTCCAGCTTGAGCTTGCGCGCGGCCAGGGTCAGCGCGTGCGCGGAGACGTCCACTCCGGCGATCTTCGTGATGGTCTTGTTCGCGAGCAGAGCGTTGACCAGCTGTCCCGAGCCGCAGCCGAGATCGATCACCGTTCTGGCACCGACGTCGTCCAGCGCGGCCAGCACCGCCTCCCGCCGCAGCACATTCAGCGGCGTCGGCCGGTCGGACTCCCCCGTTGGTTCGCCGCCGGACCCCTCGGCTGCTTCCCCGTCTGGCGTCGCCTCGGCCGTCTCTTCCTCGACCGGGGGCTCCAAGGCGTCTTCGAGGTCGTCGCCGACCTCGGCCAGCCGGGCCAGGGCCGCGCGGGTCAGGGCGGTGCGCCGGTTGAGGTAGCGGCGGGTGATCAGTCCCCGGTCGGGGTGCGCGGCCAGCCAGCCTTCGCCCGCGCGGATGAGCTTGTCGACCTCGTCGCTGGCCACCCAGTAGTGCTTGGCGTCGTCGAGCACGGGGAGCAGCACGTACAGGTGGTTGAGAGCGTCCGCGAGGCGGACTTCGCCGCGCAGCGTAAGCCGTACATATCGGGAATTTCCCCATTCGGGGAACCCCTCATCGAGCGGTACGGCCGCCGCCTCCACCTGCCAGCCGAGCGGCTCGAACAGCCGGTGGGCGAGCTCGACGCCGCCGTGCCGGCAGGGCAGCGCGGGCAGGGAGATCTCCAGCGGGATGGCCTGCTCGGGCAGCTCGGGACGGGCGGCGCAGCGGCCCGCCCGCGCGGTCCTGAACACCTCGGCCATCGCCGAGGCCAGCAGCGACGACGCGGCGTACGGGCGGTCGTTGACGTACTGGCCGAGCGAGAAGTCCGGCGAGGAGGCGCCTCGCGAGCGGACCAGCCGGATCGGGTCGACGTCCAGCAGGAGCGCCGCCGTGCACCGCTCGTCGCCCGCCTCCGGGTAGAAGACCTGGGCCGTCCCGAAGGATTGGGAGAACTCCTGCACTTTGTCCGGATGTTTGTGCAGGAGAAAGCCAAGGTCAGTGGCCGGGCGATGAGTGGTGGAGATCGTCAGCAACACATGGGCAAGTTTGCCGTATTTGTCCGGCAGGTTCGCCGGGTTTACACGTGCGGCAGGAGCTCGGCCGCGATCAGTTCCAGGTGGTCGAGGTCGCTCAGGTCGAGGAACTGCAGGTACAGGCGTTCCGCGCCCAGGTCGCGGAACTGGCTGATCTTGTCGAGGACCTCGGCCGGGGTGCCCGCCAGACCGGCCGCGCGCAGGGCGCCGGGTTCTTCGCCGATGGCGGTGGCCCGCCGGACGTACTCGGCCTCGTTCGCGCCGACGCAGACGGTCTGCGCGGCGGACAGGATGATCGGCCGTCCCGCCAGGTCGCAGGCCGCGCGCACCCGGTGGAACGCCTCGCCGGTCTCCTCGAGATTCCGGAACGGGATGTTGTATTCGGTCGCGAAGGTCGCCGCCAGCCGGGGCGTGCGGCGCGGGCCCCCGCCGCCGATGATGATCGGCAACGGGCGCTGGACCGGCTTCGGCAGCGCCGGGGAGTCGCTCACCTGGTAGTGCTTTCCGGCGTAGGAGAACGTCTTCTCGGCTCCCCAGAGGCCAGTGATGATGTCGAGTTGTTCCTCCAGCATCTCGAACCGCTGCCCGATCGGCGGGAACGGGATGCCGTAGGCGGCGTGCTCCGCGTCATACCAGCCGACGCCCATGCCGAGTTCGATCCTGCCGCCGCTCATCTGGTCTGCCTGGGCCACGCTGACGGCCAGCGGTCCTGGCAGCCGGAACGTCACCGGGGTCACCATCGTGCCCAGCCGGATCCGGGAGGTCTCCCGGGCCAGCGCGGCCAGGGTCAGCCAGGCGTCGGTCGAGCCGGGGCCCGGGTCGCCGGCGCCGATCCGCTGGTAGTGGTCGGAGCGGAAGAAGGCGTCGAAGCCGAGCCGCTCGGCGGCCTGGGCGACCGCCAGCAGATCGTCGTAGGTGGCGCCCTGCTGGGGTTCGGTGAAGATCCTCAACTTCATCTCCCCATTATCCCCACCCGCCTCTTTCGAGGTTGCTAGGGTTCAACCTTCGTGCGCGGAATGTAGTCAGACAACGACTCTCGGTGGTGGAGACATGGAGACGGCACGGCATGCCAGACCGGCGGGAACCCCGCCCAGGTCCGTTCTCGTGCTGGCCACGCTCACCCTGATCAGCGGCACGGCGACGGCCCTCTGGCTGCTCCCGGGCCGGGCGCTGACCTCGGCGGGAACCCCGGCTGCGCCCATCTCGGCCCAGCCGGCCGTGGGGGTGGGCTCCCCGCCCCCGGCCGCCGCCGCGCCCGCGCCCCGGGCGCCCGCCTACGTGGCGTTCGTGGACGCGGTCCGCGACCCCGCGTTCAACCTGCCCGACGCGGCCCGCAGGACCGGGGTGACCACCTACACGCTCGGCCACATCAGCTCGGGCGTCAGCGCCGCCTGCACGCCGACCTGGGGCGGGCAGGCCATGCCCACCCCCAACCCGCTGGTCGGCGGCCTCAACCGGCTCCGCGCCGAGGGCGGCGACGCCGGGGTGGCCTTCGGCGGGCCCGAGGGCCGGGAGCTCTCCGCCACCTGCGCCGATCCGGACCTCCTGCTGGCCGCCTACCGCAACGTGATCGCCACCTACCACCCGGCCGGCCTCGACTTCGAGGTGCACGACTCCACCGACCCCGCCACCACCGCCCGCCGTGCCACGGCCGTCGCCCGGCTCCAGCGCGAGTCCCGGGAGCGGGGCCGCCCGCTCGCGGTCACCTTCACCCTGCCCGCCTCCACGCTGGGCCTGACCCCCCAAGATCGCACGATGCTCTACCAGACCCGCCAGGCCGGGGCCGAGATCAGCACGGTCAACCTGCTGGTCCCGTTCCAGCCCGGCTCGGCGCGCAACGTCCGCCGCCTCCTGATCGCCGCCCGCAGCACCCACGCCCAGCTGGGCTGGGCCCTCGGTACGGGCGAGCGCGCGAGCTGGCGGCGCATGGGCCTGACCCCCCTGCTGGCCGACCCCCGGGACCTGACCCTGCTCGACGCCCAGCGCCTGGTCACCTTCCAGACCCGCTACAACCTGGCCTGGCTCTCCGTCCGCGGCGCCACCCCCACCGACGAGGTCTCCCGCGCCCTCAGCACCACCCCGCCGTCCCCGAACCTCGCCCAGGTCAACTAGTGATTGCCCCACCCAGCCCTTTGATCTACCTCGTGGCTCCGCCCCGCCCCGTCGTCACCGTGGTTCTCCCACCCACCCTCCGGTTCCTTCCCGGCTCCGCCCGCCCCGCCATCACCATGGCCGCGATGTTCTCCCGCCCACCCTGGGAGCGTCCTCATAGCCGAGGTCGGCGAGAACGACCGGCCCTCCCGTGGCGAACGCATCCAAAGGGCCGAAGATGCCCTGCTCACAGCCCTGCTCACAGCCCTGCTCACAGCCCTGCTCACAGCCTGCTCGAACGCGGCGATCCGATGCCGATCAGCTCGTGATCTACTGTGGCTCCTTGTGATCTTCTGCGGGTCACCCTCTCCGCACCCATGGTGCTGATCTGGCCGCGCTCGTGGGGATGAGGTTGTCCGGTGGCGTCTGCCTGCAGGCGTGTGTCGTCCTCCAAGCGGGGGTGAGTCCGGGGTACGCGGCCGGAGCCGGGCGTGACACCCCGGTCTATGCCGCGGTTGGGTGCAATACCCCGGGCGATGCCGCGGTTGAGTGCGGTATCGCGGGCGATGCCGCGGTCGGTTGCGATG
>NZ_BLAE01000045.1 GCF_009687865.1 Acrocarpospora macrocephala
AAGGCTGGGCCGACGGCGGTACCACCGACCTGGACCTCCTCGCCCCCGCCTGCACCTGGCACAACCGCGACAAAGCAACCCACCCCGACCGCTACCGCACCCGCCGCAACCACGACGGCACCTGGACCCTCCTCTACCACGGCAAGAGGAACCGCTTCGCCGGACGGTTCCGGCGCTGAACCGGACCGGCACGAGAGCGCCACCCACCCAGGCCGGGAACCCAGGATCGTGGGAGTTCTCCGATCCTGAGACAGCGCGTGAAGGGCCGATCCTGGCCGCCATGCGTAGCCACGCGATCGGTGCGCCACCATGCGTGGCTACGCGATCGGCGTTCTACGCCTGCTGAACTTCACCAACATCGCCGAAGGTACCCGCTGGGCACGCGACGACTTCCACAACCCGCTCATCGCCCTCGGCCTCACAGGGCGAGAATTCCTTCGGCCCTGGGGCGGCCTGTTCTTGGAACGCGTTTGCTCCAAAGAAAGCCCCTGGCTGTTCTGGCCAAGGGCTCACCGTTTCGATGCGCTGTCAGAAGTCGAATTCTCCGGCCTTCGCGCCGCTCACGAACGCGCTCCACACGCTCGCGGAGACGACGAAAGGCTCCTGCCCTGGAGCTTCGGTGTCACGCATAGCCACACGACCACCGGACAGAGGCGCGACCTCAATGCAGTCGCCGCCATTGCCCGAGGAGAACGACGCCTTACGCCAAGCGGCGTTTGCCAACTCGTCTCTCAGGTCCATCTGTTCACCATTGTTTCTCTGATCAGCTCGACCGACACATGAGCGGGGAGCGCATGGGCACGCACGGCTTCATACCTGTCGTTGACAGCCGCCACATCCGCCGCGTGATCGGAGACATATCCTTTTGCGGGCGAATCGACATACACGGTATCAGGCTGGCTCGGGAGCTGTGCGATCACAAAGGCTCCAGCCAGGCCAGCCGTGGACCCGCTGGCCAGGGGGACCACCTGAATCGTGACGAACGGATGATTCGACATCTCTAACAGATGTTCAAGCTGACGACGCATCACCTCCCTGCCGCCCAGCGGACGCCAGAGCACCGTCTCGTCGATGACTGCCCAGAAGATGGGCGGGATGGAACGATCGAAGATCGTTTGTCGGCTCAGCCGGGCGACGACGAGTTCTTCGCACTTCTCTCTGGCCATTCCTGGCTCACCGCTGTAAGTCGTGCGGATGTACTCCTCCGTCTGCAGCAAGCCGGGAATAAGGGCCGGTTGCCACGTGCGCAGCGTTCGGGCCTCGGCCTCGATCTCCAGCCAGGGGCGGAACCAGCGTGGACTTGATTCCAGGCTGATGCGGGGCCAGAGGCGGAGGAGTTCGCCGTTCAGGCCGAGCACCTCCTCGCAGCGTTCGATGAAGTCGCGCCGGGGAACGCGGTCGCCGCGTTCGATGAAACCGACCAGAGACGCGCTGAAGTTGATCTTTTCGGCTAGTTGTTCTTGGGACCATTTCGCGGCCAGCCGGAATTTTCGCAGTTCGAAGCCGAGGAGGGCGACTGGACCAGCATTTGGGTCCAGCTCTCGGGCGGCGGGCATTCTGCCTCTGTTCTGTGTCTTGGATGCCCGGACGTCGGTCGCACAATGATCGTACAAACCTGTCCGATTTACGTGGCTGCCGATGTTCTTCGCATCAAAGCTGATTAACGGCACGCTAATCGCAGTTAGTCAAGAACCACGAAGACAGGTCCTACAACCCCCACCCAAAATCGCACGACTAAAAGGGCGAACCGGAAATAACAGCACTCGAACTCATCACCCCACGCAGGACACCGCCCGGCCGCCCGGGTGATCGGCCACGATCACGCCCGGCCAAGGCGTCGGCCCGGACTTCCACCGCCTCAATCACGTCGGCCGGACTTCCACCGCCTCGATCGTGATCGCGTGGGCGCGGACTTCCACCGCCTCGATCGCGTGGGCCCGGACTTCCACCGCCTCGGCCTCGCCGATGCGATCGAGGCGGGCCCTTTCCGGAATGGGAGTTCAGCGTCCAGTCGGCTCACCGAGACCACACGACCGCGGAACGACCGCGACCGCAGAACAAGAAGGAGCAGCCACCATGACCATGCTGGACAGGTTCATCCCCGAGGGCACGATTTGGCAGGACATCACGCCCCCCTACGTCCAGGACGACGAGTGCATCTACGTGGCGGCGATCCCAGGCGGTATAGCCATCCGCCGCTCCCCCGAACCAACCAGCCCCAAGACCATATTCAGGTTCGCCCCAGACCTATGCCGTCCCATAGGGGTCAAACCAGACCTCGACTTTGACGACCTGGACGATGACGACCTGGACGATGACGACCTGGACGACCTGGACGAGGTGGACGAGGTGGACGAGGTGGACGAGGTGGACGAGGTGGACGAGGAGGACGAGGAGGACGAGGAGGACGAGGAGGACGAGGAGGACGAGGAGGACGAGGAGGACGAGGAGGACGAGGAGGACGAGGACGAGGTGGATCGCGGATTCTTGGATCTCGGGGAGGCGCCGAGGACGAGCTGAAAGTCAGCGCCCTCGTCGAGACCGCCCCAACGCATACGGCGGGTCGCAGCTCTGGGCCAGGTCGTGGAGGATCAGCGAACCGCCCTCCGGATTGACTCCGGCGAGGCCGCCGATCAGGAGGAAACGCCCGTTCCTGGAGAAGGTCAGCGCGGCGGCGCCCTGGACCCAAACAGCGAGGTGAGCCAACCCGCTGGCGCCGAAAGCCTCGGTTGGGCTCCGGGAACTCAGTTGGGCTCCGGGAACTCAGTTGGGCTCCTGAAACTCAAGGGCCATGATGGGGAGTCGATTGTTTGATCGGTAGACTCGGCGTACCAAGCGCTTGATTCGCTTGCGTAGGGCTTATTCGGGGGGCGGCTCGGCCGTGGACCCTGGGAGTGGACGGCTAGCGTGAGTGAGAGCGGCGTCAGGTCACGGCGGCGGGCGTACATCGAGCAGCGGCCGATGGATGTCGGCGGGGGCGTGTGGAGCGTGCCGGTGCCGATTCCGGGGAATCCGCTCGGGTACACGCTGGTGTATGCGGTCGAGTCGCCGGGTGGGCCGGTGTTGATCGACGCGGGGTGGAATCATCCGGATGCCTGGCTGGCTCTGACGGAGGGGCTGGCCAGTGTGGGGATGGATGTCGCGGATGTGCGCGGTGTGGTGGTGACGCATTACCACCCGGACCATTCAGGCTTGGCCGGTCAGGTTCGCGAAAGCTCCGGCGCCTGGATCGCGATGCACGAAGCCGATATCGCCTTAGTGCGACTGTTCCGGGACGTCGTCAAGGATGGCAACCACAAGGACTTTCAGGCCGACATGTTGCGCCGTGCCGGAGCCGATAGCCACGAAGTAGCCGAGGGCGTCGCGAACCGCCCCGAACCTCCCGCGCTTCCCGACCTGTCGCTGAGCGACGGCGACCTGATCGACCTCCCGGGCCGCCGCCTGCGTACCATCTGGACGCCGGGCCACTCCCCCGGCCACATCTGCCTGCACCTCGAAGACACCGACCGCCTCTTCACCGGCGACCACGTCCTCCCCGACATCACCCCCCATATCGGCATATATCCCTACGACCGCAACGACGTCGACCCCCTCGGCGACTTCATGACGTCGCTGCTGCGCGTCACCGAACTCGGCCCGATCGAGGCGCTCCCCGCCCACGAGATCCGATTCCCCGACGTCTCCGCCCGGGCCGCCGAGATCCACACCCACCACGAGGAGAAGCTCCAGAGCCTGCAGACCCTCCTGGCCGAAACCCCCGAACCCCTCACCATCTGGGAGGTCGCCGCCCGGATGACCTGGAACCGCCCCTGGGACCAGCTGCCGCCGATGCTGCGCGGCATGGCCGCCGGAGAAGCCGCCGCCCACCTGCGCACCCTCGAAGTCCGGGATGTGATCGAACGCACAGCAGATGAGCCGGTCCGGTTCGTCATACACTCATAGACATCGGATGTCTATGGGTGGGGTGCGTAGCGTGGCGGTTACCGACGCGGCGATCGACAGAATCAAAGATATGATCATCACGGGCGAGCTGGCTCCCGGAGACCGGCTCCCCAAGGAGGCCGACCTGGCCGAGCGGCTGGGCCTGTCCCGCAACTCCCTCCGCGAGGCCGTCCGCGCCCTCGCCCTGATCAACGTCCTGGATGTACGGCAAGGCGACGGCACCTACGTCACCAGCCTGGAACCCCGCCTCCTGCTCGACGCTCTCTCCTTCGTCGTCGACTTCCACCGCGACGACACCGTCCTGCAGTTCTTCCAGGTCCGCCGCATCCTCGAACCCGCCGCCACCGCCATGGCCGCCACCACGATGTCCGACACCGACATCGCGGAACTCCGCAAGATCCTCGACGCCCTCCCCGCCAACCCCAGCATCGAACAACTGGTCGCCAACGACCTGGAGTTCCACCAGCGCATCGCCGAGGGCTCCGGCAACGCCGTCCTCTGCTCCCTCATCGAGAGCCTCTCCGGCCCCACCACCCGAGCCCGAGTATGGCGCGGCCTGACCCAGGAGAACGCCCCCAGCAAGACCCTCGACCAGCATTACGCCATCTACGAGGCCATCGCCGCCCGCCAGCCGGAGATAGCCCAGGCCTGGGCCACCGTCCACATCGCCGGCGTCGAAGAATGGCTCCGCCAAGCCCTCTGACCGGCTCCCAGCCGGCGTTGAGCTTGCCGGGGTAGAAGCTGGGGATATGGACCCCACGAGCAAGGTTCTGGTCGTCGACGACGAGCCGAACATCTGCGCGCTGCTGTCGCAGACCCTGCGGCTGACCGGTTTCGAGGTCTGCGCCGCAGGGACGGGCGGGGCGGCCCTGGTGTCTGCCGAGCGGTTCCGGCCCGACCTCATCGTGCTCGACGTCATGCTCCCCGACCTCGACGGGTTCGAGGTGGCGCGGCGGCTGACCGATCGGGTGCCGGTGCTGTTCCTCACCGCCCGCGACACGGTTGAGGACCGGGTCAAGGGGCTGCTGATCGGCGCGGACGACTACGTGACCAAGCCGTTCAGCCTGGAGGAGGTGGTGCTGCGGATCCGCGCGATCCTGCGGCGGGCGCGAGCCGTACCGGCCCGGGAGAGTCAGGCGCTGCGCTACGCGGACCTGGAGCTGGATCCGGGCGCGCACGAGGTGCGGCGCGGCGGCGTGCCGGTCGACCTGTCGCCGACCGAGTTCAACCTGCTCGCATACCTGCTGACGAACGCGGGCCAGGTGCTGAGCAAGGCGCAGATCCTGGACAACGTGTGGCACTACGACTTCGACGGCGACGCGAGCATCGTGGAGTCGTATGTCTACTACCTGCGCAAGAAGATCGACCGGTGGGATCCGCCGCTGATCCACACGGTCCGCGGCGTCGGCTACACCCTGCGGCTCCCGCGATGAGAAAGCCCGGATTGTGGACGTTGCGCACCCGGCTGGTGCTGGCGATCCTCGCGCTGACCTCGGCCGGGCTGGTGCTGGCCGACGTCGTGGGCGCCGCGCTGCTCCGCGGCTACCTGGTGGACCGGCTGGACCAGCAGCTGACCACGAGCGCGACCGCCCTCGCGCGCGTGTCGACGGCGTTCGACTACTCCAGCCTCCAGCTGCCGACCGAGGTGATCGCCAAGCGGCTGGCCATCGACAATCGTTTCTACGTCTACGCGCCCGACGGTTCCCTGGCGTCCCTGATGAGTCCGGAATCCGGCGATCCTCAGCTGCCGCCCTTCACCGAGCTGGTGGCCCGTGGCGGCCAGGAGTTCGACGTCCCCTCGGCCACCGGGCCGTGGCGGGTGGCCGTCCAGACCGTTCCGAACGGCGGTGTCGCGGTGGTCGCCGGCTCGCTCCGCCCGATCCTGGACACCGAGTCGAAGCTGAACGTCATCCAGGTGCTGGTCACCGCGGCGGTGCTGCTCCTGCTCGGCGCGGCCGCCGCCGCCGTGGTACGGCTCGGCCTGCGCCCGCTCACCCGCATGGAGCACACGGCGGCGCGGATCGCGGGCGGCGACTTCGCCCACCGGGCGCCCGGGCCCGACCCGCACACCGAGCCGGGCCGCCTGGCCCTGGCGATGAACGTCATGCTCGACCGGGTCGAGCGGGAGATCGCCGCGCGCAGCGCGTCCGAGGTGCGGCTGCGCCAGTTCCTCGCGGACGCCTCGCACGAGCTGCGCACCCCGCTGACGTCGGTCCGCGGCTTCGCCGAGCTGTACCGGCACGGCGGCTCGCCGCCAGGTCCCGAGCTGGACGAGTCGATGCGCCGGATCGAGGAGGAGGCCACCCGGATGGGGGTGCTGGTCCAGGATCTGCTGACGCTGGCCGCGCTGGACCAGGAGCGTCCGCTGGACCGGCGGCCGGTCGACCTGCTGGAGATCGCGGCGGACACGATCAGGGACGCCCGGGTCAGGGTTCCGGAGCGCAGGATCCGGCTCATGCCGTACGGGGAGGGTCCGCTCCGGCCGGTGATCGTGCCCGGGGACGACGCCCGGCTCCGCCAGGTGCTGACCAACCTGGTGGGCAACGCCCTGACCCACACGCCGGCCGAGGCCGAGATCACGGTCCGGGTCGGGGTCTCCCCAACGCAGGGAGTGGTCGAGGTGGCCGACACCGGCCCCGGGATCCCAGCCGAGGACGCGCCGTACATCTTCGAGCGGCTCTACCGGGCGGGCCGGAGCCGGTCGCGCGCGGACGGCGGCGCCGGGCTCGGCCTGGCGATCGTGGCCGCCATCATCCGCGCGCATGGCGGCCGGGTGGAACTCGGTGACGAGCCCGGCGGCGCGACGTTCCGGATCCTGCTGCCTCGTTGAGGTGGCTCCGAGCCCGCTCCGAGGCAGCCGCGCCAGCATCCGGGCATGAGAATTCATCGAACCGGCCTGGCCGTCGGCCTCCTGATCGGCCTGCTCGCCGGGTGCGGCCAGTCGCCCGCGAACACCGGAGTCGCGTCCCTCAAGGACGGCGCCACCCCCGGCGCCAGCGCGTCCGCGTCGGCCTCGGCCGATCCTCGCGCGTTCGCGCAGTGCATGCGGGACAACGGCGTGGACATGCCCGATCCCGGCCCGGACGGCACCTTCGGCGAGCTGCCCAAGACCACCGGCAACGTCGAGAAGGCGCTACAGGCCTGCCGATCGCTCGCGCCCGCAGGCGACATCGACCCGACGGATCCTGAAGTCCAGGAGGCGTTGCGCCAGTTCGCGGGGTGCATGCGCGCGAACGGCGTGGACATGCCCGACCCCGACCCGGCGTCCGGGCGAATCGCCATGGAAGGGCTCAACCGGAGCGACCCCAAGGTGCTGAAGGCCTTCGACGCCTGTCGCGACAAGCTCTCCCCCCTGACCGGAGGAAAGTGATGATCGATCAGGAGGTCGCGGTCGAGGCTCCGGCTCGGCACCGGCGGCGCGGGCGGACCGCGCTCGCGGTCGGCGGCGCCACCGCGGTGCTCGCCGCCGCGGTCGTGGCCGCCGTCGGGGTCGGCGGCGGGGACGAGCCCGCGGTCACCCGTACGCCCCCGGCCACCGCCAGGGTCGAGCGAACCACGCTCAACGCGACCGAGACCGTCGCCGGGTCCCTCGGCTTCGGCGACCCCACGACCGTCCGCGCCGCCGGGCAGGGCACGATCACCTGGCTGCCCGAGGAGGGCAAGACGATCAAACGGGGCCGGGCCGTCTACAGCGTGGACAACGACAAGGTGCCTCTGTTGTACGGCACGCTGCCCCTCTACCGCACGCTGTCCAGCGGCGTGGAAGGCCGAGACGTCGAGGAACTGGAGAAGAACCTCAAAGCCCTCGGCTATGACGGGTTCACCGTGGACCGGACCTTCACGTCGGCCACGGCGAACGCGGTCGAGGAGTGGCAGGACGACCTCGGCGTTCCCGTCACCGGCCGGGTCAGCCCCGGCGACGTCGTGCTCGCACGGGCAGCCATCCGGGTGGCCGACGTGACGTCCGTGGCCGGTTCTCCCGCCAGCGGGCCCGTCCTCGCGTACACGGGGACCCGGCAGCAGGTCGACGTGGACCTGGACGTGGCCGACGCCGACCTGGTGAGGAAGGGCGTCGCGGCCACGGTCGAGCTGCCCAGCGGTGCGACCGTCGAGGGGAAGGTGACCAGCGTCGGGAAGGTCGCCACGACGAGCACCGGCCAGAACCCGGTCACCACGATCCGCGTGGTGGTCCAGCCGGCCAAGCGGCTGTCCGCGTACGACAAGGCGCCCGTGGACGTGACGATCGTGTCCAGGACCCGGGCGGACGTGCTCGCGGTCCCGGTGAACGCGCTGGTCGCGCTGGCTGAGGGCGGCTATGCCGTACAGGCGGTGGACGGCTCTTACCTGCCGGTCGAGACGGGCCTGTTCGCGGACGGGCAGGTCGAGGTCACCGGGGTCGCCGAGGGCGCCGCCGTGGTGGTGCCGCGATGATCGAGCTGGCGAACGTGAGCAAGCGCTACAACGGCCAGGTGACCGCGCTGCGCGGGGCGTCCCTGACGATCGGGGCGGGCGAGCTGGCCGCGATCGTGGGCCCTTCCGGCTCGGGCAAGTCGACGCTGCTCCATCTCATCGGCACGCTCGACCGCCCGTCCGGCGGGACCGTGCGGATCGCCGGGCACGACGTGGCCGCGCTGACCGACCGCGAGCTGTCGGCGGTGCGGGCCCGCGCGATCGGCTTCGTCTTCCAGCAGTTCCACCTGGCCGCGGGTGTGCCGGTGCTGGACAACGTGGCGGACGGGCTGCTGTACGCGGGGGTGCCGCTGGGCGCGCGGCGACGGCGGGCCGAGCTCGCGCTGCGGCAGGTGGGCATGGGGCACCGCCTCGGCCACCGGCCGCACCAGCTGTCCGGCGGCGAGCGGCAGCGGGTGGCGATCGCCCGCGCCGTCGTCGGAAACCCGGCGGTCGTGCTGGCCGACGAGCCCACGGGCAACCTCGACTCCGCCTCAGGAGCCGCGGTGCTGGCCCTGCTCCGGGAGCTCAACGCGGGCGGCACCACGGTCCTGGTCATCACCCACGACCGCGACCTCGCCGCCGCGCTCCCCCGCCAGATCGAGCTCCTGGACGGCCGGGTCGTACGGGACTCCGCGCTGGAGGTGAGCACGTGGTGACCTATCGGCCCGCGCGGATGAGCCCGCGGGACGTGGTGCGGGTGGGCGGAGCAGGACTGCGGTCGCGCCCGCTGCGCGTCTTCCTGTCGGCTTTGGGCATCGCCATCGGGATCGCGGCCATGCTTTCCGTGGTCGGCATCTCGGCGTCCAGCCAGGAGGACCTCAACCGCCGGCTGGCCGCCCTCGGCACCAACCTGCTGACGGTCGCGCCCGGGCAGTCCCTGTTCGGCGACCACTCGCACCTGCCGGCCGACGCCGAGCGGATGATCGCCCGGATCGGGCCGGTGACGGCGGTGACCGCGATCGGGACCACGCCCGCCAAGGTGTACAGGAATGACCGGATCCCGGTGGCGGAGAGCGGCAGCATCGCGGTCACCGCGACCCGGCTGGACCTGCTCGGCAAGGTGAGCGCGACGGTCGCGGCCGGCGCGTGGCTGAACGCGGCGACCGAACGCTACCCGGCCGTGGTCCTCGGCGCGACGGCGGCCGACCGGCTCGGCGTCTACCAGCCCGGCCCCGCGCAGCGGGTGTGGCTGGGCGGGGAGTGGTTCACGGTCGTCGGGGTGCTGGCTCCCGCGCCGCTCGCGCCCGAGCTGGACACCGCCGCGCTGGTCGGCTGGCCCGTCGCCGAGGAACGGCTCGGCTTCGACGGATATCCCACGACGGTGTACACCCGGGCCGAGGAGTCCCAGGTCGTGGCCGTGCAAGGGGTGCTGGCGGGGACCGCCAACCCGGAGAACCCGCAGGAGGTCAAGGTTTCGCGGCCGTCGGACGCGCTGGCCGCCAAGCAGGCCACCGACGCGACGCTCAACGCGCTGCTGCTCGGCCTCGGCGGGGTGGCGCTGCTGGTCGGCGGGGTCGGGGTGGCCAACACCATGGTCATCTCGGTCCTGGAGCGGCGGGCGGAGATCGGCCTGCGCCGGTCGCTCGGGGCCACCCGGGGGCAGATCCGGCTGCAGTTCCTGGCCGAGTCGCTGCTGCTTTCGCTGCTCGGCGGCGTCGGCGGGGTGCTGCTCGGCATCGGGGTGACCGGGGCGTACGCGACCTATCAGAGCTGGCCCGCCATCGTGCCCGCCTGGGCGATGATCGGCGGCGTGGTGGCGACGCTGGTCATCGGCGGGCTCGCCGGTTTCTACCCCGCCGTCCGGGCCGCCCGGATGCCCCCCACGGAGGCCCTTGCGACTCCCTAGGTTCGCTGGAGTAGGAGGGTGACGAAGCCGAGGACGCCCCGGTAACCGTTGAGCCACATGTCGCGGTGGGTGAGGGCCGCTGCGCGGGCGTCGGCGGCGTCCGGGCCGGGGTGTTCGTTGGCCCAGCGAAGGAGGGATCCCGTCCAGGACCACTCGTAGTCATCCCATTCGGACAGGTCGCTGGTGTACGCGTAGACCGTGTCGAAGCCGGCGGATTCGGCGGCGGCGACGGTGCCGGGCAGGTCCAGGTACTCCGACGGGTCGGTGCCCAGGCGGGTGAGCGCCTCCGGCGTCGGTTCGCGTTCCCAGAAGCCTTCGCCGACCAGCGCGAGCCCGTTCGGGCGCAGGTAGCGGCGGACGTGCTCGACGGTCGGGAGAAGGCCGCCGAACGCGTGCGTCGCGCCGACGCAGAGCACCAGGTCGTACTGCTCGGCCACCGGGAAGTCGGCGGCCGGCTTGTTGTGCAGGCGGATCCGCTCCCAGACACCCTGCATTTCGGCCATACGCTCGGCCGCCTTGAGCCCTTCGGCGGAGATGTCCACGCCGTCGGCGGTCGCGTCGTGATACATCGCCAGCGCCCGCAGCGCCCAGGCCCCCTCGCCGCAGCCGAGGTCGAGAATCCTCGCGCCTTCGGGCAACCGGGCCCGGCGGAGCAGCCGGGTCACCTGCGCGCCGGAGACCGGCGCGGCGATGGGATGGTCACGATGAGCGAGATGGCTGATGAGCTGGCGATCCATGGGGTCCAACTCTGTCCTATCTCCCGCAGCGCGCACCAGCCGTTTAAGACCTACCGGTATCGCCATCGCAAGCAGATCGCAGGAAGCAGCGAGTGAGCGACACCGAACCGCAGACCGCGAGCGGAAAGGTGCTCTGGCACTTCACGATGTCACTGGACGGATTCGTGGCGGGGCCCAACCACGAGATGGACTGGATGATGACCGGAATCTCTGCCCGTCCGGGCCTGATCGACGAGTACGTCAAGACCACGGGCGCCGTGCTGGGGGGGTCGAGACGGTTGGACGTCTCGGGCGACAGCCGCCCGTACGGCGGCTCCTGGGACGGACCGATCTTCGTGCTCACTCATCACCCCGAGGATGCGACGCTCGCCGTCCGGCCTGAGCACGTGCAGGTAACTGGGTTGGCGTCAGGCCCCTGCGGAGCGGATGTTGCGGTAGCGGGTTTGTTGTGGTTCATCCCCAGGTGGTGCCCGCCGGTTCCTTGATGGCGGTGTTGATACGGTTGAAGAAGTTGGCGGTGGCGATCCAGAGGATCAGAGCCGCGCGCTGCGGCTCGTCGTAGTGGCCGCTTAGGCGCTCCCACAGCTCGTCCGGCACGGCCTCGCCGGTGCGGTCGCTGAGCCGGGTCATCGTCTCAGCCAGTTCGAGTGCCGTACGCTCCGCTTCCGAGAAGTACGGTGCCTCCCGCCAGGCCGCCACCGCCCACAGCCGCTCGTCGCTCATCCCGGCCTTCCTCGCGGAAATCCCGCCCGCGTACACGCAGGCGCTGCAGCCGTTGATCTGGCTGGCCCGCAGGTGCACCAGCTCCAGAGTCTCCTCCGGCACTCCTCCCTTGGATTTGGCCTTGACGAGCCCTTGGATGGCCGTCATCACGCCAGGGAGGGCCATCGCCGGGTTGCTCATCCGTGCTTCCATAATTCCTCCAGGTCACACCGGGTTGTTTCGGTTCGTCATCGGTATGACGGGACTTAACGGGAGGATGTGACCGATGGATGAGAACGAGTTCCTGGCGGACCGGTTCGAGGCTCACCGCGGGCGGCTCAAGGCGGTGGCCTACCGGATGCTTGGTTCGCTGAGCGAGGCCGACGATGCCGTACAGGAGGCCTGGATCCGGCTCAGCCGTACCGACACCACCCAGGTGGAAAACCTGGCCGGCTGGCTGACCACGGTGACCGGGCGGGTCTGCCTGGACATGCTCCGATCTCGTGCCTCCCGGCGTGAGGATCCCCTGGAGGAGCACCTGCCGGACCCGGTCATCAGCCCCGCCGACGGGATCGAGCCCGAGCATGAGGCACTGCTGGCCGACTCGGTGGGTCTGGCCCTACTGGTCGTCCTGGAGTCCCTGGCACCCGCGGAGCGGCTGGCGTTCGTCCTGCACGACATGTTCGCGGTCCCCTTCGATGAGATCGCACCCATGGTGGGGCGGACCCCCGCCGCCGCCCGACAACTCGCCAGTCGTGCCCGGCGGAGGGTGCAGCGTTCAGCGCCCACCCCCGACCTCGACCTGACCCGCCAGCGCCAGGTCGTGGACGCCTTCCTGGCCGCCTCACGCGGCGGCGACTTCGACGCCCTCGTCGCCGTCCTGGACCCGGATGTGGTCCTACGGGTCGACACGCCAGGCGGCCTGCGGGTCGTCCGGGGCGCGCCGGACGTGGCCAGCCAGTCGCTCCTCTTCAGTCGCTCCACCAGCACCGCACAATCCACCTTGGCCGCGCTACCCGCCCTGGTAAACGGCACCGCCGGCGTCATCGGCACCATCAACGGCCAACCGATTTCAGTCATGAGCTTCACCATCCTCGACGCCAGAATCGCGGGCATCGACATCCTCGCCGACCCCACTCGCGTGGCCAGCCTGGACCTGACCGCACTGGAAATCTGACACCGTCCCATCAATTGAATACCGCGCTTGAATGCCGCAACTGGCTGATCGATCTGTCCGTGGATTGCCCACGACCATAGCTCGGGGCCCATCTGATCCGGCCGGGGTGGCCGGATCAGATGAATCCAGTGCCCCATGGAGCGAGCGGATCGAGGCCGGGGCACTTCCTTAGCTACTGTCGCTGTTTACTTCTTGGGTGTGGGTGCTTTGGGAGTGGGACGAGTGGCGCCTTGGAAGGTGGACATGTAGTGCTTTGAGTTGAGGACGTTTGCTTTGCGGACTACGTCGCCGGTTTTGGGGGCGTGGATCATTGTGCCTTTGCCGATGTACATGCCGACGTGGGCGGGGTGGGCGCGGGTGCCGCCGAAGAACATGAGGTCGCCTGGGCGAAGGTCTTTGATGGCGACGGGGTGGCCCTGGCGGATTTGAGTGCCGGTGTAGTGGGCCAGGTCTGCTCCGGCTTTGGCCCAGGCGGCCATCACCAAGCCTGAGCAGTCGAAGCCGACTCGGGCGGCTCCTCTGCCGATTCCCCGGCTGGGGCCCTTGTCGTTCCCGCCGCCCCAGGTATAGGGCGTGCCCAGCCAGCTTTTGACCGCCGCAACAGCGATCTCCCCAGGCTTCTGGTCGTGCGCAGGTTGGGGCTTGGTGGCAGGCTTTGGGCTGTTCGCGGGTCTCGGGCCGGGTTCGGATTCTTTGGCAGTCCCGGGCCTTTCTCTGTTTCCCCGCTTCTCGCCGATCCCCAGATTTTCGCCGCTCCCCCGGTTTTTCCCGGTCCCCTGATTTCTCCTGGTCTCCCGATTTTCCCCGGTCCACGGCTTTTTGCTGGTCCCCAGATTTTCTCCAGTCCCGGACTTTCCACCGATCTTGAGCTCTTCGCCAGTCTTAGGCCTTTCGCGAGGCTTGGGATTCCAACTGATCTTGGGATTCCAGGTGGTTATTGGTGCCTCGCTGGGCGTGGAGTTCCAACCGGTTATTGGGTCTCCGCTGGGCGTGGAATTCTCCCTGGTGGGGTGGAGCGGGGGTTGGAAATGGTTTGGTGGGAGGGTTTCGTTGCGAGGTGGGCATGAGGGGCGGCGGGTGGGCAGGTGTGGTGGAGTGGGAGTATCTCGATCATCGGTGTGAGGTAGGAAGCGGGTAATGAATGTGTTCCACCAGTATTCCTGTTGTGCTACCCAGTCTTCCCAGTGTTCTTCCCAGGTGGACAGATCTTCGAAGTGGTCGCGATCGTTGGTGAATACGTTTGGTGCGACCCAAGATCGATCGGGGTAAGGCCGGACGACGGCACAGGGACGTCGGGGAATGTCGGCCAATGCGGGTCCGGCGAAGGCGACGCCGGTGATTGCGGATGCGGCGAGCAGCGCTGGTAGCACGGGCTCCTCCTAGGCTCGAAGGGAAATCGAGCCCAATGGTGGAGCGAGTAGGCACCGCCCAATTGACCGAGTGGGATTCTGTGGATAACACTGGAAGGAGGATTCGGTCAATTGCCCGATGATGACGAGGTGGCCAGTTCAGCGGGTCTTAATAAAGATCCAGAGCGCCGGACGACTTATCCACAGGCGAGTAACGCATCATCACCAAGAGGGTGTGGTGCTCATCCACAGGCGCATGACACATCAGCTCCTCGACGGCGCGCAGCACCCGCTCCCGAGTCTTGGCGGCGACCGGCCCCGTGCCGCGCAACGCCCGGGACACGGTGGCGATGGACACGCCGGCCCGTAGAGGTGCGGTACTCATCCGCAGGGGCGGGGCGCATCATCACAGGAGGTGCGGCACTCATCCGCAGGGGCGGGGCGCATCTGGCGGTATTCATGACGCCGGCCGCTGGCACTTCGCAGTCCGCAGGCTTCCGTCTCCGTGACAAGTGTTGATTTGGTCGGCTCACCCGACGCGGCCTGGCGCGTGCCGCATCGTGACGGCGTGCAAAGCGCCACGAGTGTGCGCGCTTATCCATAGGGCGTGACGCATCATCGCCACGAGCGTGCGGAGCTTATCCACAGGGTGTCATGTGTTGTTGCGGCCGGGTGGTTACATGGGCTGGAGGCCGTACACGGATTCGGCGGTGGATTTGAAGATCTGGTTGTGGGTGGTGGGGGTGAGGGATTGGGCGAGGGTGGTGACTTGGGAGTAGGTGGCGGCTAGTTCGCAGACGGGCCAGTCGGAGCCGAACATGACGCGGGAAGGGCCGAAGGAATTGAGGATGTGGTCGGTGTAGGGGGTTAGGTCGGCGGGTTTCCAGTTTGTCCAGGAGGCTTCGGTGACCAGGCCGGAGAGTTTGCAGGTGATGTGGGGGAGTTTGGCGAGGGTGGCTATTGAGTCCGACCAGGGGGTTAGTTCGCCGGTGGCGATGGGGGGTTTGGCGGCGTGGTCGAGGACGAAGCGGAGGTCGGGGAGGGTGGCGGCGACCTCGTGGGCGATCGGGAGTTGGGGGGTGAGGACGAGGAGGTCGTAGACGAGGTCGGCGGCGGCTACCGCGAGGAGGCCGCGGCGGACGTCGGGGCGGGCGAACCAGTGGGGGTCGGGTTCGTCCTGGATCTGGTGGCGGATGCCGACGAGGAGGTCGCCGCCGGGGAGGGTGCGGAGGCGGGCGAGTTGGTCGGAGACGTCGGGGGCGGTGAGGTCGACCCAGCCGACGACGCCGCGGATGAGGCCGTCGGAGGCGGCGGCGAGGGCGAGGAACTCCTCGGTCTCGGAGATGTCGCTGACCGTCTGGACCAGGACGGTTCCGGTTACTCCGGCTGCCGACGTCTCTCGGCGCAAGTCGTCCAACCCGTACGGCCGGCGCAACGGCGCCAGTGCTTCACCCGCCATCCACCCATATGTCCGGCGAGACGGATCCCAAAGATGATGATGACTGTCAATCATGTTCAACCTCCGCCAAGTCATCCCAGAGAGCCTCGGGAATGGACGAAGCCGCCAAAGCCATGTTCTGCCGTACCTCATCCGCTGACCGCATGCCCAGGACGACCGAGGAGATCGCCGGATGCCGCAGAGGGAACGCGAGCGCTGCCTGAGGCAGCGTGACGCCGTGCTTCTCGCAGATGCGCGCGAGGCGGCGGACCCGGTCGAGCAGTTCGGGGGACGCGGGGACGTAGTTGTAGGTGCCCCTCAGGTCGTGCGTGGCGAGTATGCCGCTGTTGAACACGCCCGCGGCCACCACCGAAACGCCGCGTTCCAGGCAGAGCGGCAGCAACTCGGCCGCCGCCGACTGGTCGAGCAAGGTGTAGCGCCCGGCCAGCATGATCGTGTCCACGTCGGTTTCCCGGACGAAGTCGGCGAGCATCGGCCACTGGTTCATCCCGACACCGACGGATTTGATCACGCCTTGCGCGCGGAGGTCGGCCAGTGCCGGGAACGCCTCCCCGACGGCTTCCTTCCAGTGGTGATCGGGATCGTGGATGAGCGCGATGTCGATCGAATCCAGGCCGAGCCGTTCGAGCGACTCGGTCAGCGACCTCCGGACCCCGTCAGCGGAGAAATCCCACATACGGGTGTGCGTGGCGGGAACGTCGAAACCCTGGTCGTCGCGCCCGATCCCATCCGCGGGCACCAGCAGGCGGCCCACCTTCGTGGACAGCGTGAACTCGGAGCGGGGGCGATGCCGGAGTGCCTCGCCGATACGGCGCTCCGACAGGCCGAGACCGTAGTGGGGCGCGGTGTCGTAGAGCCGGATCCCGGTTTCCCATGCCGCGTCCACCGCGGCGCGCGCCGTCTCGTCGGTCAGCGCGGTGAACAAGTTCCCGATCGGCGCGCAGCCCAAGCCGTACCGCGTCACGTCAAGCACCTACTCACGTCGAACCCCTATCACGATGGTGGCCGGATCCCGCGGGTGCTCAAGGAGGTCATGACATCTCCCAGACCTTGCGGAGGCCGCCGTCGTCAGGGTCGAAGTCGCCGTCCAGGAGCCGGTTCATCTGGGCCTGCCACGCCTGATTGACCGTGCTGTCGCGGAGCTTCGCCTGGAGTATGGCGTAATCGTCCACCTCCACGTAGTGGAAAATCTCCCGCCCGCTCCGCCAGATCCGCCAGGAATGTACGCCGAAGGCACGCAGCTCGGCCTCAAGCTCGGGCGGAATGCTCGCATGCTCCCGGTCGTAGATCTCCTCGCAGCCGGGCTTGAGCCGCGTACGCAACGCGATTCTCTGCATCTTTCACCTCTTCGGCCACAACCAGAGCAAACCTTCGCCCACGTCCGGCCGCAGCCGAAGCAAGCACGTGGACGCCTTCATCCCTTCAGCCGGAACCGAAGCGAGCCCTCGCCCACCTCCGAAACGTGCCTTTGGACATCCCTCACTCCTTCGGCCGGAGCCGGAGGCCTTGCATACCCCCGTCTACGGCGAGGGCCGTTCCCGTGGTCGCGGAGGCGAGGGGGCTGGCCAGGTAGGCGATGGCGTGGGCGACCTCGTCGGCGCTGACCAGACGGCCCAGCGGCTGGCGGGCGTTGAGCGCGGCCCGCTCGGCGTCCGGGTCGACGGCGGCGTCGAGCAGGCGGCCGACCCAGGGGGTGTCCGCTGTGCCGGGATTGACGCAGTTGACGCGGATGCCTTCGTGGACGTGGTCGGCGGCCATCGCCAGCGTGAGCGAGAGCACCGCCCCCTTGGTCGCGCTGTAGAGCGCCCGCTGCGGCAGCCCCGCCGTGGCCGCGATCGAGCAGGTGTTGACGATCGCCGCGTGCGCCGACTCCCGCAGGTACGGCAACGCCGCCCGGGCCACCCGCACCATCCCGACAACATTGACATCCAGGACACGCAGCCACTCGTCATCGGGGTTGTCGGCGATCGTGCCGGCCGCCCCGATTCCGGCGTTGTTGATAACGATGTCCAGGCCGCCGAACTGCTCCGCGGCCGCGGCGACAGCCGTACGGACCGAAAAATCGTCGGTGACGTCGGCTTTGACCCCGAAGAACGGATCGCCAGGCGGGTTGACGTCCAGGCAGGCGACCCGGGCGCCGCGGGCGGCCAGCAGGGTCGCGGTGGCCAGGCCGATGCCGGATCCGCCGCCGGTGACCAGCGCCTTGAGGCCGTCGAACTCACTCATGAGGACCTCCAAACCGGCCCGTCGGGATAGGAATAGGCCGCGATCGACTCCGGATGCATCGTGGCGCTGAACCCGGGCGCCGTGGGAGCCCGGTATCTGCCGTGGTCGATGACCACCGGGTCGGCGAAGTGCTCGTGCAGGTGGTCGACGTATTCGATGACCCGATCCTGCATGGACCCGCTCACCGCGACGAAGTCGAAGAACGACAGGTGCTGCACGAGCTCGCAGAGGCCGACGCCGCCGGCGTGCGGGCAGACCGGAATGCCGAATTTGGCGGCCAGCAGCAGGATCGCGATGTTCTCGTTGACCCCGGCCACCCGGGCCGCGTCCAGCTGCAGGTAGGAGATCGCACGCGCCTGGAGCAGCTGCTTGAAGACCACCCGGTTCTGCACATGCTCACCGGTGGCGACCGGAATCGGGGCGATGGCCCGCGCGATCGTGGCGTGCCCGAGCACATCGTCCGGACTTGTCGGCTCCTCCACCCACCACGGCTGGTACGGCGCGAGCGCGTCCACCCACCGCACCGCCGTCGTGGTGTCCCACCGCTGGTTGGCGTCGATGGCGATCGGGAATCCGTCGCCGCAGACCTCCCGTGCGATCCGCATGCGCCGGATGTCGTCGTCCAGATCCGCGCCGACTTTCAGCTTGATCTGCGAGAACCCATCCTGAATTGCCTGCACGCAGAGCCGCCGCAACTTGTCATCGTCATACCCCAGCCAGCCAGGAGACGTCGTATATGCCGGATACCCGCGCTCCAACGCCTGAGCGATCCGCTCCTGCCGCCCGGGCTCGGCCCGGCGCAGGATCTCCAGCGCCTCCTCCGGCGTGAGCTCGTCGGTGAGATAACGGAAGTCGACAAGATCGACGATCTCCTCAGGCGACATTTCGGACAGCACCCGCCAGAGGGGTTTGCCCTCCCGCTTGGCCCGCAGATCCCAGAGCGCGTTGACGACCGCGGAGATCGCCATATGCATGACGCCCTTCTCCGGACCGAGCCACCGCAACTGCGAGTCGTGCGCCATTTCCCGATAAATCGCGCCAAGGTCGCTGACATCCCGCCCCAGCACGTACGGCTCAAGCGCCCGAATCGCAGCGGTCTGGATGTCGTTCCCCCGCCCGATGGTGAAGGCGAACCCGTGACCTTCGTACTCCCCGTCGCCAAGGATCACGTACGCGGCCGAGTAGTCCGGGTCGGGATTCATCGCGTCGGAGCCGTCGAGCTCCAACGAGGTGGGAAATCTGATGTCGTGCGTCTCAAAGGTCTGGATGGTCAGAGTGGACGGCAGGAGTGGTGCGGGCTGGATCACGCCTGACCCACCGTCTGCCGCTGCCGCCCGAGTCCGTCGATCTCCAGCTCCATGACATCGCCCTCACGCAAGTACGGAAGTCCGCCGAGCGCCACGCCCGCCGGGGTGCCGGTGTTGACCACGTCACCGGGGTCGAGCACCATGAACCAGCTCAAATACCGCACGATCTCGGCCACCTCGAAGATCATGTTCTTGGTGTCGCCGTCCTGCCGGGGCTGCCCGTTCACCCACAGCCGCAGGCCGAGCCGCTGCGGGTCGGAGATCTCATCGGCCGTGACCAGCCAGGGCCCGAGCGGGTTGAACGTCTCGCAGGACTTGCCCTTGTCCCACTGCCCGCCGCGCTCAAGCTGGAACTCACGCTCGGAGACATCGTTGGAGATCGCGTACCCGGCGACGCATTCCAGCGCCGCCTCGTGCGACTCCAGGTATCGCGCGGTCCGGCCGATGATGACGGCCAGTTCGATCTCCCAGTCGGTCTTCGTGCTGGCCCTGGGGATCAGAACCTCGTCAAAAGGTCCGACGACTGTGTTGCTGGCCTTCATGAAGACGACAGGCTCTGCGGGCACCTGGGCGCCGGATTCCTCGGCATGGTCCCGATAGTTGAGACCGATACACACGACCTTTCCCGGCCGGGCGATCGGCGCTCCGATCCGCAGACCATCCCCGTCGAGCTCGGGAAGGGCACCTTCGGCCACCGCCGTCCGAATTCGGCTGATCCCATCGGAAGCGAAGAAGGCACCGTCGAGATCCCCTCCATCTAGAAGATCCCCCAGGTCGAGCAGGCGTCCGTCGTCCGCCAGCACGGCGGGTCTCTCCCCGCCCCTGTCACCTACTCGAACCAGTCTCACAACGTCCCCTATACATCCGATGTTTTCACGAGAAAGACTGCCGGGCGACGGTCCGATGTGTCAATACGGTCCCAACATAAGACATCCGATGATCTTTTGGGCGCTATGCTGGCCTGCCTTGACGTTGCCCACAGCTCGTAATAGAACACGTTTCAGTAAACAGAAACCAAGCGCTGGTCCTCTTCGGCAAACTCGGGTGATTCGCATGCACATCGACCTCGTCAATCAGGACCAGTACGCCCGCGACGGCGTCCCCCACGACCAGCTGCGCTGGTTACGGGAGAACGCCCCGGTCTACTGGCACCAGGGCGACCCCGTACGCGACTGGCCCGGTTTCTGGGCCCTCACCAAACACGCCGACGTCGTGCACGTATCCCGCAACAGCAACCTGTTCTCCTCAGCCCGGCGGCTCGCACTGTTCAACGAGACCCCGGACGAGACGCTGGAACTCCAGCGGATGATGATGCTCAACCAGGACCCGCCGGAGCACACCCGCCGCCGCTCCCTGGTCAACCGCGGTTTCACCCCGCGCGCCATCGCCAAGCTCGAGGAGCGCATCCGGGAGATCTGCCACCAGCTGCTGGACGAGGCCGAGGGCAGGTCCGATGTCGACTTCGTCCGCGACATCTCGGCGCCGCTGCCGCTCTACGTGATCTGCGAGCTGCTGGGCGCGCCCGTCGAGGACCGCGACAAGATCTTCGAATGGTCCAACCGGATGATCGGTTCCGAGGACCCCGACTACGCCGACAGCCCCGAAGAGGGCACCGCCGCCGCTCTCGAGGTCTACTCGTACGCCAACGAGCTCGCCGCCGCGCGGCGCGAGCAGCCCCAGGACGACATCGTCACCAAACTCCTCCAGCCCGACGACAGCGGCGAGACCCTGGCCGTGGACGAGTTCGACCTGTTCGTCCTCCTGCTTGTCGTGGCGGGCAACGAGACGACCCGCAACGCGGCCTCCGGCGGCATGCTCACCTTCTTCGAGCACCCGGACGAATGGCGCAAACTCCTCAAAGACCCGGCGCTGGCCCGCCCGGCCTCCGACGAGATCGTGCGCTGGGTCTCCCCCGTCAACCTCTTCCGTCGTACGGCCACCACCGACATGGAACTGCGCGGCCAGCGGATCGCCGAGAACGACAAGGTCGTCGTCTTCTACTCGGGCGCCAACCGGGACCCCGAGATCTTCGCTGACCCGGAGACGTTCGACATCACCCGTGATCCCAACCCGCAGATCGGCTTCGGGGGCGGCGGCGCGCACTTCTGCCTCGGCAACCATCTGGCCAAGATGGAACTCCGGGTGCTCTTCGAGATCCTCGCCGACCGCGCGCCGAAGATCCAGCAGTCCGGCGAGGCCACCCGCCTGCGCAGCTACTTCATCAACGGCATCAAGACCCTGCCGGTCACCCTCTAACCGGCGGGGCAACCTTCGTTCATCCCGAGTCCGGGAGGCATCGCATACGGCGTCGCACCAACGAAGAGGTACGGTCTCCCCCCTCGAGTTATGGCGCCATTGTGGACATACCAGTCATCGGGGGCCGATTGGCGGATGTCCATGGCCTTCTCCTTGAAGGTGTAGACGAACTCCGGCTCTATCGTCACACCCTGTACCAGGAGCATGTTCCGGATCTCCGGGACGGGCTTGTTGTAGTAGTCGATGCAGTGGAAGGGCTCGCCGGCCGCTTCAAGTGGCCTGACGTCGCTTTGCACCATCTGTATCCGCTCCCCGCGACGGGCTTCCCGGCCTAGCAGGATTCTCGCCTTGTGCGGATAGCCGACGGGAATCTTCAGGCCGATCGGGCAGCCGGCCCAGCGTCCGCAGAAGCCGGGTTTCTCGACGGTCCCGATGCCGCCGTCCGAGAAGGACAGCTTTCCCGCGCGTTGCAGGTCCTCGTTGACGACGATGACGGCGTCCACATCCTCGGGGGCGGCGGGCAGGAGCGTGAGCGTGATGTCCAGGCCACGCGCGGCGAGCTCGGACCGGTACACGTCCGGATCCGCGAAGATGTCCCGCACCGTGACGATATAGAAGTTTCCCGCGGGTCTGATGTCCAGAGCCGAAGCCGGGGTCGGGCCGACGCCGAGGACGGCCGGGAAGACCCAGCCCAGCACGACCGTCGCCACGGCCAGCACGGCGACGACCGGCACGGCGAACCACCGGCGCGGCCACACGACGGCCACGAACCACCACCGTGAGCGAGCCGGTATCGGCTCCGCGGTGATCTCCTCGAACAGCTCCCGGGCGAGCGGCGTCAGGCCAGGACCGGGATCGGGGGCGATGGCGGCGACCAACCGGTGGACGGTGCGGTCGGCGTCGTTCATCAGCTCTTTCCTTTCGTGAGTGCGATCACACGCGGGGACAGGTCAAGACCGGCGGCGCGTAACTCCACAGCCAGGCGTCTCCGGGCGCGGTGCAGCCGCAGCCGGGCCGCGCCCCGTGAACAGCCGAGCACCGTCGCGATCTCCTGGGAGCCCAGCTCCTCCCAGGTGGCCAGGGAGAGCACCTCCCGATCGTCGGGATTGAGCTGTTCGAAGGCCGCGCGGACAGTGTCGAGATCGTCCACGCCGGATGGATCCACCGAGTCACCCCAGAGGGCGAGCTGCGCGCTGAGCCGTTCGACGAGCTCGCTGCGGCGGGATTCGGCGCGCCTGCCGTTGGCCAGGACGCGCCGGGCGACGCCGTACAACCACAGGCGGGCTCGCGCCCCGCCGGGAATGTCCGCCACTCGACGCCAGGCGGTGGCGAAGGTCTCCGCCAACGCGTCGGCCGCGTCGTCCGGAGAGCCGGTACGCCGCCGGAGATAAGCAAGAATGTCCGGATAGTGCGCGGTGTAGATCTCCTCGAAGCGCTGCTTGAGGTCAGGGGAAGCCACGCCGCTCCCATTCGTTGGGGGACTCCTTCTCTCCGTACGTGTCGGAGAATGGCGCCCTGTTTCCCCCAACCGGGGAAATTTCTACGGCCAGGAACTGTCCTGGTCGGGATCACCGCCATCGGAGAGCAGGCGGAGATCGGCTTCGACCATCATCGCGACGACCTCCTCGAAGGGCACGGTCGGCTCCCACCCGAGCTGGGTGCGGGCCTTCTTGGGGTCGGCGCAGAGCAGGTCGACCTCGGCGGGCCGGTGCAGGGACTGATCGGCGATGACGTAGTCCTGCCACGTGAGGCCAGCCGCCGTGAAAGCGGCTTCGATGAGCTCGCGCACGGAGTGGGTGCGGCCAGTGCCGATGACGTAGTCCTCGGGCTTGTCGGCGGTGAGCATCATGTGCATGGCCCGCACATAATCGCCCGCGTAACCCCAGTCGCGGCGGGCTTCCAGATTGCCCAGCCGGAGCTCGCCGGCCAGGCCGAGCTTGATACGGGCCACCCCCAGCGAGACCTTGCGGGTCACGAATTCCGCGCCCCGGCGGGGAGATTCATGGTTGAACAGGATGCCGGACACGGCGAACATGCCGTACGACTCGCGATAGTTCTGGGTGAGGAAGTGGCCATATGCCTTGGCCACGCCATAGGGCGAGCGCGGGTGGAACGGGGTTCGCTCGGTCTGCGGAGTCTCCCGTACCTGCCCGAACATCTCGGAGGAGGAAGCCTGGTAGAAGCGGATGGACGAAGCCCCGCTGATGACGCGGATCGCCTCCAGCATGCGGAGCACGCCCATGCCGGTGACCTCAGCGGTCAGTTCGGCCTGTTCCCATGACATGGGGACGAACGAGATCGCGCCCAGGTTGTAGACCTCGTCAGGCCGCACGCGTTCGACGGCGGAGATGAGCGAACCCTGGTCGAGCAGGTCGCCGCGGACGACCTGGACGTCGCCGAGCAGGCGGCGCAGGCGGGAGACGCGGGGGTTCGACTGGCCACGGACGAGACCCCAGACCTCGTATCCCTCCGACAGCAGGTATTCGGCGAGGTAGGACCCGTCCTGACCGGTAATTCCCGTGATCAGCGCACGCTTGGCCAACACGCCCTCCCTCTGCTGATGTTGTACCGAATGTACCGCCCTGCCCCTATCCGAGCGCCATCCCTGGGTAGAACGTGTTCCACCGAACCATGTTCGGCTAGGCTGTTTCCCGTCGTGACAGCGCAAATGTGACAGCAGCGACAAGGTCTCCTTACCTGGCACCCTCTACCGCAAATGGGAGCTAAGGTCATCTTTGTGGTGCCCCGGACCGGGGCCGGAAAGGGGTGCTCCCTTGGCGGAGAGGCTGCGCGTCGCGCTGCTGTCCTATCGCAGCAAGCCCACCTGCGGCGGCCAGGGGGTCTATCTCCGGCACATTAGCCGCGAACTCATCGCCCTGGGCCACCATGTCGAGGTCTTTTCCGGCCAGCCCTACCCGGAACTGGACGAGGGCGTCATCCTCAACAAGATCCCCAGCCTGGACCTGTACAACGACGCCGACCCCTTTCGCACCCCTCCGCTGAAGGAGTTCCGGGACTGGATCGACGTCCTGGAAGTCGCCACCATGTGGACCGCCGGATTCCCCGAGCCGCTCACCTTCAGCATCCGCGCCCACCGCGAGCTCAAGAAGCGGGTCGGCGACTTCGACGTCGTCCAGGACAACCAGACCCTCGGGTACGGCGTGCTCGGCATCCAGAAGCTCTTCCCCGTGGTCGGCACCATCCACCACCCGATCAGCGTGGACCGCCGGATCGAGCTCAAAGCCGCGAAACGGTGGAAGAAGCTCTCCATGCGCCGCTGGTATGGCTTCGTCCGCATGCAGGCGAAGGTCGCCCCCCGCCTGAGCCCGATCCTCACGGTGAGCGAGTCCTCCCTGGCCGACATCCACCGCGACTTCAACGTGCCGCAGGCGAACATGCGCCTGATCCCGCTCGGCGTGGACACCCGCTTCTTCCATCCGCGCCCGCACCTGCCCAAACGGCGCGGCTCGATCGTCGCCGTGGCCAGCGCGGACTCCCCCATGAAGGGAGTCGCCACGCTGCTGCACGCCGTCGCCAAGCTGGCCACCGAGCGGGACGTGAACCTCACCGTGGTGAGCCGCCCCACGCCGGGCGGCTCGACCGAGAAGCTGGTCACCGAGCTGTCGTTGCAGGATCGGGTGCGGTTCGTGCACGGGATCTCCGACACCGAACTGGCCGAGCTGATCGCGACCTCCGAGATCTCGGTGGTGCCCTCCCTGTACGAGGGCTTCTCGTTGCCCGCCGTGGAGCACATGGCCTGCGGCACGCCCCTGGTGGCCTCCCGCACCGGCGCGCTGCCGGAAGTGGTCGGGGACGCCGCCGTACAGGTCGCGCCGGGTGACCCCGAAGAGCTGGCGGCGGTGCTCATGCGGCTGCACGACTCGCCCGAGGAGCGGGCGGCCGTGGGCCAGCGCGGCTACGACCGAGTGATGGAACGGTACGCCTGGCCGGTCGTCGCCCAGCGCACCGTCGAGGCCTACCGCGAGGCCATCTCCGCTCGTTGACACATCAATATGGAGGAATCACGTGCTGACCGTCGACTTCGACAAGCTGCCGGTGGGGCCGGGAGATCGTGTCCTGGACCTGGGCGCGGGCGGCGGCAGGCACGCCTTCGAAGTGCTGCGCCGGGGGGCCGACGTGGTGGCGTTCGACCAGGACGCGGGCGAGATGGAGAGCGTGGCCGCGATGTTCGCCGCCATGGACAAGGAAGGCGAGATCCCGGCCGGCGCGCGCGCGGAGACCGTGGTCGGGGACGCGCTGGACATGCCGTTCCCGGACGCGTACTTCGATCAGGTGATCGCCTCGGAGGTGCTGGAGCACATTCCGGATGACCTGGCGGCGATGCGGGAGATCGTCCGGGTGCTGAAGCCGGGCGGGCGGGTGGCGGTGACTGTGCCGAGCTTCCTGCCGGAGCGGGTGTGCTGGGCGCTGTCGGAGGACTACCACACCGCCCCCGGGGGACATATCCGGATTTATACGTTGGCTGAGTTGCGGGCGAAGTTGAAGTCGTCCGGGCTTGAGGTCGGGGGGCATCATCACGCGCACGGGCTGCACACGCCGTACTGGTGGCTCAAGTGCGCGGTCGGGGTGAACGATGATCAGCATCCGCTGGCGAAGGCGTACCACGAGTTGCTGGTGTGGGACATCATGAAGCGGCCCGCGGTGACCCGGATCGCGGAGGCCGTGCTCAATCCGCTGATCGGTAAGAGTGTGGTGGTCTACGGCCGGAAACCCGCATGATCCCGGCCGTACCCGGCGTGATCAGCGCTGAGCAGGTGCGGCGGACGGCGGAGAGCATCGCGGCCGTCCAGGACGCCGACGGCGGCATCCCGTGGCCTGAAGGCCACGTGGACGCCTGGAATCACGTGGAATGCCTGATGGCGCTCACCGTCGCGGGCCTGCGGGCCCCGGCCAGGAAAGGCTTCGACTGGCTGGTACGGCACCAGCGCCCGGACGGCTCGTGGCCGATGAAACTCCGCGACGGGGTCGCCCTGGAGGCGGGCGGCGAGTCCAACCACGCCGCGTACGTGGCGGTCGGGGTCTGGCACGACCTGCTGGTGACCGGCGACGAGACGTTCGCGCGCACGATGTGGCCGGTGGTCGCCGGCGCGCTGGATTTCGTGGTCGGCTTACAGACCCGCCGCGGCGAAATCGTCTGGGAACGCGACATACACGGAAATCCTGCGCCATACGCGTTGCTGACCGGTTGTTCGTCGGTCTACCAGGGCCTGCGCTGCGGCGTCGCCCTGGCCGAACGGCTGGACGACCCGCGCCCCGAATGGGAACTGGCCGCCGACCACCTCGGCCACGTCCTGCGCGAACACCCCGAAGCCTTCACCGACAAAAGCCGATTTTCCATGGACTGGTATTACCCCGTGCTCGGCGGCGCGGTCCGCGGCTCCCAGGCCCATCAGCGCATCGACGACGAATGGGGCGTCTTCGTGGCGCCCGGCCTGGGCATCCTCTGCGTCTCCGACCAGCCGTGGGTGACGGGCGCGGAGTCCTGCGAACTCGTGCTGGCCCTGGACGCCCTCGGCGACCGCGACCGAGCCCTGGAACTCTTCGCCGACATGCAGCACTTACGCCACGACGACGGCTCCTACTGGACCGGCTGGCAATTCGTCAACGAGAAGCACTTCCCCCACGAACGTTCGGCGTACACGGCCGCGGCGGTCATCCTCGCCGCCGACGCCCTCTCGAACTCCACTGGCGGCGCCTCCATCTTCCGCAACGCGGGCCAGCACGCCGCCGACCGCGCCCCCACCGGCTGCGGCTGCCAGCAGGTGGCCAGCCTCTAAGCGAGGAGATCGGGAATACCCGCCACGCTCGGCAGCAGATGCGTGTGCGGAGCCCCGGCCAGGGTGGCGGCGTCCTGCCCGCCGGTGAGCACGCCGACGACGATTCCCGCCCCCGCGTTGCTCCCAGCCTCAAGATCCCGCGTCGTGTCCCCCGCCGTCAGGACCCGCCGCACATCGTGCACCCCGGTGGCCTCCATCGCCCGGAAGATCATGTACGGCGCCGGGCGCCCGGCCGGAACATCGTCCACGCAGATGACGGCATCAAGCACATCCTTATCCCAGCCGACGGACGCCAGCAGCCCTTCCGTGACATCCCTATCGAAACCAGTCGTCAACGCGACTTTGATCCCATCAGCCCGAAGACTCGCGATCGCTTCGGGCACACCGGGCAGCGGACTCGGCGGACGTTCGGCGTAGAGGGCGTCCAGGCGTGCCCGGAAGTCCGCATAAACCGTCTCCACTTGCTCGCCGGAACCGAGCAGAGCGGCGATGGCCTCCCGCTTGTCGGCCCCCATCCAGCGTTCGATGTCCGCCGGCGCGGGATCGCCACCGGCGGCACGCACGGCCTCGGCCAGCGCGACGTAGACGGAGCCGTGCTCCTCGATGGTGGTGCCGGCGATGTCGAGGACGACGAGTTCGATCATGAGACGAGTCCTTGGGTGCGCAGCAGGGCGGGGCGAGCCGCCTGCTGGGAGTTCTCGATGGTGAAGGAGACGATGTCGGGGCGGTAACGGTCGTCGGAGTATTCGAGGGGTTCACCGGCGGTCGTGGAGGTGTGGCGTCGCTCGCGCAGCAGGGCCGCGCCCGGCGGGATCTCCAGGAGCTCCGAGTCGGTCGCGTCGGCGTTGACGGCGTCGAAGACGTGCCGGCCGCGGGCCAGGTCGACGCCCTGACCGCTGAGGAAGGCGAAGATCGAGCCCGAGTCGCAGTCATGGTCGAAGAGCAGGCGGCCCACCGACCAGATGAACGTGGTGCGCTCGATCATGGCGGGGGTCCCGTCGAGGGAACGCAGGCGGAGCAGCTCGACCACCGGTTCGCCCTCCGAGACGCGCAGGGCCTCGGCAGCCTCGGGGGACGCGGGGCGTCTGGCGATCTCCAGAGTGCGCTGGCCCGGGGTGCGGCCCAGATCGTGCGCCCAGCGGGAGAAGGAGAGGAATGTCTCGAAGGGCTGGGTTACCGCTTGTGAGCGGACCACCGGGGGTTTGCCCTGCCCGCCGCCGATGATGCCTTCCGCGCGCAGGGCGGCGAGCGCTTGCCGTACCGGGCCTCGGGAGGCGCCCCACTGCTCGCACAGCTGGGACTCCGACGGGAGCGCCGCGCCGACCGGGAGGCGACCCGAGGCGATCTGGTGGCGGATCTCGGCGGCGATGCGCTCGTACAGGGGCCGGTCCATGTCACTTGACATTACAGGTGGCCAGGTCATGCCCGGAAGGTATCCGCGCGGGGTGACAGGCAGGGAAACATGCAGTGACATATGCCCACGCTGTGTTGACGATGCCGCGGGCAGCACCGCACCGTACTTGTCATGATAAGTTCTCTCGGCTCGGCCGATCTGGTGGTCGTCGGGGCGGGGATCGTGGGGCTCGCGCACGCGGTGGACGCCGTCGCGCGCGGGCTCTCGGTCGCCGTCGTGGAGCGTGACGGCCACGCGACCGGCGCCTCGGTGCGCAACTTCGGGCACGGCTGCGTCACCGCGCAGTCCGGCGAGGCCCTGGAGTACGCGCTGGACGCCAGGACCGCCTGGCTCAAGCTGGCGAAGGAGGCCGGATTCTGGCTGCGCGACACCGGAACCGTCCTCATCGCCAGGGCCGAGGACGAACTGGCCGTACTGGCGGAGTTCCAGGCCGAGCGCGGCGACCAGGTCGTACTCCTGAGCCGGGACGAGGTGACCGCCCGGGTGCCCGCCGGACCCGGCGTCGCCGGTGGCGCGTGGTTCCCGCTGGATCTGCGCGTGGACGCCCGCGAGGCGGCGCACGCCCTCGCCTCCTGGCTGGCCGCCCAGGGCGTGCGCTTCCACTGGAACACGACCGTGCACACGATCGAACCCGGCCTGATCGGCACCAGCCGGGGCCGGATCACCGCCGGGAAGACGGTGGTCGCGGTCGGCCACGACGTCGACCGGCACTTCCCCGGCCTGGCCGAGGACAACGGCGTGCGCCGGTGCGCCCTGCACATGCTCCGCGTCGCCGACCCGCACCGGCGCGAGATCGACCCGGCCGTGCTGACCGGATTCTCGATGTTGCGCTACGACGGCTTCGCGGCCTGCCCGAGCCTGCCCGCCGTCCAGGCCAGGCTCACGGCCGAGAGTTCACCGCTGGTCGAGATCGGGATGAACCTCATGTTCACCCAGCGGCCGGACGGCGATCTCACCATCGGGGACACCCACGCCTACGCCACCACGCTCGACCCGTTCAACGCCGACGAACTCGACCGGCACATCCTCGCCGAGACCGCCCGGCTGCTCGGCGTCCCCCGCCTGACCGTGCGCGAACGCTGGCGCGGCGTCTACGCCGCCGCAGAACGCCCCTTCCTCAACGCCTCCCCGATGCCCGGCGTCCGCGTGGTCGCGGTCACCTCCGGCATCGGCATGACCACGGCGCTCGGCCTGGCCCCGCGCGTCCTGGACGACCTTCTCGAGTAGGAGCCCTGACATGAACACCCGACGACTCATCGCCGCCGCGGCGCTCACCTTGTTCGCCGCCGCCTGTGGCGGAACCGACGATACGGCCACCGGCGCGAGCGCCACCTGCCCCAACGGCAAGATCCGCTTCGGCGTGGAGCCGTACGAGGATCCGGCCAAACGCTCGCCAACGGCAAGGTGGAGGCGGCCGAGATCAACAGCCAGCAGCTGGCGAGCGCGCAGGCCGAGGGCAGCTTCGACGCCTCCAAGTTCCGGCAGATCTGGACCTCCGACCCGATCCCGAACGACCCGATCACCGTCTCCGGCAAGCTCGACCAGGCCTTCCGCGACGCCGTCGCCCAAGCGCTGCTCAAGCTCAAGCCCGCCGACATCGAGAAGGTCGGCGCCTTCCTGGACGTGACCCCGCCGGGGCCGATGATCGCGGTCACCAGCGAGACGTACCAGCCGCTCTTCGACCTGGCCACCGCGCTCGGCCTGACCGAGAAGGACGTGTAACCATGTCCGAGGCCGCACTCGTGATCAGAGGACTGCGCAAGTCCTACTCCGGCCGCCAGGTCCTCGACTCGCTCGACCTGGACGTGCGTTCGGGGGAGCTGGTGGCGCTGCTGGGCGCCAACGGATGCGGCAAATCGACCGCGCTGCGCTGCGCCGTCGGCCTCGAAACCCCCGACGGCGGCACGGTACGGGTGGACGGCCGCCCGGCGATGGTCTTCCAGCAGATCCATCTGGTACGGCGCCGCAGCGCGATCGACAACGTCTGCGCCGGGGCGCTCGGGCGGCTGCCCCTGCGCCGTTCGCTGACGCCCGCCCTGTTCCCCCGGGAGCTGCGCGAGGAGGCGATGGCCTGCCTGGACCGGGTCGGCCTGGCGGACCGGGCCGCCGAGCGGGCCGGGCGGCTGTCCGGCGGCCAGCAGCAGCGGGTGGCGATCGCGCGGGCGCTCTGCCAGCGGGCCAACGTGGTGCTGGCCGACGAGCCGGTCTCGGCCCTGGACCCGTCCGCGGCGGAGCAGGTCGTCGCCCTGCTGGCCGACCTGGCCCACCAGCGCGGCCTCGCGGTCGGGGCGGTCCTGCACCAGCCCGCCCTGGCCAGGCGGCACGCGGACCGCATCGTCGGCATGGTGGCGGGGCGGGTCGTGCTCGACTCCCCCGCCGTCGCGGTCGGCGACGCCGACGTGGACGCGCTCTACCTGCCCGCGGTCACGCGATGAAACCGCCGCGCCGGAAAGGACCTTCGGCGCTCGCAGTGGGCGTGACCGTCGTGGTGGTCGTCGCGCACGTGCTGGCCTGGCGGGCGACCGAGTTCTCGCCCGCCGCGCTGGTCCGCGGCTGGGAGGGCATGGCCGACTTCCTCGGCCAGGCGTTCCCGCCCGATCTGTCGTGGCGGGTGCTTGGGCCGAGCCTGGACGCGGCCCTGGTGACGCTCTACATCGGCCTGCTCGGCACCACGCTCTCGGTTCCGTTCGCGCTCGGCCTGGCCTTGCTGGCGGCCAGGACGACGACCCCGGGCCGCTGGACCTACCAGGCCGCGCGCTCGCTCCTGTCGTTCCTGCGCGCGGTCCCCGACGTGGTGTTCGCGCTGATCTTCGTCACCGCCGTGGGCCTCGGGCCGTTCGCCGGCGTGCTCGCGCTGATCTTCCACAACACCGGCGTGATGGGGAAGTTGTGGGCGGAGGCGATGGAGGAGATCGACCTGGGCCCACGCGACGCGCTCCGCGTCAGCGGCGCCTCCGGGATCCAGACCGCCGCGCACGCGGTGCTCCCGGCCGTCGTCCCCCAGTTCGTCGGCCTGCTGCTCTACCGTTTCGACGTCAATGTGCGCGCGTCGCTCGTGCTCGGCCTGGTCGGGGCGGGCGGCATCGGCTTCCTGATCAACCAGTCGATCAAGCTGTTCCGGTTCGACGAGATGGCGACTCACATCCTCGTCGTCCTGGTGCTGGTCGTCGCCGTGGACCAGCTGTCCGCGTTCGTACGGCGCGGGCTCACCTGACCACACGTTCCAGCGCGCGCAGCGACCCCTCGATCCGGACCTCGACGAAGTCCCCCGAGCTCAGCGCACGCTGGTAGACCCGGTAAGGCGCCTGCCCCCCATCATCCGGGTTCGGATAGATGTCATGAAATATCAGGACACCGCCGGGCAGGACGTGCGGGGACCAGCCCTCGTAGTCGCGGGTGACCGGATCGTCCGAATGGCCGCCGTCGATGAACAGGAGGGCCAGCGGCGTGTTCCAGTATCGGGACACGGTCGCGGACGCCCCGACGACGGCGATCACCTGATCCTCCAGCCCGGCGGCGGCGATCGCCTGGCGGAAGAAGGGAAGGGAGTCCATCTTCCCGACACGCGGATCCATCAGCGCCGGATCATGATGAGCCCACCCGGGCTGGATCTCCTCAGAACCCCGATGGTGATCGACGGTGAACAGCACGGAACCCGCCAACCGGGCCGCCGCGCCCAGGTAGATGGCCGACTTCCCGCAGTACGTACCGATCTCACAGAGCGGACCCAGCGGAGCGTAGGCACAGCCGATCTCGAACAGAGCCTGGCCTTCGGCGGAAGGCATGAAACCCTTGGCGTGTTCGGCCGCGAAGCGGAGGTCCGGGGGCATTACGGTCACCGGGGAACACTACCGGACCCCTTGTCGGCAGTTCTGGAACGTGTTCTACTTTGCTGCGTGAACCAGCGTGCTCGGATCGCGATGGGCGAGGAAGAGATCGCGGCGCTGCTGCGGGACTCCCGGAAACTGCAACTCGCCACGATCAACCCGGACGGCACTCCGCACCTCGTCACCATGTTCTACGGCCTGACCGACGGACGGCTGACCTTCTGGACCTACCACAAAGCCCAGAAGACGAAGAACATCCAGCGCGACGCGCGAGTCACCTGCCTGATCGAGACAGGCGAGGACTACTTCGAACTGAGAGGCGCCCTCGTCTACGGCAAGGCGGAACTCATCGACGATCCCCAGGAGATCCTGGCCGTCGGCATGGACGTCACCCGCCGCATGACCGGCCTCACCGACGTGGCCCAACTCCGGGAGTACGTCGAGCACACCGCCCGCAAACGGGTGGCATTCATCGTGGAACCAACCCGCGTAGTCTCCTGGGATCACCGCAAACTCGCTTGAGGGAGACGTCATGAAGGTAATCGTCGACTACGAGGTCTGCGAGGCGAACGCGATCTGCGCGGGCCTGGCCCCGGAGGTGTTCGACGTGGACGACGACGACAACCTGCACGTCCTGCTGCCGAACCCGCCCGCCGAGGTCCTGGACCGAGTACGGCACGCGGTGCGTTCGTGCCCCAAGGCAGCCCTCACCCTGGACGAAGACTAATCCGGGGACTAATCCACTCAGGAGGTTCCATGCGCGGCGCACTGCTGCACGCGGTCGGCGACGACAAGCTCGACATCCGCGACGACCTCGCGCTGGCGCCGGTCGGCCCCGCCGACGTGCGGGTCCGGATCCGGGCCACCGGGGTCTGCCATTCCGACCTGTCGGCGATGTCGGGCGTGCTCCCGATGCCGCTGCCGCTGATCCCCGGCCACGAGGGCGCGGGCGAGGTGCTGGAGGTCGGCGACCACGTCACCACGGTCGCCCCCGGCGACCACGTCATCATCAACTGGACCCCCGCCTGCGGCACCTGCCCCAGCTGCGTGCGCGGCCAGCCGTTCCTGTGCATGACGTACGTCCTGCGGAGTTTCTCCCACTCCGGATTCCGCTTCGACGGCGACAAGCAGGCTTTCGGCATGGCCGGCTGCGGCACCTGGGCCGAGGAGATCGTGGTCCCCTGGCAAGGCGCGATCAAGGTCGACCCGGAGGTTCCGTACGAGGCGGCGGCCTTGATCGGCTGCGGCATCACCACCGGCGTCGGCGCCGTCCTCAACACCGCCAAGGTCAGACCCGGCTCAACGGTGGCCGTGGTCGGCTGCGGCGGCGTCGGCCTGTCGGTGATCCAGGGCGCCCGCCTCTCCGGCGCGACCACGATCCTGGCCATCGACCCCCTGGAGTCCAAACACGACCTGGCCAAGAAGGTCGGCGCCACCCACGCCTGCACCCCCGACCAGCTGATGGACACGATCGCCACACTCACCGGCGGCCAGGGCTTCGACTACGGCTTCGAGGTCGTCGGCAAGTCCCAGGCCATCATGACCGCCTGGCAGGCCACCCGCCGCGGCGGCGACGTGATCGTGGTCGGCGCCGGCGCGATGGACGACACGGTCCCCCTGACCGCCTTCAGCCTGCTCTTCGAGGGCAAGAACCTACTCAGCTCCCTGTACGGCGGCTCCGACGTCCGCCGCGACTTCCCATTCCTCGCAGGCCTCTACAAAGCCGGCAAACTCGACCTGGACAGCATGATCAGCTCCAGAATCCGCCTCACCGACCTCAACGACGCCGTGGCCAACCTCAAGAGCGGCGAAGTCCTCCGCCAGATCGTCGTCATCGACTGACTGGTAGGTACGGCCTGCGTCCCTGACCTGAGGCGCAGGCCGTACCCGTCTATGGGATCACAAAAGTGGTCACTCCGACGAGAAGGCGGCGTCGAAGGACGCCGTCGGCGGGGTGATCCGGTTGAGGCGGGTGATGTAGCCGAGGGCCTCGGGGGCGCCCTCCAGCCGGTCCATGCCCGCGTCCTCCCACTCGATCGAGATCGGGCCGTCGTAGCCGATCGCGTTGAGCGCGCGGAAGCAGTCCTCCCAGGGCACGTCGCCGTGGCCGGTCGAGACGAAGTCCCAGCCGCGGCGCAGGTCCGCCCAGGGCAGGTGCGAGGCGAGGCGGCCGCGGCGGCCGTCGGGGGTGCGGACCTTGGCGTCCTTGCAGTCGACGTGGTAGATCCGGTCGGCGAAGTCGAGGATGAAGTTCGCCGGGTCCAGGCCCTGCCAGACCATGTGCGAGGGGTCCCAGTTGAGGCCGAACGACGCGCGGTGGCCGATGGCCTCCAGCGTCTTCACGGTCGTGTAGTAGTCGTAGGCGATCTCGCTGGGGTGCACCTCGTGCGCGAACCGCACGCCTTCGGCTTCAAAGACGTCCAGGATCGGGTTGAACCGGTCGGCGAAGTCCTGGTAGCCCGCCTCGATCATCGCCGCCGAGGCCGGCGGGAACATCGCGAGGGTGTGCCAGATCGACGAGCCGGTGAACCCGACCACGGTGGAGACGCCCAGCTTGGCCGCCGCGCGGGCGGTGTTCTTGAGCTCCTCGGCGGCGTTGCGGCGCACCGTCTCGGCGTCGTCGGACCACAGGCGCCCGGGCAGGATGCCCTTGTGCCGCTCGTCGATCGGGCTGTCGCAGACGGCCTGGCCGACGAGGTGGTTGGAGATGGTCCAGACCTTGAGGTTGTGCTTGTCCAGGGTCTCCAGCTTGCGGGTGACATAGTCGGGCTCGGCGAGCGCCCGGTCGACCTCGAAGTGGTCGCCCCAGCAGGCGATCTCCAGGCCGTCGTACCCCCACTCGGCCGCCAGCCGGCACACCTCGTCGAAGGGCAGATCGGCCCACTGGCCGGTGAACAGAGTGATCGGTCGCGTCATCCCACTTCTCCTTTGCGATGAAGGGTCGAGCCTGCCGCCCGGTCAGGTCGGGTGGCACCCGCCCGTTTCCGCGCTTCGGCGCAGCGTGGAATCGGACGCCCTGACCAGGACGCGTTCCGGGCGGCAGGCAAGCGGTCCCCCGAGCTCAAATGGCGGTCCATCTGCTCTCTTCTGCCGCGCTGCGCTCGACCGCCGCGAGCACGCGCTGCACCTGCAGGCCATCCTCGAAGGACGGCGTCGGGTCGTACCCGCCCGCGATCGCCTCCAGGAAGTCCTTGATCTCATTGGTGAAAGTGTTCTCGTAGCCGAGGCCGTGGCCGGGCGGCCAGTAGGCTCCCGCGTAGGGATGCCCGCCCTCGGTCACCAGGACACGCCGGAAGCCGCCCTCTTCGGGCGCGAGCGCGTGGTCGTGGAACCACAGCTCGTTCATCTCCTCGAAGTCGAAGGCGATGCTCCCGAGCGAGCCGTTGACCTCGATGCGCAGCGCGTTCTTGCGGCCGGTGGCGAACCGGGTGGCCTCGAAGGAGGCCACCGCCCCGCCCGCGAACCTGCCGGTGAACAGCGCGGCGTCGTCGACCGTGACCGGTCCGGTGGCCGCCCCGCTGCCCGCCGCGGAGAGCCCGGCCGAGTCGTCGGCCAGCGGGCGCTCCTTGATGAACGTCTCGGTGAGGGCCGAGACGCCGGTCAGCAGGTCGCCCAGGATGAACTGGGCGGTGTCCACGATGTGCGCGCCGATGTCGCCCAGCGCGCCGGACCCGGCCTTGTCCTTCTGCAGCCGCCAGACCAGCGGGAACTGCGGATCGACGATCCAGTCCTGCAGGTACTGGGCCCGGACGTGCCGGATCTGGCCGAGCCGCCCCTCGGCCACCAGCTGGCGGGCCAGCGCGATGGCCGGCACCCGCCGGTAGTTGAAGGCGACCATGCTGCGCACGCCCCGGGCTGCGGCGGCCCGGGCCGCGGCGGCCATCGCCTCGGCCTCCTCCACGGTGTTGGCGAGGGGTTTCTCGCAGAGCACGTGCTTGCCGGCCTCCAGCGCGGCGATGGCGATCTCGGCGTGCGAGTCGCCCGGCGTGCAGATGTCGACCACCTGCACGTCGTCGCGCTTGACCAGCTCCTTCCAGTCCGTCTCGACGGCGGCCCAGCCGAGGGACTCGGCCGCTTCCGCTGTCCGGCCGGCCGATCGGCCGGACAGCACCGCCATGGACGGCGAGAGGGGCAGGTCGAAGAAGGCTCCGACGCTGCGCCAGGCCTGGGAGTGCACGCGTCCCATGAACGCGTACCCCACCATGCCGACCCCGATTGGCTGCTTCACGACTCGAAGCCCAGCGGCAGGTACTGGTCCACGTTCTCCTTGGTGATGGTCTCGGAGGCCAGCGTGATGGACTGCGGGACCTGGTTCTCCAGCAGGTCGCTCATGCCCTTGCCCTGGGCGATCAGGCGGGCCAGCTTGATCGCCGAGGAGGCCATCGTGGGGCTGTAGGTGACCGTGGCCTCAAGGACGCTGGAGCCGGCCTGGATGTCCCGCATGGCGTTGGCGGAACCGGCGCCGCCGACCATGAAGAACTCGCTGCGGTTGGCCTCCTTGATGGCGGCCAGCACGCCGATGCCCTGGTCGTCGTCGTGGTTCCAGATGGCGTCGATCTTCTTGTGCGCCTGCAGCAGGTTGCTCGCCACCTCGGTGCCGGACTCCACCGTGAACTGCGCGTCCTGCTTGGCGGTCACGCTGAAGCCGTAGGACTTGAGCGCGTCCTCGAAGCCCTTGCTGCGGTCCTGGGTGAGCGGCAGGGTGGCGATGCCCTGGATCTCCAGGATGACCGGGTTGCTGGTGCCCGCGTCCTTGAGCTTCTTGCCGATGTAGTGGCCGGCCGCCACGCCCATGCCGTAGTTGTCGCCGCCGATCCAGGTCCGGTAGGACAGCTTGTCGGGGAAGATGCGGTCCAGGTTGACGACCGGGATGCCGGCGTCGGTGGCCTGCCGGGCCACCTGGTTGAGCTGCTGGCCGTCGTTCGGCAGCATGACGATGACGTTGACCTTCTGCTGGATCAGCGACTCGACGGCGGAGATCTGCTGGTTGATGTCGTTGGTCGGCTCGACCGGCTTGAACTCGACATCGCTGTACTGCTTGGCCGCGGCCTCGGCGTTCTTGGCGATGGCCGCGATCCAGCCGTGGTCGGCGGCGGGGGCCGAGAAGCCGATGACGACCTTGGTGCCGGGGGCGTCGTTGCCGCCGGTGGGGGCGGGCGCGGCGGCCGTGGGGGCGGCGGCGCTTGCCGCCGGGGCCGGCTCGTTGCTGGTGCACGCCGCCGCGAGGGCGCCGACGCCGATGACCGCTCCGCCGACGAGGAATCCGCGGCGACCCGGGTTCTGGGCCATGGTGTTCTCCCTTTTGTTATTAATCAGGCAGTGAGGAACCGGGGCCACGGGTGGATCCCTAGGCCCGTTGATGGCGGGGTGCTAAGTCGCTGTCTGCAGGCTGCGTCGCTGCAGGAGCACGGCGACGACGATGATCAGGCCTTTCGCGATGAGCTGGTCGCTGGTGTTGAGTCCGTTCAGGATGAACAGGTTCGTGATCACGGTGAAGATCAGCAGGCCGAGGATGGAGCCGATGATCGTGCCGCGGCCGCCGGTCAGGAGCGTGCCGCCGATGATGACGGCGGCGATCGCGTCCAGCTCGTAGAGGTCGCCGTGGGTGGAGGAGCCGGTGGTCGTGCGGGCCATGATGATCACTGCCGCGATGCCGCAGCACAGGCCGGACAGGGCGTAGAGCAGCATCGTGTGGCGGCGGACGTCGATACCGGCCAGCCGGGCCGCCTCCGGGTTGCCGCCCACCGCGTACGTCCGGCGGCCGAAGGTGGTGCGGTTGAGGATGAGCCAGCCGATGATGACGACCACGGCGAAGATGTAGACCAGTAGCGGCAGGCCGAGCACCCGGGTGGTGGACAGTTCGACCAGGGCGCTGTTGTCCTGGCTGACCAGCTGGGTGCGCCGCTCGGACATGCGCTGGGCCAGGCCGCGGGCGGCCACCAGCATGGCCAGGGTGGCGATGAAGGGCACCATCCGGCCGTACGAGATGAGGAAGCCGTTCACGAGCCCGGCGCCGGTGCCGACCAGGATGGCGCAGATGGCCATCACGACGGGACCGTACGCCTGGGTGGCCAGCGTGGTCGCCCACACCGAGGCCAGCGCCATGACCGCGCCCACCGACAGGTCGATGCCACCGCCGATGATGACGAAGGTGCTGCCGACGGTGATGACGCCGATGGTGGAGGCCAGGGCCAGCAGGCTGACCATGTTGGACGTGGTGGCGAACGTGTCCGGGGCGGTGATGAGGCCGACGGCGGCCAGCAGGGCCAGCGCGATCAAGAGGCCGAGATGGCGGGCTTCACCGATCCTGCCCAGGGCCAGGCGCCCGTTCCCCGGCCCTGAAGGCGCGACGGCGGCCGCCTCCACCCGCGCCTGTTCATCGGCCTCCGGCGCGGAGACTTTCTGCGGATTCACCTCGGTCATCGGACGAACTCCTGAGGTCGGAAGTAAGCGATATCAGCCATGGGACGGGGTCGCGTCCATGACGAGGTCGAGGACGTGGTGCTCGTCGAGCTCGGTGGCGGGGGCCTCGTGGATGATCCGGCCGTCCCTGACGACCAGCACCCGGTCGGCCAGGCCGAGCACCTCGGGCACCTCGCTGGAGATGAGCAGGACCCCGACGCCTTCGTCGGCCAGCCTTCTGACCAGCGCGTAGAGCTCGGCGCGGGCGCCCACGTCGACGCCTCTGGTGGGCTCGTCCAGCAGCAGCAGCTTGCGCCCCTCGACCAGCCAGCGGCCGAGCACCGCCTTCTGCTGGTTGCCGCCGGAGAGCGTCTTGATCGGGCGGTTGGGGTCGGGCGGGCGGATGTCGAGCGCCTTGACCAGGCGTTCGGCCTCGTCGCTCTCCTGTTTGCGGTTGAGCCAGCCGAACCGCGAGTAGCGGCCCAGGCTGGCCAGCGTGATGTTGCGCGCCACGCTCTGGTCCAGGAGCAGGCCCTGAGCTTTACGCTCTTCCGGGGCCAGGCCCATGCCGATGCGGACCGAGTTGGCGGTGTCGCCGAGTTTGACCTGCTTGCCGTTGAGCAGCACCGTGCCGGTGGCCCGGCGGGCGCCGTACACGGCTTCCATGATCTCCGAGCGGCCGGAGCCGACCAGACCGGCCAGGCCGACGATCTCCCCGGCCCGTACGGTGAACGACACGCCCGACACCACGCCGGGAACCGTGAGGTTCTCGACCCGGAGCACCTCGTCCCCGAAGCCGCCGGTCGGGCGGGGCGGGAAGACGTACTCCACGTTGCGGCCGGTCATCAGGGAGACCACGGTGGCGGTCGGCGTGGTACGGGCGGGCAGGCCGACCGCCACGGTTCTGCCGTCCTTCAGCACGGTGACCCGGTCGCCGATCTCCCGGATCTCCTCGAGACGGTGCGAGATGTAGACCACCGCGACGCCCTGACCGGTGAGCTCCCGGATGATCCGGAACAGGTTCATCACCTCGTCGTGGGCCAGCGCCGCCGACGGTTCGTCCATGACGATCAGGCGTGCCTCGTGGGAGAGGGCGCGCGCCATGCTGACGACCTGCTTGCCGGCGGGCGACAGGCGGCCCACTTCGGTGCTGGGACGGATCTCGCCATGGCCGAGCCTGGCGAGCAGTTCGCGGGTGGCGGCGAACATCTCGCCGCGCCGGGTGAAGCCGAAGGTGGCCTGCTCGTGGCCGAGGAAAATGTTCTCCGCGACGCTGAGGCCGTCGACCAGGTCGAGCTCCTGGTAGATGGTGGCGATGCCCTGTCGCATGGCGGCGGTGGGGTTGGCCAGCCGCACGGGCTGGCCGTCGAGGAGCACCTCGCCGCTGTCCGGCTGGTGCGCTCCGGCGAGGACCTTGATGAGGGTTGACTTGCCCGCGCCGTTCTGGCCGAGGAGGCAGTGCACCTCGCCGGCCCGGACGTCGAGGTCGACGCCGTCCAGGGCGCGAACTCCGGGGAACTGCTTGACGATCCCGCGCATCAGTAGCAGCGAGGGGTTATCCGTCTGTTCCCGGCTTATGTCTTCCATATTTCCGGATGCTAGAGAGGACTTATGCTGACGGTCAAGCAAAAGTCGATGGCATGATGTCATAATGAGATCTGGAATCATCGACTAGGCGAGAGGAGGCGAGGTTGACACAGGGGATGCTGAGCGAGCCGACCGGTTCTGTCACCGGCGCGGGAGCGTTGCTCTCGATCCTTCGGGACGGCCAGGCCCGGACCAGGGCCGAGCTCGTGCAGCTGACAGGGCTGGCCCGATCCACGGTCTCGCAGCGCCTGGACGCGCTGCTGACGCACCAGTGGATCGTGCCCGCGACGGACGCGATCTCCTCCGGGGGGCGGCCCGCGACCGCCTTCGCCTTCAACCAGGGGGCCCGGGTGGTGGCGGCGGCCGATCTGGGGGCCACTCATGCCCGCGTCGCGGTGACCGATCTCGCTTCCAACGTGCTGGTCGAGCGGACCGCCGACCTGCCGATCGACCGCGGCCCCGAGATGACGCTCGGCTGGCTGGTCGACACGCTCAAGGAGCTGCTGGTCGAGACCGGCGGGCAGCTGTGCGGGGTCGGCGTGGGGCTGCCGGGGCCGGTCGAGCACATCAGCGGACGGCCGGTGAACCCGCCGATAATGCCGGGCTGGGATGGCTTCCCCGTGCCCGAGTGGCTGGGCTCACGGCTGGGCGCGCCGGTTCTGGTAGACAACGATGTCAACATCATGGCGCTGGGCGAGCACTGGGCCGCCCGGCCCGAGGTCGAGCATCTGGTCTTCGTGAAGATCGGCACCGGCATCGGCTGCGGGATCATCTCCGAACGGCGGCTGCATCGCGGCGCGCAGGGGGCCGCGGGCGACATCGGGCACATCCGGGTCACCTCGGCCGCCGAGGTGATCTGCCGGTGCGGGAACGCGGGCTGCCTGGAGGCGGTCGCGGGCGGGGCCTCCATCGCCTCGCAGCTGCGCAACGCCGGGATCCACGCCGAGAACAGCCGGGACGTGGTTGGCCTGGTCCGGGCGGGGAACACCCAGGCCGTGCAGTTCATCCGGCAGGCCGGGCGGGAGATCGGCGACGTGCTGGCCTCCATCGTGAACTTCTTCAACCCGTCGGTGATAGTGATCGGCGGCGACATCGCGGAGGCGGGCGAGCACGTGCTGGCCGGGGTCCGCGAGGTCATCTACAGCCGATCGCTGCCGCTGGCCACCCAGCATCTGAGCATCAGGGCCACCGAGCTGGGCGACCGGGCGGGAGTGATCGGTGCGGCGGTCATGGTCATCGAGGCGGTGCTCGCGCCGGAGGCGGTAGATCTCGTCGTCAATAGCTGAGAGCGCTCTCTGACCTGAGCTAACAGGCCCTTGACGCATCGGCAACATAGTCGCAACAATGTGGGCGAACGCCTTCATCCTGGCCGCCGTGGCACGTTTGGCCTGGTTAAGAGAGCGCTCCCTCATTGGCGCGTTCGGCGCACGCGTCCCGTTCCGGAAGGATCGTCGTGCGCCCATTGCCCCGCCTGTTATCCCGCTTACTGTTATCCCTGTCACTCATCGTGGCCGGGATCACCGTCGCCTCACCCCCCGCGTTCGCCGCTCCCGACTTCACCGTCCTGGTCTTCTCCAAGACCGCCGGCTTCCGGCACAGCTCCATCGGCCCCGGCATCACCGCGATCCAGCAGCTCGGCACCGCCAACAACTTCGCGGTCGAGGCCACCGAGGACGCGGCCCAGTTCACCGACGCCAACCTGGCCAGGTTCAAGGCCGTCATCTGGCTGTCCACCACCGGTGACGTGCTCAACGCCACCCAGCAGGCCGCCTTCGAGCGCTACATCGAGGCCGGCGGCGGCTACGTCGGCGTCCACGCCGCCTCCGACACCGAATACGACTGGCCCTGGTACGGCCAGCTCGTCGGCGCCTACTTCGCCTCCCACCCCGCCCCCCAGCAGGCCACGGTGAAGGTCGCCGACCGCTTCCACCCGTCCACCGCGCACCTGCCGCAGCGCTGGAGCCGGTTCGACGAGTGGTACAACTACCAGGCCAACCCGCGCGGCAAGGTGCACGTGCTGGCCACCCTGGACGAGACCACCTACACCGGCGGCGGCAACGGCTTCGATCACCCGATCGCCTGGTGCCACAACTACGACGGCGGGCGCTCCTGGTACACCGGCGGCGGCCACACCGACGAGTCCTACGCCGAGGCCAACTTCCGGCAGCACCTGCTCGGCGGCATCCAGACCGCGGCGGGCTTCGTGGCCGGCGAGTGCGGCGGCACCGTCACCAGCAACTTCCAGCAGGTCGCGCTGGCCAAGGGCGTCGACGAGGTGGGCGAGCCGATGAGCCTGACCGTGCTGCCCGACGGCGCGGTCTTCCACACCGCCCGCAACGGCACGGTCCGCTACACCGACAACGCCGGCAACACCAAGGTCGCCGGGACCCTCGCCGTCTACAGCCACGACGAGGAGGGCCTGCAGGGCATCGCGGCCGACCCCGGCTACGCCACCAACCGGTGGATCTACCTGTTCTACGCCCCGCCGTTGAGCACGCCGGGCGGTGACGCGCCCAGCACCGGGACCGCCGCCGACTTCGCGCCGTTCAACGGGGTCAACCGCCTGTCCCGGTTCACCGTACGGGCCGACAACACGATCGACCCCGCCAGCGAGCGGACCGTGCTCGACGTGCCCACCAGCCGCGGCATGTGCTGCCACGTCGGCGGCGACATCGACTTCGACTCGGCGGGCAACCTCTACCTGTCCACCGGCGACGACACCAACCCGTTCGACTCGGCCGGATACGCGCCGATCGACGAGCGGGCCGGCCGGAACCCGGCCTACGACGCGCAGCGCTCCTCGGCCAACAGCAACGACCTGCGCGGCAAGGTGCTGCGGATCAAGCCGACCGCGTCCGGGAGCCCGGCCTACACGATCCCGCCGGGCAACATGTTCGCGCCGGGGACCGCGCAGACCCGGCCCGAGATCTACGCGATGGGCTTCCGCAACCCGTTCCGGATGAGCGTCGACAAGGGCACCGGGATCGTCTACCTGGGCGACTACGGGCCTGACGCGGGCACCGCCGACCCGAACCGGGGTCCGGCCGGGCAGGTGGAGTTCGCGCGGATCACCCAGCCGGGGTTCTATGGCTGGCCGTACTGCTCGAGCTTCAACGACGCGTACAACGAGTACACCTTCCCGTCCGGTCCTTCCGGCGCCAAGTACAACTGCGCGGGCGGGCCGACCAACAACTCCCCCAACAACTCCGGCATCACCACGCTGCCGCCGTCGCAGCGCGGCTGGATCCCCTACACCGGCTCCACCCCGCCCGAGTTCGGCGGCGGCGGCCTGTCGCCGATGGGCGGCCCGGTCTACCGCTACGACCCGGCCTCGACCTCGCCGATCGCGTTCCCGCGCTACTACGACGGCACCTTCTTCGCCGGTGAGTTCGGCCGCCGGTGGATCAAGAACGTGGTCGTGGACAGCGCCGGCGCGCCGCTCGCGATCAACCCGTTCCCGTGGACGGGCACCCAGGTCATGGACATGGAGTTCGGCAAGAACGGCGCGCTCTACGTGCTGGACTACGGCACCGGGTGGTTCAACGGCGACGCCAACTCCGGCCTCTACCGGATCGAGTACGCCCGCAACGGCCAGGCCCCCGCGCCGGTCGTGACCGCCAACCGGACCTCCGGGCTCGCGCCGCTCGCGGTGACGTTCTCCTCGGCCGGCACGGTCGACCCCGACGGCGACCCGATCACCTACGCGTGGGACTTCGACGGCAATGGCTCCACCGATTCGACGGCGGCCAACCCGTCCTTCACGTACACCACGAACGGCACCTACAGCGCGACGCTGACCGCGCGGGACAGCACCGGGAAGACCGGCACGGCCAGCGTGGTCATCACGGTCGGCAACGACGCGCCGACGGTGACCATCCAGGCGCCGCTGGACGGCCGGGTGTTCTCCTTCGGCGACGCCATCCCGTTCCAGGTGACCGTGACCGACCCGCAGGACGGCACGATCAACTGCGCCCGGGTGAAGGTCAGCTACATCCTCGGCCACGACTCGCACGGGCACCCGGTGACCAGCGCCAACGGCTGCACCGGCACCCTGCAGACCACCGCCGACGGCGAGCACGACACGGCGGCCAACATCTTCGGTGTAATCGACGCCGAATACACCGACAACGGGGGCGGCGGCCAGGGCGCGCTCACCACGCACGCGCAGGCCATCATCCAGCCGAAGATCCGGCAGGCCGAGCACTTCGGCGCGATGAGCGGCGTGCAGATCAGCGCGCCGGCCTCGGCCAACGGCGGCAGGGCGGTCGGGTTCATCGAGAACAACGACTGGATCTCGTTCAAGCCGTACAACCTGACCGGGGTGACCTCGTTCACCGCGCGGGTCGGCGCCCCGACGGCGGGCAACACGCTGGAGTTCCGGGTCGGCTCGCCGACCGGCCAGCTGGTCGGCTCGGCGACGGTTCCGGCCACCGGCGGGTACGCGGTCTTCCAGAACGTGACCGGCACGATCACCCCACCGGCGGGCACCCAGGAACTGTTCCTGGTCTTCAAGGGCACCGGCTCCGGCCTGTACGACATCGACGAGTTCACCTTCAACACCGGCCCCGTCGTGTCGCCCTCGCCCTCACCTTCGCCTTCCCCCTCCCCGTCACCGTCTCCCCCGACCGGCACCAACCTGGCCCTGAACAAGCCGGTGACGGTCACCAGCACCGAGGCCGCCTACGTCGGCTCCAACGCGGTCGACGGCTCCGCCACCACCCGCTGGGCCAGCGCCTTCAGCGACCCGCAGTCGATCACGGTCGACCTCGGCCAGTCCTACAGCATCAACCGGGTCCGCCTGAACTGGGAGACCGCCTACGGCTCCGCCTACCAGATCCAGACCTCGACCGACGGCACCACGTTCAGCACGATCAAGACGGTCACCGGCGAGAACGGCGGCATCGACGACCACACCGGCCTGACCGGAACGGCGAGATACGTCCGCATCCTCGGCACCACCCGCGCCACCGCGTGGGGCTACTCCCTCTGGGAGTTCGAGGTGTACGGCTCCGGCGGCCCGCCCGCTCCCACCAACGTGGCCCTGAACAAGCCCGCCGTCGCCTCCAGCGTCGAAAGCGCCGAGTTCCCGGCCGCCAACGCGGTGGACGCCTCGGCCACCACCCGCTGGTCCAGCGCCTTCTCGGACCCGCAGTGGATCCAGGTGGACCTGGGCCAGACCTACACCATCAGCAGGGTACGGCTGAGCTGGGAGGCGGCCTACGGCTCGGCCTACCAGATCCAGACCTCCCCCAACGGCACGACCTGGTCGACCATCAAGACGGTCACCGGTGAGAACGGCGGCGTCGACGACCACACCGGCTTGTCGAACTCCGCGAGATACGTCCGCATCAACGGCACCGCCAGAGGCACGGCCTGGGGCTACTCCCTCTTCGCCTTCGAGGTCTATGGCAGCTAACCAATGACGCGAGAGCCCCGGTCACCAGGCCGGGGCTCTTCGCTTGGTGACTGTCCTGGGTCAGAGAAGCTCGTCCAGCAGCCGGTAGTAATACAACCGCTCTACCTCGACATGGTCGACAAGGCCGTAGGCGGAAAGGAACCCCTCCCACGCCGCCGGGCCGTGATCCTCGGACAAATCCCGATGAGCGATGGCGAGGTCACGGTACCGGTCGGCCACACCCAATGCCGGGACGTCGATGACCACAGGCTCTCCCGAGACAGGCAGCAGCACATTCGAGAGGGTGTAGTCCCCGTGCGCGACGACGAGGTCCTCAACGCCGGGACGCGCGGCCAGCAGCCGTTCGTAGATCACCTCAGGGGTCAGCCCAAGATGGTCGGAGTCGAAGTCGTCCGGATCCACGAGGCCCTCCCGAACGTTGGCCCCAGCACGTTCGAGAACCGCTGACAGCCGACCATCGAAAGGGCATTCAGCGACGGGCAACTCGTGCAGCATGCGCAGCGTCCGGCCCAGCACGGCCCCCACGTCGGCGGGCGCGGCGGCTTCCAGCGACGGAGCGCCCACATCGGCAAGAACAAGAACGGGGTCTTCGAAGGCAACCACCTCAGGGATGGAGACACGTCCGTGCAGCCAACCCAATCGCAGGTGCTCAGCCCCGGCGAGAGGACCGTGCTTGACGTAGAAGACCTTCGACCCCGAGACGACCCGCAGGGCCGTACCACTGGCTCCTTCATGATCGGCCGACCAGGAAGCGTCCTGCTGAATTAGCCGACGAAGCTGCTCTGAAAGCTGCATAGATCGCATTCTCATCCAATCTGATGCATCGAGTACGGCTGGCGGGGACGCTGCACACGGTGATCGCGGCATCGGGCATGGCAGTGCGCCTGGCGGACACCGGCGGCCTGGTCACCCGGCAAGACCATCGCGCTCACCCAGCTCGGCAAGACCGTCGAAGTGATCCACCGGCGCGCCGCCATCCACGCTCGGTCGGCGACATCCCGGTCGTCTACATCACCGTCCCGCCTGCGGCCACCCCGAAGATGATCGCGATGGAGTTCGCCCGGTTCTCCGACCTTCCGATCTCACGCCGGGGCAACATCACCGACATCGCTGAGGCCGAGTCCAACCTCGCGCTGATCGGGTGTCGGTCCGGGTGAAGGACCGTTTGTGAGAACCAGAGGATGCGACCGGCCGAGGCGTTGCCATGCCCCTACGATGATCCGATGCGCCAGGCCGACCCGAAGCCCTACTGGAACACCAATGTGGCCCGCCATCCGGGCATCCTGCGCGCCGTTCCCCGGGGGTGCGGCCATGCGCTGGACGTCGGCTGCGGGGACGGTCTGCTCGCCCGGAAGCTGACCGGGCGGGCAAAGCGCGTCACCGGCATCGACAACTCGCCACAGATGATCGCCCGCGCCCGTGAACTCGCCTCCGGCCACCCGGATCTCACCTTCGTCGAGGGCGACTTCCTTATCGCCGACCTCCCTGCCGCGAGCTACGACTTCATCTGCTCGGTATCCACGATCCACCATATGGACTTCGAGGCGGCCCTCACCCGCATGCGCCAGATGCTGCGCCCCGGCGGCACGCTGGTGGTGGTCGGCCTGGCCCGCGAGACGACCCCGGCGGAGTGGGCAGCGACGATCGCGGCCGCCCCCGTCGTGCGGATCATCAAAGTGCTGCGCCGCGCGCACGGCCCGGAGGGGATGCCGATCGCCGACCCACAGATGAGCTACGGACAGGTGCGGGCCGCGGCGCGGCGGCTGCTACCGGGCATGCGCTACCGCCGGCACGTGCTCCGCCGGTACTCGCTGACCTGGGGAAAACCCGCCCGCTAGCTGGTGTTTGGAAAACGCATCGGCACCTAGCCACAACCAAGATTGAGCAAGATCCACTGGCGAAACCCCTGGCTTCCTGGACAGCCCGACACCTCTGGGCTCCATCAGTTCGCCACTCTAAGGTTCCTCACACCAGGTCAGAGCCCAGCCCTGAGCCCGGGCCGGACCTTGTGGGCGGGGCGACGGGGGCGGTGCCCGGCACCAGCCGCACGGGCCACGTCGAACAGATGGGCACGTTCGGCGTCGTCAAGCTGCAGGGCTCGGGAGACGGCGTTCAGGACGTCCTCGGAGACGCCGGTGATATGGCCTTTTTCGAGACGGGTGTACCAGTCGGTGCTCACGCTGGCCAGGTCGTCGTTACCGGCCGGCGGCGGATAAGACGACGTCGGCGAGCCGCTCGGCCGCGTCCGGTCGGCCCTGGGTGCGCGCGCGGTCGGCGATCTGCGCGCGTAGGGCGGGGTCGGCCAGCAGCGGGGCCACCGCCTCGCGCAGGGCGTCTGGGGTGGCCTCGTCAAGGAGCGCGACGGCCGCGCCGGCGGCGGCGAGGTGGCGGGCGTTGTGCGCCTGCTCGCCACCCGCGGAGTTGGCGAGGGGGATGAACACCGCGGCCTTGCCCAGCGCGGTGACCTCGGCGATCGTTCCGGCACCGCTGCGAGAGATCAGGACATCGGCCAACGCGAGCACGTCTGGAAGTTCGGCCCCGACGAAGGCGGTCACGTGGTAGCGGGCAGCCAGCTCGGGCGGGAGAGTGGCGGCGCGCCGGCGGGCTTCGTCGAGGGTTGCCGTCCCGGCCTGGTGGATGACGTTGGCGTGGGCGAGCAGCCACGGCAGGACGGCTTGGACGAGGGTGTTGATCTGCTGAGATCCCTGGGCTCCGCCCGTGACGTACACCGTGGGCAGGGACAGGTCGAAGGCGTGTAGCCCGAGCGCCTCCAGCGCCCTGCTCGGCTGGCCGGTCAGTAGTTCGGGGCGTACGGGATTGCCGGTGACGACGACCGCCCCGCGGGCGGTCACCGACTCGGGGATCAGGTCCAGCGTCGACGGTGCGGAGACCGCCATGGTGGTGGCGGCGCGCGCCAGGATCCGGTTGGCCAGGCCCAGCCGTACGGTCTGCTCGTGCACGACCAGGGGGCGGCCACACATCTTCGCGGCCAGGCCGACGGGGATGGCGACATAGCCGCCCGTGGCGAGCACGACGTCCGGGCCGAAGCCGGCGATGATACGGCGGGCCTGGGCGACCCCGAGTGGGACGCGTCCCATGTCCTTGATGTTCGATGGGGAGACGAGCTTGAGAGGGTTCGCGGAGCGGCGGATCTTGCCGGTGGCTACCGCGGCGAAGGGGATGCGCTGTTCGACGGCGACCCGGGCCTCCAGGCCCCCGTGCGTGCCGACCCAGATCACCGTGAGCTCCTGCCCTTCGGCGGCAAGGCGGGCCTGCAGGGTCCGCACGACGGTCAGCGCGGGGTAGGTGTGGCCGCCGGTGCCGCCGCCTGTCACGATCAGGCGAAGCGGCTGGTCAGCGCGGGGCGGCGGACCGCTACGGGCATCGCGGGACATGGAGGGCGTCCTGTCTGATTGAAGCGAACCACGCCTTGGAACAGAGCGAGTTACGGACGATAGCAGGCACGGATGGTCGAGCCGGTCGTGAGCGCCCGGGGGGTGGTGGGAGATGATGGAGGTCGGACGGGTGCGGTACTAGGCCGGGCGGGGGCTGAGGCCATGGCTGGGCTGACTGGGCTGGAACGCATGCTGACGGGGTTGCTGGATGCCAGCCATCTGATCACGGTGGAGCGGCTGCCTGAGTTGGTGGCCGAATATGGGGACCAAGCGGATCTTGGTGGGGCGCTGATCTATCTGGCCGACCTTCAGCAGGCCGTTCTGAGTCTGCTGGCGGCTTCCGGGACGCCCGCCCGCGCCGCGGAGGGGCAGAGCGCCGAGTTGCGGATCGATGCCACCCTGGCCGGGCGTGCGTTCCAGGAGGTCAGGGCGCTGCCGCAGAACGGTGGTGGGGAGCGGCAGCATTGGTGGGTGCCGTTGCTTGACGGGACGGAACGGCTGGGCGTGATGCGGGTGACCGCCGCCGGGGCGGAACTGCCGGACGCGGCCAGGCACCTGGCGGCGCTGGTGGCGCTGCTGCTGGTCAGTCAGCGCGCGCACAGCGACACCTATGCCCAGCTGGTGCGGACCCGGGCGATGAACGTGGCGGCCGAGATGCAGTGGCGGTTGGTTCCCCCGCTCACGTTCGCCACGCCGGAGGTGACGGTCAGCGGGGTCATCGAGCCGGCTTACGAGGTCGGCGGGGACGTCTTCGACTACGCCCTGTCCGGTGACACGATGCACCTGGCGGTCTTCGATGCGATGGGCCACGACGTCTCGGCGGGGCTGACCGCGAGTCTGGCCATGGCCGCCTGCCGGAACCATCGTCGCCAGGGTATGGATCTGGCCGCCAACAGTGAGGCGATCGAACGGACCCTGATCAGCGAGTTCGGGCCGGGCACCCGGTTCGTCACCGCCGTCATCGCCGAGCTCGACCTGCGCACCGGGCAGCTCACCTGGGTCAGCCGCGGTCATCCGCCGCCGGTGCTGATCCGCAGCGGGCGGTGGAGCACCTCGCTCGACTGCTCGGCGGCCCACCCGCTCGGCCTGGACCTGGGCGTGCCCGTCACGGTGTGTACGGAGCAGCTGGAGCCCGGTGACCGGCTGCTGATCTACACCGACGGCATCGTCGAGGCGGGCGCCGCGCAGGGCCGCGAGTTCGGGCTGGCGCGTTTCGTGGACTTCATCATCAAGCACACCAGTGCCGGCCTGCCGGTGCCGGAGACCCTGCGCCGCCTGATCACCAGCATCCTCGCCTACCATGACGGGCGGCTGAACGACGATGCCACCGTGTTGCTGACCGAATGGCACGGGATCGCGGCCGAGTCGCCCGCTTGAGGTATTTCCTTCATATCAGGTAGGAAATATTGACTTAGCGCAGGTCGCTGGTTAGCGTGCTGAGTATGAGCAAGGACCTGTACCTGACGCGGCGTGTGCACGTGGATCACGGGCACGTCGCCAGCGCCCAGTGTTGCCGCCGCGACTGATCGCTTCGACCCCTTTCAATCGCGATGCGTACAGGAAACCCAAATGAACAACTTCAGGAAAGTCCTTGTGTCCGGAGTCTTAGCCGTGGCCCTCGCGGGGTGCGGGAGTTCCGGCGGAGACGAGGTCACCGAGCTGCGGTATCAGGGCAGTGTCGGGGCCGTTACCCTTCCCGAGTTGGCCGAGGAGCTCGGCTATCTCGCTCCCATCAAGCTCAAGTGGATCGGCAACACGATCAGCGGGCCGCAGGATATTCAGTCGGCGGCGACCGGGGAAACGGATTTTGGCGGCGCGTTCAATGGGGCGGTCGTCAAGCTTCGGGCCAGTGGGGCGCCGATCAAGGCGGTCGTCAGTTATTACGGCAGTGACCCGGACACCTTCAGCGGGTTCTGGGTGACGCAAGGCAGTCCGATCAAGGGTCCGCGGGATCTTCTCGGAAAGAAGATCGGCGTCAATACGCTCGGGGCGCATGCCGAGGCAGTGATCAAGGAATATCTCAAGCGGGGTGGGCTCACGCCTGAAGAGGTCAAGCAGGTCGAGCTGGTGGTGGTGCCTCCGGTCAACACCGAGCAGGGGCTGCGTGGCGGGCAGATCGATGTGGGCGCGCTGACCGGCGTGCTGCGGGACAAGGCGCTGGAGCGGGGTGGCATCCGGCTGCTGTTCAGCGACACCGAACTGCTCGGGCCCTTCAATGCCGGGACGTACGTGCTGCGCGAGGACTTCATCGCGAAGAATCCGGTGGCGGCCAAGAAGTTCGGCGAAGGCGTCGCGAAGGCGATCGAGTGGACCCGCGAGCACAGCCGCGACGAAGTTATCGCGAAATTTCGGGATATCGCGGCTAAGCGTGGGCGGAACGAGGACGTCTCGGCCATCGGGTACTGGAAGAGCTTCGGCGTCTCCTCCAAGGGCGGCCTGATCGCCGACCGGGAGTTCCAGACGTGGATCGACTGGCTGGAGCGTGAGGGTGAGCTCAAGCCGGGTCAGGTGAAGGTCGGCGACGTGTACACCAACCAGTTCAATCCGTACGCGACCGGGAGCGTCAAGTGAACAAGATCACGATCCGGGGTGTGGGGAAGACCTTTCAGGTGCGCGGCGAGGGGCGGCCGTTCGCCGCGCTTGAGGGGATCGATCTGGATGTCCGGGCCGGGGAGTTCCTCACCCTGGTCGGGCCCAGCGGCTGCGGCAAGTCCACGCTGCTCGATCTGATCGCGGGGCTGACCACGCCGACGAGCGGGACGCTGCAGCTGGACGGTCGTGCGATCAACGGGCCCGGGCTCGATCGTGGCGTCGTGTTCCAGCAGTACGCGCTGTTTCCGTGGCGTACGGCGCAGGCCAACATCGAGTTCGGGTTGGAGGCGAAAGCCGTACCGGGGAAGGAGCGGGAGGAACGGGCGCGGCACTTTCTCGATCTGGTCGGGTTGGGTGGGTTCGCGGATCGGTATCCGCATGAGCTTTCCGGGGGGATGCGGCAGCGGGTGGCCATCGCGCGCAGCCTCGCGTTCGATCCCGAGGTGCTGCTGATGGACGAGCCGTTCGCGGCGCTCGACGCGCAGACGCGGGAGTCGCTGCAGGAAGAACTGCTGAGCATCTGGGAGAAGACCGGCAAGACCATCGTCTTCATCACGCATGGCATCGACGAGGCCGTGTACCTGGGGCAGCGGGTGGCGATCATGACCTCGCGGCCGGGGCGGATCAAGCAGATCATCGACGTCACGTTCGACTCGCGGGCCGGGGATCTGCGCGCTGATCCGCGATTCGGTGAATACCGCCATCACATCTGGACGCTGCTGCGCGACGAGGTCGCCGCGGCCCGACGGGACGAGGTGCTCTCCGTTGGCTGACAACAAGGGCACCGCCCTCGCCACAGAATCCACCCCGAGTCCCGAAAAATCCGAGCAATTTCCCGGGGACGTGCACTGGTACGACCTGCCTGACGATGACGCGGATCCAGAGGAGGAGGCCGAGCCGGAAGGGCCGCCGGTCTCTGGTGACACCCGCCTCCGGCGAGTGATCCGGAAGGTCACCTCGCTGGGACGGCGGTCGGCCGCCGTGGCGCTGTTGCTGGTCGTCTGGGAGACGTTTCCGCGCCTGGGTGTCGTCGACCGGGTGTTCCTGCCGCCGCTGTCCGAGGTGGTGGGCGCCTGGTATGAACTGGCTCTCAAGGGCGAACTCGGCGAGCACGTGGGTGCCTCGCTCGGGCGGTCGCTGGCCGGATTCGCGCTGGCGATCGTCACCGTGATCCCGCTCGGGTTGCTGATCGGCTGGTACAAACCGGTCGCCGACTTCCTCACACCCCTGCTCGAACTCTTCCGGAACACCAGCGCGGTCGCGCTGCTGCCGGTGTTCACGCTGATCCTCGGCCTGGGCGAGACCGCGAAAATCACCTTCGTCCTGTACGCCTGCGCCTGGCCGATCCTGCTCAACACGATCAGCGGCGTGAAGACCGTTGACGCGCTCCTGATCAAATCCGCGCGGTCGATGGGTCTGGGGCCGCTGCGGCTCTTCCAGAAGGTGATCCTTCCGGCCGCTGTTCCGACCATTTTCACGGGGGTTCGGCTGGCTGGGGCGTACTCGATTCTGGTGCTGCTCTTCGCCGAGATGGTCGGGGCGAAAGCGGGCCTCGGATACCTGATCAACGCCGCTCAGTTCAACTTCCGCATCCCCGACATGTACGCCGGAATCATCACCATTTCCTTGCTCGGATTGTTGTTCAACCAGCTGCTCGTCACGTTGGAGCGGCGCTTCTCGACCTGGAGGATCACGTGAGCCCCCGCCGGCTTCATCTCAACGCGTTCCTGATGGGTGTGGGTCACCACGAGGCGGCCTGGCGGCATCCTCGGACCGAACCCGCGCTGGTCACCGATGTCAAACACTTCCAGAACCTGGCCAGGATCGCCGAGCGGGGGAAGCTCGATTCGGTCTTCCTGGCCGACGGGGTTGCCTTGTGGGGAAATGTCCGGCACAACGCGCTCGGCGGGCTTGAGCCGCTGACGCTGCTGTCGGCCATCGCCGCCGTCACCGAGCACGTCGGGCTGATCGCGACCGCGTCCACGACCTACAACGAACCGTTCCATCTGGCGCGCAAGTTCGCCTCGCTGGATCACATCAGCAACGGGCGGGCCGGGTGGAACATCGTCACCTCGGCGAGCGAGGCCGAAGCCCACAATTTCGGGATTGAACGACCGGCGCATCGGGATCGATACGCGCGTGCCGATGAGTTCCTCGATGTTGTCACCAAATTGTGGGACAGCTGGGAGGACGATGCGGTCGTCAAGGATCGGGAGAGCGGCATCTACGCCGATACCGACAAGATTCACGCGGTCGAGCATTCGGGTCCGCATTTCGCCGTCAAGGGTCCGCTCAACACGCAGCGGCCGCCGCAGGGGCACCCGCTGATCGTGCAGGCGGGGTCCTCGTCGGATGGCAAGGATTTCGCCGCCCGGCACGCGGAGGCCGTCTTCACCGCGCAGCAGACCCTGGCCGAAGGGCAGGAGTTCTACGCGGACATCAAGGCTCGGGCGATCGCCGCCGGACGCAGGCCGGAGGACGTCGTGATTCTTCCTGGGATTTCGCCCATCATCGGGAGCACTGAGCGGGAAGCACTTCGGTTGGAGCGCGAACTCGAGGAGCTGATCATTCCGGCGTACGGCGTGGCGCAGCTGTCCACCATTCTCGGGGTCGATCTGTCCGATCATCCGCTCGATGAACCGTTGCCGGAAATATCGCCCGAAACCGAGGGGCAGCAGAGCCGGGTCAAGCTGGTGCTCGATCTGGCTTCGCGGGACAACCTCACTCTTCGGCAGCTGATCGCCCGATTGGCGGGTGGGCGCGGGCATCGTGTCCTCGCCGGGACCCCGGAGCTGATCGCCGATCAGATCCAGGAATGGTTCGAGCAGGGCGCGGCCGACGGCTTCAACATCATGCCGCCGGTGCTCCCCAGCGGGCTGGCCGACTTCGTCGATCATGTCGTGCCTGTGCTCCAGGCGCGTGGTCTGTTCCGGTACGAATACGAGGGCCGTACCCTCCGCGAGAACTACGGACTGGCCCGTCCGGCGAACCGCTACGCGGAATTGGCGGGGGTCTGATGAGCATCGTGACCGTGGTCGGCAACCCGCGCAGCGGCTCCCGTACGCTGACCGTCGCCACCAAAGCCGCCGAAACGCTCGCCAACCGGCTGGGGGTCGAGGCGGGCGATGTCGTGGATCTGTCGGGGCTGGCCCCTGCCCTGTTCTCCCCAGAGCCTTCGCCGGGCGTTGAGGTCGCGCTGGAACTCCTTCTTGACGCGTCGATCCTCGTCGTGGCCAGCCCGACCTACAAAGGCACCTACACCGGGCTCCTCAAGTCCTTTCTCGACAAACTTCCCAGCCAAGCGCTTGCCGGGAAGGTCGCCCTGCCGCTCCTGGTCTTGGGCGATCCGAAACACTCCCTGGCCGTCGAAGTCCACTTCCGCCCGCTCCTGGTCGAGTTGGGCGCGGCCGTCCCCACTCCCGGCTTGGTCGTCCTGGAGTCGCGCATTCCGGACCTGGACGAGCTTCTCGCCGCTTGGGCGGACACGGTGATACCGCAACTGACCAGACATACGGAGGTGCTCACATGACCGCGGCCCCCGACGAGCAACCGCCAGCCAGCCATCTTCGACTGGTGTCCGTTCCGGAGCAGGGTGGCCGCGGCAGGAAGTTCCGGCGTGTCGGTGAGGAAGGGGAATCCCACGCTTCGATCGGATCCGAGGAAGTCCGGCCCGCCGGTGGGGAGGTTCCGATCGGGCCTGAGGAGTTCCGGCAGGCGTTGGCGGCCCATGCGGCGGGAGTCGTCGTGGTCACGGCGCGGCCGGGCGGCGAGCCGGTCGGGCTGACCGCGACCTCCTTCACCTCGGTCAGTCTTGCTCCGCCGCTGGTCTCCTTCTATGTCGATCAGGCTTCCACCACCTGGCCCGCCCTCAGCAAAGCCGAGTATTTCGCGGTGAACGTGCTCGCCAGCCATCAGGTGGAGCTGGCCGCGAGGTTCGCGCGCAAGGGCGTGGACCGGTTCGCCGCGCCGACCCGATGGTCACCCGGTCTGGCGGACGTCCCGTTACTCGAGGAGGTCGCCAGCCACCTCGTCTGCCGCGCCCACCACACCAGCGAGGTCGGCGACCACATCCTGGTGGTCGGCCTCGTGGTGGCCACCGCCGGCGGCGACGGGCGCCCACTCCTTTACCACCAAGGCCGATTCGGAGATTTCCAACCGCGCTAGGTGGTTCTCCCACCGGTTCAGGCCAGGCGGGCGGTGCCTCGGCCGATGGCTAGGGGGAGGTCGAGCATGGTGCGGATGCCTGGTGGGGCGGCGCAGACCGACGTGATCGAGTTGACCGCGTGGGCCGCGGCGCCCGCCAGGCCGTGGCTGACCTCGTCGATGGTGAGGGCGATGGTGGGGCGGCCTTCGATGTGGATGGCGAAGCCGGGGTCGGCCCAGCGGCGGACCTTGGTGGCGTCGGCTTTGTAGACGCATTCGACGGTCATGAAGGGGCGGCCGCGGATCAGGCCGCTGAAGGTCCAGCGGGAGGCGCAGACGGTGTCGGGGAGGACCGTTCCGGCGGCGATCTCGAACTCTTCGGTGGCCAGTTCGAACTCGTCGCTCTCCTCGATCTCGTCGAGCCGTACATTCAGGGCGGTGGTGACGAGCTGCACGCTTTCCGCGAAGAGGGCGCGCTGGAACGCCCGGAACGGGCGGACGGCGGCGGCGTAATCCTTGGCGGAGCGGGTGAAGCCGATCAGGTCGGTGACGATCTGGCGGGACGGGTGGCCGCGGTAGTCGGAGGATTCGCGGACGTAGATGTGGTCCAGGCGGGAGGAGAGGCCGGTCAGGGCCAGCGGGAGGAGGTCGCTGACGAAACCGGGGTTGATGCCGGTGCCGTGGAGTGTCGTGCCGCCTTCCGCGCAGGCGGCTTCGAGGCGTTCGACCACGCCGGGGCCGTACGCGGCGGGGTAGACGAAGCCGGTCGTGGTGATAACGTTCTTGCCCGAGGACAGCAGGGCGCAGATCGTCTCGACGTCGGTGGCGTGGTCGCCGCCGAAGTACGACGCGGGGAGGGGCATGTGCAGGACGCAGTCGGCGTCCAGGGACAGGATCTGTTCCACGTCGTCGGTGCAGGTCACGCCGACCGGGTCCAGGCCGATCAGCGAGCCCGCGTCGACGCCCACCTTGTCCGGGTCGTAGACGAGCACGCCGGCGAGTTCGAATTCCGGCCGGGTGATGACGCTGCGCAGAGCGTAGCCGCCTACTGCTCCGGTGGCCCATTGGACCACGCGCAGACGGGGCATGCAGAGCCTCCAGACTGGGTTATGGCCGCGCCTCCGGCGCGACGGGCTTGGCCGCTGGGGAGCCAAGCCGGGCGGAGGGCATGCTGGGGAGGGGTGTCGCCGGTAGCCCCACGCCCTGGCGAAGCCGAAACTATAGCAGGAATTTACTCGTCCGATCACTATCCGCAACGACCCATTTGTGGGCCCCAGCGCTCTTGATAGGGTTCAGCCTGACTAGAATCTTGTTCTCTTCGTGGAGGGTGGGCGCATGTCCGAGCTCAGATTCGACGGGAAAGTCGCGGTCGTCACCGGTTCCGGGCACGGGCTCGGGCGGGCGCACGCGCTGCTGCTGGCCGAACGCGGGGCCGCGGTCGTCGTCAACGATCTGGGCGGCGCGCTGGACGGCTCCGGCGCGTCCGCGGGCCCCGCGGCCGAGGTCGTCGAGCTCATCACCAAGAACGGCGGCAAGGCGGTCGCGAACGCCGACAACGTGGCCACCCCCGAGGGCGCGGAGGCGATCGTGCAGGCCGCCGTCGACACGTTCGGGCGGTTGGACGTGGTCGTCAACAACGCCGGGATCCTGCGCGACAAATCGCTGGGCAAGATGTCGGTCGAGGAGTTCGACAGCGTGCTCGCCGTACATGTCCGCGGCTCGTTCCTGGTCAGCCGGGCGGCCTTCCCGCACATGAAAGAGCAGGCGTACGGCCGGATCGTCAACACCTCCTCCCCCGCCGGCCTGTTCGGCAACTTCGGCCAGGCCAACTACTCCACGGCCAAGATGGGCCTGGTCGGCCTGACCAAGACCCTCGGCATCGAAGGCGCCCGCGCCAACATCAAGGCCAACGCGATCGCCCCCATCGCCTGGACCCGCATGACCGAGGCCCTCCTCCCCGCCGAATTCGAAGCCAAGTTCACCGTCGACGCGATCAGCCCTCTGGTCGCCTTCCTCGCCCACGAATCCTGCGAAACCTCCGGCGAGGTCTTCAGCGTCGGCGGCGGCCGAGTCGCCCGCGTATTCGTCGCCGAGGGCCCCGGCTGGCGTACCGACGACCTCACGATGGAATCCATCCGCGACAACTGGGACACCATCATGACCGAACAGCCGTACCTCCAGCCGACAACTCTCGGCCAGCAGGCATCCGCCTCCATGCAGGCGATGCTTTAGCCAGCCAGGTACGGACATGCGTCAAATCCACCGCATAACCAGCATCAGTGCGGAGGATTTGGTGCACGGGACAAGCACGCTGCGGATCTGGCTGCTCACCGCGGTACACCAGCAAGGCCGCCCTCTCGATCGCCGCACATGTATCAAATCCATCCCCTCGCCCGCCTCCATGGGTTGGATTTGATACGGATGAGCAGGGCGGCCCCTGTTAACGATCAGCCTGGTACGGATGCGTCAGCGTCATGGGGGTGCGAGCTACCTCTAGGGCTTGTTCGGGGAAGTGCGGACCGGCTACGTACATGCGCGCACGGGTGCGTCCGACGGGAGTGAGGACCTCGGAGGTCACGAGGTCGCGGAGGTCGCGCTGGGCCTGTTGCAAGCTCAGGCCTTCGGCGTGCTCGTAGCGAGAACGGCGGACGCGGCCGAACATCGCCACGTCGTAGAGGGCGGAGACGATTCGTTCGTCGGTGGCGGCGGTTTCGGCGAAGTCGGAGAGGATTCCCCAGACAACGCGGGATCGGTCAACGCGGCCTTGAACCGTTTGGGCCTGCTGGTGGTAAGCGGTCAGGTTGAAGCGGATCCAGTCGGTTACGTCCTGGTCGGGGAGGTAGCGGGGACCGCGCAGGGCGAGTTCGCGGTAGTACTCCCAGGTGTTCCCTGGGCGCCCGAGCCAGGCTTCGATAGAGGAGAACTCCGGCGCGAGGACACCCTCCCGCGCGATCATCAGGGTCTGCAAGGAGCGCGACATACGGCCGTTCCCGTCCGCCCAGGGGTGGATGGAAACCAGATGCAGGTGAGCCATCGCCGCTCGGACCAGGGCATGGGAACCGTCGTCGGTGTTCAGCCAGTCAACCAGTTCGGCCATGAGGGCGGGGACTTCTTCCGCATCCGGACCCGTGTAGGCGGCGATGCCGGGGTCGCGCGGGTCGGTGACATAGACCGGGCCCCTGCGCCACTGGCCCGCCGGTTTGCGGATGCTGTGACGGTGGCCCTGCAGCATCCAGTGCAGCCCATTGAGCAGCCCTTTGCTGTAGGAGAAGTCCGTCGCGTCGTGGAGCGTCTGGATGTAGGTCATCATCCGCTGGTACGCGAGGGTCTCTTCTCGATTCACCTCAGAGACCTCGACGTCGCGTTCTCCGTCCATGAGATCTTCCACGTCCACCGTGGACACGCGGAACCCTTCGATGGAGTTGGACGCGGCGACGGCGTCAGCGGTGAGGAATTTCCGCAGGCCTTCCGTCCATTTGGCCGGCGTGTTGCGCAATTGATGCCGCAACTCGTGTCGCATGGCCTCGATTTCAGCCACGACCTGGTCGTCTTCACGACTGAGGGCGGGCGTAGGAAAGAGCATGCAGCAATGATATGGTGACGCAATCATCGCGTCAAATTAGCCCGTTTCAGCGGGTGCGGTGCCAGAGGTCGGGCTCGCCTGGGGTGCGGGTCAGTTTGCCGTCGAGTTCGAGCCAGACCAGGTGGGCGAGGGTCTCGTTGTTGGCGGAGCGCTGCATGAATGGGGGGATCGTCTCCCAGGGGCGGGACCAGGTGAGTTGGGAGGCCAGGTCCCAGCAGGTCATGCCGTCGGACTCGCCGACGGTGGTGGCGACCTCGGCCAGGCGGTCCTCGTGGTGGCCGACGACGTAGTTGACGCGGTCGGCGAGGTCGGTGAAACGGTACTCGTGGGCGGGGAGGACCTCGGCGATGTCGAGTTTGGCGATCGTGCGAAGGGCGTCGAGGTAGTCGGCGAGGGGGTTGGGGGCGGATTGGGGGTGTACGGCGACGATTGGGGTGATCTTGGAGAGGACGTGGTCGCCGGAGAAGAGGAGGCGGCGGGTGGGTTCCACGAAGCAGAGGTGGCCTGGGGAGTGGCCGGGGGTCCAGCGGGCCTGGAGGTTCCAGCCGGGGATGTCGAGGTGCTGGCCGTCTTCGATCAGGCGGTCGGGGACGGCCATGGTGACCAGGTGTCTGATCATCATGGAGGCGCCGGCGAGTTCCTGGGCGGTGAGGTCGGGGACGCCGCAGCGGCGCAGGAGCGCGCCCTCGCGGGCGACCAGGTCGTCGATGGCCGACTCGTCGTAGCGGTCGTGGACGAGGGCGGCGTCGGCGGGGTGGAGGCCGATCCAGGCGCCGGTGTTCTCGCGGATGCGTCCGGCCAGGCCGTAGTGGTCGGGGTGGATGTGGGTGACCAGGACGGCCTGGATGTCGGTGATCTGGTATCCGGCGGTGGCCAGTCCGGCGGCCAGCGCGTCGTACGCCTCGTCGGTGTTCCAGCCGGCGTCGATGATGGTGACGCCGCCGGGGTGCTCGAGGGCGTAAACCAGGACGTAGCGGAGGGGGTTGATCGGGATCGGCACCGGGATCGACCAGAGGCCGGGGCGGACCTGCTCGACGTCGGGGAGTCGTTTGTCGAGCCAGGCATCCCGTTGGGAGGGGTTCGCGGGTTTCGCCAATTTGGTCACGCCGTCGATTGTGCCTCGTCGGCAGAACATCGTTCTATTCGGGGGGCGGGGAGGCGTACGTACAGGAGGGCCAGCAGGAGCATGACGGCGGCGCAGACCGCCCAAGCCCAGGCGACGCCCTCGGTGGCGGCGAGGGCGCCGAGGGCGACGGCGGAGAGGGTGCCGCCCGCTTGGAGCAGGAGCGAGTTCACGGAGAGTACGGTCGCGCGCAGGCCGGAGACGACGCGGCGATGGAGGAGTTCCATGCGGATGACCTCGCTCAGAGCCAGAGCGGCGAAGATGAGGATGTATCCGGATCCGGCGCCGATCATGCCGGCGGCTCCGGCCAGGGCGACCGAAGCCGCGAGGCCGCCCACGGCCAGTGCGGTCGCGATCGTTCCGGCTATCGCGGCCCGTTCCGAGGTGGCGAAACGCCGTGCGAACCAGGGCGCCAGCGATCCGCCCGCGGCGTTCGCGGCGAAACCGACCGCGGCGACGAGCGCGTAGGCGGTGCTGCCGGTCTCCACTCCCCCGGTCAGTACGGCCAGCCGTCCCGGCGTCAACATCTCGATCGTGTTCAGCATCACCCCAAGACCGGCCGAAACCAGCAGCAACCGCCCGACCCCGCGGTCTCGAACGGCCACCCCGAATCCGGACCGTATGGCCAGGGGAACGCCGTGCAACACCGTCCCCAGCGACGCCTTGGGTCCCCGCGCGGGCTCCCGCAGCACCACCAGGGCGACCACGAGCAGGACGACTCCCGCACCGGCCCCCGCCCAGATCGGCACCGCCAGCGACTCCCCCGGCACTATCAGCGGCAGCAATCCCCCGGCCAGCACCCCGCCACACAACGCGACCGAAGCCGCCACCGACCCTGCCGCCAGCCCCGGCTTGAGATCCGCCTCCGGCCCTTCGGCCTCGTGCAACGCGTCCACGAACCAGGCCTCGACCGGTCCGCTCGACAGCGCCCTGGCTATGCCCTTGAGCACCATGGCCACCACGAACATCCCCGTGGACGTCGCCAACGCGAGCACGCTCAGCCCAACCACGGTGAACACCGCCGACGCCACGACGACCATCCGCCGCCCGATCACATCGGCTAATCCCCCCGTGGGCAGTTCCAGCGCCATCACGGTCAGCCCGTAAACGGAGAACACCACCCCGATCTCCGCCAACTCCAACCCACGAGAGGTCATCAACAGAACCTGCGGAGCCATCATCAGCCCAGCAGGCAACCAGCCCAGAAAGGCCACGAGAACAAAACGCCTTCGAATCGAACGGGGGGACATTTGAATCACCTCTTCGGATTCACCGGGACGATTCCGGATGTCTGGGGTAGGCGCCCATGTACACGTGGACCTGTTCCGCGTCGATCGCTGCCTCGTCGTGTTCCTCCATTTCGGCGATCAGCGCCGTCACGCGTTCGTACAGCGCCATGACGGATGCGGGTGTGAGGCGCGCCACGTGGTCGGACATGCCGGCGGCCTCGATCCAGGCGTTGCTCCATGTGTCGTGTTCGCGGTGGAACGTGTCGATAGAGGTGGTCATGACCTCTAGCTGGCGATGGCGCATGAACGCGGCCGCCTCGCGGCCCTCGGGTGTTGTGGAGAGTTCGGCGTTGCTCCAGGAGGTGTAGCGGTGGCGGGCGCGCCAGCGGCGTTCGCGGCGGTCTCGGGGGGTGGGGTCCTCTTCTGTGAAGCCGAAGCGGGCGAGTTGGCGCAGGTGGTAGCTGGTGGCGCCGGAGCTCTCGCCCAACCGGGCGGCCAGCTCGGTGGCAGTAGCGGGGCCGTCGTTGCGGAGGGCGCCGAGGAGGCGGACCCGGAGGGGATGGGCGACGGCTTTCAGGGTGCGCGGGTCGCTGACGTGGTAGACCTCGTCCATATCGCAAAGATACCTTTGCAAATAGTTCTTTGCAATCGTGAAACTTTCATGCCAGCCAACGGGATATCGCCCGGTCACCGTGGGTCGCGGCCAGGAGCTCGTTGACTCGGGGGAAACGTGTTGGAAACATCAATGGACTCACAGTAATGGGAGCGCTCCCACATCCCTCCTGGCACGTCGCCGACGCCCCGCAACCGAGGTGCACCTTGAAACCAGCCGAAGCGAAGAAACCAGCCCGCAGAAGACGCCTCGCCGCATTAGCCGCGATGGCTCTCATCGTCGCCGGAATGACCCCCACCGCCGCCCACGCCGAAGGCCCCGAACAGATCTCCAACGGCACCTTCGACATCACCACCGCCCCCTGGTGGAACACCGGCAACCTCACGGTCGGCATCACCAACGGGCAGCTGTGCACCGACGTCCCCGGCGGCACCACCAACCCCTGGGACGCGATCATCGGCCTCGACAACATCCCCCTGGTCGCCGGCGAGACCTACGCCTACACCTTCTTCGCCACCGCCACCCCCGCCAGAGTCGCCCGCGCCCTCATCCAACTCCCGGTAGACCCGTTCACCTCATACCTGACCGCCAACCCAGAGCTGAGCGTCTCCGGCAACACCTACAACTACACGTTCACCTCCCCCGTCGACCTCCCCACCGGCCAGGTCGCCTTCCAGCTCGGCGGCAGCGCCACCCCCTGGCGGTTCTGCCTGGACAACGTCTCCCTCACCGGCGGCGCCGAGCCCGAGGTGTACGTCCCCGACACCGGCCCCCGCGTCCGCGTCAACCAGGTCGCCTACCTCCCCAAGGGCCCCAAGAACGCCACCGTGGTCACCACCGCGACCACCGCGCTCCCCTGGCAGCTGAAGAACTCCGGCGGCACCGTGGTCGCCCACGGCCAGACCACCCCGCGCGGCGTGGACGCCTCCTCCGGCCAGAACGTGCACTCGATCAACTTCGGCTCGTACACCAAAGCAGGCACCGGCTACACTCTGACCGCAGACGGCGAGACCAGCCGCCCGTTCGACCTCTCGGCCACCGCCTACGATCAGCTCAAACTGGACGCGCTGAAGTTCTACTACACCCAGCGCAGCGGCATCGCCATCGACGACTCCCTCCGCCCCGGCTACGGCCGCCCGGCCGGTCACGTCGGCACGGCCCCCAACCAGGGCGACACCAACGTCCCCTGCCAGCCGGGCGTCTGCGACTACTCCCTGGACGTCTCCGGCGGCTGGTACGACGCCGGCGACCACGGCAAGTACGTCGTCAACGGCGGCATCTCCGTCTGGCAGGTGATGAGCACCTTCGAGCGCACCAAGAACGCCGCCACCGCCGAGACCATCGGCGGCCTGACCATCCCGGAGAGCGCCAACCAGGTCCCCGACGTGCTGGACGAGGCCCGCTGGGAGCAGGAGTTCCTGCTGAAGATGCAGCGCCCCGACGGCATGGTCCACCACAAGATCCACGACCAGAACTGGACCGGCCTGCCGCTGCTGCCGCACCTGGACCCGCAGCTGCGCGAACTGCACCCGGTCTCCACCGCCGCCACCCTCAACCTGGCCGCCACCGCCGCCCAGGCCGCCCGCCTGTTCGCCCCGTACGACGCGAGTTTCGCCGCGAAGAACCTGACAGCGGCGAAGAAGGCATGGACGGCCGCCAAGGCCAACCCCGCCGTGCTGGCCTCCCCCGCCGACGGCAACGGCGGCGGCACCTACAACGACGACACCGTCACCGACGAGTTCTACTGGGCGGCCGCCGAGCTCTACATCAGCACCGGCGAGAAGGAATACAAGGACTACATCCTGGCCTCCCCGCTGCACTCCGCCGACGTCTGGCGCGAGCGCGGCTTCGACTGGGCCGCCACCGCCCAGCTGGGCCGCCTCGACCTGGCCACCGTCCCGAACGCGCTCCCCGGCCGCGCGGCCGTGCGCGCCTCGGTCCTCGCGGGCGCCGACAAGTACCTGGCCACCCTGAAGGCCCACCCGTACGGCCTGCCGTACGCCCCCGCCGACAACGTCTTCGACTGGGGTTCCAACAACCTGGTGCTCAACAACATGGCCGTCATGGCCGCCGCGTACGACATCAGCGGCCAGAAGAAGTACCTGGACGGCGTCCTGGAGGGCATCGACTACATCCTCGGCCGCAACGCCCTCAACCAGTCGTACGTGACCGGCTACGGCGAGGTGGCCTCCAAGAACCAGCACAGCCGCTGGTACTCCCACCAGCTCAACCCCGACCTGCCCAACCCGCCGCGCGGCACCCTGTCCGGCGGCCCGAACTCCTCCATCCAGGACCCGGTCGCCCAGACCAAGCTGCAGGGCTGCAAGCCGCAGTTCTGCTACATCGACGACATCGAGTCCTGGTCCACCAACGAGCTGACCATCAACTGGAACTCGCCGCTCTCCCAGATCTCGGCGTTCATCGCCGACCAGGGCGACGGCTCGGTCACCACACCCGGCAAGTGCGACGTCGACTACAAGATCCTCGGCTCGGTCCCTCAGGGCTTCGCCGCCGAGGTGTCGATCAAGAACACCGGTCCCAGCACGATCAACGGCTGGTCGCTCACGTGGTCCTTCCTCGGCGGCCAGAAGGTCCTCGCCGCCATCGGGGCCGACCACAGCCAGAGCGGCGCGACCGTGACGGCCAAGAACATCTCCCTCAACAAGCAGATCAAGCCGGGCAAGTCCGTAAAGTTCGGCTTCGTCGCGAAGAACGCCCCCGGCCCGAACCCGGTCCCCGACCTGGTCACGCTGAACGGAGCCGCTTGTAAGTAAAAGGGCCAGGGCCCGCGGCGGCGCCGCGGGTCCTACCCTGGTCGTGTGATCGAGGACATCTGGGTGGACGACCGCGTCCGCGAACTACGACCCGACTTCGCCGTGCTGGTCATCGGCGCGTACGGGCTGCGCAACGGCCCTTCCGACGAACGATCCCGAGCCTGGCTGGCCGACGCGGCGGCGCGAGCCGTACCCCTCGATCACGAGAAGATCGAGGCGTGGCGCGCCGCCTACCGCGCCTTCGGCGCGAAACCCCAGCGCACCCGCCCCTCGGTGGACGCCCTGATCCGCCGCATGCCGCTCCCCGAGATCAACCTCGTGGTCGACGCGTACAACGCCGTGTCGGTACGGCACGCGCTGCCCATCGGCGGCGAGGACGCCGGACACTACGCGGGCCCGGCCCGGCTGGTACGCGCGAGCGGCGACGAGCCCTCCGACGAGGCCCTGGGCGAGCCGGAGATCGGCGAGGTGGTCTGGCGGGACGACGTGGGCGTCACCTGCCGCCGCTGGAACTGGCGGCAGTGCGTCAGGACGCGCATCACCGAGCAGACCGTGGACGCGGTGTTTCTACTGGAGCGCCTGGAACCCCTGTCCATTGACGAACTGACCGCGGCGGGCGGGGAATTGGCGAACCTGCTGGGCGAGATCTCCCCTAATGTCCGGACCGAAACCCGCCTCCTGGCCTGATGCGGTTGTGACGCTCCAACGGTGAAAGCCATAGGGTAGGAGAGGGCGCGCCTCGCTGTTCCGGGCGAGTAGCCTTGGACAGGTTCTTAACATCAACGCCGATCTGCGGAAGAGGGCGATTTCCGCCGTGTCGTCAGAGTCGTCGCGGTCTAACCCGCTGGCAAGCTTCGGGCAAAACGAGTGGCTTGTCGACGAGCTGTACCAGAAGTATCTCCAGGATCCGGAGTCGGTGGACAAGGCCTGGTGGCACTTCTTCGCTGATTACAACGGGACGGGTAAGACAGCCCCGCCCCCGGGGGCACCCAACGGCGCCACCCCTGCCGCCGCTCCCGCAACCCAGACCCCCCCGGCGACGAAAGTAGCCCCGCCAAAGGTCGTCCCCCAGGCTCCTGCCCCGCAGCGGCCGAAGGCGGCGACCCCTGTTCCGGCGGGCGCGCACGAGGAGAAGCTGCGCGGCGCCGCCGCCAGGACCGCCCTCAACATGGAGGCGTCCCTCGCGGTGCCGACCGCGACCAGCGTGCGCGCGGTCCCGGCCAAGCTGCTGATCGACAACCGGATCGTCATCAACAACCACCTGTCCCGCGGGCGCGGCGGCAAGATCTCCTTCACGCACCTGATCGGTTACGCGATCATCCAGGCGCTGAAGAGCATGCCGGAGATGAACCACGCCTACGCCGAGGTGGACGGCAAGCCGACCCTGCTCAAGCCCGAACACGTGGGCCTGGGCCTGGCCATCGACGTGCAGAAGAGCGACGGCACCCGGCAGCTGCTGGTCCCGTCCATCAAGAACGCCGAGACCCTCGACTTCCTGCACTTCTGGATGGCGTATGAGGACATCGTGCGCAAGGCCAGGTCCGGCAAGCTGGGCGTGGACGACTTCCAGGGCACCACGATCTCGCTGACCAACCCGGGCACGATCGGCACCGTGCACTCGGTGCCGCGGCTGATGCCCGGCCAGGGCACGATCATCGGTGTCGGCGCGATGGAATACCCGGCCGAATACCAGGGCGCCTCCGGCGACACCCTGTCCCGGCTGGCGATCAGCAAGGTCATGACGCTCACCTCGACGTATGACCACCGGATCATCCAGGGCGCGCAGTCGGGCGACTTCCTGCGCCGGATCCACCAGCTGCTGCTGGGGGCCGACGACTTCTACGACGACATCTTCGAGTCACTGCGGATTCCGTACGAGCCGGTCCGCTGGACCCAGGACGTGTCGGCCACGCACGACGACGACGTGGCCAAGTCGGCGCGGGTGATCGAGCTGATCCACGCCTACCGGGTGCGCGGCCACCTGATGGCCGACACCGACCCGCTGGAATACCGCCAGCGCAAGCACCCCGACCTGGACATCACCAAGCACAGCCTGACCCTGTGGGACCTGGAGCGCGAGTTCCCCACCGGCGGTTTCGGCGGTCGCCCGCTGATGACGCTGCGCGAGGTGCTGGGCGTGCTGCGCGACTCCTACTGCCGCACGGTCGGCATCGAGTACATGCACATCCAGGGTCCCGAGGAGCGGGCCTGGATCCAGGCCCGGGTGGAGAAGCCGCACGCCCGGCTGGACCGCGAAGAGCAGCTGCACGTGCTCAGCCGCCTCAACACCGCCGAGGCGTTCGAGACGTTCCTGCAGACCAAGTATGTCGGCCAGAAGCGGTTCTCGCTGGAGGGCGGCGAGTCGCTGATCCCGCTGCTGGACTCGGTGATCTGCTCGGCCGCGGCCGAGGAGCTCGACGAGGTCGTCATCGGCATGGCCCACCGGGGCCGCCTGAACGTGCTGGCCAACATCGTCGGCAAGTCGTACGCGCAGGTGTTCGGCGAGTTCGAGGGCAACCTGGACCCGCGCTCCGCGCACGGCTCGGGCGACGTGAAATACCACCTCGGCGCGACCGGTGACTTCGTCTCGCCGAACGGCTGCAAGATCACCGCTTCGGTGGTGGCCAACCCATCGCACCTGGAGGCCGTCGACCCCGTGCTCGAGGGTGTCGTCCGGGCCAAGCAGGACCTGCTGGAGCGCGGCGAGGAGGGCTTCACCGTGCTGCCCGTGCTGGTGCACGGCGACGCGGCCTTCGCCGGCCAGGGCGTGGTGGCCGAGACGCTGCACCTGTCGCAGCTGCGCGGCTACCGCACCGGCGGCACCGTGCACATCGTGGTCAACAACCAGGTCGGTTTCACCACCTCGCCCGCCTCGTCCCGCTCCTCGGTATACGCGACGGACGTGGCCCAGATGATCCAGGCCCCGATCTTCCACGTGAACGGCGACGACCCCGAGGCGGTCGTGCGGGTCGGCAAGCTGGCCTTCGAATACCGCCAGGCGTTCCGCAAGGACGTCGTGATCGACATGATCTGCTACCGGCGGCGCGGCCACAACGAGGCCGACAACCCGAGCTTCACCCAGCCGCTCATGTACGACCTGATCGACGCCAAGCGTTCCACCCGCAAGCTCTACACCGAGGCCCTGATCGGCCGTGGCGACATCACGGTGGAGGAGGCCGAGCAGGCGCTGCGCGACTACCAGGAGCAGCTGGAGCGGGCCTTCACCGAGACCCGCGAGGCGTCCAGGAAGCCGCTGGAGCCGGGCGCGGTGGTGAAGCCGCCCGCCGACGAGGTCATCCCGTGGTCGCACGACGACGTCAAGTCGGCGATCTCCCAGGAGACCGTCAAGCGGGTCATCGACACCCAGCTCAACCTGCCCGAGGGCTTCACCGTGCACCCGCGCCTGTCGCCGGTGCTGCAGAAGCGCGGCTCGATGATCGAAGAGGACGCGATCGACTGGGCCACCGGCGAGACCCTCGCCTTCGGCTCGCTGCTGCTGGACGGCCACCCCGTCCGCCTGGTCGGCCAGGACTCGCGCCGCGGCACCTTCGGCCAGCGGCACGCGGTGCTGGTGGACCGGGTGAGCGGCGAGGACCACACCCCGCTGAAGACCTTCAACGAGGGCACCACGAAGTTCTACGTCTACGACTCGCTGCTCAGCGAGTTCGCGGCGCTCGGCTTCGAATACGGCTACAGCGTGGTGCGGCCCGAGGCGCTGGTGCTCTGGGAGGCGCAGTTCGGCGACTTCGTCAACGGCGCCCAGTCGATCATCGACGAGTTCATCTCGGCCGGCGAGCAGAAGTGGGGCCAGCGCTCCTCGGTGGTGCTGCTGCTGCCGCACGGCTACGAGGGCCAGGGCCCGGACCACTCCTCCGCCAGGATCGAGCGGTTCCTGCAGATGTGCGCGCTGGACAACATGACGGTGGCGCAGCCGACCACCCCGGCGAACTACTTCCACCTGCTGCGCTGGCAGGCGCTGTCGGACCGGCGCAAGCCCCTGATCGTGTTCACGCCCAAGTCGCTGCTGCGGGCCAAGGCGGCGGCCTCGGCCACGGCGGACTTCACCTCGGGCGCGTTCCGGCCGGTGCTCGGCGACGAGACGGTGGATCCGGCGAACGTCACGAAGGTGGTGCTCTGCTCGGGCAAGATCTACTACGACCTGGCCGCCGCCCGCGACAAGTCGGGCCGCCAGGATGTGGCGATCGTCCGGCTTGAGCGGCTCTTCCCGTTCCCGGAGAACCCGCTCAAGACGGAGCTGGCCAGGTATGCGGGCAATGTCGAGCTGGTGTGGGCGCAGGACGAACCGGTCAACATGGGGCCGTGGCCGTACCTGGCGCTCAAGATGACCGAGCGGCCGGACGCGCTCGCGGGCCGTCGCCTGGGGCGGGTGTCGCGGACGCCGAACTCCTCACCGGCGGCCGGGTCGCACGCCGCGCACGACGCCGAGCTCGCCGCGATCGTGGACGAGATCTTCGGATAGGACATGAAGGTGAGAAGTCCCCTGCGGCCCGGGCCGCGGGGGACTTCTCCATATTGGGGAGGCACCACCGTGTATTTCACCGACCGGGGCATCGAGGAGCTGGTCGAGCGCCGGGGCGAGGAGGAGGTGGCGATGCTCTGGCTGGCCGAGCGCCTGCGCGAGTTCGTCGATCTCAACCCCGAGTTCGAGACCCCGATCGAGCGCCTGGCGACCTGGCTGGCGCGCCTCGACGACGACGAGGACGATTGACGACTCGATCAGTGGGGCACTCAGCGGCTGTTGGCCGCCGCCGCTCGCTGCAGAGCCGCCTGGATCGTCGCGACGTATTGCTCATCCGACCGGGTCATCGGGACGACCACGGCCAGAACTCCGAGAAGGAGGTCACCCCGGAAGACAGGCGCTGCGACCGCCCACGATTCCTCGGTCGACTCGCGACCGCTGTAGCCCATGCCACGTTCTCGGATGACGGCGCATTCGGCCCGCAGATCGGCCAAGGTACGCACGGCCCCGGACTCTGTCTTGAACTCGTCGGTGCCCGGCGGCAGACCGAGGTAGCCGTGCTCGGCGTTGCTGAAGGCGATAAGGGCCTTACCTGCGGCGCCGAGGTACACCGGCCCGCGCTCACCGGGGTGGCAGACCCTCCGCACGAGCCTGCCGGACTCGGCCGACTCGATGCAGACACGGTCATTCCCGGAGCGGACGAAGAACGCCACGGTCTCGTCGAGCTCGTCTCGGAGGCTGGCGGCGGCTTCTCCCGCGAGTTTGCGGATTCCCGACCACTGGTCGCTGGCGTACAGGAGCGCGGTCAGCTCGGGTCCGGGGACGAACTGACCATCCCCGTCCTGCTCCAGGAAGTCAGCCATCTTCAGGGTTGCCAAGAGCCGCGATGCGGTGCTCAGGCTGACACCGGCCGCGCCGGCGAGCTCGGTGAGCGTCCGGCTCCCGCGAGCGACCGCGGAGAGCAGGTTGAGCGCACGGATCACCGACCTGACGCCGCGCTGCTCGGTGGGCTCATCTGCCAGCTCGGTCACCGGATCCTCCTTCATCCTTCGGCCGGCGAGCCGAAGACGTTCACATCGCGTGTCCGCCAGATCATGCCCACTGTCTCGCCGGTGCGGTAGGGGTGCTCGCCGTCATCATGCTGCATCTGCACCCGCACCGGGCCGAGTGTCTCGGAGTGGACGGTGTACATCGTGTGCGAGCCAAGGTACAGACGATGCGTGATCTTCCCGGTGCAGCGGCTGAACCCAGAAGGTGGGGCAGCTGCGATGTCCGTCAGCGCGATCCGCTCCGGTCGCACCGCGGCCACAGACGCGTCGGCGGGCACGCCCCTGCCGTCGTCGACTGACAGCAGTCCGCCGTTCTCGACGCTCAGCCGCCCCGGGGCCTCGGGATGGACCGCGAACATGTTGTTGGTGCCGAGGAAGTCCGCGACAAAGGCAGACCGGGGGTGCTCGTAGAGCTCCCGTGGTGTCCCCATCTGCTCGATCCGGCCGTGGTTCATCAAGGCGATGCGATCAGACATCGACATCGCCTCCTCCTGGTCGTGGGTGACGTAGACCATTGTCACCTTCAGCGCTTGCTGGAGCTGCCGGAGCTCGACCTGGAGACGCTGTCGCAACTTCCGGTCGAGGGCGCCCAGTGGCTCGTCCATGAGGAGGAACGCCGGGTCGAACACGATTGCCCGCGCCACCGCGATCCGCTGTTTCTGGCCGCCGGAGAGCTGGTCGGGCAACCGGTCGGCCGCGGCGGCCATGTCGACGAGCGCGAGCGCCCGGTCTACCCGCTCGGCGATAACCTTGCGCGGCTCCTTGCGCATCTCCAGGGGGAAGGCGAGGTTGTCGCGGACCGACATGTGGGGGAAGAGCGCGTAGTCCTGGAATACGACACCGATGTTGCGCTTGTCGCTCGGCACGTGCGCGATGTCGATGCCATCGACGCGGATGGTCCCCGACGTCGGGTCCGTGAAACCGGCAAGCATCATCAGGGTCGTGGTCTTCCCCGATCCTGACGGGCCGAGCACGGTGAAGAACTCACCAGGCTCGATCGTGAGGGTGAGGTCGTCGACGGCGACCTGGCCGGCGTACTCCTTGCGCACGTTGTCGAAGTGGATCGCGCCGTGGCCGGAGGTCATGAGTTGCTCCTCGAGATCTGGGTGAGGCGGCGGAACAGCGCATAGCCGAGCCAGATGAGAGCGGCGCACGCCATGACGAAGACGGCGATCACCGCCACGGTCGGGTTGGTCTCCAGTGATAGCGCTTCGAAGATCCGCTTGGGGAGCGTCTTGACGTGCACGCCGGAGAGGAAGATTGCGACCGTCGATTCGTCGAACGAGGTCAGGAACGCGAAGAGGCCGGCGGTCAGGATGGACGGGGCGATCAGCGGCAGCACGATCCGGCGCAGCTGGACCGTCCGGCTCGCACCCAGGCTGGAAGCGGCTCGCTCGTAGACCGGGTTGAGCGAGCGGAGCCCCGCGCTGACCACGCTGAACACGAACGGCAGCGCCAGCGTCACGTGGGCCAGGACGATCCCCAGCTCGGTGTCGACGAGCCCGATCCGCTCGAACTCCATGGAGAAGCCGGCAGCGGCGACCACCGTGGGGAACAGCAGCGGCAGCATCATCAGGGTCGAGGTCGACGCTCCCCACCCGCGGACCGCTCCCCGGACGACGCCCATCGCGGCAAGCGTCCCGAGCACTCCGGCGATGATGGTCACCAAGAGCGCGATCCGGACGCTGACCGCGAGCGGATCGAGCCAGCTCGCGGTGAAGAATTCCGCGTACCACTGGGTCGAGTAGCCGACCGGCGGGAAGATCAGCGCCTGGGTGGAGGCGAACGAGATCGGAATGACGATGAACTGCGGCGCCAGCACGAGGGCGCCGAGGGCGGCGGCCAGGACCTTCGGCAGTCTGCGGCTGCGGGTGACGCCGAGGCGGTCAAGCCCGCCGGCCGCGCGTCCCGCGAGCCTGAGGACGCGTCCGCCGCCGCGCTTGGCGTGGGGGGAGCGGGTGACCGTGGCGCCGGACCGCCCAGCGAGCTCGGTCGTCGACATCCCGGTCAGCCGCTGGAAGACGAGGACGATGACCAGGACCAGGGCGCCGAGCACGAGAGCAGCGGCCGAGGCAAGGCCGTAGTCGCCGCTCTGCTTGATCGCGCTGTGGATCAGCGAGCCGAGCATGCTGCCCTTGGAGCCGCCGAGGAGCGCAGGGATCACGAACGCGCCGATGCCGTAGACGAAGCACAGGACCGATCCCGCTTGGATGCCAGGCTTGGTCAAGGGTAGATAGACCCGGACGAACGCCTGGGCCGGCCCGGCGCCCAGACTGGTCGCGGCGCGCACCCGCGAGTCGTCGACCGAGCGCATCGTGGCGGCCAGCGGCAGGATCATCAGCGGGAGCAGGTAGTGGGAGAGGCTGACGACGACCGCGATCGGCGTGAAGACCATCCCGATCGGCTCCAGCCCGAACTGCTCGATCAGCTTGTTGACCGGGCCCTCGCGCCCGAGGATCACCAGCCAGGAGAACGACCGCAGCAGGACCGAGGTCAGGTACGGCGCCATGATCGCCACCGTCAGGAAGGTGCGCAGCCAGACGCCGCCGTGCACCATCTGGTACGCGATAGGGTAGCCGAAGATCAGCGCCACGAATGTCGAAGCCGCGGAGATCAGGATCGTCCGCACGATGTTGTCGACATAACCGGAGTGCCCAAGAAGCCGAGTGAAGTTCTCCAGGCCGAAGGTCGGTTCCGTGACGCTACGCAGGCAGAGGATCGCGACGGGAAGCACGAAGACCAGGGTCACGACCAAGACCGCAGGAACCCCGCTCAGGTCCCAGCCGCGCCGACGGCGCCGACCTCCCGCGCTGCGAGAGGCCGGCCCCGAACGGTCCACGTCTGGGGATGCCGGAGTGGTGGTCACGCGTTCTGCCAGTCCTGCCAGCGCTTGAGCACGTCCGCGCCGTTCTTGGCCCACCAGTCCACGTCGATGCGGAAGGTCTCGTTACTGGCGGTTTCCTCGGTGCCGGGAAGGTCGGCGCGTGTCTTGGCGTCGAGGCCGTCGAGCAACGACTTCAGCGACGGCGTGTAACCGAGCTTGTCCATGATCGCCTTCTGGACCTCGGGCTTCAACGAGTACGTGATCGCGTTGAGGGCGTCCGGCTCGTCCGGCGCTCCCTTGGGAATGACGAGCTGCTGAACGGAGAGGACGGCGCCCGTCCAGGTGTAGTCCAGCGGCACCGCGCCGCTCTTGGCGATGCTCTTGATCCGCGCGAGGTTCCCGTAGCCCAACGCGATTTCGCCCTGTGAGATGGCGTTCTGCAGGTCACCGTTGGACGTGAAGAAGACGGTGTCGTCGCGGATGGTGTCGAGTTTGGCGAAGGCGCGGTCCAGGTCGAGCGGGTAGAGCTGGTCGACCTTGACGCCGTCGGCGATCAGGGCGCCCTCGATGATGCCCCAGGGCAGCGCCACCATGCCGCGCTTGCCTGGAATGCGCTTCGTGTCGAACAGGTCGGCCCAGGAATCTAGGCCACCGGGCACCTTGTCCTTGTTCCAGAACAGGTTGCGCGAGAACGTGTACCACGGCACCGAGTATTCGGTGACCGCGCTCGGGTCGGCGAATCCGTTGAGGCCCTTGGTGTCGAGCGGCTGCAGCACGCCGGCGGCCATGAACTGGGCGAGCGAGGAGTCCTCGGCGTCGATCAGGTCGAGGGTCATCGAGTTGGACTTGGACATCTGCACCAGCTTGGCAACGTCGGAGCCGCTGCTGTCGTAGAGGACCTTGACGCCGGTGTCCTTCGAGTACGGGTCGAAGAGCGCCGCCTTGACGGCCTCCTGGTAGGTGCCGCCGAACCCGGCGTACGTGATCGACCCCTTCTCGTCTCCGCCGCCCGAGCAGGCAGTGAGGCTGCCCAGGGCCACGACAACCGCGGCCAGCACGGCGCCGATGCGACGCCGACCCCTGGTGGCGTCGAGATATGTTCGCATTAGGGTTCCTTCTTGGTCAGGGCGGCCGGTTGGGTGAGTGAACCACCTCGGGCAGTTCTTCCACAGAATGAAAGTGCGACTTCCATTGCAGAGATGCTGTGGCCCGAGCGGCGGCCTGTCAAGAGCTGCAGCCGGGCTTTCCTGACGCCGCAAGTGATCCCGAACGTTCGTATTCGTCCAGTAAGGCGACGTATGGCGCCACGTTGATGCCTTGGTCCGCGCGCCAGGACGCGTCGTAGTACGTCGAGGCGTAGCGTTCGCCGCCGTCGCTGATCAAGCTCACCACGCTGCCTCGCTCGCCGTTGCGCTCCAGTCCGGCGATGAGCTGGAGGGTCGCCCACATGCTCGTCCCGGTCGAGGGTCCGACCCGGCGGCCCAGGCGTCGCGAGGTCCACAGCATCGTCGCGACCGACGCCGCGTCCGGCACGCGGACCATCTCGTCGATCACCTCAGGAACGAAGGACGGCTCAACCCGTGGGCGGCCGATCCCCTCGATCCGGGAGCCTTCGGCCGACCGCAGTCCGCGATCGCCGAGGCGCCAGGCGTCGAGGAAGACCGAGTGCTCGGGATCCGGCACCAGCAGCCGGGTGGGGTGCCGCCGGTAGCGAAGGTAGCGTCCGATGGTCGCCGCCGTTCCGCCGGTCCCGGCGCTGGCGACGATCCAGGCCGGCACCGGTTGTGCCTCGCCGGACATCTGCTCGAAGATCGACTCGGCGATGTTGTTGTTGCCGCGCCAGTCGGTGGCCCGCTCGGCGTAGGTGAACTGGTCGAGGTAGTGGCCACCGAGTTCGGCAGCGAGACGGCGCGCCTCGTCGTACACCTGTCCCGGATGATCCACCACCTGGCAGCGCCCGCCGTGCCACTCGATGAGCTTGAGCTTGGCCGGGCTGGTCGAGGCCGGGACGACGGCGATGAACGGCAGGTCCAGCAGACGGGCGAAGTAGGCCTCGGAGACCGCGGTCGAGCCGCTGGAGGCCTCGACCACCGTCGTGGTCGGGCCGATCCAGCCGTTGCACAGCGCGTACAGGAAGAGCGAGCGGGCGAGCCGGTGCTTGAGGCTCCCGGTCGGGTGCGAGGACTCGTCCTTCAGGTAGAGGTCGATGCCGTGCCGACCGGGCAGGTCGAAGGTCAGCAGGTGGGTGTCGGAACTGCGGGTGGCATCGGCCTCGACGCGACGGATCGCCTCGTCGACCCAGGTCCGGTCGGCACGGGTCTGCTTGCACATCGTCATTCGAGGTCTCCTTCGGGGGTCTTCCGACCGCTCTCGCGGATGCCGGGGTGGCGCTTGACCGGGTTCGGATTCGAAGGCATCCTATGGTGCGGAAGTTCTACTTCCACTGTATGGAACATTCGAAGGAGTTCAGTGATCAACCAACCCGTGAGCCCGGCCGACGCCCGAGCGATCGAGGAAGTCCTCAACCGGGTCGCCTACATCCTCGACGCCCACGAGTACGACCGGCTCGGAGAGGTCTTCGCGCCCGAGATCTCCTTCGACAACCCGGGCCGTCTCACGGCCAACGGGCTCGATGACGTGATCGCGGCCTTCAAGGCGATCGCGACGCCCGCGGTCAGTCACCACATTACGAATGTGGTGGTGGTGGGTGGCACCGACGGCACCGCGGAATGCGTCAGCAAGGCGCTCGCGCTGCGGGCGGGAGGAGAGGTCACCGCCGCGATCTACCGCGACACCGTGACCCGCACCGACGCCGGCTGGCGCGTCTCGGCTCGACGTATCAGTCCGCTGAGCTGACCCTGGAACGGCGACCGAACGAGAGGAAGCGGATGGAGCAGGCGTACGACGTGATCGTCGTCGGGACCGGGCACAGCGGTCTGGTGGCCACCGGGTACCTGGCTCGGGCGGGGTTGAAGGTACTTGCCCTGGAGCGGCGCGACGTCGTCGGTGGCACCTGCGTCACCGAAGAGATCTTCCCGGGCTACCGCGGGAGCAGCGTGGCCAATGCGAGCCACAGCCTCGATCCGCGTATCGTCCAGGAACTCGAGCTGGCGAAGCATGGGCTCCGCTTCGCCCACCCGCCGCTCGGATCCCTGACCCTCTTCGCGGACGGCCGGGCCCTGCCGGCCTGGCCGGACCGGGCCAAGCGCCGGGCGGTCATGGAGCAGTTCGCGCACGGGAACGCCGACCTCGACGGCTACGCCTCGGTCATCGAGCTGTACGCCTCGGTGGCCCGGCAGATGAAGGTCTCCTTCTACGACCCGCCGCCGTCGTTCGCCGAGGTGGCCGCCCGCTTCACCACCCCGCGCCAGCGCCGCGACTTCGAGTCGATCATGTTCGGTCCGGTCGCGGACATCCTCGAGGAGCGGCTCTCGTCGCCGCAGCTGCAGGCGTTCTTCGCCGGCACCGCGGTCGCGACCAACTTCGTCGGCCCGCGCACACCGGGCAGCGGCTACCTGCTGCTTCAGCGGCCGCTGTGGGAGGAGTCACTCCGCAGTGTCGGCAGCCACGACGACAACGAGCTGATGATGCGGAACGCGGCGCCGCTGGGCGGCATCGGCGCCGTGACCGGCGCGATGGCAGCGTCCGCCCGCGCCCACGGAGCCACGATCCTCACCGGCGCGCAGGTCGAGCGCATCCTCTGCGAGGATCAGCGGGTCGTCGGTGTCGCCCTCAGCGACGGTCGCGAGTTCCGCGCACCCCGGGTCGTCTCCAACGCGAACCCGAAGCTGACCCTGACCGAGCTGGTCGGACCCGAGGACATCGGGGCGGACCTGTACGACCTCGCCAAGACTGTCAGCATGAAGGGCACCTCCGCCAAGGTCCACCTCGCGCTCGACGGCACCCCACGGTTCGCCGCCGCGCAGGACGAGGACGAGAACCGTCTCTTCCTCGGCACCAACTTCCGGATCGCCGCCAGCATCGACGTGCTCCAGAACGCGTACAACGAGGCGGTGCTCGGGCGGTGGACCAAGCGACCCACCGTCACCGCGATGATCGACTCGGCGCACGACCCCTCGCTGACCCCACCGGGATGCCACTTCATGAGCATCAGCGTCCGAGGTGTTCCGTATCACCTGGCCGAGGGCACCTGGGACGAGCAGCGCGACGACCTGGGCAAGGCCGTGGTCGGAGCGTTGGAGGAGCACATCCCGAACCTGTCCGAGATCCTGGCCGGCGTACACGTCTACTCGCCGCTGGACCTCGAGCGCGAATTCGCTCTCGTCGAGGGCAACGGCGCCCACGGCGACATCGTGCCCGGGCACATCTTCGACTCGCGCCCGATCCCTGGCTGCGCCGACTACCGGACGCCGGTCGAGGGGCTCTACCTGACCGGCGTCGGCAACTGGCCGGGCAACTTCATGAGCGGCGTCACCGGCTACAACGCGAGCGACCGCGTGCTGGCCGACGTCCGCCGTACCACCGACTGACGCGATCCCACGAACCAGAGGAGCACGATGATCATCGGACGAGGCATTCCGGCGGACCGGGTGTCGGCCATGCGGTCGGCGACCACGACCGGACAGGTCTGGTCGGACATCGTCCTGGCCGGCGGCGGGCCCCGCGCCCTCAACATGTTCTTCGCGCCCGGGTCGCGCACGCACTGGCACCGGCACCCGGGCGGACAGATGCTCTACACCGTCTCCGGCGAGGGCTGGATCCAGGAGCGCGGCGGCGAGGTGGTGGTGATGCGTCCAGGCGACGTCGTCTGGACCGAGCCCGGGATCGAGCACTGGCACGGCGCCACCGCGTCCGCCCAGCTGATCCAGCTGGTGCTCCACTTCGGTGATGTCGAGTGGACGGGAGAGGTCGGCGAGGCCGAGTACGCCGCCTGCGGTGCCGAGGTCGCGCGATGAGCAGCCGGGCGGCCGATCTGGTCGCACGGCTCGTGGGCGACAGTCCGGGCTCGTGGATCGACGGCACCTGGGTGATCTCCCCGGACACGTTCGAGGTCCACGACCCGGCCACCGGGGCCACGATCTGCGCGGTCGGCGACGCCGACGCCGACCAGGCCACCGCGGCGGTCGCTGCGGCGGCGGCCGCCCTCGACGGGTGGTCGGCGGCGACCGGCTGGCAGCGCTTCGAGATCCTCAGCCGTGCGACCGACCTGCTGGGGGAGCGGGTCGAGGCGATCGGTGAGCTCATCAGCGCGGAGACCGGCAAGCCGCTGGCCGAGGCGGTCGGCGAGGCCAGCAACACGGTCCGCTTCTTCGAGTGGTTCAGCCACGAGACGCTGCGTCTCCCCGGTGAGGCCTGGGCCGACGTCGCGCCCGGACGCGACGCCCTCGTGCTGCACGAGCCGATCGGGGTGGTCCTGGCGATCACGCCGTGGAACTTCCCGGCGTTCATGGTGGCCTGCAAGGTCGGCGCCGCGCTCGCGGCCGGCTGCACGGTCGTGCTGAAGCCGGCCCCGCAGACGCCGCTCACCGCACTGGCCATCGCACGCTGCTTCGAGGAGGCGGGTCTCCCGTCCGGTGTCCTGAACGTCGTCGTCGCCGGCGATCCGCAGCGGGTCAGCGACGCCTTGCTGGACGCCCCCGAGGTCGCGTGCATCAGCCTCACCGGGTCGCGCAAGGTGGGCGAGCTCGTCATGCGCAAGGCCGCGTCGTCGATCAAGCGAGTCCTGCTCGAGCTGGGCGGCAACGCGGCCGCGGTGGTGCTTCCCGACGCGGACGTCGTCCAGACCGCGCGTGACCTGGTCCGGGCCCGGTTCCTCAACTCCGGGCAGGCGTGCATGGCCGCCAACCGGGTGTACGTCGTCGAGTCGAAGGTGGGCGATCTGGTCGCCGAGCTCACCGCGGCGGTCGGCCAGATCGTCCTCGGCGACCCGCGCGACCCGGCGACCACGATGGGCCCGCTCATCGACCACGCGGCCGTGGGACGGATCGAGGCGCAGGTGGCCGAGGCCGTGGCGGGCGGTGCGACCGTCGTCGCGGGCGGTGCCAGGACTGCCGAGAACGAGGTGAGTGCGTTCCTGGCGCCGACGCTGCTGACGGCCGAGGGAAAGAGCCAGCCCGCCGTGCTCGGCGAGGAGTTCTTCGGTCCGGTGCTCAGCGTCATCCGCTGCGCCGACGTCGACGAGGCCGTCCGGTTGGCCAATGCGACCGAGTACGGCCTTGCCGCGTACGTGTTCGGCGGTGACCAAGCCGCCGCGACCGCGGTCGCCCGCAAGCTCAAGGCGGGCTCGGTCGGTGTCAACACTTCGCTGGTCAGCGAGCCGGCCCTGCCGTTCGGTGGCATGCGCGGCAGTGGTCTCGGACGGGAGCGGGGGCGGCTCGGCGTCGAGGAGTACCTGGAGACCAAGACCGTGCAAATGCCTGCCGTCCGCTGAAGCACCTCCTGACCCGCCACCCGCGACGGTGGCTCCGCAACCATGCCCAGAAAGAGGTAGAGCAGTGCCAACAGAGACCGTGTGCTTCGTCGGTGGCCGGGTCCGCACGATGGATCGGACCGGAACCGTCGCGGAGGCGTTTCGCGCCGAAAACGGCCGGATCGCGGCGATCGGGACGACGGAGGAGATTCTCGCGGGGGCCGGCGAGGCGCGGGTCGTCGACCTGGCCGGTGCGGCGGTGCTCCCCGGACTGGTTGACTGCCACTCCCACCTGGAACTGCTCGCCTATGCCTGGGAGCTCGCCGTCGACTGCCGCTCGTCCCGGGTATCGAGCATCGAGGAGCTGGTCGCCGTGCTCGCGGAGCGCGCCGGCGCCACGACCGCCGGCGAGTGGATCCTCGGTCAGGGGGAGCACTACCAGAATCTCAAGCTCGCCGAGGGGCGCTATCCCGATCGGCATGACCTGGACCGGGTCAGCACTACCCATCCGGTGATGTACCGGGCGAGCTACCACGTCAACGTCTTCAACTCGCTGGGCCTGGAGCTGCTGGGTGTCGACGACGACACTCCGAACGCGCCCGGCGGCCGGATCGAGCGCGACCCGGCCACCGGCGTCGCCACCGGCCGCACCTATGACATGTTCGAGCCTCTCGGCGGCCCGCAGCCGTCGGTCCCGGATCTCGCGGCGGCGATCAAACGGGTGCAGGACCGGTACCTCGCGGTCGGCGTCACCACGGTCGGCGACATCCCGCTGCACCGCGCCGGGTTGGAAGCGATCGCCTCCGTCGCTGTCGACGGTGACCTGGTGCTGCGGGCCGCGCTGTACCCGAAGCTGGGGGCGGTGGTGTCGGCCGAGGACGTGCGCGCCGGCCGTACCAAGGACCGTATCGACGCCCTCGACCCGGACCATCTCGCGATGGTCGGTTTCAAGGTCTTCCTCGACGGCGGGCTCACCGCGGGGGCGTCCGCCCTCCACGAGGATTACCCCGCCCAGCCCGGCTACCGCGGTGAACTGGCGTTCACCGACGAGGAGGTCGCCGCCCTGGTCGCCACCGCCGATGATGCGGGACTGCAGATCGCCATGCACGCGATCGGCGACCGTGCCCTGGACCAGGCTCTGGACGGCGCGTTGGCACTGCCGGCCGGGCGGCACGGCGTCGCCCGGCACCGCATCGAGCACGCGGGCAACATGTTCATGACCGACGAGCGGATCAAGCGGCTGGTAGCCTCCGGAGTCGTCCCCGTTCCGCAGCCGGCCTTCATCCTGACCACTGCGGCCGGATACGTCGCGCACCTGGGCAGCGACCGGATCGGGACCGTGATGCCGTTCCGTAGGCTGATCGACCACGGCTTGCCGATCCCGGGCAACTCCGACGCGATCGGCATCACCGAGGACCAGCACGACCCGTTCCCCGCGATGCAGGCCGCGGTCACCCGGCGTACCAACGACGGCGACGTGCTGGATCTCCAGGAGGCGGTCGCGGTCGAGGAGGCGCTGCGGATGTACACCGAGTGGTCGGCGTTCTCGATCGGCTGGGAGGACCGGGTCGGGTCGCTTGAGGTGGGCAAGTTCGCCGACTTCGTGCTTCTGGCTGCGGACCCGTTGGAAACCGAGCCGACGGATCTGGCCGCCCTGACCGTCCTGCAGACCTGGATCGGCGGAACGCTGGTCTTCGAGCGAGGCTGAGTGTGGACGAGCAGACCGGTGCGGTGCTGCCGCCGACGCGAGCGTAGGAGGCCTTCCGCGGCTTCCCAGTAACGCGATACATCTTGACTTTTGCCTGACGCGACATATCGTGTTTATAGAGATGTTCGCGTGAAAGGCGCTGCGTCATGTCCCGTTGGACGATAGAGAAACCCGAGCAGCTGACGTTCGGCCCGGTGACCGGGCTGTCGGTGCGGATCGTCGGAGGTCATCTGGCGGTGCTCGCCAGCGAAGGACCGCCCACCCTGGAGGTGAGCGAGATCCGCGGCGCGCCGCTGGTGGTGGAGCACGACGAGGAGGGCTGGCTGACCGTCAGCTACGGCGACCTCACCTGGGACGGGGTGCTCGGCTGGCTGCGGTCCGGGGACCGGCGCTGCGTGCTGACCCTGACGGTGCCGAAGGAGTGCCCGGTGCAGGCCGGGGTGATCACGGCGGGTGCGGTGCTGGCCGGGTTCGAAGGCCGTACGCGGGTGAAGAGCGTGTCAGGAAATATCGTGCTGGACGGGGTGAGCGGCGACATCGCCGCCGACACCGTGGCCGGCACGGTGGAGAGCCGGGCGCTGGCCGGGGATCTCACCTTCAGCAGCGTCTCCGGCGAGCTGACCGTGGCCGACGGCGTGCCGCACCGGCTGCGCGCGAAGACGGTGACCGGCCGGATCACCGCCGATCTGGAGCTGACCCCGACCGGCAACGTCGCATTCTCCAGCATCTCGGGCGCGGTGTTCGTTCGCCTTCCGCGTACGGTGCACACCGACGTGTCCCTCAAATCCACCTCCGGCACGCTGGAGAGCGAGTTCCCCGGGCTCGTGAACGGCGGCGGGCCGGGCCAACGGTCGCTGTCGGGCCGGTTGGGCGGCGGCATGGCCTCGCTGCGGGCCACCACCGTCTCGGGAGAGATCACCCTGCTAAGTAAGGACACCCAGGCATGAGTCCCGTTTTCGGGCATGGACGGCTTCGGCTCTACCTGCTGAAGCTGCTGGAGGAGAGCCCACGGCACGGTTACGAGGTGATCCGGTTGCTCCAGGACCGGTTCCTCGGCGTCTACTCCCCCTCACCCGGCACGATCTATCCCCGGCTGGCGCGGCTGGAGGAGGAGGGCCTGGTCACCCACGAGGTGGTCGAGGGCAAGAAGGTGTTCACCCTGACCGATCAGGGCCGGGCCGAGCTGGTCGACCGGATGGACGAGCTGGCCGACCTGGAGCGCGAGATCACCGCCTCGGTGCAGGACATCGCGCGCGAGGTCAAGGAGGACGTGCGGCAGACCGTGCGCTCGCTGCGCCAGGAGCTCACCCAGATGGCCAGGAACATCAACCAGGAGCACGGCAGGGATTCCAGGGACGCCTGGCGCGGCCAGAAAGATGAGTGGCGGCGTCAGCGGGAGGAACAGAAGGACGAGTGGCGGCGGCAGCGGGAAGAGCAGAAGGACGAGTGGCGGCGGCAGAAGCGGCAGTGGAAGGACGAGACCGACCGCTGGAAGAGCGAGTGGCGGCGGATCTGGACCGAGACCTGGTCCATGACCGGCTTCCCGTTCGGCCCGGAACGCGGCGGTGACGTCTCCGCCGAGCAGGCGACCGCCAACGACGCCGCCCTCGGCCAGGCACTGGCGGACTTCGTCTCCGACATCCGCTCCGGCGCGGCCGAGACCCGCCTCTCCGACGCCGACCTGGCCGCCTGCCGGGCGATCCTGGAGGAGGCCGCGGCCCGGATCAAGTCCCGCTTCGACTCCTGAACCGACGCCCGGTGGGAGGTAACGGGCGGCCGAACCCGCATGACCAGCGGTCGCCCACAGCACCTACACGGTGAACACCACTTTGCCGAACAGGTCGCCCGCGTGCATGGCGGCGAAACCTTCCCTGGCTCGCTCCAGCGGCAGCACCCGGTCGATCACCGGGCGGAGGCCGGTCTGGTCGAGGAAGACGGCGAGCCGGGCCAGCTGCTCCCGGGTTCCCATCGTCGAGCCGATGATCGACTTCTGCTGGAAGAACACCTGGGCCAGCTTGGTGGGGGCCACCAAGCCGCTGGTGGCCCCGCTGATCACGACCCGCCCGCCCGGCCGCACCGCGCTGAGCGAGTGGTCCCAGGTGGCCAGGCCGACGGTCTCCATGACCGCGTCCACCCGTTCCGGCAGCCGGGCCCCGGTCTCGAAGACCCGGTCCGCGCCCAGATCGAGCGCGCGCTCGCGCTTGTCCGCCGACCGGCTGGTGGCCCACATGCGCAGGCCCCCGGCCCGGCCCAGCGCGATCAGCGCGGTCGCCACGCCGCCGCCCACCCCCTGCACCAGCACGGTCTCCCCCGGCCGCGCCGCCGCCTTCTCGAACAACATCCGGTAGGCGGTCAGCCAGGCGGTCGGCAGGCAGGCCGCGTCCTCGAACGACAACCCGGCCGGTTTGGGCACCAGGTTCCCGCGCGGCACCGCCACCTTCTCCGCGAACGTGCCGTCGTGGACCTCCGACAGCAGGGACCGTTTCGGATCCAGCGTCTCGTCCCCGTGCACCGGCGTCCCAATGACCGCGTGCACGATGACCTCCCGCCCGTCCTCGTCCACCCCGGCGGCGTCGCAGCCGAGCACGATGGGCAGGCGGTCCTGGCTGATGCCGACGCCTTTGAGCGTCCACAGGTCGTGGTGGTTGAGCGCGGCGGCCCGGACGCGGACTGTGGTCCAGCCGTCGGGGACCGCCGGGTCAGGCCGCTCGCCGAGGGTCAGGCCGCTGAGCGGGTCGTCGGGATCGGTCTGCGATGCGGTGACAGCGAACATGCCAGAACATTACTCGGGCCGGATCTTGATGGTTTCGATGGCCCGCTCCACGAAGTCGCGCCGCCCCGACGCCGACACCTGGTAGCCGTTCCGGCAGGCCGCGCCGAAGGCCCCGGAGCGTCGGGTGATGGCGGGCGCGATCCGGGAGTCGGCGCCGCAGTCCGGCAGCGGCGTGAGCACCACCAGCGGCCCGACCCCGCCGCCGATCCACAGCTGCGGGCCGACCGGCTGCCCGGCCAGGATGCGCCCCGGCTCCATCAGCTTGACCGGCGGATCGGTACGGAAGGTGAGGAACCCATCCGGGGTCACCTCGCCGTGCACGCTCTCGGCCAGCGTGATCCGGTCCTCGAAGGTGAGCGGCATCGGCTGGTCCCGCAGCGTGATCTGCCAGTCGTCGAAGCCGTACAGCAGGATCTGGCCGCCGCCGCCCACCTGGCGGGGCCAGAGCGACACCTGCGGGGTCAGCCTCCTGATCATGGGCCCGCCCGCGGCCACCTCGGCGGCGCCCTGGTAGGGCGCGATCAGCTCGCGGAAGGCCGTGCCCATCAACACCGTCGCGTACGGCCGGAGCCCCAGATCGGCCAGGCGCAGATCCGCCGGATAGCTGACCCGCGCCCGGCTGCCGTCCGGGAAGGCGACCTTGATCGTCCGGACCTCGTCCCCGGTCTCCACGGGATGCACCATGTTCGCGGCGGAGGGTAACGCGGACACCACCGGACGCGGCGTCGGCTCCGGCTCGGGCGCGCGGGTGTCCCGGCTGAACAGCACGCCCCCGATCGGGACCGCCACCGCCAGCGCGAGCACCACTCCCGCGATCCAGCGCCGCCGCGACGGCCGCTGTTCGATCACGTCGAACCCTGCCACACCGAAATCATCGGCCCCCGGCGTCCGGCTGGCAACCTGACACTTTTGATGCGCCTGTTACAGGCGAGATGGAAATCGATGGAGACCGACCGCGAATAACTTGTCAACCGATTCCTCACATGCCCGCTGACCTGCGCAGACAATTCATAACCGGCGGTTATGAATAACGGAAGGGCCACCACGCCGAGCCTTCTCGTTATAGCTGCGCCGCACGCGGCGAACGGTCATTAACGTTCTATGCGTTTCCTCTGAATTGGGACGTCCCCTCAAATTCGTCCCAACCGTTTAACGAGAAAAGCGTGAAGTGGATCGCCGCGACAGTAGGCAGCCCCGGTGGGCACCTGCGCGGCCCGTCCAAGCGCGCCGGACTCGTTAAGAAAGGAGTCACATTGATCTCCCGAGCACGGCGCATCTCCATCCCCGTCGCCGGCGCGCTGGTCGCGTTCGGCGTCGTCGGCGCCAGCACCTCCGCGTCGGCCACCGACCCCCAGGACGTCACCGCCAAGGCGGCCGTCACCACCGCGGACGCGGCCACCGCGTTCTGGACGCCCGAGCGGCTTCGGGCGGCCAAGGACCGCACCGAGGATCTGGGCAACTCCGTCAAGGGTTCGGGCAAGCCCAGCGCGGCCGAGCCGGACGGCAAGGCCGGCGTGGTCCCGCCCATCGGCGGCGAAGCGAAGGTGACCACCAAGAGCAAGCAGGTCAACCTGCCCAACACGGTCGGCCGAGTGTTCTTCACCCTGCCGGGCAAGAACCCCTTCGACCCGAAGAGCTGGAAGTACTGCTCGGGTACGTCGCTGCAGGGCAAGTACCGCAACGTCGTCGCCACCGCGGGACACTGCGTGTACGACCCCGACAGCAACCGGTTCTACGACAACTGGATCTTCATCCCGTCGTACTGGGATGGGAACCAGGCGTGGGAGGGCAAGACCCCGTACGGGATCTACCCCGCCAAGTGGTACCAGGCGCACGACGACTTCGTCGTGAAGGAGGACTACGACTACGACTACGCGTTCGTCAACGTCTCCTCCGGGTTCAAGGTCACCTGGGACAAGGGGAAGTTCACCAAGACGCCGGTCGGGCGACTCGGTGACAACGTGGGCGGCCAGGGCTTCACCTGGAACCGCAGCACCAAGGTCACCGTGTTCTCCTTCGGCTACCCTGCGGGCCCGCACCCCGACGGCGACCGTCCCTTCACCGGGCGGACGATGAAGTGGTGCTACGGCAAGACCGCTCCGATGCCTGCCGCCGCGAAGTACAACCTGCAGGAGCACATCGGCATCAAGTGCGGCATGACCGCAGGCGCCAGCGGCGGCCCGCTGCTCATGAACTACAAGAGCAAGAGCCGCACCGGCCTCCTCAACGGTGTCAACAGCGTCGCCTGGGACACCGACGGAAACGACCGGTACGACCGTCTGTCCTCGCCGTACTTCAACAGCGAGACCTACGACGTCTACAAGGTCGCGGCCAACCGGTGGACCCAGTGATCCATCGATAGACGAAAGGCCCGGCTCCCCTTGGGGGGCCGGGCCCTTCGTGCGTTAGAAGTCGAACAGCGGGCCCATCATCGAGCGCATCTCACAGGCATTGCCGTAGGTGCGCTCGAACCAGCTGAACTTGCCGTCCCAGACGCCGTTGGCGGTGATGGTGACCGGCATGAATTCCTTCGTGCACATGGCGTCCTGGTCGGGTTCCAGCGCGGTGAGGTCGCCGCCGACCTTGGCCAGCGTGGCGCACGCCGCGGCGGCCTTCGGGTGGGTGCCGCGCGGCGGCGAGCAGCCCAGCAGCACGAAGCGTTTGTTCGTTGTCCCGTCGTGGCCGATGCTGAGCACGAACTCCCTGTTTTTCCCCGGTTGCGGGAGATCGGGCTGGACCGGTGGCGGCGGCGTGGCCGCCGAGCAGGTCACGATGGCGGTGGCGGCGAGAAGGGCGGCCAGGCGGCCCCCGGACGGCATGCGCATGAGCGCAACGATCTCCGCGGGCCGCAAGACGATCAAGTGCCCACTCCGCACCATGGGGAAATCTGACGCACTCCAGGCACGTTCGGTTCCACCTGTTTCATAACGAGAAAGTCAAGAAGGTGTGCCGAATCACAGTGGATCTGGAAAAATCACCCCTTACGATCGATATCACCAGCGGAAAGGCCCCCGATGTCCAGGCGAACCCCCCTCACCGCCCTAGGCGTGAGCGTGGCCGCCGTGCTCGTGGCTTCGGGACCAGCACTGGCGCAGGCTCCCACAAAGACCTTGCTGCCCAACGATGTGGTGACCTACTCGCTCGGCTCAAGCGCCACCGAGATGCAGCGAATCGCCGCCTACTGGACACCGGAACGCCTCAGGCAGGCCAGCACCTACGTGCCGAGCAGCAAACCGTCGCAAGGCGCGAAGGCCACCCCGTCCGTCGCGGAGGTCGCGGCGGCGGGCACGAAGGCCGCCCCCGACAAGAAGAAGGCGGCCAAGAAGGACCCGAACCAGCCGCCCATGGTCGGCAAGGTGTTCTTCAAGCTCGGGACCAAGGAGTATTGGTGCTCCGGCTCGGTGGTGCACTCCAAGAACCGCAACCTGGTGGCGACCGCCGGCCACTGCGGCTACTCGCTCGCCCAGAACCGCACGGTGGAGAACTGGATCTTCATCCCGTCGTACGCCAACGGGAGCACCGACGCCGGGATCTACGTCGGGCACACGCTCTTCCTGCACCTGGACTACCCAGGTAAGGGCGACTTCGACCGGGACTACGCGTTCGTGACCGTGAACCGCGGCTTCACCTGGAAGACCACCTCGGGCGGCTACCAGCGCACCGACGTGGGACGCCTGGAAGACAAGGTTGGCGCGTTCCGATTCACCGCGACGAAGGGCACCTCGCTGGCGGTCAACGCGTTCGGCTACCCGGCGGGGGCGCATCCGGACGGGAGCAGGCCGTACAACGGGCAGACGGTGCGCCCGTGCAGCGGGGTGACCGACCGGAAGTACGTGACCGCCCCGACGTACCTGCTCAGCCACGGCGTGCTGCTGCGGTCCTGCGGGTTCACCGCCGGGGCCAGCGGCGGGCCCTGGGTGCTCAACTACAACCAGGCCAGGCAGACCGGGTTCATCAACGGCGTGACCAGCCTGACCTGGAACGTCAACGGCGACGGCAAGCTGGACGCGATCTCGACGCCCTACTTCAACGCGGTCACCCAGCGCGTGTACGCCGAAGCGGCCAAGCAAGCCACGGGCTAAGTGGTCTGCAAGCCACTTGAAAGCACATGTCTTTACCTTCATCCCAGCACACCCTCTGGCTTGAAGGAGTCCCATGCACACCCGTGCGAAGAACCTCGTCCTCCTCACCGCGTCCGCCGGCTTACTGAGCGCCGCCCTGGTCTCCCCCGCCGCGGCCGCCGACGACGTGGCCGCCGACCCGCTGGCCGGCAGCGGCGTCGCCGCCTGGAACGTCGTCGCCTTCTGGTACGCCCAGAACAAGGCCAACCTGATCGCGGCCACCCCGTACGACGTGGAGACGAAGGTCGTCGCCAAGCACCTGTCCAAGGGCGGCCCCGCCGCCGACGGCAAGCCCGGCAAGGTCGAGCCCATCGGCGGCGCCGGATCGACCAAGTCCAAGAACGTCAACCTGCCCAAGACCACCGGCAAGGTCTTCTTCCTCGACGACGACAAGAAGCCGCACTGGTGCACGGCCACCTCGCTGCAGTCCAAGTACCGCAACCTGGTCGCCACCGCGGGCCAGTGCGTCTACGACGTCGAGTCCAACGCGGCCACGCTCAAGTACTGGGTGTTCGTGCCCGGCTACTACCAGGGCAAGACCCCGTGGGGCATCTACGTCGGCAAGCAGGCCTTCACCCACTACGACTTCGACGTCTACGAGGACTTCGACCGGAGCTACGCCTTCGTCACCGTCTACAACGGCCTGAAGGCCCCGCACAGCGGCGGCCCGCTCGAAGGCGACTGGAAGCAGGTCACCAAGGCGGAGTACGACAAGTACCGCAGCTACGGCAGCTACCCGTGGGTGGTCAACAACTACACCATGAAGAAGAACGGCAAGTACTACATCTGGAAGTTCGTGGACGCTGGACGCCTCGGCGACAACGTGGGCGGGCAGGGCATCGCCTGGAACCAGAAGCGCAACGTCACCGACTACGTCTTCGGCTACCCGAGCGGGTCGCACCCGGACGGCAACTACGCCTACAGCGGCCAGACCCAGAAGTGGTGCTACGGCAAGACCTTCGGCGCCTCGGCGGCGGAAATCAAGGCGGAGGAGCTGCTGGGCATCAAGTGCAGCTTCACCGGTGAGGGTTCTTCGGGTTCGGCCTGGCTGTACAAGTACAGCAACAGCACCCGCAAGGGCTTCCTGAACGGCGTCACGACCGCGGTTTCCGACACCGACGGCAATGACCGGATCGACACCAGCCTCTCGCCGTACTTCGACGGCGAGACCTACGACATCTACAAGCACGCGGCGAACCTGTGGTCGGGTTCTATCGCGTAATCACCCCATAGACCGAAGGGCCTGGCTACGGCGCACACCATCAGCCAGGCCCTTCGCCATGTCCGGGGTTCGACACGATTCCGCGCTTTCATGTGACTTACCTCACACCCTACGTCGGAGCCCGGAGTGAGGGAACACCAGAATATGGCCAGACATGCGATGACCGTTGATTAATGACGCGCCGCATTTAACTCGTTATATACATCGTCTTTTGTCGTGACAGCTCCGTGAGTAAAGTCCTTTTCGTCATTTCTGATGAATGGGGTGCGAGGCCGGCCCCACCCGGACAGAGAGCCAGGAGCCGCCCTTCCGACGAAGCGCCCTCCCGCCCTTCGGCGGTGCGATCGCCGCGCGAACCACGCCAGACGACCAAGCTCGATCCTGACTCGGACCCCTTGAACGTCTCCACAATCTCGCGCGGGAGTGTGATCTGCGTCACATCCCGGTTGGACCGCGACAAACGCCGTCACACGCCCCTCTGACCTCCCACAACAACCACGAGGCCCTTTAGCTGCTCGAACATCGTCCGCAACAGGTTGACTGCCAGATTGACTCGTAGCCAACCCGATAACGGAGTGATGTCGACTACTTACCGTAACGACGTGATTTCTTGATCTGTCTTTATGGTCGCAAGATCTCCGCTGTATGGTGCGGGCTATCCCTTTCCTGACGCATGGGACGCAAGAGGCGTTCCACGACAGACCAAGGAGTTCCCCATGAAGCGCACCATCGCCTTTGGTGGCATTGTTGCCACCGCTGGCCTCCTGGCCGCGGGCCTCGCCGCCCCGGCTCAGGCCGCCGATGACGTGGTCGGCACCCCGCTGGCCAACACCGGCATCACCGCATACGAGATCTCCGCGTTCTGGCTCGCCGAGGGCGCTGCGAACCTCATTGCGGCCACGCCGTACGACGTGGAGACGAAGATCGTCGCCAAGCACATCTCGACCGGTGGCCCGGCTGCGGACAGCAAGCCCGGTGTCGTTCCGGCGATCGGCGACGAGAAGAAGACGGCCGCCAAGTCGAAGAACGTCAACCTGCCCAAGACCACGGGCAAGGTGTTCTTCAGCGACGGCTACAAGTGGGTTCCGATCACGAAGAACGGCCGGACCTACTGGTGGCCGCAGGCCATCAACCCGCACTGGTGCACCGCCACGTCGATCCAGGCCGCTTACAAGAACCTGGTCGCCACCGCGGGTAGCTGTGTCTACGACACAGACAGGAACAAGTCCACGACGAGCTCCTGGGTGTTTGTCCCCGGTTACTACCAGGGCAAGACCCCGTGGGGCATCTACGTGGGCAAGCAGGCTTTCACCCACTACGACTTCGACACCTACGAGGACGGCGACCGCGACTACGCGTTCGTCACCGTCTACAACGGTGTCAAGGGCCTGCACGACGGCAGCGACGTGCTCGGCGACTACAAGGAAGTGTCGAAGGAAGTTTACGACAACTTCCCGTACGAGTGGCGCGCCAAGGGCTACCACTGCTTCCAGTGGAACGGCAAGTACTACGCCTATGCCTTCGTTGACGCCGGTCGTCTGGGTGACAACGTCGGTGGGCAGGGTCTGGCCTACAACCAGAAGGTCGGCAAGCCGGTCTTCGTCTTCGGCTACCCGAGCGGTTCGCACCCGGACGGCAACTACGCCTACTCCGGCAAGACCCTCAAGTGGAGCTACGGCAAGACCTTCGCTGCCAGCGCTTCGGCCATCAAGGCCGAGGAGCTCATCGGGGTCAAGTCGTCCTTCACCGGTGAGGGCGCGCTGGGTTCGTCGTGGCTGGTCGGGTACAAGAACACCCGTCGTCTCGGCTACCTGAACGGTGTGACCATCGGCGTCTCCGACACCGACAGCAACAACCGCTACGACACCAGCATCTCCCCGTACTTCGACGGTGAGCTGTTCGGCGTCTACAGCGCGGCCAAGAACCTTTGGTCGGGCTCGATCGCGGTGCCGTCGTACAAGTGAGGTTGAAGCTGGGGTTCTGAACCCTGACTGACACCAAACAAAGGGCCCGGCCTTATGGCCGGGCCCTTTGTCGTTTCCGGAAATGTCTGCTTTCACACCAGCCACCAGGTCCTCATTGCATGTGATCTGCATCACATGCCCCTGCGGACGGTCACGGAATGGCGCGTCCGCAGGGGTCGACTTATATATCGACCGGAAATTTATTCATCAGGACGTCACACATTCCGACCCAACGGACTTTCCGGTCGGCTATTAAGTAACGGAATTATCTCCGTCACCCAGAGCAACAATTCAGCTATTCGGTTTGGCTTTATCGCTTCATGATCTCCGCTGTATGGTCCGGGCTATCCCTTTCCTGACGCATGGGACGCAAGAGGCGTTCCACGACAGACCAAGGAGTTCCCCTATGAAGCGCACTCTCGCCTTCGGTGGCGTTGTCGCCACCACGGCAAGCCTGCTCGCGGCCGGTCTCGTGACCGCGCCCGCGCAGGCCGACAACGACGTGGCCTCCGACGCGCTGGCCAACCAGGGCATCGCGGCCTGGGCGACCGTCGCGTACTGGTACGGCAACAAGGCGGCGAACCTGATCGCCGCCACGCCGTACAACATCGAGACCAAGGTCGTCGCCAAGCACGTGTCGACCGGTGGCCCCGCCGCGGACAGCAAGCCCGGCGCGGTCCCCGCGATCGGCGACGAGAAGAAGTCCACCAGCACCTCGAAGAACATCAACCTGCCGAAGACCGTCGGCAAGGTGTTCTTCAACGTGCCGGACGGCAGCGGCACCGACCCGCGGACCGGTAAGGCCGTGGAGAAGGACGGCCTCCCGGACAAACGCTGGTGCACCGCGACCTCGATCCAGTCGACGTACAAGAACCTGGTCGCGACCGCTGGGCACTGTGTCTACGACACCGACAGCAACGCCACCACGTTCGACAACTGGGTGTTCGTCCCGGGTTACTACCAGGGCAAGACCCCGTGGGGCATCTACGTCGGCAAGCAGGCTTACACCCACTACGACTTCGACGTCTACGAGGACTACGACCGCGACTACGCCTTCGTTCAGGTGTACAACGGCCTCGCGATGCCGCATGACGGAGTGGTGAAGCCGTTCGACCAGAACCCGGGCGCGTACAAGGAAGTTTCGTGGAACGTCTTCAAGGAGTTCCCGCGCGGCTTCCGTGACCGCGAGCGCTGGTGCTACGCGAAGCCGCTCGAGGCGGGCACCGCTCCGATCACCGCCGAGACCAACGTGGCGGCGTTCACCGAGGACCAGAAGAAGAAGTACAAGTACTACGTCTGGGCCTTCGAGGACGCCGGCGCGCTCGGCAACAACGTGGGCGGGCAGGGTCTGGCCTACAACCAGAAGGTCGGCAAGCCGGTCTTCGTGTTCGGCTACCCCAGCGGGTCGCACCCGGACGGCAACTACGCCTACACCGGGATCACCCAGAAGTGGTCGTATGGCAAGACCTTCAAGGCGCAGGCCCTCGCCATCAAGGCCGAGGAACTGATCGGGGTCAAGTCCTCCTTCACCGGCGCCGGCTCCGCCGGTTCCGCGTGGCTGATGACCTACAAGAACTCCCGCCGCCTCGGCTACCTCAACGGTGTGACGAGCAAGGTGTCCGACACCGACGGCAACAACCGGATCGACGTCTCGGTCTCCCCGTACTTCGACGGCGAGCTCTACGGCGTCTACAAGGCGGTCGCCAACAAGTGGAGCGGCAGCATCGCTGTTCCTTACGAGGTTCCCTCCGGCTGGAAGCGCCCGATCTTCTGGGACTAACGGTCAAGGGTCATCTCGTCAGGTCGAGGTGATCACCCCATAGCAAGGGCTCGGCCTCGCGGCCGGGCCCTTGTTCGTTTTCTGGGGTGCGCGCGGTTAGACGCGTCCAACCTCATCTCAGTGCCATCGATTCAGTGTGATTTACGTCACACACCCGTTGCCTCGCGGGCCCCACTTGCCACAGGATCATCCTGGACTCCAAGGTCATCACCCAGTCAACCAGCTGGCCAAATGTCACTTCCTGGCCCGGATTGACAAGAAATCTGACATGTCACGAAAAGATAACGCACACGCAGAGTCGTCACACGGTATGCCGGAACGACTTCCTCCTATCAAGATCTGCGCTGTAAGTTCCGGGCTATCCCTTTCCTGACGCATGGGACGCATGAGGCGTTCCACGACAGACCAAGGAGTTCCCCCATGAAGCGCACTCTCGCCTTCGGTGGCGTCGTCGCCACCGCCGGCCTCCTGGCCGCGGGCCTCGCCGCTCCGGCCACCGCTGCTGGTGACGTGGTCGGCACCCCGCTGGCCACCACCGCGATCGCGGGCAAGAACATTGCGGCGTTCTGGTTTGCCGAAGGCGCGGCCAACCTGATCGCCGCCACGCCGTACGACGTGGAGACGAAGATCGTCGCCAAGCACATCTCGACCGGTGGCCCGGCTGCGGACAGCAAGCCCGGTGTCGTTCCGGCGATCGGCGACGAGAAGAAGTCGACCGCGAAGTCGAAGAACGTCAACCTGCCCAAGACCTCGGGCAAGGTGTTCTTCCTCGGCTCCGACAAGAAGCCGCACTGGTGCACCGCTTCGTCGATCCAGTCGGCGTACAAGAACCTGGTGGCCACCGCTGGTAGCTGTGTCTACGACACGGAGTCCAACAAGGCCACGCTGGACCGCTGGGTGTTCGTCCCGGGTTACTACCAGGGCAAGACCCCGTGGGGCGTGTACGTCGGCAAGCAGGCCTTCACGCACTACGACTTCGACGTCTACGAGGACGGCGACCGCGACTACGCCTTCGTCACGGTCTACAACGGCCTGAAGCTCCCGCACGGTGGCTTCGCCGACATCAAGAAGCCGTCCGACATCGGTTCCTTCGTCGAGGTCACCGAGGCCGTGTACAACACGTACTCGCCGTGGGCGCGTTGGAAGTTCGAGGGCAAGTTCTACGTCTGGAAGTGGATCGACGCCGGTCGCCTCGGCGACAACGTCGGTGGCCAGGGTCTGGCCTACAACCAGAAGGTCGGCAAGCCGGTCTTCGTGTTCGGCTACCCGAGCGGGTCGCACCCGGACGGCAACTACGCCTACTCCGGCAAGACCCTCAAGTGGAGCTACGGCAAGACCTTCGCTGCCAGCGCCG
>NZ_BLAE01000046.1:0-90696 GCF_009687865.1 Acrocarpospora macrocephala
GCTGGGGAGAGTTGGGTGTTGGGGGTGGTTTTGCCGGTTGTGGTGGTGGCGGATGTGTTGGTGGCGGCTACTCGGGGGCGGGGGTCGATGCGGGAGACGTTGGTTTTGGGTGGGGTGGTGCAGCCGGTTGGGCAGCTTGTTCTGGTAGGGGGTGCGCTGGTCGCGGGGGCGTCGGTGCCGGTGTTGGTGGTGGCTTGGGCGTTGCCTGCGGTGCCGGTGCTGGTGCTGGCGGGGGTTCGGGTTTCGAGGGATTCTTTTGGGTTGGTTGGGTGGGGGGAATTCTGGCGGTATATCGGGCCTCGGTCGGTGGCCAGTGGTGTTCAGGCGGTCTTTCAGCGGCTGGATATCGTGGTGGTCGCTCTGTTGGCGGGGCCTGCTGAGGCGGCTATGTATACGGCTGCAACGCGGTTCAAAGTAGTTGGGCAACTCGTCAGCCAGGGGCTCGCGCAGGCCGTACAACCCCGGCTGATTCGGGCGATCGCCGATGGCGACTCTGACAGGGCGAAAGCGCTCTACCGGCAGGCCACCCGGACGCTGATGGCAATCACCTGGCCGGTCTGGATCGGCTACGCGGCCCTCGCCCCCTGGATTCTCGGCCTGTTCGGACCAAGTTATCCCCAGGCTGTGGATATCGCCCTCGTCCTCTCCGCCACGATGATGATCGCCACGGCGTGCGGCATGGTGGACGTGGTCCTCATCGCGTCCGGCCGCACCACCGCAAGCCTGATCAACGTCATCTCCGCAGTAGCGGTCACCATCGCCATCGACCTGGCCCTCGTCCCATCACTGGGCGCCCTCGGTGCGGCTCTCGGCTGGTCCGCCGGCGTGCTGGTGAAGAACATCCTCCCCCTAGTCCAGCTGTACGGCTTCCGCCCGAGGATCGCCACATGACCATTCTCGTCACCGGCCTCCCCCGCAGCGGCACCAGCTGGACCGGCCGCATGCTGTGCGCCTCCGGCGAACTCGTCTACGTCAACGAACCCCTCAATCCGGAACGCCACCACCCAGGCGTCCTCAACACCCCACCCCCCAACCGGTTCCAATACATCTGCGAAGACAACGAACCAACCTGGCTCCCCGCGTTCACGGACACCACCGCGCTCCGCTACCGCTTCCTCGCCGAACTACGCCACAACCGGCGCCCAGCAGCCCTCGCCCGCCTGCTCAGAACGGGCACCGCGTTCACCCTCGGCTGCCTGCTCGGCCGCCGCGCCCTCCTGGACGACCCGTTCGCCCTGTTCTCCGCCGCCTGGTTCGCCTCCCGCCTCAACTGCCGGGTAATCATCCTGATCCGCGACCCGGTCACGTTCACCGGCAGCTGGCAACACCTCGGCTGGACGGTCTACTTCCACGAACTCCTGGAACAACCCCTGCTCATCCGCGACCACCCGAACCTGCTCGCCCTCCGCGACCACGTCGGCTCCCAGGACCGCATCGCGAAAGCCGCCGCCCTCTGGCGCGCCGCCCGCGACGTGACCGACACGATCACGCACCCGAACATCCGCGTCGTCTCCTACGAAACCCTGGCCGCCGACCCCCTCTACGGCTTCCGCGACCTCTACGCCTGGTGCGGCCTCACCTGGACCGACCGATCCGCACAGTTCGTCCGCCGCGCCTGCACCGGACCTTCAACCGAACGCGCCTTCACCTGGTCGGGCTTGTCCCGCACGGCATTCCAGCGCACCGACAGCGCGACAGCCGCCGCCCGAACCCGGCTCTCCCCCGAGGACGCCTCCCGCGTACGATCCCTGGTCTCTCCGTCAACGGCGGCCCGCGAACGTACTTGTACACGGGCGGCGGCACCTCGGTGACGATCCCCCAGTGCACGAACCCGACCACCCTCATCAGCGGCGAGGTGACGCCTGGGGGTACCGCCAACAACGTGACGCTCACTGTGGACGGGGTGCGTTACACGCCCCCGACCGGCACATGCCACACCAATTCCGCCTTCTACGACAACCCGTTCAACTGGGGGATGCCGAAGGCCCTGCCGGGCGGCCGGCGGGGCCTTCGGCATCTTCGGCCGCGCGGGATGTTTTTGTCGGGATGAGGAAACCGTTCAACCGAACAGGGCGATTCTCCAAATGGGCGGTCGAAGTTTTGGATTTGGGCGCTCTTGTCGGCATTTCCGACTAGGCTGACGTGTCCGGCAATCCTCCAGGAGATCTGATGCTGGTCGAGGAAATGGCTGATCGCCCCCAGTCCCCACCGTCCCAGAGCACATTCCTCTCCAATGCGACGAGGTACCTCTGCGCCGCCGCATATATCGATCCCGCCTTCCGGGATAAAGTGGTCGACGAACTTCTCGCCGACAACAGGGCCGTCGCACCCTCGTACGGCGGGCTGGACGTGTCCCCGGTGCTGGCCCACTGTCTGCGGTCGCAGCGTTTCTCCTGGATGCGTGACGGGGCCATCACCGTGCTCATGCTGCTGGGCGTCCTGCTCAACCCCGCCTCGCTAGGCGTCCTGCTCCTGGCTCTGCCCTTCGCCCTGCTGGCCTTGTCGTTCGTGAAGGAGAGACGGGTCCTGCGGGTGGTGGTGATCATCTGGGCGGCCTGGAACGCGCTCACACTGATCGCATCCCTGGCCGTCACCACACTCCTGGCCCTGCTGTCCACCGGTGCCCCTCTGATCGGCGGCCTGAACAGCCTGGCCCCCCGGCGGAACGTTGCTGATCAGATAGCCGTCAGCCTGGCCAGCCTAGGAACAATCTTCACAATTGCCGCATTCCTGGTAGGAATCGCCTACTGGGTTGGCCAATACATTCTTCTCTCCAAATCCTTCCGCCCTGGCGAGCCGCACGTCATCCCATTCACCGACTACGGTACGGACGTCCGACGCCAGAATTACATCAAAAACGCACAGTGGGGCAATTTAACCCTCTACGACGGCGAAGACCCCTTCATCGGCGCGGGCGCCACCAATCGCGCCTGGTCCATCGTCGTCGAACTCGACCGTCGCCGCCCCGAACACGGCAAGACCTCCGGAACCCGCCGCAACACGGCCATTGACCCCGTGCAGCTCCATACCTTCGTTCGGGAACGCCTCGCCCAGATGCGGGACGACGTCGTCAACCCCGAAGAGAGCATTGTCCGCCTCGCCATCAAGGATCATCTGACGGCGCCAGGCACGTTCCGTCGTCCCGACTGGAACACCAGTTTCCCCCGCGAACCTTGGCTGAACCAGAGCCACCCCCTCATCGACGAGCACGGCTTCCCCCGCTTCACCCTCGACGACGACGCGATCCAGGCCGTCATCCGCCATCCACAGGGCGCCATGCGCTACTACCAGCGCGTCACCATCGGCGCGGAAGGCCCACCGGTCACCAAACCCGACGGCCAGGCCGTCATGCCCGGCATCGACCGCGAAATCGACATCTCCGCCTTCATCTACCTCGCCGTCGAAGGCCGCATGTTGTACACCCAGTTCCTGGTCACCGCCCTGCCACCCTGCAAGCGGGAGTACCACATCATCGACGTGCTCCCCGCCATGACCTCACCCGTACAAGTCGCCCTTCAGGCCCTGCGAGCCGTCCGACTCCAGCTCGCGGCAGAGATCCTTTTTGCGCCCTTCCGCCTGGTCGGCCTGATCTGGCGGGAACTCATGAAGGCCATCACTAAGCCCAATCCCGCACGTTTCCGGGTGTTTCCCTTCGGCTCCCGCCAGAGCGTACGGGAACTAGGCGCCGAACCCGAGCCGACCAGCTTCATGCAGGTCCTCGACATCGACAAGTACAGCAAGCTCATTTCCCAGCGTCTCACCGAGGCCGTCCTGGACTACCTCGAAGACCAGGAAATCGACACCGCCATCTACCGTCAGCAGGCCTCCACCGTCGTCAACTACGGCGCACTGATCACCGGCGGCACTATCACCGGCCCCGTAGCCGCCGGCGCCGCCGCCACCGCCACCCAATCCCGCTCCAACTGACCAAGCCCACAACATCAATCTCTCCGAATCAGGGCCGATCGATATGAGCGAATCCGTCAACCACGGCATCAGCATCTCAGGGGGCAATGTCTCCGGTCCGATGGCCGCCGGGAACCAGCCCCAAGCCATCCAGAACATCACCCAGACAGCAGCCGCCAACGACCTGCTCGCCAGGATCGACGCCCTTCTCACCCAACACGAAACCACCCTTGACGACCCCGCCGCCGCCCGTGCCGAACTCGACCGCATCGGCACCGAACTCGCCCTGCCCACCCTCGACCAGAACACCCTCAGCAGCCGCCTGACCCGCCTGGCCCAGCACGTCGCGTCGGTCGCCACCCTCGCCGAAGCCGTCGCCGCACTCACCGCTCTACTGTTTCCCGTGTCCTAGAGCGCTGCGATATGCCCTCTCAAATGCCGACATGCATATGCGCGGCCCACTGGGCAGGGCTGGCCGGGAAGCGGTGCGAAGACGGGCATCACATACTTTGCGAGTGAGCGGTAGCATGCACACCATGTCGCGCGGCGCACAAAACCCACCCGACTGGTTCTTGTACGAGCAGAGCGTCGCATTTATTCTCGCACAAATAGACGCCGACGCCGTTGTCGAGCACCATGTCACCGTGATTGGCAGATTGAGTGGGCGACCGCGTCAGGTCGATATCCGAGTGACCGGAACCATCGCCGGGTGCGAAGTCGTCATCGCTGGGGAATGCAAGCATCTGACGAAAACTGTTGGAATAGACATAGTGGAAGGTTACCTGGCCAAGCTCGATGACGTCGGAGCAGATCTTGGTTTCCTGACGTCGTCGTCAGGTTTCACGGACCCAGCCCGTCAGCGCGCGGAAAGCTCGCGTTGTCCAAGATTATTGCTACAGCAAGTCCCGTACGCTGTGGGCAGGACTCTCACAGCATTGACGGGTCTACACCGGCGCTATGTTGACCTGTATCTAGCGCTTAACAATGACACCCTAAATAAGCGGCAAGCCTACAGCCTTTCTCGACGGTATGATGGCATGGCACGGCAGCTTCGCGAATTCGGAAGTTCCGGGGCTGAGGCACTGGCTGCACACGGTTTGCTATAACACTTGCCACCTCCGGGTGAAGAAGATGGAGCGGTCGGGTTTCCGTCGGGTCAGGTGAACAAGCGCCGTACCGCGCACACCAGGAGCAGGCGGAGTGCGAAGGGGAGATCGTCGATCAGATATCGGCGGGCCAGGCGGTTGGGCTCGGTGCTGAGGCGGTAGAGCCACTCCAGTCCGTGGTCGCGCATCCAGTGGGGCGCGCGCCGTACCGAACCGGCGGCGAAGGCGATCGCGGAGCCGCAGCCGACGAACCAGGTGGCCGGTAGGTCGGCGCGGAGGCGGTCGATCAGCAGGTCCTGTTTGGGGAAGCCGAGTCCGACGAAGACCAGGAGGGGGTTCGCGTCGAGCAGTGCCCTGCGCATCTGCTCGAATCGTTCGGGGTCGGTCTCGAACCCGGGCGTAGGAGCGTCCACCCCGGCGACGATGAGGCCGGGATAGCGTTCGCAGAGTGCGGTGGCCGCTCGATCCGCCACGCCGGGCGGGCCGCCGAGCAGGTAGATGGGCAGCCGGTAGAACGCCGCCGCCTCCGACAGCGACCAGATCAGCTCGGCTCCCGTGATCCGGGCCGGCAGTGGGCGGCCGAGTAGCCGGGCCGCCCACACCAGCGGCATCCCGTCGGCCACCGCCAGATCGGCTTTCAACACCAGCGCCCGCAATTCGGAGTTCCGCGAGCAAGCCCGGCAGATATCCACGTTCGGCGTGATCACATGGCCCCCGCGTCCCCGCCGGAGCGCCGTGACGACCCGGTCCACGACCTGGATCTCGGTCAGCCGATCGACCTCGATCCCGGCCACCGAGACCCGGCGTCGCCGCCGCCGGACGGTCTGCTCCGGCGCCGGACGCTGCCGGGGTATGGCGAGCAGCGACTGGATGCGCCCCATCAGATGCCGTGCCCCCGGGTGTTCAGCGCCGCGAGCACGGCGTGCGCGGACACCAGGCCGGTCGCGACGGCCAGCGCGATCGGCGCGCGGAGCTCGCCCCGGCGGGCCGAGAAGGCGCGCAGCGCCCACCGCCCGGCCTCGCGCCGCCGCCCGAGCGCCGCATGGTGGAAGGCGAGCTGACCGTAGACGCGAGCCGCGCCGGTCGGGTCGGCGCCCAGTTCCGGATGCCTGGCCAGCATCCACTCCAGCCCGGCGATGCGATCCGCCCAGCGAGTCACATACTGGGAGCCTCCCCAGCGGACCCGCACCAGCGGACGATCCACATGCACGATCGGCTGCCGCCTGGCCGCACGCAGGGCCAGATCCCAGTCCTCGTTCTGGCCGCCTGGAGCGCTCTCGTCCACCCACAGCGCGCCGCGCCGGAACAGGAACGTGGAGGAGTGCACCATCATCATCCGCGACCTGACCAGGTCGGCCACGGTCACCTCGGAGCGGCCCGCGGTGCGGGGGACGACGCGGGAGCCGTACTCCACCTCGATGGCGCAGGAGGCGAACTCGGCGTCGCCGAGGGCGGCGATCTGCGCGGGCAGCTTGCCGGGCAGCCAGAGGTCGTCGTCGTCGCAGAAGGCGATCAGGTCGGTGGTGAGCGCGGCGATGCCGGTGTTGCGCGCGCCGGGAAGGCCGGGGCTGAGCCGGTTGGGCAGCACCCGGACCCGGCCACGGGTGGCCGCCACGACGTCCGCGATCTGTTCCGCGACGTCGATCGGATCGCCTCCGTCAGAAACGACGGCAACCTGGGCGGGATTCTGCCCCAGCACGCCTTCGAGCGCGGCGCGCAGCGGGCCCGGCCGGTCGCCGCGCGTGGGGATGACAACGCCGACGGACGGGTTCATGTCTCGGTCTCCGGAACTAGTAGGTCAGGCGGTAGCCATACCGCAGCAGGAAGGGAAGGGTGATCAGGGTGACCGCCCAGCGGTGCGGGAAGGGCAGGGCGGCGTGGTTCTCGCGGAATCTGATCCGGCCGACCGCGAAGCGCATCGGGTTGCCGGAGACGGTGTGGGCGACGCCGAGGCGGGCCTCGTGGCCGACGAGGAACGCGAAGTCCGGCTCTCCGCACGGCAGGCCGAGGCGTTCGGCCAGCCGGCGCAGCGTCCGCGTCGGCTCCTCGACCAGATCCTCGTAGTGCACCCGCAGCACGGGCACGCCCTTGACGCGTAACACCTCGTACGCGAGGTTCTGCACCACCCAGTGCACGGCGGTCCTGGCGGGGGTCCAGCGCGCCATCGGCCTGCCGTCCTCCGGGCGTGCCACCTTCCTGCGCCACGACGCGGCCACCGCGCGGGGATCACGCACCACGTGCACGACCTGCAAATCCATGATCGCCGACAGGCAGTACGCGAGCGAGGCATGCTTGCTCGAATCCACCACCACCCGGCCGTTCACTATCTCAGCGGCGGCCGCGTAGATCCGGTAGTAGGACGCCACATACTCGGTCAGCAGCGCCTCGCGGCTGATCAGGCCGAACGCGAACACCGGCACCCGCCGGGTCCGGTCCACCTTGCCGCGCAGCTCCTGCAGGCGCTCCGCCTTGGCGGCCCGCCAGCCGCCGAACGCGCGTTCCCCCACCTTGTGCCAGAACGGGCACTGCGAGAACGACTGGCGGCAGCCGCACGGCTCGTCGGCCTGCACGCCGCGCCGCCACAGATGCACGACCTCACCGAGCGGCGCGACCCCGGGCAGCTCTCCGAGCAGGCGCTCCAGCAGCGTGGTGCCGCTGCGGCCGAGCCCTCCCACAAAGATCACCGGCTGAGCGTCAGACACGAGCACGACCCCCGAAGTGGATACGGAACGTGCCGACGCTAGCGCGGAGAGTAACTACTTGTTCACGGAACGTTAAATGATCTACCTGATCAGAGGATCATCCCGGCCCCGACGGTGCCGTTGCTGGCCTCGTCGATCAGGATGAAGCCACCGGTCAGCCGGTTCCTGGCGTAGTCGTCCACGAACAGCGGCTGGGTGATGCGCAGCGACACCCGGCCGATCTCGTTGAGCGACAGCTCGGCGGCCGTCTCGTCGCGGTGCAGCGTGTTCACGTCCAGCCGGTAGTGCAGGTCCTTGACCAGGGCGCGCGCGGTCCGCGTGGTGTGCTTGATGGTCAGCTTGGCCCGCGGGCGCAGCTTCACGCTGTCGGCCATCCAGCAGATCATCGCGTCGATCTCCTGGGTGGCGAGCGGCTGGTTGTTCGGGCGGCAGATCATGTCGCCGCGCGAGATGTCGATGTCGTCCTCGAAGCGCAGGGTGACCGCCATCGGCGGGAACGCCTCGTCCACCGGACCGTCGAAGGTGTCGATCGCGGCGATCCTGGTGGCCATCCCGGACGGCAGGTGCATGACCTCGTCGCCCGGCTTGAGCACGCCGCCCGCGACCTGCCCGGCATAGCCTCGGTAGTCGTGGAATTCCGTCTTGTGCGGGCGAATGACGTACTGCACGGGGAAGCGCACGTCGACCAGGTTGCGGTCGGAGGCGATGTGCACGTTCTCCAGGTGGTGCAGCAGCGAGGTGCCCTGATACCACGGCATGTTCTCCGAGCGGGAGACGACGTTGTCGCCGTGCAGCGCGGAGATCGGGATGAAGGTCAGGTCGCTGGCGTTGAGCTTGGACGCGAACGAGGTGAACTCCTCGCGGATCTCCTCGAACCGCTCCTCGGAGTAGTCGACCAGGTCCATCTTGTTGACCGCGAGCACCAGGTGCGGCACCCGCAGCAGCGTGGTCAGGAACGCGTGCCGCCGCGACTGTTCCAGGACGCCCTTGCGCGCGTCGATCAGAATGATGGCCAGGTCGGCCGTGGAGGCGCCGGTGACCATGTTCCTGGTGTACTGAATGTGCCCGGGCGTGTCGGCGATGATGAACTTGCGCTTGGGCGTCGCGAAGTAGCGGTAGGCCACGTCGATGGTGATGCCCTGCTCGCGTTCGGCGCGCAGGCCGTCGGTGAGCAGCGAGAGGTCGGTGTATTCGGTGCCGCGGTCCCGGCTGGTGCGCTCGACGGCTTCCAGTTGGTCCTCGAAGATGGCCTTGGAGTCGAAGAGCAGGCGGCCGATCAGCGTGGACTTGCCGTCGTCCACGGATCCGGCGGTGGCGAACCGAAGGATGTCCATCAGAAGTACCCTTCCTTCTTGCGGTCTTCCATCGCCGCCTCGGAGGCCCGGTCGTCGGCCCGGGTGGCGCCGCGTTCGGTGATCCTGGTCACCGCGATCTCTTCGATGATCTCGCTCACCGTGGCGGCCGTGGAGTGGACCGCGCCCGTGCAGGTGATGTCGCCGACCGTGCGGTAGCGCACCATCGCCTCGAACAGCGGCTCGTCGTCGCCGCGCTCCAGCACGTCCGACTCGGGGAGCAGCATGCCGTCGCGCTCGAACACCTTCCTGGTGTGGGCGAAGTAGATCGTCGGGATCTCGATGCCCTCCCGGCGGATGTAGTCCCAGATGTCGAGCTCGGTCCAGTTGGACAGCGGGAACACCCGGATGTGCTCCCCCTTGCGGATCTTCGCGTTGTAGAGGTTCCACAGTTCGGGCCGCTGGTTCTTCGGGTCCCACTGCCCGAAGTCGTCCCGGAACGAGAACACCCGCTCCTTGGCCCGCGCCTTCTCCTCGTCCCGGCGCGCGCCGCCGAACACCGCGTCGAACTCGTGCTCCTCGATGGCGTCCAGCAGCGTGGTCGTCTGCAGCCGGTTCCGGGACGCCCGCCGCCCGGTCTCCTCGACCACCCGCCCGGCGTCGATCGAGTCCTGCACGGACGCCACCACCAGCCGCGCGCCCAGCTCGGCCACCCGCCGGTCCCGGAAGTCGATGACCTCGCTGAAGTTGTGGCCGGTGTCCACGTGCATGAGCGGGAACGGGATCGGCGCCGGCCAGAACGCCTTCTCCGCGATGCGCAGCATCACGATCGAATCCTTGCCACCGGAGAAGAGCAGGCAGGGGCGCTCGAACTCGGCCGCGACCTCACGCATGATGTGGATCGCCTCGGCTTCGAGGACGTCGAGCTGCGACGTCGTGTAGTCGCGCTGAAGCATTGGGGGCTTCCTAAGATTGGGGATGGTTACACAGGCCGATGCAGGTCACGGATGCCGGCGAGCAACGTCGGCGCCAGATCCGGTAGGCAGACCAGGATATCGGGCAGGGACGGGTCGGCTTGGTTGTAGGTCAGCGGCGAGCCGTCGATGCGGCTGGCGTGCGCTCCCGCGGCGAGCGCGACGGCCGCCGGAGCGGCCGAATCCCACTCATACTGGCCACCGGCGTGCACGTAGGCCTCGACCTCGCCGGTGAGCACCGCGCAGATCTTCGCGCCCGCGCTGCCGATCGGGACCAGGTCGGCGCCGGCCAGATAGGCGAGTTTCTGTACGAACTCGGGCGGCCTGGTGCGGCTCACCGCGATCCGGAATCGGGGGCCTTCATGGCGCGGCAGCCTGGGGGGCTTGCCGGTCGACAGCGTACGGCCCTGCGCGGGCAACGCCACCGCGCCCGCCGCGAGCTCGCCCTTCTCCCAGAGCGCGACGTGCACCGCCCAGTCCGCCCGCCCGGCCTCGCCGAACTCGCGGGTGCCGTCCAGGGGGTCGACGATCCACACCCGGCTCGCCTTCAGCCGGGCCGGATCCTGCCGGTCCCCTTCTTCCGACAACACGCTGTCGCTCGGGCGCAGGCGTTCCAGCGATTCGGTGAGGAAGCGGTGGGACTCGCGGTCGCCCGCGTCCTTGAGCGCTTTGGGGTCATCGAAGCCGTATCGGGCGCGCAGGCGTAAAAGCTTCTCGCCTGCCTCCGTCGCGAGGTCTTCGGCTAGGGCGTGGTCGTCTCTGATCGTCATTTTCTCAGTACGCTCCTGCTCCGCGTGCCACGGCCGACCACGTCTTCCAGAGGATTTGAAGATCCAACATCAGGGACCAGTTCTCGACATAACGCAGGTCCAACCGTACCGATTCCTCCCAGGACAGGTCGGATCTGCCGTTCACCTGCCAGAGGCCGGTCATGCCGGGGCGGACCAGCAGGCGGCGGCGGACGTCGTCACCGTAGCGGGCCACCTCCTCTGGCAGGGGCGGGCGGGGGCCGACCAGGGACATGTGGCCGTTGACCACGTTGATGAGTTGGGGGAGCTCGTCGAGCGAGTGACGTCGCAGGCGGGCTCCGAGTGGGGTGATCCGGGGGTCTCTGCGGATCTTGAAGAGCACCCCGTCGGCGTCGCTGACCAGCTGGATCTTCCGGTGTTCGGCGTCCTGGGCCATGGTGCGAAATTTCAGGATGGTGAACTCCTGGCCGTCCCGGCCGACCCTGGTCTGGCGGAACAGGGCGGGGCCCGAGCTGGTCACCCGGACGGCGATCGCCAGCGCGAGCAGCAGCGGTGACAGCAGGATGAGGACCACGCCCGCGACCAGGCGGTCGAAGCCGTTCTTGATCAGCCGCCGGACTCCGGCCAGTTCCGGATGTTCCACGTGCAGCAGGGGCAGGCCCGCCACCGGGCGGATCGTGGTGCGCGGCCCGGCCACCTCCATCAGGGCCGGCGCCACCACCAGGTCGGTACGGCTGCGCTCCAGCCGCCACGCCAGCCGGCGCAGCGCGATCCCGTCGAACTCCGGGCAGGCGAGCACGGCGACCGTGTCGGCGTTGATGCGGTTGACCACCAGCGGCACGTCGGAAAAATCGCCCAATACGGGGACTCCGACGTCGGGGCCTTCCTCGGGGAGGCAGGCGGCCACGATGTCCATGCCGTGGTAGCGCTCGCGGCGGAACAGGCGGACCAGGTCGGCGACCGCTTCCGGGTGTCCGACGGCGACGACTCGGCGCATGCACTGGCCTCGGGATCTTCTGCGGTGCAGGCCGCGGCGCAAGCCGTACCGGCCGAGGAGGGTCAGAATGGTCATGAGCGGGAGGGCGAGTACGACGTAGCCGCGGGCCAGGTCGGTCTTGGTGACGTAGGCGGCGATGGCCACGGCGGCGATGATCGCGATGCCCGACTGGGCGATCCGGCGGAACTCCTCGGAGCCGACGCCGATCAGCCGGGGTTCGTATACGCGGTTGAGGGCCATGACGATCACCCACAACAATGGCAGGGTTCCGCTCAGCAGAACGTAAGGCTCCACATACGGAGTGACTTCCCCGAATCGCAGGACCACCGCCGCGGCTCCGGCGAGAAAGGCGCAGGTGATGTCGGACATGGCGGCACTCACCCGATACCGGAGGGTCCAGGTCGGCGTCAGCTTTCGCTCCGGCACCGGTAGCGCCCGGTCGACGACGACCGCCCGCATCTCGCCGTCCCTCACGCATACCTCCGTGTAACCGTACGCATACCTACCGTTAATTGGCCGCTGGACATGCTAGCGCTGCCTTGGGGAGAATTCAGTGAAAGCCGAAACCTACATTTCCGTTGATATCGAGGCGGACGGGCCGATTCCGGGGCCATATTCCATGGTGAGTTTTGGGATGGCCGTGGCCGGGCGGATGACCGGGCGCGAGTTCGAGCGCCTTGACCCTAGCGTGAGCACGTTTTATGCGGAACTAAGGCCGATCAGTGATGATTTCGTGCCGGATGCCATGGCTGTGTGCGGGCTTGATCGTGACCTGCTGGTTCGGGAGGGGCGCGATCCGGAGGAGGCCATGAAGTCGGCGGCGAAGTGGCTCACGGAGACCTGCGGGAAGTCCACTCCGGTGCTGGTTGCGTATCCGCTTTCCTTTGACTGGATGTGGATATATTGGTACTTCATGAAGTTCGCGGGCGTGTCGCCGTTTGGGCATTCACGGTGCATGGATATAAAGACGCTTTATGCCGCTAAGGCGAAGGTTCCCATTGGGTGGGCGACGAAGCGGCAGATGCCGCAGGAGGTGCGGTCGACCCGGCGGCACTCCCATCACGCGCTTGACGACGCCCTCGAGCAGGCCGAGCTGTTCCAGAACCTGATGACCTGGCGCTAGCGCGGCGGGCCGGAGAGGTTGAGGTCGGCCGCGTGGAACTTGTTCTGGGTCGGCTCCAGGCCGACCTGGATCAGGGATTCCACCATGTCCGCCGCGCGATCGATCAGGAAGGGAAGGTCCTTGCGCTCGGCGGTGGCGAAATCCTTGAGAACGTAGACGGCGGTGTCCATGCGCCCGGGCGGCCGGCCGATGCCGAAACGCAGGCGCAGGTAGTCCTTGGTGTCGAGCGACTTCGTGATGGACTTCAGCCCGTTGTGGCCGTTGTCTCCGCCGCCCAGTTTTGTACGGAGTGCGCCATAGGGGACGTCCAATTCGTCATGGATGACGATGAGCTGCGTGGTCTTGTAGAAGTCGGCCAGTGCCTTCACCGGCCCGCCAGAAAGGTTCATGAACGACAGCGGCTTCGCGAGGACCACGGACGCCCCGGCGAGACGTCCTTCCATGACCTCGGCCCGCGCCCGGTGCGCCTTGAACCGGCCACCGGCACGCGCGGCCAGCTCATCGGCCACCATGAATCCCGCGTTATGCCGGTTGGCCGCATACTCCGGGCCAGGATTGCCCAACCCGACCACAAGCCAACGATCCACCACGTCTCCCCGCCATACTCAGCCCACGCAGGTTCCCAGCCTAGATCCTCGAACTCTAGCCACCTCGCATCCGGCCAAGCGACGTGGAACACGTTCACGGCCGAGAGGATGAACGTCCCTCGCGCCGTGGGCGAGGTCACGCGCCCGGCGTCCAGACAAGGTTCAAGGGCTCAGAATGCTCACAAACCTCAGGAAAGGCGAAAGCCCCACACTGGCATGAAATGCCCGGTGGGGCTCTCGCCGCGATCGGGTTACTCGGCGGGGGCCGCTTCGGGGGCCTCGGCGGGGGCGGTCGGCTCGGCGGCCTCGGGCTCCTCGGGGAGTTCGGCCGTGGGAGCGGAGATCACGTGCAGGATCAGCGCCTCGGGGTCGCCGACCAGGGTCGTTCCGGCGGGGAGCGGCAGGTCGGCGGCGAACAGGTCGAAGCCCGCGTCCTTGCCCTCGACGTCCACCTCGACGCCGGTCGGGATGTGGGTGGCCTCGGTCTCCACCTGGACCTGGACCATCTGCTGGTCGAGCATCGCGCCGTTGACGACGTTGCCGACCACGGTGACCGGGATTTCGACGACGACCTTCTCGCCGCGCTTGACCACGAGCAGGTCGACGTGCTCAAGGAAGCCCTTGATCGGGTCGCGCTGCACGCCCTTGGGCAGGGCCAGCTCGGTGACCGCGCCCTCCAGCTTGATCAGCACGTTGGGGGTGCGGAGCGCGAGCAGGAGCTCGTGGCCCGGCAGGCTCAGGTGGCGGGGCTCGGTGCCGTGGCCGTACAGAACGGCGGGGACGCGGTTGGCGCGGCGGATGGCGCGGGCGGCGCCCTTGCCGAACTTATCGCGGGGTTCGCTGGTGATGATGACTTCGGACACGGCACATCTCCTAGGGAAATCGATGGATGACGCGCTCCCCCTCACCCGCCCTAGCGGAAGGCGTTACGAGCGCAACTAATGCAGTCTATCGGCTTATGAGTCTCCCTCGAACAAGCTCGTCACCGAACCGTCGGTGAAGACCTCGGTGATGGCGCGGGCGATCAGCGGCGCGATCGACAGCACGGTGAGCTTGTCGAAGCGCGCAGCCTCCGGGATCGGCAGCGTGTTGGTGACGACGACCTCGGAGATCCGCGAGTTCTTCAATCGGTCCACGGCGGGTTCGCTGAACACGGCGTGGGTGGCGGCCACGACCACGTTGGTGGCGCCGTGGTCGTAGAGGGCGTCGGCGGCCTTGCAGATCGAGCCGCCGGTGTCGATCATGTCGTCGATCAGCACGCAGGTGCGGCCGCGGACCTTGCCGACCACCTCGTTGACCTTCACCTGGTTGGCCACGTCCAGGTCGCGGCGCTTGTGGATGAAGGCGACCGGAGTACGCAACGAGTCCGACCAGCGTTCGGCCAGGCGGACTCGGCCGGTGTCCGGCGAGACGATCGTGGTGGTGGCCGGGTCGACCTTGTCGCGCAGGTAGTCGATCAGGATCGGCATCGCGAACAGGTGGTCCACCGGGCCGTCGAAGAAGCCCTGGATCTGCGAGGTGTGCAGGTCGATGGACATCAGGCGGTCGGCGCCGGCCTGCTTGAACAGGTCGGCCATCAGGCGGGCGGTGATGGGCTCGCGGCCTCTGCCCTTCTTGTCCTGGCGGGCGTACCCGAAGAAGGGCATGATCACGGTCACCCGTTTGGCGGAGGCGCGTTTCAGCGCGTCCACCATGATCAATTGTTCCATGATCCACTTGTTGATCGGGGCGGTGTGGCTCTGGATGATGAACGCGTCACAGCCCCGTACCGACTCCAGGTAGCGGACGTAGATCTCACCGTTGGCGAAGTCGCGGAGCGCGGTGGGAGTGATCTCCACCCCGAGGTTCTTCGCGACTTCTTCGGCGAGTTCCGGATACGCCCGACCGGAGAAGAACATCAGGTTCTTCTGACCCATCGTCTGAATCCCACTCATGCGGCTTGCTCCTCCTGGCCCGGGATAATCCGGTGATACGCGGTAGACCGCGCCTTGATCCGATCCGTACTGCTTCACGCTGGGGCCTGCCCGGAATCGAGCGCCCGCTGGGCTGCTTCCGCGGAAGCCGTACCTACCCGGCGGCGGAGCACCCAGCCTTCGACATTGCGCTGGCGGCTCCTGGCCACGGCCATCGCGCCCGGCGGCACGTCGTTGACGAGCACCGAGCCCGCCGCCGTGTACGCGCCGTCGCCGACGTGAATCGGGGCGACCAGCATGTTGTCGCTGCCGACCCGGGCATGATCGCCCACCGTTGTGTGACTTTTCGTGACACCGTCGTAGTTCACGAACACGCATCCGGCGCCGATGTTGGATCCGGTGCCGATGGTGGCGTCGCCGACGTAACTGAGATGGGGGATTTTGGAACCTTCGCCGATGGTGGCGTTCTTGGTCTCCACGAACGTGCCGATCTTGCCCTTCACGCCGAGGCGGGTGCCGGGCCGCAGGTAGGCGAACGGGCCGACCGAGGCGCGCGGGCCGATCTCGGAGCTGAAGCAGACGGCGTTGCGGACGACCGCCTCCTCGCCCACGATCGTGTCGGTGAGGGTGGTGCCGGGGCCGATCTCGGCGCCGGCGGCGATCCGGGTCGCGCCGTGCAGCTGGGTGCCGGGGTGGATCACCGCGTCGGCCTCCAGGGTGACGTCGGCGTCGATCCAGGTGCTGGCGGGGTCGATCACGGTCACGCCGTTGAGCATGTGGGCGTGCAGGATGCGCTCGTTGAGCACCCGGCGGGCGAAGGCCAGCTGGACCTTGTTGTTGACGCCCTCGACCTCGACGTAGTCGACCGCGATGTGGGCGCCGACGCGGTGGCCCTCCTCGCGGAGGATCGACAGCACGTCGGTGAGGTATTCCTCGCCCTGCGCGTTGGAGGTGGAGACACGTTTGACGGCGTCGGCGAGGAGGAGGCCGTCGAACGCGTACACCCCCGAGTTCATCTCGGTGATGGCGCGCTGGTCGGGCGTGGCGTCCTTCTCCTCGACGATCTCCAGGACCGCGCCGGTGGCATCCCGGACGATCCTTCCGTAACCGGTCGGGTCCGGGACCTTCGCGGTCAGCACGGTGACCGCGTTGGCGTCGTCGGCGTGCCTGGCCAGCAGGGCGGTGAGGGTCTCGGTGCGCAGCAACGGCGTGTCGCCGTAGGTCACCAGGACCGTTCCGTCGATGGTGCCGACCGCCTCCAGGACCGTGCGGACCGCGTGTCCTGTGCCGTTCTGCTGTTCCTGGACGACCTGGCGCGCGTCGGGCGAGGTCCGGGCCAGATGGGCCTCCATCTGCTCGCGCGCATGGCCGATGACGACGATCAACTTGTCGGGGTTGAGGCCCCGGGCGACGACGAGCATGTGGTCGACCAGGGAGCGACCACAAAGCTCGTGCAAAACTTTCGGGGTCTTCGACTTCATCCGCGTGCCCTCGCCCGCGGCGAGGACGATGACGGCGGCCGGGCGCGGCGCACTCACTTGTGGGAGCTCCCTCGGATCCGCTGGTGAGACGGCTCTTAGATCAGGATGCTGTACGGCTACCGCCAAGGCACCGCACGGTCACCCACTCGACAACGTGAGCTTACCTGGCCGGGCACCGATCACACCCGGCACACCACCCCCACCGCGTTCCGGCGCCTGGACTCGAACCAGGACAAACCAACTCCAAAGGTTGGCGGGCTGCCAATTACCCAACGCCGGATAGCTCGAACCAACCGGTTCGATCAGCCACCACCTTACCGGGACCGATCCCAAGACGCGTTGTGATATCCGCGCGCTGTGTCGCCCGTCGTTCCATAACAGAGTTCGTGTTGTTCGGCAAGTCGGGGGAGCGCCACGAGATGGACCTTCAACGGTCATGTTCCATACAGTCACAACTTAGGGCTTCCTTACTTACGATGGCGTAAGTTACGGTAGCGTAGGCAGCAATCCCACGACCGCGAGGTAGCCCATGACCGTTGTAACGGAGCGAGCCGCTCCGCAGCCGAAACCGGACATCGACCCCGAACCGAAGACCCTTCCCGAGCTCATCACCTTCGGTTTCGTCGTCGGGGCGCCACTGGTGGCACTCGCCGTCGCCGTGCCGATGGCCTGGAGCTGGGGCCTGCTCAGCTGGATCGACGTCGCGATCGGCTTTGTTTTCTACGTGGTCACCGGCCTGGGGGTGACGGTCGGTCTGCACCGTTACTTCACCCACGGCTCGTTCAAGGCCAAGCGCCCGATGAAGATCGCGCTCGGCATCGCGGGGAGCCTCTCCCTGGAGATGTCGGTGCTCGACTGGGTCGCTACCCACCGCAAGCACCACAAGTTCTCCGACAAGGACGGCGATCCGCACTCGCCGTGGCGCTTCGGGACCGGCTTCTGGGCCATCACCAAGGGCCTGCTCTGGGCCCACATGGGCTGGTTGTTCGAAACACACCGTACAAACCGGGAGAAGTATGCCCCGGACCTGGTCAAAGACCCGGACGTCATCAGGCTCCACAAGCTCTTCCCCACTCTGGCGATCACCTCTCTGGTCCTCCCGGCCGTCCTCGGCGGCCTGATCACCTGGTCCTGGCAGGGCGCGGCCACCGCGTTCTTCTGGGGCACCGTGATCCGGATCGGCCTGCTGCACCACGTCACGTGGTCGATCAACTCGATCTGCCACGTCTTCGGCGACGAAGCCTTCGAAGTCCGTGACAAGTCGCGAAATGTCTGGTGGCTGGCCATCCCCTCGTTCGGCGAGTCCTGGCACAACCTGCACCACTCCGACCCCACCTGCGCCCGGCACGGCGCCCTGAAGGGCCAGATCGACCTGAGCGCGGGCACCATCCGCATCTTCGAGAAGCTCGGCTGGGTGTACGACGTGCGCTGGCCCGTCCCCGAGAGACTGGCGGCGAAGCGCCTTGGCTGACCCAGGCAATTCTCGTACGGCTACCGCGGAGATCGTGGTAGCCGTACGTCTCCCATCCCCGAATGGGACGGATTCCACGGCGACCGCCATTATGGAACCCGTGACCGAACCCAGATCCCGCAGACGCATGACCGGCGCCGAGCGGCGCGAGCAGTTGATCCATATCGGTCGCGCGCTCTTCGCGGAGAAGGGCTTCGACGGGACGTCGGTGGAGGAGATCGCAGCTCACGCGAAGGTGTCGAAGCCCGTGGTGTACGAACATTTCGGGGGCAAGGAAGGGATCTACGCGGTCGTCATCGACCGGGAGATGCAGCGGTTGCTCAGCCTGGTGACGCAGGCGCTGTCGGCGTCGCATTCGCTGGTCAAGCTGGAGCGGGCGGCGTTGGCGCTGTTGCAGTACATCGAGGAGAGCAGCGAGGGGTTCCGGATCCTGGTTCGTGACTCGCACGCGGCTTCTGGGACGGGGACCTTCGGCAGCCTGCTCAGTGACATCGCGAGCCAGGTGGAGGATGTGCTGGCCGATGAGTTCGTGGAGCGTGGGTACGACCCGAAGCTTGCTCCGATGTATGCGCAGATGCTCGTCGGCATGGTCGCGCTGACTGGGCAGTGGTGGCTGGATGTGCGTAAGCCGAGCCGTGAGGAGGTGGCCGCTCATCTGGTGAATCTCTGCTGGAACGGTCTTACGAGTTTGGACCCGAATCCGCGGCTGACGAGTGCGTCGCGTGGGCTTGTCCTCGCTCCGGGCCTTGTTCCTGAAATGCCGGGGAAGGAGCTCAGCGACAAGGAGCTCAAGGAGCTGGGTAAGCAGCGGGAGCGTGAGCTCAAGGAGCAGGAGAAGTTGCGCCGGGAGCTCGATAAGCAGCGGGAGCGTGAGGCCAAGGAGCTGGAGCGGCAGCGTGAACGCGAGCTCAAGGAGCAGGAGAAGGCTCAGCGTGAGCTCGACAAGCAACGTGAACGCGAGACAAAGGAACACGAGAAGCTGCAGCGCGAGCTCGAGAAGCAACGCGAACGCGAACAACGCGAGCAGGAACGCCTCCGCGCCCTCGAAGCCCGCCAAGCCGAACTAGAAGCCCGCCTCGCAGACGTGGAACCCCAGTAGGGGTAGTCTCTCCCACCCACCCAGCCCTCTGTTTTCCCTCGGGCTCCGCCCGCCCCCGCCATCGCCGTAGTTCCCCCACAAATCGTCCTGTCAGAGCGAGACACGCCGAGATTTCAGGTGTCAGTTAACGTTCCGTTCAACAAGTTCGGGCATATTTAGGACATGTCCGCCGAAATCTCTGTCGCTTCGAAGCAGGAAGACCACAACCCTGGGGATCGGCCACTTCCTCCTGATCGGTTTCTCAACCGGGAGGAGAGCTGGCTTCAGTTCAATGAGCGGGTGCTTGAGCTGGCTGAGGATCCGCGGACGCCGCTGTTGGAGCGGGTGCGGTTTCTGGCGATCTTCGCGAGTAACCTCGACGAGTTCTTCCGGGTGCGGGTGGCGGGGCTGAAACGGCGGATGGCCACCGGCCTGCTGTTGCGGACCAAGAGCGGGCTGAAGCCGCGCGAGGAGCTGGCCAGGATCGCGGGGATCGCGGATGGGCTGGCGCGCCGGCATGACGCCTGCTTCCACAAGCTGGTGGGGCCGGATCTGGCGGCCGAGGGCATCGAGATCGTCCGGTGGGATGATCTGGGCCGGGATGAGCGCACCGCGATGCGCAAGCTGTTCCGGGAGCGGATCCGGCCGGTGCTGACGCCGCTCGCCGTCGACCCCGCCCACCCATTCCCCTATATTTCCGGACTTTCGCTCAACCTCGCGGTCACCGTCCGGAACCCGTCAACGGGCAACACCGTCTTCGCCCGCGTCAAGGTTCCCAGCCAGCTGCCCCGCTTCGTCACCGCTTCCAGAGACCGTTTCGTCCCCCTGGAAGACGTCATCGCCGCCCACCTGGGCCAGCTCTTCAAGGGCATGGAGATCATCCAGCACCACGTCTTCCGCGTCACCAGGAACGAGGACCTGGACGTCGACGAGGACGTCACCGAGAACCTCATGCAGGCCCTCGAACGCGAGCTCCTGCGCCGCCGTTTCGGCCCTCCGGTCCGCCTCGAAGTCGAGGACACCATCACCGACGAGGTCCTGGAACTCCTGGTCGAGGAGCTCGGCGTCGCCGAACACGAGATCTACCGGCTGCCTGGCCCGCTGGACCTGTCCGGCCTGCACGCCATCGCCGACATCGGCCCGGCCCAGAACCGCGGCGACCTGAGCTACCGCCCGTTCGTCCCGGCCGAAGCCGTACACGCCGACGACGACATCTTCGCCCTGCTCCGCGAGCGCGACATCCTGCTGCACCACCCGTACGACTCCTTCTCCACCAGCGTGCAGCGTTTCATCGAGCAGGCCGCCGCCGACCCGGACGTACTCGCGATCAAGCAGACCCTGTACCGCACCAGCGGCGACTCCCCCATCGTGGACGCCCTGATCGACGCCGCCGAAGCGGGCAAGCAGGTCGTGGTCGTCGTCGAGATCAAGGCGAGGTTCGACGAGCACGCCAACATCTCCTGGGCGCGCAAGCTCGAACGCGCCGGCTGCCACGTCGTCTACGGCGTGCTCGGCCTGAAGACGCACTGCAAGCTGGCCCTGGTCGTACGCCAGGAGCCGAGCGGCGAGCTGCGCCGCTACTGCCACATCGGCACCGGCAACTACAACCCGAAGACCGCCCGCATGTACGAGGACTTCGGCCTGCTGACCGCCGACCCGCTGATGGGCGAGGACGTCACCGACCTGTTCATCCATCTCACCGGCTACTCCAACCATTCGGCCTACCGCCGCCTGCTGGTCGCCCCGCACTCGATGCGCCAGGGCGTGCTGGGCCGGATCGACCGGGAGATCGCCCACCAGACCGCCGGACGCCCGGCCAAGATCCGCATCAAGACGAACTCGCTGGTCGACGAGCCCATCATCGACGCGCTCTACCGTGCCTCGCGGGCGGGAGTCCCGATCGACCTCCTGGTGCGCGGCATCTGCACGCTCCGGCCGGGCGTGCCAGGTTTGTCGGAGACGATCCGGGTCAGAAGCGTGCTCGGCCGCTTCCTCGAGCACTCGCGGGTGTTCGAGTTCGGCCTGGGCAGGCGCCCCGAATACTGGATCGGCAGCGCCGACCTGATGCGCCGGAACCTGGACCGCCGAGTGGAAGCCCTGGTCAAGGTGACCGGAACGCAACATCGCACGTACATCGCGGACCTGCTCGATCGGGCCTTCTCCGATGGGACGGACTCATGGTGGCTCAACGCGGACGGACTCTGGCAAAGACACCAAGGCGGAACCGACCTGCAGCACCACCTCATCGGCACCCGCCGGTGGCGCACGGTGGACGACAGCGAATGACCGATCTGGTACGCGCCTCCGGTGCCGTGATCTGGCGCGGGGACGAGCGGAACCCGGAGGTCGCGGTGGTCCACCGCCCCCGGTATGACGACTGGTCCTTCCCCAAGGGCAAGCTGAAACCCGGCGAGCACGTGATCGCCGGAGCGCTCCGCGAGGTGGCCGAGGAGACCGGCCTGCAGGTCGTCCTCGGCCGTTCGCTGCCCCCCGTGCACTACCTGAAGGACGGCCGCCTGAAACGGGTGGACTACTGGACCGCCCAGGCCGTCGCCATCGGCGACCTGGAAGCCGTCGAGGAGGTCGACCAGGTCGCATGGCTCAGCCTGGACGCCGCCCGCCGCCGCCTCACCTACGAATGGGACGCGGGCCTGCTCCGCGCCCTCACCGCCGCCCCTCTCCGCACCACCCCGTTGATCCTGGTACGGCATGGCCAGGCCGGCTCCCGCCAGGACTGGAAAGGCGACGACGACCGCCGCCCCCTCGACCAGGCCGGGATGGCCCAAGCCGAAACCCTGGCCACCGCCCTCGTCGGGTACGCGCCGACCGCCCTGGTCAGCTCCCCGAGCAAACGCTGCGTCCAGACCCTCAAGCCGTACGCGACGCAAACCGGCCTCCCCGTGCGCAAGGAGAAACTCCTCACGGAGAACCACTACGACCCACGCGAAACCCTCCGCCTGGTCCAGAAACTGGACGAACCCGCGGTCGTGTGCACGCATGGCAAGGTCGTCCCCGACCTGCTCGACGCCATCTGCGACCACCGCTGCGGCGACACCCACCTCCGCAAGGGCGCCTTCGCGGTCGTCCACCACAGCGGCGACCACCTAGTCAGCGTGGAACGTTACGCCACGTAATATCCTCCGGATCGGCGGGCTTGGCCGCGACATACGACTAACGGTGCGGCGATTGCCCGTTGGGGCTACTGAGCCGTGACCTTGGCCCAGACGCTGGGGAACTTGCGGTGCGCGCGTTCGGCCGTTTCGTGTTCCATGCCGACGAGCACGCCGTAGGTGAAGGTGTCCTCGCCGGCCTCGCGGGCGCGGTCCGCTTCGGCGGCGAGGGTCTGCTGGGCGACGACGCCGTCCTGGTGCAGACCGAGCACTTCCTGAACCGATTCGGCGCGCTTGGCGGCCTGGGTCATGCCGAGCGCCTCGGCCGTGTACCGTGCCCGTTTGGCCGCCTTCCGCACGTCGTGCATGGCGATCTCGCGTTCGTCGCGGTCCTCGATGGCCTGGGCGGTGGCGTAGCGGCCCTCGACCCGCTGCCACTCCTTCTCGGCGATCTTCTCCAGGGTGCCCTCGGCGGGGTTGGCCGCCTTCTTGGTCAGCGGAAGCGGCGCGTCGAGCGCGTCCAGCAGCGCGAAGTAGCGCTCGTCGCTCATGACCTCCCGGACGCGCGCGTAGGCGGCGTCCTCCTTGGCCAGTAGGTCGGAGCCGAGGCGCTCGCGGACCGGGCCGACGATCATGGCGTCGTCCAGGGTGTCCAGGTGCCCGGCGAACCTGGCCCTGATGACCTCCAGGTCGCGGACCTCGCCGAGCACCTCGCCCAGCCAGCGCAGCTCCTCCTGGAGTTCCTCGGTGTCCTCGACCAGCGACTTGAACGCCCTGAGCGCGCTGCGCATGCGGCGGCAGGCGACTCTGGCCTGGTGCACGGCGTCGTCTTCGGCTCGCCGTACTGGACCGTCGTGGGCGATCAGCGCCTCGACCTGGGTGCGGAAGTAGTTCGCGACGACCGCGCCGGCCGTGCCCGCCGGCGGCGGGGGCGGCGCGGCGGGGACGGCGTCGCCGAGCAGGCGGCCGAGCTTGTTGGCCGACTCGGCCGGGACGGCGCCCGCCTTGCGGAGCCGTTTGCCGACCCGGCGCAGGATGGTCTCGTCGCCTTTGACCAGCTCGGCCTCGACTTCCTGCCAGCGCGTCACGGCCGGCGGCTCGCCGAAGACCGTGCCCTTGACCCGGTCGTCGGCTATCTCGATGAGGATGTCGCCGTGCTCGTCCATGAGCCGGGTGACGCCGCGTTTGGTGTCCAGCTGGGCGACCGGGACCAGGTCCTTGCCGCGGCTGTAGACGAGCACGAGTTCGGCCAGCTCCGGGGGCACCACCTTGGTGCTGCGGGTCAGCGGGTGGGTGACCTCCTCGCGCACGCCCTTGCTCTTGGGGAGCTTGAGGTGCCAGCCCGAGTCGTCGCCGCCGCGCCTGCGCCGCAGCGTGATGCCGCGTGCGGCCAGCCGCAGGTCAGGCGTGTCGAAGTAGATGGCGACCAGCGAGAAGGTGCGAGGGCCCACGGCCGCCGCGGCGCCCTTGAGATCACTCAGGTCCGGGATCTCGAACTCGGCGGGAACGTCGAACTTGTCTTCGATCTCGATCGGCACTAGCACCTCGCAGTGAACAGTTGGCCGCTTATGTGCGGCCATAATGCCACCCGAAGGTAAACAAATCGCTCAAGGCATCTGCAAGAGCTCGATTCGATTCCCCACGGGGTCGTGCACATGGCACCGGCGATACCCCGGCAGCAGATCATCGGGTACGGCATCCGGCAGCCGGGCCAGCAACTCGTCCAGATCGGTGACCAGCAGCGCGGGATGCGCCTTGCGGGCGGGCCTGAAATCCGCCTCGATGCCCAGATGCAGCTCGACACCCTGCCCGCGGAACCAGGCCCCGCCGCGTTTGGCCAGCTCGGGAGGCTTCTCGACTTCGGTCATGCCGAGCACGCCCACATAGAAGGCCCGCAGCTCGGGTTCGCTCCCGGCGGGCGCGGCCAGCTGGACATGATGCATTCCCACGATCATCTATAGCGTCCTTCCGAGCCACAACGAAGATCCACTTCGATCACGCCTCCATAGAAGGCCCGCAACTCGCCGCCAGCTTTGATGGATCGCCAGGATCATCTAGGACTCCTTCCGGGCCACGACGAAGATCCGCCGGAACGGGAACGGGGTGCCGTAGGGGCGGCGCGGATACGCCTCTCCCAGCAGTCTGCCCGCCTCGGCCAGGAATTGGGCCTGGCGGTCCGGCGTGAGCCGCCCCAGCATCGGGCGGAGCGCGGTCGCCCTGACCCAGGTGAGCACGGCGTCCTCCCCCTGGAGCACGTGCTGGTAGGTCGTCTCCCAAGCGTCCACCTCGGTGCCCCCGAGCAGGTCGAGATACTCGCCAGGATCCCCTACCGGCGCGTGCCTGACCAGGTCACCGAGCTCGTCCCGCCAGGCCGCGCTTTGACAGAGGTCGCGGATCAGGACATGGCTGGGGAAGTCGAAGTTGCCCGGCACCTGGAAGGCCAGCCAGCCGCCTGGAGCGAGGTCCTCGGCCATCCAGCGGGTGATCAGCTCGCGGTGTTCCGGGATCCACTGCAGCAGCGCGTTGGACACGATCACGTCAACCGGTTCGGCGGGCTTCCAGGCCCGTGCGTCCAGCACGTCGAACCGAGCCCCGGGCGGGGTTTTGGAGAGCATTTCCGGGGACGAGTCCACGCCGGACAGGTCGGCGTCCGGCCAGCGCTGGGCCAGTTGCACGGTGAGCTCGCCGGTGCCGCAGCCCAGGTCGACGACCGTGCGGGGGTTCTCCGCGCCGATCCGGCCGACCAGCTCGAAGAACGGGCGGGCCCGCTCGTCGGCGTACCGGCCGTACAGGCTGGGGTTCCACATGGGGCATCCTTCCATTTATCTCGACGTCAAGATACTTGATATCGTGATAGATGTCTCGACGTCAAGAGAGATAGACTTGGTGCCCATGAGGCAGGCCGAGGATGAAGTGGACCGGCTGGTTGCGGCGTGGAAGCAGGAGCGTCCCGATCTGGACGTCAGCCCGCTGCAGGTGCTGAGCCGGGTGTCGCGGCTGAGCCGCCATCTCGAGCGGGCCAGGCGGGCCAGCTTCGCCGAGCACGGTCTCGAATCCTGGGAGTTCGACGTGCTCACCGCGCTGCGCCGGTCCGGCGAGCCGTATGAGCTGAGCCCCGGCGCGCTGCTACGCGCCACCCTGGTCACCTCGGGCACCATGACCAACCGGATCGACCGACTGGCCGCGACCGGGCTGGTGACCCGCCACCCCGACCCCGAGGACCGCCGCGGCGTGCTCGTCCGGCTCACCCCCAGCGGACTCGAACGGGTCGACGCCGCCTTCACCGGGCTGCTCCGCCGGGAGCAGGAGCTCCTGGCGACCCTCGGCAAGCATGAGCAGCAGGCCCTGTCGGGCCTGCTGCGCACGCTTCTTGTCCCTTTTGACGCTTCCGACAGCGGAGCGTAGGGGCTCACTGCCCGCCAGGTGGCAGGAGAAACCCGAGTAAGACGGGACAATAGCGCCTTGTGGTTTCATTTGGGGTGTGTGATTTATGTCACACCGCATCTGGACCGGTCCTGGCGTGATCATTTTGGGCAGCCCCCGCCAGCAGGGGAAACGACCCTTCCATTCCCAGGTTTCGCTCAGGTACATGGTGTATCAGGCGAGGCCGCAGGCCCAGCTGACAAGCCGTTCAACTTTCGCAACGGTAGATCGTCTTATAGCTTCTAACTGTTCCTTTACTGACGCATGGGGCGCAAGTGACGTCCCACGACAGACCTGGGGTTACACCATGAAGCGCACATTCGTTGTGGGCGGCATCAGCGCGGGCCTTCTGGCCTCCGCTCTTGTCGCCTCCCCCGCTCAGGCGGGCGATGAGGTCCCGTCGGTCATCCTGGCCAACACCAACCTCGCGGCACGCGAGGTCGCGGCGTTCTGGTACGGCGAGGCCAAGGCCAACCTGATCGGCGCCACGCCCTACGACGTGGAGACGAAGGTCGTCGCCAAGCACGTCTCGACCGGTGGTCCCTCCGCGGACAGCAAGCCCGGCGTGGTCCCCGCGATCGGCGACGAGAAGAAGAGCACCAGCAAGTCGAAGAACGTCAACCTGCCCAAGACCTCGGGCAAGGTGTTCTTCATCGGCGCCGACGGCGACCCGCACTGGTGCACGGGCACCTCGATCCAGGCGCAGTACCGCAACCTGGTGGCCACGGCCGGCAGCTGCGTGTACGACACCACGAGCAACGCCGCCACCCTCGACAAGTGGATCTTCGTCCCCGGTTACTACCAGGGCAAGACCCCTTGGGGCATCTACGTCGGTAAGCAGGGCTTCACGCACTACGACTTCGACGTGTACGAGGACGGCGACCGCGACTACGCGTTCGTCACCGTGTACAACGGCGTCATCCCGACGTCGGCGGGCTTCGACAAGGACTACGAGAGCAAGCCCTACCCGACCAAGCGCGCGGCCGAGAAGGAGAAGGCGAAGCTCGCGGCGGACAAGACCACCGGGTGGTCCTGGCTGAAGATCGAAGAGGTCATCGACTACGACAGGGTCAAGCCGCAGCACTCGCCCGAGTCCAAGCATGTCGGGGGCGTTACCTACGAAGCGTGGCACAAGTTCAACTCGAACACCCCCTTCGACGACGTCGACAAGGCCGCCGCGACCGGCACCGGCTACGTCGACAGCGACGATGTGGGCCAGACCGCCTGGCAGGACGCTCTGGACGGCCAGAACGTCGAGGGCAACGTTTACCTGAGCGAAGACAAGAGGACGCTCGGGTACACCAAGCCCAAGGAGGGTGGCGGCTGGACGTACCACCTGCGCTCCTTCTGGGTGAACTACGACCTGGACTACAAGGTCGTCGGCAAGGTGCTGTCCATCGGCCTCAAGGACGTCGGTCGCCTCGGTGACAACGTCGGCGGCCAGGGCCTGGCCTACAACCAGAAGATCGGCAAGCCGGTCTTCGTGTTCGGCTACCCGAGCGGTTCCCACCCGGACGGCAACTACGCCTTCACCGGCAAGACCCTCAAGTGGGCGTACGGCAAGACGTTCGCCGCTTCGGCCTCGTCCATCAAGGCCCAAGAGCTCATCGGCATCAAGTCCAGCTTCACCGGCGAGGGCGCACTCGGCTCGTCGTGGCTGCTGAACTACAAGAGCGCTCGTCGTCTTGGCTACCTGAACGGTGTGACCATCGGCGTCTCCGACACCGACAAGAACAACCGTTACGACACCAGCGTCTCCCCGTACTTCGACGGTGAGACCTACGGCGTCTACAGCGTGGCCAAGAACCTCTGGTCCGGCAAGATCGTCTAGTAGCTATACGGGAGAACCGGAGGTGCCCCGGTTCGCCTGAGTACGTGAAATAAAGGGCCCGGCCGCGCTCGGCCGGGCCCTTTCTCGTTCATTCGCCCAGGCGGTCGGCCACGTTCAGCCAGTCGACTTCGGTGCTCTCCTTGAGGGTGGCGATCTCGCGGAGTTCGGCGTCGAGTGTGCCGAGGCGTTCGAAGTCGCTGGCCGCCTCGGCCATCTGGGCGTGCACTTTTCCTTCGCGTTCGGAGAGCTTGTCCAGTTGCCGTTCCAGCCGCGACAGCTCTTTCTGGAGCTCCCGCTGCTCCTTGGCGGACAGGCCGACCGTGATCGGGGTCTCGACCACCAGGGTGGGTACGGCTGTCGCCGCGCGGGCCGACAGGGCGTTGCCGGCCGCGCGGCGGTCCAGGTATTCGTCGACGCCGCCGGGCAGCATCGACAGTTTGCCGTCGCCGAGCAGGGCCACCGTGCGGTCCGAGACGCGCTCCAGGAAATAGCGGTCGTGGCTGACCACGACCAGGGTGCCCGGCCAGCCGTCGAGCAGGTCTTCCAGTTCGGTCAGGGTCTCGATGTCCAGGTCGTTGGTGGGCTCGTCCAGGAGGAGCACGTTCGGCTCGTCCATGATCAGCCTCAGCAGCTGGAGGCGGCGGCGTTCACCGCCGGACAGGTCGCCGATCACCTTCCACTGCGCGTCGCCCTTGAATCCGAGGCGCTCCAGCAGCTGCGAGGCCGACCATTCCTTCTTGCCGACGGTGATGTACTTGCGGATCTCCTCGACCGTCTCCAGGACGCGACGGGTGGGGTCGAGTTCGGTGAGTTCCTGGGAGAGGTGGGCGAGTTTGACGGTTCGTCCCTCGACCAGGCGGCCGGTGTCGGGCCGTACCGATCCGGAGAGCAGGCGGAGCACGGTGGATTTGCCCGAGCCGTTGACGCCGATGAGGCCGATCCTGTCGCCGGGGCCGAACTGCCAGGTGCAGTGGTCGAGGACCAGGGGTCCGGTGTCGGGGCCGCCCGCGTGCAGGGTCACGTCCTCCAGGTCGTACACCGTCTTGCCGAGGCGGGCGGAGGCGAACTTGAGCAGTTCGACGGTCTCGCGGGCCGGCGGCACGTCGGCGATCAGGGCTTCGGCGGCGTTGATCCTGAACTTGGGCTTGGAGGTGCGCGCGGGCGGGCCGCGCCGCAGCCAGGCGATCTCCTTGCGCATCAGGTTCTGCCGCCGGTCCTCGGTGGCCTGCGCGACCCGCGCGCGCTCGGCCTTGGCCAGCACGTACGCCGCGTAGCCGCCGTCATATCGCTCGACGGAGCCGTCCACGACCTCCCAGGTCCTGGTGGACACCGCGTCCAGGAACCAGCGGTCGTGGGTGACCACGATCAGCGCCGACCGGCGCGCCGCCAGGTGTCCGGCCAGCCAGGCGATGGCCTCGATGTCCAGGTGGTTGGTGGGCTCGTCGAGCACGATCAGGTCGTCGGCGCCGATCAGCAGCCGGGCCAGCGCGGTCCTGCGCCGCTCGCCGCCGGACAGGGCGCCAGCCTGCGCGGACAGCTCGATGTCGCCGAGCAGGTTCGCCAGGATCTCCCGGATCGCGGCGTCGCCCGCCCATTCGTGTTCGGCTCTGCCACCCAGGACGAGTTCCTGGACCGTGGCGTCGGCGGCGAAGTCGTCCCGCTGGGAGAGCACGCCGACGTGCAGGTTGCGGGTGTGGGTGACCCGCCCGCCGTCCGGCTTCAACTCCCCCGCGATGATCGAGATCAGCGTGGTCTTGCCGCCGCCGTTGCGGCCGACGACGCCGATGCGGTCGCCTTCCTCGACGCCGAGCGAGACGTTCGCGAGCAGGGGTTTGGGACCGTAGGCGTGGGAGACGGATTCAAGATTGACCAGATTCATCGCCTGGTAAGCCTATCTAGACGACCACGGCTCCGGGGACCGGTCCGTAGCCGCTCACCACGGCGCGGCAGGCGCTCTTCAGCGCCACCGACAGGTCGAGCGCGTGCTCGGCCGACTCGGCGAGGAACGCGCAGGTCGGGCCGGAGCCGGAGACCAGCGCGCCGAGCGCGCCGCGATCCCGGCCGACCTGAAGGGTCCTGGCCAGGCTGCGGCGGAGCATGATCGCGGCTGGTTGCAGGTCGTTGACCAGGGATTTTCCCAGCCCGGGCGCGTCACCGTCGCGGAGCGCGGCGGCGAGTTGGTCGCTCAGCGCGGGCCAGCAGGCGCGTTCGCCGGCGGCTTCGCGGAGGCGGTCGCACTCGCCGTACACCTGGGGGGTGGAAAGGCCGCCGTCGGCGAGGGCGAACACCCAGAAGAAGGTGCCGCGGACCGGGAGCGGCGTGAGCATCTCGCCCCGGCCGGTGCCGACGGCGGTGCCGCCGAGCAGGGCGAACGGCACATCGCTCCCCAGATCGGCGGCGATGTCCAGCAGGTCACGCTGGGTCAGGCCAAGGCCCCAGAGCCGGTCGCAGGCCACCAGGGCCGCGGCCGCGTCGGCGCTGCCGCCGGCCATGCCGCCCGCCACCGGGATGGACTTGCGGATGACCAGCTCCGCGCCGTACGGCCGGCCGGCGCGGGCGGCGAGGGCGCGGGCGGCCCGGATCGCGAGGTTGTCGCCGTCCAGCGGCACCAGCCCGGCCGAATCACCCTCCACCCGGACCGTCAACGTCGCCGCCTCCACGGCGGTGACCTCGTCGAACAGCGACACCGCGTGGAAAACATTCACCAGGTCGTGGTAGCCGTCGTCCCGCAGCGGCCCCACCGAGAGCTGGAGGTTGACCTTGCCCGGGACACGAACGGTCACAGATGACGTCACGGCATCCGAGCCTAACCTGACCTGCCGCTACGCCCGATAAAAGATCAGCACAAATTAGGGCGAAAGCCGTACATAGAACGGTACGGTTGCGGCAACGCGCGGTTCACGGGGAGTGCACATCGACGTCAACTCGGCCATCAGCGCGCCGCTTTCCGCGGGCGATCCGGCGCGAATCGGGCCCTATCAGCTGCTTGGGCGGCTCGGTACGGGCGGCATGGGCACCGTCTACCTCGGCGTGGACGGGGAGCGCCAGGTCGCCGTCAAGGTCGTCAAACGGCAGTACGCGGTGGACGAGGACTTCAGCCAGCGCTTCAAGACCGAGGTGGAGCACGCGCAGCGGGTGGCCTCGTTCTGCACGGCGCTGGTGCTGGACCAGGGCACGACCGAGGACGGGCGGCCTTACATGGTCACCGAGTTCATCCCGGGCACCCCGCTGGACCGGCAGATCGCGAGCTTCGGCGCGCTGGAGGCGGGCACCTTACACGGGGTCGCCTTCGGCGTGGCCGCCGCGCTGACCGCCATCCACGCGGCGGGACTGGTGCACCGGGATCTGAAACCGGCCAATGTGATCCTGTCCATGTCCGGCCCTCGGGTGATCGACTTCGGTATCGCGCGCGCGGTCGACGCCACCCACGGACACACCGAGACCGGCGAAGTCGTCGGATCCCCCGGCTGGTGGGCGCCGGAGCAGCTGCAGGGCCGGGTGGTCACCCCCGCCGTCGACGTCTTCACCTGGGGCTGCCTGGTCGGCTACGCGGGCAACGCCCGCCACCCCTTCGGCGAAGGCGACCCCATGGTCCTCGCCCACCGCGTCTTAGAATCCGAACCCGACCTGGACGGCCTCCCCGCCCCCCTCGACCACCTCGTCCGCCGCGCCCTCCACAAGGAACCCCGCCACCGCCCCTCCGCCCAGGAACTCCTGCTCGCCCTCGTCGGCGGACGCGACGACCCCAGCACCGAAGTCCTGGCCTGGGACCCCCCGGAGAACATCCAGCCACCCGCCCGCAAACGCCGCAAGTGGCCCTTCGCCGTCTTAGCCGGCCTTGTGGTCCTCGCCGCGGGTCTGTACCTCGGCTTCCGCGACGGTACGCCCTCCGGGAGCCGCGAGCAGGGCCGCGCCAACGACATCGGCCGCCGCATCGTCGTCCGCGACGTCCACATAATCGTCCAGCGCCCGCATTGCCTCCCGGCCCCCACCGGCAGCAAAAACTGCGCGGTGACCTGGCTCCTGATCAACATGGGCGGCGCCACCGCCCCGCTCGGCACCTACCCCCAGCTCATCGACGACCAGGGTCTCACCCACACGACAACCAGCGCGCGCCCACCCGATCAACTCATGCCGGGCGACAGCCTCTCCCTAACCGCCCAGTACACGCTCCCCGAAGGCAACGTCCCCGCCATGCTGACCGGATCACCGATGGCGGGCGGCAACGAAACCGAGGTCCGCCTGTGAAGACCTGGCCATTACCTGGGTGGAGGCTGCGGAAAGCGGCGGTTTTGTTGTTAGCCGGTGGGCTGGTGGCGGGGTTGGTTGGGGCTGGGGCGCCGCCTGCTGATGCTTGTAAGGGTGCGGGGACGGCTGATTTTGATGGGGATGGGGTTAACGATGCGATCGTTACCGACCCGGCTTCGCCGGGGAGCGGGGTGCAGGGGCAGGCGTATGTGTTGTTGGGGCCGATGTTGAATGGCCGGGCGGTGCCGTTGGAGCTTCGGGCGGGGTGGGCGGCCAAGGCGGGGCGTCTGGACGGTGACGAGTGCCTGGATGTGGTGGTCTCCAATCCGTTCGCGTCAGTGCTGTCGGATGGGAGCACGGTGCCGGGGGCGGGGGTCGCCTATGTCTTCTGGGGTGGGAAAACGAGCACGAGGTCGCGGCTGGAGTTGAAGGTTCCGGCGCCGCGGGCCAATGCGCATTTCGGGTGGTCGCTGGCGATCGCGTCGGGGACCGTGGCCGTGGGGGCGCCGCATGAGGATGCGGATGAGGTCGCCGATTCCGGGGCGGCGTACGTGTTCCGGTTCGATGGGCGCAAACCGCGGGAACCGCAGCGGATTACGCAGAACACCCCGGGGGTGCCGGGGGCGGCGCAGCCGGGCGACATGTTCGGGTGGTCGCTCGCGTTCGCGCGGCTTGGCGGGAACCCGGGGGACGTGGATTTGGCGGTTGGTGCGCCTTTTGAGGACCGGGAAGAGGTCGGGCAGATCGACACGGGGGCGGTCACGGTCGTGTACGACGTGGCGACCAAGCCGTGGACATATCGCGGGGTGGGCTGGGATCTGTCCTTGGTGGACTCCGGGACACAATCCCGGTCCGGCGATCATTTCGGGCATTCGCTGGCGTACGGTACGCACGCCGGGAAGGGCTATCTCGCCGTCGGAGCGCCGCACGCGGACGTGGGAGGGGCGCGGGATTCCGGCCTGGCGTTGCTTTTTGAGTCCACGTCAGGGGATCCGCGCCTGATCAGGAGCCTGCACGAAGGGTCGGTCGGGATCGGGGACTTGCCGGAGCCGGGGGACATGTTCGGCTATGCGCTCGCGTTCGTGGGGGCGGATCTGCTGGCCGGGGTCCCGGGGCAGAGCGAGATCCGGCGGCTGGAATGCGGAGCCGTACAAGCGATTCCGATTGATCCGACCAGGGGGGTCAGCCGGATCATCCGGTTGGCGGACGGTCAGCTGTACGACCATTTCGGGTGGAGCCTGGCCCGGACGGGGGACGGGTTCGCGCTCGTGGGCGTACCGGATCGGGGGACGACCGGTGCGGTTGCCGTGGTTTCGCCCGGGGGAGGCGAGCCTCAGCTGATCTTTCCGGACGGGGACGCGCTCGAGTTCGGGGCGGCCGTCACCGGATAGGGCCGTGTTCTGCGATTTTGGCGAAATCGAGCACGCTCAGCTGTTCGCCGCGTTCTGAGGGGTTGATTCCCGCCTCGGTGAGGGCGTGTTCGGCGGCGGATGCCGTACCGGCCCAGGAGGCGAGGGCGGCGCGGAGGGTTTTGCGGCGCTGGGCGAAAGCGGCGTCCACGACGGCGAAGACCTGCTCGCGGGTGGCGGAGGTCGGCGGCGGGTCGCGGCGGACCAGGGAGACCAGACCGGAGTCGACGTTCGGGGCGGGCCAGAACACGTTCCTGCCGACCGGACCGGCCCGGCGAACCTCCGCATACCAGGCGGCCTTCACGGACGGCACACCGTAGATCTTGGAGCCGGGAGGGGCGGCCAGCCGGTCGGCGACCTCCGCCTGGACCATGACCAGGCCGCGCCGCAGGGACGGCAGGATCTCCAGCAGGTGCAGCACGACCGGAACCGACACGTTGTAGGGCAGGTTCGCCACCAGCGCGGTCGGCTCGGCGGGCAGATCGTCCAGATTGATCCGGAGCGCGTCGGCGGCCACCACCGAGAGGCGATCCGCGTGCTCGGGCGCCTTCTCCGCGACCGTCACGGGAAGCTGCGCCGCCAGCACCGGATCGATCTCCACCGCCACCACCCGCGCGACCTCGCCGAGCAGCGCCAGCGTCAGCGAGCCGAGACCGGGACCGATCTCGATCACCACATCCTCCGGCGTCACCCCCGCCACCCGGACGATCTTGCGAACCGTCCCGCCGTCGATGACGAAGTTCTGCCCGAGCTTCTTCGTCGGACGGATGTTCAATTTCTCCGCCAGCGATCGCACTTCGACGGGCCCGAGCAAACTCATGGCTCCAGTGTCGGGCATGCGAGCGTGCCGAATTACCTGTTGCCCCCCGGTACGAAACATCCAAGCTGAACTCGGCGTCGAACACCCCATGTACGAAGGGAGGCAACGGTGGATAACGTGGGCGCGCAATCCCAGGTAGTAGGAGATCCCCCGATGGAACCGACCGGCGCCGAGCCGCTTACCCCGCACGATCCGCCCGCGATCGGGCCCTACCGGCTGCTGGGCCGGCTTGGCGAGGGCGGCATGGGCACGGTGTACCTGGCCGTCGCGCCTACCGGGCGGCTGGTGGCGGTCAAAGTGGTGAAGGCGCAATTCACCACGGATGAGGATTTCGCCGCTCGATTCCACGGTGAGGTGGAGAACGCGCGCCGGGTGGCGTCGTTCTGTACGGCGCAGGTGCTGGACAACGGGAACACCGAGACCGGAACTCCGTACATGGTGACGGAGTACATCGCCGGGATTCCGCTGTCGCGGCAGATCACCCAGTTCGGGGCGCTCGATCCGGGGCCGTTGCACGGGGTGGCCCTGGGGGTCGCGGCGGCGCTGGCGGCGATCCATGTGGCGGGGTTGGTGCATCGCGACCTGAAACCGGCGAATGTGATCCTGTCCATGTCCGGGCCGCGGGTGATCGACTTTGGGATCGCGCGGGCGTTGGATGCCACGCACAGCTTCACCCAGTCCGGGGAGTTGCTCGGTAGTCCCGGGTGGTGGGCGCCGGAGCAGGTGCGCGGGCAGGAGATCAGCCCATGGACGGACATCTTCGCGTGGGGCTGTTTGGTGGCGTATGCGGGGAGTGGGCGGCATCCGTACGGGCGGGGGGACGCGGTCACGCTCGCGGCCCGGGTGCTGGGCGGGCGGCCTGATCTTGGTGCCCTGCCCGCTCCGTTGAACGAGCTGGCCCGGCGGGCGACCGATCCGGATCCGTTCCAGCGGCCGACCGCGCAGGATCTGCTGATCGCCCTGGTGGGTGGCGCGATTCCGGAGCCCGCGTCGATGGGGTCCGGCTCGCAGAACACGCTGGTCGCCACCGAAATGCTCTCCGAGTCCTGGGAGGCTCCACCGAACGTGGCCGCCGAACCGGACGCCACCCAGATTCTGGCCCGGACTGCCACGTTCTCGCTTCCGACGCCTGAGAAGGCGGCCTTATCTCCCACGACCACCGAAAATCCGACTCCGGCTCCCCGCAGCACCTCTCCGGGCGATTCCGCACCGGGGAGCACCGGTACAGAGGGATCTGCTCCGGGTCGCAGCAGTTCGATCGGCGCTCCCCCGGCCGGCCCCCAGGAAAAGACCCCAGCTGAGAGCGCTTCGTCGGCTCCAGCCGGATTCCGGGAAGGTGCTCCTCCATATCCGGAGAGTTCTCCGCCCGTTCGTAACCTTCAGGAGGGTACCGCTCCCGGTTCTGCCTCTGGTCGTCCTCCCTACGGCGTGTCCGGTCCGAACCCGGTTCCGGAGGCCGCGTCGCTGACGGCCATGGAGCAGGCGTGGCGGTCGGTGGAGACCGATCCCCGGGGTGCCCTCCCCTATGCGGAGGATTCGCCCACCGAGGCCGGGAAGCGTGAGCGTACCTCGGTCATGCGGTGGTTGCTGGGTGCGGGTGCCGTGGTGGCGGCGCTGACGGTGACGTTGGTCGTTCTGCTCACCGCCGGACCCGACGAAGAGCCCAAGCCCCTGGCCAAGGCCAGCGTCTCCGCGCCGCCCCGAATCGGCGAGGACGTCGGCCGCCAGATCTCGCTCGGCGGATACGACCTCGCCTTGATCATCCCCCAGCAGCCCCGCTGCGGCGTACAGGCGCACGAGGGCGCGACCGCGGCCAAGGGCGGTTTCTGCCTGGTCCGCTGGTCGATGCTGAACACCGGCGGCGAACTGGCCGCCTTCAACGGCGTGGCCCCCACCCTCATCGACGACAAAGGCAGCGAATACACGCCGCACGAGACCTCGACCACCCTCCCCACCGCCCTCAAACCCGGCACCAAGGTGGACGGCGTCCTCGTCTTCGACCTGCCCTCCGGCCGCACCCCCACCAAGCTGTCCCTCACCGACGAAGTGGAGGCTCAGCTATGACCCGCTCCGCGGTCCTCGCCGCATCCCTCGCCACCGCGCTCGCCGTCCTGACCACCCCGGCCCTCGCATCCGGTACGGCATCCGCACGTGCTGACTGCGCCACCACCGCAGGCCCCGCCGATTTCAACGGTGACGGTCTCACCGACGCGGTCACCGGCGACCCCTTCGCCGACCTCGACGGCATCGAGGGCGCCGGCATCGTTCAGGTCCTCCTGGGCGGGAAGACCGAAGAGGCGCCGGACGGCCTCCCCGGTGCCGGTGGCACGCTCGAACTGCGCAGCCCCAACCCCGAACCCGGCGACGGCTTCGGCTGGGCCGTAAGAACAGCCCACGTCAACGACGACAAATGCCTCGACGTCATCGTCGGCGCCCCCTACGCGGGCGACACCGACACCGGTGCCGCTTACGTCTTCTTCGGAACCGCCTCCGGTGGGGACGCCGAGGTGCTGCCGCTGGACGCGGACAAGCAGGCGGAAGCCCATTTCGGCTGGTCTCTGGCCGCCGCTGACCTGACCGGCGGCGGCGCGATCGTCGCCGTCGGCGAACCCCACGCCGACGAACCCGCCGACGCGGGCGCGGTGCACGTCTTCGACCTGGACGGGACGATCCGCTCCACCAAACGCCTCACCCAGGAGAACGAGGGCGTCATCGGCAACGGCGAGGTCGGCGACATGTGGGGCTGGTCCCTCGCGATCGGCAACCTCGGCGGCGATTCCGACAAACCAGACCTGGTCGTCGGCGCTCCGTACGAGAACAACGACGGCACCGGAATTCAGGTCGCCTCCGGCAAAATCGACTCCGGCATGGTCGCGGTCATCTTCGACGTCCTCGAAAAGGGCCCCTACACCAGCCGCAAATGGGACCTCAATCAGGCCACCAAGGACGTCGTCGAGAAATCGGGCAACCGTTTCGGCTGGTCCCTGGCGTACGCCGAGTGGGGAGACACCGCATATCTCGCGGTCAGCATTCCCTTGGCCGACCAGGGCGACATCGCCAACACCGGCGCGATCCAGCTGTTCGAACGCAAGGGCTCCGGCGAACTCGCCCCCTTCCGCACCCTCCGCATGGGCGTCGGCGAACTCCGCTTCCCCACGATCCCGGTCGTCAAAGGCGCCGCCATCGGCTGGTCCATGGCCTTCTTGAACCCTCGCGTCCCCGTCCTCGCGATCGGCGAACCCTTCGCCTCAACCAGCGAGGCCCGCGAAACCGGCCGAGTCCGCTTCGCCTCCGTACGCGGCGGCCAAAGCGGCGACACCCTCGACTTCCCCGACCCCCAGCCCTACCAACACTTCGGCTGGTCCCTAGCCTCCTACGGCAACCCCAACGGCCTCTCCCCCGGCCAGGGCCTGGTCATCGGCATCCCCGACCGCAAGGGCGGCGGCGCCGTAGCCACCCGCGCCACAGGCCCCGCCACCCTCATCAAAACCACCCGCAAGGGAACCACCGACCTAGGCCGCTCCGTCGGCTGACTCCGGGTCGTTGGATGTGTTAGGCGCCGAGGCGGGCGCCGCAGTGGGGCCATTGGCCTTGCCAGCGGCCCTGGACTCGTTGGAAGAGGAGTTGGGCGCGGTAGGTCTGTTCTTCGGCGGGCCAGTCGATGGGGGTTTTGGTGCCGCCTACGGCTTTCCACATGGGGAGGCTGAACTGGTACATGCCGTAGTAGGGGCCGCCGGGGTTGTACGCCTTGGGGTTGCCGTGGGATTCGCAGTCGGCGAGGCCGGCCCAGTTGAGGGCGGCCACGTTGGGGGCGATGGGGATGGTATGCGGGGGGAGGGCGGGGATCACCCGGATGACCGAGCCGTCTTCGGGGAAGTTTTTCAGGCCGGGGCGGACGGTGTTGCCCTTGGCGAGGGTGATGTTGGCCTGTTTGAGGACTTCGGCGACGGTGCGGCCGGTCGTGATGGTGGTGACGCGGATCTTGTCGGCGACGATGGAGACCTTGCGCTGGGTTCGCACGCTCAGTTTGAAGCCGGAGACCGGGATCTGGCGCATGCGGTTGGCGGACAGCCGTAGGCGGGCGGGGTCGAGTTTGAGGTCTTCGAGAGCGTCGCCGACGTTGAGCGCGGTGATCATATGGGTGCTGCGCTTGCCGTCCATGATCAGGGTGAGCGGGCGCGCATGCCGTACGACGATGGTGGCGCCGTCGGCCACGGGTTGGGTCGGGGCGGGCTGGACGTGGTCTTCGGCGTCGTAGCTCACATTGGCGGCGTCGAGCACGCCGTGCACGGTTCCGGCGAAGCTGCGTAACGTGATGAGATCTCCGTCGACGTCGAGGGTGACCTCGGTGGCCAGCCCGCCGCCGACGATCATGCCGAGTGATATTCCGGCGAGGGCGGCGTAAAGCGATCCAGCCCAGGGGGAGAGCAGCCAGGTCCGCCAGGTGGGCGCGGATTGCCGGCTCGGCTCAAGCATCAGGTCGTGGAGGTCCTCAGGCGACAAAGCACCCTCATGATCGCTCTGCTGCCGCGCCCGACGCGACCTCGGCCGCGGAACACCGTCGTCTAACGATTCCCCTAGTCGAACACCACCCGACAGCCCGTCCTCGCGCGTGTCGTAGAAGTGCTCACCCGGGGGAACGGGATCGCTGGAAGGCACCTCGGCGGGCTGACCTCTGCGCCTGCGACCCACCCGCGGCGCCCCGTCCGTTCGCATTTGATCATTCGGTAACGGCTCGACCGGCGCACCGGTATCCGCAGCTGGAGGTCCCACCGGCGCACCCCCGTGCCCTCGATCGGCGACTGGCGCAGTCATATCCGCTGGTGGAGATCCGAGCGTGGCCGTTCGATCGCTGGGGGGCGGCCCGACCGGCTCGCCTCCCGACTCGCCGATGCCGCCCCCGAACGGTTGCTCCAATGTCGGTGAATACATGGACGCGTCCTTCCGGAGGTTGACCGGCTCACGACGCTAGCGCCGTCGTCACTCCTACCTCAACCTCATCACTGAATCCCCGCCGTGACATTGGTCGCAGTTGGCTCAGGAGAATGACCCCCAATATGCCGCAAAAACCACGCATTAGCGGGCGTTTTGCCGATCTGGCTCTACCAGGCGCCGAAAACCTGCTCCCCGTTGCGACTGACCGCCCGGGCCAGATCGTCGGCATCCACGCCCTTCACCTCAGCGAGGCAGCGCAACGTCAACGGGATCAGGTAGGGCGCGTTGGGCTTCCCCCGGTGCGGCGTGGGCGGCAAATACGGCGCATCCGTCTCAACCAGCATGAGCTCCACCGGCGCCACCGCCGCCGCTTCCCGCAGATAACCTGCGTTCTTGTACGTCACCGGCCCAGAAAACGACAGGAAATATCCCGCCTCAGCACACTTCTTGGCCATTTCTGCGTCGCCCGAATAGCTGTGGAACACCACGACCTCCGGCGCGCCCTCCTCGGCGAGCACCGCCAGCACCGCATCGTGCGCGTCCCGATCATGGATCACCAGCGCCTTGCCGGTCCGCTTCGCGATCTCGATGTGCGCCCGGAAACTCGCGTGCTGATCGTCGTGCGACGCCCAGTCCCGGTAGAAATCGAGCCCGGTCTCCCCCACCGCCCGCACCCTCGGCTGCCGAGCCAGCTCCTCAATCTCCGCGAGCACCTCAGGCGTGGCCGCATGCGCCTCATTCGGATGGATCGCCACCCCTGCGTACACATCCAGATGGTCCCGAGCCACTTCGGCGTTCCACCGCGAGGACCGCAGATCGTACCCAATGGTCACCAGCCTGGTGACCCCCACAGCCCGCGCCTGCTCCACCACCGCGGCCACCGAAGACCCGGCCGCCTGAGCGGCCAGCGCCACCGGATCCCCGGAGGACGCCTGCCGATCCCCCACCATGATGTCGAGATGGCAGTGGGAATCGAACACCTCGGTTCCCAGCGGCTCAGGCGGGGACGGCATCTCACGCGACATGCCCACAACCTATCGCCGCCCCCCGATCAGAATTCCTCGATGCATCATCCATCGCCGACGGAACGCGTCCGACCACTGGGCGGTAGGCCCACCGCCCAGGAGTCCAACCAGGCCTTCACCGAGGACCTCCGAGGATGCCCCTGCCTTCAGGACTCTGTTCCCCAATTGGGTCACGCTGCCAACTCCAGCCGTGCAAAGTGGATGTCCGCGTGACTCCCAGAGGTGTTCCGGCGAGCCAGGCGTCCAGCCGGATGAGGTTGATCGCGGTCGCGGCGAGCACGTTGCCGAGGTTGGGTCTTATTCAGGCCGAGATTGCGAGTTCGGCGCATGCCGATCAGGATCGCTTGGGAGATGGTTCCTTTGACGCCAGCCCGGATTTTGCAGCGCTCTTTCCACTCGTCGGTGAGTTGCTCATGCCGGGCGCGTTCGAGGGCTTGATGTTACTCACGAGGGCGGATGGTGAGCTTGCGCAGCCCGGTCTTGGCAGTAGTGCACTGGGGGCGCATCGGGCAAGGACTGCAGTCGCGTTCATGAAAGTCGATCCGGATCAATGGCAGGCCGCGGCTGGTCTCGTCACGCTCAGTACTGCTGGTGTGACCCGCCGGACAGGTCGCGTGCCGCTGGTCGAAGGCGATGGCGAGCGCGCTCCACTCGAATCCCCCCGTCTTGGCCTGGCCTCTGCTGGAGAACTGCACCGGGCCCAGCAGTTCGACGCCATACTCACCACGCGCGTGGACCAACAGGTCCCGTGCCGCGAGGTCGTCGTGGATGGTGGCGGTGAGCTGGGAGTCCTCGACGGTGGCGTCGGTAGTCGCCACGTGCGTGATCACATGAGCAGCGTCCGGGTTGCAGTCTCGGTCAGGTGGACCTCGTAGCCGATCCAGCCGGTCCGCGTTTGACCCCCCATACCGTGCGTCGGGGTCATAGGGCGAGGCCAGCCGGAGCCTTCCTGATGGCAGGTCCTTGCCCTGCCGCACATGCACCTCCCCCTCTTGTCGGTAGCACTGCTGGATCCAGGACTTGCGCAGGATCTGTACGGCGGGGATCTGCCGCAGCCACGGCGGGGCGACCGGATCGTAGATCCGTTCCAGCGGCAGGTACCCGTCCGCGCCGACCTGCAGCAGGTACTCGGTCCGGGCGGCTGTACCGTCGGGAAGCCGGGAGCGGCGAACGCACTGCCGCCAGCACGTGTGTGGAATCGGTGCGCTGACGTCCTCCGGCACGAAGCAATCCCAGCTCACAAAGGCGCTCCAGGAGCAACTCCAGGACGTGTTCTTCCTGGCCGTGTGCCACCAGACGAGCGCGGAAGCCGCTGAGCACCGAGAAGTCGGATCCCGGATCATCCAACTGCAGACCGAGCGCATACTTCCACTCGATCCGGCCTCGGACCGAGTCAGCGGCCTGCCGGTCCGAAAGGTTCTCCGTGTACTGCACACCGACACCAGCGCCAACTGTCCCGGAGACAGGCCAGGACGACCTCGTACCCCGAACATGCCCACGAAACCCTCATCGGCGAACAGCGGCCCCGGCACATCGCGGATCCACATCGCCAGCGTCCCCTCGGGAAATGCCGCCCGTGCCACTCGCACGGTCATCTCGGGAATCTCCGGCCACGGACGCGGTCGCAGCGACATCACCCCTGCGGAGCAGGACAGGGAAAGACGAATCGCCGTCAGGGCGATTCGTCGTCTGCCCCAGCGGTCTCGCGCTGCGACTCAAGCCGGTACACGATCTCGGAGTTGAGGGACCGGCGGGCGGAGTTGGCCTGAGCTGCCAGCCACGCGTGAAGATCGGCTGGCAGGCGGAGCGTGATGCGTACTTCGTGATCCACACCACTAAATGTAGTGGTAAAGTAGTGTCATGACGACACCAGAAGAAGATGAGGAGGGTTCCGGGCACGCCCGGCACACCTACCGCCTTCGCATGTCGTCCACCGCACTCGCCACACTGCTCGTGGAGTGGGATCGGTGCCGCTGGGTGTGGAACCAGTGCGTCGCCGAGTCCCGGGCCGCTCACAAGGCTAAGCAGGAGTGCGGCCCGGCAAAACTGGACAAGATGCTGACCGGCTGGCGCGCCGGGCACGAATGGCTGCGTGAGGGCACATCGGTGCCGCAACAGCAGATCATCCGCGACTTCGCCCGGTCCCGCGCTAAGGCGTTGAAGGACATCAAGGCCCGCCTGCCGATCAAGCAGCGTGCGGGGATGCCGCGCTTCAAGAAGAAGGATCTCGCCGCGCCGACGCTCAACTACACCCGGCGCGGCTTCCGCCTCAAGAACGGACGCCTGCACTTGGCGGGCGGGATCACGCTGACGGTGGTGTGGTCGCGGGACCTCCCGGCCGATCCGTCGAGCGTCCGCGTATATCGCGACAGTATCGGGCACTGGTACGCCTCCTTCGTCGTCCCTGCCGAGACCCGGCCGCTCCCCGAGAACGGGCAGGCCATCGGTATCGACTGGGGTGTGAAGGAGACCGCGACCACCACCAGCGACGGCCATGACCTTCCGCACCACCAGTACGGCAGGAAGGCCGCCGACAGGCTGGCCCGGTATCAGCGGAAGATGGCCCGCCGGAAGCCGAAGCGCGGGCAGGCCGCGTCGAAAGGCTACCGGAAGGCCAAGCGACAGGCCGCGAAGGTGTACAAGAAGATCGCGCGGCAGCGGCAGGACACCGCCCGCAAATGGGCCAAACGCGTAACCGCCGACTTCGACCAGATCGCGGTGGAGGACTTCCGGCCGAAGTTCCTTGCCAAGTCCACCATGGCGAGAAAGGCCGCCGATGCGGTGATTTCGGCCACCAAACGCGAATTGATCAACATGGCGCGTAAGCACGGCCGGGACCTGCGGCTTGTGCACCCTGCGCACACCACGATGGACTGCGGGCACTGCGGAGCGAGAACCAAGCACGCACTACCGCTGTCGGAACGTACCTACGCCTGCACCGCGTGCGGAGCCATCTCCCCCAGGGACAAGAACTCCGCCTGTGTGATGCTCGTCCGGGCTGGTCTGATCCCGGCTGGTGTTGATCGCGTAAGACTCGATCGTTCGCTGAACGACCGAGCAGCGTGAGCCAGAAATCCCCCTCTTTTGAGAGGGGGAGCAGTCAATTGGCGGGGTCGGCCAGGCGTGTCAGTTCCTCGTCGATGATCTTGGGGTCCAGCTTGGTGAACAGCGGCGTGGGCGGGGCGAGACGCGTGCCGGACCGGATCGGCCGGTGCTCCCAGGTCGCCGCCCCGTCGTAGGCACCCGAGATGATCGGGTAACTGGGCCCGCCATCCTCGTCGACCTCGCTGATCTGCGGCATGCCGGACCAGACACCCTCCCCGCCCAGCATGTCGAAGATCTTGTTGGACGAGGTCGGCAGGAACGGCGTGAGCAGCGTCTTGGCGTCGTCGACCACCTGCAACGCCACGTGCAGGATCGACCCCTGCCGGGAAGGATCGTCCTTGATCTTCCAAGGCTCCTGCTCGGCCAGGTACTTGTTGGCATCCCGAACCACATCGAACGCCTCGTTGACGGCGTTCTTAAACCGGGATCGGGCGAGCTCGGCACCCACGGAGGCGAAAGCCGTACGCGAACGAGCCAGCAGCGCGCGGTCGGCGTCGGTGAGATCGACGGCGGCGGGGATCTCGCCGAAGTTCTTGGCCGCCATGGAGATCGACCGGTTGACCAGGTTGCCCCAGGCCGCGACGAGCTCGCCGTTGTTGCGGTTGACGAACTCCGACCAGGTGAAGTCGGTGTCCTGATTTTCCGGACCTGCGACCGAGATGTAGTAGCGCAGCGCGTCGGCCGAATACCGCTCCAGGAAGTCGCGCACGTAGATGACGACAGACCTGGACGAGGAGAACTTCCGCCCCTCCATCGTTAGGAACTCGCTCGAAACCACCTCGGAGGGCACCTCAAGCCGCCCGAGCGACCCCGGCGTGCCACCGCGCGCGCCCTCGCCGTTGTAGCCGAACAGCAGCGCCGGCCAGATCTCGGCATGGAAGACGATGTTGTCCTTGCCCATGAAGTAGTAGCCGCGCGCGTCCGGGTTCTGCCACCAGGCACGCCAGGCGTCGGGGTCGCCGGAGCGCCGGGCCCACTCAATCGAGGCGCTGAGATACCCGATGACGGCGTCGAACCAGACATACAGCCTCTTGTCGCTGCGGTCACGCCAGCCATCCAGCGGGATCGGCACCCCCCAGTCCAGATCCCGCGTGATCGCCCGAGGCTGCAGATCGCCGAGCAGGTTGAGCGCGAACTTGAGCACGTTAGGACGCCACTCGCCCTGTTTGCCCTGCAGGTATGTGCCGAGCACTTCGGTGAAGGCGGGCAGATCGAGCATGAAGTGCTCGGTCTCGATGAATTTGGGCGTCTCGCCGTTGATGCGTGACCTGGGATTGATCAGGTCGACCGGGTCGAGCTGATTGCCGCAGTTGTCACACTGGTCGCCACGCGCGCCGTCATACCCGCAGATCGGGCAGGTGCCCTCGATGTAGCGGTCAGGCAGCGTGCGCCCGGTTGACGGGGAAACCGCGCCGAGCGTGGTCTTCGGGAAGACGTATCCGTTGTTGTACAGCCCGAGGAAGATTTCCTGGGCTATCGCGTAGTGATTGCGCGTGCTCGTCCGTGTGAACAGGTCATACGAAAGTCCGAGCGCGGTCAAGTCCTCGGCGATGATCCGGTTATATCGATCGGCGAGGTCACGCGCGGAAAGGCCCTCCTTGTCGGCCTGGACCTGGATCGGGGTGCCGTGCTCGTCGGTCCCCGAGACCATCAGCACCTTGTTGCCCGCCATCCGCTGGTAGCGGCTGAAGACGTCGGACGGCACGCCAAACCCGGAAACGTGCCCGATGTGCCGCGGCCCATTGGCGTAGGGCCACGCGACGGCGGTCAAGATGTGCTGAGACATGCGTCCAGCCTAGAGCCCCTTGACCGCCCGCTCGAACCGATTAACCCCGCGTTGCCGTACGGGTGACGGCCTCCGCCGCCTCCTCGGCCGCCGACGCGGCGATGTCGATCGAGGTCTCCTTCGACCGGCGAATCCCCAGGATGCTGATGAACAGCGCCGCGAAGATCGTCTGGAAGCTCATGATGAACGCGGTCGCCGACGGCACGACCATGCGCAGCACCTCGGCCGGAATCAGTTCCCCGAAGCCCCGGCCGCCCCAGTGCGCGAGCGAGGCGATCAGGCCGACCAGACCGCCCAGCGCCAGCAGCCCACCGGCGACCAGGCCCTTCTCCAGGGTCACGATGTCGACCAGCTTCCGCACCCGCCGGTCCTCAGGAAGGAACCCCTCCTCGGCCGCGTACACCTTGGTGAACAGCGCGAACAGCGCGGCCTGGAACCCGATCACCACCATCGCGGACGCCCCGACCAGGGTGTCGACGTCGAACGCGAGCTTGCCGATGTAGACCGGGCCGAAGGTCAGCGCGGTGCCCGCGACCAGGCCGAGCGTCATCAGCACCAGGCCGGGGATGAAGAACAGCCAGCGCGGGCTGTACAGCAGCAGGAAGCGCAGGTGGCGCCAGCCGTCCCGCCAGGAGCGCAGGTGCGGCGGACGGGAGCGGCCGTCGGGCGCGAGGGTGGTCGGCACCTCGCGCACGTCCAGGCCCTGCAGGGTCGCCTTCACGACCATCTCGGAGGCGAACTCCATGCCGCCGGTCTGCAGGCCCAGGCGCAGGATCGAGTCGCGCCGGAAGCCGCGCAGGCCGCAGTGGAAGTCGCCGATCGCGCTCGGGAAGAACAGCCGCCCGACGAACGAGAGCACCGGATTGCCCAGGTAGCGGTGGAGCGGGGGCATCGCGCCCGGGGCGATCCCGCCCTTGAAGCGGTTGCCCATCACCAGTTCGCCACCCGCGCGCAGTTCCTCAACGAACGGCAGCAGACCGGTGAAATCGTAGGAATCATCCGCGTCGCCCATGATGACGTACTTGCCGCGCGCCGCCCGGATGCCACCGATCAGGGCATTGCCGTACCCCTTCTCGGCAATGTGCACCACGCGGGCGCCGGCATCCCTGGCCAGCTGCTGCGAGCCGTCGGTGCTGCCGTTGTCGGCGATCACCACTTCGCCCTCGATGCCGTTCTCGCGCATGCAGTCCAGCGCCTTGCGCACACACGTTTCCACGGTCTCCGCCTCGTTGAGGCAGGGCATGACCACCGTGAGTTCCACGTCGCAACCCCTCAAGCTTTCGATCAGATCAACCAATCATGCCCGCTACCCCCATGTGCCCGAGTCAAGTCCGTGAAACGACTGGCATTCTGTAAGCATGGTCGCGGTCGCGGAACCGACAACGTTGAGCGCCCCCAGCATCGGACGGTGGGGGCGTTCAGTCGCGTTTCTGCGCCGGCACCGCTGGTTCGCCGCCGCTCTCGGCCTGGGCGCGGTCCTGCGGATCATCACGATGCTGGGCTTCGGCCCGGCGATGTGGTTCAACGACTCCTACGACTACATCTCCGTCGCGCTGCACCCCCGCCCGCATCCGATCCGGCCGGATGGGTACGGATTCTGGCTGCTGATGCTCAAGCCGTTGCACAGCCTGGCCCTGGTGGTGTTCACCCAGCATCTGATGGGCCTGGGCACTGGGGTCCTGATATATGCGCTCTTAACCAGGCGATTCAACCTGCCTGGGTGGGGGGCGACGCTGGCCGCGGTGCCGGTGCTGTTCGACGCGTACCAGATCCAGATCGAGCAGATGATCATGTCGGACGCGATGTTCGTCCTGCTCGTGGTCGGGGTCATCACGCTGGTGCTGTGGCATCGGGAAATGTCGTGGAAAGTCGGTGCGGCTGTCGGCGGCCTGCTCGCGCTGACCGCGCTCACCCGCAGCATCGGCCTGCCGATCCTGGCGCTGGTGGTGGTCTACCTCCTGGTCAAGCGGACAGGCTGGAAGACGATCCTGGCATTGGTGACGGCCTGCGCGATTCCCGTCGTCGGCTACATGGGCTGGTTCAAAGCGGTCAACGGCCAGTTCGCGATGACCAGCAGCGACGGCGTGATCCTCTACATGCGCACCGCGTCGTTCTCGGACTGCCACGAGATGGGCCTCGACCCCCGCGCCGAACTCCAGCTCGCCCTGCTCTGCATCCCGAAGAAGCCCGCGGATCGCGGCCCTTCCGCGCAGGCCTACCTCTGGTGGGACAACGACAACCAGATCCACGTGTTCGGCGCGGGCATGAAGTTCGACGCCGAAATGAACAAGAACACCAGCGCCTTCGCGACGCGCGCCATCCTCAGCCAGCCCGGCGACTACCTCGCCGTCGTCGCCAAGGACTTCTTCCGCGCCTTCCGCTGGGACCGCAGCCCGTTCCCGGACACCAAGACCTTCCTGCAGTACGAATTCGGCAACAACATCACCACCCGGCTCCCCCAGTGGACCTCCTTCCGCGGCCAGACCCACACGGACGCCGAAACCTACGAGAACGGCCCCGCGGCCACGGTCAACACCCGCCCCTGGGCCGACATCATGATCGGCTACCAGAAGATCATGCGCCTGCCCGGCCTGGCCCTCGGCGTCCTCCTCCTCATCGGCCTGTACGGTGTCGCCCTCCGCTGGCGCAAACTCGGCGGCCCCGTCCTGCTCCCCTGGCTGGCCTCCGTCGGCCTGATCCTCGCCCCCGCCGCCACCGCCGAATTCGACTACCGCTACCTGATCCCCGCGGCCCCCCTCGCCTGCCTCGCCGCCGCCATCACCCTCCGCCACGGCCTCCGCCGCACCCGCCCCACTCCGCCAGACCTCCCCGAAGCAGCCTGAGACCCCCTCCAGAGGACCGCAACGCCCTTTTGGCGCCGGGACGGCGAGGACCAACGACGAGGTAAACGGCGCCCGATAACGGCCAGCTCACTGAATCTGGGGGCGCCCTTTCAGGACTTCGCCGTGTGTACGGCGTTGTATAGGTCCCGCTTGGGGATACCCGCTCTTTTCGCCACGTCGACGATGGCTTCCTTACGGGCGACTCCAGTCGCCTCCAGTTGGGCGACCTGGGCGACCAGATCTTCGATTTCCGGCTCGGTCTGATCAGGGGCGTACCCGGCGATCACGATGGTGATTTCGCCGCGCATGTCCCCAGCGGCCCAGTCGGCGAGCTGGCCGAGCCCGCCTCGCCGTACCTCTTCGTAGGTTTTGGTCAGTTCGCGGCAGACGGCGGCCTGGCGGTCGGGACCGAATGCCTCGGCCATCGCCTCAAGGCAGGCCTGGAGCCGGTGCGGCGCCTCGAAGAAGACCATCGTGCGCTCCTCGGTGGCCAGGCCCGCCAGGCGCCGCGCCCGGTCGCCGGACTTGCGCGGCGGGAAGCCCTCGAAGCAGAAACGATCGCTGGGCAGCCCGGAGATCGCCAAGGCGGTGGTCACGGCGGAGGGCCCGGCCAGGGCGGTGACGGGCACACCGGCGTCGACGGCCAGCTTGGTCAGCCGGTAGCCGGGGTCGGAAACGCCGGGCATGCCCGCGTCTGTGATGACAAGCACGGTCTTTCCGGCAAGGAGCACATCGAGAAGCTCCTTCGCCCGGGTGATCTCATTGGCGTCGTAGTACGACACCACCCGCCCGGTCACATTCGCCCCGAGATCGGAGACCAGCCGCTTCAACCGCCGGGTGTCCTCGGCGGCGATCACATCCGCCGTTTCGAGCGCCGACCGCAGCCGGGGCGACGCGTCGCCGACCTGCCCGATCGGAGCGCCCGCCAACACCAGCCTGCCGAATTCACTCACTGCACCAGTATGTTGTCCCCAGCGCCCCCGTTCGGACTGTGGCCGAACAGGATCGAATCGGCGCGTACGTCGTGTTCGTGGCGTGGTGTCGCCAGTAGTGTGGGCGGGTGGCCGTGACCGACTTCGCCAATCAGGCGTACGAGCAGCCCGAGCCGGACCCGCAGAACTCATCGCCCTCCGTGCGCGATCGGCTGGTCCCGCCGATGCCCGGCAGCGCGATATGGGGTTGGCTCGGCCCGATCATCGTAACGATCTTCGGCGCTATTCTCCGCTTCGACCGGTTGGGTACGCCCAAGGCGATCGTCTTCGACGAGACGTACTACGCGAAAGACGCCTGGTCGACCATCAAGTACGGCGTCGAGCGCCAGTTCATCGAAGGCGACGCGGCCAACCAGGCCGTGCTCCGCGGCGACACGAACATCTTCAAGGTCTGCGAACAAGTCGACCAATGCGCGTCATACGTGGTCCATCCGCCCCTCGGGAAATGGATGATCGGCCTCGGCGAGTGGATGTTCGGCCTGACCCCGTTCGGCTGGCGCTTCATGGCCGCCGTCATCGGCTCCCTGTCGATCCTGCTGCTGGCCCGGGTGGCCCGCCGCATCACCCGCTCCACCCTTCTCGGCTGCTTCGCCGGCTTCCTCCTCGCCCTGGACGGCTTGCACTTCGTCCTGTCCCGTACGGCCCTGCTGGACATTTTCCTGATGTTCTGGGTCATCGCGGGATTCGCCTGCCTGGTGGTCGACCGCGATCGAAGCAGGCAACGCCTGGCCGACTGGTACGAGACCTCCGGCGTCGGCGACCTCGGCCCCTCGCTCGGCATCCGCCCGTGGCGCCTCGCCGCCGGCCTCTGCCTGGGCGGCGCGCTCGCCACCAAATGGACCGGCCTGTTCTTCATCGCCGCCTTCGGCATCATGACCGTCCTGTGGGACTTCGGCGCCCGCCGCGCCGTCGGCCTCCGCCAGTCCCTCCTCGGCACCACCCGCCGCGACCTCCCGCTCGCCTTCGCCTGGATCGCGCTCATCCCGCTGCTGGTCTACGTGCTCTCGTTCGCGGGCTGGTTCGCCACCGACCGCGGCTACGGCCGCAACTGGGCCCAGGCGACCTCCAACGGCCCCGTGTACTTCATCTTCGACTCGCTGCGCTCCTGGGTGGATTACCAGAAACAGATCCTTTCCTTCCACACCGGCCTGGACTCCTCACATCCGTACGCGTCCGAGCCCTGGCAGTGGCCGATGTTGCTGCGCCCTGTGGCATTTTTCTACGAATCGCCCAAGGGCTGCGGCTCGGACAACTGCTCGTGGGCCGTGCTCGGCACCGGCACGCCGATCATCTGGTTCGGCGGCCTCATCGCGCTGATCGCGATGATCGGCTGGTACGTGGCGACCCGCGACTGGCGCGCCGGAGCGATCCTGCTCGGGTACGCAGCGGGCTGGCTTCCCTGGTTCTACTTCCAGATCGTCGACAACCGGACGATGTTCCTGTTCTATGCCATTCCCATGGTTCCCTTCATGATCCTCGCCATCGTGCTGGGCGCCGGGTTGATCATCGGGCCGATGACCCGGCCCGGCAACCGCCGTCTGTACGGGGCGGTGGCCGTGGGAGCGTTCGCATTGCTCGCGCTGGTCAACTTCTGGTGGCTCTATCCGGTGCTGTCCGCGGAGGTCATTCCGTACCAGGACTGGTATGCCCGAATGTTGTTTAAGTCGGGCTGGATCTGAGCTCTGGCAGCGGTGTCCGTATCGTGAGTCACTAGGGGGGTGGTCCCGAGTGTCTCTCGGTCGTCGTCAACGGTGGGTCCCATACGGCAGACTGCGGGTCATGCCCGCACCTGATGTGGCGGCGCTCCTCGCCGAACTGGAGCGCGCCGAGCCGGACGTCGCCGACTCGGCCAGAATCGCCGTGGAATGGCTCACCGGCGGCGAGGCCCTGGAGACCATCAGCCAACTCGACGTGTGTGAATTCCTCTGGTACGCGTTGCCGATCAAGGTCACCGGAGATCACGTGGCCATCGCGCACGCCCTCGGCCGGCTCTTCGAGCTGGGCGGCATGGAGCGCTACGCGGCGCTGTGCGCGTCCGAAACGACCACGCACATCCTGCGCACCTACGGCCGCGAGGGCGAAGAGGCCGGGGCCGCCGCCTACCAGCAGGCGCTTGAGGCCACCGGCGTGCTGCCCCCCGACGTTCCCGAACTCAGTTGGAGCTCCATCATGGGCCCGGAGGAGCTCGGCGCGCACGTCGCCTGCGCGGCCGCGCTCGAGCTCGCGATCGTGTCGGGCGAGCTGGCCATGCCGTACGAACCGGAGACGCCCGCCACGACGGTCATGCGCGGTCTCACCCGCGGCCGGGTGGAACTGACCACGCGCTGGCTCACTGAGCCCCGCGCCGAGCTCGGCGGCGACTGCTGGCTCCACCGCGTCCACGGCGAACGCCTCAACCGCTGGGTCCTCGGCCGCGGCAAGGCCCGCCGCGAACTCGCCCAGCCCTTCGAGGTGCGGCTCTACGCTCCCATTCCCGCTCCCGCCGAACCGCATCTGGCGTCGCTGTGGTGGTTGCTGGACTGGGCGGCCGGAAGCGGCGGTGTGCCGCTGACGCAGAAATTCAACCTGTCCCGGGCGCTGGTGGTGGAATCGGCCGAGCTGTTCGGGTGGGACGCGGTCACCGCCGGGTCCATCCGGGGCGAGGCGGACGTTCCCACCCTGACGATGCTGCGAGAGATCGTGAGCGAGGAACTGCGGGCTCTGCGGCGCAACGGCCGGAAGCTGGTGCTCACGGTCGCCGGCCGCAAACTCTCCGACGACCCCGAGGCGATGTGGACCGCCGCGACGGCGACCCTGCTCACCCCGGCCCAGGGGGAACACGATTTCGAAGTTTCCGTCCGGGAGGCGGCGCTGATGCTGCTCGCGGACGGAGACCCCCTGCCCTACGCGGAGCTGCGCGATCGGGTGGCCGACGTGGTCAACGGCGAAGGCTGGCGGTCCTCCGCCGGGGGGCAGGTCTCCGCCGCGGACCTGACCACCCCGCTCGGGGAGCTGCAGCGGCGGCTGGACGCGCTGGATCTGCGCATGTCGTGCGACTGGCGGGCGAGCTGGCAACTGACACCCGTCGGCCAGCAAGCGGTCCTGTCCGCGCTCCGCACGCAGGCCCTGCGCCCTCGCCAGTACGCGGGCCTCGGCTGAGTCGAATCACGGCTGCCCCTGGACGGACGGCTCTTCGTTCTGGGCGCGCGTTTCGGATCACATTCAGGAGACCACTTCCTCAAGTGCTCCTACATGGGGTAGAAGGTTGAACCCGTACAACCCTCACCTTTGAGGTACCTGTGAAGAAAATGCTGCGATTCCTCACGGCTCCCGTCGTGGCGATGGCCCTGCTCCTGACCGGATTATCCACCCCTGCCCGCGCCGAGACGGATGCGCAACTGGCTGCGTCGTGGCAGCTCGCGTGGGACACGTACCGGTTCTACGAGATCCTGACCGCTCCCCTGCCCTGGACCGGACGAAGCCAGGTCACCCGCGACATCGCGATCGACATCAACGCCCCCATCGCGCACGTCTTCGACGCCTACTCCAACGTCAACAACCACATCGGCATGCACTCGTTCCTCAAACGAGTGGTAACCCACGCCGACTGGACCGAGAACGACGTCCGCTACATCAACTTCACCGCGATCGAGGACATCCCCGTTGTAGCCGGCATCCCCATCAGCAGCAAAACCCACGCCCAACAGCGAATCCACCGCAACGCGTTCTACTACGAAACCGACACCTGGACCCTCCCCAACGTCGTCACCCACCAGAAAATCATCTTCACCGACCTCGGAAACGGCACAACCCGAGTAACCGAACACCTCACCTTCGAGGCCAGCATCCTCCTGATCGACTTCACCGTGACCAACGGCGTCGCCTCACATCAGGCCACGCAAGCCGGCCTCAAGACAGCCATAGAGAACGGCACACTCTAAACGATTCACGCACTGGGAGACGATTCCTTCCCTGCCTTCGCCCTTAAATATGTAGCGCCCGCCGAGCCGGGCGGCTACCGTTCTGGATAACACGAGCAAGACGCTCGGGCGAAGGCAGGGAAGGATGACAGTCGTGAGCTACCAGCTGGAACAGGCGCGCAGTCTGCGTTCACTGGACGCGCGATCTCTGCGCGCTCTCGTGCTGCGGCTCCGGCGGTCTTCCTGGTAAACCCCCAAGAGATCGCCGCGAGGCCGCCAGGGACACCCCGGCGGCTTTTTCTTTTCCCGCACTTCCTTAACTGACGTGACCGGGTATGCGCATGCCTAAAACTCAATAGCGGAGAAATTCCAGACGTCCGTAGCCCAAATGGTAGAGGTGCCGGCCCGAGGTGCCGGAGGTCGCGGGTTCGAATCCCGCCGGACGTACGCGGAACAGGCCGCTCTAGCCCAACGGCAGGAGGCACCGTGCTCAGGACACGGGACGTCGGGGTTCGAATCCCCGGGGCGGCACGAAAATCCGTGGAGGGGCCAGCCGACAGATGGCGACGGCCGCAGTCCCGAAAACTGTTGGCGCTTTCGAGCGCGTGCGAGTTCGACCCTCGCCCCCTCCGCTCACGACAAGGCCCGTTGGTCTAGCTGGTCAGGACACCTGACTCTCACTCAGGAGATCACCGGTTCGAATCCGGTACGGGCTACCAGCTTTGTCGTGCCCCGTTGGTCTAGCGGTTCAGGACGCCCGGCTTTCACCCGGGAGAACGCCGGTTCGAATCCGGTACGGGGTACTGGACCCACCACGTTACGTAACAGTTTCGTCACTCAATAGAGTATGGTCACCGAAAGTGGCCTACCGGAAGCATGAAGTCTCCTGAAGAACGGAGGCTGATGTGGCCAGTGAGTTCCAGCGTAGAAAGATCATCGGAGTTTTCCGCACGATGGATGTGGACGGAGACGGCCGGCTGACCGAGGCCGACTTCCATGCCCTCGCCCGCCGCTGGATGGCCGTCGCCGGATCCGTCGATCCTGAGCGACTGGCCGCCGTCATGACCGGCTGGTGGCCGGTGCTCCAGGCCGCCTCCGACCGTGACGGCAACACCGCCGTCACCCTCGACGAGGTGCTCCTCGTCGTGGAAGGCCTCGGCGACATGGCGGACGCGGTCTCCGGCACCGCCGACACGATGTTCGAGGCCATCGACCTCAACGGGGACGGCCTCATCTCCCGCTCGGAGTACGGCGCGCTCATCGAGACCTGGAACGGGACGCCCACAGCCACCGATGAGATCTTCCCCCGCCTCGACCTGGACGGCGACGGCCACCTCACCCGCGACGAGTTCCGTACCCACTGGACAGAGTTCTGGGCAGGCGACAACCCGAACGCTCCCGGAACCTACGTCTTCGGCGCGCTGGCGGAATAGCCGTCGGTCATGAGGCGCGCCAGCCGGTCCGTGGAAGTCAGCGGACCTTGGCGAAGAACTCGCGCATGTCGGCGGCGAAGCGGTCGGGTTGGTCCATGGCGATGAAATGGTGGCCGGCAGGGTTGTCCTCCGGCCAGTGCACGATGGTGTTGTGGCGTTCGGCGAGTCGGCGGATGCCAGGCGGTCCGCTGTAGACGCCGGTCGGTACGGCGGTCTGCCCTTCCGGCCAGCCGGAGCCGGTGCTGTCGTAATACGGCCAGGCCGAGGATCCGAACGTCCCGGTGAACCAGTACAGGCTCACGTTGGTCAGGAACAGGTCACGGTCGATCGCCTGCTCCAGTGGTCTGCCGGTGGCGTTGAACTCGTGGAACTTCTGCGTCATCCAGGCCAGGGCCGCGACCGGGGAGTCGTGCCATCCGTAGGCGAAGGTCTGGGGCGCGGCGCGCAGCAGTGCGTGGTGATTCACGCCGTTCATCCAGTCCTGTTGCATGAGCTCTGTATAGGCCGCTCGTTCCTGGTCGTTCATTTCCGGGACGTCCTTCTCGGTGGGGAAGCCGAGGCCGCTGACGACGTACACGCCGACCACCTGGTCGGGAGCGGCTCTGGCCAGCTCCGGGGCGACGTATGCGCCGAAGTCACCGCCCTGGGTGCCGTAACGGTCGTAGCCGAGCCGCCGCATCAGCTCGGCCCAGAGCCGCGCCACGCGCGTGGCGGTCCAGCCGGTCCCGCGTGGCGGCGCGGAGAAGCCGAATCCCGGAACCGAGGGTACGACGACGTGGAACGCCTGGGAGGGGTCCGCGCCGTGCGCTGAGGGGTCGGTGAGACGGCCGATGAGGTCGGTGAACTCCACGAAGGAGTTCGGCCAGCCGTGCGTCAGGACGAGCGGCAGCGCGCCGGGCTCGGTGGAGCGGACGTGCAGGAAGTGGATGTCCTGGCCGTCTATCTCGGTCACGAACTGGGGGAACTCGTTCAGCCGCGCCTCGTGCCGGCGCCAGTCGTAGCCGTCACGCCAGTAGTCGGCCAGCTCCTTGAGGTAGTTGACGGGGACGCCGCGGCTCCATCCCTCGCCGGGCAGTTGCCGGGACCAGCGGGTGCGAGCAAGTCGATCGTTCAGGTCGTGCAGGTCGTCATGGGGGATGTGGATAGAAAACTTCTCGGTGCTCATGAGATCCGACGGTAGGGACTATGTAGGCCAGTTTTCGTCCTATATGGACGTGCATGATGGTTTCGTGAGTGATACCTCTGCGCGGCTGCTCCAGCTGTTGTCGATGCTGCAGACTCCACGTGACTGGCCTGGCAGCGAGCTGGCCGAGCGGCTGGGGGTGAGTCCCCGGACGATCCGCCGGGATATCGACCGGCTGCGTGAGCTGGGTTATCCGGTGCAGGGGACGATGGGCCCGGTAGGTGGCTACCGGCTCGCCGCGGGCAAGGCCATGCCGCCGTTGCTGCTGGACGATGATGAGGCGGTGGCCATCGCGGTGGGCCTGCGTACCGCGGCCTCGCATCCGGTGGAGGGCATCGAGGAGGCGTCCGTACGGGCCTTGGCCAAGCTGGAGCAGGTGCTGCCGTCCCGGCTGCGGCACCGGGTCGGCGCGCTCGGCGCCGCCACCGTTTCCATGCTGACCGGGAGCGAGCCGAACCTCGACCCGCAGGACCTGGTGGTGCTCGCTGGGGCCGCCGCCAATCGGGAAAGGCTGCGCTTCTCCTACCGGGCGGGCGACGGTACCCCGACCAGGCGTCTGGCCGAGCCGTACCGCCTGGTGGCGGCCGGACGCCGCTGGTACCTGCTGGCGTACGACAATGACCGCGACGACTGGCGGATCTTTCGCGCCGACCGGATCAGCGAGCCGCGGGCGACCGGCGTACGGGTTCCGCCCCGCGTGCCGCCCGAGCAGGACGCGGCCGCGTTCATCACCAGCAAGCTGTACTCGCTCGCACCGACCTATGAGGTGGTGGCGACCCTGGGCCTCCCGGCCGAGCAGGTCAGGCAACGGCTCGGCGCCGCTGCGGGCGAGGTCGAGGTGATCGATCAGCACAGTTGCCGCCTGCGTGGCTCTGCCGACACCCTGGAGTGGCTGGCGTCGCGCCTGCTCATGCTCGGTTGCGAGTTCGACGTGCACGAGCCGCCAGAGCTGGTGGAGTATCTGCGTGCGCTGGGCGGCCGCGCCACTCGCGCCGCCGGGGATGTGTAGGGCGCGGCCAGCCCTCAGGCCGTAGGGGCGAAGGCGTGGGTGACGCTGCACGCTACCTCTTGGTCGCCGCCAGTTCGGCGTTGGCCCGCTGGGTGACAAGGGTCAGCACGTGGCCTGCGACGGCCATGTCCGCGGCCGGGATGTCCGCGTACAGCCGGGCCGTGATGTCGGCGACCGCGTCGCTGATCTGGTGCTGCACTGCCTGACCGGCCTTGGTGAAGTGTACGCGCGGTTGCTCGTCGGGCAGAACCTCCACCAATCCGGCGTCGGTCAGTTCGGTGAGCGTCTCCAACGCAGCTGATTCGTCGATCTTCAGTGTGCTGGTCATCCGGTCGAGGAGCCAGGCGCGGCCGACGACCCCGCCGTTGTTCGCCACGACGTTGAGCGCGACTGATTGCTGGAAGGACGTCCGGATGCGGGCCAGTTCGCGTTCCAGGACGGCCCGGGTGGCGTAATGGGCCTGGCCGAGGACCTGGCCGTTGAGGATCGGGGTGGTGGACATGATTGCTCCTTCGTCAGAGGTCGAGGCATATCGGTGAGTGTTCTGGGGAGCCGGTACCACAATCGAACAATACTGATACTGAGTACCATTTGACAACATGAATTAAAAGACGCTCAGCTCCTATAGAGGCTGGGGCTTGTCACGCTAGGGTGTTGCCATGGCATCCGTCTCCTCGGCCGCTGACCGTTCGCTGCCGCTGCGGGAACGCAAGAAGCTGCGCACCCGTCGGGCGCTGGCCGATGCCGCGCTGCGCATGTTCACCGAGAAGGGCTTCGACGCGACCACGCTGGAGGAGCTGGTCGACGAGGTGGAGGTGTCCAAGAGCACCTTTTTCCGTACCTTCCCGGCCAAGGAAGCCGCCGCCATCGAAGCCGAAGTCGAGCTGTGGTCGGCCAACCTGACCGCGCTGCGGGACCACACTCTGTCGGGCGTCATCCTCACCGAGATGAAGGACATTTTGTGTGGGGTCGTCACCGGACTCGATGCGGATTGGCCGGACCGCTATGTCGCCACCCGCCGGCTCGTACTGACCGCGCCGACCCTGATGGCGTACGCAGCACACCACCGTGCCGACATCCAGCAGCAGACCGGCGACCTGCTTGCCGACAAGCTCAACCTGCCGCTCGGAGACCTTCGACCTCAGGTGCTGGCAGAACTCACCACCACAGCCTGGACCATCGCCGCCCGCGCCTGGGTCCGCACCGGCGGCCAGGGCGGACGCCAGTCCCTCCTGGAAAGCGTCGAACACGCCTTCCAGACCATCCCCGCCAGCCTGGAACTATCCGCCCAAACAGAAAGATGACGCAAACGCCCGGGCCGCTAGAGTTCACGGATGCTGCTGACAATCCTTGGCGGATGCGGTGCGTGGCCGGGGGCGGGCCAGGCCTGCAGCGGTTACCTCGTGGAGCACGACGGGTTCAGGCTGCTCCTCGACCCTGGATATGCGACGGTGCCACGGCTGCTGGAACAGGTCACCGCCGATCAGGTCGACGCGGTGTTCATCAGTCACGGACATCCCGATCACTGCGCCGACCTGAACCCGCTGTTGCGGGCGCGTACATTGCGTGCTGACCCGTCGGCGCCGCTGCCGGTGTATTCGCTGCCCGGCGCCCTGGATGCGGTACTCGCGCTGGACCGCCCGGGAATGCTGACCGACGCCTACGTCCTGCACGAGTTCACCGCCGGCGACCGCCTCGACATCGGCCCGTTCCGCGCGCAAACCCGCCTGCTGCCGCATTCGGTGCCCAATTCCGGCGTACGGCTGACAGCGGACGACCGGATACTCGCGTACACCGGTGACACTGGCCCGAGCCCCGACGTGGTGGACCTGGCGCGCGGCGCGCACCTGCTCCTGGCCGAGGCCACCTACGCGGACCGGGTCCCGGAGGGTTCGCGACGCCACCTGTCGAGCGCTCGCCAGGCAGGCCGCCAAGCCAAGGAAGCCGACGCGCGACACCTGTTACTGACTCACCTGCAGCCAGGCACCGACCCCACAGCCGCGCAAGCCGCCGCCAGCGCCGAATACGACGGCGAGATCGGCATCGCCACGTCCGGTCTCGTCATGGATCTTTCCTGATCATGGCCGAGCTGATCCGCGGCGTCGAGGACGAGGTGCCGATCTCCTACGGCCGCTTTGACCTGTTCGACGGATCCGGCCTCGGCCAGGATGCCGACCCGGAGACCGAGGCTGGCGCGCTGCTGGCCGAGCCCGACCAGATCGCCCTGGGGCAGGTCGGCATCAAAAGCCAGGCATGGGCGAGGAGGGCGCACGTGCGGATGGAGGCATGGGACACCGAGCCCCCCGCGCCCGGCAAGCCCTGGGCCGAGGCTGGGCAGGTCCGCTACCTGAGCCCCGGGGGCACCGTGTACCTGTGCGGCCTCATGCACAGCCCGTCAAGGCAGATGCTGCTGCTGGGCCCGCCGTTCTTCGTGTACGGCCTGCGCGCCTACGCCGGCCCTGTCCGCACCCAACCGGCCGACTACGACGAGACCGTCACGGAAGCCGTCGAGGAGTCCTGGCTGCTGCGGTTCTGGCCGCTAGCCGATGCCGTCGGCCCGGCCCTGCGCACGGAATCGGAGGCAGGCGGCCAGGTCGCCGCCAGGATGCGCGAAATCCTTCCGCTGGAGCCCGGCTCCGCCGTACCGCGGCCGGAGCAGTGGCCCGCGCTGCACCCGCTGCCTGAACCCGAGCCCCCGACCCTGGTGGCCCGGCCCTCCCCTCCCATGCGTGGCATGGAGCGTGTCCCGAGCCGCGAAGCCGCAGGCCGCATCGTTGTCCCTCAAGAAACGCTCGACTTCGCCCAGCGCCTTGAGGAGACGCTAGGTGACCTGCGCATCGACATGCTCGGCAACCTGCCCAGGGACATTGGCTCCTGGTCGCAGTCGCAGCTTGAGGACTACGCCACGCAGTTGCGCGTGAGCATGCGCATCGGCAGGGAGTTGAACCCGCACGGCGTACCCACGCTTCAGTTGGCGGCGTCCAGCGTGCGTACTGTTCTGATTGGGCCCGAGCCCGGGTTCAGCGGCCGCGCCTGGGTGTGGGCCAAGGACGAGAACGCCCATGCCGACGTGCTGTCGGTCGACCGACAGGTCATCGTTCGTGACCGCATCCGCCAGAACACGCTGCTCACCGGGATCGTCACCATCCTGCGCAACGAAAATGACTTCGTCGAGGTCCGCGCGGCGACCCAGGCGGAGGCCGCCCGAGTGATCACCGTCGAGCGGCTGCGGGACTGACAGCAGCATCCCGCCACCCTGCCCAGCGACACGATGTCCCTGCTCCACAAGCAGGCAGTGATCGTTTCCCAGGAAGTCCAGCCCTTGGGCGGGCACCTTGCCCTCCGGCTCCTGATCGGTTCCCGTCGTCACTCAGTTGGTCGCTCACCGTGAGTCGCGTCTTCGCAGCTCGTCGGCATCGCTACGTCCGGTCTCGTCATCGATCTCTCCTGAGTTGCCTCGGACTTCGACCGCGTTCACGCCGATGTGGCATGGAGTGCGCAGCCACGATCGCATCCGTCCTCGCGCACGGCGGTCAGACTGCTTCGATGATCGGCCTCGATCGACATCGCCGGGGCGAATTGCTGTGCACGTCAGCCCGCATACCGCCGACGGTGGCGATCTTGTGGTGTTTCGCGAGAGCTCAGGAACCCTGAACGAAAAGATCCCGCCCGATCAGCAAGATCAAACGGGATCCCGTCAGCTTCAATCCAGCCGTCTCAAGACCGGCCCTGTACTGCTTGGTTGTGCCATGCGCTCTACGACAACAGTGACGCCGTGGACAAGACGGGCCCAGCGGGATAGGTGTCGGACAGGAGCCAGAGGCGCGAGGTGGTGAGTTCGATGCCGAGGTCGTCCCGGCCTTCGTGATGGACGGCGGACTGACCGTAGGTGGGGACCTCCAGGACGGTCCAGGCGATGGAGTCGGGGGACGTGCCGATGACCACCGGGCGCTGCCGAGCGCCCTCTGTGGGCGAGAGGGCCACAGCCGAGATCCAGATCTTGCCGGAGGGATCCTGGGCGATGGAGTGCAGGCCGACGATCTCGGGCGGAAGCGGCACGGTGGTCCACGTGTTGCCGTCGTAGCGGTTCAGCAGGGGTTCGGTGGGCCGGGGTTCCCCTCGCGTGTAGTTGGTGCCGACGACCCAGATGTCGTCGGGGGTACGCGGAAGGACGTCCTCCAGCACGGACCCCTCGCTATGCGGGGCCGGGTAGGGGATGTTCTCCCAGGCCGTCCCGGTGTAGCGGGCGACCCCCGGGACAGAGTCGTCCTCGCTCGCGCCACTGCCCACCGCCCACGCCTCGGCGGCGATGCCCTTGATGGCCAGGACCTTCTGAATCGGCATCGAGTGTACGACCCAGGTGGAGCCCTCCAGCCGCCAGATAGTGCTCGCGCCGGGTTGCGTGCGACTCCCGGGAACCCACAAGCCCGAGGAGGTGTGTTCTGGTGCGGCCGACGTCAGCCCGGGAGGCGCCTCGACCTGCACGAACGCACCGTTGACGAGATGGGCGATGTAGGCGGCGCCGTTCTTGGTGCCGCCGATCCAAACCTCGCCGCCGGTGGTGGCGTTCACGCTGCTGAGGACGCCCCGACTGGAGAAGTTGGGGATCGTGTATCCGGCCCACCGTCTGCCGTTCCAGCGGTGAAGGACTGGATTGCCGGGGTAGCCGGGCTTGAGCGCCTGGTAGCCGACGATCCAGATCTGGTTCTGCTCCGGCGCGGCCAGGTCCAGGAGCTCCGCCTTGGCACGGAGCTCGGGGAGAGGATGGCTCTGCAGGACCGGATCAGCGGCCAGCGCGGGAGAAGGCGCCGTGACTACTGCGGCGAGGACGAGAGAGGCCGCCGCGACCCGGGCGATAGAGGGTCTCATAAGGCAAGCTTCCCGGACTTCGCAGCAAATGACCCCGCATGTCTTTCGCTTTTCACGGCAAGTTCCAGAAAATCGGTCAAGAATAGAATAAAGCCTCCAAACGTCCCCTTACGACGATCAAGGGCCAAGTCGGGACAACGAGTGCGGCAACTCCGATGCCGTCTGATTCAACAGCATGAGCGGCGGCGGGTTCGTCGTAGCCATGTGCACAGGTTGGGATCCCGCGGAAACCGAATCGACTCCTTCGATGCGAAGCCAAATGTGAGGAGTGCGACGTACGAGCTATGGGCCGTTGAGCCGAAACTACGGGATGCTTGCGCCATGCCCTCAGAGGTGCCACGAACTGTCAAAGCGGTCGACACGGCTCAACTCCTCCGTCTCGACGCGGAAGCGGTGCAGTGTGGGCTGAGTCGTACGCACGGCGTCGCATGGCTGTCGGAGCATGTGCACGGTACGGCGACTCACTACCTGTGGCCCGCACTTGTTCATCGCTTGGAGCACCGGCCTGAGTACTCGCCGCATTGGCGCTGCATGCTGCTGTTGACCGTACGAGACGGCACGCAGATCTTTTCGCTGTTGGACGTCCTGCCCGCATCCTTTGACCAGTTGCCGGAGACCCTTGATGCAGCGACGAAGACGAAGATCGCACAAAAGCTGATGAATGGGCCGCTACAGACGTACGCGGAGTGGGCAGAACACGACGGTACTTGAGCTCTTACGGTCGTCCGTCTCCGTTGTCGCGCAGCCGTCAGCCAGCGCGGGCTCCGAGAACGTCGGAAGCAGGCCACTGCTCCTGAAAGACACGGGCGAGTGCCTGATGTTCGCTTCCCACGACATAAGCCATCTGACGCGGGTCAAGGACGGCCACCTCAACTTCAGCTCCCAGAAGCTCGTTCCCCCATGGCTCGATCGCGTTGGCCAGCAGGCCGGAGTAAGTGAGCTGCAAATACTTCTCGCCATCACCTGCTGCCTCGCGCGCTTTCTCGTACGCCTGCGAGCCGACCGCGACGAAGACTCCGAAGGTGACACGGCGGCCGTCGTCCAGTGCAATCGGGAGGAGAACCCGAAGAAACCGGCCCATGCCCTCAACAACGAACACATGGGGTCCGCCTGCCACGCGGCTCTTGATCTCCTCATCCGGCAACTCTGTTACGGGGTCGGGTAGCGGGTAGTTGAAGCGAAGATCGTTAGGGTCGAGTGGCCCACCGCAACAGACGCAACTACGTGGATGCGAAGACATGCGCGCAATGGTGACGTATCAGAATGCCTGCGCCAACTCAAGGCGTGGGACTGTGCCCCCCGCCTCGGGGCTCGGGGTCGTCCCTCGTGATCGTTTCCCAGACGCCGAGCACCCGGGTGCGGGTTCAGCGTGTGGCGTCGGACATGCGGACCGTTATGTAGGGGTGCTTGCTCCAGCCACTCGCCGGTCAGCCTGCGCATCTAGGAACGCGTGCAGAGTGTTGACTACGCGTCCTTCCGAGATGAGGATCGCGATCACATATGACGCTGCTCGTGGAGTTGTCCAGCGTCACCAGACACCAGTCGAGCAGGCCTACGGATGTATCCGCCGCAGAGAAAGGGCGACTTGCCTGATGGGAGCCAAGCTCTTTGATGTGGTCCTTCGAGGCTACAGCCGCCACCAGGTGGATGCACTCTGGGCAAGGCTCGAAGCAAACGAGATCACCAGCGATGAGCTGCAAGAAGTCGCCTTGGAAGTCGTGATGCGCGGCTATGACCGACATCAGGTGCATGCCGCCCTCCTTGATGAGATCAAGAGACTCAAAGAGAGATCGGAAGGGTAGGCAGTGCTTCCCGTGGCGTAGACCGGCCGAAGCCGTAATCAAGGGGCTGTGGTCGCTGTCGTACGTCGGTGTTCGGCGGCGAGCATGGTCACCAGGATCAGTACCAGGACCGCGAGTTGCGCCATCGCCGACCACAGTCCGATCGCCGTAGCCACGAGGGCGGCGATCGCTGCCAGGCTCCTGACTTGGGCCTGGCGTAGCGCCAGCACCCGGCGGAACCAGAAGTCGCCGGCCAGGTAGAGGGCCACGCCCGCCGAGAGCATGATCGCCGCCGATGGCTTGAGTGGGTCGAGGGGATGCCCGATGACCTTCTTGATCCCGCCGGACACGGCGATGACTCCCAGCAGGATCGGAATGTGTCCGTAGAAGTAGGCGCCCAGAATCATCCGAGTCCGCTGGACGGGTTCCGCCGACGCCAGGGCGTGTTCTGCCGCCACCTCGTCGTCTCCGCCGAAATAGGCCCACCACAGACACGCCGCCAGGCACAGCCCGAGCGCCCCCGCGACCCCGAGACCCAGGTCGACTTCCAGGTCAGCGGCACCGATCCCGATCGCGAGCATCGACTCACCGAGTACGACGATCACCAGCAGGCCGTGCCGCTCGACCACGTGCGGCGCCCGGAGAGTGAAGCCCTTCTGACCGATGAAATACGGGCTGCCCCACAGCAACACCAGCGCCGCCGTCCACGGCAGATAGGTGTACGGCGCCTCCAGGAAGGACGCCACACCGATGAGCACCGTGGCCGCCAGGTTGAACGGCACCACGCGCACGATCGCTTTGGTCGCCTGGAGATAGAGCGCACCGTGAACCGCGATGAGCAGCAGATATCCGACGGCGAAGGCCAGCCCGCCGCCCTCGAACGTGGTGGGGATCGCGAGCGCCATGAGGAGAAAGCCGGTCATCCCCAGCAGCACTAGCACCCGCCGAGCCGGCCGTACCGGGGGAACGGAGTTGAGCAGCCAGACGTACCCGGAGTACATCCACCACATCACCCCGAACACCAGCAAAACCTGGAGGGCGCTCTCGCCGATGGTCACCGCCCGGTGTCCGGGTTCGGGTGCTTCCAGGCCGGCGACCAGCACGTGCGTCAACTGGGTGATGGTGAAGACGAAGACCAGGTCGAAGAAGAGCTCAAGGGTGGAGACACGTAATTCGGGCTCGGGGGTGGCCTGTTCGGCCGGTTCGGCGAACCACGCGGGAAGCCGCATGTCAGGGACCTCTCATGGCTACGGCTGGTAGGCCGCCCTCGGGATTCGGTGGCGAGGACGTAATCATGTAATCATGGAAGGGAATCACCTGACGACTGGATTTGGGCGGTTCTGTGCCGTCTTCATTTGGGATGTTCATAACATCCAGATGTTGTGAGTATCCTCATTACCTCAAGGGCCCCCGACGCCTGGGACCCTCCGCCCGGCCTGTTCGACCAGGTCACCGGCCGTGCGGTCGACCTTGGCGCCGATGGGGTGATTGCGGTTCTGGTTCTCCACACGCTTCGCTGCATGGGCTTCGCCACCCTGTCCCGGGTGGCCGGGGCGGCCGGGCTCGGCGAGTCCGATGTCCAGTCGGAGCTGATCGACCTCGCCGTGGCCGGTCTCGTCACGTACGAACCAGGCGATTTCGGCGGCTGGAGCATCACGCCGACGGGCCGGAGCGCCCACGCCGCTTGGGTCGCAGACGAACTGGACGCCGCCGGGGCCAAGGTCGCTGTGGCCGAAGCATTTGACCGCTTTCTGCCGCTGAACACGGAGTTGCTCGATCTCTGCGGGGCCTGGCAGATACGTTCGGGTGCCCTGAACGATCACACCGACGCGGCCTACGACGCCCGCGTTCTGGCGGTGCTGGTCGACTTTGATCGGCGGGCCGGGGTCGTCTGCGCCGCCCTGTCGGCGGCCTTACCCCGATTCGGGAGGTATCGCGTCCGTCTCGCTGAGGCCCTGGCGCGGGTCGGTTCGGGGGAACTGGAGTATGTGACGGACGACATGGCGTCCTATCACGTCATTTGGTTCCAGCTTCACGAAGATCTGCTGGTCACGCTGGGCATCCCACGATGAGGTGGATTCATTCCCTTTCGTCCGACGAGCCGGCCGAGGTTCTCGGGGGCAAGGCTCACGGGCTCGTCGTGTTGGGGCGACTTGGGCTGGCCGTACCCGCCGGATTTGTCATCGGGACCGAGGCCTGTCGCGCGTACCTCCGCGACGGACGTCTGCCCGACGGCCTAGCCGACGAACTCACGATCGCTGTCGCCAGCCTGCCCGCCGGACAGGTGTCGGTACGATCCGGCGCGAGCGTGTCGATGCCCGGCATGATGACGACAATTCTCAACCTGACCGTCGACTCGATCGAGCCCTTGAAAAAGGCGGTCACCGAGGTGTTCTCCTCGTGGAACACTCCCCGGGCGAGGACTTATCGCGAACTTCACGGCATCCCCCACGATCTCGGCACTGCCGTGACAATTCAGGCGATGGTGTACGGCGACCGCGACCACCGCAGCGGAACCGGCGTCGCCTTCACTCGGAACCCCAACACGGGCGAGCCCGTTCCGTTCGGCGATGTCCTGTTCGGCCGCCAGGGCGACGCGGTCGTCTCGGGCCGGGAACTGCCCCTCCCCTTGCACGACCTGACCGCTCGGGAGCCGAAGGTGTGGGCCGGGTTGCTGCACGCGATGGACCGCGTCGAATCGCACTACCGCGACGCGTGCTACCTGGAGTTCACCTTCGAAACCGGCGAGCTGTGGCTCCTCCAGGTGCGTCCTGGCCGGTTCGTCGGCGCCGCTGCCGTACGGGTGGCGACCGACCTGGCCGACGACGGCGTCATCGGACGGGAGGAAGCACTCCGGAGGGTCTCTCCGGAGGATCTCCAGCAGGTGCGAACGCCTCGAATCGTCCTGGCTGCCGACGTACTGGCCCGGGGTCTGGGCGCCTGCCCGGGAGTGGCGGTCGGAATGGTCGCGACCAGCACCGATGCGGCGGTCCGGATGGCCGCCAAGGGTCCGGTGATCCTGGTACGTCCGGAGACGTCCCCTCTCGACATGCGTGGCATCGCAGCCGCCGCCGGAATCGTCACCGCCCGCGGAGGCCCGGCCAGCCACGCGGCGGTGGTCGCCCGCGCGATGGGGAAACCCGCCGTGGTGGGAGTCGCCGGACTGGTCGTGGGGGCGGGTTCGGTACGAGCAGGCGATCGTACGATCGAGGAGGGCACCCTCGTCTCCATCGACGGGACCAGCGGCGATGTGGTTGTGGGAGAGGCCACCGTCACGACGTCCACAGCCGAATCTCACGTCTGCCGGCTCCTCGGATGGGCGGACGACATCTCAGGCGACACCTCGGAACGCCCCGAGCCCGACCGTCTCAGGGCGGCCCACATTGCCCTGTCTCAGACGAAGGCACGTCGGAAGCCAGAATGATGGCCGGTTCCGCAACTCGGAACTGGCCTCTGTCCTGAGTGGAACTGACGCTTACTCGAACACCGCGTCGAGGGACCGCAGCGGAAAAGCATGCCTCAGCCGGAACGGCTACCTGGCCGGTGGAGCATCACGAACGATCGAGAGTGAAACTTTCAGCGGCCACGCCGGATTCCCACAGACCGCATCTCCCTCTATTCCCTGGTCGCTACAGGAATAGCTTGGCCAATGATACGTGAGGTGCTTTTGGGGTTGGCCCCCAAATCGCCATGCTGGACGGTTCAAGATCTTATATATAACCTCCGGGCGTTCCCTCACCCCTGAATTGATGAGGTGTGAATTGACCGAACGCTCGTGGGGACGTCGCCTGACGACGTCGATCGCACTCGCCATCACGGCATTGGCCGTCACCTTCCTGCCCGCCACTCCCGCCCATGCCACGTACGGCGCGGATCAGCCGGTCTATGTGCAGGTGATCGCCAACGACGGCTCCGGGATGCAGCTGGCCCGCCTAGAAGGAACCGTCGCGTTCGATGATTCCAACACGAAGTACCGCTACTCACTGAGCCTGTGCTGGCAGAGCGGCGCCTACCCCCAGCCGTCCTTCCTCATCGTGGTTAACGGCTCGACCACGAACTACCCGGTCTGGACCGGTTCCACCTCGGCTACCGGGTGCCAGCAGGTGGCCCTGTACAGCGCCGAGGTCAACTTCGGCAGCGCCGTCTACAACCTCCGCTTCGACGTGACCGCTGGCTGGTTCAGCAACAGCGGGTACAGAACGCGCACCAAGAGCAGCGGCACCTACGACAACCCCTTCAACTGAGCCGACGCCGCCGCCGCGATCGTCATAGAGATCAACGAGCAGACGGCGTGGCCGGCAACGGCGGAAGATGAGGACGGAGCACTCGTCCCGGCTGACCAATAGCGCAACCGCCCTGTTCCTTGATCGGGAACAGGGCGGTTGGCTGTCACAGCGGAGGTGGCGGTTGCTTGCTCGAACACGACTATGCAGGTCGACGCTGCCTTCTCATCTGCTTCGGAACGTGTCCCCAGCAGTCCAAGATCAGTGGACCCAACGGACGTCACCACTGAAGGGACTGAATAGTCACGCGAAGCTGCCAGCCGCATAGTATGTAGAAGTACTACGTCTGTGTAGGATGGGTCGGTGATTTATCGACTGGAGATCGTTACGGAGGTACAGGAGTGGCTCCATGAGCTTCGCCGTACTGATCGTGCCAGTGCCATCCTGGTCGGCCAGGCGATCACCGCACTACTTGAGGAAGGGCCGAGTCTCGGCAGACCCTTGGTTGATCGGATCAAGGACTCGAGCCTACACAACCTGAAGGAACTACGTCCCGGCTCCACCGGAACGACGGAGATAAGGATTCTGTTCATCTTCGATCCGAGCCGTAATGCGGTCCTCCTCGTAGCGGGCGATAAGGCCGGACAATGGACAACGTGGTACCGAGAGTCGATCCCTCTCGCCGAGGCAAGATATGCGATCTATTTGAAAGAAAAGGAGGGATCATGAGCAGCACCCACGGATACGACCGCGAAAGCTTCCTTTCCGAATTCTTCCCCGATGCCGATGATCGGCTCGAGGTCGAGATCGGCGCGCAAGCACTGGTCAACGTCAGTCGGGCCCATCGGCTGGCCGAGATGCGCAAGCGATTGGGATTGACGCAGGCCGAAGTCGCAGCGCGGATGCACGTGCGCCAGGAACGCGTCTCCGCCATAGAACGCGCCAAAGTCGATACCAGCGAACTGAGAACCCTTGCAGCCTACATCAAGGCCCTCGGCGGACGATTGGAGATCGTTGCCGACTTCGGCGGAGAACGTCTTGTAATCGGCTGACGCGAAGAACGGTTCCTATGAGAGCGATTCCGGCCACACCTCGTGATTCATCGAGCGGGACGCATCGCATCCGGTAATTCAGTTCGCTCAAAGGTTCTAGGATCTGGCCATGCACCGTACGGGAGAGGCCAGGCGGATTACGGCGTTGCTCAGCCAGACGGAAGAACTGGCCGAGCTCGGCCGAACTGCTCAAGACGAGGACGGGTCACTTGCCGAACCGGCGGTGCGTCAATTGCAAACCCGCTATCCAGCGTGGTATGCCGCCGGGCTCGCTGTCCTACCTGAAGACCTCCGTGACCGGTTTGTCGAGCAATACGAGGCGAAGCACCCGACCCTGAGTCCCAGGATCAAACAGTTCATCGCCCACCCCAGGCAGCCGTGGGCGTTGTACAACTCCGTTCCCAGGTTCTTGAAGGGTCATGGCCGTTGGCAACACTCGCTGAAACAGAGCTACGAGGAGCCGCTGCTCGAACAGCGCCGCCTGCTGTTGGAAGCCAGTTCGCCATGCTGGAGCCTTACGGCATGGCGAACACCGCGTTTTCACGCGGGCAGGATTGACCGTTCGATGGATGGTGGAAACGATGCACTCACGAACGCGGAATCTCATCACTCTTCCGCTGGCCGCTTTCATGGTCCTCGCGACTTCGTGTGCGGATGAGCGTCGAGAGCTCACGCGCGACGAGTGGGTGGAGCTGTACTCGGCTTACGGAATCGCCTTAGCCGTCGTTCATCCGGATTACGGGGCGGGCCTTCTCAGTGAGCCGGCCGACGCTCTTCCCACGGATACACCGGCGGCTATCTCGGTTGAACTGGTTCCCATTCCCAACGGCCTGGGGACATCACTGACGACCGTGACGCTCGATCCGAACATTGGAGGGAACTACGATCTGGTCACGGTTCGGTCCTCCGCCGCCACCGCAGTGTTCCGGGAGGGCTATCTGAAGGGAACCGGGAGATCGGACCAAGAGCGCCGTAAGACCGAGCTTTTCCTGGAAGGCCTCGACAAGGCGATATCGACATCGGGCCTGGACCACCGGAAATACGGCGTCGCTCTCATCGTGGAGCTGGACAAACCGTTGACGAGCCGTGAGATGGAGTCGGCGGACCTCGATGCCGTGGCCAGCAGAGTACTGTTCCCGGCCATCGGGCCGGCGGATCTTCCGCTGTCGTGGTCGGGGGACAACTGTCGTCCCGTCCATACACCTGCCTGTGATGGAATCGATGAAGTCGAACAGTTCCGTGCCTGGTTGAAGAGCCTCCGTCCGGTACAGCGCGAAGCGTTGACCGGGAAGGCGTTCAACCTAGCGGAGATGCAGAGCGCCGCCGACGATGGGCGGATATCAGGGCTGATGATCGACTGGATGGAGCCCGGAGGCGCGCTGGAGATTGTCGGCAATCCACACGTGCGCGCAGCCTATCTCGTGGGTGTGGTCCAGTTGCTTCCTTGAGGTTACGAGGCTCGGGCGGCTTCCACTTCCTCACGGCGAGCCGTCGTCCATGATGGATGTGAGCCTGCCCGGAAGTCGTCGGTCCACATCAGGTGTACGTCAGCAGCACTGATACGGGGATGCTGTGGCCTGGGGCCGACTCCGGAGGCTGCCCCGTACGAAGCCCGCGTACAGCAGGGCCCTGGTGAGAGTGCGGCGATAACAGCCGCAGAAGTGGAGCTACGGGATTTGAACCCCAGACCCCTTCGATGCCAAGCCACGTGCGCGCTATGGGGCCGTTGAGCTGGCCATAAGGTGCCTCGCGGTTCGATGACGTTCCCGGGTGTTCGCTCCCGTTGTCGCTCAGTTGGTCGCTCACCTTGAGCTACGTCTGGACAGTTCGGCGGCGGGAGGGACTGTCCTTACGACTCCCGCACCCGCTCTTCCTCCGAACTGAGCCCCTCCACCGGAGCCGCGGTCTTCTTACGCCCGCGAGCGATCAGCCAGAGAAGCCACGCTTGGAACAGCCCGGCGGCCGTGTACATAAGAATGTAGATCTGTGTGGAAAACATCGAATCAGACAGTAGGTCGTAGATCGGGAAGAACGCCAGGATCTGAGAGACCGGGGCGGTGACGTAGATGAGCAGCAGCGAGTCGAACATCGTGCCCCATCGCATGAACAGACCGAGCTCCACGTAAACCGATGCAGCGAGGACAAGCAGGCTGCCCCGCGAGACGTTATCCATGGTCCTGCGTGCCGATTACAGAACCGGGACCCGCTAGAACAGGCTTGGCCCTGCTGCGTAGCATGATCCGTGCGGTAGGAAGGCATCGTGACCGACAATCAGCGGCATGACCGCTCGCGGGTGGCCCGCCTCGTGGAGATCCTGGTGAAAGCCCTGGCTGTCGGAGCGGGATTCGGCGCCGCGACGTCCCTAGTGAACGGCATCTCTCTCGGCTATGCCGACTTAGAAAGCCGTACCTATACCACCAGCGGGTGGTCAGTCGCGGAAATCGTGAGCTTGCTGCTCGACTCCGGCTGGGCGTGGGCGGGATTGGCGGTTGCCGTGGGATGGCTGGTCACACGCGGCGTGGAGAGCCGTCGTGCGGCACTGGCGCAGGGTGCTGCCGCTGGTGCGCTGGCTCTGCTTGCAGCCACTGCCGCCTACAGCGTTGTGGACACCCTCCGTAGCGGCGGGGACTTCCCCTGGTACGCGTCCGAACCGCTCGTATGGTGGATTGCCAGCGTCATCTTCGGAGCGCCCTTGGGGGCCGTCGGTGCATGCGTCAAGCGACCGGGAACGATCGGTTTGCTCGCGAGATTGACCGTGCCGGTCGGTGCGGCCTTGCAGATGGTTGTACTCCCACCCGGCAGGAACGAGGTGGTCGAGACCATGGGGAAGACGATCGTTTGGGTCGCGGCTGCCGTGAGTATCGGCTTCGTCGCCGTCCACTTCCTCCTGGTGGAGCGACGTCGGCACTCCCTGGGCATGCCTTCTCGTTCGAGTGGCCGCGCATGAAAATCATGACCCTCAACGTGCTGCTCGGCGGTGAGGACCGCTTCGAAGCGCTGCGTACGATCATCTCGGCGGAGCGGCCCGATCTGCTGGTCCTGCAGGAGTGTGTCGGCTGGGAGGACGGCGTCAGGCTGCGCGCGGTCGCGGAGGTCATGGGCGTACCGGCCGATGGGAAGCACACGATCCTCGGCCGGGCGAACGCGCGGTCGAGCGGGCGACGATACAACGTGTGCGTGGTGTCGCGCGCGCCCATCCTGCGGCAGCGGGTGCACACGCCGCCGACGCTGGCTCACTGCATCGTCGAAGCCGAGCTGGCATGGCCGGACGCCGACGAGCCGCTGCTCCTGCTCGCGACGCACCTGGTGCACAGCGATGAGGATTCGCGGCTGACGGAGGTCGGCGAGTTGCTGGCATTGGCCCCTCCGGAGCTGCTGGCCACCCGCCCCTGCGTACTCGCCGGCGATCTCAACGCGCTCGACCGTGACGATCCCTACCCGACCGACCTCGACCACCGGCTCACCGCGGCGGGCATGCACAAGTACGGCCATCCGCCCCGTTTCGAGGCCATGGATCGCCTGCACACCGCCGGCTGGATCGATGCGCTTCGCACTCGGCCACGATCGCACCGCTGGGTCACCGCCCAGCGCAACAGAGGGACCGCGCCAGTGGACACGCGCACCGACTACATCCTCCTCTCCCCGCCGCTGGCGCCTCGGCTCGCGGGCGCCGAGGTGATCGACGTTGGTTCGGCCTCCGATCACCACGCACTGGTGGCTGAACTTTCGTGGGGCGATCATCCCCTGACGTGACCTGCGCGGGCACGGCCCGGTGCCCTCGGCGTCCTTGTTCCTGTACGGCCCTGGCCGCCGGACGGCACCGGGCGTCCGTACCAGAGGTTGCGGCGGCGGCCCGTGACATAAACGGTGATGTGAAGGACTGTCAGGATGACCGTTTGGGTGGTTTTGTAAATCCGGAATAGGAGATATCTCCGGATTTCCTACGCGTCACCTCGCGTGCCCTATAACCTGCGCAAAGTCACGTTTTCAGAGGAGTGGCCAGAGGGAGCCGGTGTGGCGTTGTCCTGGGGCGATCTCCCGGTCGGGAGGGTGCTCCGCCTTGCCGGAGCCGATTCCAACATTGACGCCAATGTGATGGAATTGTTGTTGGATCCTTTACCGGAGACCGGCCCCGCCGTCATCACCTACGCGGCGGCTGAAGGCGATTCGGTCTCAGAGTTGGTGGAATCCATCCTCCGCGAGCTGGAAATACTGGCCATCGGACTTTTCCCGGCCTGGTTGCCCGAAGGGGAGAGGCTCTCCGGCCCGGGCGGTGGCGGAGTGGCGGCGGCGAGGATCCTCGCGATGCGCCTGGCATCGAGCACCCGTCATTTCGGACCGTTCCTGGCCGACCTCGCCGCCCGGGCCATCCAGCACCGCGGCCCATTGGTTCCCGGGCAGCGCGGTCCTCAAGGACGATCGTTCCCCGCAGAGTCGCGGGCGGCTGGTCTGGCCCGGGTCATCGCCTCCACGTTCGGCCGCGAATCGGCGACGATGGTCATCTATGTGCCGGAGAAGCTGACCTCCCATGGGGAGACCCTCCTGGTTGCCGGATGCGAGTGGCTGGCGCACCGGAGCGGCATGGGGATCTGGCTCGTCGGCCCCGAACTGCGCCGCGTCGAAACCCTCTACCTGGAGGTGCCCGCAGCGGTCAGGAGACTGGCCGAAGAGATGACGGCACCGCCGCTCACCGCGACGGTGGGCGTGCCGGCGATCGCCGGAAGGCCGCACGCGGGGAGTGCGGTCGAGCAGGCGATGGAGGCGGCCCTGGCGGAATGCGCGTGGGCTCATGGCCGGACCTGGAATCAGACGTATCAGTCCAAGGATCGGTTGTTTGTGATGATTCGTACGGATCTGATGTGGGTCCCGGAGAAGTGCGTCGTGGAACTCGACGGACCGGAACACGAGACGTTCGCCCAAATGGAGCGCGACCAGATTCGTGACCGGCACCTGGAACGTGACGGATTCACGGTGTTGCGGTTCACCAACCAGCAGGTGATGGGCGATCTACGGGCGGTTTTACGCCACATCGAAGAATTCCTCCGGGGCCGACGCCTCGGAATAAGCGAAGGAGCAGGCTGATGTCCGAAGAAAAACTCACGTATCGGCAGGTCGCGGCTCTGCTCGTACTGAGGGAGCTCGGAACCTCGTTGGCCCACAAGGAACTGAAAGAGGAGTGGGGCTTGGAGCTCGACGCCAAGAACCGCGCGGGTCTCATCGACTCCAAGTTGATTGAGTCGGAAACCAGAGCCAATCGGGCTCTGTGGTACGCGATCACACCGGCTGGTGAAGATCGCGCGATCGAGGAAGTACGCAAGGGAGTCCCGGTGACATCCCGCACGGGCAAGGCGCTGGCTCTTCTGTACCTGCGGTCCCTCTTGGCGCCCAAAGTGGCGATCCCAGTCGAGGAACCCGTTCAGGCGCCGGTCACGACGCTGTCGCCGGAGGAAGTGGAAGGCCGGATTCGCGAGGCCTATGCGAAGATCACGCCTGGCGTCGGCCGGTGGGCCGCGATGACCAAACTGCGAGCCCTCCTGACGGACATCGACCGGGATCTCCAGGACGACGTCCTGCGCACCATGATGCTGGCAGGGCGCGTGGACATCGAGCCCGTTGCGATCTTGGGTGACCTGAAGTCCGAAGACCACGCCGCCGCGATCATCATTGGCAGCACGCCCAACCATCAGTTCCGCATCGGAGCGTGACGATGGTTACCGAATGGTACGCGCTGGAGAGTCTCAAGACCTTCTCGACCGTCAACGCCAGTGAGGATGTCTGGCAGCCGGTTCCGTTCCACGTGCCCGAGATGCACCCGGCGGCTTCCTACGCTCTGCGCTCAGGACTGGATGCCGCCGCTGACTCTCCCGTGACCAGCCCGATCGGGGTGGTCCTTGAGGGTGGCGCCGGAAGCGGAAAGACGCACCTGATGAGCTGGCTGCGTGAGCAGGTCATCCAGCGCGATGGTTACTTCTTTCTCATGGGCGTTCTCGACGCCCGCAACTTCTGGGAAAGCGCCGTCGTGTCCATCCAGGACGGGCTGGCTCGGGTGGGCACAGATGAGGAGACCCAGCTCAAGCGGTTCCTTCGCAATCTGACGGGCCTGATGCAGCTCCCGCGGAAGAGCCAGCAGGCGATCATCGGTAACCAGCTGGTCACTCGCGAAGATCTCGATCTGTTCATCGAGGCCCTGTACAAAATCGATCGCCGGGTTGGCAGAGAGGCACAGGACGTCGCTCGGGCTCTTGTGCTCCTGGAGGCCAATCACAATGCTCTGGTGGATATCGGCCAGTCCTACATCTGCTCAATCGAGGATGGCGAGAGCTACCGGCTGAGTTGGGGTTTCCGGCAGGACCACAAATCTCCGCAGGAGATCGTCCGTGACATCTCGCGGCTGCTGGCGTTGACCGGCCCGAGTGTCATGGCCTTCGACCAGCTCGACGCGTTCATCGCGCAGAGCAGCGTCTATGTCGAGGGCAGCCCCAAGAGTTCGGCGCCCTCGGCAGTTCTTCAGTTCGCTCATCAGCTGACCAACCTCCGTGAGGTGACCAGCCGAACCCTGACGGTTCTCTCCTGCCTGCCAGAGACGTGGACGCTTATTGAGGTGCTGGCTGTCGCGAGTTTCAAGGACCGCTTTCGGAAGGCCGCGTTCCTCCGGCGCATTCCGACTCCTGAGGTTGGGGCGGAACTCGTCACCATGCGACTCGCGGAGCACTTCAAGGACATTGGTTTCGACCGGCCATATCCAACGTGGCCGATCAAGCCGGAGGCCTTCTCTCAGGCTCCCTTCTACACCCCGCGTCAGGCCCTGGAATGTCTGTCCAGGCACATCCAGAAGTGTCTGCTAGCGGGCAAGATCACTGAGCTGGACAGCCTCGACGCCTCCTCAAACGTGATCGATCAACCCATGAAGCCTGATCCTCGCGAAGAAGAGCTTCAGGCGATCGACACCAAGTTCGCGATGCTGGCGGATTCGGCCGACGTCAGTGGAGCGCTGGATGCCGAACTGGAGGACGCGGTTCTTCCTGGCCTGATTTCGGCGGGCCTCCGGGCCTGGATCGTGGAGCAGCGCGGGACGTCCGCGCGCTACCGGGTCGACCCGCCCATGGGCCAGAAGACCTCTCTTCACGCGGGTCTCAAGCAAGTCCTGAACGAGGCGACCGAAGACGAGATCCACTGGGCGTTCCGCGGCATCGCCGCCACGCACCATCTCGCGGCGCTGACCCGGCTCCGCAAGGCGGTGCTCAAAGCCGGTCTGGCGGAGGAGAGCCCCAAGCGTCGGCTGATCATCATCCGGAACATCCCGTGGAACTCCGGGCCGGTCACCCAGGAAGCGGTTGCCGGCTTCCACGCCAGGGGCGGCCGGGTGATCGCGGCCGACGAAGAGAATCTCAAGGTGCTGTACGCCCTGCGGGACCTCTTCGCGGAGGACCTCCCACACCTCGACCAGTGGATCGCCAGCAGGAAACCCACCGCCAACCTCAAGCTCCTCAAGGACGCCTTGGGAGATTGGCCGGATCCAACTGCTCCGCAGGAGCCTCAAGCCCCAAAAGACCCTGAGGAGCCGCCCGCGCAGGCGAAACCCCTGCCGACTCACGAGCCCAGTGCCTCGGACCGCTCTCCGGAAAGCCAGCCGGCCGGGGTGCCGTCGCTGATCGTGGGACGCTCGTACGATCGCGGGCTTCCGGTCTCCGTCGAGTTGGAGGCGCTCCGTAAGCACATTGCGATCTTCGCGGGATCCGGCTCGGGGAAGACCGTGCTGATCAGGCGAATCATCGAAGAGTGCGCCCTTCAGTGCGTCTCCTCGATCGTGCTCGACCCGAACAACGACCTCGCCCGTCTCGGTGACGCCTGGCCGGAGGAGCCTTCCGCCTGGGGCCCCGGTGACGGGGGCCGGGCGGCTCGTTACATCGCGGACACCGATGTCGTGGTCTGGACACCGCGCAGGGAGAAGGGCCGTCCGCTGGCCTTCCAGCCGTTGCCCGACTTCTCCAGCGTCCGCGACGACGTCGACGAGTTCAACGAAGCCGTCTACGCCGCCATGGCGGCGCTCGCCCCACGGGCGAAGGTGGAAGGCGGCACCAGCAAGGCCCAGGTCGCTCGGGCCGTGCTCACGGAGGCGGTCGTCCATTTCGGGAAGTACAAGAGTGGCGGCCTCGACGGGCTGATCAATCTGCTCGCGGACTTCCCCGAGGACATCAGTCAGATCGGCGGAGCGGCGAAGATCGCGGATGGACTCGCCCAGGTGCTCCGGGCTGCCGCCGTGACCGATCCGCTGTTCGGTGGGGAAGGTGAGCCGGTCGACCCAGGGCGACTTCTCACTCCGGCCGCGGGGAAGCGGGCCCGGGTATCGGTCATCAGCTTCGTGGGGCTGCAGAGTGACTCCGAGCGGCAGTCCTTCGTGAACCAGTTGCAGATGGCGCTGTTCGCCTGGATCAAGAAGAACCCCGCCGGTGACCGGCCCCTCGGCGGGCTCTTCGTCATGGACGAAGCGCAGACCTTCGCCCCCTCGGGCACCATGACCGCGTGCACGCAGAGCACGCTCGCGCTGGCCTCCCAGGCCCGGAAGTACGGGCTCGGGCTGGTGTTCGCGACCCAGGCGCCCAAGGGCCTGAACAACCGGATCCCGGGCAACGCCGCAACACAGTTCTACGGTCTGCTCAACGCGGATGTGCAGATCGAGGCCGCCAAGGCGATGGCCCGCGTCAAAGGCGGCAGTGCCGATGACATCGGCTCGCTTCGCAGCGGCCAGTTCTACGTCGCACCTGAGGGCGCGGGGTTCGCAAAGGTGCGTACGCCCCTGTGTCTGACCCATCACCCCAGGGCGCCGCTGACGACCGAGGAGGTCATCGCCCGAGCAAGCCGATGACCTTGCAGGCCCTGATCACTCGCGGGGAAGATCGTGCGCGCCGCCGAGACGTTCGTCCCGGGCTCCGGCTGCACGATCTCTCCCACCCGTCCGCCACCCGGTACACGATCTTCGGTCGTGACCCGCCGAAAGTTCCTCGAAAGAAGTCCGGGAGGCGGCGTCGGATCAGGGCAGAGGTGTTCGTAGTAGGGGTGAGAGGCCGCCCACGAGGGGTGCCCCGAAACGCAGGAGATGATCCGAGATGCAGTACATGGTTTCCGTGATCTTTGACCAGGCCAGCCTGGCCACCCCGGACGAGCAGGCTGCGATCGACGTGTTCAACGACCGGCTCGTGGCCGAAGGCCACTGGGTCTTCGCCGGCGGTCTCGGGGCGCCCACCACGGCCACGGTGATCGACAACCGGGGTGGGGAGGCGATGTTCACCGACGGGCCCTTCCTGGAGTCGAAGGAGTTCCTCGGCGGCTTCTGGATCATCGAGGCCGCGGACCTCGACGTGGCGCTCAAGCTGGCCGCCGAGGGGTCGAAGGCCTGCAACCGGAAGATCGAGGTACGGCCGTTCCTGTGAGCGTGATCGACGTCCGCGAGGCGGTCACCCAGGCTCACCGCGAGGAGTGGGCACGGGTGGTCGCCGCCCTGACCAGGCGTTTCGGTGACCTCGACATCGCCGAGGAGGCGGCGGGCGAAGCGTTCGCGACCGCCGTCCAGCGGTGGTCGGCCGACGGCGTACCGCCCAACCCCGGCGCCTGGCTGACCACCACTGCCAACCGCAGGGCCATCGACCGGATCCGGCGTGAGAACAAGCGCGACGACAAGCACAGGGAGGCTCAGCTGTTGTACGACGACGACCCGCCCGAGCCTCTCGGCACCATCGACGACGAACGGCTCCGGCTGATCTTCACCTGCTGTCACCCGGCGCTGGCGATGGAGGCCCGCGTGGCGCTGACGCTGCGCATGGTCGCCGGTCTGACCATGCCCGAGATAGCCCGTGCCTTCCTGGTGCAGGAGAGCACCATGGGGCAGCGGATCACCCGCGCGAAGGCCAAGATCAAGGCCGCGCGCATCCCCTATCGCGTGCCGTCCGCGGAGGATCTCCCGGCGCGCGTCGCCGGCGTACTCGCCGTCCTCTACCTCGTCTTCAACGAGGGCTACCTGGCCACCGGCCCCGACACCGATCCCGTACGCCACGACCTGACCGCCGAGGCGATCCGGCTCACTCGCCTGATCCGTGCCCTCATGCCAACCGACGGTGAGGTGGCCGGGCTGCTGGCGCTGATGCTCCTGACCGAGGCTCGCCGTACCGCCCGGGTTTCGGGCAGCGGCGAACTGATCACCCTCGACGAGCAGGACCGTGGGGCCTGGGACGCGGCGCTGATCGCCGAGGGTCACCAGCTGGTGCGCGAGCGCCTGGCCTCCGGGATGGCCCCGGGTCGCTACCAGATCCTCGCAGCGATCAACGCCGTGCACACCTCAGCCCGCGACGTACGCGACACCGACTGGTCGCAGGTCGTCGCCCTCTACGACCAGCTCGTCCACCTCGACCCCTCGCCGATCATCGCCCTCAACCGGGCCATCGCGGCCGCCGAGCTCGACGGCCCGGAGGTGGCGCTGGCAGCCGTCGACCGTCTTGAGGACAAGTTGGCCGGCTATCACGCCTACCATGCGACCCGCGCCGACCTGCTGCGCCGACTGGGCCGCAGTCAGAAGGCGCGCGCGGCGTACGACAAAGCCATCGAGCTTGCCGGCAACACCGCCGAGACCGCCTACCTGACACGCCGCCGCGACCAGCTGGGGTAGAGGGACCTTAGCCGCAGGGCGCGGTGTTATATCCGCCCTTACTCGTCGTTATGCCCCAGCTGCCCGGTGGGTCGCCGCAGCCATTCCACCTTTGGCCGACGAGTCTGTTGGTTGACCTGACCTCCCCGTTCTTGAAGGGTGGGCCAGGAACCGCCGACAGGTCAGCGGCCCGAAGACCCCGGAGAACGCGAAATCCCGTCCGATCCAGATGGTCGGACGGGATCCCGTCAACTTCGGTCCAGCCGTTTCAAGAACGGCTCTGGGTGGGGTGTTCACGAGTATGGCTGAGCTGTGTATTCAGGGGGGCAAAGAAGATCGCTTCCCGGCTGGTCCGAGGTCGTTTCCCCATTCCCCGGGCTTCAGGCGAGGTCGAGGATCGGGATCAGTTGCTCCTCCTCATACGTCAGGTGGGCTTCGAGTTCATCGATGAGCCGTTCGATCTCGGCCCGTACCTTCAGCGGATCCTCGCCGGAAAGGGCCTGCTTCAGTTCTTCCAGGAGTACGGCGATGCGCTCGTGCTCCTCGGCCAGCCGCGCCAAGGCCGGAGCGAGTGAGGGATGCTGCTCGGCCAAGCCGGGGAACATCATGGTGTCCTCGCCCGTGTGGTGATGGTGCAGGCCCTGGCAGACGGTCAAGCAGTTGATCCTTAGCTGTGCGCCCAGGCCTGGCCGTCCTGAATCGGACAGTTCCTTGCGGATCAGCGCGAGTTCGCGACGGAAGCCGTCGTGCACCAGCTTGAGGAACGCACCGCCCGACGGTGCGCTATCCCAGCGCGGAGCAGTCACGCGAAGTGCGACGACCGGGATGGTGCGCGTCGTCTTGGCCTGGTAGCCAGCCCAGCCAGGGTCGCCTTCCACCGCCCGGGCGAACGCCGCGTCACGCTCGGCGCCCTCCAGGACCTCCGCCTCGACATCAAAGCTGAAGGCGCCAGTCTCGACGATGGCGCGCGGGTTGGCCTTCAGATTGTGGTACCAGGCCGGGTTGTTCGGCGCTCCCCCGGCGGAGGCGATGACCTGCATACGCCCGGCGCCGTCATGCAGGTAGGCGAGCGGGGTCGTGTGTGGCTTGCCTGAGCGGGCGCCGGTGGTGGTGAGCAGGAGCAGCCTCGCTCCCTCGAAATAGCCACCGACTTGGCCATTGTTGGCGCGGAACTCGTCGATGACCTGCTTGTTGAAATCCATTCTTCTCCATTGGTGGTTCCTGCTGTGCCCGTACTGAATGGAGAAGAAGACGGCGGGCCGCGGGCCCGCGCGGCGATCAAGCGTCAGCCGGGCTGCTCTCTGGTGCGTGGCCCAAGGCCGACCCGGCAGTCACGTACGTCACGCTACTTCATCACGATATTCTCCGCAAAAGTCGCCTGCCTCAGGGCAGCGGGACGACGTAGGAATCGACGCGGGCGATAAGTCCGTCGCGGAACGTGAACAGGTCGTTGAAGGCGAACCGGAATCGGCCGTGGTCGATGCTGGTGCCGCGGCCCTCGCCGGTGGTGACGACGACCGGGCCGTCCTCGTGGATACGCTGGACGTCGAGTTCGGGGCTGCCGGTGAACCCCGGATTCTCGATCTCGCCGTCGAACTCCGCCTTGCCGCGGGTGGTCCGGTGGCCGTGGATGACCCACTCGACGTCGTCGGTGAGGGTCGCGAGGATTCGTGGGTGGTCGCTGGTCCGGAATCCCGCGAAGTACTCCGCGACGAGGTCGCGCTGGGTGTGCTGCGTCATGATGTGCTCCGTTCTGGGGTGATGTCGGGGTGCTGCAGATGTACGGCGAGGGCGTCGAGGATCGAGGCGAGCCCGTCGGCTGCTTGGGCGGTCCGAAGCTCGGGGGGAAGCTGACGCTGGTGGACCGTGAGATCCGTGCCGCCGCCCGCGGGGTGGACCTTGACGGTTGTGCGGAGGCCGGTGAGAGGCTCGTCGAACACGAGTTCATGCGGTGCGGCGACGCTCACGTAGACGAACCGGAGCCGGCGGGTCGCGCCGTCCGGCGCGCGGGTGTCGAGCGCGAACTCTCCACCGGGACGCAGGTCGACGGTCACGGATTCAGGCGGCACGGTGGCGTGCGAACCGCCCCAGAATGCCGCGATGCTTGCCGGTGAGGTGAAGGCGGCCCAGACGCGTTCGGGTTCCGCCGGGAGGTGGCGCTTGGCGATCAGTTCGTCGCCGCGGAGCTCTGAGCTGGCGGTCAACGGACCGCTCCGCCATCGGTGAGATGTTGCTCAAGGGCGGCGAGCCGGTCGTTCCAGGCGTGACGCTGGTCGTCGATCCACGTGCTGAGCAGTGACAACTGGTCGACCCTCAGCCGGCAGGGGCGCCTGGTGCCCTCGCGCCGCTGCTCGACCAGGCCACACCGCCGCAGGACACCGACGTGGTGGGAGATCGCTTGTGGGGTCAGGTCGAACGGTTCGGCGAGTTCTCCCACCGTGGCGTCACCACGCGCGAGACGAGTGACCAAGGCGCGACGGACGGGGTCGCCGAGAGCGGCGAAGGCCGAATCGAGGTCTGGCCTGGGGGCCACGAGTGAGGGGACCATAGGTTCACCCTAGCGCAAATGACCATTTGCGCAAACAATCGTTTTCAAAGAGAGCGCCACGAGGCTGATGCGGAAGGCCCCGAATCCGCTGGGATCCGGGGCCTTCTTTCGACTTGGCTAGCTCGACGCTCGGTGGCGAACGGTCCGCACGGGTCCGTCGCCGTACCAGAACGAGAAGGCGCTATGCCTGGAAGCGCACTACCGTAGACCCGTGTCCACGGCGGTCATCAATGTGCCGGTGTCGCCGGACATCTCCCAGATCATCGCGCCGAGCAGGTTCCTGCTCCGCAGCCAGGCGGTCTTCCTCCCGATGGACCAGGCGTCGTCGAAGCTCCACCACTGCCCGCCGTTGCCGGTGTGGCAGAAGGTGGCGACCGCCTGCTCGTCATGCCGGACGGTACAGCCGGGGACTCCGGCGACCAGGTTGGAGTATCCGCGGGTGCCCGCCTCCTCGGCGAACTGGCCGGGGGCCGCCCCGGTCGCGGTCTGCCATTCGCCGAACTTCCCGCCGTCGGGGACGCCCTGCCAGCCCCGCCCGTAGAAGGCCAGGCCGATGGTGAGTTTCCGCGGGTTGACCCCGGCGTTGGTGTAGACGTTGATCGCGTTCTCCACGCTGAAGTGGAAGTTGTAGGGATCGTCGGTGTCGGCGTACAGGTTGCCCTGGTGCCCGGTCCTGTTCGGCTCCCAGGAGTTGTCGCTGCCCGCGCCGTGGAAGTCGTAGCCCTGGACGTTGAAGATGTCCAGCGACTTGGCGACCTCCGGCAGGTCCCAGCCGGCGGCGAGCTTCGCGGGGTCGGCCGGGGTGAAGGCGGTGAGCTGGTAGCGCTTGCCGGTCTGCGCGCCCAGCGCGTCCAGCTGGCGCCGGAACTCGGCGATCAGCAGGGTGTTGTTGGCCTTGTCGGCCGGGCTGACGTGGTTACCGGCGTGGCCTTCCGCGCCCGGCCACTCCCAGTCCAGGTCGATGCCGTCGAAGATACCGGCCGCCGTGCCCGGTCCCCCGGCTCCGCCCGCGACCGGCAGGTTGCCCTTGAGGTAGATGTCGATGCAGGAGCTGACGAACTTCTTGCGCGCGGCGTCGGTGGCGGCCACGTCGGAGAAGTACTTGGAGTAGGTCCAGCCGCCCAGGGAGATCAGCACCTTCAGCTGCGGGTGCTTGGCCTTGAGCTTCCTGAGCTGGTTGAAGTTGCCGCGGAGCGGCTCCCACCCGGTGTCGGCGACGCCGTCCACGGACTGGGCGGCGCTGAACGGACGCCCGTAGTCGGCATCCGCGTCGCCCGCCCCGTCCCCCTGGTTGGGGTCCTGCGGGTTGGCCGTGGTGCCCCTGGTCACCCCTTGCAGGCAGGTCAGGTTGACCGGGTCGATGTTGCCGAAGGCGTAGTTGAGGTGGGTGAGCTTGGCCGCCGCCCCGCTGGTGTCGAGGTTGCGGACGAAGTACTGCCGCCCGTAGATGCCCCACTGCACGAAGTATCCGACCCTGGCGTACCCGGTCTCCACGATGTCGGCGGTGGTCGCCTTCACGGCCACGCTGGCCGCGGACAGGTTGTCGTAGACGTCGCGTGCTCTGATCGTGAAGGTGTATTCGGTGGACGGCGAGAGCCCGGTGACCGTGGCCGTGGTGCCGATGACCGTGGTGGTTACCGTGCCGCCCACCAGGACGTCGTAGCCGGCGACGCCGGTGTTGTCGGTGGAGGCGGTCCAGGCCAGCGTGACGCTCCCGGAGGTCCTGGCCGTGCTCCGCGGGTTCCCCGGCACGCTCGGCGGTTGCGTGTCATCGGCCGGATTGTTGGTACGGACGTTCAGCGCGGCGCTGGCTGCCGACAGCGTGCCCTTCCGGTCCTTCGCCTTGACGGTGAAGGTGTAGGCGGTGTTCGGGTTCAGCCCCGTGACGGTGGCCGAGGTGCCGGTGGTGGTCACCGTGGCCGGGCCGCCGTACACCTCATAGCCGGTGATCGGCAGGCTGCCCGGCGTCGCCGCCGTCCAGGCCAGCGTGACCGTCCGGGTGGTCTTGACCGGCGAGGTCAGGGTGCCGGGCGCGCCGGGCGGTGTGTCGGCGGACCCGTCGCAGTTCACGTCGTTGATCCGGCAGTTGGTCGCCTGCGCGCCCGCCGTACTGAGCGTGAACGACGGGCTGTACGGCTCGGTGCTGCGACCGGGCTGGATTGTGCCGTTGTAGTGGGCGGGGGTGAGGCTGACTGTACGCCCGTTCTGGCTGATCGAGCCGTGCTGGGCGTTGCTCGCGGTGACCCCGGCGGGCAGGTCGAAGACGATCGACCAGCCGGTCAGCGCGGTCGCGGCGTTGTTGGTGATGACGAAGGTGGCGGAGGTGCCGGTCACGGTGTACTCGGCCACGACCGGGGGCGGTGGCGGAGGTGGGTCGCCGGTGCCGTCGCAGGCCGCGCCCGCGATCGTGCAGGAGGTCGGGCTGACCGGGGAGCTGAGGGTGAACGACGGGCTGTACGGCTCGGTGTTCCGCCCGGGTTGGAGAGTGGCGATGTAGTACGCCGGGGTGAGTTTGACCCGCGTCCCCGTCTGCGTGGTGGTGGCGTGCTGCGCGTTGCTGACGGTGACCCCTGCGGGCAGGTCGAAGGTGATCGACCAGCCGCTGACCGCGGTGGTTCCCGGATTGGCGACCACGAACTTGCCGGTGTTGCCCGACAGGCTGAAGGTCGCGATGAGCCGGGAGGCCGCGTGCGCGGGTGTGCTGGCCAGGACGGCGGTGACAACCAGTCCCAGGAGGAGAGAAACGAGTCTGCGCACGTGGGGAACCTTTCTAAAAGGAAAGTTTCCTAACAGTTGGAGCGTAGACCCGGGCAGACGGGAGGTAAAGACCCAACCGAGCCGACCGAGGCATGCCTCGGTCGGCGTGGTCGTCACGGAACTTAGTGGTACGAGTAGATGTTGGGCTCCGGGTCGTTCTCCTGGAGTTCCCGGCGGTTGCCCTCCGGGCCCCACAGCGACCGGTACGACTGGATGTTGTTCTGGTGCGCCTTCGCGTGCTGGTTGAAGACGACCCAGTTCACCGGCTGGAAGTAGGACCCGGTCTCGTCCGGCGTCGTGAGGGAGCCGGTGTAGCGGTAGGTGGCGTGGCTGTCGGGCAGCATGGCCCTGAGGTCGACGCCCTGGACGCTCCTGGACTCGCCGAGAGCGGGGGGCGACTTGATCAGGCGGTCGTGCTGGGACAGGCCCCGGAAGGTCTTGGCGTCGATGAGGACCGAGAAGACCACGTAGCCCTTCGGCCCGGTCGCCCGCTCGTGGACGAAGTGGGCCTCGAGGGGAGCGAACGGCTGACCGGCGAACTTGTGCTCGGCGTGGCCGTGGAAGTGCACATTGTTCAGGTTGTACCGCTGGCCGCCGTAGGTGATGTACGGCTGCGAACCCCCGGTGCCGATGATGAACCTGACGTCATCGTGCTCGCTCACCTCGCCCAGCGGAGGCTTGTCCTGGAAGAGGAGCGTCCCGCCGACCCTGTACGGGTAGTGGATGGCGAGCGCGGACTGGGTGCCCGGGCATGCCACCGAACGGTCGATCTCAATAGGACTCTGGACCGCGCTGTCCGTGCCGGTGCCCTGGCACGGCTTGACCTGAGCCTGTACGGGAGGGGAAAGGGAAATGAACGGGAGGGAAAAAACAGCGGCCACCGCAATGGGCGCAAGACGATACCGCACCAGTCACCTTTCGTACGAGGGGACGCGAGATGTGTCGTCTACGGAACCAAGTGGGCAATGTCCGTATTAAGGACGACATAAAGGCATTGGCGAGGATAGTCGATCTACCTTGGCGGGTGCGCGGTCGGCCCGGCGTGGGAGGTGGCCGACCCGTTCACGGCCTTCTGGTCAGGGAGACGGGCCGGGCGCAGGACGTACGAACAAAATCTTCCGAGCTTCTCCGAAGTTTTCGTTATCCACCGGTGACCTGCGGGTCTCCTATGTGGCGGCGCGTGCGAGCGCCGCCGAACGTCCCCTCCCCTCAACAGGACAAGGACCCCATTCACCATGAGCACAACCGCCTCGCGCGGCATCCGAGCCGGACGCGCGTCCGACCTACGTCAGGTCCGCCGCCTGGTGCTGGCCGGTGTCCTCGCCAGCCTGCTGGGCACCTCCGTGGTGAGCGTCGCCTCCCCGGCCGCCGCGGCCGAGGTGCCCCTCTCGCAGGGCCGTACCGCCATCGCCTCCTCGGCGGAGCGCGGTGACCTGTCGCCCGCGGCCGCCTTCGACGGCAAGACCGGCACCCGCTGGTCCAGCAAGTTCAGCGACCCGCAGTGGCTTGCGGTCGACCTCGGCAAGTCCACCGCCATCAAGAAGATCGTCATCAACTGGGAGAACGCCTACGCCACGGCGTTCCAGATCCAGACCGCCGCCAGCAGTAACGACCCCTGGAAGACGGTGTACAACACCACGGCGGGCAAGGGCGGCGTCCAGACCATCAACGTGTCGGCCACCGGCCGGTTCGTACGGCTGTACGCGACCAAGCGGTCCACCCGGTACGGCGTCTCCCTGTGGGAGTTCCAGGTCTTCGGCACCGGCTCGGGCACCTCGAACCCGACCCCGACCCCGACTCCGACCAAGCCGGCTGAGCCGACGCCCAGCGCCACCCCGACCACCGGCACGCCTGCCGCCGGCTGGGTACCGGTGAACCAGGCCGAATGGAAGAAGGCCCTGGACGCGTACAACAAGGTCGCACCCCAGACGGTCCCCGCGAACATCGTCAGAGTCCCCGAGTTCCACACCAACTGCACCGTGGCCAACGAGGCCAAGGACGACCCGATCGTGCTGCCCGGCCTGCCCGGCGCCTCCCACCTGCACACCTTCTTCGGCCCGAAGGTGTCGGCGAACACCACGACGGAGGACCTGCTCAAGAGCACCACGACCTGCGACGCTCCTGGGGACAACAGCGCCTACTGGGCGCCGACCCTGCTGAAGAACGGCAAACCGGTCCCGATGAAGAACTTCCGCGTGTACTACGGCTCCCGGCTCAAGGACCCGGCGGACGTCGTGCCGTTCCCGCCGGGCATGCGCCTGGTGCAGGGCGACGCGAAGCGGCAGGTGGCGACGCCGAAGGGTGCCTCCGGCCAGTTCTGGTGCGCCGGCAGCGCGGAGACCGGCCGCAGCGCCGACGGCAACTGGCCCGTCTGCGCCCCGGGCGGCAACCTGATCTACCAGCTGACGTTCCAGGACTGCTGGGACGGCAAGCACATCGACTCGCCCGACCACAAGTCGCACATGGGTCCGGCCAAGGACGGCAAGTGCTCCGGCGCCTACCCGGTCGCGCTCCCCAACATCTCGCTCATGCTCGGCTACGACTCCCTCGGCGGTGACGGCCTGGCGCTGTCGTCGGGCATGGCGTCTTCGATTCACGGCGACTTCATGAACGCGTGGAAGCCGGAGACCCTCGGCGCGCTCGTGAAGATCTGCATCAACCAGAAGGCCAAGTGCGGCACCACACCAGGCTGGGGCCGCTGACCAATCCCCGCCACCTCCGCATTACGTGCCGTGCCGGTGATCCCACGTCCCGCGGGGCTACTGGCACGGCACGCGTGGCCGTGCCATATCACCGGCACGCCACGTTTGACAGAGACCAAGCGTGACAGAGGTAGCGGCAATCGTGCGCGCCGCCTAAACGTTCGTCCCAGGCTGCGCCTGTGATCTGCACCCGATCAGCCAACCGGCTCAGGTTCACTGATCGCCGGGCGGAGCGGATTCCGCCCGGCGATCAGCTCGTTCACGTGATGCTCATCGGACGGTGACCCGGTCGCCGGCTGGTGCGCTGACCGGCGAGTTCTTCACCAGATAGGTGGCCAGGGCCCCTCTGTCGTCCGGGCCACCGCGATAGACGCCGGTGGCTCCGGGCCATCGCGGGAAACCTTCGTAGCCGCCCACCAGGATGTAGTTGGCCGCGATTCTGATGACCTGGTCGTCGGCCACCGGAACGCCGTTCAACGTCATCTCGGTGACAGCGCCGCCCTCCAATGTGTAGCGGAGCGAGGACGACGGCGTGAGCACCCAGCCCTGCGCGTTCGGGTGGGCGAGGACGGACTTCAGCGCGGCGCCGGTGATCGCCCACACGTCCACCGCGAGCCCGGCCGGAAGCGTCGCGAACACCTCCTCGTAGGTGACCGGGCCCGCGTCGAGGTCCAGGTGGAATCCGTACCTGCTGACCAGGGCGGCCTCCGCACCCGACCGGGCCTGAACTGCGTCGAGGTTGGCGTCGGCGACCAGTTCGGCCAGCGGGCCGCCGCTGGGCGTCCGGACGATGGGCTCGGAGGTCTCGCCGAAGGTGTCGTCCGCGTCGGCCATGCCGCACTCGAAGTAGTAGAGCGTATTGGACATGAGACCGTCGGGCTGCCTGAGCTCGATTTGGACCGACGTCTGACCTGGCGTCGGTGTCTCGAAGTCCCATTCCCAGTCGAGCGTCGCAAGCAGGGCGGTGAAGCTGCCGTTGTGCTTGATGGGGGATTTGAGATTCTTCCATTGCTCGGTGCCGACGATGCGGTATTGGATGAGTTGCAGGCCCGGAGGGAGTCCTTCGAAGGTCCCGTAAACCTTAAAGGTCAACGGGCACTTCGTCGCAGTGGTTCGCTCGAATGAGAGGGTGAGTTTCCGCACCGGATTGTCGGCCGATGCGAGTGGGGCGGAAGCCGTACCGGAAAAGGATCGCCGGGATGCGGCTTGCGCGGCGGGAACGAAAACACCGGACGCCAGAACCGCAACGGCCGCCAGCCCTCCGATCCGACGCCGAGCCCTACTGGGTAATCCCACAGTCTTCCCATCTGTCGATGACGACAAGGACGAGCAGAGACTAGCCACGCCGACCGACAATCCCGCACGCCGAATGAGTGAAACCGGCCGTGGCTCCCGACGCTCCGACGCCCGATTGCCTTCCTTGAAGGCGAGCGCGGGCGCGTAGCCGTACCTCACCCCGCTGGGACCAGCCCGACATGGTGGCTTCGGTCCACCGGCACCTCCAGAACGGTGGCGTGGGCACCGCCCGCGTCGATGAGGTGATCTTCCAGAGTGGGGCCGGCGACGGTCAGCCCGTGGCGGTGCAGCCAGCCGAACAGCTCCTCACCGGCGCGGACGACGCCAATCGAGGAGGGGACGACGGCGCGTACAACGGCGCGGGCGGGCAGAATGAGTTGCTCGCCGCCCCGATCGGTGGTCACCGCTGCGGCGAAGCCGCCCGTCGGGTGTCCGCCGAGCCAGGTCAGCAAGGTCGACGGCGATACCGCCGCGCAGATGACGGCCAGCTCGGATGCGTGCTCGAGACGCAGGCGGCGTACGCGCAGGCGGCGCGGCCCCACCGTGGTCTGCTGAGGCAGTATCGATATGGGTGTCATGAGGTGATCCTCAGCCTGAGCAGCGGTCGCGGCCAATGCGGCGATGTCGCGGTGGAGACTCGTCACATTTTCGGCCAAGGCCTGCCGCAGCTGTGCCTCGGGCGCGTCAAGCAGATCGGTGATCCGGCGCAGCGGCAGGCCGAGGCGTTGTAGTCCCCGGATGCGCTCCAGCCGGGACAACTCGGCCACGCCGTACCAGCGATAACCCGTAACCCGATCCACCGCGGCGGGCATGAGCAGCCCGATCTTGTCGTAGTGGCGCAGGGTTCGTTGGGATACCCCGGCCATACGTGCCAGTTGACCAATCCGCCACATGACGACTCCCTGTCCTCAGCGTGTTGACCTTCTCCCTGTGTCAGGGTTCTACCGTCACCATCCATGACTGATCTGAACCCCGGGGCCCGGCTTACCGGTGTCCTGCTGCTGATCTCGCTGGTGGCCATGATTGCCGGTGCGGCCATCGTGGTGCCATCGGGGCTGACCCTGAATCCGGCCGACCCCGATGCCGCGCTCGCCGCGGTGGGCGAGCAGGTTGGGCTGCACCTGACCGAACTGGCCTTCGACGTGCTGGGCTGGCTGGGGTTGACCGCGGCCGGGCTGGTCATGGCCGCGAGCCCGCACGTCGCACCCAGGCCGCACCTGGTAGTGCTCGCCGGCGGGCTGCTGGCCGCCGCCGGGCTGGCGGGACTGCTTCACGACGCCGGGAACCTGGCACTGACCCGTCTGAGCACCGATCCGGTCACGCCGGCCACCGCCACTGTGGCCACGGCGTTGCTGCTCACCGCCAAGTGGACGGTCAACCTGGCAGGGCTGCTCTGGGTCGCCGCCACAACGACCACCGCGGTGGGCGTCCCCATGCCCAGCGGGCTTCGCGGGGCTGGCGCCATCGCGGCGCTCTGCGGCCTGGCCGCGGTCGCGCTGCCGTGGACGACCGGGACCGACGACCCGTCGGAGGCATCGGAGCAGCTCGGGTACGCCCTCTACCTGCCGATCATGATCTGGTACGGCGTACTGGGCTGGCGCTATCTGTGGAGGCAGTGAGTGGCGCACGTGGCGGCATGGTGCATGCCCGCCCTGATCAGGGCACGCCGATCCTACCTGCTGCACAACAAGCTGGGCCCCGACGGCACCAGCCCGAACTCGGCAGAACCAGGCTCACAATCCCCTGAAACGACAAGATCCCGCCCAATCAGCAAGATCAGCCGGGATCCCGTCAACGTCCGTCGGGATCGCTGGTCTCATATCCTGGGCAGTTGCTCGCGCAGAACCGTGTCCAAGGTGGTGGGCCGGCGGCCGAGCAGGGTGGTCAGGGTCGGGTCGACCGCAGCGAATTCGCCGGCGCGGCTGGCGGCGAAGATGCCCAGCACCTGGTCTGCGGCCTCGGCGGGAACACCACGGCCGATCAGCTGCCCCCGGAACTGGTCGTCGGGTGCGACGGTCCTGGTGATGGTGCGGCCGGTGGCCTGGGTGGCGAGCTTGGCGACGTCGTCCAAGGTGAACGCCTGGGTCGCGGTGAGCGGTGGGGTGGGCCCGTCGAAGCGACCTTCCTCGGCCAGGATCGTGGCGGCCGCGTCGGCGAGGTCGGCGTGCGCGGTCCAGCTCACCGGCCCGTCAGCGGGGAGCGCGATCTCTCCGCCGGTGGCCAGGACCGGATTGAGGAACTGCACCGTGCTGGTGGCGTAGAAGCCGTTGCGCAGTGAGGTGAACGGCACGCCGCAGGCGCGCAGTGCGTCCTCGGTGGCGGCGTGGTCGCGGCAGGCCTGGAAGTGGGAGGCCGCGTCGGCACCCATGTGGCTGGTGTAGAGGATGCGGCGGGCGCCC
>NZ_BLAE01000046.1:90906-113497 GCF_009687865.1 Acrocarpospora macrocephala
CGCCCGCCGCGACGGCCCCATCGATGGCGGTTCGGTGCTGCCGTACAGCCTGCTCGCCCATCTTGTCGACGGAGACGATGAGCACCTGTGTGGCGCCCTCGAAGGCGTGGGCGAGCCCGTCGGAGTCGGTGAAGCTACCCTGCCGCACCCGTACCCCCTGGTCGGCAAGCTCCTGCGCCTTCTGCGGGTCGCGGACACTGACTCCGATCTGGTTCGCCGAGACACGTGTCAGCAGCCGCTCGACGATCTGGCGCCCGAGTTGTCCGGTCGCTCCGGTCACGATGATCATTGACCCTCCAAGGATTCCAGTGGAAACAAACTCATGTTAACACCGGAAATTATCGATGGAACCAGGAGAGTGGTAACGTTGATATATGCCACCTCGCGACCAGGAGCAGACCCGCCGGCGCGTCATCGAGGCCACGATCGAGCTGCTGACGCGCGAGGGCCGCGACGCGGTCACCACCCGCGCCGTCGCCTTGGCGGCCGGTCTTCAGCCGCCGGCCATCTACCGTCTGTTCGGCGACAAGGACGGTCTGCTCGACGCGATCGCCGAGCACGGCTTCGCCACGTTCCTGGCAAGCAAGAGCCTCGACCCCGACCCGCGAGACCCCATCGAAGACCTGAAGGCGGGCTGGGACTTGGCGGTTGAATTCGGTTTGGCCAATCCCGCGCTGTACGTGCTGATGTACGCCGACCCCACCAGGCCTGCCTCGGCCGCGTTCACGGCGGGCATGGAGATCCTGATGAGCCGCATCCGGCGCCTGGCCGCCGCCGGCTGGCTCCGCGTGGATGAGGAACTCGCCGCCGCGATCATCCACGCCACCGCGCGCGGCGCCGTACTGACCTGGCTGTCCCTGCCCGAGGACCGGCGCGACCCCGCTTTGCTGACCACCCTTCGCGAGTCGATGCTCACCGCCGTCACCAACCACGAACCGGCAACTCAGGAGGCCGGCCCGATCGGCGCCGCTCGCGCTCTGCGCGCCGCCTTGCCCGAACAGACCGCCCTGAGCGACGGCGAGCAGCACCTGCTGGAGGAATGGCTCGACCGCCTCACCCTCGGCCGGTGACGACGTCACGCCGGTCGGCGTGCGAGGCCGAGATGGTCGAGGTGGTAGGAGATTGCGGTCGTCGCGTTCTCGGCGGTGCGTTGGCCGAGCAGGACGCCGGTGCCGAGTCCTGCGGAGAGGGCGAGCAGGATGGCGGCCTCGGTGCGGGGGTCGCGGTGCGGGGGCAGGATTCCGTCGCGCTGGGCGTGGCGGAGCTGGTCGGCGAGGAAGTGCTCCATGGCGTCGGGGGCGCGCAGGAAGGGCTGGGCGGCCAGTGCGGGGTCGGTGACCGCGTGGACCGCGTAGGCGGTGTACACGAGGTGGAAGGTGCGGCTGTCCTGGTCGGTCGGGAGCGCCTCGGTCAGCACGGCCTCGATGATCGTCCGGGGGTCGTCGGGGGCGTCGGTGTCGAGTACCCGGGTCTGGATCCGTTCGCGTTGGCGTCCGGCTAGGTGGTCGAGCGCGGCGAGCAGGAGTTTCTCCTTGGTTTCGAAGTAGTACTGCACCAGGCGCAGGGAGATGTTCGCCTCGGCCGCGACCGACCGCATGGTGACCGCGTGCAGGCCCTGGCTGCCGGCGACGCGGAGCAGCGCCTCCAGGATCTGGGTGTGCCGTGTATCGCGGTCGGCCAGTTTGGGCATCGCCTGTCCTCTGTGATCCCGGAAAAGTTTTGGTACACGTGTATTATCGCTTTGATACGTCGGTATCAAAGATTTGGGAGGCGGCGTGACCAGAACCAAGGTGGGGCGGTTCACCGGCGAGGAGGCGAAGGAAGAGTTTCTGCGGGCGTACGAGCAGGCCATGGAGCTGTGGCCCCGGCCACGTTGGGAAACCGATGTCGAAACCAGCTTCGGTACCGTCCACGTGCACCGCTACGGAACCGGCGACGGCGATCCCGTCGTGTTGCTGCACGGCGCCGGCGCCAACGCCGCCACCTGGTACCCGCAGGTCGCCGCGCTGGGCGAGCGGCACCCGGTGATCGCGGTCGACACCATCGACGACCCCGGGCGGAGCGTGCAGCACACGGTGGTGGCCGACAACGCCCAGTGGGTGAACGAGGTGCTGGCCGGGCTCGACCTGCGCCGCGTTCACCTTGTCGGACTCTCCTACGGCGGCTGGCTGGCCCTCAACCAGGCCATCCACGGCCCCGAACGGCTCGCCTCCGTCATCCTGCTGGACCCGGGCGGTGTGAGCAGGGTGCCCGCGAAGTTCTTCCTCAACATGATCGCCGGAGCCCTGGCGATGCTTGCCCCGCGCCGGTTCCGTCCGCGGCTCGGACGGCTGCTGGCCAACGCCGCGCTCCTGTCACCCCCCGAGCTGATGAAGCCGATCATGATGGGGTATCGCACGTTCGGACCCACCCGCCCGCCGGCCCGGCCGTTCACCGACGACGAACTGCGCGCGGTGTCCGTACCCGCATTCGCGCTGCTGGCCGGGCGCAGCGCACTGCTGGACGTCTCCGCCGCCCGGCGCAGGATCCAGAACCTCATCCCCGGCGCACAGGTCGACATCCTGCCCAAAGCCGGGCACGGACTCCCACTAGAGGTCCCCGACCTGGTAAACCAGCACATTCTCCGCTTCATCGACGCCCAGGCCCCGGACGCCCAGATCCCGGCGAACGAGCAACACCTGGTTGATCTCTGAGAGCTGCCTCGTTCCTCCTGCAGCTGCGGTTGCCCACGCTGTACAGCCAGGCAGAGCGCGTTGTTGTGGCCGTCGGCGGGCGGGTCGGTCACGCCCCCAACTCGGCCTGAATCGCGGCACGGCGGCGGTCCGGGCCTCGCGAGCGTCTCGCTCGAACTCCGGATAGACCCCCGCACCCTCGATCGAGCCGCGCGTCGATCGATCGATCTTCACGCGGTCGATCGATCCTGCGGCCAACCACGGGTTGGCGAGCGTAGCGGCAGCGCTACAGGCCGCGCTATAGCTGCCGTTTGGCCAGGTCCTTTGCCCAGATGTAGCGCATAGCGTCCCGGCCGGCGGCTGGCAAGCCTACTGCCGTACTTCTTGGCTGTACGGAGATCAAAAAGGCCAGTTCCGATGATCGGAACTGGCCTCTGACCTGGGTGGAGCTATGGGGATTTGAACCCCAGACCCCTTCGATGCGAAGCCACTTGCGCGCAGCGCGAGATACGTCCTGCGGGCCCGCTGAACTGGCCCTATAGTGCCTCACGGTTCCTTGACGGTCCCCGGTGTCCGCTCCTGTTGTCACTGCCGTTGAGCTGTCGCTGGTCGTGAACTTCGGGGCTCGGCGCACGCCGATGGACAGCCACCGCGCCTCGATCACCTGCCCGTGCGTGAGTCCGGCCAGGTCACGCACCGGACAGGCGGCATCGACCACATCACGGATCTTCAACCGGGAGCAGAAACCGGCCACCACCGGCAACGCCCCCAGCAGCTTCTCCACCGACGGGACACCGAACTGCGCAGCTTGTCTCACACGCCAGCAGGCTGCCGACTGCTGAGCCCACGACCAACCCGACGCACCGAAGAATCCCAAAGATCCTCATATGCGGAAAACGGGGCTAGCTCTCGGGGTGGAGTCGGCGTCGGGCGCTACCTTCCCGGGTTGAGCGGAAGGTCGTGCCAGCGCCCGAGGCCGCGGCTGGTCATGGCCGACATCGTGAAAGGTATGAAACGAACTCTTCTTCTGGCGTTCGCGCTGGTCCTGCCGATTTCCGCCTGCGGCGCCCCGGCGACCGTCCAGGCACAGCGCCTGATGATCCCCTCACCGACGGGGCCGCATCCCGTGGGAACCGTATCCGTACACCTGGTCGACCAGTCGCGCCAGGACCCCTGGACCAAGTCGGGCGCCAAGCGCGAGCTGATGGTCAGCCTGTGGTATCCGGCGAAGGATGTGCGAAACCACAAGGTCGCTCCCTGGCTGCCCAAGGCGGCCGCCGAGCGGTACCTGGAGGACAACGGGCTGAAGCCGGGTTCTGTTCTGCTGGACACGACCCACGGTCACGAGGGCGCCCCCGTCGATCAAGGACTCGGCAAGTTGCCGGTGATCCTTTACTCGCCCGGCGCCAACGCCTCACGCGCGTACGGCACCGGTGTCGTTGAGGAACTGGCCAGCCGAGGCTACGTGGTGGTCACCGTCGACCACACCTACGACGCGGCGGTGGTCGAGTTCCCCGATGGCAGGGTGGAGACCGGGCCCGAGTTGACCGACTTCGCCAAGGCGGTCGAGGTCCGCGTGGCGGACGTGCGGTTCGTCCTGGACCAGTTGCCCACACTGGACAAAGCACACGTCTTCGATCTTCAGCGGATCGGCATGTTCGGCCACTCGCTCGGCGGCGCGGCGACCTCCTCGGCGATGTACGCCGACAAACGCATCAGGGCCGGGCTGGGCCTGGACGGCGCCGTGTTCGGCAAGGTGGCGCAGTCGGGGCTCGACCGGCCCTACCTGGTGGTCGACACCGGAGGAAAGGGCGGCATGTCGACCAATCCGGCATTGCGCACGTTCTGGGATGGCCTGCGCGGCTGGCGGCTCAACCTCACGCTCAAGGGGGCGGCCCACAACTCCTTCGGCGACGACGTCATGCTGATCCCGATGGCGGCCAAGCCGCTGGGCCTCAGCAAGACAGAGCTGGAGGAGGTCGTCGGCACGATCCCGGCCGAGCGGGCGCTGGCCTTCCAGAAGGCCTATCCGCTGGCCTTCTTCGACCTGCACCTGCGCAAGCAGAAGGAGCCGCTGCTGGACGGGCCGTCACCCGCCTTCCCCGAGGTCGCCTACCGGCGCTGAACCGACTGTGACCACTCCGCTCTCGTAGGCGGCGATGACCAGCTGAGCCCGGTCGTGGACGTCGAGCTTGGCCAGCAGGCTGCGGATGTGCGTCTTGACGGTGGCCAGGCCGAGGCCGAGCCGCTCGGCGATCCGCGGGTTGGTCAGCCCCCTGGCCACCAGCACGAGCACCTCCCGCTCCCGGCCGGAGACCTGGGAGAGCCTGGCCGCGAACGCCCCAGGAACACCGGCCGGCTCGCGCCTGGCGAACTCCTCGATGAGCCGCATGGTGATGGAGGGAGCCAGCAGCGCCTGGCCCGCCGCCACCACCCGCAAGGCCGTCAGCAGGTCGCCCGGCCTGGTGTCCTTCAGCAGGAATCCGCTCGCGCCCGCGCGCAACGCGGCGTAGACATACTCGTCGAGGTCGAAGGTGGTCAGCATCACCACCTTGACCTCGGCGGTGGCCGGGTCGGTCCTTATCAGCTCGGTGGCCTTGATCCCGTCGAGGTCGGGCATCCGTACGTCCATGAGCACGAGGTCGGGGCGCAGGCGCCTGGCCAGCTCCACCGCCTCCCGCCCGGTGCCCGCCTCGCCCGCGGCCTCCAGATCGGGCGCCGTGTCGATGAGCATGCGCAGCCCGGCCCGCAGCAGCGCCTGGTCCTCGGCGACCAGCACCGTGGACACGCTCACCGCTCACCTTCCAAGGGTTCCAAGGGCAACCGAGCACGCACGGCGAAGCCACCCCCAGGCTCCGGCCCCGCTGAGAACGTTCCGCCGTACATGGCCACCCGCTCTCTCATTCCGGCCAACCCGTGACCGCCGCTGCAGCCGGGCGCCTCTCCTCGACCGTCGTCGATCACCTCAACCAGGAGCTCCCGTCCGTACGTGCTGACGGCGACCCGGCAGCGCGTCGGGCCCGCGTGCTTGATCACGTTAGTCAGCGACTCCTGGACGACGCGGTAGACGACGAAAGCGAGCCCGTCGGTGACCGTCAGGCCAGGCTCGACGTACAGGTCCACCGTCACCTCGGCCGAGGCGGCTCCGGCGACGAGCCCAGGCAGCGAGGCCAGCCCATAGTACGCTTCGCGGTCGGCCGGGTCGTCGCGGAGCAGGCCTAGCAGCCGCCGCAGGTCGGCCTGCGCGCTCCTGCTGGTGTCCTCGATGAGGGTCAGCGCTTCGCGCGCCTCGGCCGGGTGGGTGTCGGCGACGTGGTTGGCGATGCCGGCGCGCATGGAGATCAGGCTCATGCTGTGCGCGACGACGTCGTGCACCTCGCGAGCCATCCGCAGCCGCTCCGCCGTGGCCGCGGCCTGGGCGGACTGGACGACCGCACGCGCCGCGTGCGCGCGCTGCTCCCGGACCGCGACGCCGACGGTCCAGGCGAGACCGAGCACCAACCAGGCGAAACCGCACGCCGACAGAGCCGAGGCCCACGAGGCCGAGGCGACAGCCTGACCCACCCCGGTGAGCGTCAGGGCGGCTGTCAACGCGACCGCCGCGGGCCGCCGGGGTTCGAGGAGGGCCACGGCATGCAAGGCCACCGCCAGCGCCGGGTACCCCTCCTCCCACCCGGTGAGCGGCGCGACCGCCGTCGCCGCCAGGACCAGCAGGAACACTGGCAACGGCCACAGCCGCCGCACCGCCAGGGGCAAGCAGGCGACGGCGATCAGCGGGATCGTCGCGTACTGCGACGCCAGCCAGGCCGCCGCGCAGAAGGCGGCGGCGAGCACGACAGCGGCGACCGCGTCGACGGCCACCCAGTGGCCGGGCCGGAGCCTGCGCACGATCAAGGGACGCCGCTCGACCATGGGATCAACATTAGCCGCGCTGGTCATCACCGATCTCCGCCACCGGGATGAGCTTCTCATCTCGTCAGCGGGGTACATGGTGGCGGATGCCGTACAGAACTGGCTCGAATATGGGCTCAGCGGGCGGGATCTGGCGACCGGCGAGAAGTGCAAGATCCTCGCCCAGAAGCATGTGATCGGTTGTCTGGGTGCCCGGAAGCTCGTCGAACTGACCGCCGATGAGGTTGACGGCAGGCTGGCCGACCGTGCGAAAGTGCTCAGCACCCGGTCAACTCGATCCTTGTCCGTGCCGTCACCCGAGCTCAGGCGAGCGACAAGGTGAAACGGAACGTCGTCCTGCTGTGCGAAATCCCGAAGGGCCTGCCGGGCATAATGACGGCGTGCGTGTACCACTCTCACCAGACGACGAGATGATCAAGCTGGCGCAACGCTACGTGAACGCGGGTCGCGGCGGAAGCATCCGCTATCTGAAACTGCTGGGCAGCGCCCTTTACCTTCCTGATCGAAAGGTGATCCGGTTCGGACGCGCACTCGCCGACGACGCCCGCCAAATCCTGGACGAGGATCTGGAAGTCCTGCTCGATAGCGAGTGGCGAGCGCGGTTCACAGCGGCATGGCTAATCGCGCTGGATCGCCGTGTGCAGTTTCGTGAGCGGCTGACGCCGATGCTCCTCGAAAGTGAACTGGTCCATGCGGGCGCTGGATACTGCCTGGCGCTCGCTCGCTTCGGAGAGGCCGAAGACGCGGCGATCCTGTCGGCCTACCTTGATCGTTATCTGCCACAAGTGGAGCGCCGGTACGACCAAGAGGACGCCCTTGGCGCTCTCATGCTCGTGGACGCGAAGCTGGGAACCGATCATGCTGGCCGGTTCCTGACTCCTGGCGACCTGTGGGAGACCTTCGCGACGGCCAATTCGGATGCGAGCGGCTGCAAGCGCGCCATGGAGGAGAGGGTCTCATTCGCCGAGAGCGCCATGGACGGCACACTCGCTCAATGGGCCGCACAGCGCGACAGTACTTAGTCACCCAGAAGATCAAAAAGGCCAGTTCCGATGATCGGAACTGGCCTCTGACCTGGGTGGAGCTATGGGGATTTGAACCCCAGACCCCTTCGATGCGAACGAAGTGCGCTACCGGACTGCGCTATAGCCCCTGGAACTCGTTTAGATTAGCAAACTTCCTGGGGTGTTCGCGCCATCTGGGTCAGTCGCCGACCGCGCGGCGGTGGTCGGCGTACTGATCGAAGACCTGGACTCGGCGGCGGGCCTCGATCTCGATGATCTCGGCTTCGCGGGCGGCTTCCTCCAGGCGGCGGCGGAGTTCGCGGGCGTGGCGGGCGCGGGCGGCCTGAGCTCTGGCGGCCAGTTCGCGCTGCTCCGCGTCGATGCTTACGGCGACGCGGAGCACGGCGAGGTAGCCGATCAGGACCACGGCGGAGGGAGCGACGCCCCACCAGGGGACGATCTGCACCGCCGCTGTCACCACCGACGCCAGGAACAGCAGGACGCTCCAGAGCAGACGCCGGCGGCGGCGCGCGGTGATGCGGGCACGGCGTCGCCACTCGGCACGTCGGCTGTCAACGGGCGCGACCGGCTCGTTCCCGGGACCTGAAGCCGCAACCGAGGTGCCAGCACCAGCCTGACCCGGCGAACCGGGCAGGCCCGCGGAGCCTGCGCGATTCCTCGACCCGGACAGACCCGAGGAACCTTCGGCCGAGTCACTCGGCTCCATCGCGAGCGATGACTCCGAAACGGATGGCTCGTTCGGCGCGTCAGAGTTCTGTGGCTCGTGTGACGTCGGGAGCGGCTCGGTGAGGGTGTCACCTTCGACCGTGAACTTCTCGTCGTCCACGTACACGTAACGGTCGCGGCGGAGCCACATGGGGACGAGGACGCCCAGCCACATCGCCACGATCGCAAGGTAAAGGAGGACGCTGCTCATGCGATCCTCCTTCTCTGGGCTGCCTGGAGACATCCGGGGACTGGTCGCCGCGCAGATGTGCTCACGTCACGCACCGTAAGACGGCGTGTCACTGATTGACGAGCATTCGGTGCGGTGTGTCGCGAGATCGTCAAAGCTGTTCATGTAAATCGGCGCAACAAGCGGTAGCTAGGACGCGTTCACTGGGCTTCGGTCCGGCGCGTGGCCGAGGCGTCCCGGGTGCGGCGCCACTGCACGAGCAGGCCGCGGGGAGCGTCCTCCACCGTCAAGGCGTAACAGATATGGTCACGCCAGGCGCCGTCGATATGGAGCTGGCGGCGGCGGATGCCTTCCTCGCGGAAGCCGAGCTTTTCGACCACTCGGCGGCTGGCGTGGTTCTCGGGGCGGATGTTCGCCTCCAGGCGGTGCAGGCCGGTGGTGAAGAAGCAGTGGTCGACGGCCAGGGCGAGCGCGGTGGGGATGATGCCGCGGCCCGCGACGGCCCCGTCGACCCAGTACCCGACCTGCGCGGAGCGAGCGGACCCCCAGACGATCGCGCCGACCGTCAACTGCCCGACGAACGCGCCGTTGTACGTAACCACCCAGGGCAGCGCGAGCCCCTGGCGCGCTTCGCGCTTAAGGGTTCCGACCATCGAGACGTACGGCCCGAGACCGGTGCGGAACAGCGGCGTTTCCGGGTTGCTCGGTTCCCATGGACGCAGCCAGTCGGCGTTACGCAGCCGCGTATCCCGCCACGCGCGCACGTCGCGCAGCCGGAGCGGACGGAGCCCCACGGGCCCCTCCGCCAGGGTCGCGGGCCAGCCGCGCAATCGATCCACGAGTCAATCATCCCCGGAAGAGGGCGTGTCCGCCACGACGGGTGTGCGGAAGAGCACACGGTCAGCCGGTGTCCATGGCGGGAGGGCGTTGGATTTGGCCGCTGTCATCGCTTGTGCCCGGTCAGATCAGCCACGGTGATCACCGCCGCGGATCTGGTCGACGGCGTGGGCGAGGATGGGGGCGAGCACGGCCATACCGTCACGCACCCCTCCGGTCGAGCCGGGCAGATTGACGACGAGCGTGGTGCCCGCCTGACCTGCCAGCCCCCGCGACAAGATCGACGTGGGGACTTTTTCCCGATTTATCTGGCGTACGGCTTCCGCGATGCCGGGGATCTCCCGATCGATGACGCGGCGGGTCATCTCGGGGGTGAGGTCGGTGGGGGTGAGACCGGTGCCGCCGGTGGTCACGATGACGTCGAAGCCGTCGGCGAGGCCCGCGCGCAAAGCGACCTCGACGGGCTCGCCGTCGGGGACCACGCGGGGGCCGTCGACCTCACATCCGGCCGATGTGAGCAATTCGGCCAGGAGCACACCGGATTTATCCGGGTAAATCCCCGCAGCCGCGCGGTTGGAGGCTGTGATCACCAGGGCGCGTACCGGGCTCATGGCCGGGTCCAGACGCCGGTCTTGCCGCCGGTCTTCTCCTCAACGCGTACGTCGGTGATGACGGCGGCCGGATCCACGGCCTTGATCATGTCGATGAGCCCGAGGGCGGCCACGGACACCGCCGTCAAAGCCTCCATTTCAACACCCGTCTTGTCCACCGTCTTCACCCGTGCGGTGATCTCGACCCCACTGTCGACGATCGTGAGCTCCACCTTCACTCCGTGCAGCGCGATGGGATGGCAGAGCGGCACCAGATCAGGAGTCCGCTTCGCGCCCATGATCCCGGCGATTCGCGCCACGCCGAGCGCGTCCCCTTTGGGCACATCGCCGGATCGCAGTACGGCTACCGCCTCCGCGGAAAGCAGGACACGCCCGGACGCGGTAGCCGTACGGGCGGAAACCGGCTTTTCCGACACATCGACCATGCGGGCCGCGCCGGATTCGTCGAGATGGCTGAGGTTCACAGCGGGATCACTTCCACGGTGGCGCCCTCGGCGAGAACGGTCACGTCCTCGGGCACGATCACGAGCGCGTTCGCCGACGCCAGGGCGGCGAGTTGATGGGAGCCCTGGCCGTGCACCGGAGCCACGGTGCCATCGGTCAGGATCGCGCGCAGGAATGACCGCCGCCCGGGCGGCGAATGCAGCGGCGCCGTGGTCGTCGCCCTCACTGTTTCGGGCAATGTCGCGGGCAGACCCTGCATTTGCCGCAATGCCGGCCGGACGAACAGGACGAACGACACGAACGCTGAGACTGGATTGCCGGGCAGGGTGAAGATCGGCACGTTGTCGTCGCCGACCAGGCCGAATCCCTGCGGCATTCCGGGCTGCATGGCGACCTTCTCGAAGACGACCCGGCCCAGCGGGGCGAGCGCCTCCTTGACCGGTTCGTACGCCCCCATCGAGACCCCGCCGCTCGTGATCACGGCATCCGCGCGCAGGAGCTGCGCGTCAAGGATGTCGAGGAACCTGTTGGGATCATCGGTGACGGCTCCGGCCCGGAAGCCTTCGGCGCCCGCTTCCCGGACCGCGGCGGCCAGCATGAAACTGTTGGACTCCCAGATCTGGCCAGGGCCGAGCGGTGTGCCCGGTTCGGCCAGTTCCGCGCCGGTGGAGAGCACGACCACGCGCGGCTGCGGCCGGACCCGGACGCGGCGGCGGCCCACCCCGGCCAGAATGCCCAGCTGGGCGGCGCCGATCCGGGTGCCCTCGCGCAGCACCACGTCTCCGGCTCGGACGTCCTCCCCGATCAAGCGGATGGCGTTGCCGGGCTGAACCTGCTTGTGGATGGTGACCTGGGTGCGACCGGCGTCGGTCCACTCGACGGGAACGACGGCGTCCGCCCCCGCCGGCACCGGCGCCCCCGTCATGATCCGCGCGACCATTCCGGATCCGATCGCCCGGAGCGCGCCGTCTCCGGCCGCCACATCTTCGGTCACCGACAGACTGACAGGGACGTTCACGACATCCCCGGCACGCACCGCATAGCCATCCATGGCCGAGTTGTCGAACGGCGGCAGCGATACCGGAGCCGTCACATCCTCGGCCAGAACGGTGCCCAGCGCCCGCTCAAGATCGACCTCAAGCGGGGCCAGGGGCCGCACCGTACCCAGGATGTCGGCGAGATGCCGCTCGACCGGCTTCATGTCGCTAGGACTGAACCTCATCTAGGAATTGTCGCAGCCACGGCAGGAACTCGGGCGCGAGATCCTCACGGTGAGCAGCGAATTGAACGACAGTCTGGAGGTATTCGAGCTTGTTGCCCGTGTCGTACCGCCGGCCGCGGAAGAGCACGCCGTGGACAGGGCCGCCCTCGTGGGTGCCGCGCTCGGCGAGCGTGCGCAACGCGTCGGTGAGCTGGATCTCGCCGCCACGCCCCGGCGGGGTCTTCTCCAGCACCTCGAAAACCGCTGGGTCGATCACATAACGCCCGACGATGGCCCAGTTGGACGGAGCATCCTCAGGTGCGGGCTTCTCGACCAGATCCGTGACGCGGACGACGTCGTCCTCATCCGTCTCGACGATCGCCGCGCAGCCGTACATCGAGACCTGCTCGTGCGGAACCTCCATCAGCCCGATCACGCTTCCGCCATACGTCTGGCGGACCTCGATCATGCGACGGAGCAGCGGATCGGCCGGGTCGATCAAGTCGTCGCCGAGCAGGCAGGCGAACGGTTCGTCGCCGATATGCTGCTTGGCGCACAGAACGGCGTGGCCGAGGCCCTTAGGCTGGCCTTGACGCATGTAGTGCATAGTGGCGAGATCGACCGGCTCCTGAATCTGGGACAGGCGTGCCTCGTCGCCCTTGGCCCGGAGCGCGCCCTCCAGCTCGTAGGCCACGTCGAAATGGTCCTCGATCGACCGTTTGTTGCGCGCGGTGATCATCAGGACGTCGAGCAGTCCGGCGGAGACCGCCTCCTCAACGACATACTGAATGGCCGGCTTGTCGACGATCGGCAGCATCTCCTTCGGCGTCGCCTTGGTGGCGGGGAGGAACCGCGTGCCAAGACCGGCGACGGGGATCACGGCTTTCGTCACGGAATCGAAGTCAGCACCCATGCTTGGAACCCTAGTGGAGGCGTCTTTGGACAAGCTGAAGCTCCGGCGTGAAATTCTGCGTGAACGTTCTCGCATTGATGAGAATTCGCGCCGTGATCGCGCACGGGCCATCAGGGAGACTCTGCTCGACCAGCCGTGGGTGCAGATGGCCGGATTGGTCGCCGCATACTGGTCGATCGGTGCGGAGCCCTCGACGCATGGCCTCGTCTTCGCCCTGTGGAAGCATGGGACGACCGTCATCCTGCCTGTTCTGCGCTCCGACGGCGATTTGGACTGGGCGGTGTACGACGGGCCTGATTCACTCGCTCCGGGCCCGTTCGGAATCATGGAGCCGGTGGACACCCGGCGTGGAGTGGACACGATCCGCACCGCGGCGCTGGTGATCGTTCCGGCGCTGGCCGTCGACCGGTCGACGGGCACCCGGCTGGGCCGGGGCGGCGGATCGTACGACCGGGCGCTGGCGCGGGTGGGCCCGAACGTGCCGACGGTGGCGCTGCTGCACGAGGGAGAGCTGATCGACGGCGTTCCGGCCGAACCGCACGACCGCCCCGTTCGGTACGCGGCACTACCATCGGGACTCTTTGTGACAGGTGTGACAGAATTGTCATAAAACGAGGAAGGGGACCGGGTGCGGCTGGAGCTTGACGGCTGGCTTCTCGTGTCCGCGGTGATCGTGATAGCGGCAATCGCATCCGTCCGCATCGCCCATCGCACCGGGCTGCCCTCTCTGCTCATATATCTCGGTCTGGGCCTGCTGCTCGGCGAATCCGGGCTCGGGGAGATCCACTTCGAGGACGCCATCCTCGCCAAGCAGCTGGGGTTGATCGCGCTGGCGGTCATCCTGGCCGAAGGTGGCCTGACGACGAACTGGGAACACGTTCGCAAGGCCGTGCCACCCGCGTTGGTGCTCGCCACCGCCGGGGTGGGGATCAGCATCGTGGTGCTGGCCGCCGCCGTGCACGGGCTCCTCGACATGGACTGGCGTTCCGCGCTGCTTCTCGGCGCGATTTTGGCGTCGACCGACGCGGCGGCGGTCTTCTCGGTCCTGCGCAGGCTGCCGCTGCCACCCCGGCTCGCGGGCATCCTGGAAGCGGAATCGGGTTTCAACGACGCCCCGACCGTGATCATCGTGATCCTGCTGAGCCAGGTCAACGTCCCGGATCCATCCGTGTGGAACGTTCTCGTCACGTCGGTCGTCGAACTCGCCATCGGCGCCGCGGTCGGCCTGGCCGTCGGCCCCGCCGCGGCATATCTGCTGCGCCGCGTCGCCCTGCCGGCGTCCGGCCTGTATCCCATCGCGGTGATGGCGATCGCGTTCCTCGCATACAGCGGGGCCGCCGTCGCGCACGGCAGCGGCTTCCTCGCCGTATACGTCGCCACGCTGATCATCGGCAACAGCCGCCTGCCCCACCGCTCGGCCACCCGCGGCTTCGCCGAAGGCGCCGCCTGGCTCGCCCAGATCGGCCTCTTCGTCATGCTCGGCATGCTCGCCAGCCCTTCCGAACTTCCCTCTGCCGTGATTCCCGGCCTGGTGGCCGGGCTTGCTCTGGTCCTGATCGCCCGCCCGCTCTCGGTGATCGGCTCCACCGCCCTGGTACGGCTTGGGCGGATTGGCCGGGTGACCTGGCGGGAGCAGATCTTCCTGTCCTGGGCGGGATTGCGCGGCGCGGTCCCGATCGTGCTCGCGACCATCCCCTGGGCGGCCAGCGGCCAGGCGGGCATGTTCAACGTGGTCTTCGTCATCGTGATCATCTTCACGCTGGTTCAAGGCCCGACCCTGCCCTTCCTGGCCCGCCTGCTCGGCCTGTCGGCGGAGGGCGAGGCTCGCGACCTGGACGTCGAGTCGGCCCCCCTGGAGGAGCTCAACGCCGACCTCCTGCAGGTCAGGATCCCGCCCGGCTCGAAAATGCATGGCGTCGAAATCTTCGAACTCCGCCTGCCGTCAGACACCGCGGTGACCATGGTCGTCCGCGACGGCCGCTCCTTCGTCCCCGCCGAGACCACCCGCCTGCGCTCGGAGGACCAGCTCCTGGTCGTGACCACCGCAGCCCAGCGCGACCTCGTCGAAAGGCGGCTGCGCGCGGTCAGCCGAAGGGGCAAACTCGCAGGCTGGTACGGCGAAAGCGGGGACTAAACACCCGTCAAGTTCTGTTTCAACGTCTCAGTGGCTATCATTTAGCAGTCGCACCGGTCGAGTGCCAATTCACGAGGAGGAGCGCGGTGCCCACCTACCAGTACGCCTGCACCAGTTGTGGTGAGCAGCTCGAGGTCGTCCAGAAGTTCACGGACGACGCCCTCACCGAATGCCCGGCGTGCCAGGGCTCGCTCCGCAAGGTCTTCAACGCTGTGGGGATCGTGTTCAAGGGATCGGGCTTCTACCGCACAGACAACCGGTCTTCGAGCTCCTCCGCCGCTACATCGGCGCCAGCCAAGAGCGACTCTACCCCGGCCAAGACGGAGACCAAACCAGCCTCCAGCACGTCGTCCACGACCACCACCACCTCCTCCTCAACGTCGGCCGCCTGAGTCCTTGTCCACAGGGTGGCGGTTATCCACAGGACGAAGCTCGGCCTGGGACGAGGACGGCTGGATTCGCTAGGGTCGGCGACATGGTCAATCGCGTGGACATCGGGGTCATTGGCGGTTCGGGGTTCTACTCCCTTCTCGACGATGCCGAGGAGGTTGACGTCTCGACGCCCTACGGGCCGCCCAGTGACAAGGTGACGCTGGGGAGGATCGGGGGGCGCGGAGTCGCGTTCGTTCCTCGACATGGGCGTGACCATGCGTATCCACCGCACCGGATTCCCTATCGGGCGAACCTGTGGGCCTTACGGTCACTCGGGGTCCGGCAGGTGATCGCCCCCAGCGCAGTCGGGTCGTTGAAGGCCGAACTCGGACCGGGCACGTTGGTGGTTCCCGACCAGCTGGTTGATCGCACGACGGGGCGGGTCCAGACCTTTTACGACGCCGGTGGCGCTGTGCATGTGTCCTTCGCCGATCCGTACTGTCCTGATGGGCGGGCGGCAGCGGTGGAGACAGCGCGCACCGCCGGCTGGGAGACGGTGGACGGCGGCACGCTGGTGGTGATCGAGGGGCCTCGCTTCTCTACGCGGGCCGAGTCCCGATGGTTCTCCAGTGCCGGATGGTCGATCATCGGAATGACCGGGCATCCGGAGGCCGTTCTCGCTCGGGAGCTGGCTCTCTGCTACACGACCATGGCATTGGTGACAGATCACGACGCCGGGGTTGAGGCGGGCGAAGGCGTCACCCATGACGAGGTGCTCGCGTTCTTCGCTTCCAATATCGAGCGAATGCGGTCGCTGGTCGCGGACGTGGTGCAGGCCTTGCCAGAAGAACGCGAATGCACCTGCGGCAACGCCCTAGACGGCATCAAGCTACCTTTCGAACTCCCGTAACCGTTTCAGCCTTCCTGTAGCTCGCCCTTCTGAGCCATTCGTCGCTTGACGGGTTCCGCGCTGCCTCCTGTCAGGGCCGTGCCATGCCTTTGAAATGAGGCCTGGTGGCGCTGCTCTGGGCAGGTTGCGACGTTCGCGTTCAGCGTGGGCTCGATTCGTGGTTCCAGCGGAAACGGCGCTGGCGGGGGCGGGCGGAGCCCGAGGTGAAACAAGGGGTTGGATGGGTGGGATCCCTCCCGTTACAAACACCGTCGGCGCCCGGTCGCCACGATAGTCCGGCGATGTGGGCAGCGCCTCCGCAGTGATCAGGTCCGCCCAAGTCAGGTCGGCATTGTGGTCGGGCATGGACTGTGTCACGTGTGCATGGTGGTCGTGAGAAATCCTGCAGAGAGCGCTCGCACTATCCGTTCGGGGCGTCATCGATCTGGCTCCATCCGTCTGGGTCTATCCATCGAAGCTCACACCCTCATGTTGAGGCCGCCCGCGTTGGTGGCTCATTTCCCAAACTCGGAGTTCAACCATGCGTGCTGTGACCAGGTTTCTGGGGCGGCGGCGCCGTCTGCTGGCCGCGATTCTCGCCGGGTGTTCGGTCGCGTGTGCCCTCCTGGCTGTGGGTGGGCCGAAGGGAGTCGATGTCCTTGTCGCCGCGCGGGACTTGCCCGGCGGTCGGCTCTCCCCGGCCGATATCGCGGTGCTGCGGTTCCCGTTCTCAATGCTGCCGGATGGGGTGCTGCGGCCTGGTTCCTCGTTCGCTGGGCGGGTTCTCACCGGGCCGATACGCCGGGGAGAGCCGCTGACCGACGTGCGGTTACTGGGTCGGGGCCTTCTGGCCGGCGAAAGTGATGGACTGGTGGCGACGCCCGTCCGGATCGCTGACGCCGACGCCGCACAACTGGTGGCGCCGGGTGACGTCATCGACGTCCTGGCGGCTTCCACCGGACCTCTATTCCCATCACCTGGTGGCACCGAAGCCGAGGAGGCAATCCCCGACGGCATTGTGGGCGACAACGGTGAGATCGAGACCAGCGGGAATGGGCAGTCAAGAGATGGCGAGGTCGACAGTGCGGCGGTTGAGAATGCGGCGCTCGCAGCCGAGGTTGACCCCGTGAGACCCGCAGTCCTGAAGGTCGTCACCTCTGGAACCGGAAATGGCGTGATCGAAGGAGGCGGCCCAGTGGTCAGCCGGGTCACCGTCCTGGCCGGGACCGCTGCCAGTGATCGATCCGAAGGCGCGCTCCTGGTTCTCGCGACGACTTCCTGGCAGGCCGCCTTACTCGCTTACGCGCAATCTCATGGTCAGCTCTCCATTGCCATCCACCCTCGATAACCTGTGGGGCGTCAACACGGACTCGAGAGGCGATCATGAGTGGGTTCAAGAAGTTCCTCCTGCGCGGCAACGTCATCGAGCTGGCTGTCGCGGTGGTCATCGGCGCCGCGTTCACGTCCATCGTCAACTCGTTCGTGAAGGACCTCCTGACGCCAGCCATCTCCGCCATTGCCGGGAAACCCGATTTCGGAAGTCTTACGCTGCAGATCGGGAACGCCACGATCAGCTACGGGAACTTCCTCAACGCCCTGGTGTCGTTCCTCATCGTAGCCACAGTCCTCTACTTCTTCCTCGTTAAGCCGTACGAGCTGCTTATGGCACGGTTCGGACCAACCGGCAAGGAGACCCGGGACTGCCCAGAATGTCTGACTGAGGTTCCGAAAGCTGCTAGCCGTTGCAGTGCCTGCACAGCCCAGCTCGCACCCGTGTCGTAGCAAGCGACGCAAGCCACGTCTTGGGCAGACGCACGGCGATAGCCATACAAACCCGTTGTTTGAGAGTCCAGTGGCCGATCCCCCGACCGGCTGGTCGGGGCGTCGGTGGACGTGGGACGGGCGGCAAGCCAAGAACGTCTCAGGGATTGAAGCCAGTTAAAGGAGAGAGCCGACCTTCGGGTCGTACTCCCAGTGCCAGGGTTCAAAGGGGCTGACGTAGGCCCAATCCGGATGGATCCACCCGAAGCGCTTGCCGTTCTGCTCCAGCCAGACGAACTCGGTGGACTTGTACACCCGGATTGGGCCGCAGAAGTCGACAGCGAGCCCCAGCCCGTGGTTGCTCCGCCCCGGGATGGCGGCCAGCCCAGGCCGCTGGTAGTAGACGATCTGCTGATCGCGCAGGCTCCGATAGCTGTCGACCACGCAGAGCGGCTGGCCGAAGCGCTTCTTGTACGCGATATTCAGGTCAGCGAAGGCGATCGCCGCGTCAGCCCGCAGCTCCTCACCCTTGAACGGCAACGGACAGAGCATGTTCCTCGGCAACAGCCCATTGGCATACTGATCAGCCTGAACCACCCGAGTAGGGTCACACGCTCCCCCACCCCGCTTCACACCCAGCTTCGCCAACGCCGTCGTCAACGACTTCACCGTCTGCTGTGATTGCTTCCGCAACGTGTCGATCTCGAAGCCGAGCTGCGCCTCCTGAAGCAGCTTGGTGGCTCGTAATTCCTGCGACTCCGCCGCAAGCCGCTCCCGCTCCTCGAACAACTTGCCCGCGTCGTCCACCACCTGGTTCCGACCCGTGGCGAGCTGATTGAAGTCACTCATCGTCCGCAACGCGTTCTGCCCATTGGTACTCACGAGCAGCGGGCCCATCCCCCCAGAAGACGGATCCTGGTAGATGTACTCGACCAGATCAGAGAGCGGACGCCGGACCAGTGCGAGCTCCGCGTCGGCGGTCCGCAACTGCGTCAGCTTGCCTTCCAGCTGACGCACCGAGGTGTCGAACTCCTTCTGGCGGGCGACCAGAGCCTTGGTCGCCTGCTCGATCCCCTTGGTCGCCTTCTCCGCCTCACGCCGCAGTTCCGTCAGCGTGGCAGGATCCGCCGCTACGGTCTCCGCACTCGACGACATGACCAAGCTTGCGATCGGCACCTTCGGAGGCTCAGCACGAGCCTCGGCCGCCACAAGCGAAGTCAGCACCATGACGACCACGATCAGACCCGCTGATCGAGGAGCTGGCACGATCGACTCCTCCATTTGCGAACTCGTGACCCCGGTCAGGCACGCACGTTACTACAGCCCGGTGAGTGTTCGGGCCCGAGTCTCCAGAGCCGTTACATACCAATCTCTGCTCTTTTTCCCGATATCCCCTAGGCGGGCCGCCGTGCAGCTTCCAGACAAAGCTCCCACAACCACGTGTCCGACCACTCCGCCGGACACGTCGGGGCCGCCTCCGGCGAAGCCGTACGAGCTGGCCTGGCCTCTCTCCGCTGCATCGGCGCGGCCTGCAACGGCATCGGCCGCGCCTCCGCGGTCGCCCCCCGCGGCCCAGGCACCTCCCCCTCATAAACCCGCTCCGGCCGCGCCGGAGCCGGCACTTTGACCGGCCCCATCACCTGAGGCTCGTCCACCCGCTCCACCGACACCGAGAATGCCCCGTGACCCGGCTTAACCCCATAGTCCGTGAGCTCAGCCACCAATAACCCCACAGCCAACACCGCAGGCGCCAACACCGCCACCACCAGCGCAGCAGGCCGCAACCGACCGCGCCCACCCACCCGCATCCCCCGCCGTCCAGTCACGAACAGCGACCGTAACCACCCCACCCACCCCCCAGTCGCCCCCTTGCCAGCCCTTTACCGCAGGTCAGAGCACTGATGACCCACACTCCCAGCCGACGCGCATATCGTGGCGCACACCACCCCACACTTTCGCTAGGCTTACCCTGCAGATCCCGCTCCCGTAGCTCAGGGGATAGAGCACAGGTTTCCTAAACCTGGTGTCGTAGGTTCGATTCCTACCGGGGGCACCTCTTGACCAGGCAAAACACCGCTTCACCTGGGATTTCTCAGCCCTGTCAGGGACAGCCAACGCGCAGGCAGATGCCGCCCAGAGCAGCCGTATGCCAGTGATCGCGATATATATGCGAAATGATCAAGCTGGTGTTTTCGCAGGTCACACCCCGAACCGACAGAAGCCCCGGCATACGCCAGGGCCAGGCCAGCGTCGAGATGATCGCTCGGGGAGGCGCTGCCGATCTGCTCGTTTGCGCGGGAACGGGTGCCCGTCGAGCACATCGCATAGATCTTGAGCAGAACATCGACGGCGCGCATGCGGTGAATCACAAGGACGCTTGGCCAACTACGTGCCCGCCTCTCCTCCGAGCGCGTGTGCCGAGCGCTCACCCACGCTCGGCGGTGAGTGACCCCCGAGAGTTCTCCGCCACGTGCGCCCAGAAGGTCGTCCATCCGAGTTGGTTCCTAGGTTATGGCTCGTCTGCAACCATGAAGGACACGTTCGCCTCGGATCTCAGATGATCCAGTACTGCCGCAGACTCGTGATCCATGCTGAGCGCAGCGATCTTGCTCATCCATTGCATTCAGCGATTGGATCCTGGTGACCCAATCGAGTTCGACACGCGACCAATGCAGTCCGATGAATTAGGATCACAGCATCGGGTGCGCCTTCACCCCGATGGTGGGCATTCGGGTGTTCGTGGGTTGCGGGGTTTCGACCATCTGGCAGGCACTCACGTGAGGTTCAGATGGTCGAAGAATAACTCTCAGGGCAGCGTCGAGGAGGTAGATGGATTGTGATAGCTATACCCGGCCCATTGATCTCCTGGGTGTTGAATAAGCTTGAGCCCGTAATCGTTCGGGTTGGCCAAAGCATTAAGGCAGATCACGGTGCTATACAACTGAGTAGTGGACGACCTGACCAGCCGCGAGAGGCATATACCCTATTTATCTCCGTGGCACCCAGTCGGACTCCCCGCGTCTTGGAGACCTCGCTGTTTATCGACGCGGCATGCAAGTTCGTCGAACAAAATTTTCCGGAGTTCGGCGATCAACCTGACTACGCAGGCCCACAGCTCGTCCGCTATATTTTCCCCCTCGATAAAATCCACGGGCCGCGGCATTGGCTGACAATATCACCAAATGGCCTCCTCGAACTGCAATGGGTCCTTGACGTCCCTGCCAACACCACAGATCTTCCACTAGATGAGCTAGTGTCCGTTACTGATCGAGTTCATCGAGCGGTTGAGAGTGATTTGTTCCGCGGCATTCACCGTCGTCGGCGATTCGAACGGCGACGTAGAGTCGACTGGCGCATCGGCGTAAACGGACAAGCTTCCGGATCCAGCGGCTCGATGCCATGGCAAGGAGTAATCGTTCCTGGCCGCGAACCGGGACGAAGAGCGGCCAACCAATTCCCTCATTGCCCTATAGAGGGATTCGCAACCGATCGCTTGCGAGGAATTCGTCCACAGGACAACGTCTGCGAAATACTCAGACCAGCCCTCCAGGAACTCATGGCGAATGCCGGCTACTATGATAGATCATCAGTTAACGATTGCCTTGATGATCTCCTCTCGAATAGGCCGACGCTGACCAAGTCTCCTAAGACTCCGCCAGCCGTCGCTATTTGAAAAACCATCGACCGCTTAGCCATGACCGACTGTTCAGTTCTATGTGTCGCGAGAAATAGAACCGGGAGGCGGTGGCAAATCCCTCATTTACGCTTGCCCGGCTACATTTAGCACCAGGATTGGCATACTCCGGATGGCGCGTGGACATCTCGGCCGATAAACGATGCCGCCCGAACGCACCGCGCAGGGGTGGTGTTGCAGGGATCGAGGCGTCTCCTACCACTTACCGATGTTTTTGCTGTTGGCGAGTGCATCGGCCAGCGTGGGGCTGGTCAGTAGTTGATCTAGGAGGACCCATAACCGGGAAGCGCGATAATGCTGCCCGTTAGGCACGGGGGTACCTGGCAGCGGGGGGCCGAGACGGTAGACGACCACGGGTTGGATCGTGTCGTCCGTCTCGGGAATATCAGGCCAACGCGTCTGCAGATTCGGGATGATTTCGTAGGTGAGGACACGATTGATCTGCTGGACGTGAGCGGCCCATCGGAAGGCCAGGAAGTTCGGGGGTACCTTCGGCCAGCCGCCACCCCACCCGTACGGGTGGAAGTAGATGGCTTCGCGCATGACGAAGTCTCGATAGGTCCGTTCCCCACCGCTCCCCGGCCGGTCCGTGTTGATCGCCACACAGTAAGTCCAACTGTTAGCGGGGTCACGCACTTTGATCGCCTTTCGAAAGTATTCGTGCAGCTCGTCCAACCATAGGCGCTGGTTGCCCTGTGCAGCTCGTCTAGCCGCTTCTAGTACGGCAGCCGGTGCGCCCAGAGATCACGGAGGTGATTGTCCAGCGATCATGACCTGATCGGAAGCTCGTCGTCGCCTGCCGGTGTGAGTCCGGTCCGGGTAATCGCCAGGGAGCCCGGTAGCAGGCTGGCGGCCCGGTCTGGAAACGGGCCGGGTCGAAGCCCAGCGTCGAAAGCCCCGTTGGGGGAAGCAACTGAGCGGTCCGTAGCGGAAGCGAAGCCTGCCGCGTCGTTAGACACCGAGAGAGAGCCGAGCCGGGCGACTCACGGCGAAGGCCATGGAAGCGGTGAAGATCCTGGAGTGCTGCCGTCAGGGACTCTCCGGCGTAAGAGGGCGCGGAACGTTCAGAGGGTGGCGGCGGGAACTGGGGAGGCCCTCCCCGGCCGGAGCGTGCTGCGGATAGGCGTGGACGACGCCGTCTTATAACCGGTGTGGAGCCGGGAAGTGGGCGGCGGCCGGGAGGGAGTCGGAGGCGGTCGTAGTACCGATCGAGCCGTAGGACAACACAACC
>NZ_BLAE01000047.1 GCF_009687865.1 Acrocarpospora macrocephala
GGAGCCCGAGGGGAAGCAAAGGGATGGGTGGGTGGGAGATCGCGCGCGAGCAATTTTCAGGCCGGGAGGATGGCTTCCTGGAGTTCGGTTACCCAGGTGGAGGGGTCGCCCATGCCGTACTCCAGGTAGACCTCGCGGGTGAAGCCGACGCTGCGGTAGCCGTTCTCTTCGATCCAGCGGGCCAGTTGCTGGACGGAGGAGTCGACGTCGTCCATGGGGCCGTGGTGGAGGAGGGTGGCGACCTTGTCGATGGCTGGGAGGTCGACGATGGTGAAATCGTGGGTGTCGCTTGGGTCTACGTTGACCGGGACGCTGGCGTGGACGCGGACTCCCTCGGGGACCAGCTCGTAGTAGGCGATTCCAGGGCCGGTGAGGGTGATTCCGGCTTTCTCCAGGCGGCTCATCAGCTCGGGGTAAAGGGGCTGGATCACCGGGCTGATGTGTTCGAATTCATAGCTTTCCGCCACGCCGGAGAGTTCGGCGACGCGGATGGCGGGGACGCTCTTGACGACGATGTCGGCGGGCATGACGCCCTCCCTTTCGATCGTTCGGATCCTCGCCAGGACACCGGCCAGCCGGGCCCGATCCCGGACCACCTGGGCTTCCAGCTCGGCCTGCCGCAGCCGCAGCATGCCGTGCAGCTCATCCACGCTGAGCTTGTCATCGAGCACACCCGCGACCTGCTGCAACGTGAACCCGAGGTCCTTGAGCGCGATCAGCCGGTTGAGCCGCGACAGCTGGGCGGCCTGGTAGTAGCGGTAGCCGGTGGCCGGATCGACCCAAGCGGGTCGTAGCAACCCCACCGTGTCGTAGTGCCGCAACATGCGTATCGACACGCGGCCGATTCTGGCGAAATCTCCGATGCTGAACATAACGCCCCCAGGTCTAGACCCTCACACAATGTCAGAGTCAAACCCCAAGCCCGACCCGGACGGCGCACCCTGACTTATCCCTGAGGTTGCGGTCCAGGACGCGCTTCTTGGGCGTACGCGTCGTACCGTGAAGGCATGGGACGCATTCTTATGATCGCCGCGCTGGTCGTGGTGGGCTTCTTCGTCATCGGCTGGCTGATCGGCTTCGTGGTCAGCATGCTCAAGTGGGTTCTGATCATCGGCGTGCTCGCGCTCGTCGCCATGGGCGTCATGCGCCTGACCAGGTCGGGAGGGTCCAAGACCAACCATTCCGACTACTCATAGGTTTCGTATATTCGTCACATGAGCGGTGACGCACACGGACACGGTCATGGGCACGCTCTCACCAGGGAAGCAGACGGACGTTACCTGACCGGGGCCCTGCTCCTGATCGTCGCGTTCATGGTCGGCGAGGTGATCGCCGGCCTCATCGCTCACTCGCTGGCGTTGATCTCCGACGCCGGCCACATGCTCACCGACGCGGCGGCCATTGTGGTGGCCCTGATCGCGATGCGGATCGCCGCCCGGCCCCCGCAGGGCGGCTTCACCTACGGCCTGAGACGCGCCGAGATCATCAGCGCCCAGGCCAACGGCATCACGCTCCTGCTGCTCACGGCCTACTTCACCTACGAGGGCATCCGCCGCCTGATCACCCCGCCCGAGGTCGAGGGCGGGCTCGTAGTCGTCATCGGCCTGGCCGGGATCGTCGTCAACCTGGCCGCCACCTGGCTGATCAGCCGCGCCAACCGGACCAGCCTGAACATCGAGGGCGCCTTCCAGCACGTCCTCAACGACCTGTACGCGTTCATCGCCACCACGATCGCCGGCGTCGTCATCCTGCTCACGGGCTGGTCCCAGGCGGACGCGCTGGCCGCCCTGGTGGTGGCCGCGCTGATGCTGAAAGCCGGCTGGGGTCTGGTACGCGACTCCGGCCGCGTCTTCATGGAGGCCGCCCCGGCGGGAATGAACCCGAACGAGATCGGCGGCCGGATGGCGGCGCTCGGCTCGGTGGTCGAGGTGCACGACCTGCACGTCTGGGAGGTCACCTCCGGTTACGCCGCGCTGTCGGCGCACGTCCTGGTGGACCCGTCCGCCGACTGCCACGCCATCCGCCTGGCCACCGAGCACCTCCTGCACGACACGTACGGCATCGAGCACACCACCCTCCAGGTCGACCACGCCACCCCCGAACTCCTGCGGATCGGCGACCCGGACTCGCACTGCCACGCCCCCCACGGCCCTGCCCACAAACCAGGAAGCATCGCTTAACTCTCAGCGAACCAGATCTAACTGGACCTACACCATCCGGTTCTCCCAGAGTCGTCGTATGACGATGCTCGTGGCGATGGTGACGCCCTTCCACACTGACGGTTCACTCGACGCCGAAGGTGCCCAGACCCTCGCGACGTACCTGATCGAAAACCAGGCCTGCGACGGCCTGGTGCTCAACGGCACCACCGGCGAGGCGCCGACGACCTCGGACGAGGAGAAGGAGACCCTGATCCGCGCGGTCGCCGAAGCGGTCGGCGGCCGGGCGACGATCATCGCGGGGGCGGGCAGCTTCGACACCCGCCACGCCGTCGAGCTGGCCAGAACCGCCGAGAAGGCGGGCGCCGAGGGCCTGCTGGTGGTGACGCCCTATTACAGCCGCCCCACCCAGGAAGGCATCCGCTACCACATCACCACGATCGTCTCCGCGATCACGACCAAGGCCCCCGGCACCGTCGCCGTCAAAGCCCTGCTCAACGACCGCGGCCTCCCCGCGGGCCCCGTGCGCCTCCCGCTCGTCCCCGCCGACACCGACCTCCTGAACCACCTCAGACAAGCATGCGAGTAGGCTCCGGAGGACATACTTTTCGCCAAAGGGGATCGTCATGACCGTCAAAGTGACCGTCACCGGCGCGGCCGGGCAGATCGGTTACGCCCTGCTCTTCCGCATCGCTTCGGGGCAACTGCTGGGGGCCGAAACCCCTGTCTCACTGAGCCTGCTGGAGATCACTCCGGCACTCAAGGCGGCCGAGGGCACCGCGATGGAGCTCGACGACTGCGCGTTCCCGCTGCTGCAGGGCATCGAGATCACCGACGACCCGAACGTCGCCTTCGACGGCGCTAGCGTGGCGCTCCTGGTGGGCGCCCGGCCGCGGACGGCCGGGATGGAGCGCGGCGACCTGCTGTCGGCCAACGGCGGCATCTTCGGCCCGCAGGGCAGGGCCATCAACGACCACGCCGCGGACGACGTCCGGGTGCTCGTGGTGGGCAACCCGGCCAACACCAACGCGCTGATCGCCCGCAGCCACGCGCCGGACGTCCCGGCCGACCGGTTCACCGCGATGACCAGGCTCGACCACAACCGGGCGCTCTCCCAGCTGGCCGCCAAGCTCCAGGTCCCGGTGACCGAGATCAAGAAGCTGACCATCTGGGGCAACCACTCCCCCACCATGTACCCCGACCTCTACCACACCGAGGTGGGCGGCAAGATCGCCGCCGAGCAGGTGGACGGGGAGTGGCTGCGGGACACGTTCATCCCGACGGTCGCCAAGCGCGGCGCCGCCATCATCGAGGCGCGCGGCGCGTCCAGCGCGGCCTCGGCCGCCAATGCCGCGATCGACCACGTGCACACCTGGGTGCACGGCACGCCCCCCGGCGACTGGACCTCCGCCGCCGTCGTCTCCGACGGCTCGTACGGCGTGCCCGAAGGCCTCATCTCCTCCTTCCCGGTGACCTCCACCGGCGGCCACTGGGAGATCGTCCAGGGCCTGGCCATCGACGCCTTCTCCCGCGAGCGCATCGACCTGTCGGTCCGCGAGTTGCTGGACGAGCGCGACGCGGTCCAGGCGCTGGGTCTCATCTAGCCTTTCCAGCCGGTACGCGTGCCCGGCGGCCACCAGCAGCGCGGCGACCTCCGACAGGACGGTCACCCGCTGGGTCAGCCCGCCGGGCACCAGGCCGGGGTCAAGCCCGAGCATCCTGATCGCGTACGGCACGACCACCATCACCAGCGAGCCGATCGCCACGTAGCTGAGCACCCGGATCACTCGTGACCCGGTCCGCCTGGCGATCAGCAGCCCCGCCGCAGGCATGGCGATGAACGCGACCAGCGCCGCATACCGGTGCACACCCCCGGCCAGCGACAACGACAACCCCGGGCGGTCGGTCGGGAACGCGCCCACCATCAGCAGGCATCCGGACCACACCCCGACCAGCAGCGCCGCCCTGCGGTCCAGCCGCGCCAGCCCGATCGCCAGCACCGCAGAACCGACGGCCAGCGCGGTCAGCGCGACCGGCAGCAGCCAGCCATGCGCCGCCCAGGCGTATTCGCTGATCATGTCCCGCAACGGGTTCAACCCGGACACCGCATGCAGGACCGCCATGGCGGCCACGCCAACCGAAGTGATCAAGAATCCGAACACCATTCCCATGACATCGACTGTCCTGGGAAGCGTCCTTCACCCCCATCGGAGATCGGCCCCACCAACCCCTGATAGCCCCCTTATCCCGCCCTAGGCCGATAGTTCGGTATGCATCGGGGTTGGGGTGGGGTGGGCACCTATCGGCCCAGGTCAGCGCCTAAGGGACCCGTCAGGGTGACGTCGAATCCGCGGGCGCCGTTTCCGGAGCCGAGGCACGGAACCAGCGGCAACCATAGGGTTCCAGGTCGAATCTGGCCAAGCCCTTGTCGGAGATCTCGATCGTCCCATCCAGCAGCAGATCGGTGAGCACCTTGCCGGAGTCCAGCCCGTCCAGGGTGAGCTCGATGTCGATCTTCCGGTCGGCGAAGTTGTGCACCGCCAGGACGGTTCCGCCGTCGATGTCGGCCCGATGGGCCAGCACGGCGGTGTCCCCCGCGTCGAGCACGGCGTAGTCGCCCCAGGCGAGTTCGGGGCATTCCCGGTACTGCTCGATCAGCCGGGTGATCCAGATCAGCAGCGAGCCGGGGTCGCGCCGCTGGGCGCTGACGTTGACCCGCTTCGGGCCGTACGCGCCGGAAGTGATCGGGATCGCGGGTTCGGCGGTGGAGAAGCCGCCGTGCAGGTTCGGGGTCCACTGCATGGGTGTGCGCACCGAGGATCGGCCCTCGATGGCGAGGTTCTCGCCCATGCCGATCTCCTCGCCGTAGAAGAGCACGGGGGTGCCCGGCAGCGAGAACAGCAGGCTGTAGGCGAGCCGGACGCGCCGCTGGTCGCCGGCCAGCATCGTGGGCAGCCGCCGCCGGATCCCCCGGTCGAAGATCCGCATGTCCTGGTCGGGGGCGAAGACCTCGAAGACCTCCTCGCGCTCCTTTTCGGACAGCTTGTCCAGGGTGAGTTCGTCATGATTTCTGACAAAAATCGCCCACTGGCTGTCCCTGGGCGGCTTCGGCCGGTCTCGCAACGAGGCGGCCAGGGGCCGGGCGTCCTGGCGGGCCAGGGCCAGATACATGCGCTGCATGCCGATGAAGTCGAAGCACACGGTGATCTCGTTGCCCAGCAGCGTGTTGCCAAAATAGGTCAATATCTCGGCATAGGGGAGGTTGACCTCGCCGAGAAGGATCGCGCCACCGTCCCGGCGGTTCATGAACGCCCGTAACTCGGCGAAGTAGTCGTGCGGGTCGGGGAGCGTGTCACTGTCCACCACCCGCTCCACCACGAACGGCACCGCATCCACCCGGAACCCGGAAAGTCCGAGTTCCATCCAGAATCCGAGGATTTTTGCGATTTCATTGCGAACGTCCGGGTTGGCGGTGTTTAGGTCTGGCTGAAATTTGTAGAAACGATGGAAGTAGTATTGGCCGCTTCCCTCGTCCAGCTCCCACAGGCTGTCCTCCTGATCGGGAAAGACCACGCCCTTCGGATCGTCGGGTTCCGGCCGATCCGACCAGATGTACCAGTCCCGATGCCGGGAGTCCCGGCTGGCGCGCGCGTCCTGGAACCAGGGATGCCGGTCGGAGGTGTGATTGACGACCAGGTCGGCGATAACTCGAATGCCCCGATCCCGGGCAACCCGCACGAACTCCACGAAATCCCCCAGCGTGCCCAGCCGGGGATCGACGCTGTAGAAGTCGACGATGTCGTACCCATCGTCCTGGTCAGGGGTGGGAAAGAACGGCATCAGCCAGACGCAGGTGACGCCGAGCCGGTCCAGATGATCGATGCGCTGGATCGCCCCCTGGAAGTCACCGATCCCGTCGCCGTCGCCGTCCGCGTAGGTCTCGATGTCCAGGCAGTAGACGATCGCGTTCTTCCACCACAGTTCAGAGGTCTGGCTCAGCCGCATGACCGCGGCACCTACCCGGAAAACAACAACCCGCACCACAGATGTGATGCGGGTTGCTGTCTCGAACAGGCTTAGAGCGGCGTTACGTTCTCGGCCTGGGGGCCCTTCTGGCCCTGAACGGTCTGGAAGCTGACGCGCTGGTTCTCGTCGAGGCTGCGGTAACCACTCGACGTGATCGCCGAGTAGTGCACGAACACGTCAGGGGTACCGTCGTCCGGAGCGATAAACCCAAAGCCCTTTTCGGCGTTGAACCACTTGACCGTGCCTTCAGACAACTGCTTCTCCTTTTACGGGAGCCTCACCGTGCCACCAGGTCGGGGACACGGGGCTGCTTAGCGGACCCTACCCTGCATCCGCGCAATACGCTGGAGAAGCAAGCACGCCCGCTGTCGGAACATTCCATCGGGAAGGTCCCGAGGCGCTTTTTTACAAACACCACTGCAACACGAGCAGCCTACCCGCCCTCGGCCGGATGTCCAAACAGGGCCCCTCCCCGCAGCTCAGACCCCCTGTCAGCTGAGGGTCGGGGCCGCCATGTACCACCGCGCCTCGCCGTCACCCCGAGTCAAGGAGTCAAGTCGCCGGGGCAACTCCTGCCGGGAGAACGGGTCGCCGGTCGCGTTCCTAATGTGGACGCCCACCGCGTACATGTCCCTGATCTCCATCAGGGTGCCGAAGTCCGGCCACTCCCGCAGGTCCGAGCCGTACGCGTGGGCGAACGCGTCCACCTCGCCCGGGGTCAGGCCGAACCGGCGCTGCCCGTGGTAGGTGTGCACCAGGTCCCACTCGCGGGGGCCGACCGCGACGCCGTCCCAGTCGCAGAGCACCGCCTGGCCGTCCCGGCAGCGCAGCAGGTTGTCGATCCAGGCATCCCCGTGCAGGAGGACCGGAGGGCCCGACTCCAGGCTCTGCCAGCGGTCGGTGAGGCTGGAGATCCGGTCGCCGAGCCAGGCCCGCTGGTACGGCGTGAGGACTTCGGCCCGGTGCTCGACCGCGTGCCGCACCTCCGCGAGCGGATCGGTGAGGCGGCGCAGGTTGATCGGCGGGACCGGTTCGCGGTGCAGGTTGCGCAGGACCCGCCCGAGCTCCAGGGTGGTCGGGCGGCCGTTGGAGCGGACGTAGCGCCAGAAGGTGACGGCGCGCCCGCCGTACACGATGGGCTGGCCGGGGATCTCGTCCACCGGGCGCACCGTGGGGAAGCCCCGGTCGGCGAGCCAGCGGGCGACGGCGAGCACCACCGGGAGGCGGGTGAGCGCGTCGGGGGCGGTCGCGATCCGGACCACCATCTCGCTTCTGAGCTTGAACACCGCGTTGCTGCGCAGCCGCATCAGCCGGGCGCCCTCGGCCTCGACGCCGATCTGCCCGCAGACCGCGCGCAGCACTCCGAAGGCCTCTTCGGCCAGGGGTTTCCCGGTGAAGGGATGCGCGATGGTGTGGTTCATATGGCTAGCCGGAGGGAGGACTCCGACAGGACTTGGTTGAGGTGCCGGACCGACGGCAGCCGGGGGTCGGCGTCGGCCAGCAGCGCCCTGGCCCGGGTGACGACGATCGAGGTGCGGTGCTCGGCCGGGACCTGGCCGAGCGCCTGGGCGGCCAGCCGGCAGGCCTCGTCGTGGTCGCCGTGCCGGGCCAGGTGGGTGGCCTGGTCGAGCAGGATCAGGGCGGGGTCGATGGTCTGGAAACCGGTCTGGATGTCGCCGCCGAGCGATTCCAGGCCCTGCACCTGGGATTCGTCGCCGAGCTCCAGCAGGGTGCCGGTGCGGTAGAAGGTCATGCGCTTCTCGGTGAAGACGAAGGCCAGGTCGTCCTGGCTCATGCCGCGCATCCGGGCGAAGATCTGCTCGGCCTCGGCCAGCGCGATCCTGGCCGCCTTGCGGTCGCCCATCCGGGCCAGCGCGCGCGCCTCGGCGGCGGCGGCCAGCGCGGCCGGGGAGCTGGGCGCGGAGCCGGCCAGCATCCTGGCCTCGCGGGCCAGCCGGACGGTCTCGGTGAGGTCGCCGTAGTAGTAGGGCAACATCGTCTGGTTGGCCCGGACGAGGGCGCGCAGGCGCAGGTCGCCGATGTCGTCGGAGGCGGTGCGGGCGGTGCCGTACCAGGCGTGGGCCTGGCGGGTGTCGCCGAGTTTCATCAGCGCGTCGGCGGTCAGCAGGGAGAGCATGGTGGTGGCGGTGAGCAGGCGGCGCTGCACGCTGGCCAGCTGCCGGGCCCCGGCCAGCTTGCGCACGTCGGCGAGTTCCAGCATCACCCGGCAGAGCATCGGCATCGGCGGGGTGGTCATGTACTCCCGGCGGTAGCGGAGCACCTGCTCGTCCAGGCGGTCGAGCTGGTCCTCGGTGACGCTGCCGGTGGCGAGGGACCGATCCACATCGTGGCGGGTGCCCTCCACCTCGGCGAAGAAACGTCCGTTCGGGGTGCCCGCGAGCATCGCCTGGTGGAACAGGGCGCGCCGGTCGGTGTCGTCGTCGGCGAGGTCCTCCACGTGCACGCCGTCGTCGCTGGAGCCGTTGGCGACCACGACCACCTTCTGGCCGCCGCCGCCCGGGTCGTCGCAGTAGTCGGCGGCTAAGCCGAGCCGGACCGCGTTGGCCTTGTACAGCCGGGCCAGCAGGTCGATGGTCTGCGGCCGGGGGCGGGCCCGGTTGTTCTCCCAGGCGTTCAGCAGGTCGATGCTGGCCCGGGGCAGGCCGAGCGCCTGCTGCTCGCAGAGGAACTCCAGCTCCTCGATCGCCTGGCGGGCCGACCAGCCGCGCCCGAGGCGATGGGCCTTCAGCATGCTGACGCCGCAGCAGCCGTGGATCGCCTGGACCGTCTGCCACAGTGTCCACTGCCGGGCTTCCGCCTGCTCGCGCCAGCGGCGCGCGCACGCTGGAGAGTGTTCTCCTCGGGCCATGGTGCCTGCCCTTCCACTACTGGATACGGGGCGTCAGGGTTGAACGGTTGGGGGTCGGGCCGTACCCCAGTCTGCCCGGGAACCACCCTGTTCGGCTATTACGGATATTTCCCACAGGTTAACCGGCACGCACCCAACCGCCAGTACCGTTATGCGTTCGTGCCCCCAGAACCGTGTCTGTTCCACGGAATACCGCAGAGTTCCCTGGTTATTGCACGTATACGTCGAATGGGTCGGATTGCCGGTAGGTCATCCCGGGTTCACCCTTTCCGGTGAAAGGTCCCAACATCCCCGGGAGACCACGATGGCCATGAAGGCAGATCGCAGCGAGGCGATGGACCACCTTGAGCGGCTGGCCGCCCAGTTGGAGGCGCACTCGTTCCAGGTGCGCCTGACGGCGCCGGCCGGCCTCTACCCGCGGTTGCGGGTGGTCAACCCGATGGCCCCCACGGTGGCCGAGGACGTGCTCGCGTCCAACGCCAACGACGGCGAGTGGTGGTACTGGCTGTCCTGGGCGGGCCGCATCGGCCACGCCTCCGACGTCGTCACCGCCGCCGAGCGCATCGCGAGCGTGCTCCACGTCATCCGCCGCTAGCCCATCCCGCTGCTAGCTCCGCCACCCAGCCGGTACGGCTCGCGCCACGCGATCCATGCGACCCGCGTGCCCCCATTCCACCCACACCGGGACGCGGGCCGTACCTTGGGGTGTTAGCAGAGCGTTAGCCGCGGTAGCTGCGGTGTTAGCGGAACAACGGCAGGATGTCTACCATGGAAGCGGGATCCCGGGGTGGTTCCGGCCTATTAATTGCCGTTTGACGTGTCTCACAATCAGGCATTCGTGATGTGCAGCCCTCACCTCGTCGAATCCTATCGACAGCGACGGGAATGGTCGCTTACCCTCGGGTAGGTGGGTCTCCGCCTTTACGATACTTTCAGTCGCTCGGTCCGCGATTTCTCCCCCCGAATTCCGGGAAAGGTCTCGCTTTATCTGTGCGGTCCCACCGTGGTCGTCCCGCCGCATGTCGGCCAGATCAGGTCGCAGGTGAATTTCGATATTCTGCACCGCTGGCTGAGGCACCTGGAATATGAGGTCATATTCTGCAGGAATGTCACCGACATCGAGGACAAGATCATCAGTAGGTCGCTCAGCGAGGGCGTGCACTGGTGGCGGATCACCGATCCGGTGTACCGCTCGTTCCGCAGCACGTACGAGGCTCTCGGCTGCCTTCCGCCCAGCGTGGAGCCCCGGGCCACCGGGCACATCCCGGAGATGATCGAGCTCGTCGAGCAGTTGCTCGGGGCCGGGAACGCGTACGAGGCGGACGGCGACGTGTATTTCTCGGTGAGTTCCTTTCCGGCGTACGGCGCGCTGTCCGGGCAACGCCACGACCAAATGCGCGGCACCGAGGAGAACAGCCACGGAAAACGCGATCCACGCGATTTCGCATTATGGAAGAGAGCCCGCCCCGGCGAGCCGATCTGGACCGCGCCGTGGGGTGAAGGCCGCCCCGGATGGCATCTCGAATGTTCCGCGATGGCCCGCAAGTATCTCGGCCACGAATTCGACATCCACGGCGGCGGCGCCAATCTGATTTTCCCGCACCACGAAAACGAGATCGCCCAGTCCCGGGCCGCCGGAGATGAGTTCGCGCGTTTCTGGATTCACAACGGACCGGTCACCCACCGGGGCGAGAAGATTCGCAAAGTCGTGAAGAATCCGATGGCCGTGCACACGTTACTCCGGCGCATCAGGCCGGTCGAACTCCGCTATTACCTGGCGGCCGCGCACTACCGTTCGCCGATGGAGTTCTCGGTGGCCGCGGTGGAGGAGGCGGCCACCGCCTACCGGCGGGTCGAGCGGTTCGTGGACCGGGTCGCCGAGCGCCCCGCCGACCGGCTTCCGGCCCAGTTCAGCGAGGCAATGGGGAACGACCTAAACGTGCCGCAGGCGCTGTCGCGGGTGCACGCGGCGGTGAACGAGGGAAACGCCGCCCTCGATTCCGGCGACCCGAAACTGGCCGCCGAAAAATGCGGCGAGGTGCGCGCGATGCTGGAAATCCTGGGGCTTGATCCGCTGGCCGGGAACTGGGCCAGAGAAACCCGGCTCCAGGAGGTCGCGGGGGCGGTGCTGCACGTGGTCAGGAATCTCGCCGACGCGAGCGCGGCACAAGGCGAGGTGGAGCGGGCGCACGCCATGCATCGGCAGATCGACACCGCCTTGATCGACGGCGCTCTCATCGATCGCCGGGTGAATCACCGGCTGCGGGTCTGACTACTAAGCTCCAATCCGTGGCACCAAAAAAGATCGTTATCGATTGTGATCCGGGGATTGACGACGCGCTGGCGATCGCGCTGGCGCACGGCAGCCCCGCGCTGGAGATCGTGGGCATCACCACCGTCGGCGGGAACGTCTCGCTGGAGCGCACCACCGACAACGCGCTCCGGCTGCGGGAGTTCCTGGGCTTTCCCGAAGTGCCGGTGACCCCGGGCGCGGCCGGGGCCATGCTGCGCAGCGCGATCGAGGCGGCGCATGTGCACGGCACCGGCGGGCTGGGCGGCGCGGTGCTGCCCGAGGCCACGCTGCCGGTGGCGCCCGGGCACGCCAGCGACTACATCATCGAGACGCTGCGCGCCCACCCGGGCGAGATCACCCTGGTCGCCATCGGGCCGCTCACCAACATCGCGCTGGCCGTGCTCAAGGAGCCGCGGGTGGTCGACTGGGTGCGGGAGTTCGCCATCCTGGGCGGGACGTACACCCGGGGGAACCGCACCCCGGCCGCCGAGTTCAACATCGCCGCCGACCCGGAGGCGGCCGCGATCGTGTTCCGGGCCGGGTGGACGGTCACCCAGATCGGCCTGGACGTGAGCACCACCGCGCAGGCCACCGAGGCCGTGGTGAAGCGCATGCGCGCGCTCGGCCGCCTCGGCGAGGACCTGCTGGTCCCGTGCGCGACCTTCTACGGCATGGTCAGCGCCAGCGAAGGGCCGGCCATCCACGACGCGTGCGCGCTCGCCTACCTGGCCGACCCGAGCCTGATCGAGTTCGAACCCGCCTGGGTCGAGGTGGAGACGGCCGGCCGGTTCACTTCGGGGATGACGGTGATCGATTTCGCGCTGGGCGACCGTGTGGCCAACGCGCAGGTGGGGACGTCCATCCAGGTGGACCGGTTCTGGGAGCTCGCGTTGTCGGCGTACGAGCGGGTGAGCTTGCGCCTCCCGTGAGGATGAGCCGCAATCTCCGTGGCGGAACGACCAATGCCCGAAACAATCCCGGAGTTTGCGCGAAACATCCGTTTCCTACCCTCCGGTCATGGCGGACATATTCGACTCATATGCCCTGGCCGATGCATGGGACGAGATGTTCGAGCGTCCGGGCGTGCCCCGGGCGCCCTACCAGGGGCTGTTCGCGGCCCTGCAACCGCTCGGAGCCGACGAGCTGCGATTCCGGGCCGACCAATTAGCCCGCGTCTTCACCGATCGAGGGGTCACCTTCGACTACGCGGGCGAAGAGCGCCCGTTCCCGCTCGACCTGATCCCCCGCGTCATCGACGCGGCCGAGTGGGACCTGATCGCCCGCGCGGTCCGGCAGCGGGTGCGCACCCTGGAGGCCTTCCTCGCCGACGTGTACGGCGGCCGCCAGGTCTTCCACGACGGCATCGTGCCCTGGCGGCTGCTCCACTCCTCCCCGCACTTCCACCGCGTGGCCGACGGCATCCGCCCGGCCAACGGCGTCCGGGTGCACATCGCCGGAATCGACATCATCCGCGATGAGGCGGGCGACTTCCGGGTGCTGGAGGACAACGTCCGCACTCCCTCGGGAGTGAGCTATGTGCTGGAGAACCGGCTGGCCATGATGCGGACGCTGCCCGCCCTGTTCGCGGGGCCTGGACGGGACGGCGTCGGAGCCGAGCAGCGGGTGCGGCCGGTGGACGACTACCCGCCGCGCCTGCTGGCGGCCCTGCGCAAGGCCGCCCCCGGCAGCGTGACCGACCCGACCGTGGTGGTGCTCACCCCCGGCGTCTACAACGCCGCCTACTTCGAGCACGCGCTGCTGGCCCGGCTGATGGGCGTCGAACTGGTCGAGGGCCGGGATCTGGTCTGCGAGAACAATCGCGCGTACATGATCACCACGCACGGCAAGCGCCCGGTGCACGTCATCTACCGGCGGGTGGACGACGACTTCCTGGACCCGCTGCACTTCCGGGCCGACTCCACGCTCGGCTGCCCCGGCCTGCTCAACGCGGCCAGGGCGGGCACGGTCACGATCGCCAACGCGGTCGGCAACGGCGTCGCCGACGACAAGCTCCTCTACACCTACGTGCCGGACCTGATGAAGTACTACCTCGGCGAGCAGCCGCTGATCGGCAACGTCGAGTCGCACCGGCTGGCCGACGCCGACACCCTCGAATGGGCGCTTGAGCACCTGGACACGCTGGTGCTCAAGCCGGTGGACGGCGCGGGCGGCAAGGGCATCGTGATCGGGCCGCGGGCCGACGAGCAGACCCTGGCCGCGCTGGCCGAGGCGGTGCGCGCCGACCCGCGCGGCTGGATCGCGCAGCGCCCGGTGGCGCTGTCCACCTCGCCCGCGCTCATCGGCGACCTGCCCCGGCCGCGCCACATCGACCTGCGCCCGTTCGCGGTCAACGACGGCGACGACGTCTGGCTGCTGCCCGGGGGTCTCACCCGGGTGGCGCTCCCGGAAGGAGAACTGGTGGTCAACTCCAGCCAGGGCGGCGGCTCCAAGGACACCTGGGTGCTGTCGGAGCCCGGCCCCCGCCCGGCCCCGCCGGAACCCACCCCCGCCCAAGTGCACTGGGAGCCCACCAGGAACGCCGCCTGGGACGGCCAGCAATGACCCGCGAGCTGCTCAGCCGGATCGCCGAGACCCTCTACTGGATCGGCAGGTACGTCGAGCGCTCCGACGACATCGCCCGCCTGCTGGACGTCTCCCTGCACCGCGCGCTGGTCGGCCAGGAGGACTGGGCCACCGTCTTCGCCACCCTCGGCCACCAGGGCGCCGAGTCCCCCACCACCGAGACCATGGTCCAGCGCCTGGCCTACGACTCCGACACCCCCGGCTCGATCGCCGGCTGCGTGCGCGCCGCCAGGGAGAACGCCCGCGGGGTACGGGAGATCGTCTCCAGCGAGGTGTGGGAGTGCCTCAACGTCACCTGGAACCAGCTGCCGCTCCGCCAGGTCGGCGCGGAACGCCTCGGCCCGCACGGCTACCTCCGCTACGTACGCGAACGAGCCGCGCTCTTCTTCGGCCTGGCCGACGCCACCATGAGCCGCGACGACGGCTGGCGCTTCATCGTGCTGGGCCGCAGCCTGGAACGGGTGGACATGCTCGCCCGCCTGCTGACCGTGCACCACGAACCCGGCCACACCGGGAACGTACGGCTGCTGCTGGAGGCCTGCGGCGCGGACGAGTCGTTCACCCGGACCCATCGCGGCGACGCCCGCCGGGTGCTGGAGTTCCTGCTGCTGGACCGGCTGTTCCCGCGCTCGGTCATGCACGCGCTGGCCACCGCCGAACAGTGCCTGGCCGAGCTGACCCCCGACCACGACCGGGCCGGCATGTCCGACACCGCCCGCGCCGCCATCGGCCGGGTCCGGATGACCCTGGAGTACGCCGACGTGGCCGACCTGGACGACCAGCTGCCCGAGCTGCTCACCGCCCTCCAGGCGGTCTGCGTGATCGCGTCCGAGGCGATCACCGACCGGTTCTTCCAGCACGTGGCGTGGGGAGGCGCGACATGGCAGACGGCTGGCGTGTGAGGATCAGGCACCTCACCCTGCTGGAGTACGAGGGCGAGGCGCAGTCCTCCTACAACGAGGTCAGGATGACGCCGCTGGACGACCGCGGCCAGACCACCCTGGACCAGCGGCTGACCATCCGCCCGACTACGCCGGTCTGGACCTACCGCGATTACTGGGGCACCCAGGTGAGCGTCTTCGACGTGCCGAACGGGCACCGCGCGCTGACCATCGAGGCGGTGAGCCGGGTGGAGACGGCGGGACCGCGCCCGCTGGGCAAGCCGCTGAGCTGGGCGGCGCTGCGGGCGGCGGACGGGCCGGTCGCCGAGTACCTGCGCCCCACCGAGCGGACCACGATCACCCCCGGCGTCGGGCTGGCGCAGGTGCCCGGCCGCGACCCGCACGAGGCGGCCGAGGCGATCGCCTGGGCGGTGCACGAGCGGGTGGCCTACGTGCCAGGCTCCACCGGGGTGCTGACCAGCGCGCAGGAGGCCTGGGACCGGCGCGAGGGCGTCTGCCAGGACATGGCCCACGTCACCGTGGCGCTGCTGCGCGAGGCCGGGCTGCCCGCCAAGTACGTCTCCGGCTACCTGCACCCGCACCGGAACGCGGCCATCGGCGAGCCGGTGCTCGGGCAGAGCCACGCGTGGGTGGAGTACTGGGCCGGGGACTGGGTCGCGCTTGATCCAACAAATCAGTCAAAAGTGGGCGAATCACACGTGGTGGTAGCGCGCGGGAGAGATTACGCTGACGTACCCCCTTTGAAAGGTATTTACCAAGGACCACCTGCGGGAAGACAAGTAGTGAAGGTCGAAGTGACCCGCCTGGCGTGATCTTGGCGCAATTATGGGAAAGCTGAGACCAAACGATGAGAGGAGCGCCTCTGTGAAAAGGGTCCAGATCGTTCAGCGGCCTCGGCCTCCACGCCGTCCCGTCCCCATCGACCTGCGCACCCCGTCCGGACGGATACTTCCGTTCTAAGCGCCTGAACTCCCTGTTGAATCACGACTTGCCGCCCCGAGCCAGCGCGTAGCACCGGTCGAATCCCTCCAGCACGGCCGGCCACGAGCAGCGCACCGGCGCGGTCTCCCGGTTGTGCTCCGCGATCGAGGTGCGCAGCTGCGGATCCCTGGCCAGCCTGGCCACCGAGCCGACCAGCTCATCGAAACTTCTGCCGAGCAGCCCCTCCTTGCCCGGCCTGACGAAATCGGCGACCCCGCTCTGGGCCCGGGCCACCACCGGCACTCCGGCCGCCCGGGCCTCCAGCGCGGCCAGCCCGAACGACTCGCGCGGCGCGGGCGCCACGAACACGTCGGCCACGGCCAGCAGGTCGCGGATCTGGTCGCGGGTGTAGCGGCCCGGCATGTGCACCCAGTCCATGCCGTGCGCCCGCAGGTAACGTTCCATCGATCCCCGAGCCGGGCCGTCCCCGACGATGGTGGCCCGCATCGCCACCTCGGCGGGCACCCGCGCCCGGGTGGCCGCCAGCAGCTTCAGCAGCCGGACCGGCTGCTTGCGCGGCGCCAGCCGCCCCACCGCGACGATGTGCACGGGATCGCCGGACGGCACCGGACCCGACGGACCCCAGCCGGAGAGGTCCAGGCCGTTGGAGACCACGTGCACCGGCACCCGGGGGCCCGCGACCGCCCGGATCGGCCGGGCGGCGGCCTCGCTCACGGCGGTCGCCACCAGACCCCAGCGGTGCCAGTCCCCCAGCGCCCGCAGCGCCCGGTAGAGGCCCTGGGTGACCGGATCCCACATGCTGTGCACGGTGACCACGGTCGGCAGCCCGGCCCGGTGCGCGGCCCGCGCGCCCATCCAGGCGAACGGCGAGACCGCACCGGTGTGCACGTGCACCACATCAGGACGGGAGGCCGTCATCAGCCGGATCAGATGCCCGGTCCCGCGCGGATGGACCGGCAGGTCGAACGGCATCCGGGCAACCAGCCTGCGCACCCCCGGCAAGGGCTCCCCCGGCGTCGCGGTGGCCACCACCACCTCGTGGCCGGCCTCCCGCTGGCTCCTGATCAGGTCCGCCACCTGCACCTCGATCCCGCCCAACCGGGGAAGGTAACAGTCGCTCACATGAAGGATCCGCACCGAGCCAGACTGACACATCAAAGCGGGTGGAGGGACATGGGATCATTGGATGCGTGCAGACCGCCGTGTTCTTTCACGCTCACCCCGACGACGAGGCGCTGCTGACGGCCGGGACGATGGCGATGCTGGCCGCCGAAGGGCACCGGGTGGTGCTGGTGGTGGCCACGGCGGGGGAGCGCGGGCTGGCCGATATGCCGCACGGGGACGAGCTCGGCGCGGCCCGGATGAACGAGCTGTACGCATCGGCCGCCCGGCTCGGCTGCGCCCGGGTGGTACGGCTCGGGTACGGCGACAGCGGGCTCGGCGCCGACGGCGGAATGGCCGAGGACCGGCCGGACAACGCGTTCATCGACGCCGACCTGGAGGAGGCCGCCCAGCGGCTGGCCGCCATCCTCAAGGAGGAGACGGCCGAACTGCTCACCATCTACGACCCGGCCGGGGGCTACGGCCACCCCGACCACGTGATGGTGCACCGGGTCGGCGCCCGGGCGGCAGAGATCGCCGGGACGCCCATCCTGCTGGAGGCCACGGTCAACCGCGACCCGCTGCTGAAGGGCATCCGGCTGGCCGCCCGCTTCTACCCCAAGCTCGACGTGCGCGCCTTCGAGAGCGCGTATTCCGCGGGTTCCGACATCACCCACCGCATCAACGTGCGCAAACACGCGAAGGCCAAGCGGGCCGCGATGTCCGCGCACGCGACCCAGGCCACCGGCGGCGACGGGGACCGTACGCTGGGGGCGATGCTGAGAATCCCCGCCCCGATCTTCCGCTACGTGTTCGGCACCGAGTGGTACGTGCGGCGCGGCCTCCCGCCGGGAACCCGGCTGAGACATCCGTTCGACCAGCCGAGCTGAGGGGGAACGTGAACAAGTGGCTGCGGGTGGCCCTGTCGGCCGCCTCGCTCGGCCTGGCCGTGACCTTGATCGTGTTCCTGCCGCGCATCGTCGGCGGGCTGACCGGCAAGCACGTGTCGTGGACCGAGATCGGCGCCCTGTTCGGGCGGCTCGACTGGGGCACGGTGCTGCTGATGGCGGCCGTCTGGCTGGCCAGCCTGATCGCCTACAGCCACGTGCTGACCAGCTCGCTGCCCGGCCTCAGCCACGCCCAGGGGCTGACCTTGAACGCGGCGGGCAGCGCGGTCAGCAACCTGCTGCCGTTCGGCGGCGCGGCGGGGGTGGCGCTCACCTTCGCGATGACCAAGGGCTGGGGCTTCCCGGTTCGCTCGGTGGTGGTGCTGACGCTGGTGAGCGGCATCTGGAACACGCTGTTCCGGTTCATCCTGCCGGCGGTCGGGATCCTCGCCCTGGTCGCCTCGGGGCAGGCGATGAGTCCCGCCGTGTCCCGCGCGGGCTGGGTCGGCGGCGTCTCGATCCTGGCGCTGGTCACGGTCGTCGCGGCGGCGCTGTACTGGGACCGGGCGGCCGCGGTTCTCGGCCGGGCCCTGGACACGATGATCAAGCTGCTCCCGCATCGCTTCCGCCCGGCGGAACACGCCGCTTCTGAAGCGTTGAACCGGCTCAGGGCCGACACCGCCGGGGTGGTCCACACTCGGTGGGCGGGGCTTTCGGCCGGAATGGTGTTGTTCCTCGGCTTGCAATGGTTGATCATGGTGCTCTGCCTGCAGGCCACCGGCTCTTATCCAGGACTGGCCCAGTCGATCGCCGTCTTCGCGCTCAGCCGGGTGCTGACCACCGCGTTGATCACGCCGTCCGGTGCCGGGATCATGGAGGGCGGGGTGGCCGCGCTTCTGATCACCTTTGGCCAGCCAGCGGGCGGGGCCACTGCGGCGGCGCTGCTGTTCGGGTTCTGGACGTACACAATCGAGATCCCGTGGGGGGGTCTGGCGCTCGGCGGCTGGGCGATACTCCGTAAGCGGGGTAACAGCCTGCCGACTGAGGCGGAGCGCGCCCCGACAATGTGATCTTGCGGGACAATGACCCGATCACAGTTGGAGATAGTGAGGATGTCGGCCATGTCTAGAAGCTTGTGCACAGTTTGGCGGCGCGCATAGCGTGGCGGCTGACATGAGCAAGGTGGTCTTCCGGGTCCTGGGACCGGTCGAAGCGTACGGCGCCGACAACGAGAGCGAGAGTGAGCTCGACCTCGGCGGCCTGCGGCAGCGGGCCGTGCTGGCGCGGCTTCTGGTCGCCCGCGGGCAGGTCGTGCCGGTGGACACGCTGATCTTCGACCTGTGGGCGGACGACGCCGCCAAGGGCGCGCAGTCGGGCCTGCAGGTGTACATCTCGCGGCTGCGCCGGGTGCTGGAGCCCAACCGGCCGCGCGGCGGCCCCAACCGGCTGCTGGTCACGGTCGCCTCCGGCTACGCGCTGCGGGCCGCCCCCGAGCAGGTGGACGCGCTCCGGTTCGAGGCCACCGTGCGGGCCGCCGGGGAACGCCTGGACGAGAACCCGCAGACGGCCAGGGCCCGGCTGGAGTCCGCGCTGGGGCTGTGGCAGGGCACGCCGTACTCCGACTTCGCCGACCAGTCGTGGGCCGAGGCCGAGGTGACCCGGCTCAACGAGCTGCGCCTGGTGGCGCGGGAGCGGCACGCCGACGCGGGGCTGCGGCTCGGGCTGCACGCCGAGACCGTGCCCGACCTGGAGGCGCTGACCACCGAGAACCCGCTCCGCGAGGAGGGCTGGCGGCTGCTCGCGCTGGGCCTGTACCGGTGCGGGCGGCAGGGTGACGCGCTGGCCGCGCTGCGCAAGGCGCGCAACATCCTCGCCGACGAGCTGGGCATCGACCCGGGCCCGGCGCTGCGCAAGATGGAGTCCGACATCCTGGCCCAGGACTCGGGCCTGGAGCTGACGGCCGCGCCGCGCCGCCTGGAGAGCACGGCCAGCTGGCCGCCCCGCCCGGTCGAGGTCGGCTCGGTGCCGCCGCTGGAGCCGGAGCCGTTCGTCGGCCGGGACGCCGAGCTCACCACGCTGGCCGCCGCCGCGCCTCGGGCCAAGTCGGGACGGCTCACCATCGCCGTCATCGGCGGCGACGCGGGCGCCGGCAAGACCATGCTGCTGCGCCAGCTCACCGGGCAGCTGGAGAGCCACGGCTGGATCGCGGCCGGCGGCGCCTGCCCCGACAGCCCGGCCACCCCGCCCGGCTGGGCCTGGGTGGAGGTGCTGCGCACGCTGATCGCCCGCCGCGGCGCGGGTGAGTACGGCGCGCTGCTCGCCCCCCTGCTGGACGACCACGCCCCCGACACCGGCGACGACGAGGCCTCCGGCGGGTTCCGGCTGCACCGCGCGGTCGGCGGCTTCCTGTCCGGCGTGGCCCGCGAGGCCCCGCTGCTGATCACCCTGGAAGACCTGCACTGGGCCGACGACCAGACGCTGGCCCTGCTGCGCGCGCTGCCCAGCCTGCTCGCCGCCAGCCGGGTGCTGCTGGTGGTGACGTGCAGGGACAACGAGCTCAACGACCCGCAGCAGGACGTGCTGGCCGCGCTGGCCCGGCTCGGCCCGGTCCGGGTGGAGCTGGACGGCCTGTCCCCCGCGGACACGGCCGCGCTGGTGCGCGCCACCAGCGCGGGCGACGTGGAGGACGAGGTGGTCGCCGCGATCGTGGAGCGGACCGGCGGCAACCCGTTCTTCGTCATCGAGACGGTGCGGCTGCTGGCGGCCGAGCAGGACATCTCCGAGGTGCCGTCCGGGGTGCGCGACGTGCTGCGGCGGCGGATCGCCCGGCTGCCGGAGAAGGCCCAGCAGATCCTGCTGCAGGCCGCCGTCATCGGCCGGGACGTGGACGTGGACGTGCTGGTGGACATCTCCGGCGACGAGGACCTGGTGGTGGACGCGGTCGAGGCCGCGCTGCTGGCCGGTCTGGTCACCGAACCAGGCCCGGGGCGGCTCCGGTTCGACCACGGCCTGGTCCGCGACACCCTCTACTCCGACGCGTCCCGGCTGCGCCGCTCCCGGCTGCACGCCGCGGTGGCCTCGGTCATCGAGAAGCGCAACCCGGGCGACGTGGCCGCGCTGGCCCACCACTACGACCTGGCCGGCACCGCCGAGACCGCGGCCAAGGCCGTCAGGTACGCGGGCCTGGCCGCCGAGCAGGCCTCCTCCCGGTTCGCGCACCGGGAGGCGGCGTCCCAGTGGGAACGCTCGATCGCGGCCTTCGACCGGGCCGGCGGCAGCCCGGGCAAGGAGCGGCTGGAGCTGCAGCTGCGGCTGATCCGGGCGCTGGCGCTCTGCGGCGACATGGCCGCCGCCCGGGCGCACCGGCGGGACGCGATGGACGTGGCGCTGCCGCTGGGCGACCTGGAGATGACGGCCCGGGTGGCCGCCGCTCTCGCGGTGCCGCACAAGGGCATCGCCCGCGACTTCACCAGGACCGCCTGGGAGATCGTCGACGTCACCGAGAAGGCACTGCTGGAACTCCCAGCGGGCGAGGGCGAGCAGTCGCTGCGCGCCAGCCTGCTGGCCACGCTCGCGCTGGAGCTGGAGGGCTCGGCCACCCCCCGGGGCGGACAGGCGTCGCTGGAGGCCGAGGAGCTGGCCAGGGCGAGCGGCGACCCCGAGCTGCTGGCGATGGCGCTGAGCGGGCGGCTGCGGCAGTCGTACACGATGGCGCAGGTCGACGAGCGCGAGGACATCGGCAGGGAGCTGCTGCGCGTCGGCGCGGAGTCGGGGCAGATCGCGGTGCAGACGCTGGCCCACCTGGTGCTGCTGGAGTGCGCGGCGGCCCGCGGCGACTTCGCCGAGGCGGACCGGCAGCTGGCCAGGGCCGAGCGGCTCGGCCAGCAGTACGACCTGTCCGCGCCGGCCGCCGTCGGGGCCTGGTACGCGGGCCAGCGCCTCATGATCTCCGGAGACTACCCGGGCGCCGAGCGCGCCTACCGGAACGCGGCCCGGCTGACCGCCCGAGCCGGGATGCTGGAGGGCCGCCAGGACCTGCCGCTGATCGCCACCTTCTGCCTGCACCTGGTGCAGGGGCAGGCCGCCGACATGGTGGACGCGCTGGAGGAGGCGCACCAGCGGGGCGCCAAGTGGACCCTGGACGCGTACGCGGTGACGCTGGCCTCGGCCGGGCATCTGCGGGACGCGCAGGTGATCGCCGCCACCCGGGAACCCGTCCGGGGCGACTTCCTTTACGAGCTGGCGATGATCTGGCGGGCGCTGGCCGGGCTGCTGCTCGACGACGCCGACCGGATGCGGGAGGCGTACGCGGCGTTGAAGCCGTTCAACGACCGGATCGCGGGGGCGGGCACGGGGGTCGTGGCGCTGTGGCCGGTGGCCAGGACGCTCGGGGATCTGGCCGTCAAGCTGGGCTTACCTGAGGCGACCGAGCACTACCAGAAGTCGCTGGCGGTGGCGCGGCGGGTGGGCGTGCCCCGGTGGGTGACCGAGGCGGAGCGGGCGCTCAGCAGCTGACCTCGAACTTCTCGCTGCGGTAGGTGTCGCCTTCGACGGCGAGCACGGCCCGGTACCAGCCGGGGTTGGCCACCACGCGCGGGTCCCAGCGCAGGGTCCTGGCGTCCCCGGCGAAACCGCCCGAGGTGACCAGGTAGCTCTGCCAGGCGCGCTCGCCGGTGCTCCAGCGCTGGAGCGTCCAGCCGTAGCTGACGCCGCCGGGGGCGGGCGGGACCACGCTCTGCACCCGGTAGGAGCGGTCGCAGCCGGTGCCGGCGTCGAGCGCGGCGACCGAGACGATGCCGACGGCGGGCGCGGCGGCGACCTCGGCGGGGACCGTGCGCGCCGACAGCGTGATCGACCGTTCTGGCGTGACGTGGGCGATTCCCACGCCCACGTACGCGCCGATGGCCGCGAGCGTGGCCAGGAACAATCTGACGGCCGTGCCGGTGCCCCCGGCCAGAACCGGCATGATCTCGCCATGTGTATTCATGATCTTCCCTCCAGCTACGCTCACACTTAGATGTACGCGCGGATGGTTGATCGGAGCTTGCCGTCCGCTTGCAGTTGCGGAACCGGCATTGATTAGGTAAGCCTGTCCTTAGGTATCGACGCGTTCCGGGGAGGTCGCACCATGGATAGCCTCTTCGGGATCGTCGACAGCGTTCCGTACTGGCTGCTGGTGCTGGTGGGCGGGATCGCCCTGTTCGGCGCGTTCCAGTTCTACTACTGGGGCGGCAAGAAGCTCGGCGCGAAGCTGCCCGAGACGCGGGTCGGGCGCAAGATCGGCAAAGAGCGCATCGCGAAGGTGGAGAACCTGGTCCGGCGGTGGGGCGCGCTCTCGGTTTTCGGGTGTTTCTGGGTGCCCGGCGGGCTGCGCCACACGCTGCCGTGGGTGGCGGGCGCGCTGCGGGTGAACTATCGCTGGTATCTGGTGGCGAGCGCCGTCGGCTGCGTGACCTGGGTCCCGGTGACCGCGTTCGGCCTGTACGCCGGGGTGTGGGCGTGGCTGAAACTGGCCGCGACCTCTCCCCTCTACGGGGGTCTGACGCTGGCCGCGCTGATCGCCGTCGTCGTGCTGCTGGTGTGGCGGCGCCGCCGGCGCGCGAACGCTCCGGCGGCGCGGGAGAACGAACCCGCCGAGGTCTAGATCCGGAGCGGCTCCAGCGCCGAATCGTCGATCTTGGCGTCCACCGCGTGCCGCCGCACGGCCTCCACCCCGTTCACGCACGCCGCCTTGCTGGCGTAGCCCTCGCTGACCGCGAGCGTCTGGCCGTTGCCCGCGACCAGCTTGAACCGGAAGACGCCGCCCTTGTCCTTGCTGATGATGAAACGTCCTGCCATCTAATCCCCCCCGAGACGAACCGGCTGTTTCGCAGCCTTACCCCGACCGGCCGGCATGCGATCATGACCACATGCGTATGCGCCTCGGGGCCCTCTTCGCACTGATTCTGATCCTCGCCTTTCCCGGCACGGCTGTCGCGGCACCCGCGCCTCCGGTCTCGGCGCGTGTCGCGTACCTGGTGGACGCCACCACGGGAACGATCCACTACGCCAAGCGGGAGACCCGCCGGGTTCCGGTGGCCAGCCTCACCAAGGTCATGACCGCCTACGTGGTCCGCCGGGAGTCCTCGCTGGACGACGTGATCAGGATCACCAGCGCCGACGTAAGCTACGCCGCCTCCCGGGGCGCCACCACGGGCGGGCTGCGCGCGGGCGAGCGCCTCACCGTGCGCGCCCTGCTGTACGCCCTGCTCCTCAACTCGGGCGCGGACGCCTCGCACGCCCTGGCCGAACGGTACGGCCCCGGCACGCGCAAGTTCGTGGCCAAGATGAACGCCGCCGCGCACCGGTTGAACCTGCGGAACACCCGCTACGTCAATCCGGACGGGCTGCCCGCGTCCGGGGCCTACTCGACCGGGCGGGACCAGGTCACGCTGGCCCGCGTGGCGATGCGGGACCCGGTGATCGCCACCATCGCCAAGACCAAGGCGCGCAAGTTCGGCCGCCACACCTGGCACAACACCAACGAGCTGCTGGGCCACGGCGTGATCGGCCTGAAGACCGGCTACACCAGCGCGGCGGGCTACTGCCTGAGCTTCGTGGCCACCAAGCTCGGCCACACCTACATGGGCGTCGTGCTCGGCGAGGCCACCGAGGCCCGGCGTTACGCCAGCGCCCGCACAATGATCGACTGGGCGGTCGGCCGGACTAGCGCAGCAGCGCGTGGCAAGCGATAGCGGCGGCGGCGACCACGTTGAGGGAGTCGACGCCGAGGGCCATCGCGTTCGGGCTCATCGGGATCGACACGCCGTGGTCGGCCTCCGCCAGCCAGTGCGAGGACAGGCCGTCGCCCTCGGAGCCCAGCAGCAGGGCGACCCGGTCGGCGAGGGGGATCTTGTCGATCGCGGGGGCGTTCTGGTCGGGGGTGAGGGCGAGGGTCTGGAAGCCCGCGCGGCGCAGGTCGGCGAGGCCGCCGTACCAGTCGGCCATCCGGGCGTACGGGATGGCGAAGACGGCGCCCATGGAGACCTTGACCGCGCGGCGGTAGAGCGGGTCGGCGCAGCGCGGCGAGAGCACGACCGCGTCCACGCCGAGCGCGGCGGCGCACCGGAAGATCGCGCCGACGTTGCCGTGGTCGACCAGGTCCTCCAGGACCAGGACGCGGCGCGCGGGTCCCAGCAGATCCTGGACGGCCGGGAGCGGCAGGCGGCCCATGGACGCGAGGGCGCCCCGGTGGACCTGGAAGCCGGTGATGTTCTCCATCACCGCGTCGGAGACCACGTAGACGGGCGCGTCGGCGGGCAGGTCGGCGAAGGAGGGCAGCCACTTGCGGGTCGTCAGCAGCGAGCGGAGCGGGTGGCCGGTGGCCAGGGCGCGGCGGATGACCTTCTCGCCCTCGGCCAGGAACAGGCCTTGTTCGCTCTCCAGCGCCTTGCGCAGGTCGGTGTCGCGCAGGCGGGTGTAGTCCGCGATCCGCGGGTCGGCGGCGGAGTCCACCTCGATGACCATCAGGCCAGCGTACCGTTGCCGCTCCTTTAAGCCATCAGTCGCCGATTACCTATGGTGACCGATACAGTACTCTCCGCTGCATGTGGCCGGATGGGCGACGATCGGAGGTCAAGGTGCCTGACCAGCGAACGCACGTACATCCGGCCGTGCAGGAAGCCGGCTGGCTGAGGGACGCGCGCCGGGCTCGCCTGTTGTCCGTGGCGACCCTCGGCTGGCTCGGCGCCGAGAGCCTGCTCGGGCTGTGGTCGGGGGCGCTGGCGCATTCGGTGGCGCTGGTCGGCTGGGGTCTTTCCGCGCTGGTCGAGGCACTGGCCAGCCTCATCGTGATCTGGCGGTTCACCGGCGCCCGGCTGCACTCGCTGAACGCGGAGCAGACCGCGTCCCGGGCGGTGGCGGTGAGCTTCTGGCTGCTGGCGCCCTATCTCGTGCTGCACGTGGCGCACGATCTGAGCCAGGGCTACCGGGCCACGCCGAGCACGCTGGGCATCGTGGTCACCACGATCAGCTTGGTGAGCATGCCCTTGCTGGGGGTGGCCAAGCGGCGGGTCGGGGCCAGGCTCGGCTCGGCGGCCACGGAGGGCGAGGGCACCCAGAACCTGCTCTGCGCGGTGACCGCGGCGGGGGTGCTGCTGGGGCTGGCGCTGAACACGATCGGCTGGTGGTGGGTGGATCCGGCGGTGGCGCTGATCCTGGCGGCGGCGGCCGTGCACGAGGGGCGCAAGGCGTGGCGCGGCCACTCCTGCTGCCACTGAAGGGTCACCACCGCGAGGTCGAGACCGGCCGCGCGGAGTTCGCGGATCACGCACTGGGCGCCGCCGGGGTCGGTCCAGGCGCGGCAGAGCCGTTCCTTCATCACGATTTCGCGTAGATTCGCCAGGCCGCGCAGGCTGTGCCGTACGGCGGGGGTGACTCCGGGCGGCGCGAACTGGATCAGTAACAGGTCACCCGGACGGCGCCTGACCACCACGTCTCGCGGCTCCCCCGGCGTCCCCTGCACAGCAACCCCTGCACCAAAACCCGAAATTTCGTGACCGTTGCCCATCACGATACATCGCGTCTTGGCCATGTCAAGATGTATCGCGTCCACCGATACAGACCAAATCTCTATATATACGGAAAGTAATCATTGCACTAGAAGTGCGGTTTTGCCGTTCTTAGGCTTGCCGCTATCGTTCCGTAAGCATTACGGAGAATCTCCCTATATGGCGTAACGCTGGCGCGTACCGTCGGGAGTCAATCGACACCAAAGAGGCCACCGTGGGCGGACGCCATCGCACCGATGAACTCGAAGGCGGCTACAACCCCTACCCGGAGCCCCCGCCGCGGCGGCGCGGTGGCGCGGGCAAAGTGCTGGTGCCACTGGCCGGCGCGGTCGCGCTCGCGGTGCTGCTCGGCGTGGCCGCGTACGTGGTGGTCAACAAGGAGGGCCCCGGCTGCGGCGTGGACAAGGTGGCGCTGAAGGTCGTGACGTCCAAGGACGTCGAACCGGCGGTGGCGAAGATCGCTGAGCGGTTCGGCAAGTCCGGCAAGACGGTGGACGGCAAGTGCATAGCGGTCACCGTCTCCGGATCCGACTCGGCGGGCGTGGCGGCGGCCTTCTCCGGGGTCGGCGACGCGCCCCGGCCCGACCTGTGGATCCCCGATTCCAGCCTCTGGCTGGCCGGGCTGCCCAAGGAGAGCGCGCCCGAGGTGCTCGGCAACGTGGCCCAGTCCCCCGTGGTGCTCACCGCGCCCAAGGCCGCCGCCGAGCAGCTGGCCTCCGCCTTCACCCCGAGCTGGACCGGCATGGTGAACGCCGCCAACGCCGCCAACCCCGACGGCCTGGCCAAGAAGGTCCGGGTGCTGGTGCTCGACCCCGGCCTGAACGCGGCCGGGCTCGGCGCGCTGGCCGCCGCCGCCGGAGTGCTCAAGGCCAGCGGCGGCGCCAACACCGACGAGCTGCTGGTGGGCGTGCTCCGGCAGCTGTCGGAGTCGAAGGTGACCTCCCCCGACAGCCTGTTCGCCACCCTGGCCAAGACCGCCAACCGGGTGCCCATCGGCGTCACCAGCGAGCAGTCGGTCTGGGCGTTCAACGCCAAGAACGACGCGGCGGCGGTGGCGCTCTACCCGGCCGAGGGCACGGTCAACCTGGACTACCCGGTCGTCAGCACGATCAAGAACGACGCAGCGGCCACGAAGGCCGCCAAGGAGTTCGTCACCGAACTGGGGTCCGCCGCGTCCAAGAAGACCATCCAGGAGTACGGCTTCCGCACCCCCGACGGCATCGGCAGCGCGCTCACCGCGGCCCAGGGCCTGAACCCGAAGGCCCCCACCGCCCTGCCGCTCCCCGACGCCAAGACCGTCACCACGCTGGCCCAGTCCTGGAAGCGGGTCAGCCTCGGCACCCGGCTGCTCTCCCTCGTCGACATCTCCGGCACGATGGCGCTGCCCGCCGACAACACCGGCGTGACCCGGATGAAGGCCATCTCCGATGTCGGCATCGAGGGCCTCAAGCTGTTCCCGGACAAGACCGAGATCGGCACCTGGGTCTTCTCCGACAACCTGAACGGCCAGAAGGTGGACTGGAAGGAGACGATCCCGATCGGCCCGCTGGCCCAGCAGCTGAACGGGGTCACCCGGCGCGAGCTGGTCGCCAAGAACCTGGCGGAGCTCAAGGCGATCCCGACCGGCAACACCGGCCTGAACGACACGCTGTGGGCCGCCTACCAGAAGATGACCAAGGAGTACCAGGCCGACAAGATCAACACGATCCTGCTCTTCACCGACGGCGTCGGCAACGACGACCCGTCCGGCGGGATCTCCAACGCCGGGATCCTGCAGCGGCTGAAGAAGGCCTTCGACCCGCAGAAACCGGTCAGCATCCTGATCATCTCGTTCAACACCGAGGCCGACGGGAACCGCACCCAGATGACTCGGATCGCCCGCACGACCGGCGGCACGGCCTACTTCCCGCAGACCGTGCTGGAGATCCGCAACATCTTCCTCAAGGGCATCGCCCGCCGTCTCTGCACCCCCAACTGCCCCAGCGCGGTGCAGTAGCGCGGTCCCACCAACACCACCGGCACGCCGGGTCCCACCAGGGGCCCGGCGTCCCTGTTTTCCCAGCTCATGCCACTTGGGCATGGATCAGTGCGCCGTAAACGCGCGTCCGGAAACGAGCGTCTTTTTCGTGTGGGGCCTGGCAGAGCACGCCGATTCCGTTACTGGTCCCGATCTCGGGGAGGACACCGTTGCCCGGATGGCCGAACGTCGGCCGCGCCGACGATCACCGTTTACTGGAGGCGCTGCGCCAGGCCGACGCGCACGCACCCGCCAGTCTCTACGACGCGTACGCGGACCGGCTGACCGACTACGCCTACACCTGCCTGCGCGACCTGGACGCCGCCGCGGACGCCGTGCACGACGCCATGGTCACCGCGCAGAGCTCGGTGCACCGCCTGAAGGAGCCGATCCGGCTGCGCGCCTGGCTGTACGCGCTGACCCGCTTCCAGTGCGCCGCCCGCTCCTCCGGCCGTACGGCCACGGGAGCGGCCCCGGCCGTGGAGGAGGCCGAGGACCCGGAGCTGAGCCTGGCCGTGCACGAGGCGCTGGGCGAGCTCAGCCGCCAGGAGCGCGAGGTGCTCGAACTGACGCTCCGGCACGGTCTTGCCCCGGCGGAGGTGAGCGCGGTGCTCGGGCTCACCGCGCGGCAGGCCGCCCAGCGGCTGACCCGGGGCGTCGACCATCTGGAGAACGCGGCCGCCGCCGTGATCCTGGCGCGGGTCGGCCGGGCGCACTGCCCGCAGGTGTCGGCCCTGCTCGACTCCTGGGACGGGCCGCTCAGCGCGCTGCTGCGGCAGAAGCTGACCCGGCACATCGCGGGCTGCGAGGTCTGCGCGGAGGGCCGCAAGAAGCACGTGGCGGCCGGGCGGCTGCTGGACCTGGTGCCGATCATGTATCCGCCGCTGTCGCTGCGCCGCCGGGTGGTGGACACCTGCGTCAACCCGGACCGGGACCAGACCCGGGTGCTGATCACCGAGCGGGCCGACCGGTTCGACCGGGAGGGCTTCCCGGTGACCGCCGAGTTCCGGCAGAAGCGGGGCCGCCGGGCCGCGCCCGACCGGCGCAGGGCGCGGGGACGGCGCAAGGTGACGCCGATCGTGGCCACGCTGGCCTGCGTGGTGGCGGCGGCCGGGTCGCTGGCCTGGGTCAGCGGCCAGGACGCGGCCGGCAGCATCAGGATCGAGGCGATGCCGCCGCCCAGCACGCAGCCGCAGCTGGACCTGCCTTCCGATGGATCGATCCAAGATCCTGAGGAGACCCCGGCGGAGATCCCGTCGGAGGATCCGCCGGAGAGCTCCACCGCCGCGCCGGGCTCGGCCCCCGCGGTCCAGCCGACCCCGATCTCCCAGCCCAGGCCGACGCCGACGCCCACCAAGAGCCGCACGGCCCGGCCCACCTCCCCCGCGCTGGGCCTGAGCTGCCCCGGCGACATCGGCGACACCACCGGCGACGTGATCTGGCTGACCGCGCGCAACGCCGCCCTGTCCTGGACGGCCACCGTCTCCGGCGGGGCCACGATCTCGGCCAGGAAGGGCCGGCTGAAGGCGGGCGCGACCGGCAGAGTGACGCTCACGGTGAGCGAACCTGGCGAGGCGGGGAGCGCGACGGTCGCGTTCCGGTCCGCGGGCGGCAATCCGGTGTGCAAGGTGTGGTGGCGCGGCGAGAACGCCCAGACGCCGCCGGACGGCGTGCCCCAGCAGACGACGACCCCGCGCGCGCCGAGCCCGTCGCCGACGGTGTCCGCGTCCCCGACGCCGACCGTGCCCGCCGCGAGCGAGCCCACATAACCCCCCGAACACGTCCAGAGATCATAAGTTTCGCGCAGAGATCACAAGGGGAGAAAACAGGCGACCAAGGACATGAGGGGGCACAGTGGCCCAGGCATGGCTACCCGTTGCCAGTCGAATTCCCGCTCCCCAGGACGCCGGCCCCATGAACGGCGGCGCGCCTCGGGTGGTCTGGTTCATCTGGCCGACCGACCCACAAGGGATCTCGGCCAAATCCGTCGCTCAGCGGCTCGTCCAGCTGAACCGCCCCGCGCACCTGGTGTGGAACCCGGTGCTCGGGCAGATCGTCCAGCAGCTCCCGCCCTCCCGGGCGGCCTGCGGCCTGGGCGGCGACCTGAACCGGCATGGCCGGGCGTGCATCCAGATCAGGGTGCTCGGCTCGGTACAGGAACCCTTCACCGACAGCAAGCTCGACGGGCTGGACGAGATCCTGGCCTGGCTCGACTCCTGGGAGGTGCCCCGCCGCTGGCCGGCCGGTCCACCCCTGCCGTTCCCGCACTCCCTCGCAGGCGGAGGCGATGGCCGCCTGTGGGCGCGAGGAGGGCATTTCGGCCACTCCCAGGTGCCGGGGGCCCGCGAGGGCGATCCGGGCGCGATCGACGTACGGCGCATCCTGGGCACTCCTGCCCTTGAGGTGCCCCGCCCACGCGAAGAGCTCCGCCTCCTGGAACGCGTGATCTAGGGGTACGGCTGCCGCCGACGGCTCGACCGTTCTCTTTGGCGTTCCCTTCGACGCGCGAAGTGGTCCTGTCCAGAGTGGTCCATTGTTCTTACAAAAACGGACATAGTCCGAGAGGTCTCCTTTTGTCGCCCTAACGTTGATCCGCTCACGCGGCGTCACACGTCAATTCCGAACAATCCGGTCAACCGATCGGTTCGGCAGGGCGTCTACTTCATGCACCACCACAGGAGGCCTCCATGGTTCCCCCCGGCGACTGGCGCGTACCCGGCTATGCCGAGGTGCGCACTCTCGGAGTCGGCGGCGGAGGCCGAGTCGTGCTCGCGGTGCACGAGGCGTCCGGCGCCCATGTGGCCATCAAGTACCTCTCCGAGGACTTGCGTGGGCAGCCGGGCTTCCTCGACGGTTTCCGCGACGAGGCCCGCCTGCTCGTCGAGGTCGACGACCCGCACGTGGTGAAACTGTACGAATACGTGCAGACACCCGAAGGCGCGGCCATCGTGATGGAGCTGATCGACGGCGCGCCGCTGCGCGCGCTATTGCGGGCCGAAGGCGGCACCGGGGCCGAGGCGGCGCTGGCCGTGCTCAAGGGCTCGCTCCTCGGCCTGGCCGCCGCCCACCAGCGGGGCGTCGTGCACCGCGACTACAAGCCGGAGAACGTGGTCGTCCCGGCCGACGGCAGCAGCAAGCTGGTCGACTTCGGCATCGCGGTGAAGGCGGGCGACGCCGGCACCCCGGCCGGGACCCCGGCGTACATGGCGCCGGAGCAGTGGGCTGGGCATCCGGCCTCCCCCGCCACCGACGTGTACGCCGCCACGGCGGTGTTCTACGAGTGCCTGACCGGGCGGCGGCCGTACCAGGCGACCGAGCATGTGGTGCTGATGCACATGCACCAGACCGCGCCGATCCCAGCCGGGGACGTGCCGGTGCCGGTGCGCGGCCTGATCGAGCGGGGCATGGCGAAGGACCCGCGCCTGCGGCCCGCCACCGCGGCCATGTTCGTGGCCGAGCTGGAGGCGGTGGCCGTCGCCGCGTACGGGCCCGACTGGGAGGCGACGGGCCGCCGCAAGCTGGCCGCGCTGGCCGGCCTGGCCGCGGGCCTGTTCCCGATGGGCGGCGGCGGGAGCGTGCCGCAGGTGGGCACCACGCTGTTCAAGTCCTCGCTCGGCGCGTTCGGGCGCAGCCTGCTGGGCAAGGTCGTCATCGGCGCCGTGGCCCTGGTCGTGGCGGGCAGCGGGATCACCGCGTACGTCCTGGGCTCCAGCGACGAGCCGATCAAGGACGTGACCCCGGTGGTGGCGGAGGAGCTGCCGTCGCCGACCGCGGAGTTCACCGAGGAGCCGACGGAGGAACCCACCGAGGAACCCACCCAGGAACCAACCGAGGAACCCACGGAAGAGCCGACCGAGGAACCCACCCAGGAACCGACGCCTGAACCCGATCCGACGCCCACCCCCACCCCCACGAAGGACGCGCCGACCAAGGTGCTCGGGGTGAACGTCGGCGGTCTCTCGCTGGCCTCCTCGGCGTCGGCGCCGCTGGCCAAGGGCACGGTCTCGGTGGTCACCGACGGCGTCGCCAAGACCACGCTGACCGTGAAGTTCACCGTGAACGGCAAGGTCGTCGGCTCCCAGTCGATGGCGCTGAGCGGGGCGAAGAAATACACCAAGGCGGTCAGCCGCGACCTGGGCACCCGGCCCTGCGCCGGCACCTGGGGCATCGTGGCCACCACCAGCCCGGCCGCCGCCACCGGCGCCGTGACCGCCACCGCCAAGGTCGCCGCCTGCCCGACCCAGGTGACCGACCTGGCCGTGCAGTCGGTCGCGATCGACAAGAGCGGCAAGACCGCCACCGCGACCGTCAAGGTGGCGACCGACGGCACCGGCCGGATCGAGCTGAACGGCGACTTCACCGGCGCGAGCCAGTCCTCCACCCTGCAGGCGCTGCGCCTGTCCGGCCAGCGTTCCTACACCAGGACCTTCACCTACACCTTCCCGAAGGCGGTCTGCACGGGCGCGGTGGGCTTCACCGCGAGCACCGATCCGGACGGACCTTCCGGCAGCGTGCGGAAAGAGGTCAAGGCGGACTGTGACCCGCCCAAGGTCATCGGCCTCGCGGTGAGCCTGGGCGGGCAGCGGGACGGCAACGGGAACATCACGAGCACGGTCCGGGTGACCACGGACGGCCCGGGCCCGGTCAAGCTGACCACCACCTACGCGCGCGGCGAGGGCGGCTCCAACCCGGTGAACACGCAGACCTTCGCGCTGTCGGGCGAGACCAGCTATTCGGTCACGGTGACCTTCGACTTCGGCACGCTCTGCGACACCTACTACAGCCTGGCCGCGGTGACCGACCCGGCCTTCGGCCGCGCGCCCACCCGAGACCAAAAAGTCGCCAATTGCGCGATCATCCAATGACATTTCGTCACGTACGCCACAATGGTCTCTTTCTGACACCATCCACGACTATGTCGTGACTATTCGCTTCACCGTCTTGTGGATCACTAGGATACGTGTTCGTCGTGGCGGGGGGCCCGGGGATTGTAAGGAGACCGTTATGTACGGCAGACCGGCCGCCTGGCGCGTTCCCGGCTACACCGAGATGCGCGAGCTGGGGACCGGCGGCGCGGGGCAGGTGGTTCTCGCCAGACACGATGCCGACGGCACGCTGGTGGCGATCAAATACCTGTCCGAGGAGCTGCGTTCCGACCTGAGCTTCGTGGCCCGCTTCCGGCACGAGGCCCGCCTGCTCGCGCTGATGGAGCGCAACCCGCACGCCGCCAGATTCTACGAGTACGTCGAGCACCCCCAGGGCGCCGCCATCGTGATGGAGCTCGTGGACGGCGTCTCGCTGCGCGCGATGCTCCGCTCCGAGGGCCCGACCGGTCCCGAGGCGGCGCTGGTCGTGCTCAAGGGTGCGGTGATCGGCCTGGGGATCGCCCACGAGATGGGCATCGTGCACCGGGACTTCAAGCCCGAGAACGTGATGGTGGAGGCCGACGGCCAGAGCAAGCTGGTCGACTTCGGCATCGCCGCCCGGGCCGGGGAGGGCACCAACGTGTCCGGCACCCCGGCGTACATGGCGCCGGAGCAGTGGTCCGGCGCGTCGGCGGGCCCGGCCACCGACGTCTACGCGGCCACCGTGGTGTTCTTCGAGTGCCTCACCGGCACCCGGCCGTTCCGCGCCACCAACCTGGCCGCGCTGGCCCGCCAGCACCAGGCCGCCGCGCCCCCGATCGAGGAGGTCCCGCCCCAGCTGCAGGGCCTGATCGAGCGCGGCATGGCCAAGCATCCCGCGGACCGCCCGCCCTCGGCCGAGTCGTTCCTGCGCGAACTGGAGGGCGTCGCCGCCGACGCGTACGGCGACAACTGGGAGGAGCGCGGGCGGCGCCGCCTGGCCGCGCTGGCCGGGCTGCTGCTGCCGTTCTTCCCGCTCACCGAGGAGGCCCCCGAGGTCAACACCGCCCTGGGCGAGAGCAAGCTGGGCGGCGGCCTGTTCAGCAAGGCGATCATAAAGATCGGCATCACCGTGGTCGGCATGGCCGTCATCGCCGGGGGCACCGCGGTGGTGGTCGGGTCGCTCAGCGGCACCACCCTGCAGGCCGGGGAGACCACGGTCTCGCCGACCGCCTCGGCGGTGGACGCCGAGGTGCCGGTGGAGGAGGTCGAGGACACCGAGGAGCCGGTGGTCCCGGAGGAGTCGACGGCACCGGCGGAGGACCCCACCGACCCCGCCCCGCCGACCACCGCGCCCACCACCCAGGCTCCGCAACCCCAGCCGACCCCGACGCCCAAGCCGACCAAGAAGCCGACGCCCAAGCCGACCAAGAAGCCGTCGAAGTCGCCGACCCCGGAGGCGCCCGACCCGACGGCGACGATCCCCGGCAACCCGCCGAACCCCACCCCGTCGCGGACGCCGACGCCGACGCGGACGCCCCCGCCGTCCACTCCCCCGCCGACCACGCCGCCGCCGACCACGCCGGCGCCCAGCACCGAGCCGCCGACCACGCCGCGGGAGGAGCCGACCGTCGGGCTCGCCAGCCCGGACGCCGCGCCCAGCGAGAGCCCGCTGGCCACGACCGCGGCTGGGGTGTTCGCCGTCGGCCTGATGACGACGGGCCTGATTCCCGCCACACTTGCCGTGAGGCGATTCGTGGGAAGGCATCGGAGGCGGCGGTAAATGCACGACGGGGGGAGCGTCGCCGGGCACCGGCTGACCGGGCGGGTCCGGATCAGCGAGGTCGGCACCTGGCATGACGCGGTGGCGCCGGACGGCACTCCGTCCGGCCTGCTGCGTTTCGAGCAGCGCCTGCTGGCCGATCCCGCGGCGCGGGACCGGCTGGTGGCGGCGGTCAGCGCGGACCGGCGGCTGCAGCAGGGCGGGCACACCGGCCTGCTGCCGGTGGCCGACCTGGTGACCGCGCGCGGCGACGTCTGGCTGATCAGCGGGCGCCGGGCCATGCCCACGGTGGCCGAGCTGCTGGTGGACGGCGGGCGCACGCCCGACTCGGGCAGCGCCGCCACCATCCTGGTGGAGTCGGCCCAGGCCCTGCTCACCCTGCACGCCGCCGGTCTCACCCATGGCGCGCTGCACCCGGGCACGATCGTGATCGGCGAGGACGGCACGGCCCTGCTGGCCGAGCGCGGGCTGCTGGAAGCGCTGCGCAGCGAGCCCACCTCGGTGGAGCGGGACGTGGCCGCCTGGTCGGGCCTGGCCAGGGGTCTGGCCGCCAGCTGGGCCGCCGGCCAGTCCGCGCAGTTGCTGGACCGGGCGGCGGCGATGGCCGCCACCCGGGGTCTGAGCGCGGCCAGGGACACCCTGCTGGGCGGGCGGGACGTGCTGCCGGCCGGGTTCACCACCCGCGAGCGGCTGGTCCAGACGCTGCACGTGTGGTCCTCCGCCAGCGTGCCGACCTCGCCGCCCCCGGCCGCCGTGCCGGAGACGGGCGAGATGCGCACGCTGCTCGACCCCGCCGTGTTCCGCGGCCAGGACCCGACCCAGCCCGGTCCCCGGTCCGGTCCCTCGGACGGGCAGGGCCTGCGGTTCGGTCCCGGGGTTCCGGTCGAGACGTCGGCCGCGCAGATCTGGCGGCAGGGGCAGTCCACCCAGCACACTCCCGACCTGCGCGGCCACGTGGGCCCGGTCGCGGCCAAGCGCCCGTCCCGGCGGCGCACCGCCTGGGCGGGCAGCATCCTGCTGGCCATCCTGGTCGCCGCGGTGATCCTGTGGATCCGGCAGGCGCCCGGGCTGGTCCTGGAGGTGGCCAAGGTGGACGTGCGGGCTCCGAAGAAGGTGCAGGGCTGCGACTCCACCGCCAAGATCGTCGCGTTGGTCAGCACCAACGGCGGCGCGGGGACCTTCTCCTACGTGTGGGAGCAGAGCGACGGGCGCAAAACCCGGCAAACCCAGCGGGTGGAGTCTGACACGAAATCGGTGGAATTGCCGCTGCTCTGGAAGGTGACAGGGCCGGGTACCCTCAAGGGCACCGCGACCCTGCGGATCCTGGATCACACCGCTACCGGGAAACCCATTCAGGACAGAGCGAGCTTCTCGTACAAATGCTGACTTCACTAGGCTTTCGGGCATGACGACGACCCCGGCCGGTTGGTACCCCGACCCTTACGGCTCCCCCCAGCTTCGTTGGTGGGACGGTTCGCAGTGGACCGATGCCACCCATCCGCTTGAGCAGCAGGCCGCCGCGACGACTCCAGCCGATCCCGCGGCGGCGGCGCCCACGGCGGTGCAGCCGCTCCCCGGACCGTCGACGCCCCCGGCACCCACGACACCGTCGACGCCGTCGACGCCCTGGACCCAGCCGAGCGGCCAGCAGCCGCAGCAGCAGTGGGGTCCCGGACCTGGCGGGCAGCCGCAGTGGGGGCAGCCGAACCCGACCTCCATGCTGCCGCAGCCGCAGTTCGGGCCGCCGAAGCAGAGCTCGCCGGCGCCGTGGATTCTGGGCGGGATCGCGATCGTGGTGGCGCTCGCCCTGATCGGCGGCGCGATCTTCGTGTTCGTGAACAGGGGGGAGGAGACGCCCGTCGCGCAGCCCAGCACGACCGAGCCGGCGCTGCCGCCGGAGACCCAGCCCCAGGACCCGCCGAGCGAGGAGCCCTCGCCGCAGCCCAGCCAGCAGCCGCTCACCGAGCTGCCGCAGCCGAGCGGGGACCGGATCCAGGACCCGGTGGCCGGGTTGTCCTACCTGTTCCCCGGTGATCCGTGGACGGTGCCGAAGGCGGACAGCATCAACTCCCCGAGCAATCCCTCGATGCCGGTGTTCACCAGCGGCTACCAGGCGATCTCGCAGGAGAACTTCGACGGCAACGAGGGCAACCACTGGGTGGGCTCGATCTACGCCGCGCGGTTGCCCGAGGTGTTCCCGTACAGCGGGCCGCAGGATCTGCGGAATGTGACCAGTGCGCTGCTCGTCGCGTACGAACCGATTTTTTACCGTCCGGCGCACGAGCGGAAGATCGTCAAGAATGAGGCGATCAAGGTGAGCGGGAAGGATGCTTGGGTCGTCTCGTACGTGATGGATTTCACCGAGCAATCCAAGGCCAACAACTGGAAGTGGAAGACCGAGCCGGGCGCGTTCGTGCTGGTGGATCAGGGTCCGGGGCAGCGACCTTCCCTGTTTTACGCCTCGATTCCCGACAATCTCAACGTGTCCGTACTTGACCAGGTGCTGGACTCGCTCCAAGCGGGCTGACCACGCGCACTACTCTTAGGTCATGAACGACCTGCTGGTCTGGATCGACTGTGAGATGACCGGGCTCGACCTCGGCCGGGACGCGCTCGTCGAGGTGGCCTGTGTGGTCACCGACGGCGAGCTGAACCAGGTGGACGCCGGGGTGGATGTCGTGATCAAACCGCCGCCGGAGGCGCTGGAGCAGATGTCGGAGGTCGTGCGCTCGATGCACACCGCCTCCGGGCTGCTGGAGGCGCTGGCCGAGGGGGTGACGCTGGCCGAGGCCGAGTCGATCGTGCTGGAGTACATCCGCGGGCACGTGGCCGAGCCGAAGAAGGCGCCGCTGTGCGGCAACTCGATCGCGACCGACCGTTCGTTCCTGGCCCGCGACATGCCGATCGTGGACGCCTTCCTGCACTACCGGATGATCGACGTCTCCTCCATCAAGGAGCTGGCCCGGCGCTGGTATCCGCGGGTCTACTTCGCCTCGCCCGAGAAGCAGGGCGGGCACCGGGCCCTGGCCGACATCACCGAGAGCATCCGGGAACTGCGGTACTACCGGGCCGCGGTCTTCGTGCCGCAGCCCGGTCCGGACTCGGCCACGGCGCGCGACGTGGCCGAGGCGATTACAAGTTCGTAGTTGGCACCTGAAACCGCTACACTCATCCTTGTACGCAGCGATCAAGCGGCGGACATGGTGGGTGTAGCTCAGCTGGCAGAGCGCCAGGTTGTGGTCCTGGATGTCGTGGGTTCAAGTCCCATCACTCACCCCAGCGAGAGAGGCCGGTCCCTAGGGACCGGCCTTCCGCTTTTCCCGCCCGCGGTGCCGCCAACCGGGCAATTGCGCGCGAGTAGTCGGCCGACATCGCCCCAAAGGTCCGTATCGCGGGTTATGCTCGCACTCAACCGCTAGCCACAACCGCTACGCCGGACGCGCGGGGGCCTCGGCGCCTTGACTCTGCCCACGGAGGCCGGATGAGAGTCGATGACCGGACCGGAATGAGCCTCAGCAAGCGCGAAACCGAGGTCATGGACCTCATCGCCACCGGACACTCCAACGGCGAGATCGCCCAACGGCTGTTCCTCAGTGAGAAGACCGTGAAGAACCACGTCAACCGGATCTACTCCAAGCTCGGCGTGGACTCCCGGGTCACCGCCATCGACCTCTGGCGTGCCGCGAACACCGCGGAGTAGGCGCATCAGGGCCGCAGCGCGGCGGCCAGGCGGCTGAGGCCGAAGTCCAGGTCCTCCGCCGCGACGTTGAGCGCCGGACGCAGCCGGACCGAGCGTTCGCCACACGGCAACATCAGGACGCCCTCGTTTTCGCGCAGTCTCCTGATCAGCTCGCCGCGATCGCCAGGCACATCGAAGGCGCACATCAGTCCCCGGCCCCGGGCGTGCTCGACCAGGCCCTCGTCCTCCAGGCCGCGCAGCGCGCCGAGCAGCTTCTCGCCCAGGATCGTGGCGCGCGGGATCAGCCCGTCCCGCTCGATGATCTCCAGCAGCCGCCGGGATCGCACCATGTCCACCAGGTTGCCGCCCCAGGTGGAGTTGATCCGCCCGCTCACCTGGAACACGTTGTCCGGCACCAGGTCCACCCGCCGCCCGGCCATGATCCCGCCGACCTGCGTCTTCTTGGCGAACGCCACGATGTCCGGGGCCAGACCCAGCTGCTGGTACGCCCAGGGCGTCCCGGTCAGCCCGCCCCCCGTCTGCACCTCGTCCAGCACGAACAGCGCCTCGTGCCGGTGGCACAGCTCCTGCATGGCCTGGAGGAACCCGGCCCGCATGTGGTTGTCGCCGCCCTCGCCCTGGATCGGCTCGGCGATGAAGCAGGCGATGTCGTGGGGATGCCGCCGGAACGCCTCGGCCGCCTGGTCCAGCGCGCGCTCCTCGGCCCGCTCGACATTCCCGAAGTGGATCGCGGGGACATCGACGCGGGGCCAGCCGAACTTGGGGAACCGGTCGGTCTTCACGGGTTCGGTGTTGGTCAGCGAGAGGGTGTAGCCGCTGCGGCCGTGGAAGGCGCGGCTCAGGTGCAGCACCTGGGTGCCGAGCCCGGGATGGCGGCCATGCCCCTCGTTCCAGCGGCTCTTCCAGTCGAAGGCGCACTTGACGGCGTTCTCCACGGCGAGCGCGCCGCCTTCCACGAAGAACAGGTGCGGCAGCTCAGGATCGCCCAGCACCCGGATGAACGTCTCCACGAACCCGGCCAGCTCCTCGGTGTAGAGGTCGGAGTTGGCGGGTTTGTTGGCGGCCACCCGGCCCAGCCGGGCCAGGAACTCCGGCTCGTCGTCGAACGGGTTCATCCCCAGCGGCGCGGAGGCGAACGACGTGTAGAAGTCCAGATATTTCCTGCCGTCGCGGGCATCGACCAGCCAGGAGCCCTTGCTCCGCTCCAGATCGAGAACCAGCCGATACCCGTCGACCAGCAGGTGCCGCCCCAGCCGCGCGTGCACGTCATCCATGTCGCCTCCTCATCGAGTCGTACGGACAACATGATTGCCTCACACACGGCCGGAAATGTGAATAGCTTCCTCCTATAGAGGTCTATTCCCGGATGTTCTTCACGCCGCCATCGGATGCGCGCGATGCCCGGGATGGTGCGTCACGTGCCGCGCCCGGAACGCCAGCACCAGCATCGCGGCGCCCAGCACGATGGCGAAGATCGCGATCAGCGCCACCAGCGCGACCGCGCCCGCGCCCGGCCAGAGCATCAGGATCAGGCCGAAGAGCGCCGCGAGCACGCCGTTCAGGAGCATGCTCCAGTCGCCCTCGACCTCCTTGCGCCGCATCACCGCGCCCACGATCTCGACGATGCCGGTGATGAGGAACCAGGCCCCGATCAGCCAGATCAGAGCCAGTGTGGTGATGCGCGGCCAGACCAGGGCCGCGATACCCGCGGCCAGGCTGACGAGGCCGGAGAGGATCAGCCAGCCGCGTTCCCCGCTGGGCCGGTCCCGGAACGCGCCCAGGATCGTGGTCGCTCCGTTGATCAGCGCGTACACGCCGAAGACGATGACCAGGGCCTTCAGGGTTATCGCGGGCCAGATCAGCGCGATGAGACCGAAGATGATCGCCAGTACGCCGCGGACGGCCAGCGTCCACCATCGTTCTGGCGCCATCTCCGTGCCCTTGGCCCCGGAGTGGATGTCGGTATTCCTATTGGCCATGACGCCACCTCCATCCCTAGTACGTGTCCACCAGGAGGCCGTCACCAAGCCCTCATATCACCCAAATTGCCGTCAATCATGACAAAAACGACTACAGAGCGTTGAGGAAGCGGGCCGCGACCGGGACCGCGGCGCCCGCGCCCGTGCCGCCGTTCTCGACGAAGACGGCGAACGCCAGATCGTCCTGATAGCCCACGAACCACGCGTGATCGGGCCGGCCCTGCCCGACCTCGGCGGTGCCGGTCTTCCCGGCCACGCCGGCGGGCAGCCCGCCGTTCATCGCGGTGCCCTCGGTGACCACGGCCGCCATCATCACGCGCAGCGCGGCCACCACGTCGGCGGGCAGCTCGCGCGGCATCGGCTGCGGGAGCTGGGCGGCGGGCAGCAGGTGCGGCGAGCGCCAGGTCCCGTTCTGCACGGCCGCCGCCATCGCCGCCATGCACAGCGGGCTGGCCTCCACCGTGCCCTGCCCGAAGGAGTCCTCCGCCATCGCGTCGTCGTTCCCCGGCGGCGTGAGCGACCCGCAGGTGCCGCCCGCGCCGGTGGCCAGGTCGCCGCCGAAACCGAACCTGCCCGCCTCGGCGACCAGCGTGTCGGCGGTCAGGCGCTCCACCGCGAGCTGGGCGAACGTGGTGTTGCAGGACTGCGCGAACGCCTGCCGGAGGGAGAGCGTGCCGTGTTCCCTGCTCTGGTAGTTGAGGATCAACCGGCCGTTCGGGATCTGGTAACGCGCCGGGCAGGCCACCGGGGTGTCCGGGGTCAGTCCGGTGCCGAGCACCGCCGCCGCGGTGACGATCTTGAAGGTGGAGCCGGGCGGAAACTTCTGCTGGAAGGCGCCCTTGCCGCCGAGCCGGTCGGCGACCGCGAGTACCTCGCCCGTGGACGGCCGGATGGCGACCAGGGCGGCCGGATTGGCCACGCCGTCCAGGGCCCGCGCGGCCGACATCTGGATGTAGCGGTCGATCGTGGTGGTGACCCGGGGCGCGGGCCCGTCGCCCTCCTCGCGGACCAGCTCGATGGCCGGTTCCCCGGGGTTCTGGATCTCCGCGAGCCACCCCGCCTCCCCTGGGTGCGCCCCCACCATCAGATCCGCCACGTACGGCTCGGCCCCGCTGTCCAGCGGCAGCGGATCGCCCTCCCGGGTCGCCAGCCGGGGCGCCTGGCCGGGGATCGGGCTGCGCACCACGTGGCCGCCGAACTGGAGGTCGGGGTGGATGACGTCGGGCAGCCAGTCCACCTTCCAGGAAGGACCGGACTTCAGCAGCCGGAGCACCGAGGGGTAGGTGATCTCCTCATCCCCCTTCAGCTGCCATTTGCCGGTGAAGGGAAGTTCCACGCTGTTCGGGCCGGTCGGATTGACGCTGCCGGACGAGAGCACGATCGAGTCGGCGCCGACGGCGGTGCGGAACTCGCGGTGCAGGGTGGCGAACTCCGGGGGCACGTCGACCAGCAGTTCCGCCATGGCGTCCATGTCGCCCTTGGCCCAGGCTTGCAGGTAGGCGGTGCCGACTTCTTCCGGCGTGTCCCCCTCCTCGTCCACCCGGGGGTCATCGGCCGGGACGCTGGCCTGAGCGGTAGGCGTGGCTACGGTGTCGGTGGCGCCGGGTTCGTTCCGGCCGCTCATGATCAGGCCGGTCACGCCGGAGATGAATATGGCGAGTGCCACCGAGATCAGGACGAGCAGCGGCCGCCTGCGCATACGGTTTCTCCTGGACGTTGGAGAGTGCACTCCTGGATATATCACGCATAGGAGACAGAATGGCGAAGGTTGTGAAGGAGCCCCTGCCGGGACGGTATCCGGTGAGTTACGGCGAGGTGGAACTCCTGCGCGACCTCGACCGGCCGTACGGGTGGGTGCTCTGCAGCGGCGGGGTGCCGCAGTCCTATGTGGATCTGGCCGATCCCACCTATCTGGACTTCGAGTATGTGCAGCTCATGGGCACGGTCATCGACATCCTGCCAGGTGGGTCGCTGGATGTGGTGCACGTGGGCGGCGGGGCGTTCACGCTGCCCCGGTATGTGGCGGCCACCCGGCCGGGGTCCCGGCAGATCGTGATCGAACCGGATGAAGGGCTTGTTCAGCTGGTTCGCGACCAGCTCGGGCTCAGGTCCGTACCACGCCTGAAGGTGCGGATCACCGACGGGCGGCGGGGCGCGACCGGGATCGAGGACGCGTTCGCCGACCTGGTCGTGCTGGACGCGTTCACCGGCGCGATCATGCCGGTGGAGCTGGCCACGGCCGAGTATCTGGCCGACGTCGCGCGGATCCTGCGGCCGGGCGGCACGCTGCTGGTCAACGCCGCCGACGGCAAGGGCCTGATGTTCGCGCGGCGGCTGGTGGCCACGCTGCGCCGCGCGTTCCGGCACGTGCTGCTGCTGGCCGAGCCCGGCGTGCTGCGCGGGCGCAGGTTCGGCAACCTCATCCTGGTCGGGTCGGCTCGCGAGCTGCCGGTGGACCGGCTGGTGCGCAGTGCGGCGGGCGGCCTCACGCAAGCCCGCTGCGTGCACGGCGAGGACCTGACCAATTTCATCGCCGGAGCCGCGCCGATCAGGGACGGCGAACCGGTGGTCGCCCCGGTGCCGCCCCCGGACGTCTTCGGCTATTAATTAGAAAGTCGTGATCTGGACGGCCGCAGCGGTGAGTCGCCTGGTCGGCGGCTATGCGGCTGGCTATGGGACGGGTTTCTGATTAACAAGAGCCGCCCTGTTCGGCCACGATCCGGTCGATGTGCCCGGCCAGCTGGTAGTCCCGGTCGGTGAGCCCGCCGGTGTCGTGCGTGGTGAGCGCGAAATGGACCGTACGCCACCGGATGTCGATGTCCGGATGGTGGTTCATGCGTTCCGCCTCCACCGCCACGGCGGTCACGATGCCGATCGCGGTCGGGAAGTCGGGTGCGGTGACCGTGCGGCGGAGGGTGTTGCCGTCCCTCGTCCAGGAGGGCGGCTCGGGCTCATTTTCCATGGCCCGAGCCTAACCATCCCCGGCTCAGAACATCGGAGCGCCACTCCCCGGCGCGGGCGAGGTCTTCGCCCGGGACCGGCGGGCCATGGACATGACCCCGCGCACCATATGGGTGGCGTGGGTCTGCTGCCGGGTCGCGATCGACTCGGCCAGGATCGGCTCCAGCTCCGGCATCAGCCGGGGCAGCTGGGTGACACTCCACTCGTGCCACCGGGAGAACTCGGTGCCGCCGCTGTCGCTGTCCTCGCCCCGGTAGGCCATCATGACCGGACAGTGATCGTTGGCGTAACCGAGCCAGGACTCGATCGCCGAATTGAACCGTTCCACACGTGAGACGGCCGCGTAGAACCAGCCGTCATCCCCCAGGTAATCCTCATCGCCAGACTTGGCCGGGTAGGCCCTGGCCAGCGCACCGTGCAGAAACAACCCACTCGCGACGACCAGCTGCCGCCCCTCGGACCAGTCGATCGTGTCCTGGAGCGGTCCAGGACAGCTCGATTCGATGGCCGTGCGCTGGTAACTCGAGGGTTCTCGCTCGAAACGCACGTGGACCTCGGCCCACATGTAGTACTTGGCTTCGCCTGCCCCGAAGAAGGGGAAGGGAAATTCGTTCATCTGATCTCCCAGAAGGCGGGATCGGTGACATCACGGTGTCAGGTCCCCCGAACTCCTAGCATCCGTAGTATTACGGGACTTTACTGGGTCCCGTGTTCGTCGGACGTGTCGCGGAGTTGACAGCGCTCGCTGAGGCGGCTGAGCGTGGTGGTCTCGCCGAGGTGGTCGGGGAGCCTGGGATCGGCAAGACCCGGCTGCTCACCGAGTTCGCCCGGCGCGCGGAGAAGCGCGGCCTGACCGTGCGCCGCGGCCGGGCCACCGAGTACGAGCGGGAGATGCCCTACCGCGCCTTCGAGGAGGCGTTCGATCCGTTCCCGACCGGCGACCGGCTGGTGCTCGCCCGGGAGGTGCGGGCCCAGCTCGCGGCGGACGCCCCCGCCGTGCTGATCCTGGACGACCTGCACTGGGCCGACCCCGGCTCGATCGAACTGCTCGCCTACCTGCTCCGCCGCCCGCTCCCCTCCGAGCGGGTGCTGCTGGTCTGCGCCTACCGCGACCGGCAGGGCGGCGTACGGCTCCCGGCCGCGCTGGCCGAAGCCGGGCCCGCCGCCGTGCCGCACACCCGGATCGAGGTCCCGCCGCTGGCCCTGGCCGACGCGGAGGCCCTGATCGGCAACCGCCCCGGGCTGCGCGCCCTCTACACGGAAAGCGGCGGCAACCCCCTCTACCTGGAGGCCCTGGCCGGCCAGGAGGACCGCGGCTCCGGCCATCGCCACGACCTCACCGGCCTGCTGCTCGGCGAGATCGCCCTGCTGTCGGCCACCGAGCTGCTGGTGGCCCAGTCGGCCGCGGTCCTGGGCGACGAGTTCACCCCCGACGACGTCGCCATGGTGCTGGACTCCCCGCACACCGAGGCCCTCGGCCGGCTGGCCGCGCGCGACCTGATCCGCCCGGACGGCAACGGCAGGTTCCGCTTCCGGCATCCCCTGCTCCGCCGCCTGATCTACGAGAAGGCCGACCCCGCCTGGCGGATGAGCGCCCACCGGGTGGCCGCCCGCGAGCTCACCCTGCTCCGCGCGCCCGTTCGCGAGGTGGCGCACCACGTCTCCCGTACGGCCAGCAGGCACGACCCCGGCGACCTGAAGACGCTGATGGAGGCCGCCAGGGAGGCCATCATGGTCGCCCCCGCCGCGGCCATCGACTGGCTGACGGCCGCCCTGCCCCTGGTCGGGGACCTCACCGATCCCGCGTCTGTCGAGCTGCGCGTGCTGCTGGCCAGGGCGTACACCTTCGACGGGCAGCTGGAGGCGGCCAGGACGGCCATGCACGAACTGCTGCCGCACCTGCCGGTGGGCACCCGCGGTGAGGTGGTGGCCGCCTGCGCGGTGGTGGAACGGCTGCTGGGCCGCTACCAGGAGTCGGCCTCGCTGCTGGCCGCCGAGGTCGGGCAGGGCGGCAAGGGCGCCTGGCTGCACCGCGAGCTCGCCACCCTGCGGCTGCAGATGGGCGACGTCGCCGGCGCGCTGTCGGAGGTGGCCGAGGCGATCGCCGCGGCGGACGCCCCCGAGGAGGAGGCGGCGGCGCACTCCCTGCTGGCCTTCACCGCCGCCTACGAGGGCAATCCGCAGGCCTCCGGCGAGGCGATCGCCGAAGCCCGGGCGCTGGCCGACGGCCTCAGCGACGCCGAGGTCATGCGCGAGCTCACCTGCCTGAGCCGGCTGGCCTGGGCCGAGCTCTTCATGGAGCTGCACGCCGACGCGGAACGGCACGCCCGCCGCGCGCTCGCGCTGGCCCGGCCGCTCGGCCGCAGCGGCATCCTGGCCGACGTGCTCACCGCCGCCGCCCAGATCTGCGGCCGCACCGGCCGCCTGGCCGAGGCCATCACGTTCGGCCAGGAGGCCGAGGACGTCGCCCACCAGTCCGGCAGCCCCACCCTGCTCGCGCTGGTCCAGGCCATCCACGCCGAGGCCCTCTCCTTCGTGGACCTGGGCCGGGCCGTGCACCTGGCCACCCGGGCCGGGGAGTCGGTGGCCGGGGTCGACGGCTGGTGGTCGGCCACCACCGTGTGCCTGTCCGCCCAGGTCATGCTGGTCGCCGGGGAACCCGACCGGGCCCGCTGGATGCTGCTGGGCATCGGCGGCGGGGTCGGCATGCCGCAGTGCCAGCCCGGCTACCGGCCGATGTGGCTGGAGTCGCTCACCCAGGCCGCGCTCGGCTGCGACGAGATCGCCTGGGCCAGCGCCGCCGCCGGCGCCGCCATGGCCGCGGCCGACGCGCTCACGCTGCCCGCGCAGCGGGCCTTCGCGCTGCGCGCCCAGGCCTGCGTCCGCCTGGCCGAAGGCGACCAGCGCACCGCGGAAGCCCTCGCCGAGCAGGCGATCGGCCTGTTCAACGACGTCAACATGCGCCCGCATGTGGCGCGCACCCTGCTGATGACGGCGGGCGCCCGCGCCGACCCCCACCACGCGCTGGCCACCGCCAAGAACATCGCGCTGGACATCGGGGCCACCGTGCTGGTGGAGGAGGCCGAGCGGGAGCAGCGCCGCCTGGCCGCCCGGGCGCCGCGCCGGGGCGAGCTGCTGACCCGGCGGGAGCGCCAGATCGCCGAGCTGGCGATGACCGGCCTGACCAGCAAGGAGATCGCGACCAAGCTGCTGCTCAGCAGCCGCACGGTGGACGACCACCTGGCCCGCGTCTACCGCAAGCTGGGCGTCTCCTCCCGCGCGGCCCTGGCCGGGGTGCTGCTGACCTGAGCTACTTGCCCACGCCTGCGGTGAGGCCGGACTGGATCTGGCGCTGGAAGATGACGTACACGATCAGGATGGGGATGATGGCCATGCTCAGCGCCGCGAACAGGGCGGCCCAGTCGGCTTCGTAGCCCGCGCTGGTGGAGATGTTGGCGATGCCCTGGGTGATCAGCCACAGGTCCTGCTTGTCGCCGGGGAGCAGCACGATGGGGAGCAGGTACTGGTTCCACTGGCCGATCACGTTGAAGATCGTGATGCTGATCAGGCCGGGCTTGGCCATCGGCATCATGATCTGGAAGAACGTGCGGGTGTGCGAGGCGCCGTCCATCACGGCGGCCTCGGCGACCGTGTCCGGGAGCGCCTTGAAGAAGGCCGCCAGGAAGAAGACCGTGAACGGCAGCGAGAACGCCACGTACACCAGGACGACGCCGACGTGGGTGCCGAGCAGCCCCAGGTTCTGGACCACCTTGTACAGCGAGGAGAGCGCCAGGAACGGGGGGATGGACAGGCCTGACACGAACAGCAGGTAGATCAGGCGGTTGCCGGCGAACCGGTAGCGGGCCAGGACGTACGCCGCCATCGAACCCAGCAGCATGGTGAAAAATGTGGAGATGGCCACCACGATCACGGTGTTGATCATGTACTGGCCGATGTTGGACTTCTCCCAGGCCCGGCCCCAGGCGTCCCAGTGGAAGTTGGCCGGCAGCGCCAGCGACTTTCCGCCGAACAGCTCGGTGTTGGTCTTGAACGAGCTGAGGAAGGTGTAGACGATCGGGGCGACCGTGAGGATCGTCCAGATGAACAGCGCGAGGTGCGACAGCCCCCCGAAGACGCCGGGGCCCTGGCGTCTGGTCCCGAGGCGTCTGGTCCCAGGGTTTCTGGTCCCGGAGCTTCTGGTCACGGTGCGAGTGGCCATGATCTAGTACTCGATCCTCTCGCGCCGGGTCACCCGGAGGGTGAGCGCCGCGAACGTCAGCACCAGGAAGACCAGGGCGACGCCCATCGCGGACGAATAGCCGAACTTGTAGTACGTGAAGGCCTGCCGCCAGATCTCCAGCGGCAGCACGGTGGTGGCGTTGTCCGGCCCGCCGCGGTCCACCGAGAGCACCTGGACCAGGGCGAAGCAGTCGAACGCGGCGATGCCCAGATAGACCCAGCCGACCTGCACGGTGTTCCAGATCAGCGGGATGGTGACCCGGAAGAACAGGATGAACCGGCCCGCGCCGTCCAGCGCGGCGGCCTCGAAGATCTCCTTCGGCACCGAGGCCATGCCCGCGGAGAACAGCACCACGTAGAAGCCGACCGCCTGCCAGACCGCCACCCCGATGATGGTCCACAGCGCCAGGTTCGGGTCGATCAGCCAGCCGACCGGGTCGATCCCGATCAGGCCGAGCGCGCTGTTGAGGATGCCGTCCTTGTCCGGCCGCAGGATCGCCTGGAACAGCACGCCCACGATGGCGACCGCCAGCACCTGCGGGAAGAAGAAGACGACCTTGTAGAAGCCCGAGCCCCAGACCCCCGCCATGCGCCCGTTCCGCTGCCCGCCGCCCAGGTTCAGGAGGAAGGAGAAGAACAGGGCGATGATCAGGGACACGAGCGGCATGGCAAGCAGGATGACCCCGTGGTGCCGGACCGCCGCCCAGAACACCTCGTCGTCGAAGAGCTTCGTGAAGTTCTCGAACCCGACATACTCGAACGTCGGCGAGATGCCCCGCGAGTTCGTGAACGCCAGCTGGATGGCCTGCAGGTTCGGGCTGACGAAGAAGACGATGTAGAGCACCAGCGGCGCGATGAGGAACGAGAAGATAAAGCCGTACCTGCGCAGCACCGGGGGCGTCAGCTTGCCATGCCGCATCGGATCACACGTTCCGGGTCTGCTTGGTGATCGAGGAGTCGTTCTTGGTCTTGTCCGCGGCCTCCTGCATCTTGGTCGCGAACTCCTCGGCCGAGATGCGCCCGAACATCAGCGCGTTGGTCTGCTTGCGCAGCTCGGTCTCCAGCTCCTTGTACCAGCCTTCGAACGTGGAGAAGGTGACCACGTTCTGGCCGGCCGCGGTCTGCATGTCGGCGACGCTCTGCAGGCCCGGCGAGAGGGTCAGGCCCTCGGTGGCGCCGATGACCACGGTGAGGCTCTTGGTGCGCTCGGTGAAGTCCTTGGCGCCCTGCTTGGACAGCATCTGGCGCAGGTACTCCAGGCCGCCCTGCGCGTTCTTGCCCTTGGCCGGGACGACGAAGCCCTCGGCCGCGGCGGCGCGAACCGCCTCGTACGGCATCTTGTCGGCCGCGGTGACGCTGGGCGTCGGGGCGACCGCGTACTTGAACTCGGCCGGGGTGTCCTTGGCCTGCTCGGCCTCCAGCCACGAACCCGACGGGTAAAGCGCGATCTTGCCCTGGTTCTGCTGGGTCTGCACCTCGGTGTGGATCAGGCCCTCGTAGGACTTGTCCATGTATTTGCCGATTTCGGCCCACGCCGCCGCGGACTGCTTGATCGCGTCGTTGTTCCAGGCTCCGTCGACCAGGTTGTCGATGTTGAGCAGGATCTCGTTGCCACCGATCTTGGCGGCCGAGATGAGGATCATCCAGTACGCGTAGTACGAGGCGTTCTTGCCCGCGTACGCGAACGGCACGATGTCCTTGGCCTTGGCCGCCTCGGCGAAGGTCTTGAACTCCTCGAACGTCTTCGGCGGGGTCCAGCCCTCCTTCGCGAACAGCGCCGAGTCGTACCAGAGACCGTAGGCGGTGTAGACGTAGTTCAGCGTGTACGGCTTGGCGGGGTCGCCGCCGAGGCCGGATTCGATGGTGCCGGGGACGATGATGTCCTTGACCTTCTTGGCCGGGTCGTCGACCGAGGGGGCCTCGAACAGCGGCGTCAGGTCCAGCAGCTGGCCGGCGCCGATCAGGGCGCCGCCGTCCAGGGCGTCGGTGCCGGAGTTGTTCACCACGTCGGGCACGTCGCCGGAGGCGAAGCGCGGGGTCAGGGTCTGACCGATGGTCTGGATGCCCTGGTGCTTGATCGTGGCGTTGGGGAACGCCTTCTTGTACAACGGCTCGTGCGACTGGGTGGCGTACTCGTCGCTGTACCCACCCTTGAAGATCACGACCTCAAGCGGAGCGTCGGCCTTGACCCCGAACGGGTTGCTGGCGGACACGGCGGCGGCGGTGGACGCGGCGGCCGTGGGGGCCGCCTCCGAGCCACCGGAGGTGGCGCACGAGCTCAGCAGACCGGCGGCGGGGCCGGCCACGAGGGCGGTGAGGCCGACGCGACGCAACATCTGGCGGCGCGTGATCTCGCGGGGCGTGTTGGTCATGCAACTCTCCTGGCGGGGATCAATTAGGAAAGTTTCCTAAACGTTTGAGGAACGTACGGCTAGCTCACGAAGGCGTCAAGACTTCGGGATCGGTCTAGACCAACCCGTAACCCGACTGCGATGAATCTTCACAGTCCACGCACTCCTTTCCGCCGTTTTGCCTGGTTATGCCTAGTTACAAACGTAGGATGACCGGAGGATCATTTGCCGTCCTGGAGGTGCCTTGGGTCCACCATAACGGTAACTGGTATAGACCGGCTGGTGTTATATCGGACAATTGCCTAGATTGACCGGCATGTTGGAGTTAAGACGAGATCTGTGCAGGTACGGCCGCCGCGCCGTCGAACTCGGGCTCGTCATCGGCACCTCGGGCAACCTGAGCGCCCGTTCCGGAGATCTCGTCGCGGTGACCCCCTCCGGCGTGGCCCTGGACGCGCTCGAACCCGACGACTGCCCCATCGTCTCCCTGGACGGCCACCTCGTCGAGGGCGACCTCCAGCCGTCCTCGGAAACCCCCATGCACCTGGCGGTCTACACCGCCACCGGGACGACCGCCATCGTCCACACCCACGCCATGTTCACCACGGTCGTCGCCAGCACCCTGACCGAACTCCCGCCCATCCACTACAACGCCCTGCTCCTCGGCGGCCCCATCCGGGTAGCCCCCTACGCCACCTACGGCACCCCCGAACTAGCCGAAAACGTCCGCACCGCCCTAGAAGGCCGAAAAGCCGCCCTCATGGCCAACCACGGCGGCATGACCATCGGCACCACCCTCACCGAAGCCTTCGACTCCACCCGCCTCCTCGAATGGCTCTGCGAGCTCTACGTCCGCTCCCTAACCATCGGCAAACCCACCATCCTGACCGACGACCAACTAACAGACGTGATCAACCGCGCCCTCAACCCACCGGCGTTCCCCCGCAGGGAGGAGAAACCCTGACCCAGCGCCGCAGCCTTTTCCCGACTCCGGCGCGAAACACGAATCCCGACCGATTGGTGACCGAGGCTCGGCGCAAGGCCGGAGGGTGGCCTTGTCCCACTCGCCTTCGGAGATCGGGACCGAGAAGGCGTTGCTCTGGGCGGGTTCGGGTGGGGCCACAAAACCGCCTCTTCGGCCCCACCGCTGACCTTTCTTGGCGCCGGTGCGGCGAGAAGCATCACCTGCGTAAACGGCGCCGGATAACGGCGCGTAACCCGGATGTTCTCAGGAACCCAGTGCCGCCATCCTCGCCAATCCGAGTGGCAACCCTCCGCTCCCGGCGAGCACGTCATGAAATGTCCGCAGATCCCCCTGGAATTCGGCCCGGATGCTCTCGATCTCGATCGCGCCTGTCAGGTAGGAAGGCGCCTGCGTCGGCCACGCGCAGTACCGGCTGACCTCACCCTTGGCCGTCCCCGGCGACAGTGACGCCTTCGTCGACATGAACGTTTCGGCCTCTTCGACGGTCATCTCGCCACAGTGCAACGCGGTGTCCACCACGATCCGCGCCGCCCGGAAGATCCGGCAGTCCAGATGCGCCAACTCGGTCTGCGGCGTCGTGAAATATCCCTGTTCGTGCATCATCCGCTCCACATACAGAGCCCACCCCTCCGCGAAATACGGCGTCCGGAAGATCTTCCGTACCCGCCGGGGATTACTCGCCATCCAGGCCAGATGCCAGTGATGCCCCGGATAGGTCTCATGCACGGCGATCGACGGGATCTGCGCGCGCGAGTTGGTGCGCAGGCGTTGCCGTACCTGCTCGGCGGAGAAGCCGTCCGGCGTGTACGGCACGAAGAACACCCCCGTGCGGGACGGCGTCAGCGGCGGCGGCGCCAGGTAGCTGGCCACGGCCAGGATCGGGCGCTGGAACTCCGGCGAGGGCAGCACGAAGCACTCCTCCCCGTCCGGGAAGGTGACCAGCTCGTGATCACGGACGAAGTCGCGCGCCCGCATGGTCTCGGCCTCGTACTCCTCCCGCATCGCCTCCAGGGTCGGCGGATGGTCGTCCATCAGGGACTCCATCGCGGCCCGCCAGTCATCCGCGCCCAACCGGCGCGCGACCTCGCCCATCCGCAGATCCAGCGCGGCCCACTCGGCCTTGCCCTTCTCGTGCAGCTCGGCGGAGCCGTACCCGAGCAGCTCCCGCTCGCGCAGCAGCGTCGAGTAGAGCTCTTCGCCCATCCGCCAGCTGCCGCCCGCCTTGAACCCCGCCAGGAAGTCGGCCAGCTCGTCGAACGCGGCCGCCGCGGGTTCCGCCGCCTCCGCCAGGCGCGCCCGGAGCGTGGGATCCTCGACCACGCCGGGGATCGTTTCGGTGAGGAAACGCCGGGCCGTACGAGCCTGGTCCAGACCCCGCGTGACGAGCAGTTCGGCGGCGAGATCCGGATCGAGGTTGGCCCGGCAGGCGGCGAGCACGCCCGGCACCTCGGCCAGCCGGGACAGCGCCGCCTTCACCAGCTCCGCCTCCGGCCGCAGCCGCTGCTGGAACGGCGTGTACAGCGACCCGAACACGGTCCCCAGGTAGGGCGCGGGATCGCGCCGCCAGTCCGGCCAGCGCGCGCTCGCGACCGTCCCTCGCAGGTACGACAGCGCCAGCTCGTGATCGATGCGATCGTCCAGATCGGCCGGAACCACCCCTTCCAGCCGCTCCAGCCAGAGCTCCGCCGCGCGCTCCCGCCGGGCGAACCCCGCTTCGGTAAAGTCCCCAAGGGTCCGGTCGTACCCATCCGCCCCGAGCAGATCCGCCCGGACCGGATGCTGATCGAGGTACCAGTCAACGAACTCATCCAGCAGCGTCATGCCGTGACCCTACATTTCCCCGCCCGCACGGACATCCGTCACACTGTTCCCGTAAGCCCCCTAAATTGGAGCAATTCGGTGCCCCTGCAGATGACCGGCGCCCCCAGCGACCCCGACCTGATCCGGCTCCCCTGGGACATCCCGCTGGAGGACTGGCCCGAACACCACCTGGTGACCCTCCCCCGGGGCATCTCCCGGCACGTGGTCCGCTTCGCCCGCCTGTCTGGATGCGTCTACGCGATCAAGGAGATCAGCGAGCGCTACGCCAAACGCGAATACAAGCTCCTGTGGGACCTGGCCCGCCTGGACGCCCCCGCCGTCGAACCCGTCGCCGTCGTCACCGGCCGCACCGACGCCGACGGCCAGCCTCTCGACTCCGCGCTGATCACCCACCAACTCCAGTTCTCCCTGCCCTACCGCGCCGTCCTGTCCGGCACCCTCCGCCCGGAAACCCTGACCCGCCTGCTCGACGCCCTCACCGTCCTGCTGGTACGGCTGCATCTGACCGGTTTCTACTGGGGCGACTGCTCCCTCTCCAACACCCTGTTCCGCCGCGACGCGGGCGCCTTCGCCGCCTACCTCGTCGACGCCGAAACCGGCGAACTCCACCCGATGATCAGCGAGGGCCAGCGCCACCACGACATCGACGTCGCCCACATCAACATCTACGGCGAGCTCCTCGACCTGGAGGCCGGCGGCCTGCTCCACGCCTCCATCGACCCGCTCCTGTTCGCCGAGCAGATCGTCGAGCGCTACCACCGCCTCTGGGGCGAGCTCAACTCCGACGAGATCATCGAGGAGGTCGACTGGCACCTCGTCGAGCAGCGCATCCGCCGCCTCAACTCCCTCGGCTTCGACGTCGCCGAGATGATGGTCCGCCGCAAAGCCGGCACCGGCCGCCTCATCGTCCGCCCCAAGGTCGTCGACGCCGGCCACCACCAGCGCCGCCTGCTCCGCCTCACCGGCCTCGACGTCGAGGAGAACCAGGCCCGCCGCCTCCTCAACGACCTCGACTCCTTCCGCGCCGCCAACGACCTCCGCCACGAGGACGAGGCCATCGTCGCCCACCGCTGGCTCGCTGAGGTCTTCCACCCGGTCGTCAGCGCCGTCCCCGCCCCTCTCCGCCGCAAACTCGAACAGGCCCAGCTCTTCCACGAGGTCCTCGACCACCGCTGGTTCATGTCCGAGGCCGCCGGCAAGGACGTCGGCCTCCCCGCCGCGGTCGCCTCCTACGTGAAAACCGTCCTCGTCCATAAACCCGACGAGAAAGCCATCATCACGGACCTGGAAGAGACCCTGTACTAATTGGTTTCCAGAGTCGCCAGATAGGTCGCCGCGGCGGCGATGTCGTCTTCGCCGAAAACCCGGATGCCGTTGGCGGTCAGCAGCGCGGCGGTGACACCCTGTCCCGGGGTCGCGTGTCCGGCGAAGGTGCCGTCATAGATCTTCAGTGGGCCGCAGGAGGGGCTTCCCTCTTTGAGGATGGCGAGGCGTACGCCATGACGATGGGCGGCGGCGAGCGCCGCGTGGGCTCCGGCCACGAACGCGTCGGTCACGTCCGTGCCGTCGGCGCGCAGGACGTGGGCCGTGCCTGCGAGGACGGCGTCGCCGCCCGCGCCGCGTTCGATTTCGGCGGGTGGGCGGGGCACCGGCAGGCCTCCGGCCACCTCTGGGCAGAACGAGACCAATCTGCCCTCCGTGCGCCAGCCTGCGAGCAGGGCATCTTCGCTGGTCTTGGCCTTGCCGTCGAAGCGTACGCGGCTGCCGAGCAGGCACGCGCTGACCAGTATCCGATGCATAGTCCTATTCTCCCAGGCGCCCGCATTGAGATGAACAATCCTCACAAATCCCCTCCGAATATGCGTTTCCTTCTATCCGGGGGAGCAATCCTTACTCATGATTATCAATCCTTCCGCCTGGTCTCAGGCGTCCCATAGATCCATGTAGTTGATATTCCGGGATTTCTCTACTCTTGGCCGGGTTGTCAGGCGGGAGGAGAGTCACGGGTGATCACAATTGAGGACTGTCTCTTCGAGGCGATGTCCATTCCCGGGGCGCTCGGCGCGATCCTCGTGGACCACGCGAGCGAGACCGCCGTCGCCACCCGGGGCATGTCCGATCCGGAACGCTCGGCGAGCGGGCTGAGCGAGGCCTTTCGCGCCATCCAGACCGGCCTGGCCCTCTCCTCCCCCACTGGAACGGTCCGAATCGACGACGTGATCGTCACCACCGATCAGGGGTACCAGCTGATCAGGCCGATGGACACGCCCTTCGACGGGCCGTTGCTGATCTGCGTGCAACTTGATCTGAACCGGGCCAATCTGGGCCTGGCACGACATCGGCTGCAGAGCATCTCGCGCCAGCTGATCGCCTCGTGAAGCATGGGCGACAGCATCGAGGCGACGCTGACCAGCCTGGCCGACGGCGGCGCGACGGGCGCCCTGCGGGCGGGGCGGGCCGGGACGATCTACCTGCACGAGGGACGGGTCTGCCTGGTGGAGTGCCAGGGCACGCCGAGCGTGGAGGAATTGCTGACCACGTCCGGGCGGATCAGCGCCAACGGGGTCAGGACCACCCGGCAGGCCGCGGCCGGGGACGGCGGCGACATGCTGGTCAGGCGTGGCGTGCTGACCCGGGGGGAGCTTCAGCTCTGCGTGCTCGGAGCGACCCTGGACGCGTCGTTCTTCCTGTTCGGCATGGCCGGGCCGAAGCTCAGGTTCAAGGACGGGGACCGGCACTGGCTGGGCACGTACTGGTACTTCGACGTGCCGGCGCTGCTGCTGGAGTGCCGCCGGAGGAGGGCCAGATTGGACCGGGCCTGGCCCTCGGCCGAGCTGGACGGCAAGCCGGTGCGGCCGGTGCGGCGGATCGGCTCCAAACATGTGGTGGTGTCGTCTGCCCAGTGGGAGATCCTGCTGGCCGCCGACGGCGAGAGCACCCCCGCCGAGCTGGCCAAGAAGATCGGCCTGTCCGCGTACGCGACGCTGGTGGCCGTCCGCGAACTCGCCGCCGCGGATCTCCTTGTACGGCCCGAGCCCGAACCGAAACCCGAACCGAAACCCGAACCGCAGCCGGACGCTGTGCTGCCGCGCCGCACCGACCGGTCGGGGCTGCGCCCAGGGCTGGGCGCGCCGTCGCACACGATCACGCCGCAGACCACGGGAGACCCGACGGACGTGAATCTGCTCATCAGGCTGCGTGACGCGCTGGAGGCCCTCCAGTGATCGCGCGCCCGTGGCTCAAGCGGGCCGGAAAGGGTTTCTCCATGGATCTGCGCCGCGAAATACACGAGGAGATGCTGCTGCTGCGCGGCCGTACCCCGGAGATCACCGGGGTGCTGACCTGCACGGTCGACGGCATGCTCGTGTCGGCCGACCTCCCCGGCGCCGTCGACCAGACGGCGGCGCTGACCTCGGCGGTGCTCTCCATGAGCCGCCGCATGACCGAACTGACCCAGGTCGGGGACCTGGAGGAGACGCTGATCTCCGGCACCCGCGGCCACACGGCCTGCTACGCCGCGGGCCCCAAGCTCGTCCTCACCGTGCTCGCGGCCCAGGGGGCCAACCTCGGGCTGCTGCGGATCGAGGGCAGGAAGACGGCGGCGAAGATCGCCGCCATCGTCGAGCACCAATAGACACCAAGGAGCAGAACCATGGCGAACATGGACGTCTCACTCAAGGAAATGATGGCCATCGACGGCGCCATCGGCGCGGCCGTGGTCGACTACAGCAGCGGGATGGCACTCGGCACCCTCGGCGGCTCCAAGGATCTGGACCTCCAGATCGCGGGGGCCGGGAACACCGAGGTGGTCAAGGCCAAGCTGCGGACCATGGAGTCGCTCGGTATCCAGGACACCATCGAGGACATCCTCATCTCGCTGAGCGGCCAGTACCACCTCATCCGGCCGATCTCCGGCCGCGGCGGCAAGGGCCTGTTCCTCTATCTGGCCCTGGACCGGGCCAGGGCCAATCTGGCCATGGCCCGGCACAGCCTGCGTGCCATCGAGGACAAGCTCGACATCTAGCCGACCCGCCCGGTCAGTTCGGTGATCGCGGCCACGAACTCCGGCCAGAGCGGCCGGGGCAGATCGTGACCCATGCCCGGATAGGTGAGGAGTTTGGCGCCGGGGATGGCGTCGGCGGTGGCGACGCCCCCCGGCGGGGTGATCAGCGGATCCTCGTCCCCGTGGATGACCAGCGCGGGCACGTTCAGCTCACGCAGCCCCTCGGTCCGGTCCGGCGCGCACGTGATCGCGATGAGCTGCCGGGTCGAACCCTTCGGGTCGTAGCAGCGGTCGTAGCTGACGCCCGCGACGCGCGCGATCCGGTCCGGCTCGCTCGGATATCCGGGCGAGCCGATCACCTGGAACACCTCGAGCGCGCGCTGGATCGCCTCGTCCCGGTTCCTGGCGGGCGGGCCCAGCAGCGCGGCCATGGCCGCGTCGGTGGCGGGCGCGAGCGCGGTGGCGGGCGTGGACATGATCGAGGTGAGGCTGCGCACCCGCTCCGGCGCGGCGATGGCCAGCGTCTGCGCGATCATCCCGCCCATCGAGACGCCGACCACGTGCGCGCTCGCCCACCCCAGCGTGTCCATCAGCCCGGCCGTGTCCGCGGCCATGTCCTCCAGCGTGTACGGCACCGCCGACGCGTCCCCGCCCAGCGCCGCCATCAGATCGGCCGGCCCGTCGACATGGGTGGACAGCCCGATGTCCCGGTTGTCGAATCGCGCGACCTGGTGCCCCTCGGCCACCAGCAGCTCGATGAACTCCTCGTCCCAGGCCACCATCTGCATGCCCAGACCCATGATGAGCAGCAGCGGCCGGCCGGTCCCGAAGACCTCGTACTCGATGTCGATCCCGCGCACGGTGGTTCGCATGGCAACAGAATTCCATTCTGTTTCTATGCCGGGCAAGTCATACGCTCACCGATTCCTTCTGCAGCACGGCCGTGACCCGCTGGATGACGTCGGTGGGAGACGGCGACCCGGTCAGCCGCAGCAGCTCCTGACCCCCGTTCAGGAGCACCACGGTCGGCACCGACTCGACCCCGAAATACTGGGCCGCGCTCGGCGACTGCTCGATGTCGATGGCGGCCCCGGCCAGCTCGCCCCGGTATTCGGCGAGGATCCGGTCGAGCACCGGCCGCAGGCGCTCGCAGGCCAGCGAGTCGGGGGCGCTGAAGTCGACCAGCACCGGCGCCGGGCCGCCGAGCAGCGCGTGCAGCTCGTGGGGCTGGGTGATCAGGGGGCGCTGCGGCGCGGTGAGCGGGCCTGGGTCGTAGTCGGCCAGCATCCTGGCGTACGCGTCGGCGTGTTCCGGGGCGGCGTACAGGCCGTTGACGGCGAGACCGGCGAACAGGAAGCGGGCGCACGCGGCCCTCGGCACCCGGTCCAGGTCGATCTCGCGCAGTGGCGGGGCGAGGCTGAGCACGGCGTCCGCGTCCACGGCGCCGGCCAGCGACAGCACCCGCAGGCTGCGGGTACGGCCCAGCCGCCGCAGCTGGCCCGGATCGAGCCGCAGCCCGCCGAGCCGCAGATAGCCCAGGTCCGGCGGCGTCACCAGCGCCCCCAAGCCGGACCCGTTGATCCCGTCGCCGGTCACGGCCAGCACCGCGAGCGGGAGCTCGGCGACCCGCCAGAACACCTGGTCGCTGAGGTTCCGCCCGCGCAACCTGACCGTGAGCAGCGGCGAATCGGGGAAGACGACGTCACCGGTCATCCGGTCGGAGCGCAGGTTGAGCGTCTCCAGGCGGCGCAGCGACCGCAGCGCGACCAGGCCGTCGTCGGTGAAGTCCCCGCTGAGGCTGAGGTCGCGCAACCCTTCCATGCGGGCCACGATCCGCAGGTCCTCATCGCGGACGTTGTCGAGGTCGAGGCCGTCCATGTCCGGCACCTCGGCCAGCCGCGCGGGGCCGTCGGCCACGTACGTGATCTCGACGTGCCCCGGCACGTCCACCGTGCCGATCGGGTCGAACTCACCCGAGAGCTGATCGGCGGGCAGGTCGTCGAGGATCAGATAGCGGATGACGCCCGGGAGGCATTCATCCGGAAAACGGACAGTTCTGTCTATACCAGTGCCACGAAGTTCCCCCATGATCGGTTGGATGCCCAGGTCGATGACCAGGACAAACGCCAGGCAAGATGATTTATCCGTTGGTTCGCCGGAGCAGCCTGAGCTGTCCTCTTTCCAGCGAGTGGCTATACCGTGGGGGTATGCCGAACCCCGCGATCCTCACGGTCGATGACGATCCGGCTGTCTCCCGGGCCGTCTCCCGCGACCTGCGCCGCCGGTACGGCGACCGCTATCGGGTGGTCCGCGCCGACTCGGGCGACAACGCACTTGAAGCGCTCCGGGAGATCAAGCTGCGCGGCGATCAGGTGGCGGTCCTGCTGGCCGACTACCGCATGCCGCACATGAACGGGATCCAGTTCCTGGAATCGGCCATGGATCTGTTCCCGCTGGCCCGGCGCGTGCTGCTCACCGCGTACGCGGACACCGACGCGGCCATCGACGCCATCAACCTGGTCGACGTCGACCATTACCTGCTCAAGCCGTGGAACCCGCCCGAGGAGAAGCTTTACCCGGTGGTGGACTCGATGCTGGACGCCTGGCGGGCCAGCCCCGAGCCGCCCGCCTCGGAGGTCCGGGTGGTCGGGCATCGCTGGTCGGCGCCGTCGTTCGCGGTGCGGGACTTCCTGGCGCGGAACCTGGTGCCGTACCGGTGGCTGCTGGCCGACGAGCCGGAGGGCGGGCGGTTGCTGGCCGCGGCCGGGCTCACCGCCGACGACGTGCCGCTGGTGCTGACCTCGGACGGCAAGACGCTGGCCGCGCCCAGCGAAGCCGATCTCGCGGTGCACGTCGGGCTCACCACCACCCCGTCGCTGGAGTTCTACGACCTGGTCGTGGTCGGCGCGGGGCCCGCCGGTCTGGGCGCGGCCGTGTACGGCGCGTCCGAGGGATTGCGCACGGTCCTGGTCGAGCAGCGCGCCACCGGCGGGCAGGCCGGGCAGAGCAGCAGGATCGAGAACTATCTCGGCTTCCCCGACGGCGTCTCCGGCGCGCAGCTGACCGACCGGGCCAGGCGGCAGGCGCTGCGGTTCGGGGCCGAGCTGCTGACCACGCGGGAGGCCATCGGCCTGGAGTCCGGCGGCACCAGCCGGCTGCTGCGCTTCGGCGACGGCACCTCGATCGCCGCCCACACGGTCGTGCTGGCCACCGGCGTCTCCTACCGCATGCTCGACGCGCCAGGCCTGGACGAGCTGACCGGCCGCGGCGTCTTCTACGGCTCCGCCTCGACCGAGGCCCCGAGCTGCTTCGAGCAGGACGTCTACATCGTCGGCGGGGCCAACTCGGCGGGCCAGGCGGCGGTGCACTTCGCGCGGTACGCCTCCCGCGTGCACATGCTGATCAGAGGGGCCGACCTGCGGCATTCCATGTCCAGCTACCTGATCCAGCAGATCGAGGCCATCGACAACATCACGGTCTGGCCGCACAGCGAGGTGGCCGCGGCGCACGGGGACGAGCATCTGGAGCGGCTGACCGTGCGCGATCCGCGGTCCGGGGAGACTCGGGACGTGGACACGTCCTGGTTGTTCATCTTCATCGGGGCCGAGCCCAGGACGGGCTGGCTGGACGACGCGGTGCTGCGGGACCGGCTCGGTTTCGTGCTGACCGGGCCTGACCTGCTCTGCGAGGGTAAACGTCCGCCGGGGTGGACGTTGCCGCGTGATCCGTACCATCTGGAAAGCAGCATGCCGGGGGTCTTCGCGGCCGGGGACGTGCGCGCCGCTTCGGTCAAGCGGGTGGCCTCCGCCGTGGGCGAGGGAGCGATGGCCGTGTCGCTCATCCACCGCTATCTGGAGGCGCAGTGAGCGAGTTGCTGACCCCGGCCGAACTGCGGACGCTGTTCCTCTTCGAGAAGCTCGACGAACACCAGCTCGGGCTGCTGGCCGAGCACGGGCGGGTGGTGCGGTATCCGGCCGGGCAGACGGTCTACCGCGAGGGCGAACCGGCGACATGTTTCATCGTGCTGCTCAGCGGGGTGATCACGCTCACCCGGCTGATCCACGGCGATGAGGTGGAGGTCACCAGAACCGAACAGCGCGGCGTGTACGGCGGGGCGACCCAGGCCTATCTCGGCGAGCAGGTCGACCAGATCTACATGAACACGGTGCACGCGATCAGCGACGTCGCGGTGCTGGAGATCCCCGCCGACCTGTTCGCGGGCTGGACCCGGGAGTGGTTCCCGATGGCCATGCACCTGCTGGAGGGGCTGTTCTTCGGCATGCGGGCCAGCCAGACCATCGTCGGCGAGCGGGAGCGGCTGATCGCGCTCGGGTCGCTGTCGGCCGGGCTCACCCACGAGCTGAACAATCCGGCCGCGGCGGCGGTGCGGGCCACCGCGGTCCTGCGCGAGCGGGTCACCGGCATGCGCACCAAGCTCGCGATGATCGCCGACGGCCGCCTGGACGGAACCCGCCTGCACAAACTGGTCGAACTCCAGGAAGCCGCCGTAAAACGCGCGGCCAGCGCGCCGCACCTGTCCGCGCTGGCGACCTCCGACGCCGAGGAGGCGCTGGCCGACTGGCTGGACGATCATGACGTGACCGCCGGGTGGGACATCGCGCCGACGCTGGTCGCCGGCGGCGTCGACGCCGAGTGGCTGGAGCAGGTGACCGGCGCGATCGGCCCGGAGAACCTGGAACCGGCGATCCGCTGGCTCACCTACACCATCGACACCGAACTGCTGATGGGCGAGATCGACGACGCGGTCTCCCGCATCTCCGGCCTGGTCGCCGCCGCCAAGCAGTACTCCCAGCTGGACCGGGCCCCGCACCAGACGGTCGACGTGCACGACCTGCTCAACGCGACCCTGACCATGCTGCAGGCCAAGATCCCGCAGGGCATCCGCACGGTCAAGGAATACGACCGCGATCTCCCGCCGATTCCCGCCTACGCCGCCGAGCTCAACCAGGTCTGGACGAATCTCATCGACAACGCCATCAGCGCGATGGGCGAGACGGGCACGCTGACCATCCGGACCACGCGCGAGGCCAAGAACCTGATCGTCGAGATCGCCGACACCGGCCCCGGCATCCCGCCCGCCATCCGCCCCAGAATCTTCGAGCCCTTCTTCACCACCAAGCCCGTCGGCGAGGGCACCGGCCTCGGCCTGGACATCTCCTACCGGATAGTCGTCAAAAAACACCACGGCGACATCCGCGTCGACTCCACCCCAGGCGACACCCGCTTCCGCGTCTTCCTCCCCTTCGAAGACTGAATCTCCTCGCGCCGGCACCGTTGGCGCCAGCGAGAACCAACCTCCCGAGGCGGATTGGCCCTCCTGGCGCCGGTGCGGCGAGAACTGACGCCTGCGTAAACGGCGCCGGATAACGGCGAGGAACCTGGCGGGTGGGGGGTTATGAGTGCTTGGTTCCGCCGATGACCACGATGTCTTCGAGGGTGGGGTCGGGTTCTTCGAGAGGGGGGCGTCGGCGTGGCCGGAGTCGCTGGACGACGAGGGTGCCCGCGATGGAGAGCAGGGCGACTAGCGCCAGAAGGTAGATGGGCGTTGTTGCCGATGCTTCCTCCTTTGGCTGGGTAAGCGCCGCGTTGGTCGCCTGTGGGGTCGGCTGGGCTGCCACCGCCTGGGAGGTCGGCGGGGATTGGCCGGTGACCTCGCCCTTCCAGGGGAAGCCTGGGGGTTTGATTTCGCCCCAGTAGTCCTTTACTTGCGCGCCGTCGAGGGCGGGGAACTGGGGTGGGGCGAGGGTCAGGGTGCCGGGGACGGTCAGGGTGCCGACCTCGTGTTCCATGAAGATGCCCTGGATGCCCTGGACGCGCCAGGTGCCTTGGGGGATCTTGACGGCTACCGCGTAGTGGGCGGGTTCGGGCAGGCGGGAGCCGGTGAATGTGAGGACGGTGCCCTTCTCGTCGGTCAGGCGCAGGCCGGTTTCGCCCAGTTGTTTCTCTGAGCCCTCGAAGGGATGGGTGCCGTGCTGGAGCACCCAGTAGCCGACCGTGTAGGCCTGGTCGGCCTCGATCCGATCGGGCAGCGGATCCAGTTCGGTGACCGCCCAGTTACCCGCGTACGCGGGAACAGCCATCGCGGCCACGATCGCCATAGACCCGAAAATCACGAAAAATCGTCTCATCTTTGCACCTCCGGCTGTTCTACACCGCCCGCGCCCGCGAGGTTCCGATCCTGTTCGGGATGCCGGCCCGCCTCTATATAAGCCAGCCCTAATATGACGAAGTCGAACATCTGTTTGTACAGTCGAGACATGGAGACACTCTTCCAGGGGTCCTTGCTCGACTGGGGCGACGAGGTCGGCCCGGGACCGCTCGACGGCACCGTCCGCAGGACCCCGCTCGCCCACGGCGCCTGGATCGACATCCGCCCCGCCTGGATGACCGGCGCCGACACCCTGTTCCGCCGCCTGGCCGACACCGTGCCCTGGCACGCCGAACGACGCCAGATGTATGACCACATGGTCGACGTCCCACGCCTGATGAGCTTCTACGGCGAAGAAGACACTCTCCCCGACCCGGCGCTCGACGAGGCGAAAGCCCTGCTCAACGCCCACTACGCGGCCGAACTAGGCGAGCCCTTCCGCACCGCGGGCCTGTGCCTCTACCGTGACGGCCGCGACAGCGTCGCCTGGCACGGCGACCGTATCGGGCGGGGCAGGACCGAGGACACGATGGTCGCCATCATCTCGATCGGCGCCCCCCGCAGCCTGCTGCTCCGCCCGCGCGGCGGAGGCGGCCCCACCCTCCGCCACGACCTCGGTCACGGCGACCTCCTGGTGATGGGCGGGAGCTGCCAGCGCACCTGGGAACACGCCGTACCCAAGTCCGCCCGCGCGATGGGCCCGCGCATCAGCATCCAGTTCCGCCCCAGGGGCGTACGCTGACCTGATCAGCCGGGGAAACGGATGAACGGCGGCGGCACATGCGCGGTCAGCCAGACGCCGTTGGCGCTGCGATAGAAGACATGGCCCGCCGCGTGCATCGCCCCGGAATCAACCGACAGGATGACCGGACGGCCGCGCCGCGCCCCGACCCGGGTGGCGGTCTCCTGATCCGGCGACAGGTGCACGTGCTGGCGGCGCATCGGCCGCAGCCCGTCCGCCTGGATCCCCGGCACGCTCGCCGCGACCGTCCCGTGAAACAGGAACCCCGGCGGCTCGACCTCGGGCAGGCCGAGATCCACCTCAACCGAATGGCCCTGGCTGGCCCGGATCCGGTCGCCCTCGACCGCGAACCGCTGCTTGTCGTTGCCCGCGACCGCGTCGGCCAGCTCGTCCCGCGAGATCGGGAAGCCGTGCGCCCTGGCCGCCGCCAGCAGCTCCGGCACCGGCACCCAGCCGTTGGCGTCCAGCGTGATCCCGATCCGCTCGGGTTGGTGCCGCAGGTGTTTGGACAGGTATTTGGAGACCTGTACCAGCCGCCGCTCGTCCGTCACCGCTTGTCACATCCCTTCGCGATCTATCGTGGCCGAATCCACCCCCTGGGCGCCATCGGGTTTCACGCGACGGTTCTCCGGTACCGGTGGGTGCGCCGTGCCAGGCCGTGATCGTCGAGGGCGCGGGTGATGAGCCGCAGCGCCCGGCGGAGCGTCATGTCGTCGAGGTGGCCGTACCCGATGACCACGCCGTTGCGGTGGTGGCCGTCCGGATGGCAGTAGTCGGCCAGGTCGGCGGCGATGAGCTCGTTGCGGCGCAGCATCCGCACGATCTCCCCCGCGCGTACGTCACCGGGCAGCAGCAGCGTCATCGACGACCCCGAATCCGGCCCGGCCAGGCCGACTTCGGCGAAACCTCCCAGCGCGGCCTGGATCAGCAGCCGTTTCGGCTGGTAGAGGGTGGACAGCCGGCTGAGCCGCCGCCCGACAGAACCGGATCTGAGCAGTTCGGCGGAGGCCCGCTGGCACACGGCCGAAGGCCGCTCGGAAACCTGGTCGGCCATCACCTCGGCCAGGTGGCGAGGGGCGACCAGATACGCGACCCGCACCGCCGGGGTGAGCACCTCGCAGAACGTGCCGATCATCACGGTCGACCCGGCGTCGCCGATCGCCAGGATGCTGGGCAGTGGGCTGCTGCCGACGCTGAACACCCCGTCCGAGGCAGGTTCGACCACGATTCGCCGGTTCTGAGCCGCCCAGTCCGCGATCTCCTGCCGCCGCTGCGGCGACATCCGCACCCCGAGCGGATCGTTGCGCTCCGGCATCAGCACCACGATGTCGCAGTTGTCCGGGATCAGCGCGGGCTGGGCGCCTTCCTCGTCCACGACCAGCGGCACCACGGTGCCATGCGCGGCGAACGCCGCCCGCGTCCTCGGCGGCGCCGGATCCTCCAGGCCGATCACCACCGGCCGCCCCAGGGCCTGGACGAGCAGGCGGACGGCGGAGGCGTACCCGTCGGTGACGACGATCTCGTGCTGGGCCGGCACCAGGCCGCGGGAGTCGCGCAGGTGCAGCGCGATCGCCTGCCGCAGCTCCGGCAGGCCGAGCGGCGGCGGCTCCCCGGCGAACGGCACGTGGTGGCTGGCCCGCCGCCACGCGGAACGCCATTCGGTGAGCGGGAACCCGGCGGTGCAGGCCCGCCCCGGCCGCATGTCGATCAGCGAATGCTCCTCCTCGACCGGCTCCGCCGCCGGGCCGTGCTCCTTCCGGTGCGGCCGCGCGGCGACGTACGTGCCGGACCCCTTCCTCCCCGTGATGTAGCCCTCGGAAAGCAGTGCCTCATACGCCGCCACCACCACACCCCGGGAGATCTCCAGGACCTCCGCCATGGTGCGGGTCGATGGCATGCGCGTCCCCGCGGCGAACTGGCCCGCGTCGATCGCCTTACGAAGCTGCTCGGCGAGCTGCTCGTGCAGTGACCTGGCTGATGGCCGCTCCAGATGGATCGGTACGGACAGCCTCTGGGCGTTACGCATCTCTTCTTTCTCCCCAGGAATGGAACAGATGCCAGACATCTTCAGCAGCTGCCGTGTGCCGCAACGTGTGCGCATCACGTGCCATCCCGTTCCATCTCCGCCCCCGATGGAACGCCACGGTGTGCGACCTCGGGCCGGTAACGCCACCCCGCGCGGAACAGATCCCCCAACGGAGGCATTACATGGCCAAGCTCGACATCACCAACGTTCCCCGCGAACTCGACGAATTCATCGCCACGAGCGGCAACTCCCGGCATCGCCAGATCGCCGAAGTCGTCCGCCGCCACTACCTGCTTGAACTCACCGGACGCGGCGACGAACTCTTCGCCGAGGACATGATGGCCGAGACCCCCCTCTACTACATGAACATCGACGGCCTGAGCATCACCCTGCGCGGCACCGAGGAGGTCAGGGCCTTCTACGAGTCCCAGCACGGCGTGATGCTCGCGGCCACCGACGTCACCCAGGTGGTCAACGACTACGGCTACTGGACCGAATGCCAGTTCAACTGGTACCTGACCGGCGCCGCCCTCGCCGCCCAGGGCGTGGAGGTGTCCTCCCCGGACGCCACGTACATCAAGAAGTCCTGGATCTCCATGTACTGGCCGTTCGACGACCGGGCCCGAATGCTCGGCGAACACATCTACGAACACCTCGACATCGCCGAGATCATCCCCATCCCCGTAGAGGACTTCATCACCCTGGAACACGCCCAGGAAGTCCTCACTCCCCTCCTCCGCCCACTCCCTATCTACACACCGTGACGGAATGGATGCTGGGCGGGGCCGCCGGGTGCGCCATCGGGCTGTGGCCTGCTCCGTCCGGCCGGAGCAGGCCGCCAGGTGACCGTCCTCGTCAGCGGTCGCGGACGTAGTAGTGGCCGAGGCTGTCGTCGAAGCGGCCGGTGGACCGGCAGCATCGGCGGAAACCGCCGCCCGGAGCCGCAGGGGCACGGGTCGTTGCCGCCGAGTTTCTCGATCAGCTCAGTGTCGGTGCCGACGCTGCGGTCGCCGCGCTTGACGTGTGTCTCGCTGGAGGGAACCCCCGGCGGCGCTTGCTGATCGGCTCAAAAGGACATCTCGTCGTAGTACATGGCTACCTCCCGAAGTCGACCTCGACGGTAACCCGGATGGAGACGCCAGCGCGATTGGATTTCGCCGCCGCTCGCGGTTGTCATGTGGCGCAGCTGGCGGGCGCCGGCGCGGTGGATGGCGCCGACTCCGGCGGCGGCGAACATGTCACGCCGGGCCGGTAGCGGGGCCGCCAGCATGGCGGGGGTGAGGGCGATCGCGTGGGCTGGGTCCGGGGCTAGGAAGTTCGGCGCGAACAGTGCCGTGGCCTCGGTGCCCTGCTCGGCGTTGCGGCGGTCGTAGTCCTCGATGAAGGCCTCGATGTCGGGGGCGAGCGGCCCCGCGGCACGGCCAGTCGCCCGTTACAGCTTGTTCCAGCACTTTCCGAGGTAACATGCCACATTTTCGGTTTGCCCAATTTTTGTTGATTTATCGATAAAATGAGAATTTGATGTGAATTAAGGTAGTTGAAGGTATTAAGCGTTTGTGTGGTGCGTATTGGATGCAAAGAACGAGAGGCCGGAGGAGTGAGTTCACTCGCGGATATCTGGGATGACCAGGGGTGGCCCACAGGTGAGACCGTGGAGCGGATCCTGAGCGGGCATCCCGCGGGAGAGGCCGTACGTGCTCCGATCCTGAACTCATGGCGGCGTTGTCAGGCCGCCGGGCTCACCCCCGGCACCTTCCAGCCGCGCCTGATCGACGACGTGGATTGCGACAACACCCTGGTACGCGCGGCCCGGCCCGTGCTCGACCGGCTCCAGACCACCATTGCCGACACTCCGTCAGACGTGTTCCTGTGCGATGCGTCCGGAGTGCAGCTCCTGCGCATCGTGGGCGACCCGTCGATGTACAGAGGATCGAACGCCATCCTCGCCGTTCCCGGCTTCAGCTTCGCCGAGTCGGACGTAGGCACCAACGCCGCCGGCTCCACACTGATGGAACGGAGAACATGCCAGGTCTCGGGCAACGAGCACCTCTGGGAACCGCTGCGCAGAGGCACCGCCGTGGGCATACGGGTGTGCCATCCCCTCAGCGGGCGGGTGGAAGGGGTCGTGGGCATCGTCGCCTGGCACGAGAGGGCGAACGCGCAGATGATTGCCGTAGCCCGGCGATCAGCCGACGCCGTCGAGCAGAGGCTGCTCGAGCTCAGCACCGAACGCGAGCGGGCCCTGTTGAGGAGGCTCCGCGGGGCGGCCAGAGCCGCGAGCGGCGTACAGGCCTCCATGCCCCGGGACCTGGGCTACCTCGATCGGCTCGCCCTGGAAGACGCCGCCGTGAGGCTGGTCGCGCAGGGCCAGGCGGCGGTGGTGGAGATAGCCCTCTCCGACGGCCGCACAGCCACCCTCGTCGCGCAGCCGGTGACCGATTCCGCCGATCTGACCGGCATCGCTGTACAGGCATGGCTCCCAGACCGCCGCCCGACCACAGGCCCCCAGGATTAGTCAACTCAGGTTGCTTGAATCAGGCTTCCTTGCGTGCAGCCAACACGCCAGTGATCCGCCAACGCACGGCCAGTCACGCACAAGTCATGCCCAAGACGGACGAGTCACTCTCGGAGCGAAAGGTCTTCGCCGCCACTCGGCGGAGTTGGTCGCATCCACGGGTCGTTCGCTCACGGGGAGACGGAATCATGCGTATGAGACACGGGGCAGCGGGGGTTCCCGCGCAGCCTTGTCGACGCCGGTTACACGAGGCGCCGCTCGGGGTGGGCAGATGTCCGTCGTGAAGATCAGCCCGGTCCCGCTGGACCAGGCTCCGGAGGTCACCGAGTTCCTCACCAGGCTCGATCTGGGCTCCTTACGCCAGGACGAGATCTCCGCATTCCGCGGCCGCAACGACAGCTGGGCCGGTGTGACCAGCACGGGATTCCCCGTCTTCGTCAAGCGGGTCGGCGGCGAGCCGAGCACGGTCCGCCCGAGGGTGGACCGGATCAAGGCGATGGGCGAACTGCTCAACACGCACCCGGTCGTCAACGCGCCCCGATTCCTGGGCGCCGATGAGGAGTCCGGCCTGGTGGCCTTCGCCCTGCTGCAGCACGCCCAGAGCGGATCCGACCTCGGTGGCGACGGCTTCACCTGGGAACTCGCCCACTCCGCGGGATTCCAGGTGGGAACGCTCCACACCCTCCAGCTCCCGCAAGCCGTGGCCGAGGACACCTCGGAGCCGCCGCTTCCCCCGCTCAAGGCCCTGGTCGCGCTCCCGCTGGAGGCGTACGCGGTCGCGAGCGGCGCGGAGCTGGAGGCATGGGCGATCCTGCACAACGATCCCGTGGTCGTTGCGGAGATCAGAAAGCTCGCCGCGTGGGAGAAGGACAGCACACCCGTCCTGGTCCACGGCGACCTGCGGCTCGATCAGTTCCTGCACCACCACGGCAAGCTCCACCTGGTCGACTGGGAAGAGGCCAGGCGGGCCGACGCCGCCCGGGACGTGGGCGCTTTCGTCGGCGAATGGCTCTACCGTGGCGTGCTCGGTATGGCAAGCCATGAGGAAACGGTCAGCGATCGGGAGGTCGTGGCCAACGGCGCACGCCGCTTCGAGATGCTGCGGCCGAACATCGAGGCGTTCTGGTCGGGCTATCTGGAGGCCAGACCGGCGGCCCGTGCCGACCGGGACCTGGCGACCCGGGCGGCGGCCTTCGCCGGCTGGCACATGTTCGACCGGCTCCTCGCCGCCGGGTACGAGCGCGCGCGGCTGACGCCGCTGGAGCGCGCGGCGGCGGGTGTCGGACGCAAGGTCCTGATCAATGCCGCCGATTTCACGGCCACGCTGGGCATCGGAGGCTGACGATGAAACTGTCACTCGACCGCGTACAGATCGGCCCCGACCGCACCTCCGCCACGGTGGACGACCGTGAGGTCACCGCCGACAGCCCCAAAGCGCTGCGATCCGCGCTGGCAGGCGCGCTGTACGACGTGTTCCACGCCGGGCGCGAGCCCGCGGCAGGGCCCCGTCCCAAGTCGATCCGTGACTCCGCCTTCGAGCGGGAACTGCGCGTCATGATTCCGCACCCGCTCTCCTCCGTCCTGGCGCCGGTGGTGCCCGGCGCCTCCGACGTCGTCCAGCTGAGCGGTGTACGCGTACGGATCCCCGAACCGCGATTGGGCGCCGAAGTCGACACGCCCTCGGGACCGGCGCGATGGGTCGACCTGCCGGCTGTCCTGCCGACGGTCTCGCCCGGGTTCCTGCTGGTCAACGGCTCCGCGGGCGCCGAGCCGGGCGCGCACGTTCGGCTCTACGTCGGAGCCGAGACCGCCGACGCGGCCCCCGAGTTGTGGGGTGCGGTACTCACCCGGCTGGAGAAGCTCGGCGTTCCCTATCGGGCCAAGGTGCTCTCCGCCCGCGATCTCTATCCGCGGCGCGACTCCATCGTGGTCTATCTGGGGTCACGTGCCTGGCATGCCGTACCGGACCTCGCGGAGGCGGCGGCCGCAGCCGGTGGGCTGCGGCGGGATGTGTCCGCCTACGTCGCCGAGGTCGGCCCCGGGATCGGCTGGGCGTGGGAGCCGCAGGACGACCGGCCGGGAATGCGCGGTTTGAGCTTCGGCGAGCACCGTTCGCACGCCATCGCCGCCGGCCTGCTGGCGCATGCCGGGCAGGGCGGGGATCGCGGCGAAGCGGTCACCGAGGCGCTGCGCGCCGCCGGGATCGAACCCGACGCCGTGCACCGTAACGCCGACTCGCCGCCACTCCCCTTCGAGATCTCCGGTCCCTAAGCCGGGGCCCGGAAACCTCAACACGCACGAGAGGGGGTGAATCATGCCCACTGACCTCCTGATCGAAGGCGCCGACGCCTACACCTCGCTCGCCGAGATCGCGGCGGCCCACGCCGATTCCGTTGCGGCGGTGCCCACGCCGATCTCGATCACGTGGTCGATCTGCACGCTCACCATCGAGGGCGGCTGCTGACTTCCTGGAAACAGGAATACCCATAACCCGATCCGAAAGGAATACATGTCTGTCGAACTGCTAATGAAAGGCGCCGACAACTACACCTCGCTCGCCGAGGTCGCCGCCGCCGCCGAAATGGAAAGCCCTGAGGCGACTCCCGCCCTCGTCATCTCGTTCTCTATCGGCGTCAGCGTCACGGCCACCGCGGCTATGGGCTGCTGACCCGCGGAAATCTCATCACCCAAAAAATCGAAAGGAAAACACATGTCCGCCGAACACCTGATGGAAGGCGCCGACGCCTACACCTCGCTCGCCGAGGTCGCGACGGCCAACGAGATCGAGTCCCCGGAGGCGACTCCTCTCACCACCGTCACCACCATCAGCTTCATCAGCTTCACCGTCGTCCTCGGCTGCTGATGTCCTGATGTGCCGCGGTGCCACGGGCCGGCTCGGGCGGCCCGTGGCACCGCACCGATGTCAGATCTTGGAGAATCCGATGCCACCCGCACTGCTGTTCCCCATCCCACCCACGTATCCCGATCAAGTGGTTCCGTTCGCCGAGCTGGTCATGAACGGGCTGGCCGGCCGGCTCTGGCTGGGACAGTCCTTCGCGGTCGAATCCCACCAGATGATCGCCTGCCTGGCGGGCCGCGGCATCAAAGTGCCGACCGGGCTGGGCGTGACCCTGATGCCATTGCGCCATCCGATGGAAGCCGCTGCCCAAGCGCGCAGCCTGGCCCTGCTCACCGGCCAGCCGGTGGTCGCCGGGTACGGCGCCGCCACGCCGGAATTGGTGGAGTCGCTGCGCGGCACGCCGTACCGGAAACCGGCGACGGCCGCGGCAGGGTACGCCCAGACGGTGCGCGACATGCTCAACGGGCATGACCGCGAGCGCGGCGGGCTGCCCAAGATGAAGCACGCGCCCGTCGAGGTGGGCCTGGGCGTGCTGCGTCCCGGCATGGCGCGGGCGGCGGGCGGCGTCGCGGATGTGGCCGTCACCTGGATGACGCCGCCCGGCTATATCAAGGACACGCTGATTCCCGCCCTGGCCGAGGGCGCGGCGGGCCGTGCGTCGGTACCCCGCGTCGCGACCGTCGTGCACGTGGCGCTGGCCCACCCCAGCCGTGACCCGGTCAAACTCGCACACAACGCGGCTGGACGGCATCTCACCGCACCCCACTACACCGACATGCTCCGCCGCGCCGGCGTGCCCGCCGACCCGACCGACCCGCGCTCCGGCGCCAAAGCCCTGGTAGAGGCCGGGGTGTATGTGTACGGCACACCGGAGGAAGTCGTGCGACGGCTGCGCGACTACCGCGAGGCGGGCGTGGACGAGATCATTCTCAACACGGTCGGAGTCGGCTTGACCGACGGGCTCAAAGCCGCGGCGGCGGACGCCGAGCAGATCCTCACCGCGATGGCGGACGCCGATGAATGAGACCCCCATCGCCCCGGCGTTCCGCGCCGAGCGGCTGCTCATCCTGATCACCGGGTCTCTTGGCGCCACCTTCATGCCGTACTGGCTGAACTGGCTGCGGCTCTGCTACCCCCACCTGGACATCCGGGTCGTGGTGACCAGAAGCGCGGAACGGTTCGTGACCCGGCATTCGCTCACCGCCCTACTCAACAGGGATGTGCAGCTCGACGACTGGCCGGACGGCCCGGAGCCGGGCTCTCCACACGTGGACTACGCCTCCTGGCCGGACACCGTCCTGGTCTACCCGGCTACCTACAACTTCCTGAGCCGGTTCGCGGGAGGTCTCGCCGACACGCCCATGCTGCTGGCGCTCCAGTGCACCACGGCGCTGATCGGCATCGCGCCGAACCTGCCGCCGGGGGCCGATCGATCCCACGCCTACCAGCAGAGCCGGGCGGCGATCAAGACCCGGCCCAACGTGGTGCTCGTCGATCCCATCCTCGGCCTGAGCACCCATACCCGAGAGCAGAACGCTCTGGTGGCTCCTCCGCTCCCGATCCTGGTCGAGCGGCTGGAGGAACTGCGCGATATCCGTGAGAAAGAGGTCAGATGAGCAAGGTCGTAGCGTCCTACGCGACGGGATACATGCTCACCGCGATCGTCGAATCCGGCGACGGGGACTATTGGTGGACCCGGCGTCCCGGGCCCGCCCGTACCACCCGGATGCGCACACCGGATCCCGCCGTGCTCGCCACCGTTCTGAAGGTGCCGCGGGGCCGGGTCGGGTTGACCGTGCCAGCGCGGCGAGAGGGCGGCGGCGTGACGTACCGGACCCGGCAGGCGCGCCCGATCGCGTCCGCGTTCCTCGGCCTCGGGGAGGGCGCGGACGGGTTCGACCTGGAGCGGGACGCCGCGGACACGCTGACGGCGACCGGCCTGACGCTGGCCCTGCTGCACGCCGAGCCGTTGCCGCTGGTCGACCTGCCTGCCCCGGAAGGGCCGCAGCGGTTGCTCTCCTGGCTGCGCGGCGGGCAGGGGCCCGGGACGGCGGCGAACCTGCACCGTCGCGCGGTCGACATCCTCGGCCGGGCCCGGATGGCCACCGCTGAGGCGTGGTGCGCGCCGCTGCCGCAGAGCCGGCACGTGTTGCTGCACGGCGCTCCCGGCCACGGCATTCTCCTGCCCGCGACCCCCGGCCGGGACGGATCCCTGCTGATCGGGGAGGACATCAGCGCGGGCGCGCCCGAGTTCGATGTGGGCTGGCTCGTCGGCGAGCTGGTGGAGTTCCGCGACGCCGGCCGGAAACTGGGGCACGGCCCGCTCCGGCACGTCGACTACGAGGCGCTCATCGGCTGCCTGCTGGACGGTTACGCTGCCCCGCTTGACCTGGCTGAGGTGGGGAGGGTGGCCGCCGTACGATTCCTGACCCACACGCATGACTTCGCCGCTTACATGCAGTGGCACGAGATCTTGGTGGGTTACCTGAACGTTCTCGCCGACGTGATCGACGCGGCGGACAGCGGACAGTTGCTGACCTCTTCTTCGGGCAAGGTGAGTCACCGGTGAAAACCGCCGAAATCATGCGGGTGAGCTTGACCAACGGACTGCGCGTGGTCATCGAGGAGGACCACTCCGCGCCGGTGGCAGGGGTCGCCGTCCACTACGACATCGGCTTTCGCGCGGAGGCCGAGGACAGGTCCGGGCTGGCCCACCTGTTCGAGCACCTGATGTTCCAGGGCGAGGCCGGCGGCGAACGGGACCACTTCCAGCAGGTGGAGAGCATCGGGGGCTTCTGCAACGCCTCCACCCGGCAGGACTACACCGACTTCTACAACGTCGTGCCCGCCGAAGCCGTGGCGCGGGTGATCGAACTGGAGGCCGGTCGCATGCGCGCCCCGAAGATCACCGAACGCGCCATCCAGGCCCAGACCTCAGTCGTCAGGGAAGAGATCCTGGGCAAAATGCGCAAGCCCTACGGCGGCTTCCCCTGGCCCAGGCTGTCACCCGTGCTCTTCCGCGACTTCGCCAACGCCCACGACGGGTACGGCGACTACGCCTCCCTCCAGCACGTCACCCTGGACGACTGCCTGGACTTCTTCGACCGCCACTACAGCCCGGCCAACGCCGTGGTGACGATCACCGGCGACGTCGACACCGGCGCGGTGCTGGAGGTCGTCGAGCGCACATTCGGAAGGATTCCGGCACGGCCCGTCCCCGCACTCGGCTCCTGGTGGGAGCCCGAGCCGGCGGAACAGGTGGCGGCCGAATACACGGACCCGATGGCGCCACTGCCCGCGTTCGCCCTCGGCCACCGGGTGCCCAACGCGGCAGCGGATCCAGGTGCCCACTTCGCGCTGTCCGCGCTCGCGGGCGTGCTGACCGGCGGCAACCGGCCCCGGCTGCGGGAGCGGCTGCGGCGGGAGACTGGGCAGATCATCACATTCTCGGCCCGGGTCGGCCTGTTCGACCTGCTCGACGCCCGCGACCCCGACATGTGGATCCTCACCGCGGTTCACCCGAAGGCGCTGTCGACCGAGCAGGTGCTGGCCGCCGTGGACGCTGAACTGGAGTCGCTCGAGCCGACCGAGGAGGAATTGCGGCGGCGCCGTACCACCTGGATCAACGCTCACCACCGGTCCATGGACGAGCCTGCCAACCGGGTGCGCATGCTGGGGCGGTTCGAGCTGCTGTTCGGCGATCCGGGCCTGGCCGGGCGGCTGCCCGACCTGTGCGCGGAGGTGACCGCGGCCGATGTGGCCGCGGCGGCCCGCAGCCTGCGCGCGCAGCCGGGCGCGCTTCTCAGCGTCGTCCCACAGGAGAAACGATGAGCAACCCGATCGCCGACCGCACCTTGCCGAACGGGCTGCGCCTGCTCGCTCTGCGGCATGGCAGCACCCCCTTGGCCGAAGTGCGCCTGCACCTGCCCGCACCCTGCCCGACCCGACTCGATCTCGCCGAGTCCGCACTGCTGGCAGCGTCCCTGGCCCAGCTGCAGGACGCGTACGACGGCGTGGAGTTGAGCGCGATGGCCGACATCCACCGGATCTCCGTCAGCGCCTCCAGTTCGATGGCCGACCTGGAATCGCTCCTGGCGGCGCTGGCGCAGGTGGTGGAAGGCGCGCCCATCGAACTGGAGGTGGCGCGCGGGCAGCTGATCGCCCAGTTCAGAATGGTCAGGGCACATCCCGACCTCGCGGTCAGGACCGAACTCGCACGACACCTGTTCGGCGACCATCCGGCGGCCTTCTTGCTGCCGGCGGAAGCCGAACTGGCGAGCATCATGGAACTGAGGCGGACGTTCGATCCTCGCGGAGCCGTCCTGGTGCTGCTCACCTCGGCGGACCCTGAGCAGATGGCGGACGCCGCGGAGAAGGCGCTGGGCGGATGGCGCCCGGCCGCGCGAAGCGCACCCCCGCTGCCGCCGCTCCCCGCGATCGAGGGCGGACGGCTCGCGCTGCTGCCACGTCCGGGCGCGCCGCAGTCCCGTATCCGCTTGCGCGCGCAGGCCCTGACGCCGGATGACGATCGTTACCCGGCGGTCTTCCTCGCCTGCAACGTGCTCGGCGGCTACCTCTCGTCCCGGCTGTCGCGAAACCTGCGCGAGGACAAAGGATACGTATACGGCATTACCTCCATGTTCGACCTCCACCCCGGCAGCGGATTCCTGGCCATCGAGGCCGACACCGCGGCCGCGACCACCAATCCCGCTTTGGCGGCAGTGGGCGACGAGCTCCGTCGAATGCGCACGCATCCGCCCACCGGGGAGGAGATCCAAGCCGCCCGGGCCTTCGCGACAGGTTCCACAGCGACCCGCCTGGCTCCGCGCGCCGCGTTCGCCACAGCGATCGCGGACCTGGCGGCCAAAGCGATCGATCCGCTCTTCCTGCTGGACTTCTCCCGCAAACTGGCGGCGGTGACCCCGGAGGCGGTGGTGGCGGCGGCCGCGGAATTCCTGGCTCCCGAACGCTTCGCCGGGGTTATCGCCGCAGATCCCGAGCTGGTCACCCAGCCGATCCTCAACTGATCGCCTGCTACGGCTCGCACGCTGCCGAGGCAACGGGCTGGTCCCGTCATTGGCGTGCCGGTATCGTGTCAGCTGGCGCCCGTCCACGCCCAACCTCCGGCAACCTGCCCCAGCCGGGTTCCCACGGAGGCAAAGGGAGGTCCACCTCTCGGCCGGGGTTTGGTCTTCGATCGTGCGGCCGCCGTCTCGATCGCTGGGGGATCCGCGTGCGGGCCGCGGGAGACCACGATGACCAAGCAGGCCGACTTCAAGCGACGCGTGCGCGCCCGCATGTCCAAGACCGGCGAGTCGTACGCGACCGCCCGCAGCAAGCTGCTCGCCGAACAGCCGGACCCGGCTGCCGCCCCCGCCGAGGAGTGGATGGCGGCGGCGCTGCACGTGAGCAACGGCGACGCCACCGACCTGCCCGGAACCGGGCTCGCGCCACAGGTGCTGTACTGGCGCGACGTCCTGCACGAAGGGCCGGTGCCCGCCGTGGGGCCGGAGGAGCTCCGGCAGATCAGAGCCGCCTTCCTCACCCAGGCAGGCGTCGACGACCGGGCGGAGGGCGCGCGCATATTCCTGGACCGGGACCGGACCCTCGCGGCCAACCGTGACGGCCAGTACGTGCTCTGGTTCGAGGCCGACCTGTACGACCAGTTGCAGATCATCCAGATCCTCGACCGCCTCGCCGGCCTCGGCGTGCCCGCCGCGCGGATCACCCTGATCTGCATCGGCGAGCACCCGGGCATCGCCCGCTTCGGCGGGCTTGGCGAGCTGACGGCCGAGCAGTTGCGCGAGCTGCCCGCGACCCGGGCGTGCGCGCGGCTGACCCCGGCCGCGCTCCAGCTCGCCACCCGTGCGTGGGCGGCGTTCCGCGCGCCGACACCGGACGGTCTCGGCGCCATCGCCGCCACCCGCTCGGGCGAGCTGCGGTTCCTGGGCGAGGCGTTCGACCGCCTCAGCCGCGAGTACCCGTCAACCCGCGACGGGCTGTCGCTGACCGAACGGCGGGTGCTCGCCGCGGTCGCCGACGGCGCGCCCGATGCCGGCACGGCGTTCGTCCGCGCGGGAGCACGGGAGACGCGCCCGTACCTGGGAGACGACTGGTGCTTCGCGATGATGGACACGATGGCGAATGCGCCGGTGCCGCTGCTTCAGGTGGACCCGGCGGGCCGTCCGGTCGACCGCGGCAGCGGCCTGCGCCTGACCAGCACCGGAGCGCGGGTTCTGGCCGGCGGTGCGGACCAGGTCACGCTCAACGGTATCGACCGGTGGATCGGCGGTGTGCATCTGCGCGGGCGTCACGTGCCATGGCGCTGGGACGACGGAACTGAAACCCTGACGGAGGCCACGTAGGCGCGGACGCCGGGCGGGTACCGACTTGCCCCGGCAAATCACGCCCAGCTCGCCGAGTGATCACGGACCACCGCAGGGATGGCCGGTCGCTGTGCCACCATATCGTCCGAAAATGGCATCTTTTTGTCCACTAATGTGAATATAAATACCCTTTGTTCATATTATGGCCAGATGGCGGATATCTGGGACGACGGGAGAGGAGCCACCGAGGAGATCGTGGAGCGATTCCTGGATGGGGAGCCCACCGGGAACGACGTACGCGCCCAGATCGTGCACTCGTGGCGACGGTGCCAGGCGACGGGGCTCAGCCCCGACATCGCCCATGCGCCCCTGCTCGAGGGCCTGGACTTTGAGTGTGGCCTGGTACGCGCGGCCCGGCCCGTGTTCGAAGGGCTGGGGACCACCATCGCGAACACCCCGGTATGCATGCTCTTGGGCGATGCCAACGGCGCGATGTTCCTCCGCAACGTGGGTGAACCGGCGATGCGCAGGGCGATGGACGCGGTTGGCGCCGCGCCCGGCTTCGGCTTCACCGAGGCGGAAATGGGAAACAACGCCCACGGCTCGGTGCTGGCAGAGCGGCGCACCTGCCAGATCACGGGCAACGAGCACTACGCCGAGGTGCTGCGCAGGTTCACAGCTGTGGGTACCCCGGTACGGGATCCGCTCAGCGGGCGCCTGAACGGCGTCGTCTGCGTCGTCTGCCCGAACGAGTGGGCGAACGCGAAGATGATGACCCTGGCCCGGCGCTCGGCCGCCGCCGTCGAGGAGCAGCTGATCGGGATGGTCACCGAGCGCGAGCGTGCGCTGCTGGAGACGTTTCTCCGGTCGCAGGGTGCTAGACACACGCCGAGCTCCCCGCTCCGGGGCTTGTGCCGCCGCGATCAGCTCACCTTGGAGGACTCCGCCGTGAGCCTGATCGCGGAAGGGCGCACGGCAATGCGGGAGGTCGCCCTTTCCGACGGCCACATCGCCACGCTGCTGGCACAACCGGTGACCGGCTCCGCGGAGCCTACCGGCATCGCCGTACGAGTGTGGTTGCCAGGCCCCTGAAGTCGCAACGCCCGTTCGACCCCGAACAGTGAGGCGCCGAAGCAGCGCTGGGGGCCTGGGCTTGATGGGCTGAATCTTTCACCTGCCAGGGGAAACTCGTGGCAGGTCAGCGGCATGGCCGGACGGGTTGTTCTGTACATCCGGGTGAAACAAGCCGAATCTGGGAGCCCCTCTGGGCTCGGAGGTTTGGTCATGAGGACCTTGCGCGCATGGGCGCTGTCCGCCGTCACCGTGCTGCTGGCGGCGATTGGGGTGGTCGCCTCCCCAATCGCCGCGCATGCGGACATCGTCTGCTCGGTGTCGTACGCACCGGTGTGGGACAACGGCGGCGGCTTCGGCGCCAACATCACGATCACCAACCTGGGTGACCCGGTGAACCCGTGGACCCTGCGCTACACCTGGCCCGGCGCCCAGCAGGTCACCCAGGGCTGGGGCGGCACCTGGACGCAGTTGGGGCCGGACGTGACCGTGAACGCCCCGTCGTACGCACCGGCCCTGGCCACCGGGGCGAGCGTCACCGTCGGCTTCTACGGGACCTACACCGGCGCGAACACACCCCCCACGATCTTCACGCTCAACAACGTGCCCTGCACGGGGAGCGCGCCGCGCTCGGTCAGGCTGACCTCCCCCGTCAACGGCCAGAACTTCATCGCGCCCGCGAACATCGGCCTGGCCGCGAGCACGACCCCCGCCGGTTGGGCGGCCAGGGTCGACTTCTACTCGGGCACGACACTGCTCGGCAGCGACACCACCGCGCCCTACACCCTCACCTGGTCCATCGTCCCGGCGGGCAGATACACGCTGTCGGCCAGAGCCACCGACACCAGCGGCATGACCTACGTGTCCAACCTCGTCAACATCACCGTGACCGGGATCGTGGCCGACCCCTTCGTCGTGGTCACCCCGACGTCGGTGAACGTCGCCATCGGCGGCCCCGCCATCGTCTCCGTCCGCCTGTCACGGGCTCCCACGAGTGCCACCACCGTGACGACCAGCCGAATCAGCGGCGACCCCGACCTGACCATCCAGTCGGGCGCGACCCTGACCTTCACCCCGGCCACCTGGAACATCCCCCAGAACGTGACCGTGACCGCCGGACCCAGCGCGACGATCGGCGACTCCGCCCAGTTCCTCGCCACTGCCCCCAACTACCTGTCGGCCACGTTCACCGCCACGGTGACCGGCTGACGATCCGCCGCCAGGTGCATCCCGATCGCGCTGGCGGTCCCGGTTGCCTTCGGCCGCGGTTCAGTCGTTCGGCGACTTCTCGAACCACCAGCCGGTGTCCCCGATCGGGGTGATGGTGACGGGACCCAGGGCGCTCTCCCACTCGCGTGGCTGTTCGTCGGGGGAGTACAGGTACGCGAAGTTCCACTCGATCCCGCCGCCGGAGCGTAGGAAGCCGACAGACTCGACGGTGCCGTCCGGGGTGTACCTCGCGCTCATCAGTTCGTTGGTGGGGACCCCGCTCCGCTCGACGGCGTCGAGGATTCGGTCGAGGTCGGCGCGCGCGACGGCGTCGAACGGCTGCTCGGCCGGGCGTCCCCCGCATTTCCCGTCGTCGCTGAACGTGCCGCGCGGGTACTCCAGGATGTCGCACTGCGCTTCCTCGTACCAGGTGGGCCGGATCTCCTCGAGCACGGGCAGGACGTGGGTCCGCAGGCTCGCGACCTCCTCGGCCATCCGCTCGGGTGAGGGCTGGCCGGAGTTGACCATGCCGTCGAGCAGGCCGAGCAGTTCGCCCAGGTCGAAGCCGGGCCGCGCCGTAGCGGGCGCGGCCGGGTCTTCGAGGCCGAGCACGGTGCGCACCTGGTGGCCGCCGGGCATGGTCAGGGTGCCGACGCCCGGCAGGCGCACCGAGCCGGCCACGGTCAACGCGAGCAGCCCGGCCGCGACGACGCCGACGACGCTCTGCCTGCGTCGTCGACGGCGCAGCGCCCGCCGTGCCGTGGCGAGCACGGCAGGAGTGTCGAACCGTACGTCGGGAATTGCATGGGCATCCGCGCGCAGGCGGGCGACGACGTCGTCCGGCGTCTGCGTGCCGGTTCGGGGGTTCATGACCGATCACCCTCTGAGAGGATCTCGCGCAGTCTGGTCAGCGCGCGGGCGTTGTGGGATTTGACCGTCCCGACCGTGATCTCGAGCTCGCGGGCGACCTCGGATTCGGTCAAGTCGAGCAGACGACGCAAGACGACCACGCGCCGTTGCGCGACCGGCAGTCGCGCGAGCGCGCGGACCACCGTGCTGCGAGCTGTGACGGCGCCCGCGTGGTCGGGGGTCGTCGGGTCAGGCAGGTCACCGGGTGCCGCCAGCAGCTCGCGGCGGGTGCGCCGCCAGCCGTCGATGCGCAGGTTCACCAGGATGCGGCGCGCGTAGGCCCGGGGGTCGCCGTCGCGCGCTTTGCTCCAGGATCGGTAGGTACGCTCGAAGGTCGCCTGGACCAGATCCTGGGCCCGGGCCCTGTCGCCGCACAACAGCTCCGCGGTGTGGAGCAGATACGGGCCGGCGGCATCGACGAATGCGGCGAACTCCTCGTCGCGGTCGCCGACCACGTCGACGCGGACGAGCGCGACAGCGTCACGGTCCACCCGAGCTCCTCACCCTCAGCCATGGGGAGGCAAACCGGCTCCGGATTCATGCCCGTCTCCTTCGGTCTCCCACTCCTCACCACGCAGCAGAGGACCGAATCGTTGTCACAACGTTCGGTGTCCGGCTTGGAAGCGATGTCAGGCGAGCGGGGCTGAGAGAGGCGACCTTCATGAGCGGGTGGCTCACCCGCGACCCAGCCGTTGGCCAGCCCTCAAAGCCCGTGGCGACCATAGCCACATCAGGGGCGGATGGTGATGGTCTGTGATGACCGTGCCCGAGGTGAGCCGTTGCAGTGCGCGGTGGTTCCGGTGAACACCAGGGCGGTGGAGCAGTTCTCGTTGTCCGTGACGGTGACGGTCGCGGTGAACTTGCCGGGCCGCCGGTAGGTGTGGGCGGGGGTGGGGCCGCCGTCGTGCAGGGTGGTGCCGTCGCCGAAGTCCCAGTCGAACCGGGCGATGTGGCCGTCGGGATCGGAGGCGGCCGAGGCGTCGAACCGCGTGGCGTGCCCGGCGGGCCGCGCCTGGAGGGTGAACACGGCGGTGGGGCCCTGGTTGGGCTGGACGGCGAGGGACTGGAACATGGAGATGGTGCCGCCGGTGGACATTGGCGGGCCGGTCTGGTTGAGGCGGCCGTCGGTGGCTATGGCGAAGGTGAACAGCAGGCTGGGGTCGCCGTTGCCCGACGATACAAGCAGGTGCCGCCCGTCCGGGGTGGTGTCGACGCCGACCGGGAACATCCCGGCTGGGAACGGCGAGCCGGGGACCTCGGTGAGGGTGCCGTCGTTGTTGATCGTGTACGCCGACAGCCCGCCGGGGTTGGGGCCGTTGCCGGAGCCGGCGACGAACAGGTGCCTGCCGTCGGGTGTGATCACGGCGCCTTCGGCGAAGAGCGCGGCATCGTACGGGCTGCCGGGTAGCGGGCTTAGCTCCCCGTGGCGGCCCACTCGGAACCCGTCGACCACGGAGTCGAAGGTCGTGGCGATGTAGGCGAACCGTCCGTCCGGGGTGAAGACGATCTGGGCACCGGAGGGGTTGGTCTGCACTGGGCGGCCGACCAACTTCAGTGCGGCGTTCGGTCCGATGGCGAACCGAACAATGACATCGGGCTCCCGCGGACCGGGGCTGTCGGGCTCTCCATGCGCGATATAGAGGAAACGGCCGTCCGGGCTCACGGCCAGGCCCTGCGGCAAGGGGAAACCGGTTGGGACCGGGTCGCCCGCCGGCCGCGGCGTCCCGTCGTCGTTGACGGTGAATGCCGAGACCGTGCCGGACTGGTTGGCGGCGAAGAGCGAACTGCCGTCGGGGGCGATCGCCAAGCCGAAGGCATCTCCGGTCGGAGCCGCCCCGAGCAACCTCAGCTCACCGCGAGAGCTGACCCGGTACGCCGCGACCGTGTTATTCCCCCGATTCAATACATACGCGGTACGGCCATCCGGCGCGAACAACACGCTCGCGGGACTCGTGCCGCCACCGGTCGTGACCAGGTCACCGAGACGCCGCGGACGACCGTCCCGGCCCACCGTGAAGGTGGCGATGTCCTCCGACTGGGCGTGGGTCACATACACCAGGCGGCCCGCTGAGTCACCAGCCGCGTCATCGGCCCTTGTGGCCGCCTCGGCCCCGCGCGGAGTCTCCCCCGCGGCGGGTGCGCCAGCCATGATGACCAGCACGCCTGCGACAATCAGCACCACCAGTCGAGCCCGCCACACAGCAACCTCGCTCTTCCGAGCGATCAGCAGCGTGTGGAAGACCAGGATCGCCGCGGCGCGTCTGACGCGCCCTAGCGCTGATCGTGGGAGTACGGGTAAGGGGGTCACGGGTGTGTCTTCCTTCCATGACTCCGGCGGAGGGAGGGCCTGCCATAAGCGCCGGTGGTGGACGTGATAGCCCTAGACAGGATCACCGGACTGTGGTCCAGCCCGATAGATCATTCCGATTGATCCGTAGGCTGCCTACTCACACATTTCCGATCACGTCGGCTGGAGACCATCTTCGGTGGCCCGATTTCCGCCGAGGGCCTGACCTACGCCCTGCTGCACCGCCTGGTCGATCTACCGCGGCCGCGGTGCCTGCGGCGACGGCCGGCGTGCCCGCTGATTCTTGGTGATCTTGGATCCAGCAAGATCGCCGCACGCGAGCACCATACGAGCACACCAGAGATCGAAAACGCCGCAGACAGGCGAATAAGGCTAGGGGGTAAACAAAGAAACCCCAGATCACAACGTGTGAACCAGGGTTCCTTCTTGGTGCGCCGCCAGGGACTCGAACCCCGGACCCGCTGATTAAGAGTCAGCTGCTCTAACCAACTGAGCTAGCGGCGCTAGAGCTCTTCAAGATTACCGCACTGCGTGGGGCGGTCGAAACGGGTTAAAGTAGAACAACATTCGGTCCGGGTGAAGGAGCTGGGATGTCGTGGTTCGCGGGGGTTCCGGAGGTTGGGGAGCGGCTGCGGGGGGTGGACTACCTGGCGGATGACGGGATCGCGACGTCGGTGTTCCTGGCGGGGGCCTTGGGGAAGCCGCTTCTGGTGGAGGGGCCGGCGGGGGTGGGGAAGACGCAGTTGGCCAAGGCGGTGGCGGGGGCTTCGGGGGCGGAGTTGGTGCGGCTTCAGTGTTATGAGGGGCTGGATGAGGCGCGGGCGCTTTATGAGTGGAATTACAAGAAGCAGTTGTTGCGGATTCAGGCGGACGATGACGCCTGGGGGGACATTTTCTCGGAGGAGTTTCTGCTGGAGCGGCCGCTGTTGAAGGCGATTCGGAGTGACGCGCCGACGGTGTTGCTCATCGATGAGATCGACAAGGCCGATGTCGAGGTCGAAGGGCTGCTGCTGGAGATTCTCTCGGATTATCAGGTGACCATTCCGGAGCTTGGGACGATCGCGGCGGTGCGGAAGCCGTATGTGGTGCTCACGTCGAATGCGACGCGAGAATTGAGTGAGGCGTTGAAGCGGCGGTGCCTGTATCTGCATCTGGGGTATCCGACGCCGGAGCGGGAGCGGGATATCGTGCTGACCCGGGTGCCGGGGCTTTCTGGGAATCTCGCGGAACAGCTCGCCAGGACCGTGGCGACTCTTCGGAGTTTGGAGCTCAAGAAATCGCCGAGCATCGCGGAAACGATCGACTGGGGGCAGACGTTACTGGCGTTGGGGCGGGAAGAGCTGGATGAGGACACGATCGGGGAGACGCTCGGTGTCGTGTTGAAGCATCACTCGGATCATGGGCGGGCGGTCAAGGAGCTGGGGTTGTCGTGATGCTCGACCGCCATGTGGGGTTCGTCGGGGCGTTGCGGGAGGCGGGGGTTCCGGTTTCGCTGGCTGAGGGGCTGGATGCGGCGAATGCCCTCATGGTCATCGATCTGATGGATCGGGAGAGCTTGCGGGAGGCGTACGCGGCGACGTTGATCAAGCGGCCGGTGCATCGGCCGGGGTTTGATGTGTTGTTTGATCTGTGGTTTCCGCCGGTTATGTCTGGTGGGAGTGCTCCGGAGCGTGTGGAATACGAGGAGAATACGCCGGTTGAGGAGTTGCGGGGGATTCTGCAGAGGTTGTTGATGGGGAATCCGGATGATCCGGCGTTTCGGGAATTCGTGCGGGAGATGGTTGGCCGGTTTGGGCGGGTTGCGGCTGGGCCGGGGCGGCAGTCGTGGTTCTCGTATTCGGTGTTGCGGGCGCTTTCGCCGGAGACGTTGGTTGCCCGGATGCTGAATCAGATGCTGAGTGAGCGTGGCGGGCTCCCGGAGAAGCTGGCACGTCAGGAAATATCGTCAAATATTCGGAAATTTGAGGAAGCGGTGGCTTCCGAGGTGCGGCGGCGGATCGCGGAGGATTCGGGGATCGAACGGATCGCTCGATCTGCCGTTAAACCGGCTATCGATCGGCTTGACTTTCTTCGGGTGACGAAGGCGGAGCTCGCTCAGCTCCGTCGCGAGGTGTACCCGCTCGCCCGGCGGCTGGCCAGCAGGCTGACCATCAAGAACAAGCACGGTCATCGAGGACGCCTCGACTTCCGCCGTACCGTACGGGCCTCGCTGTCGACCGGCGGCGTCCCTCTGACGACGCATCTACGCCCAAAGCGCCCGCACAAGCCGGAACTCATCATCCTCTGCGACGCGAGTGACTCGGTGTCCAGCTTCTCCCAGTTCACCCTCTTGCTGACCTTCGCCCTCCGCGAGCAGTTCACGAAGGTACGGGCGTTCGCCTTTGTGGACACCGTCGACGAGATCACCAAATACTTCGCCCCTGGCGCGGACGTCCTCGACGCGATCACCCGTATGACCAAGGAAGCCGACATAACCCGATTCGGCCGCACCAACTACGGCAACGTCTTCACCCGCTTCGCCGACCGGTACGGCGACGCGATTGGCCCCAAGACCTCCCTCCTCATCCTTGGCGACGCCCGCTCCAACTACCAACCCCCGGCCCTGGACACCCTCAAGCACCTGGTCTCCCAAGCCAGACACGCTTACTGGCTCAACCCAGAACCCCGCCCCCAATGGGACACCGGCGACTCGATCGCCACCAGCTACAGCACCATCATCCCCATGCACGAATGCCGAAATATCACCCAACTGGCGGCCTTCATCGAAAACACGGATGTGGGCGCCCGCTGAACGCCGTTTGAGCGGATGAAGTCGGTGCTGTGCGGCTGACCTCAAATCCGGCAAAACCCGACCTACGCCTGATCGATGGTGAGCATGAGGCCACGCACGTCCGTGCTCCTGGCGAGGACACATCCTCCTCGGAGCCGCCTCCCCAAGCGCGGCGCCGCGCGACGGCACGATCCGGCCAAGACTGCCCGCCCGCGTCAGGTCACCCGGGTGACCGGCATTCTGGGGACCACCCTGGCCGCCGTACGGGCAAGAAGTTCGACCTGTTCCGCGGTGAGTTCCATGACGACCTCGGAACGGATCAGGCCCGCGATCTTGCGTGGGTAGGCGACCGTCAGTCCCTCGCCTTGGACGATCCCGCCCCGGCCTTCGATCCGGCCGCCGTGGAGGGCCAGCACCGGGGTGATGGACAGCTCGATGCCCGTTTCCTTGGTCAGGAGCTGGGCTAGGGCGGTTCCGGCGGAGATCAGGCCCTTCGCGACGGTCGTTCCGTACTTCTCGTCGAAGAAAAGGCGGCCGCCGTAGCGGGCCACGACCGTGTCGGGGCCCCAGGCTTCGTTGTCGATGAGCCAGAGGCCGCCGGGGCCGATGACCAGGTGGTCGATGGAGGCCTGGCCGGGGACGGCGCGGCCGTCCATGACGCGGTAGCCGTACCGGCTGAGGCTGAAGCGGAGGAGGCGGCCGGTACGGACTTCGCCGCGGCGTTTGCCGCGCCAGACGGCGGTGCGCTCGTGGGCGCGCCAGGCGATCAGGAGGTCGGTGCCGCCGGCTGCGACGCCGGCGAGCAAGCCGACGAAGAGGGGGTTGGACCAGCCGAAGCGGACGGCCATGAGGTTGCCGGCCAGGATGCCTGCTGCCGCGATGGCCGCTCGGACACGGAGCCGGTTCTTGCGGCCGGCCATCCAGAACGTCAGATAGAGGTTCTGGGGGGAAGAGCCGGTGAACTTCTCATCGCGCGGGACATAAATGGACCCACTTGCCACCCTGTGCTCCCCGAAAATTAGGTCTGCTTTACCTAAGTTGTACCCAATTGGGAGCTCCAAGTCTCGCAAGGTGATGTAATTAACACACTCCCGCTATCTCGGATCGGTTTTAGCGCCAACATGGGATCTACCGGCGCCAAGTCCGTCCTTCTTGACCGACCAGTCGGTATGCTGGTCTACGGCTAAGGAGGTCACAGATGGCGCGTACGGTGTCGGCCGCCGAGGAACCGGTCAGGCAGCGACTGCTCACCGTGGCGACCCGGCTGTTCGCCGAGCGGGGTTTCGAGGGCACGTCGGTTCAGGAGATCGTCGCGGCGGCCGGGGTCACCAAAGGCGCCATGTATCACTATTTCGACTCCAAGGATGATCTGCTCCACGAGATCTACGGCAAGGTGCTGCGGATGCAGATGGAGCGCCTGAACATGTTCGCGGACGGTGACAGCCCGATCGAGGAGCGACTGCACGCCGCGGCGCAGGACGTGGTGGTCACCACGGTCGAGAACCTGGACGACTCGAAGATCTTCTTCCAGTCGAACCATCAGCTGGCCCCGGCGACCAGCAAGCTCGTCCGAGCCGAACGCCGCCGCTACCACGAACGTTTCCGCGACCTGGTCGTCGAAGGGCAGAGTAACGGGACATTCCGTGCGGACATCCCGGCCGAGATGGCGGTCGACTTCTTCTTCGGCTCAGTCCACCATCTGGGCACCTGGTATCACCCCGAGGGAACCCTCTCCGGCCAGGACGTCGGCCGCTACTTCGCCGACCTCCTGCTCGCGTCATTGCGGCCAGACTCCAAATCCGAGTGATAAGGACGTATTCACGACTGGCCGGTCGCAGTGCGGGATCTCCCCCTCAGGCGGGCCCAGGCAAATCAACCAGGTCCGCCAGTGCCTCTCGGTGGTCACCGGGTGTGCCTAAAGCAATCTCGCTGGTCTTAGCGCGCTTTAGATACAGATGGGCGGGATGCTCCCATGTCATCCCAATTCCGCCGTGCAACTGCACACATTCCTCAGCCGCATGTACGGCTACTGCCCCACAATGCGCCTGTGCCACGGCCACCGCCACCCGGGCGGCGTGGGACCATCCGGACGCGAGTTGGTCGGCGGCGTTGCGCGCGGCGGCGCGGGCACCGACGATCTCCAGCCAGAGGTCGGCCAGGCGGTGCTTCAATGCCTGGAAGGATCCGACCGGGCGGGCGAACTGCGTGCGTTCCCGCAGGTAGCCAACTGTGCTGGTCAGGCACCATTCGGCGACGCCGAGCTGTTCGGAGGCCAGCAATCCGGCGCCGAAGGCTAGCGTGTCCTGGAGCGCACTCGGATCAATTGCGATGAACCGCGCGGAAGCCGAGGAGAGTTCCACGGTCGCGATCGGACGGGTGGTGTCGAGCGAGGTCACCGGCGTCACGGTCACGCCCGGATCGTCGGCGGATACTACGGCGAGCCCGGCTCCCACGGGAACGAGGAGCGTGTCCGCCATATCCGCACCCGCGACAGCGGCAATCCGCCCACTGATCGTGGAACCCACGACGGCCGCCTCAGGAGCGCCCGAACGATCTATGCTCTCCGAAGCATCCCCTCCCACACGCGCGGCGAGGGGCGGTCGATAAGGCGAGGACGCGAAGGGCACCGCGAGAGTTGCCGTGGTCTCCCCCGCCGCGAGTCGTTCCAGCAGGTCAGCGATGTCAGTCACGTCGGCGGCGGTGAGCAGTGCGCGGGTCGCCAGGACGGCGCTGGTCAGATAGGGAACCGGAGCCACCGTGCGCCCGAGTTCTTCCAGGACCACGGCCGCTTCCCGCGCCGAAGCCCCGGCGCCACCAAACTCCTCCGGAATCAGCAGCCCGGCCACGCCGATGTCTCTCGCCAGTACCTTCCACAGCTCCCCGCCATCGGCCGCACCCGGGGTCGCTTTGTCGGTGAGCAGCTCTCGGACCGCGGCCCGCAACTGTTCCTCGATCTCGGTGTACAGCAAGGTCATCGCGGGAGGTCCTTCCACGGCACGTCCTTGTCGACGCGAGGCTCGGAGGGGAGGCCGAGGACTCGCTCGGCGACGATGTTGCGGAGGATCTCCGAGGTGCCGCCCTCGATCGAGTTGCCCTTCGCGCGCAGGTAGCGGTATCCGGCGCCGCGGCCGAGGAAGTCGACGCCGTCGGAGCGGCGGAAGCTCCAGTCGTCGTATTCGAGGCCCTCGTCGCGGAGCAGTTCCACCTCGAAACCGGAAGCTTCCTGGTGCAGCTTGGCGAACAGGAGTTTCATCCCGGAACCCTCCGGTCCGGGCTGACCCGCCGCTAGTTGTTCCCTCAGCCGGGCACCGGTCAGCCGCGTGATCTCGCCATCGACCCAGAGTTTCAGCAGGCGCTGATGCAGATCGCGGGTGCGCAGCTCGGGGCGGTCTCGCCAAGTGTCGGCGAGGATGCCGACCATGGTCCGGCGGCTGTTCGGGTTGCCGCCGCCGATGGCCACCCGCTCGTTCATCAGCGTCGTCTGGGCGACCCGCCAGCCGTCGCCGACCGGGCCAAGACGCAGGTCGTCGCTGAGCCGCACACCGGTGAGGAAGACTTCGTTGAATTCGGCTTCGCCGGTGATCTGGCGCAGTGGGCGGACCTCGACGCCGGGGGCGTGCATGTCGCAGATGAAATAGGTGATGCCGCGGTGTTTAGGCACGTCGGGGTCGGTACGGGCGACCAGGATGCCCCATCGGGACAGATGCGCGCCTGACGTCCAGACCTTCTGGCCGTCCACGACCCATTCGTCGCCGTCCCGGACCGCGCGGGTGGCCAGCGAGGCGAGATCGGAACCCGCGCCGGGTTCGCTGAACAGCTGGCACCAGACTTCCTCCCCCGTATAGAGCGGGCGCAGGAAGCGTTGTTTCTGGTGCTCAGTGCCGTACGTCAGGATGGTTGGCGCGGCCATGCCAAGGCCGATCGCGATCCGGCCGGGGTTGTTGTCGGGGGTGCCGCGGAGGAGCTGTTCCACCAGTGGTTGCAGGTCGCGGGGCGCATCGAGGCCGCCGAGGCCGACCGGGAAGTACACCCAGGCCAGACCGGCGTCGAAGCGCGCGCGAAGGAACTCCGTCGAGTCGGTTGTAGCTGGGTCGTGCTCGGCCAGGAAAGCGGCCACCCGTTCCCGTACCGCTGTCGCATCCACCTGTTCTCCCCTTCGCAGTGCAATCAACCGGGTGGGCATCGGTGCGATTACTGGCTCATGTGCTTCTTCAGTTCGCGGTAGGCCAGTGAACGTTTGTGCACCTCGTCTGGCCCGTCAGCGAAGCGCAGGCTGCGTGCGCCCGCCCAGAGGGCCGCCAGCGGGAAGTCCTGGCTGACGCCGCCCGCGCCGTGCACCTGGATGGCCTTGTCGAGGATCCACTCCACGGCGATCGGTGTGGCGATCTTGATGGACTGGATTTCGGCGTGGGCGCCCTGATTGCCGACGGTGTCCATCAGCCAGGCGGTCTTCAGGACCAGAAGGCGGAGCTGTTCGATCTTCACCCGGGATTCGGCGATCCAGTCCTGGACCACGCCCTGCTGGGCGATGGGCTTTCCGAACGTGGTGCGGCCCAGGGCGCGCTTGCACATCATTTCGACGGCGCGTTCGGCCATGCCGATCAGGCGCATGCAGTGGTGGATCCGGCCGGGGCCGAGGCGCGCCTGAGCGATGGCGAAGCCGCCACCCTGCTCGCCGATCAGGTGGTCGGCCGGAACCCGGACGTCTTCGAAGATCACCTCGGCGTGGCCGCCGTGATCGCTGTCGTTGTAGCCGAAGACGGTCATGCCACGCTTGACCGTCAGGCCGGGGGTGTCCCGGGGCACGAGGATCTGGCTCTGCCGACGGTGGGAGGCCGCGTCCGGATCGGTGACGCCCATCACGATAAAGATCTTGCAGTTGGGGTTCATCGCCCCGGTGATGAACCATTTGCGGCCATTGATCACATACTCCTCGCCGTCGCGGGCGATGGAGGTGGCGATGTTGGTGGCGTCGGAGGAGGCGACGTCAGGCTCGGTCATCGCGAAGGCGGAGCGGATCTCGCCGCGGAGCAGTGGTTCCAGGTATTCCTTGCGCTGCCATTCCGTGCCGAACTGGGCGAGCACTTCCATATTGCCGGTGTCGGGGGCGGCGCAATTGGTGGCGGCCGGGGCGATGGCCGGGGATCGGCCCATGATCTCGGCGAGTGGCGCATACTGCAGGTTGCTCAGGCCCGCGCCGCCGTGGTCGCCCGGGAGGAACAGGTTCCACAAGCCGCGCCGGCGCGCCTCGTCCTTGAGGTCGTCCAGCAGCGGCGGAGCGCTCCATCCACTCTCGGCCGCCTGGTGCTCGAACGCGGCTTCGGCCGGGTAGACACATTCGTCCATGAAGGCCGACAGGCGTCCTGCCAGTTCCGTTGTCGTCTCGTCGTAGCCGAATTCCATCACTTCACCTCATTCAGACCGCGCTCGACCAGCGGTTCGACCGTGGCGCCGACCTCGGCGAAGCCATCTCCTACGGTGAGACCCTGGGTGAAGCGGAAATGGATGCCCTCGGCGATCACCGCGAGCTTGAAACAGGCCAAGCCGATATACCACCCGAGTCTGGACAGATCACGGCCGGATGCTTTGGCGTAGTGGGCGGCGAGATCACCGCTGTCGACAGAGAAACCGGCATCGGCGGCGGAACCAGCATCGGCGGGAGACCCCGTGTCCGCGCCCAAGCCGGTGCCCGCGCCCAAGCCGGTATCCGAGGACAAGCCGGTATCCGCAGGGAAGCTGCTATCCGTGGGGGGGCCGGTGTCGAGCATGGCGAAGTCACCGTAGAGCAGGAACAGCGCGAGATCGGTAAGCGGGTCTCCGAGCGTGGACATCTCCCAGTCGAGCACGGCTTTGAGCTGACCGTTCTCGATGAGGGTGTTGCCCAGTTTGAAGTCGCCGTGCACGATCGCGGGCGGGCCTGAGTCCGGCACGGCTTGTGTCAGCCGGGTGTGCAGTTCGTCGATTCCGGCGACTTCTCTGCTCCGCGAGGCGTCGAGTTGCCGTTTCCAGCGGGTGACCTGCCGGTTCAGGAAACCCTCGGGGCGACCGAAGTCGCCAAGCCCGACCGTTTCCGGGTCGATGGAGTGCAACGCGGCGAGGACGTCGGTCAGGTCGCGGGCCAATTTCGGGGTGAGGGGCGGCTGGCCGCCTGACACGAATTCCATTACGTAGAAATCCGCGCCGATGACGTCCGGATCCTGGCAGAAGTGGTAGGTGCGAGGGACGGGGACCGCAGTGTCCTGGAGGGCGGACATCACGCGATATTCCCGGCTCATGTCGTGTGCGGTGGCAAGCACGTGCCCCAACGGCGGGCGCCGGACCACGAGGGTGTGGGAATCGTCCCGGACTATATAGGTGAGATTGGACTTGCCGCCCTGGATCACGTCGGCGGTGAGCGGCCCTTGGGTCAGGCCGATCCGCTCCAGATGGCGGGCGAGACGCGGGAGATCGAGTCCGGGAACGTTCACTCCGGCAGCATACCGACCAGACGGTATGCCTGTCGAACGTTACCCTTGCGGTATGGAACCTATGTTCTTTTCGACCCCCGAGAATTGGCGAGATTGGTTGGTCGCCAACCATGAGGAGCGCAGCGAGCTGTGGGTGGGCTACTACAAGGTGTCCACCGGTAAGCCCAGCATCACGTGGCCGGAGTCGGTCGACCAGGCCCTCTGCTTCGGGTGGATCGACGGCGTGCGGAAGAGCGTGGACGATCAGTCGTACAAGATCAGGTTCTCGCCGCGGCAGGCGCGCAGCATCTGGAGCGCGGTCAATATCGCGAGATTCCAGGAGTTAGTCGAACTGGGGTTGGTGCACCCTAAGGGGCAGGCGGCGTTCGATCAGCGCACGGTGGAAAAATCGGTCGTCTACTCGTACGAGCAAGGGCAGGCGTCTGAGTTGCCCGCCGAGTATGAGGAGACGTTCCGGGCGGAAGCGGTCGCGTGGGAGTGGTTCCAGGGGCAGGCGCCGTACTATCGGCGGTCGGCCGCGCACTGGGTGATCAGTGCGAAGAGGGAAGAGACGCGGCTCAAGCGGCTGGCGCAGCTGATCGCGGACTCCGCGGAAGGGCGGCGGATCGCCCCGCTCACGCCACCGGGGAAGAAATGAAGTGGTCTCTCCTTTTCCTGCCGATAGTGGCATCCAGAGGCGACCGCTCCCTCGTTTAGGCTGGCGTACATGACTGCCACGATGCCCTCTCCCGTTGTTCTCGAAGGCCGTTCTGTACGGCTTGAGCCGCTTACCCTCGATCACGTTCCGGAGCTGTTCGCGGCGGGGGGTGGGGACGATGAGGTGTGGCGCTGGATGCCGGCGGCGACCCCGCGGACTGAGGCGGAAATGGGGGCAGTGGCGGGGAGCTTGATCGATGATCCTCATGCGGTGCCGTTGGCGGTGATCCACGATGGGCGGGCGATCGGGTGGAGCACGTATCTGGACTGCCCGGGCTTCGACCGGAGTGTCGAGATCGGCTGGACGTGGTATGGGCGGGCCTACTGGCGATCAGCCGTCAATACCGAATGCAAGATTCTGCTGATCGACCATGCGATCGACAAGCTGGGCTTCAACCGCGTACAACTCAAGACCGACAACATGAACGTCCGGTCGCAGGCCGCGATCCAGCGAATCGGCGGCACCCATGAGGGCACTCTTCGTCGCCACCGTCCGCGCCCCGACGGAACCTGGCGAGACACGGTCTACTTCAGCATCCTCGACGACGAATGGCCCCCTAACCGAGCCCGCCTCCAAGCCCGCCTGGACCTCCCAACCCCCTCAGCGTCGCAGTAACTCTTCACCGTCCTCTCCTCGATCCTGTCGTTACCGGGGTTCTCCCACCCACCCTCCCTTGGATTTCTCTCGGGCTCCGCCCGACCCCGCCG
>NZ_BLAE01000048.1 GCF_009687865.1 Acrocarpospora macrocephala
ACCCGCACAGCGGCGGGCCGTCCTGGCCCGCTACGCCACCTGCTACCGCGAAGGCTGCCCCATCCCGGCCGACATGGCCGAAATCGACCACGTCCAAGGCTGGGCCGACGGCGGCACCACCGACCTGGACCTTCTCGCCCCCGCGTGCACCTGGCACAACCGCGACAAAGCAACCCACCCCGACCGCTACCGCACCCGCCGCAACCACGACGGCACCTGGACCCTCCTCTACCACGGTAAGAGAAGCCGCTTCGCCGGACGGTTCCGGTGCTGAACCGGACCGGCACGAGAGCGCCACCCACCCAGGCCGGGAACCCAGGGGGTTGAGGGAGTTCTCCGATCCTGAGACAGCGCGTGAAGAGTCGATCCTGGCCTGCCATGCGTGGCTACGTGATCGGCACGCCACGCCTGCTGAACTTCACCGACATCGCCGACGGTACCCGCTGGGCACGCGACGACTTCCGCAACCCGCTCATCGCCCTCGGTCTCACTAGGCGAGAGTTCTTTCGGCCCTGGGTGAGGGCCGGGTGAGGGCAGTGTGCACTTGACGTTGGGCAACGCCTTGCCTGATGAGATGAGTGTGGACGGTCTGCTCGTGGAGGCCGAAGCGCTTGGCGAGCTTCTTCTGGGGTGTTCCAGCGTTGTAGGCATCGACCAGCTCAATTACTTCGGCAGGTGAGAGCTTGCGGTTTCTCTGGCCTGGAGGCGTACCTGGGCCGGATCGTCGACACCGGACTGGGCGATGATGGTCTGCGCGGGGTGCTGATCGGCGGGCAGCTTCTGACCTACGGGTTGGCTGCTTAGCGTTGTGAGCAGGCGATTTAGGGGTGTGGGTGGGTTCGAAAGCGAGTCATGGAGGCGCCCTATCTCGAACTCGAACTCCGCGCGAAACGTTCGGCGAAGGCGGCTCGGTTGGCGGAGTCGGGTGAACGGTCCCAGACCGCGAACACCACCCGTTCGAACGCGGTTGAGAATGTGCCGCCCTCAGCGAGATGGGTGTGGAATGCGTCGGCGACCTGGTGGGGGTCGTTGCGGAACACCCCGCAGCCCCAGGCGCCGAGGACGAGCTGGCGCGCGCCGTGGTGGGCGGCCACGGCCAGTACGCGTTCCGCGCGCTGGTAGAGCGCGCGCTGGATCGCATTCCGCGCGTTCGGGTCACGGCGCAGCGCCTCTCCTGCGTTGGGAGCGGGAGAGGTCAGAAATGAGACGCGATACGGATCGGGCAGCAATCGGCCGTTGTCGTCGCGGTGCACCGGGACGTCGGGAGACCAGATGACGCGGTGGCTGTAGAGCAGGTCAGGGGAGGCCCGGTGGGCGGCGTAGTAGTCGGGGGCCTGGAGCAGGCAGGGATACAACAGGGCGTTGCGGCAGAGATCCTCTTCTTGAGCCTTGGCGCCGCCGAGGTAGCCGCCTCCGGGGTTGCGGGCCGAGGCGAAGTTCAAGACGGCGATTTGTTCGGCCCCGGCGATGTGGAGCCGTCGTGCGGCTTGAAGGCTGCTTTCGGCGGTCACCTCGAAAGACGTTCGGTGACCGGTCCCTGGGTGGGGCGGGTCGATGCGTTCGTCCGGTGGATGGCTCACCGTGCCGGAGATCGCCGCCTCCAGCGCTGGGCCTACGACGACGACGGTGCCGTCGTCGGTCGTGTACTCGCCCTCGGCGATGATCTGCGCGTTGACACCCGCGATTCCCAGCAGTCTTCCACTCACGCAACCGCATGGTAGGCCGTGATCGTCTCACCGGCCGAATGGTTTACCGGCTACCGGCTACCGGCTTCCGGATCAGCGTTTGGACGGTGTCGCCGCTGGTCGTTAGGGTGTCCGGCGGGAGCTGGTGGAGGTGACACCGTGACAGCGCGACCACCGGCACCGCCGCGGGTCATGAGCCGCTGGCTGACCTTCCTGTTCGCCGTGGCCGCGGGCGCCGCGGTCGGCAACCTGTACTGGGCGCAGCCGCTGCTCGGCTTCATCGCGGATGATCTGGGCGCCTCCACCGCGATCGCGGGCTGGCTGGTCACCGCGAGCCAGCTCGGGTACGCGGCCGGGATCCTGCTGCTCGTGCCGCTTGGGGACGTGCTCAACCGGCGCAAGCTCATCCCGATCATGATGCTGTGCTCCGCGGCCGCGCTCGTCCTGTGTGCCGTGGCGCCGTCGTTCGGCGTTCTTCTTCTCGCGATCACGGTGCTGGGGGTGACGACCGTTTCCGGGCAGATCCTCACCCCACTGGCCGGGGATCTCGCGGATGACGCCCACCGTGGCCGCGTGGTCGGGGCCGTCGTGTCGGGCATTCTCACCGGCATCCTGGTCTCCCGTACGATCAGCGGACTCGTCGCCGACACTGCCGGGTGGCGCACGATCTTCGTCCTCGCCGCGGTCGTCGCCGTCCTTCTCTCGTTCCTGCTCTACCGGGCGATTCCGCCGCTGGCGCCGAAGACACGCGTGGCCTATCCCGCGCTGATCGCCTCCGTCGCGGCGGTCGTCCTGCGGGAACGGAGCGTGCGATGGACGCTGGTTCTCGCCGCCACCGGGTTCGCCGCCTTCACCATGTTCTGGACGGCGCTGACGTTTCTGCTCAGCGGGCCGCCGTTCCACTATCCGGTGTCCGTGATCGGGCTGTTCGGGCTGGCCGGGCTCGCCGGCGCCCTCGCCGCTCAACGCGCCGGGCGCCTGCACGACCGAGGCTGGTCGCTTCCGGCCACCGGCGCGACATGGGTGCTCACCCTTATCGCCTTCGTCGTCGCGGCGTTCGCCGGTCGCTCCGTCGTCCTCGTTCTCGTCGTGGTCGTCGTCCTCGACGCCGCCCTGCAGGCGCACGGCATCCTCAGCCAGACCCGGGTCTTCGCCGTCTCGGGCGATGCTCGCAGCAGGCTCAACACCGCCTACGTCACCTGCAACTTCATCGGCGGTGCCATCGGCTCCGCCGCCGCGGCCGTCCTCTGGTCCGCCGGTGGGTGGACGGCCGTCGCGCTCGCGGGCGTGGCGCTCAGCTGCGTCGCGCTCACCGTGTGGGCAGTCGGGCGTCGAGGCCCGCTCGTCGTGGGCGAGGGCGCCACCGCCAACCAGGTCGGCCCCACTCCAGCGGCGGAGACCACAGGCCGCGTTTAGCCCAGGCCGAAAGTCAGCCGGGCCAGGCGGTGACCGACAGGAAGCGGATCGGTAGTTCGATCAGGCGTTGGGGGCCGTGAGGGCCGGCGCCGTCGAACTGGAGGCAGTCGCCTGGAGTGAGGGTGTAGCTGGAGCTTCCGTGGCCGTAGACCATTACGCCTTCCAGCATGTAGAGGCATTCGGTGCCGGGGTGCTGGAAGAGGGGGAAGACCTCGCTGGACTCGGTGAGGGTGACCAGGACGGGTTCCAGGCGGCGGTGGACGCCGCGCAGGGCGCCGAGTAGCTGGTAGCGGTGGCCGATCCGGGTGCCGCGGCGGACGATCTCGGCGCCGTGGCCGGCGGGGGTGAAGACCGCCTCGCTTTCCACGTCGACGCCACGGAACAGGGCGGTGACCGGGATCTCCAGGCCCTCGGCCAGGCGGGCCAGGGTGGTCAGGCTGCACGAGGTCTGGGCGTTCTCGATCTTGGAGAGCATGGCTTTGGAGAGGCCGGTCCGGCGGGCGAGGACGGTCGCGGAGAGGCCGGCGGCCTGGCGGTACTCCTTGGTGCGCTGGGCGATGATCTCCTCCAGCGTGCCGCTCACCGCATCTCACCCGCGCCCGCGTACGGATGCGCGCTGGTCAGCGGGCGTCCCTCGGCGAAGCGGCTGAGCCGGAAGTCGGGCAGCGCGGCACCGGTGATCATCTCGGCGGCCATCCGGCCGACGGCGGGGGAGATCTTGAATCCGTGGCCGCTGAACCCGGCCGCGACGAAGAGGCCGTCCGGTCCGGCCGGGCCGATGATCGGGTTGAAATCGGGGGTGACGTCGTAGCAGCCCGCGTACGAGGTGACGAACGACACGTCCGGCAGGCCGGGGAAGCGGCTGCCGAAGCGGCTGGCCGCCCGTTCCAGGTGGGGGCCGTCGGCCCGGTTGAGGTAGCGGTCGGGGTCGGCCGGTTCCGGGTCGGTCAGGTCGCTGTTGCCGATCAGGAGGCGGCCGTCGGGCTCGGTGCGTACATATTGCAGGCTGACCAGGTCGGAGAAGACCGGCACATCCCCGAGAGCCCGGCCGGGGTCGGCGATCACGATGGGCTCGCGGATGGCGCGGACCGGCAGGTCCACCCCGGCGGGGGAGACCAGCGCGGTGGACCAGGCGCCGGCCGCGACGACCACGGTGCCGGCGCCGACCCGGCGGCCGTCGGCCAGCCGCACCCCGATGACCCGGTCGCCGCCGGTGACCAGGGCGGCCACCGGGGTGTGCTGCAGGATGCGGGCGCCGCCGCGCCTGGCGGCTTCGGCGAAGTGCTGGCAGGTCCGGTACGCGTCGCCGTGACCGCCGCGCGGCTCGTACGCGAAGGCGGCGAAGTCCTTGGTTTCCAGCCCCGGCCACATGGCGTGCACGGCGTCGTGGCCGATCAGCGACACCTCGACGCCGAGGATGGACTGGGCGGCGACGTTGGCGCGCAGCGCGGCCTCGTTCTCGGGGCCGACCCCGACCACGTAGCCGGTACGGCGGAACCCGAGCCCGGGCGTGTCCTCGAAGAAGCGCACGCCCTCCCAGGCCATCGCGGCCAGCAGCGGCACCCCGTAGTGGCAGCGCACGATGCCGCTGGACTTGCCGGTGCCGCCGGACCCGATCGTGCGGCGTTCCAGCACGAGCACGTCGCGGACGCCGCGCCTGGTCAGGGCGGCGGCGATGGACATGCCCTCCAGGCCGCCGCCGACGATGACCACCTCGTGCGCGCTCACCGGCCCGGGATCCATTCGGTTCCGGCCAGCGGCACCCGGGCCATCGCCGCCGCCTCGACGGTGAGCGCGACCAGGTCCTCCGGCTCCAGGTGGTGCACGTCGGCCTTGCCGCAGGCGCGGGCGAGCATGGTGGTCTCCATGGTGATCGCGCGCAGGTAGTTGGCCACCCGCTCGGCGCCGCGTACCGGATCGAGCCTGGCCTGCAGGCCGGGGGACTGGGTGGCGATCCCGACCGGGCAGCCGCCGGTGTGGCAGGCGACGCAGTTGCCGGCCGTGGTGCCGAGATCGGCGTAGGAGGCGGGGCCGAAGTCGTGCACGGTGTCGTTGCAGCCGAGGGCGACCAGGGCGGCCATGCCGATGGAGACCGCGTCCGCGCCGAGGGCGAGCGCCTTGGCCACGTCGGCGCCGCTCCGGATGCCGCCGGAGACGATCAGCGCGACGTCCGGGAAGTCGGCCAGCGCGTCGGCGGCCAGCCGGACCGCGGCGAGGGTGGGGATGCCGGTGTGCTCGATGAAGACGTCCTGGGTGGCGCCGGTGCCGCCCTGCATGCCGTCCACCACGACCACGTCCGCGCCCGCCGTGGCGGCCAGGCGGACGTCGTGGTAGACGCGGGTGGCGCCGATCTTGACGAAGACCGGGACTCGCCAGTCCGTCGCCTCGCGCAGTTCCTCGATCTTGATGCGCAGGTCGTCGGGGCCGGTCCAGTCGGGGTGGCGGCAGGCCGAGCGCTGGTCGATGCCCTCCGGCAGGGTGCGCATCGCGGCCACCCGGGGGCCCAGCTTCTGGCCCATCAGCATGCCGCCGCCGCCCGGTTTGGCGCCCTGGCCGAGCACCACCTCGATCGCGTCCGCCGCCCGCAGGTCGTCGGGGTTGAACCCATAGCGGGACGGCAGGCACTGGTAGACCAGCGTCTTGGAGCTCATCCGCTCCTCCGGCGTCATGCCGCCGTCGCCGGTCGTGGTCGCGGTGCCGACCTCGCTCGCGGCCCGGCCGAGCGCCTCCTTGGCCGGGGCGGACAGCGCGCCGAACGACATGCCGGCGATGGTGATCGGGATCTCCAGCACGACCGGATCGCGGGCGTTCGCGGCCCCCAGGACCGTCCGCGTCGCGCAGTGTTCCCGGTAGCCCTCCAGGGGGTAGCGGGACGCGCTCGCGGTGAGGAACGTCAGGTCGTCGAAGGTGGGTACGGCCCTGCGCGCGCCCCCACCGCGGATCGGATATCGGCCGAGCCTGGCTCGTTCCCGGATCTCGTCGAAGCTCATTAGGTTCCCCAGCGGGAGGTTGGGCGGAGACACAGGCGGATGACCGGTTCGCTGCTCATGGAGTTCCCCAGTGGTAGAGCTGTCTGGCGGAGGCCACCCGGGTCACGTTCTCCGGGTCGATGTGGTCGAATCCATGCTGTTTGGCCAGGCGGGCGACCAGTTCGACGTCCGATTCGGCGAGTTCCTCGACCCGGGCGTCGGCGCCGAGGTCCTTGATCCTCCCGGCCACGTAGATGACCGCCTCGTAGAGCGAGTCGCCCAGGCCGCGCCCGGCGTCGCCGCCGACCAGGATCGTCCCGGCCTGGGCCATGAAGCCGCAGTGGTCGCCGACGTTCCCGGCGACCAGCACGGTCGCCCCCTTCAGGGAGATGCCCGCGCGAAGCGAGGCGTCGCCGCGCACGACGATCGTGCCGCCGTGCGCGCTGGCGGCCAGGCTCTGCGAGGCGTCGCCGTCCACCCGGATCAGGCCGGACATCAGGTTCTCCCCGGCGCCCCACCCGGTCGTGCCGTGGACCAGCACGGTGGCGTTCTTGCTGAGCCCGCCGACGTAGTAGCCCGCCGTGCCGTCGATCTCGACGGTGATCTCCTCGGTCAGCCCGACCGCCAGGTTGTGCCGTCCGGCCGGGTTGGTGAGGCGGGCCGTGGCACCCGGGGGGAGGGCGCGGAGGGTGGCGTTCGCGGTCCGGACCGTCGTCGTGCTCAGGTCGATGTCCACAGGTAGACCTCCTCCGGCTCGGGTTCGTACACGCGGGCGGCCTCGATGCCGGGGAGCACGGCGAGCGCGCGGTACTCCGAGGCCATCGCCACCCAGCCGGGGGTCTCGGCGATGATCGCGGGCTTGCAGGCGATGACGTCCCGGACCACGGCGAAGGCGTCCGGCGTCTGCACGGCCAGGGTGTAGAAGCCGTCGAAACGCTCGCAGAGCAGGCGCAGCGCCTTCTCCAGGTCGTCGCCGCTGTCCAGCCGGTACGCGAGGAACCGGGCAGCCACCTCGGAATCGTTGTCGCTGTCGAAGGCGACGCCCCGGGCGAGGAGTTCGCGGCGGATCGTGGCGTGGTTGGCGAAGGAGCCGTTGTGGACCAGGCTGAGGCCGTCGCCGACCACGAACGGGTGGCAGTGCGCGGCGGTGATCGCCGACTCGGTGGCCATCCGGGTGTGCGCCACCGCCTGCGTGCCGGATATTTCATGCAATCGCCACTCGGTGGCCAGCACCGCCGGATGCCCAACCCCCTTAAGCACCGCTATTTCCGGATAAATCGTGATTCCGGCGGAGTCGGGGCCGCGTTCTGCGACCTGGGCCATCATGGCGGCCATCAGGGCGCCCAGCCGGGGCCGCAGGCCGGGGTCCCGGAGCTGCAGAGCGGTGATGCCGCACATCAGAACGCCGTCAGGTAGGTGTCGAGCTCCCACGGGGTCACCGTGTTGTGCCAGGAGAAGAACTCCTCCCGCTTGCGCCCCGCGTAGTACGCCGCCACCTCCGCGCCGAGCACCTCGCGCACCACCGCGTCCCGCTCCAGCGCCTCCACCGCGTGCAGCAACGTCACCGGCAACTCGGCCGCCGAATCCGCGAACCGCCCGGGCCCGCTGGGATCCCCCGGATCCAGATCCCGCTCGATCCCGTCGAGCCCGGCCGCCAGCACCGCCGCGATCGCCAGGTACGGATTGGCGGACCCGTCACCCCCGCGCAGCTCCACCCGGTCACCCTCCGGCACCCGCAGCAGGTGCGTCCGGTCGTTCCCGCCGTAACTGGCCCGCTTGGGCGACCAGGTGGCCCCCGAACTGGTCGTCGCCGCGCCGCGCCGCTTGTAGGAGTTGACCGTCGGCGCGATCACCCCGTGCAGCCCGGCCGCGTGGTCGAGCACTCCGGCCACGAAGGCGTACGCCAGCTTGGAGAGCCCCAGCCCGCGCGGATCGTCCTCGCCGGGGAAGAGCGGGGTCTCGCCGTCCCAGAGGGACAGGTGCAGGTGCAGGCCGCTGCCGGTGCGGTCGGTGAACGGTTTGGGCATGAAGGTGGCGATCATGTCCCGGCGTTCGGCCAGCATGTGCAGCACATACCTGAGGGTGATCACGCGGTCGGCGGTGGTGAGCGCGTCGGCGAACCGGAAGTTCTGCTCGAACTGCCCGTTGGCGTCCTCGTGGTCGTTGGCGTAGTTACCCCAGCCGAGGGAGTTCATCGCGCTGGAGACGGTGGTCAGATGCTCATACATGCGGGTGACCCCGCGCGCGTCGTAACACGGCTGCGCGGCCCCATCCCGCTCATCCGCCACCACCACGTTCCCCGAAGCATCCCGCTTTAACAGGAAATATTCGACTTCGGCGCCGACATACGGGGTGTACGGCATCCGCGCCAGCAACCGCCGCAGGATCACCCGCGGCGCGTACGGCCATGGCTCCCCGTTCACATGCGGATCGCAGTGCACCAGCGCCAGCCCCTCCCGCAGGAACGGCAACGGCGTATACGACCCCACATCCGGAATCGCCATGATGTCCGGATCGTACGGCTGCTGCCCCAGCGCCCCCGCCGCGTACCCCGCGAAGCCGACCCCGTCCGCCTCCAGGTCGTCCACCGCCTCCACCGGCACCAGCTTGGCGCAGGGTTTCCCGGTCAGATCGACGAACGTGGCCAGGATGAACCGCACACCATCGGCTCTGGTCAGCTCTGCGAGCGAGGTCGCCATCGAAGGGCTCCGTCCACTGTCGGTCACCAGCGTTGAACCGAAGTGAACAACCGCGCTGTTGCCGCCGAATGGCCTCCTGGTTTCGACCCTGTTTCCCCGGACATTGACATATCAAATGAACGCTTTTTAATTTGTCCATGGGCCGGATCGCGGGCGTCACCGCCGCCGAGACGCGCGAGCGGCTGCTGCGCGCGGCCGCCGAGGTGTTCGCCGAGCGCGGCTACGACGGCACCCGGGTGGCCGACATCGCCGCGGCCGCGGGGGTCAGCAACGGCGCGCTGTACGCGCATTTCGGGTCCAAGGCCGAGCTGCTGGTGGCCGCGCTGCGCGCGCACGGGCGGCGGCTGCTGGCCGGCCTGTTCGCCGCCGACCCGGATCGCTCGATCACGGATCTGCTCCTCGCCATCGGCCGCTGGCTGCCCCGCCGCCGCGACCCCAGCCGCTTCCTCATCGTGGAGGCGCTGGTCGCGGCCCGCCGGGACGCGGACGTCGCCGGGCCGACCCGCGCCTACGTCGGCGAGCGCGCCGACTGGCTCGCCGAGCTCGTCCGCCTCGGCCAGGCCGGGGACGAGCTCGACCCCGCCCTGTCGCCGGGCGCGCTCGCGCACTTCTGCCTGCTGCTCGCGATGGGCAGCGCGCTGATCACGCCTGATTTGCACGCGGTGGACGACGAGGAGTGGACCGCCTTGCTCACCCGGCTCGCCACCGCGCTCGCCCCCGCCGCACCGAAGGGAACACCGCGGTGAAAGTGAAGATCGACTCCGAGCGTTGCCAGGGGCACGGCCGCTGCTACGACCTCGCCCCCGACCTGTTCGGCGCGGACGACGAGGGATACGGGCAGGTCATCGGCGACAGCACGGTGCCAGAGGGCCAGGAGCGCGCCACCAGCCTGGCGGCGTCCAACTGTCCCGAACGCGCGATCGAGATCCTGCAGGAGGCCTGACATGACCGTCGACGACCGATTCAGCCGGGACTTCCAGGAGATGCGGGCGGACCGGCCCATCGGCACCCGCAACGAGATCGTCACCGGCCCGGTCTCGGACTGGGCGACCGACTTCTCCCACACCGAGTCCGAGTGGGCGGCCGACCCGTACCGCATCCAGGACGAGCTGCGGCAGCGCTGCCCGATCGCGCACACCGAGCGCTTCGGCGGCGGATGGCTGCCGACCCGCTACGAGGACGTCGCGGCCATCGCGTACGACACCGACCGCTTCTCGTCCCGGGCGATCATCATGGGCAACTTCCGGCCGCCGCCCGAGCTGGCCCCGATCGGCGGCTCGCCGCCGATCTCCTCCGACCCGCCGTTCCACCACCACGCGCGCAAGCTCCTGCTCCCGGCGTTCACCAAGCACGCGGTGGCCAGGCGGGAGGCCGCGACCAGGGCGTTCTGCCACGCCCTCATCGACGCGCTGGAGGGGGAGGACGTCGTCGACGCCGCCCGCGACTACGCCCAGCACATCCCGATGCGGGTCATCGCCGACATGCTCGGCTTCCCGCCCGAGGACGGGCCGCGCTTCCGCGCCTTCATCGAGGGCGTGCTCGAAGGCGTCAACCTCCCGCCGGACGAACGCCTCGGCCGGATGGACAACCTGTTCGACTACCTGCTCGCGCAGATCCACGACCACGTCGGCAATCCGCGCGACGACCTCACCACCTACCTGATCAACGTCGAGTTCGGCGGGCAGAAGCTCAGCTCGTCCCACGTGGCGGGCACGATGGCGCTGCTGCTCATCGCCGGCATCGACACCACCTGGAGCGCGATCGGCGCCTCGCTGTGGCACCTGGCGAAGACTCCGGCCGACCGCGAGCGCCTGGTCGCCGACCCTGGCCTGCTGCCGACCGCGATGGAGGAACTCCTCCGGGCGTACGCCCCGGTCACGATGGCCCGGCTGGTCAAGGAGGACATGAGCTGGAACGGCGTGGACATGAAGGCCGACGACTGGATCCTGCTGTCGTTCCCTGCGGCCAACCGGGACCCCGCCCAGTTCGACCGGGCGGGCGAGGTCGTCATCGACCGCGAGGTCAACCGGCACGCCGCGTTCGGCCTGGGCATCCACCGCTGCGTGGGCTCGCACCTGGCGCGCATGGAGCTGCGGGTCGCCCTGGAGGTCTGGCTGGAGCGGATCCCCGACTTCGGCCTCGCCGACCCGGCCGCGGTGACGTGGGCCTCGGGTCAGGTCCGCGGCCCGCGCACGCTCCCGCTCCGGATCGGCTAGCTGCGGTAGGAGGCGGGATCCTCCGGTGTCGCGGACTGCCCGGTGCCCCGGGGGTCCAGCATGATCAACTGCCGATACCCCGGCAGCCCGCCGAGCTCGCCGAGGTAGTCGGAGTCCTGCAGCATGCCGCCCGGCAGGCAGATCACCGGCGCGCCCTCTCCGGACACGTGATAGGCGAGGACGGTTCCATCAGGTGCGGAGAAGGCGGGCATGGCGGCGATCCTTCCAGCGCCGTTCCGGCCGCGGCAACCGAATATGGTCAGCGCTGGATGGACTTGGTCTCCAGGAACTCCTCGATGCCGTAGCGGCCGAATTCGCGGCCGTTGCCGGACTGCTTGTAGCCGCCGAAGGGCGCGAGCGGGTTCCATGGGGCGCCGTTGATGTCGACCTGGCCCGTGCGCAGCCGCCGGGCGATCGCGAGCGCGCGCTCCTCGCCGCCGAACACGCCGCCGGTGAGCCCGTACGTCGTGTTGTTGGCGATCTCGACGGCCTGGTCGTCGCCGGCGTACGGGATGATCGTCAAGACAGGGCCGAAGATCTCCTCCTGGGCGATCACGGCGTCCGGGGCGACGTCGGCGAAGATCGTGGGCCGTGCGTACGCGCCCGTGGGCAGCCCGTCGGGCCTGCCGGGGCCGCCGAACGCGAGGGTGGCGCCGTCGGCGATGCCCCGTTCGATGTAGCCGTCGACCCGGCGGCGCTGCGCCTCCGACGCCATGGGCCCGATGCGGGTGGCCTCGTCGGCCGGGTCGCCGACGGTGTACTCGGCGGCGGCCGCCACGGCCAGTTCGACGATCTCGTCGTGCCGCGACGCGGGCACGAGCATCCGCGGCCAGGCGCCGCACACCTGGCCGCCGTTGGTGAAGGCCATGGCCACCCCGAGTGGTACGGCCTGAGCGAGGTCGGCGTCATCGAGGATCACATTGGCGGACTTGCCGCCAAGCTCCAGCGCGACCCGCTTGACGGTCTCCGCCGCGACGGCCGAGATCCGCCTGCCCACCCGGGTGGAGCCGGTGAACGACATCATGTCGACGCCGGGGTGGGCCGCGATCGCCTCGCCGACGACCGGCCCCGTCCCGTGGACGACGTTGAACACGCCCGCGGGCAGTCCCGCCTCGGCGGCGACCTCGGCCAGGATCCCCGCCGTCAAGGGCGCGATCTCCGACGGCTTGAGGACCATGGTGTTGCCGGCCAGCAGGGCGGGCGCCAGCTTCGAGACGATCTGCTGCAGGGGGAAGTTCCACGGCGTGATGGCGCCGACGACGCCGATCGGCTCGCGTACGACCAGCGAGTTGCCGATCTGCTCGGTCCAGGGGAACTCGGCGGCGAGCGCCGCGACGGAGGCGGCCACCTCGACCGGGAAGACGGCCTGCGCGTGGCGGGAGAGGGTGATCGGCGCGCCCATCTCGGCGGTGATCGTGGTGGCGATATCCTCGGCCCGGTCGCGCAGGCCCTCGGAGACGCGGCGGACGATCGCGGCGCGTTCGGAAATGTCGGTCGCGGCCCAGTGGGGGAGGGCGGCCGTCGCGGCGGCGATGGCCCGGTCGACGTCGGCGACGGTGCCCGACGGCACCCGGGCGACGATCTCGCCCGTCGCCGGGTTCAGCACGTCGATCGTGTCAGTGGATCCGGCGACGGCGTCACCGCCGATCCAGTGGGTGTTCAGCGTTGGTGTGCTCATGGGACCGATCGTGGCAATGCCCGTACGGCCGGATCCATGTACTCCTGATCCGTGGATCGACCCGCTGTGACCTGGATCACGGGATCGGCAGCGCCTGGATCCGGCCGGGCCGCCGGGGTGACGATGGACCTGGCCAGGGGATTTATTGTGAATGACTACCGTGAGAGGGGACGGACATCGTGGACCGTGCTCGGCTCGCCGACTTCCTGCGGACCCGCCGGGAGGCGCTGCAACCCGAGGACGTGGGGCTGCCGCGCGGCAGGCGGCGGCGGACGAGCGGGCTGCGCCGCGAGGAGGTCGCCGTGCTGTCCGACATGTCGATCGACTACTACAGCAGGCTGGAACAGGTACGCGGGCCGCATCCGTCGGAGCAGATGCTCGCCTCACTCGCCCGCGGCCTGCGCCTCTCCCTTGAGGAACGCGACCACCTGTTCCACCTCGCCGGGTACGCCACCCCGCGACGGGCCTTGCGCACCGACCACATCAACCCCGGGATGATGCGCGTCTTCGACGGGCTCGAAGACGCCGCCGCCCAGATCGTGACCTACCTGGGGGAGACGCTGAAGCAGACCCGGCTGTCGGTGGCGCTGATCGGCGACGAGGGCGCGCACACCGGGCTGGCCCGCAGCTTCCATTACCGGTGGTTCACCGACCCGGCCACGCGGCTGGTCTATCCCGGGGATGACCACCCGGCGCACACCAGGCTGATCGCGGCGAACCTGCACCGCGTGTACACACGTGACGGCAAGGACTCGCGCGCGGCGGCGATCGTCGACGCCCTGCTCGCCAGGAGCCCCGAATTCGCCCGGATCTGGGGCGAGCACCCGGTCACGGGCCCGTACTGCCCGCCCAAACGCGTCCAGCACCCGCAACTCGGACTGCTCGAACTGCACTGCCAGACCCTGGTCGACCCCGACCAGTCCCAGCTGCTGGTGGTCTACACCGCGACACCGGGCAGCGAGAGCCACGAGAAACTCCAGCTGCTGTCCGTCGTCGGCTGACCCTCTCAGGCTCCGGCGTGGAGGTAGGCGCCCCACAAGGACGGCGACTGGGGGAAACGCGTCCGCAGGGCGCGTACCGCATGGTGCAGGGAGTGGGCGGCGTGGGAGTAATCGGGTACGCCCGTCGCGGTGAGGTGGGCGTAGAAGTTGTCGGCCAGTTCGGCGGCCACGGCGTCGTTGATCTGCCACTGGGTGCCGATGACGTGGGGGAATCCGGCCAGCTGGAAGGCCGAGGTCAGGTGGATGGCCTCGTCGAGCAGCTCGGTGTCGGCGGTCATGGCCGTGTGGCAGGCCGAGAGGTAGGCCAGCCGGGCGTGGTCCAGGTCGATCGGAGCCAGACCGGCGATCGTCAGCGGGTCGTCGGCGTGGTCGTGCAGGAACAGCAGGCTGCGGGACGGGTTGGTGGGGTCGCTGGCGCCGTGGCAGGCGAAGTGGGCGATGGCGCAGGCGGGCAGGTGGGCCAGGACGTTGGCTTTGGTGGGAAGCGGGCCGGGGGCGGCGGTGTCGAAGAGGGGGTGGGGTTCGGTGAGCTGGACGGAGCCGGGGATGCGGGCGGCGACGTGGGCGGCTTCGGTGGCGGCGTGGGGGAGGCGGCCGCGGTTGCGCAGGCCGGGAGTGGTGGGCATGGCGACGATCAGCGCCCGCTCGGGTCCGCCCGGCCGGCTGATCCGCTGGCGGGCATGGCGCAGGGCGCCGATGGTGGGGGTGTAAGAGGAGACGACCCGGTCCAGGACGCTTCGGCCTTGTTCGTCGTGATGACCGGAGGCGTGGAGGGGCAGCAGGCCGAGCGCGCCGCCGGGGGACCACCAGACGCGGGGCCAGAGGTCGCCCGCGGGCGCACCATGGAAGCCGAGGGCGTCGAGAACGGGGCCGGTCGCGTTGTCCCACAGCCAGCCGAGGATCTCCCGTAGCGTCCCCTGCGCGGCCAAGCGCTCCTCCACCGTCGCGTCCGGGTCGCTCGTCCGGAACAGCGCATTGTGAAATATCTGGATATGTTCGGCCAGGGTGTCGAGGGTCAGGCCGGGGAGGGGCAGCGTGGTGATGCCATCCCGGGTGAGCAGGAGCGCGTCGCAGCGGTGACCGCTGACGCTGAACACCACGACCGGGCCGTGGACCGCCTCGGCGAGGAGTTCCTCGACGGTGGGCGGCAGCCCGAACGAGGCGAACCCGTCCCGCTCCCTGATCGTCTCCAGTAGCCCGGCGAGCTCCTGCGCCAGCCGGTGCCGGTCCGCCGTCGCGTCGTCGGGCCGGCCGAACCGCGGCCGGACCAGACCCCCGTCCTCGGGACTCGCGTCCAGCAGGTCGCGCAACTCGGTGAAACGGCCGGCCAGGGCGGGATGCCGGTCTACGAGTTCGGACAGGTCTCCCCGGGTGGCCAGGCTCTGGCTGAGCAGGACCGCGCGCCCGGCTTCCAGCAGCCGCAGCGCTCGGGCCTCCCGGCCCGGCCCTCGCCCGGCCAGCACGAGCGAGGCCGCACCCCCGGCGATCCCCGACAGGCCGGTCAGGGCGCGCTGCCGGTCGCCGCGGCCGATCCGGCGTGGGGTCATCTCCGGCAGCAGCAGGATGGCCTGTTCCAGCAGATCCGCGGCCCGCGCGGGCTCGTCGTCCAGGAACTGGGCGGCGACCCTGGCGGCGTTGACGCGCACCGAAGGGGCGGCGTTCTCCAGGGACGCGGCTTCTTCGAGGACGGTGATCAGGGCGTCGAGGTCGGCGGCGGCGCCGGATCGTTCGAACCGGCTGCGCAGGGAGACGCTGAGGTTGCCCAGCCGCTCGGCCCGGCTGGGGTGATCCGGCGGGAGCACGTCCAGCGAGTCCTGACCGGCCTCGATCGCCGCGTCCAGATCCGCGAGGTCGCCGGTCCGCGAGAAGCGCAGGTGCAGCGCGTTGGCGAGGTTGGACAGCCGCATCGATCTGCCCGGGTCCTCGGGTGCGGTGGCCTCGACCGCCGTACGGCAGGTGTCGACGGCGGCCTCGATGTCGGGTGCCGTACCGGTGAGCTCGGCCTTGGAGCGCAGCGGGAGCGCGAGGTTGTTCAGGAACATCGGCAGCTGCGGATGGCCGGCGGGGACGGCCGCCACGGCGGTCCTGCAGGCGGCGATGGACGCCTCCAGATCGGCCTCCGACCGGGAGCGGATGAATCGCTCCCACAGGCTGTAGCCGAGGTTGGACGCGAACATGGGCAGGTAGAAGTGCCCGTCGGGGACGGCCTCCAGCACGGCGTGCTCGAGTTCGATCGCCAGGTCCAGGTCGGCGGGCGCTCCCGTCCGCCGGGACCTGGCCGCGTACGAACCGGCGAGGTTGGACATGCGGATGGCGCGCTCGCCGAAGTCCTCCGCCGTGGCGGCGATCGCTTCCCTGCCGACCTGGATGGCCTCGTCCAGGTCCGCCAGCTCGCCGGTGCGCTCGAACCGGGCGCGCAGCGCCGCTCCCAGGTTGGATGACCATTCGGCCCGGTCCTGGCCTTTCTCGGGAGTGGCCGAGATGGCGACTCGCATGGACTCGATCCCTTGCCGCATGTCGTCGGGATCCCCGTACCGCTCGAACCTGATCATGTGTACGGCGCCGAGGTTGGCGTGGTGACGCGCCCAGTCGGAGTCGCCGGGGGAGAGGATCCCGACGATCCGCTGGAACAGGGTCAGCGCGGTGTCGAGGTCGCGGGGCGAGCCGAAGCGGGTGTGGCGCAGGTGCGCCGCGTTCGCCAGCGCGGCGAGGCGGTCGGTGTGGTCGGGGTGGTCGGGCGGGGTGGCCGCGACGGCTTCCTCGACGACCAGGATGCCCCGATCCAGGTCCGCCTCGTCGCCGATCCGCTCGAACCTGGCCAGCAGGGTGTCGCCGAGCCCGGCGAGATACCGCGCGCGGTTCGGGTCGGCGGGATCGACCGTGGATCTGGCGGTCTCAAGCGCCTGGAGCGAGGCGTCCAGGTCGGCGAGGTCGCCGAACCTGTTGAAGCGCTTGCGCAGGGAATTGCCCAGATTGTAGAGGTACATGACCCGGTCGGGATCGTTCGCGGGCGTCGCCTCGACGACGTCGCGGAGCGTGGCGATGGCGGAGTTCAAATCGGGGTCGGACTCGGTGAGATTCAGCCGCGCCATCCGCATGCTGGAGATGTTGTTCAGGAATCCGAGCTGGTCCTCGTGCTCGGGCGGCGTCAGGGCGATGGCCTCTTCCAGGACGGCTATCGCCCGGTCGAGGTCCTGGACAGAGCGGGTGAGGCTCGCGCGGGTCGCGAGGGCGCCGCTGAGATTGGCGAGCCAGTAGGTACGGCCGGAGTCGTCGGGCGCGGCCGTCTCCACGATGCGCTCCCACAACATCACGACCGCCGACAGGAACCGGGCGTCCGCCGAGTGCATCGCCCGTTCGAGCAGCTCGGCGGCCGGCCCCGCGGCTCTGCGCGCGAGCAGCGGCAACACGATCTCCGGAAGCTGGATCTGACCCGCCGCCGCGACGAAGCACTCGGCGAACATGTCGATCGCGAGCGTGAAGTCGTCCTGACCCTCTTCCGGGGGAAGGGCCTGGAAGCGGTACCAGTGCAGCCACCCGAGCACGAGCCACGCGTCCGGGTCGTTCCCGCCCATCGCGTCGGCCAACGCGCCGCCGGCGGCGAGCGCGTCGGGGTGGAGCGCCAGGGCCATGTCACCCTCGGCGGCCACCCGGCCGAGCCAGCCCTCGACCTCCGCGAGGAGACGATCGCGCTCGCTCACGCGGCCGCCAGGCCGCTCGTCCGCAGAGTCAGCATGTCGTTGAATCGCCGCCGAAGAAGAGGATGTTTCACTGGGCAGTCGAGCGGTGGACGTGATCGTGGTGCCAAGGAAACTCACGCCGTACTCTACTTTGTAAAGGCGCTCGCCTTGAGTTGAAATCTGCCAGCGACTACAAACCCGCACTCAGCAGTAGATGCACAACGAGGTCACACTGTCGGGATGGCGGTTCTTCGTCGAGCCGCTGCCCTCAGGCGTGCTGCGTATCGGCGTCGGGCTTGCTCTGCGGCCCGACAGGACCAACATTACAGACCTAGATGTGGCGGCTCAGCGTCGTGCTGCGACCATCGCGGTGATGGGACATCGCCAGCGCGCTCACCGGGTCAACTGGGCCCGTTCCGTTAGACCAGCACGGCAGATCCTTGGGTATTGACCATTGTTCGAGGTGACGTCAGGGAAGATCAGTGCGGGCTAGGCATGCCCTCGCCTTCTGCATTCGTGTGGCAGAGACTGACCGTATGACTGATGAAGCCACAGATCAGCTCCTCGGCCGTTTTGTGCACGCGGTGCATTTGGTTGTGCCTGTCGTCTCCGTGTGGGCGCATGGGTCGCTCGCGGGTGGGGACTACCAGGCGGGCCTTAGCGATCTCGATCTCGTCGCGATTCTCGGACAAGCCTGCTCCTCCGAAGATGAGCGGCGGTTGGAGGAAATGCACAGGCAGTTGAGCGAGTCGACCACCCTCGGATCCGAACTGCACTGCTCCTACCTCGTCCAGGCTGAAGTCGCTGACCTTGCGGCTGTACATCTCCGCTGGGCGCATGAGGAGCTGATGCGCAAACCCCTTACGTCGGTGACCCGGCGTGAGCTTCATGAGTTCGGCTTGGTCCTGTACGGCGAAGAGCCGGGAGCGATCCTGCCGCCGGTGACCGATGAGCAGCTCATGGACTTTGTGGTGGAAGATCTTGAGACCTTCTGGCGTCCATCGCTCGACCATCCGGAGTGGTGGCTTCGTGACATCTGGGTTGACCTTGGCCTGCTAACACTTGCCCGGGCAACAGTGACGTTGCGCACGGGCAAGTTGATCACTAAGCGAGAAGCCTTGGATGTTCTCGATCAATTAGGTGCACCGTCAGAGGTCGTGGAGGACATAAGGCGACGCCGGTATGGGGACGCCGCTCCGGTCTCTGAGCAATGGCTAGCTCGAAGAGCGGAACTGACCCTCGCTTTTCTCGGGCCAGCGATCGAAGCGACGCTGAAGAGGCAACTCTGAGGCGGCACAGATTACCGCTAGATGTGCGGGAAACTGCGACGCGGCGCGAGAGCGAACCATGCCGGGCGGTTGTACCACCGACCAGATCCACACCCAGCTGACGACCATCGACAAGTCCGTCGCCGACACCTTCCGCCGGCACCGCTGATTCGGCGAACGCATGTCAGGTGGATCGGAGCGCGTCGGTGGGGGCGAGGCGGGCGGCGCGGGTGGCCGGGTAGAGGCCGGCGAGGGCGCCGATGGTGATGGCCGCGGCCAGGCCGGTCCAGAGGGCGAGCGGCGGGACGGTCGGGGTCAGGTCGCGGGTGTAGGCGATCGCGGTGGTGACGGCCGCGCCGAGGGCGAGTCCGGTGGTGCCGCCGAGGGCGCCGAGCAGGATCGATTCGGTGAGGAACTGGGCGGCGATGTGGCGGCGGCGGGCGCCGAGGGCGCGGCGCAGCCCGATTTCCGCGTGTCGTTCGAGCACGGCGATGACCATGATGTTGGCGATGCCGATGGCGCCGACCAGGAGCGCGATGGCGCCGAGTCCGAGGAACAGGCCGGTGCCGGACTGGGCCACGGCCAGCCGGGCGGTGAGGGCTTCGGAGGGCCGGCTGGCTTGTACGGCGACCGGATTGCTGGGATTCGCGGTGCGGGCCAGTTTGGCGGCGACGGCTTCGACCTGGCCGGTGTCGGCGCGAAGGTAGATGCGGGAAGGCCCGTCGAGGCCGTACAGCCGGTTGGCGACCGGGAAGCCGATGAGCACGGATCGGTCGATCTCCGGCGCGAGGGGTAATGGCCGCAGGGTTCCGGCGACGGCGAACCAGTGGCCGGAGACCCAGATCCGGTCGGTACGGCCCAGCCGGGCGGCCGCTTCGGCGCCGAGCACCGCCACCGGGAACTCGGCGGTGGCGCTGCTGAGGAATGCGCCGTCGGCGAGGGTGGCGTCCAGGGTGGGCAGCAGGCTGGCGTCGGCGGCGCGCACCGACAGGCTTGCCGTGCGCACCACGGGAATGAGGTCGGTGCGGTAGGCGTGCACGGCGGGCAGCTCCGCGGTGGGCGCGACCGCGGTGACCCCATCGATCCGGTCGATCATCGTCGGCGCGGTTTCGGGGAGCGGCACCTCGCCGCCGCCGATGTTCTGCCCGTCGGCGACCGTGAGCAGGTTGGTGCCCAGCCGGTCGATCTGGGCCAGCAGGTCGGCCTGCGAGGAGGCGGTGACGCCGAGCACGCTGACGAGCGAGGCGATGCCGATCGCGATGCCGATGGCGGAGAGCGCCGCCCGGACCGGGCGGGTGCGCAGCCCGATGGTGCCCAGGGGCAGCAGGTCGGCGGCCCGCAGCGTTGAGCCGATCATCGAGGGCCTCCCTGGGTGTCGGCGATGACGCGTCCGTCGCGCAGTTCGATCCGCCGGTGGGTGACGGCGGCGACGGCCGGGTCATGGGTGACGACGATCAGGGTGGTGCCGGCGCGGTTGAGCTCGGTGAGCAGGGCCAGGATGCCGGCGCCGGTGGCCTGGTCGAGGTTGCCGGTGGGCTCGTCGGCCAGGACCACGGCGGCGTCGCCGACGACCGCGCGGGCGATGGCGACGCGCTGGCGTTCGCCGCCGGAGAGCCGGTCACAGCGGTGGCGCGTCCGGTGGGCCAGGCCGACGCGCGCCAGCGCCGCGGCGGCGAGCTCGCGGCGGCGGGCGGCCGGAACACCGCGGTAGAGCAGGCCGGTGGCCACGTTGTCCAGCACGGTGAGCGCGCCGATGAGGTGGAACTGCTGGAACACGACCCCCAGCCGGTGCGCCCGGACGGCGGCGAGCGAACGGTCCGGCATGGTGGCCACGTCGTCACCTGCGATGCGGATGACGCCGGAGGTGGGCCGGTCGAGGGCGGCCATCAGGTTGAGCAAGGTGGACTTGCCCGAGCCGGAAGGGCCGATGATCGCCACCATCTCTCCGCTGCGCACGCTCAGGTCGACACCGGCGAGCGATTCGACCGGCGGGGTGCCCGGATACTGTTTGCGTACGCCGTGGAGTTCGAGCACGGGCGGGGTCATCGCCGCGGCACCTCCACCCGCATTCCCTCGGCGAGGCCGTCGCCGCGGATCTCGATCAGGCTGGCGCGCTCGTCGAACAAACCCGGCCTGACCGGTACGGATCGGGACACGTTGCCCTCCACGACGGCTATCTCGTACGCTCCGGCGGCCGGAGCGGCTCGCAGCGCGGTGACCGGCACGGCCAGGACGCCCCGGCGCCGCGCGGTGGTGATGGCGACCTGCACGGGCGCTTGGTCCAGTTGGTCCAGGTCGTCGGCGTCGAGGGTGATGGCTACGGCGATGGTGGCCGGTGCGCCTTCGCCGCCGGTGGAGACGGCGACCCGGCCCACTTCGGTCACCGTGCCCGGGGTTCGCCGCCCGCCGGGCAAGGTCACCTCTACCTGCGCTCCGCGGCTGACCTGGCCCTGCCGGGAGGTGGGCAGATCGACGGTCACCACCCGGCGGGTCGTTGATGCTCGCAATACCGGTCCGGTGTCGATGCGCTGGCCGACCTGGGTGAGCACCTCCGCCACCCGTACGACACCGGGGGAGAACACCACGCTGCCCAGTGCCAGCCGCCCGGTCCGGGCGCGGCCCAGGCGTCTCTGCCAGCGCCGGATCGCGGCGGCGGTGGCCGAGGTGAAATAGCCGTCCACGCTTGGCCCGTCGTATCCGAGGCGGGCCAGGTTGTTCTCCAGTTGCCGAACGTCGGGGCCGGGTGACATTCCGGACTCGAATCCGCGCCATGGCGGACGGGCGCCGTAGAGGAGGTAGACCGGGCGGCCGTCCACCTCGTACAGGCGTTGCCCGCGACGGATCATCGCCGCAGGCGTCGGAAGGCCGGTGAGGACGCCCGGCGGGCCGGGATGTTCGATGGTCCAGTCGCCGAGGTAGCCCATCGTGCCCGGCACCTGCTCGCGAGCGCTCAGATCGGCGCGTGTGATCGCCGCTGTGGTGAGGCCGCTCGTGGGCGGTGGGGAGCTCGGGGTATCGGGCCGGGTGAGCCACCGCCAGCCCCCGAGTCCGCCTGCCACCAGTGCCGCGGCTCCCGCGACCACGGCCGCGCGACGCGAGACCGCGCTCACTGGAAATCCTCCAGGAGGATCCGGTCGCAGACGTTGCGCGCGGCGTTGCGGGTGTCCCGCAGCGGCGGATCGGCGTACCGGGGCGGGTCCACGATCTCCCCGTTGGGTCCTGGATCGGGCATGTCGGGCATGCCGTTATCGCGCATGCACTGCACGTACCGCTGCAGGACCTCCATCTGCTCCGGAGACACCGACTGCGCCGCCAGCGGGTTGGCCCGCGCCGGGAGCCGGTCCAGGATCGCCCCGCACGGCTCGCGGACCGCCTGGTACGCCTCCTTCTCGTTGAAACCCTCCGCGACGGGGAAGGCGGCCCTGCCCTGCTCGTCCACGACCGCGTCGGGCATGCCGGCCTGGCCGTTCTCGCGGGCACAGGAGACGAACTCGCGCCACACCGCCGCCGCGCCGGCGACCGCCGTCGAGCTGGGGGCGTCGGCCGGGGTGGCGGGGGCGGCGCCGCAGCCGGCCGTCACAGCCGCCGTGAGGGCGGCGGCGCACAGCAGGCGTTTTCTGGACACCGTTCTGGGCACGGGGCCACGCTCCTTCGGGGATTCGGGGGTGTGATGACGCCACTCTCGACGTCGCGGCCCGTCGCGGTCGTCAGCCTCGGGTCAACAGCCGGGTACATCGCTGGGGGGCAGCCGTCAGCGCGGCCGGGCCGTACGCTGCAGGGTCATGGACCTTCGGCGCATCGCGGTGGACGCTGGTGTCGTCGCGGTGCTCGCGACCGCGACGGCCGTCTACGTTCGCCGGCCCGACAGCTGGTCGTACTTCTCGACAGACCAGGCCTCGATCCTCAAGTTCGGCGGGGCCGCCGTGTGGCAGAGCGAGCTGGCCCGCTGGTGGGCCGCCACCTCGTTCGGGATGGCCGCGATGCTGGTACGCGGGCGGCTGCCGATCGTCGCGCTGGCGGGGGCCGCGGCGATGGCGCTGGTCCATGTCACCTCGCTGATCATGCCCCTGCTGCCGCTGGACGCCGCCGCCGCGATCGCGCTGTTCACCCTGGCCGCCGGGTCCGTACCGCGCTGGATCTCCTACGCCGCGTGCGCGATCACCGTGGCGCTGGCGTTCGTGCCGATCCTGTGGGTGGACCAGATGGACGCGGTCGGCTGGGGCGGCGGCGCCTTCACCCCGCCGGCGGTGGTCGCCTTCGCCTGGCTGTTCGGCGACCGCAGCCGGGCGCGCAGGGAGGAGAGCGCCCGCCGGGCCCGCGAGCTGGAACGGGAACGCGACCAGCAGGCCGCCATCGCCACGACCGCCGAGCGCGCCCGGATCGCCCGAGAGTTGCATGACGCGGTCGCGCACGGCCTGTCCATCATCGTGATCCAGGCCCAGGCCGCCGCGGGCGCGCTGGACCGGCGGCCCGACATCGCCCGGGCCGCGCTGGAGGCCATCGAGGACACCGGACGGGATTCCCTCGCCGAGATGCGCCACCTGCTCGGCCTGGACCGGCCCGAGGCGGCCGATCTCGCGCCGCTGCCGGGCCCGGCCGACCTGCCCGCGCTCATCGAGCGGGTACGAGCGGCGGGCCTCCCCGTCCACTCCCGCGTGACCGGGGACATCGCGACACTGCCCACCGGGATCGGCCTGTCGGTCTACCGGATCGTCCAGGAGTCCCTCACCAACGTGCTCAAACACGCGGGCCCGCTCGCCGGTGTCGACGTCGACGTGCGCCGGGAGGCGGATTTCGTGGAGCTGACGGTGGCCGACACCGGGCGCGGCGCCGGTGGCCCGCTCGACGAGAGGGGCGGCGGCGGGTTGCGCGGCATGCGCGAACGCGTCGCGCTGCTCGGCGGCACGCTGACCCTGGGCGACCGGCCCGGCGGCGGATTCCAGGTCCACGCCCGGGTCCCCCTGGAGGTGACACGATGACCGTGCGGGTGCTCATCGCCGATGACCAGCCCCTGGTTCGCACCGGGTTGCGTACCATCCTCGACAACGCCGGCGGGTTCGACATCGTCGGCGAGGCCGCCGACGGTCAGGAGGCCCTCGCCCAGGCCGGCGCGCTGCGCCCCGACGTCGTCCTCATGGACGTCCGGATGCCCCAGCTCGACGGCATCGCCGCCACCCGCCGCATCCGCGCCGCGCCCGGCGCGCCGAAGGTGCTGGTGCTCACCACCTTCGACCTCGACGAATACGTGTACGCCGGGCTACGCGCGGGCGCCAGCGGCTTCCTGCTCAAGGACGCGCGCGCCGCCGACCTCGTCTCCGCCATCCACGCCGTCCACGCGGGCGACGCCGTCGTGGCCCCCAGCGCCACCCGCCGCCTCATCGAACGTTTCCTGGACAGCACCCCCGAACCCGACCGCGCCCGTACGCACCTGCTCACCGCCCTCACCGAACGCGAACGCGAGGTGCTCGTCAAACTCGCCCGCGGCCTGTCCAACGCCGAAATCGCCGCCAGCCTCTACCTGTCCGAAGGCACCGTCAAAACCTACGTCAGCCGCATCCTCACCAAGCTCGGCCTCCGCGACCGCGTCCAGGCCGTCGTCTTCGCGTACGACACCGGCCTCACCCGCCCCGGCGAATAGCTCAGCGGGGACGTAGCTGGATGGACAGCCGGTGGAGGGTTTTCAGGTCGGCGTGTGACAGGTCCGACAGGGCGGCGGGCGGCTGGTAGAAGCGGTCGAATACCTGGGTTCGGAGTTGCCTGCCGCGTTGGCTGAGGACGACGACCTTGACGCGTCTGTCGGTCTCGTGGGCTTGGCGTTCGACCAGGCCCTGTTTTTCCAGCCGGTCGACGATCCAGGTGACGGTGGAGGCGTCGCATCGCCACATGTCGGCCAGGGCGCGCATGGGTTCGCGGCGGCCTGGATCCAGGCGCATGAGGGCTTTGAGATCTCCGGGGCTCACGCCGAACTCGGCGACGGATTCGAGGTGGCGTTCGTGCTCGTCGAGGAAGAACTCGTACAGCGACTTCCAGATTTCGGACTTGAGTTGTTCGTCCTGCTCAGGGTCGCGGTCTTCCATGAGGGCCATGGTACGTCCGTCGCAGGCGTCGGAATATTTGATGCATCAAAAGGTTGGATGGATCAAAGCTTCTGCTAGTGTCGAGACGACATCGAGCGTCTGGAGTCTCGCTATGACCATCCTGGTGACCGGTGCGACCGGTCGAGTCGGGAGCCGGTTCGTCCCTCGCCTGCTGCGGCAGGCCAAGCCCGTCCGCGTCCTGGTCCGCGACCCGGACCGGGCCGAGTCCCTCGCCCGTCTCGGCGCGCAGGTTGTGATCGGCGATCTGCGTGACACCGGCACGCTGGACGCCGCCGTCAAGGACGTGGACGCGGTCGTTCACCTTGGCGCGGCCTTCCGCGGCGTCCCCGACGAGGAGGCGGTCGCGATCAACCACACCGCCACGGTTGAGCTGGCCGAGGCCGCCATTCGCGCCGGCGTCACCCGGTTCGTCTACGCCAGCACCACTCTGGTCTACGGTCCCGGCCGGGGCCGCCCGGCGGTGGAGGCCGATGAGCTCGCGCCGCCCGCCCGGGCCTATCCGGCGAGCAAGGCGGCAGCCGAGGGTGCCCTGCTGCGGCTTCACCAGGCCGAGGGGTTGCCGCTGCGCATAGCCAGGCTGGCGTTCGTCTACGGCGACGGCGATCCGCATCTGGCCGAATCGCTGCTGTGGGCTCGCGACTGGCCGCTGCACCAGCGCCTGCACCTGGTCCACCACGCCGACGTCAGCCAAGCGCTGATACGGGCGATCCAGGCGAACGGGATCGACGGCCAGATATTCAACGTCGCCGACGACGCGCCCGTCACCGCCCTGGAACTGCTCCACCTCAACGGCGAGCCGATCGCCGAGGACGCGGCGAGCCGTACCCTCGACGACCCCTGGGAGGGCATCGCCGACACCTCCAAGATCCGCCGTGAGCTCGGCTTCCGGCCGATCTATCCCACCGTCTACACCGCCAAGGACGCCGGCTCTCTCTGATATCTGATCAGGCCTTCTCGTACGGACGGGGGGACACGGGCACGGCCTGGGCGCTGTGCGGTTCGGGCTGGCGCAGTACGAGGAACGTGACGGTGAGCGCGGCCACGAGCAGGGCGGCGGCGATGGTGAAGGCCAGGCGGTAGCCGCCGGTCAGCGCGGCCGCCTCGCTCGCCCCGCCGGACAGCAGCCCCGCGGTACGCGAGGCCGCCAGCGTGGAGAGCACCGCGACTCCGGCGGCCATGCCGATCTGCTGGGTGGTGTTGAACAGCCCGGAGGCCAGGCCCGCGTCGTCGGCCTTGGCGCCGGACATGCCGAGCGTGGTCAGCGCCGGGAGCACCAGGCCGCCGCCCGCGATGAGCAGCATCACCGGGAGCAGGTCGGTGACATAGGCGGCGTTCACCGGCACGCGGGTGAGCCAGCCCATCGCCCCGAGCAGGAGCGCCAGGCCCGCCAGCAGGACGGCGCGCGCGCCGAAGCGCGTGTTGAGCCGGGCGGAGACGAACAGGGACACGCCGCCGATGGCCGCCGCCGCGGGAAGCATGGCCAGGCCGGTGTCGAGCGCGCCGTAGCCGAGGACCTTCTGCATGTAGAGCGCGACGATGATCTGGAAGGCGAACATGGCCGACAGCGTCAGGATCTGGGCCAGGTTGGCGCCCCAGACGTTGCGCGGGCGGAGGATCCGCAGGGGCATCAGCGGGGTCGTGGCGGTCGCCTGCCTGGCGATGAACGCGGCCAGCAGGGCGAGCGCGAGGGCGCCGAGTCCGAGGGTGTGCGCCGCGAGCCAGCCGTACTGCTCGATCTTGACCACGGTGTAGATGCCCAGCATCAGCCCGCTGGTGACCAGCACCGCGCCGGTGACATCCGCCCCGGCGGCGAGTCCGATCCCGCGCTCGCGCGGCAGCGCTTTGATCGCCAGCGCGATGGTGGCCAGCCCGATGGGCAGGTTGATGAAGAAGATCCAGTGCCAGTTGAGCGCGTCGGTGAGGACCCCGCCCAGAACCTGGCCGATCGAGGCTCCGGCGGCGCCGGTGGAACTGAAGACGCCGATCGCCATCGCGCGCTCCCGGGTCTCGGTGAACAGCGTCACCAGGATGCCCAGCACGACCGCGGAGGCCATCGCGCTGCCGACGCCCTGCAGGAACCGGGCGGCGATCAGCATGCCCGGCCCGGTGGCCGCCCCGGCCAGCACCGACGCCGCCGTGAAGACCGCGTTCCCCGCCAGGAACATGGCCTTGCGGCCGATGAGATCGCCCAGCCGACCGGCCAGCAGCAACAGCCCGCCGAACGCGATCAGGTACGCGTTGACGGTCCAGCTGAGCCCCGCCGGCGAAAAGCCCAGATCCCGCTGGATGGCCGGCAGCGCCACGGTAACGATGCTGCCGTCCACCACCGTCATGAGCATCGTGGCGGACAGCACGGCGAGCGCCGGCCATCGTGATCGGTTCAGTCGAGGGGAAGGTCGCGCCATAGCCGTCTCCTGTTCAAGAGGGAACAGAAGCGACCGTAGCAGATAGTTCCGTAACAGACGATCCCTTGCGGACCTATTTCGTCCGCTGGCGCGCCCTCCGTGCCGCCTGTGGCGCCTCGGCAGGAATGGCCAGATACCCGGCTACCAGGCGACTCATGGCCCGCAAGAGCACCTCACCCTCACCCTCCGGCAGCGCCTCCAGAACCGCCCGATGCACCCCGTCGACGATCTCCTGGCTCCGCCTCGCCACCTCGGCCCCCTTCTCGGTGACCGCGACGATCCTGGCCCGCCGATCAGCACTGGACGGCCGCCGCTCGGCAAGCCCCGCCTCCTCCAAGGCGTCAACGGTGACCACCATCGTGGTCTTGTCCATATCCCCCAACTCGGCAAGCTGGATCTGCGTGCGCTCCTCCTCCAGAGCGTGAACCAGCACGCAGTGCATCCGCGCCGTCAACCCGATCTCGGCAAGCGCCGCCGCCATCCGCGTCCTCAGCACATGACTGGTGTGATCCAGCAAGAACGACAGATCCGGCTCGGTACGAGCGGGCGCCATAGCGATCATGCCACCATCCTACCAACTAGTCCCGTTCCGGATTATCTACAAGCACACCGGTTACGGGGAGCAGGTGGGGACGTTTGGCCGTGCGCCCGTCGCCGGAGGAGCGGCCTCGCAGGCGTCTGGCGAGCCAAGGGCCGAGGAAGGTGGCGATCCAGCGCAGTTCGACGGCCGCGGTCTGCCAGCCGGTGGGGGTGGCCGCCGGTGGAGGCAGCGGGTGAGTCCAGGAGTCGTCGCTCCCGGGGAGCTGGAGCGCGTGGGCGACGGCCGCCGCGATTCGCTGATGTCCGAGCGGGCTGGCGTGCAGACGGTCCAGAGTCCACAGTCGCGGGTCGGTGACGACCGGATGATGAGAGGTCTCTGCGACGGCCACCCCGTGGCGGCGGGCCGCGTCGCGGATGCGCTGGTTGAGGACGGTGACGCGGGAGCTGATCGGGCGGGCGAGCGGGGTGATCCTCGCGACGTCGGGAAAAGTGACAGTGGCCACGCGGGCACCCTCGGCGGTGAGCGCGGCGAACATCGCCTCCAGATGGCCGCCCACCTCGTCGGCGTCGAACCGGGACCGGAGCAGGTCGTTGACCCCAGCGACGACGGTGGCCAGATCGGGACGTAAGGCGAGGGCAGGCCCGAGCTGCTCGGCATGAACTTGGGCGGCCACTCGCCCCCGCACAGCCAGATTGGCGTAGCGAAGACCGGGATTACGCACCGCAAGCTGTTCCGCGAGCCGATCGGCCCATCCACGCAGCCCACTGATGTCGTCGCCATCACCGAGCCCCTCGGTCTGACTGTCACCCAGAGCGACGTAACGCAGGTACCCATCGTCGGGCATGAGTCATCCGCCTTCCCGCGAGGACCACCCGCCATTTCCCGATAAACCACGATAGTCAATTATATGACTAATCACTTCCTTGACTAGGTGGGAGCCGGAATGCGTGTGCTGACCTGGAACGTGTGGTGGCGCTTCGGGCCGTGAGTCGATCCCCGGCCAGGTGCTCCTCGACGCCTGGGAATACGCCGATCCGCTGGCACCCACGGCCACCTGGGATCCCGCCAACCCCTACGCCGCCCGCACTTTCGAGCCCGCAGGTCGCATCGACTACATCCACGTCGGCCCGCCGGACCCCTCCGGCCTCGGCCGCGTCGTCAGCGTACGCCGCGCGGGCGACGCGCCGATCAAAGGAGTCTGGCCCTCCGACCACGCCGCCGTGGTCGCCGACCTGGCCTGCGACGATCACTCCGCGACCGGCGACGGCGTCGAGGGCTGACGGGCATCGGAACGAAGGTCCCGTTAAGAGAGTTACGCAGGGCGGATAACCCCGCGACATTCGTTCGGATGCGGTCGGGTTCGGTAATCCGAATCAGGTGCTTGTGTGCTTCTCCAGGGCGGCTTCGTAGGCGCGCATCGTGGCGACGATCGTCACTCGTTCAGCGGGCGTGAGCGTGGCCAGCACCTCGGTCCAGGCGGTGGCGCTGCCAGACAGCCACTCGGTGATCGGGGCCGCGTAGTCCGATGCGATCGCGACGATTCTGCGTCGCCGGTCGGCATCGTCCTCCTCCCGCGTCAGGATGCCGTGCCGGGACAGGTCGCCGACCATGAGGCTGACGGTGGTGGGCGCTACTTCCAGCCGATCGGCCAGCTGGCTCACCGTCAGCGGCCCGTCGTATTGCAGGTGGGCCAGCAGGGCGAGATGCCGGGGAGCGAGGTCCAGTCCACGCAGGGCGGCCGGGATCGGCAGGCGCTTTGCCCGTCCGACCAGCCGCGGCATCAAGAGCAGCATCGATCGGACTGCCTGTTCCGTCGTCATGGCGTCGCTGGTGATCATCTCTCCACTCCTGTTACCTTTATAAGCAAATCCTTTTTGGGAACAAATGGAGATCTCGACTATGCCACATCTGATCGCACGTGTGCCCGAGGCGCGACTGGCCGGCCACGAGCCGGCACTGATCACCGCCCTGACCGATGCCGTCGTCCAGGTGTACGGCGAGTGGGCTCGCGACCTGGTGGTCGTCCATCTCGACGGCATACCGCGGGGACGCTGGGGCATCGGCGGACGGGCCGTCGATGACGCCGCGCCCGCGATCACGTTCGGCATCCGCGAGGCAGCCCTGACCCGTCCCGACGGCAAGGAGATCGCGGCACGGCTCGTCGCCGGGCTGACCGACGCGGTAGCCGGTGTACTTGGCGAGCAGACACGCAGCGGTACCAGCGTCGAACTCGTCGCCACTCCTGAAGGCCGCACCAGCCTCGGAGGCACCATCTCCGAATAGCTGGCCGACCGTATCCATCGCACTCCAGGGCCCCGGACTGGTGCGCTGATTCGCCTACGACCGGTCGAGAACCCGCAGGTCAGCGAGATGAGCCAGTCGGAAGTCCGCGATCGCGAGCCAAGCCAGGCTTCACCGTCCGCACGTACGGAGACACGGCCACCAGCGTAGAGACATGATCGGTTTAATGCGCACTTTTCGTCGTTCCCGGCGGGAAACCACAAGGCCAGCGCCCGCTGTACGTGCGGATCGCCAACGACATCGAGACGCTGATCCATAGAGGGAAACTGGTTCCCGGGGACCGGATCGGCAGCCAGACCGAACTGGCCCAGCAATACAGCGTCTCGATCACGACCTCGCGGAAGGCGCATGAGGCGTTGCGGACGCGGGGGCTGGCGCACACGGTGGCGGGGGCGGGCACGTTCGTCGGGCCGGAGGACACCACACCCGCCCCGCATGTGATGCCGGCGTATCTGGTGATCGCCGATGAACTGGCCACCCGGATCCGGGCCGGGGACATCCCGGCGGGCCGCCAGATCCCGAGCCGGAGACTGCTCGCCAAGCGATTCCAGACCAGCCTGGTCACGGCGGGGGAAGCCACAGCCGTCCTGCGGGAGAAGGGCTGGGTGTACACCGTCGCGGACACCGGGAGCTTCGTCACCCCGGCGGAGAGGTGGCCTTCCGAGCAGGAATGGCAAACGACGATCGCTCGTCATCGGGGCCGCAGAGAGGAGAGGTAACCCCAGACGAGCATGTTCCCGGTGCCGAGGCTTCGGCCGTTTTCCGGGGTCATGCGCAGGACCTCGTAGATTTCCAGCAGGATGTCGATCTCAGCGTCGGACAGGTCCGCTAGCTGCGCCTCGGCGACGGGACTGCCTATGCGGATGACGTACACCTACAGCTGGACTCCCCGCCGGGCCAGAACCTCGGCCAGCGTCGGGCCCTTTGGGCGCCTGCCTGACTGGATCTGGTCCGCTTCATGGTGCATCAGCTGCCAGTCGTCCCGGTTCTGGGCGCGTGTGGCAATGCGCCACCACCCGGACAGGAAGCTGTCCAGCGCGGCCAGGTCGACAACGTCGGCGTGGGTGATCGCCTCTAGTTCGGCGTCGAACGCGGCAAAGTTGGCGGCGGGCAGCGCGGCGCGCACGGCGGTGAACGTGCGCTCGATCTCACGGTGGTGACCTTCATGCCGTTGGATGGTCATGACGACGCCTCACCTCCTGCCTAACACCAGCGTTTTCCCAGCTTACTGGGCCGGACACGGACAGGAACGGGAAAGGCAGCTGCTAACGGGACTGCAGACTTCCGATAGACGCTGGCTTCGGCGACGTAGCGCAGGTACTCATCGTCGGGCATGAGCCATCCGCCTTCCCGCGAAATCGAGAGGATAGTCAATTTTATGACTAATCACTTCCTTGACTATAGAGGTAGGCCAGGACGGCGAGCACTCGGCGGTGGTCGTCGCCGCCCGGTGTGAGGTCGAGTTTGAGGAAGATGCCGCCGATGTGCTTGGCCACCGCGGCTTCGGTGACGAAGAGGCCGCGGGAGATGGCGGCATTGGTCTTACCCTGGGCCATCAGTTCGAGCACCTCGCGTTCCCGCTGGGTGAGGCGTTGCAGCGGGTTCTCGCGACGGCGCAGCAACTGCCGTACGACCTCCGGATCGACGACCGTGCCGCCGCCGGCGACCCGGACCAGCGCCTCGGCGAACTCGCGGGCGTTTCCGACGCGGTCCTTGAGCAGGTAGCCGACCGCTCGTCCGTCGCCGGAGTTGAGCAGTTCGGCGGCGTAGGTGTGCTGCACGTACTGGCTGAGCACGAGCACGGGCAGTCCGGGGTGCTCGGCGCGGAGTTCGACGGCGGCGCGCAGCCCGTCGTCGGTCATGTCCGGCGGCATCCGTACATCGGTGACCAGGGCGTCGGGGGTGAGATCGCGCACGGCCGCCCGCAGCGCGGGTGCGTCGCGGACCGCCGCGGCCACCCGGTGGCCGAAGCGTTCGAGCAGGGTGACCAGGCCCTCGCGGAGCAGGGCGTCGTCCTCGGCGAGGACGACGGTCAGGGGCCGGTCGAGGTGCATGGGATCTCCACGGTGAGCGCGGTGGGTCCGCCGGGCGGGCTGGTGAGCTCCAGCGTGCCCTCCAGTACGGCGATGCGGTCGGCGAGTCCGGTCAGCCCGGTGCCGGCGGCCAGGTCGGCGCCGCCTGTCCCGTCGTCGCGGACCCGCACGGTGAGAACTCCCGCCTCATGCCGTGCGCGCAGGCAGCCACGGGAGGCGTTGCTGTGCTTGGCGACGTTCGCCAGCGCCTCGCTCACCACGAAGTACGCGGCGGTCTCCACCGGCTGGGGGAGTCTTCCCGGCAGGGAGACGTCCACGTCGACGGGGATCGGGGAGCGCGCGGCCAGGTCCTCCACGGCGGCGGCCAGGCCCCGGTCGGTGAGCACCTGGGGGTGGATGCCGTGGATCAGTCCCCGGATCTCGGTCATGGCGAGGCCGGCCAGCTCCTGCGCCTTGGCGACCTGGGCGGCGGCCGGGCCGTCCTCGGGCAGGTCGAGCTGGGCGAGGCCCAGCGCCATGGTGAGGGCGGTGATCCGCTGCTGCGCCCCGTCGTGCAGGTCACGTTCGATGCGGCGGCGCTCGGCTTCGAAGGCCGCGACGAGCCGGGCGCGGGAGCTGGTCAGCTCCTGGACGCGGCGCTGCAGCCCGCTCGGCTGCGGAGCGATCAGGGCCCGCGTGATCATTGTCCTGGCGCCGGCGTACGCGCAGGCCATGAGCCCGCCCGCGCCGAGCAGGACGACGCCGACCGGGAAGAGCAGCAGCGCGAGCAGCCACGTCTCGTCCGTGAACCACACCCACGCCACGGAGGTCAGGCACAGCATCGGCAGCCCGGCCAGGATGAGCCCCGCAACGAGGTCCACGCCCCACAGGGCCGAGCCGAACAGCACCGCGTAGGCAAGCTCGCGCCAGGTCGCCGGGTCGATGAACCGCGCGGCGAGCCGGCCGGTGAGCGAGTCCGCGTCCGCGCGGCGGTAGCCGGCCTGGGCGGGGTCGAAGTCCACCAGGCGCAACCTGCGCCGCTCGAACCTGGCCACCGGCCTGCTCACATACACGAGGAACAGCACAAGCATGACGATCAAGTACGGCGCCGTGGTCGTCACGGCGACCACCACCAGCGTCAGCAGCCCCAGGAGGAGGGCGCCGATGAGCGCCCCGGACATCGCGTAGCCGAACGAGCGCCAGGGCCACGACGTGCGAAGCAGCCGCAGCGGCGGCTGGCTCATCGCCTCCCAGGCGTTAGCAGGGCTGACGTCCATGCGACCGAACCTAACCCGCGCCGCGCCGCCGCGGCGGTAGAGAAATCTCTACCTTCCCTCTCACTCCAGCACCAATGACCGGGTTCCCCGCCGGCGCCCATCGTGGCGGCATGACCGCTATCCCCGACACCGCCCTGCGCCTGCGCGATCTGCGCAAGGAATACCGCATGGGCAAGCAGACCGTGACCGCCCTCGACGGCGTCACTCTCGATCTCCCCCGCGGCAGCTTCACCGCGGTGATGGGCCCGTCCGGCTCCGGCAAGTCCACGCTGCTGCACTGCGCGGCCGGGCTCGACCGGCCGGATTCCGGCACGGTGGAGCTGGCCGGCACGCCGCTGGGCGGGCTGAGCGAGCGGGCGCTGACCAAGCTGCGCCGGGGCCGGGCCGGCTTCGTCTTCCAGGCCTTCAACCTCCTTCCCTCCCTCACCGCCGCGCAGAACGTCTCGCTGCCACTCCGGCTGGCCCGCCGGCGGCCGGCGCTCGCCCAGGTGGCGCGGGCCCTGGCCGCCGTGGGGCTGGCCGAGCGGGCCAGGCACCGGCCCGCCGAGCTGTCCGGCGGGCAGCAGCAGCGCGTCGCCGTCGCGCGGGCGCTGGTCACCTCACCCGACGTGCTGTTCGCCGACGAGCCGACCGGCGCCCTCGACACCAAGAGCTCCCACCAGGTCATGGGGCTGCTGCGGCAGCTGGTCGACGAGCACGGCCAGACCGTCGTCATGGTCACCCACGATCCGGTGGTGGCGGCGTGGGCGGACCGCGTGGTCTTCCTGCGCGACGGCCGCCTCGCCGGTCAGCTGGACCGGCCCACCCCCGAAACCGTGGCCAACCGCCTCGCCCACCTGGAAGACGCCTGATGCCCACCCAGACCCGGATGACCGCCCCGACTTCGGCGCACCCGCTGTCGGGGCTACGCTCGCGCGCCGCCGCTCTCACCGGCACCGCGCTCGCCCTCGTGCTGGGCAGCGCCCTCACCTCCGGCACGCTGCTGGTGATCGCCGCCGCCGCACAGGCGTCGGACGCCGGCGAGAACGCGCGGTACTGGGCGACCGTCGTGATGGTCCTGCTGGGTACGGCGACGACCGTGGCGTGCTTCGTCTCGGTCTTCGTCGTCGCCTCGACCTTCGCGCTCAACGTCGCCCTCCGGCGGCGCGAGCTGGCGCTGCTGCGGCTGAGCGGCGCGACACCCGGCCAAGTGCGGCGCTCGGTGCTGGCCGAGGCCCTCGTCACGGGGGCGCTGGCCGCCGCGCTCGGCGCGGCGCTCGGGCCGATCACCGCACCCGTGCTCACCGGGCTGATCGACCGGAGCGGGCTGGTGGCAGGCGGCTTCCCCGTCCCGTACGCCGTCTGGCCGCAGGCCGTGTCCTTCGGCCTCGGGCTGGCGGTGGCGCTGACCGGGGCGTGGGCCGCGAGCCGGCGCGCCGGGCGGATCAGCCCGCTGGAGGCCCTGCGCGAGGCGTCGATCGACAGGAAGCCGATGACGAGGAGCCGCTGGACCGGCGGCCTCGCCTTCCTGGCCATCGGCCTGTGGCAGGTGGCTCACGCCCCGTCCACCAGCTCCGACAGCGCGCTCACCGACACCACGCTCGTCGCCGCGTGCCTCATCACCGCCGTCGCGCTCCTGGCGCCCGTCATCGTCCCGCCACTGCTGCGCGCGGCCTGCCTTCCGCTCGCGCGCGGCCGGGGCGCGAACGGGATGCTGGCCAGGGAGAACGCCGGCGCCGCGGTCCAGCGCACCGCGGCCACCGCCGCCCCGGCTCTCGTCACCGTCGGGCTGGCCGCGGCGCTGGCGGGCGCGCTGGGCACGGTGAGCGCCGCCCAGCTGGGCGATGTCCGGCACCTGGTGCGTGCGGACGCGGTCGTGAGCGCGCCAGGTGACGGCTCCGTACCCGAGGCCGCCGTGGACGCAGCGGCGGCGATCGATGGAGCGACGGTGAGCGCGCAATCCCGCGGCGAGGTCTACCTGTCCAAGCCCGACGGCGACGAACGGCGGGCCGCCATCGGAATAGACGCGCGCACCTGGCCCCGGGCGATCGCGGTGAACATCTTGCAGGGCGACCTTGGCGGGCTCTCCTGGCCGGACACCATGGCCGTCGCCCAGCAGGAGGCCGGGGACCCCGCCATGTCCGTGGGCAAGGCCATCCCCGTACGGTTCCCGGACGGCACGACGCGGCGGCTCGAAGTCGTGGCCGTCGTGCGCCAGGTCTCGGAAGCCCTGCCGATCCCCTCGGTGCTGCTGGACCGCGACCTCCTGCGTGCCCACGACCAGCGAGCCCGTACCGAGGTGGCGTACGTCAGCGGCGCCGACGTACCGGAGGTACGGGCCGCCATCGCCGGAACCGGAGCCCGCACGGGAAACGCCGCGGACTACGCCGAGGCCCTCCACGGCACCGCCCGGGACAGCAACAACGTGCTCCTGGCCCTCGTCGGCGGCATGTCGCTGGCCTACACCTTCATCGCTCTCGCGAACACCCTGGTCATGACCACGGCGGATCGCAGGAGGGAATTCGCCATGCTGCGGATGGCGGGGGCCACCCGGGGTCAGATCGTGCGGCTCGCGGCGTACGAGGCCGCGGCCGCCGTCCTGGTCGGCGCACTCCTCGGCATCACCGTGGCGCTGCTCACCTTGCGAAGTCTGGCTTCGGCCCTGTCGGAGAACTTCGTCACGATCTCTCCGGTCATGCCATGGGCGCTGACCGCCGCGGCGACGGGCGCCTGCCTCGCGGCGGCCGCCGCCACAGCGGCACTCACCGCGACATACACGCTTGGCTGGCCGCGTCAGCCGAGGATGCCGCGGTCGTAGGCGGTGGCGACGGCGGCGGCGCGGTCGTTGACGTTGAGTTTGGCGTAGATGTGGGTGAGGTGGCTTTTGACGGTGGCCTCGCTGATGAACAGGATGGCGGCGACCTCGCGGTTGGGGGTGCCCTTGGCGACCAGGCGGAGGATCTCGCGTTCGCGGGCGGTCAGGGTGGTGGTGGCGGGGGAACGTACCCGGGAGACCAGGCGGGCGGCGATGGCGGGGGACAGGACGGTGCGGCCCGCGGCGGCGGCGCGGACGGCGGTGAACAGTTCGTCGCGGGGGGCGTCCTTGAGGAGGTAGCCGGTGGCGCCGGCCTCGATCGCGGGGATGGTGTCGGAGTCGGTGTCGTAGGTGGTGAGCACGAGCACCTTGCAGCGGGGGTTGCGGCGCGACAGATCCCTGATGGCCTCGACTCCGCCGCCGCCGGGCATGCGCAGGTCCATCAGGACCACGTCGGGGTCGAGCCGCGCGGCCAGGGCGACCGCGGTGACGCCGTCGGCGGCCTCGCCGAGGACCTCGAAGCCGGCGGCGGAGGCGAAGATGCCGTGCAGCCCGTGCCGCACGACCGGATGGTCGTCGACGATCAGCAGGGTGATGGGCGGTTCAGTCATGGCGCACCAACGGTACGCGGGCCGAGACGGCGGTGCCGCCGCCGGGCTCGGACTCGATCTCGACGGTGCCCGCCACGCGCTCGGCCCTGGCGCGCATGCCGCCGAGCCCGAAACCGCCGCGCGCGGGCCGGGACGGCGGGTCGAAGCCGCGGCCGTCGTCGCGGACGTCCAGGCTCACCTCGTCGTCGAAGTAGGACAGGGTGACGCCGATCCTGGTGGCGTGCGCGTGCCGGCCGGCGTTGGCCAGCGCCTCCTGGGCGATGCGGAGCAGGGCGGCCTCGATCTCCTCGTGCAGGGGTTCCACGATCCCGGTGACGGTGAACTCGGCCCGTACGCCCGTCGAATCCGACCAGGCCGCCACGATGTTCTCCAGCGCCTTGGGCAGCGGGTCGTACTGCAGCGGGGCCGGGCCGAGGTTGCGGACCGAGCGGCGGGCCTCGCCGAGGCTCTGCCGGGCCAGGGCCGCCGCCCGCTGGATGTGGTCGGCGGGGGCGGCGCTGTCGGCCGCCGCCTGGAGCTGGGTGACGATGCCGGCCAGGCCCTGGGCGATGGTGTCGTGGATCTCGGCGGCGAGGCGGCGGCGCTCGTCGTGCACGCCCGCCTCCCTGGCCTGGACCAGGAGCTGCGCGTGCAGACCCGCGTTCTCCGCCAGCGCCAGCTCCAGCCGGGCGTTGGCCTGGCGCAGTTCGGCGATGGTGTCGGCCTTGGCCTTGGCGCTCTCGCCCTCCTTGACCGAGAAGTGGTGGAGCAGCAGGACGATCCCGCTGTTGATCGCGTAGAGCACGGCGAAGCCCATCCACTCGGTCGGGCCGTTCAGCGGGAAGCCGCCGGCGGTGGCGGCGGCCATGGGCACGGCCGTGGCGAGCAGCGCGGCGCGCACCTGGCGGGGCGGCAGCCAGCGGTCGGCGTCGTAGTAGCCGATCAGGGCGTAGACGGCGAAGACCGGGGCCAGCCAGGACAGGGCGAAGGAGAGCGCGTACCTGATTGCGTAGTACGCCTGGCCGGCCGCCCCGATCCCCGCCCGGCCGGGGGCCGCCCGGCTCCACCACAGCTGCAGCGCGAGCGCGGCGCCGGCCAGCGCCACCGTCCCGCGCCGCGCGCCGGCTCCGGCCGGCAGCAGGTCGGCGGCGACCGCCATCAGCGAGGAGATGCCCAGCAGCAGGTACGGCCCCCACCGGTAGAACTGCTCCCACCGGACCTCCACCGGCACCGCGTCACTCGCCATGCCCCCAGTCTGCGGGCCGGTCACTCCCAGCGGAACCATCGTGCGGCGGCCGCGATCAAGGCGACGGTCCACAGCGCCGTCACGGCCAGCAGCGACCAGGCGGGCCAGTCGCCGCGCATCGCCTGGCCGAGCGCCTGCGCGGCCGCCCCGAACGGGGTGAGCTCCACGACGCGGCGGGCGATCTCCGGCAGGACCTGGACAGGACCCCACAGGCCCGCGGAGACGACCAGCGGGAAGAAGACGATCGTGGCGGCCGTGGTGGCCGTCCTGGTGTTCGGGACGAGCGCGGCGATGATCGTGCCGATCGCGAGCGCCACCAGGGCGGCCAACACCAAGGCCACCGAGTAGCCGGGCAGGTGGCGGGGGAGCGACACGCCGTGGATGAGCCGCCCGGCGGCGATCACCAGGACGGCCGAGCCGAGCGCGACCAGGGTGTGCAGCACGATCTGCGCCGTGAGCAGGGTGAGCGGCCGGACCGGCGTGGTGGACATGCGGCGCAGGATCCCCTGCTCCCGGTAGCCGGCCAGGAACCCCGGCATGACCTGCGTGCCCGACATGATCACGGCGAGCAGCACGGCCACGGGGACGTAGGCGTCGACCATGCGCAGCCCGCCGAGCGCCGGGTCGGCCGCCCGGAAGGACGGCAGCAGGCCCAGGATCGTCAGCAGCAGGGGCGGGAAGGCCACGACCCAGAACACCCCCGCCCGGTTGCGGCCGATGAGGCGGGCCTCGGCTCTGAGTACGGCGGTGGAGGCGGACATGTCAGGTCTCCCGCTCGGTGAAGTGGAGGAAGGCGTCGTCCAGGGTGGGGGTCGTGACCTGGAGCCGGTGCGCCGTGATCTGGTGCCTGGCCAGCAGGGCGACCAGCGGCCCGACGGTCTCGTCGGTGCCGCGCACGCTCACCTGGCCGTCCTCGCCGTGCCGTACGGACACCACCGCGGGCAGCGCGGCCAGGTCCAGGTCGGCGACGGGCCGGGAGGGCGTGAAGGTGATGACCGTGGCCCCGTCGGTGCGGCGGATCAGCCCGGCGGGCGTGTCGAGGGCGACGACCTTGCCCGCGTTGAGCACGGCGATCCGGTCGCACAGGCGCTGGGCCTCCTCCATGAAATGGGTGACCAGCAGGACGGTCACCCCGGCGGCCCGCACGTCCTCGATCAGCTGCCAGGTGTCGCGGCGGGCGCGCGGGTCGAGTCCCGTGGTGAGCTCGTCGAGCACGACGGCCCTGGGGGAGCCGATGAGGGCGAGCGCGATGGACAGGCGCTGCCGCTGGCCGCCGGAGAGGGCGCCGAAGCGGGCGCCGAGCCGATCGGTGAGGCCGAGTTGTTCCGCCAGCGCGCGCCAGTCGGCCGGGGCCGGGTAGAAGGCGCTGTAGAGCTGGAGCGCCTCGCGTACGGTCAGGTTCTCCTGGAGCGCGCTCTGCTGGAGTTGCACGCCGAGGATCCGGGTGACCCGCGCCCGATCGGCGCGCGGGTCGAGCCCGGCCACCCGGACCTGCCCGGCGTCGGGCGCCCGCAGCCCTTCGACGCACTCGACCGTGGTGGTCTTGCCCGCGCCGTTGGGGCCGAGCACGCCGAAGATCTCCCCTTCCTCGACGGCGAAGGAGACACCGTCGACCACGGGCCGGCCCCCGTAGGACTTGCGCAGTCCGGTGACTTCGATGATGGGCATGCCTCGATGGTCGCGGGCGGGGCGGCCGCCGGGCATCGCCCGTCGCGCTACGCCCCCATCATCCGATCGGATGATGGGGGCGTACGACCGGGCCTAGTCGAAGCCGAAGCCCCAGGGGAGCGGTTCGCGGTGGAAGAGCCGGCTCGGGACGGCGTCGGCGATCGCCTTGTAGCCGGTCGGGTTCAGGTGCAGGTGGTCGCCGACGTCGTAGGCCGGGAGGAGCTGCCGCGGGTTGGCCGGATCGCGCGTGGCCCGGTCGAGGTCGATCACGGCGTCGAACCTGCGGCTGGTGCGGATCCAGTCGTTGACCGTCTGCCGGGCCGCCTCCCGGAATCCCTGCGCGTCGTCGTAGGCGGTGTTGGCGCCGAACGGCGTCAGCGTCGCGCCGTACACCCGGATCCCGTGGGCGTGGGCCCGGACGATCATCTGGTCGTAGGCTGTGATCAGGTCGGCGGCGACCTGCTGCTGGGCGGCCTGGGTGGCCTCGGCCGTGCCGATGTCGTTGACGCCCTCGAACAGGATCAGCCACTCGACCCCGCTCTGCGCCAGCACGTCGCGGTCCAGCCGGCCCAGGGCGTTGGGCCCGAGCCCGTCGTTCAGGACCCGGTTGCCGCCGGCGGCCTGGTTGAGCACCGCCACGTTCGCCGTGTCCTGGCGGGCGTGCAGGCGGTCGAGCAGCTGGTCCGGCCAGCGGTCGTTCATGTTCGTGGTCGAGCCGCGCCCGTCGGTGAGCGAGTCGCCCACGACGGCGACCGCCGCGGTCGTGCTCTTCGACCACACCTCCACGCCGCTGAGGAAGTACCAGTGGTCGGTACGGGTCGCCCCCACCAGATCCGCCGCCCCGACGTGATCACCCGCCAGCAGGTACGACGAGGTCCGGGAACCGGGATGCGAGGTGATGTTGTTGGAGTTCTGCCCCTGGGCCAGGTACAACGTCACGGTGAGGTTGGAGCGCGGGGTCACGGTGAAGTTCAGCGGGTCGGAGACCACCTGCGCGCCGACCGGGACGACCACCGAGGACCGGCCGCTGAACGTGACCGGCCGGATGGTCGCCGGCAGGACCGCGCTGACGCCCGCCTGCCCTCCGGCCGGCAGCGCGATGGTCACCTGGGTGATGGGCAGCGCCGTACCCCCGAAGGCGTTGGAGAAGCGCAGCCGCATCTGCTGCCCGCCGACCGAGGTGTGTACGGTCTGCCGCAGCGTGGCGTCGGCGAGCACCAGGTTGTCCTGCGTGAACGGCGCCGGGGGCAGGTTGCCCGGCTCGGTCAGCTGGGGCATCGACACCCAGGTGTTGACCCAGTGCCCCGCCATCTTGGGCGAGACGCGCGCCGGATCCTGTGCGCGGCCCTGCGCGCCCAGGGCGCTGAAGGCCGGCGCCGCCACGACGACGGCCACCGCGACGACCGCGGCGATCATGACCCGGACGAGCTGCGACATCCGTTCGGCCGGCTGGGCGAGCACGGCCGGGTACGGCCGGGCCCGCCTCACCGGCCGACTCCACGGCGCCGGGGGGAGTGCAAAGGTTTCATCGCTGACCCTCCATCAACTCTGTTCCTGACGACGATCGGCCCCGAAAAGTTTCTGACCAGTTCGGAAATATTTCGGAGGCAACGTACGACGCCTGGATCACCCGGTCAATGGGCTCCCCGCCACCAAGCGGAGCTCGCCCGCGAGGCCCTAGCGGCGGCCACCACGCACAGCCTCGGCTCCGGCGAGGTTAGGCCCACTGTGATGAGCGAGCCCGACCCGGCGGCCGCAGATCCTCCGTCCCGTGAAACGTTCACCCCCGATGACACGCGAGCAAGATCTTTGGGGGCCGGGAGTGCCGTGGATAGAGTTGCCGTAATCACGGGGGTGCGAAATGAACGTCGGCCTTGGCCTGCCCATCGGCGATCCGCGGACGCTGCTCGACTGGGCCCGGCGGGCCGACGCCGGGCCGTTCAGCACGATCGGCCTGCTGGACCGTCTGGTCTACGACAACCCCGAACCCCTGGTGACGCTGGCGGCACTCGCGGGCGCCACCACGCGCATCCGGGTGCAGACGGGGGTGCTGATCGCCCCGATGCGGCAGCCCGCCCTGATGGCCAAGCAGGCCGCGACGCTGGATCGCCTCTCCGGCGGCCGTCTCACGCTCGGCATCGGGCTCGGGGCCCGGCGGGACGACTACTTGGCGGCGGGAGTGGAACTGCGCGGCCGGGGCGCGCTGCTGGATGAGATCATGACCGTGCTGCGCCGCGTCTGGTCCGGCGGGCCGTACGGGGTTGGAGTGGGGCCGATCGGGCCCGCGCCCGCGCGCGAAGGCGGCCCCGAGGTGCTGTTCGGCACCTTCAGTCCGGCCGGGATCCAGCGGATCGCCCGCTTCGGGGACGGCCTCCTGTGCTCGGCGCCGCCGGCCGAGATGACGCGCCTGTTCCGCGCCACCGAGCAGGCCTGGCAGGCGGCCGGCCGCGACGGGCGCCCCAAGCTGGTCGCCCAGGTCAACGCCGCCCTCGGCCCGGATGCCGTCATCGAGGAGGCGCGCGGCCAGCTCCACCGCTACTACAGCGGACCCCAGTTCCTGAACGCGCCGGATGACTACGCCGACAGCACCGTGCGGCGAATGCTCGGCACGCGCGACCAGATCCACGATGCCCTCGGCCGGGCGCGCGACATGGGAGCCGACGAGGTCATGTTCTACTGCTGGTCCAAGGACGTGGATCAGGTCGACCGCTTCGCAGACGTGATGCCGTGATTGCTCAAGGCGTGCTCATCGGACGATGCGATCTTCGCATGGGCCGGCCAATTCCGGCGTAGCAGCGCTCCCACGCCGGTTCAAAGCGACACTTGTGGGCATTCGTGACTCCCAGTCATAAAAAGGAAGAGGAGTCATGAAGAAGCCGATTATTCCTGGACGGCCGGGTGGGGAAGCGCCCCAGGTTGAGGAGCCCACGGAGCCGCGGGAGCCGCTGCCGCCCAAACCCGACCAGCGGGGCCCGGACTCCTACAGCCCGACCGGGCAGGCCACCGGAATGCCCGCCGAGTTCCGGGCCCAGCGCGGCGCGTACCTGACGACCGCGCAGGGACTGCGGCTGCCCGACACCGACCATTCCCTCAAAGCGGGCCCGCGCGGCCCGGTGCTCCTGCGCGACCACCACCTGCGAGAGAAGATCACCCACTTCGACCACGAACGTATCCCGGAGCGCGTCGTGCACGCCCGCGGCGCCGCCGCGCACGGCGTCTTCCGCGGGTACGGCAACGCCGCCGCCATCACCAAAGCGGCGTTCCTGGCCAAGGGCGAGGAGACCCCGGTCTTCGTCCGCTTCTCCACCGTACTGGGCTCGCGCGGCTCGGCCGACACCGTGCGCGACACCCGCGGCTTCGCGACCAAGTTCTACACCAGCGAGGGCGTCTTCGACCTGGTCGGCAACAACATCCCAGTGTTCTTCATCCAGGACGCGATCAAGTTCCCGGATGTGATCCACGCCGCCAAACCGCAGCCCGACCGGGAGATCCCGCAGGCCCAGAGCGCGCACGACACGTTCTGGGACTTCGTCTCCCTGCACACCGAGGCGACGCATCACACCCTGTGGAACATGTCCGACCGGGGCATCCCGCGCTCGTTCCGGACCATGGAGGGGTTCGGGGTGCACACCTTCCGCCTGGTCAACGCCGACGGCGGGACGTCGCTGGTCAAGTTCCACTGGAAGCCGAGGATGGGCGTGCACTCGCTGGTGTGGGAGGAGGCGCAGCTGATCAACGGCATAGACCCGGACTTCCACCGCCGCGACCTCGCCGACGCGATCGAGGCGGGGGCCTTTCCGGAATGGGAGTTCGGCGTGCAGGTCTTCCCCGACACGCCGGAGCAGACCTTCGAGGGCATCGACCTGCTGGACCCCACCAAGATCGTCCCCGAGGAGCTGGCGCCGGTCCAGCCGATCGGGCTGATGACCCTCAACGCCAACCCGGTGAACTATTTCGCCGAGACCGAGCAGGTGGCCTTCCACGTCGGCCACCTGGTGCCGGGCATCGACGTCACCGACGATCCGCTGCTGGCCGGGCGGCTCTTCTCCTACCTGGACACCCAGATCACCCGCCTGGGCGGGCCCAACTTCGCGCAGCTACCCATCAACCGGACCCACGCCCAGGTCAACGACCTGCTGCGGGACGGCATGCACCAGACCGCCGTGCACGCGGGGGCGGCGCCGTACCGGCCGAACTCGCTGGACGGCGGGTGCCCGTTCCAGGCGGGGACGGCGGCGGGCGGGTATGTGGAGACGCCGGTTCAGGTGGCCGCGGCGCCGCGGGTGCGGGCGGCTCCGGCGTCGTTCGACGATCATTTCAGCCAGCCGAGGATGTTCTGGCTGAGCCTGTCGCCGGTGGAGCGGGAGCACGTGATCGCCGCCTACACCTTCGAGCTGAGCAAGGTCTACGAGCCGGCGATCAGGGAACGCGTGGTGCGGGTGCTGGGCGGGATCGATCCGCGGCTGAGCGCCCAGGTGGCCGAAGGGCTCGGGCTGCCCGCGCAGGAGCAGCCGGGCAAGCCGGCGTCGGTGTCGGCCAGTCCGGCGCTGTCCCAGATGGGCGGGACCTGGCCGATCACCGGGCGGGTGATCGGCATCGTGGCCGGTGACGACGATCTCGACGCCGTACGCCGGGTGCGGCAGGAGGTGTTCGAGGCGGGGATGGTGCCGCTGGTCGTCGCGGCCAGCGGGGGCGTGCTCCCCGGCGGGGGCGATCCGGTCCCGGTGCAGCGGACGTTCGCGGCGGCCCGGTCGGTGGAGTTCGACGCCCTGCTGGTGGCCGGCGCGCCCGGTCCCGGCAAGGACGCGCGCGGTGTCCGGGACGCGAAAGCCGCCAACGGCAAGGCCGCCATGGTGATCGATCCGCGGGTCCTGCTGATGCTGCACGAGGCGTACCGGCATGCCAAACCGCTGGGCGGCTGGGGCGACGCGGCGACCGCGTTCGACGTGGCGGGCATCGCCACCGACGCGCCCGGGATCGTCATCGGCTCCGACGCGGCAGCCGTGCTGGGCGAGGTGACCGAGCTGCTCACGCGGCACCGCGTCTGGGACCGGTTCCCGGCGGCCTGATCGTCAGCCGAAGCGCTCGGCCGTCCAGGCGTCCCACGCGGCCTGCTCGTCGCGGCCCGCGAAGTTCTGGTGGCCGAGCACGAGGGCGTCGCCGCGGTCGGACCCGGAGTGGATGAACCGGTACAGGCCCTCGCCGGTCCGCACGCCCAGGTTGACGGGCAGGTTCGCGTAGAAGACGACCCCGGCGGAGCCGTCCGGAAGCCGGACGGCCGCGCCGTCGGCGACCTCGGGCGTGACGCCCAGCGACTCGGTGACGACCTTCCAGACGGCGTCGGGGCCGCCCGCTCCGGGCCGGAAGACCGTGGTGACCGACGGGGCGCGGCCCGCGAAGTGCGCGAGATACTGGCTGAGGGTCTCCAGGTAGATGGGCCAGCCGGCCTTCATCGCCTCGAACTCGGTCTCCCAGTCGTCGCCGAGCATGCCGCTGTGCACCAGCCGCAGCACGGTCGTGCCGCCGCCACGCCCCTCTATGAGGTATTCCATCGCCATGAAGCGGCCGTCGGGGGCTTCATCACTGCGGGTCGCGAAGCGGCTGCCCGGCTCGTAAGCGGTGATCGTGGACTGCTCGGTGTGGCCCAGCATCGTGAACGCGGCGCGGCCGTCGGCGAACTGGGTGCGCCCCATGAACCAGGAGTCGACGCCGGGACCGGTCGCGATCGCCTCCCAGACCTGCTCGGGCGTGGCGGCGAGCTCGATCTCCTGGCTCAGCTCGAACGGGTGCGTCATCGGGCGTCCTTCACGCTCGGGTGGACGGCGACGACGATCCGGTGATCGCGGCCGTGCTCGGCGGCCTCGTCATGGTACCGGGACACCAGGGCCGCGACGGCCCCGGCGAGCTCCTCGGCGAACGCGGCCCGGTCGGCGGCCGAGGCGAAGCGCACCTCGCCGTCGATCGCGAAGGTCGCGACCCGCTTGCGCGCCCGGGCCGCGCCGGTGATGAGCGCCCCGACGTCGCGGACCAGCCGGGCCGCGACGGCCAGCAGCCAGCTCGCCGACAGCTGGTCGGGGGAGCGGGCCGGGTCCGGCTCCAGCGACCCCAACGCGGCCGGGGAGATCACGTAGGAGGCCGCGGTCGCCCGCATGATGCGCTCGTGCACGTTGCCCTTGCGCCGCTCCTCGATCATCTCGACGAGCCCGTGCGCCTCCAGCGTCTTCAGGTGGTAGTTGACCTTCTGCCGGGGCAGGCCGACCTTGGCGGCCAGCATGGTCGCGGACCCGGGCTCGCTCAGCTCGGCCAGCAGCCGGGCCCGGATGGGCGCCAGCGACACCTCGGCGGCGGCCGGGTCCTCGATCACGGCGATGTCCTGCATAACTCGCAGGCTACCTCCGACAAATTTTTCTGTCAAGGAAACCCTATTCACCGGACAGACTCGCGGCCTCGGCGCGCCCGCTCGTACCGGCGGGGATGACCGTGCCGAAGTGCTCAGGTGGGCAGGGGGCGGTCGTTCACCACGTGCTTCATCACGAGGGTGGAGTTCAGTCGCTGCACGCCCGGGAGCGCGGACAGCACGTCGTCTTCCAGTTCCTGGTAGGCGGTGAGGTCGGCGGTGATGACGCGGAGCAGGTAGTCCGGGTCGCCGAACAGGCGCTGGGCCTGGACGACCTCCGGCACCCGGGCCACCGCCGCCTCGAAGCCCAGCAGGGTGTCGCGGTCCTCCTGGCGCATGGTGACGAACACCAGCGCCTGGAACGTCAGGCCGAGCGCGGCGGGGTCCACGATCGCGCGGTAGCCGCGGATCGTGCCGCCACGCTCCAGTTCCCGCAGTCGGCGGTGGCACGGCGAGACGCTCAAGCCCACCCGCGCGGCCAACTCCGTGATCGTCAGGCGGCCGTCCTCCTGAAGGACAGCAAGAATCTTCCGGTCGATCGCGTCCATTTGGAAGATTCTCCCACATGAGCGGCTTGGCGAAGTGAAAGTTGGAAGCACTTTCGGGCTGATCGAAACTATTCTTCTCCCATCGTCCGCCAATGGGGGATTTATGGCCGCCAGTTCCGTGCTCGCCTTCTGGGCGGTCGCGCTTCTGCTCATCGTGGTGCCGGGCGCCGACTGGGCGTTCACCATCAGCGCCGGGTTGCGCCGCCGGTCGGTGTATCCCGCGGTGAGCGGACTGGTCGTCGGCTACGCCGCGATCACCCTCATCGTCGCGGGCGGCGTCGGCGCCCTGGTCGCCGGAAACCCGGCCATCCTGACCGGTCTCACCCTGGTCGGCGGCCTCTACCTGATCTGGCACGGCACGACGACCTTCGCCCACCCCGCCGAACCCGCCACCCCGGCCGACGGCCTGACCGGCACCGACTGGAACACCTTCCTGCGCGGGATCGGCGTCAGCGGTCTCAACCCCAAAGGCCTGCTGATCTTCCTCGCCCTGCTCCCGCAGTTCACCGACCCGCGCGGCCCCTGGCCGATCGCCGCGCAGATCAGCGTGCTCGGCCTGGCCTTCATGACCACCATCGGCCTGTTCTACCTCGGCATCGGCCGGCTCACCCACACCGTCCTGTACGGCAGGCCCGCCGCCGCACGCCTGATCAGCCGCCTGTCCGGAGCCGCCATGATCGGCATCGGCGCCTGGCTCCTCATCGACCACCTGCTGAACTGAACGGAACCGCCGCGCGGTGCAAGCTGAGGGCCGCTGCCGGTGGCAGGGGCTCGGGCGGATCGACCGGATGCGCGCGGAGGGACTGGAGCAGCAGAGCCACGAGCCGGCGGGACGCCGCCACGGTCGCGTCGAGGGACGCGGCGCTGATGCCGCCGTTGGCCATGATCAGAAGCTTGAGGTCGTCATGCGTGAAGTCGGCGCGCAACTGCCCGCTCTCCTTGGCGCGCCGCGTCAGCTCGGCGAAACCGCGCACGTTGTGGTCGAGCTCCCGGCCGAAGTCGATCGCGTCGGGGAACGCCCCCAGGAACGCCGCGGTGAAACCCCTGTCGACGGCCTGCATGGCGCACGCCTTCTCGATGACCGCGCAGAATCCGCGCCACGGGTCCGGGTCGGCGAGGGCCTCGTCGACAGCCGCCACGCAGGTCGCCACCTGCTCGGCGAACACCTCGGTGATCAGCGATTCCTTCGTGGGGAAGTGGCGGTAGAGCGTCGCGGGCCCGATGCCGGCGCGCCGGGCGATCGCGCGCATCGGCACGTCAAGACCGAGCGCCGCGAAGGTCTCGCGGGCGACCTCGACGATGCGGTCGCGGTTGCGTCGCGCGTCGACGCGCAAGGCAGCTGGCATCCGAGAAGCATCGGCGGTCATATCTCTCACTTTACCGCAAACGGACGGGGTGTTCCGATTCCCTTGCTAGCGTCCAGGACAACGGGAACACCTCGTCGGAAGGCACGGCATGTTCGCTCTGCAGTACTCGCGGTTCGGCCCTTCCGACGTGCTCACCGTCGGCGAAGCGGCCGAGCCGCACGCCGGGCACGGCGAGATCCGCATCGCCGTCCGGGCCGCCGGCGTCGCGCCCGCCGACTGGAAAGTGCGCTCCGGCATGCCTCCGGGCCGCCCGCCGCTCAACTGGCCGCACATCCCCGGTGTGGACGCCGCGGGCGTTGTCGACCAGATCGGTGCCGGCGTCACCGGCGTCGCGATCGGCGAGGCCGTCTTCGGGCTGGTCGACATCGCCAAGCTCGGCGGCGCGTCCGCCGAGTTCGCCGTGCTCAAAGCGTGGGCCGCCAAGCCGGACGCGCTCAGCTGGGAGCAGGCCGGCGGCGCGGCGACCAGCGTCGAGACCGCCACCCGCGCCTTGACCGTGCTGGGCGTCACGGCGGGCACGACACTGCTGATCGAGGGCGCGGCCGGAGGCGTCGGCACCGCGACCGTGCAGCTCGCGGTCGCCCGCGGGGCCACCGTCATCGGCACGGCCGGCCCGGGCAACCACCAGTTCCTGGCCGGCCTCGGCGCCACGCCCACCACCTACGGCGCCGGCCTCGCCGAGCGGGTCGCGGCGCTGGCGCCCCGCGGCGTCGACGCGGTGCTCGACGCCGCGGGCTCCGGCTCGCTGCCCGATCTGGTCGCCGTCGCCGGTGACGCCGCCCGGGTCCTGTCGGTCGCCGATCTGAACGCCCACCAACACGGCGTACGGCTCTCCTACATCGGCAGCGGCGACGAGCCAGGCTACGCGGGCCTGGCCGTGGCGGCCGCCCTCGCCGCCGAGGGCCGGTTCACCGTGCCGCTGCACGCGGTCTTCCCGCTCAAGGACGCCGCGAAGGCCCACGACCTGAGCGCCACCGGCCACGCCCGCGGAAAGATCGTGCTGACTGTGCCGTGATGAGCGATCGCTCCGGCCGTAGTATCGGCGGGAGGGCGCTGTGGACGTATGGCCGTTCGTGGGCAGGCGGGCCGAGCGGGAGTGGGCCGTGGCGACGCTGCGGCGCGGCAACGTGGTGATCGCCGGGGCCGCCGGGGTGGGGAAGAGCCGGCTGGCGAGCGAGGTCGCCACGGCGTTCGACGCGACCGTGCACGTGCGTGGGACGCGGGCGGCCCGGGCCTTGCCGCTGGGGGCGTTCGCCCCGCTGCTTCCCGAGGGTGAGCCGGGTTTCAATCCGCTCCGGTGGGCGGCGGGGGCGATCCTGTCCCGGGCGCCGTCGTTGCTGGTGGTGGATGACGCGCACCTGCTGGACGCCTCGTCGGCCGCGCTCACGCACCAGCTGGCGGATGCCGTCCGGGTGCTGGCGACCGTACGGGCGGGAGAGGAATGCCCGGATTCGGTGACCGCGCTGTGGGAGGACGATCTGGGCAGCCGCCTCGATCTGGCCCCCCTCACGGACACGGAGACGGCGGCGGTTCTCGCCTCCGTCCTGGGCGACCAGGTGGATCCACCCGCGGCGGCGCGGCTGCACACGCTCAGCCAGGGCAACGTGCTGCTGCTGCGCGAGCTGGTCACCGCCGCTCTGGAGGGCCAGGTTCTGGTCCGGCCCGACGGCCTGACCTGGCGGCTGGAGGGCGAGGTGCCCCGGGCGCCGCGCCTGATGGAGATGATCGAACGCCGGATGGGCCGGTTCGGCGACGCCGTCACCTCGGTCCTGGAGCTGGTCGCCCTGGCCGAGCCGATCGGCCTGGCCCCGCTGGCCGCGCTGACCGGCGGCGACGCGATCGAGGAGGCGGAGTCCCGCGGCCTGGTCGAGGTCGTCTCCGACGGCCGCCGCGCCGCCGTCCGCCTGGCCCACCCCCTGTACGGCGAGGCGGTGCGGCTCCCCGTCACGCGCCGGAGGCGCCGCTACGGGGAGCTGGCCGACGCGCTCCAGGCGACCGGCGCCCGCCGCCGCGAGGACGTGCTGCGGATCGCGGTCTGGCGGCTGGAGAGCGGCACCACCCCCGACCCGGCCCCGCTGGTGCGCGCCTGCCGCCTGGCCTGGGCCTCCCATGACTTCCCGCTGGCGATCCGGCTGGCCAGAGCCGCGCTGGCCCGCGCGGGAACCGACGAGGACCGGGTCGACGCCGCCATCATGCTCGGCACCCTGCTCAACTACTCGGGCCAGCCCGCCGAAGCGGAGACCTTGATCGCCCAGCTGCCCGCCGTCGCCGTCGCCGTCGACGAGCGGCGGCGCACCGAGCTCGCCCTCACCCGGGCGTGGAGCCTCGCGCTGGGTCTTGGCCGCGTCGAGGAGGGCATGGAGCTGCTGTCCCGGACCCGGGAACAGATCACGCAGGTCGCCTTCCGGCAGGACCTGTCCACGCTGCTGATCATGATCATGTCCGCGCGCACCGGGTTCGAGGAGCTGCTGGGGCACATCAACGCGTTGCTGGCGGAACCGCCGGTCACCGCCGCCGTACGGGCGCAGGCGCTGAACTGCCGGGCCCTCACCCTCGCCACGATCGGCCGCTACCACGAGGCGGGGGCCGACATCGCGGCGGCCGTCGGCGATCACGCGAACTGGGTGGACGCCGTGCCCGTGATCCTGCTGCCCCTGCACGCGAACTGGTCGCTGAACCGGATGATGCTGGGCGACGTCGACGGCATGGAAGCGGCCATGGACAACCTGGCGGAACTGGTCGGGTCGGGCCACGGGTTCTCGTACGCGGCCCAGGCCCTGGCCCTGCACCGCGCGATGGCGGCCCGGCTGCGGGGCAGGTTCACCCAGGCCGCCAGGCTGCTCCAGGCCGCCCGGCGGCTCCCGGGCGACGACGCGCTCACCGGCCTCCTCGTGATCGAACACGCCTACGTGCTGGCCTTGCGGGGCGACGGGCCCGCCGCGAGGACGGCCTTCGACGAGGGCGTCACCGCGTACACCCGGCTTGGCGGCCTGGTCGACATGTTCCGCTACCTGACCGAACCCTGGGTCATCGCCGCCTCCGGCGAGCTGCGCAAAGGCGCGGAGTTCGCCCTGGTCACCGCGGACGTGGGCCGGGGGATGGGCGCCGTGGCCTTCGAAACCCACGCCCTGCACACCGTGGCCCGCCTCGGTTTCGCCGAACGCGCCGCCGACCGTCTCGCCGAGCTCGCCTCGGCCCAGGACGGCGACCTGGCCTCCCTCTTCGCCGTGCAGGCGCGCGCGTCCGCCGTCCAGGACGCTCCCGCGCTGGAACGGGTGACGTCCGAATTCACCAGGCTCGGCCTGCTCCCGTACGCGGCCGAGGCCTGCGCCCAGGCCGCCCAGGCGTGGGAGCACGCCGGCCGCCACGCCTCCGGCCGCGCCGCCGCCAGCCGCGCCTGGCTGCTGGCCGCCCGCTGCGACGGCCTGCGCACCCCGGCCGTGGCCCACCTCACCGCTCCCGGCCTGACCCGCCGGGAGGCCGAGATCGCCCGCCTGGCCTGCACCGGCCTGCCCAGCAAGCAGATCGCCGAACGCCTGTTCCTGTCCCCCCGCACGGTCGACAACCACCTGCAGAACGTGTACGCCAAACTCGGCGTCTCCAACCGCTCCGACCTCAGGCGCGTGCTGCGCCCCGACTGATCCCGATCAAAGCAGGCCTCGCGCGAGGGTCGCCGCGTCGGTGACGCGGGTGTCGGCGAGGGTGATGACACGGGTACGGGGGTGGGCGGCCTGCGCGGTTCGGGCCAGGACGTGGCCCGGTGGGGTTTGGATGAACAGGGTCGTGCCGAGTTCGCCGAGCAGGGCGATGCCGTCGCGCCATCGCACCGTGGTGGCGACGCCGCGGGCGAGATCGTCCAGGACGGCGCCGGGGTCGTGGAGGAGCCGGCCCGTGGCGCCGCCGAGGAAGGGGTGGAGGAGGGGGCGGCGGGGGAGTGCGGCGAGGTGGTCGGCCATGGCGTCGGCGACCGGGGTGAGGAGCGGGCAGTGGGAGGGGACGCTGACGTTCAGGCGCTGTACGCGGCGGGCGCCGGCCTGGGCCGCCGCGGTGGTGAGGCGTTCCAGGGCGGTGACGCTGCCGGAGACCACGGATTGGTGGTCGGTGTTGACGATGGACAGGTAGGCCGGTTCGTCGTGGGTGGTTACCGAGTCGACCAGTCGCCGGACCTGGGGGACGCTCAGTCCCAGGACGGCCGCCATGCCGTATCCGGACGGGTAGGCGTCGCGCATCAGCTCGCCGCGGTGGCGTACGGACTGGAGGGCTTCGGCGAACGTCAGCGCTCCGGCGGTGACGGCGGCGGGAAAGGCTCCGGAGGAGTGGCCCGCCACCGCGCCGGGAGTGACGCCTTCGGCGAGCAGGGCGTTGGCCGAGGCGACTCCGGCGACGCAGAGCGCCACCTGGGCGGTGACGGTGGACGTCAGCGCGTCCGCGCCGTCCTGGTGGGCCGAACCGGGCAGGATTCGCTCGGCCTCGGCGAGGGTCGCCGTGACGGCGGGGTGATCGGGCAGGTCGTGGAGCATCCCGGGGCGCTGCGAGCCCTGGCCCGGGTAGAGGAACGCGACTCTTATCCGGGAGCCCATGGGTCTTTCACCAGGTGCGGGCCGCGTTCGGTGCGGGCCATCGCGAGACCGCCTGGGCGGGCCCATTCGGTCAGGCTGACTCCGCCACGGGGAGTCTCCAGCTGGCAGTCGACGGGGACCCCTGCGAAGGCCGTCACCAGACGCGCGGCCTGGGCCCGCTCCAGCCTGCGTGGTGCCCGGAGCAGCAGGTCCAGATCGCTGCCGGGATGGGTGACCGGCCGTCCGGTGGCCAGTTCGAAGCCGACACTGCCGACCGGCCCCCAGACGGCGTCATCCCCGAGTTCGGCCGCGACGACGGAGAGCGCGGCGGCGAGCCGGGGGAGGCGGGGCCGCCGTTCCCGCAGATCCTCCGGCCGCACCACGCGGATGATCGAGTCCGGTGAGACGAGGGCGGCGTGCCGCTGCCATCGTTCGGTCCCGCGCACCCCGACGGGGATCAAGCCCGAGGTGTACGGTGCCCGCCGGACGACTCCCCACGGGCAAGCGGCAAGCGACTCGCGCGCCCAATCGGGGAGCCCGTCGATGGTGACGTCGAGCCGGAGCAGGTCGTGCGGGCGCACGATCACCCCCATTGGGCGGTCATCGCCTCGCGAACGCGCAGGGACGCGCCCCGGGTTCGCCGCGCGCCGGGAGAGGTGAGACGGTTGCTCAGATCGCGCGGACCGCGGCGGGCTCGCGCTACGGCCGAGACGAGCGCGTCCTTCACCTTCCGGACATCGGCGCCGTCCGGCTCGTCGGCGTTCCCGACCTCCAGCAGGTCGTCGCACAGGCCGAGCTTCGCCCAGTCGGCCACGTCGTAGGAGAGCGGAGGAACCCGCCGGGCCAGCTCGTCGAGCTCCGCCACGCTCCGCAAGGTCACCCTCGCCGCGGCTTCCCTGTGCATGGCGTGAACCACCACCCCCGGATCGTTGAGCGCCAGGATCTGGTTCGCCTGGAAACCATGCGCGAGGAACCCGCCCGACAGCGCCGTGCCCACAATGAGCGCGACTACGGGATGCCCGGCGGTGCGAGCACGCGCATAGGCGTCAACGGTGACAGCCAGCGCGTGATGCAGCCCGAGCAGCTCCTCCACGCGCCCGTACGCCTGGCTGGGCAGATCGACGACGGCGACGATCGGACGCCGCCGATCTTCGGGCAGGTGCGCGCCCGCGACTCCCGCCACCGCCTCGGCGAGCGCGTATGCCTCACGGAGACCGACCTCCCCCTTCCGCGCCCGGTGGTACGGACTCCCCGGGTCCGGCACGACGGCGATCAGGCGAGCGACGTCCTCACCCAGCCTGGCGTCCGCCGTGATCACCGACGGGACCACCGGGCTCACCTCGCCATCGGCCAGCGCCCGAATCCAGTTCCTGCCTCGGCTCATCCCCGACCCCAAACAGCCGCCAAATCGCCCGGCTTCGGCGGATCGGCCGGGTCGACAGCGGCAAGGAGCGCCCCCAGCTCGCCGATCCGTTGGGAGCGATGCTCGGCGGGCACTCCACATCCCACGGCCTCGATCACGGCCGAGCGGATGGCGGCCACGTCGTCGGGAACCAGCACGTCCGCCAGGCCGGTCCTGGTGCGTTGCGTGCCGCCGTCGATCGACCAGATCATCGTGTGGTCGGAGGCGTCGAACTCGGCGACCCCGGCCTCGGACTCGATCACCTGGGGACCGTCCAGCCCGAGACGGCCCTCCCTGGTCATGATCAACTCGGTGCACAGCCCGGCCGCGATGCTCATCCCGCCGAAACAGCCCAGCATCCCGGCGATGACCCCGACGACAGGCTGGAGCGCACGTAACTCCAGCAGCGCTGAGCACACCTCCGCCACCGTGGCCAAGCCCAGATTGGCCTCCTGCAGCCGCACCCCGCCGGTCTCCAGCAGCAGAACTGCGGCCGTCGGAACACCCGCGCGGCTGTCCCGGGCGGCCAGCGACAGCGCTGTGGCTAGCTTCATGCCGGAGACCTCGCCGATGCCGCCGCCCTGGAAAGCCTGCTCGATGCCGATCACGACCGCGGATCGCCCGTCCAGCTTGCCCCGCACCACGACCACACCGTCATCGGACTGCGGAACGACATCCTGAGGTTCCAGCCATGGCGACTCGATACGTTCGAACGGACCGCACAGTTCACCGCCGGTGCCACCGTCGAGCAGCGCGAACGCGCGCCCCCTGGCGTCCAGCTCGATGAAACTGAACCTCATGCGCTGCCCTCCTCCATGCTTTCCTCGACCGCCTGCCGCAGCCGCAGCGTGACCACACCGGGAGTCGCCCCCGAGTCGTTGAGCTCGAACCCCGCGGCCACCCGATGGCGGGCGAAGAAACGCTCCAGCACGACCCGCCACACCGTGTCGAACCCATCCACGCTGGTACGCACGCGCACCCGCGCGACACCAGCCGGCCCCGGCGTCATCAGCACCTCCAGATCCCCCGAACCGGCCACCCCCACGTGCGCCCGCCGCGCCGGCGGCCGGTCGGCGGGAAACTCGAAGTTCAGCGTCTGCACGAGACCACCCCCGGCTCGGCTCCGGCGACGGACCCAGGCCACGGCACCAGGTCAAGGAAGAGCCCTGCGGCCAGCAGGTCACCGCTCCCGCCCGGCGACAGCCGGCCCGCCCGCAACCGCCCGTCCAGCTCCAGGTGGGCGGCCCGGCCGGAGCCCGTCCCCGCGCCTCCCTCGGCCAGGACGCGGGCGGCGCCGAGCCGTACCACCCGGAGCCCCTCAAGGCCGCCGCGATGCAGCACGCAGGTGTCGTCCAGGAGGCTCATCACCGCCAGCAGCGCGTCCAGCCGGGCCACGTCCTCGGCGAGCCCGGCCGCCCGGCCCGCGCGCAGCCGCGGCAACGCGACCTCGACCACGTGGGGGAAACCGGCCGCCGCCTCGGCGCGAGCACCGCCCACCCGGAATCGCCGCCGTACCCGCTCGCCGTGGGAAACCGGCACGTCCCCGTCCGGGATGGCGGCCAGCCTGGCCGCACGACCTACGGCCTCCGTCTCGTCGTCGGCGGTGGCGGCGCCCGCGACCAGCAGCCCGAGCGCCCACAGCGCCCCCCGGTGGGTGTTCACCCCACGGGTGACCCCCAGCATGACCCGCTCACCCGCCCGGCCCAGCCGCCCCAGCTCCGCACGAAGCCCGGCCCCAACCGGCATCCGCCGCGCCGCCCGCGCGAGAGACCGGAAGACGGGCCGCAGCGCCTCGGCGGAGGCCAGCATGAGCGGCAGATCCATGTCGTCGTGCGCGCCGCGGCCCCGATGGTCGACCAGCCCAGGTTTTGGCCCCAGGCGCGCCTCCGCGCACAGGGCCTGGACCGCGAGATCGGCCAGCATCGGATCACCAGGTCCTGAACCGGGCAGGCGGGTCATACAGACCTCCCGACCAGTCGACCAGATCCTCGATGCTGCGGGCTGCCAGCAGGGAGCGCTTCGCCTTCCGCACATCCACCTTCAGATCCTCGGGCAGCGCCACCAGACCGTCGCGGCGCAGCGCCTCGACGCGCCGCTCGTCCAGGCCCCGCCCGACCGGGGTGGCGCCCGCGATCGCGGCCAGCGCCTCGCGCCGCTCGGCCAGCGCCTCGCGCCGCTCGGCCAGCGCCTCGCGCCGCTCGGCCAGGCCGGAAGCCTTGTACAGGTACGCCACGCCCTCCTCGGTCACCACATGACTGACGTCCGCGCCGTAGATCATGACCGGGGGGATGGGCTCCATTCGGTTCGTCAGGAGATGTGTTCTCGCGTGCGGTAGTGGTAGCGGCACAGTTCGGTGAAGCCCGCGCGCTCGTACAGCCGTAGAGCCGGGGCGTTGTCCCGCACGACCTGGAGATACATCTGGCCGGCGCGCTGGCTGCCGGCCCAGCCCGCGAGGGCGGCCAGCACGCTCGCGGCGGCGCCTTGCCCGCGCGCCTCGGGAAGGGTGGCCATGCTGAACACGCCCGCCCAGCCACTGTCGACGACCGCGCGGCCCACGGCGACGACGCGGTTCCCGTCAACCACACTGGCGTAGACGCTCGGTAGTTCCACTCTGCTGAGCATGTCCCACTCGGGACCGGGGTCGCCGCCGTGCACGGCATGCCAGGCCTCGAACCACGCGTCCGTCGGGCGCTCGTCCAACCCTCCGCGCACCGGCCCCGCCGTCCGTGCCACGACGGAGGAGGTCACCGCCGACTGCAACGATATCGAGTATTCGCGGCGATAACCCCGCTCCGCCAAGGCGGCGTCGAGCTCGGCCGGGGAGGCACCCGGGGTGACCTGAAACCGCGTGGCTGCGCCGTGCGCGGTGTAGAACTCCTCAGCGAAACCGATCCTGCGGGACAGATCCGCGGACGTGGCGTCGCCGTGGGCCAGCACCGTCCCGGCCCACCACGCCCCGCAGTCCACGCGGCGCAGCCACCAGCCATCGAGATCATCGACAGACAGCGGCGGCATGGCCCGGGCCGCTCGTTCCTGCAGACCTTTCACCAGTTCGGGGGCGATGAGTGATGCGGACATGGCACTCACTCCTATCACGAGATCATGAACCCCGCTGATAGACGAACGACCTACGCGCTGCTGCGCACGTGCGACGACGACTTCGACCTACCGGCGGTCGCCCCCGTCTGACGGCGGGTCCTTGATCTCGCAGATGGCCGCGCCCGCCGCCACCGTGGCTCCCACCTGGGCGGACATGCCGACCACGATTCCGGTCTTGTGGGCGGTGAGGGGCTGTTCCATCTTCATGGCCTCAAGGACGACGATGATGTCCCCGGCGGCCACCTCGTCGCCTTCGGCGGCCAGCACCTTGACGATGGTGCCCTGCATGGGGCTGACCAGGGAGTCCCCGCTCGCCGCGGCTTTCGCCGGGCCGGTGCCGCCGCGCCTGCGCGCGGGAGTGGCCCGGTTCGCGGTCGGCGGGCCGCCGATGCCTGCGGGCAGTACGACCTCCAGGCGTTTGCCCCCCACCTCGACGGTGATCCGCTCACGTTCGGCGGGCTCCTCGGCGGCGGCGGTCTGGCCCGCGTACGGAGCGATCGTGTTGTCGAACTCGGTCTCGATCCAGCGGGTGTGGACGGTGAAGGGTTCGCCGGTGAAGGCCGGATCCGTCACCACGGCCCGGTGGAAGGGCAGCACGGTGGGCATGCCGTCGATCTCGAACTCGGCCAGTGCCCGGCGGGCGCGTTCGAGCGCCTGGGCTCGGGTGGCGCCGGTCACGACCAGCTTGGCGATCAGCGAGTCGAACGAGCCCGGCACGGTTTCGCCCTGCTCGTAGCCGGAGTCCAGGCGGACGCCCGGGCCGGAGGGGGCGCGCCAGCGGGTGATGGTGCCGGGGGCGGGCAGGAAGCCGCGCCCGGCGTCCTCGGCGTTGACGCGGAACTCGAGGGAGTGGCCGCGCGGCTCCGGGTCGCCGTAGCCGAGTTCCTCCCCGGACGCGACGCGGAACATCTCCCGTACCAGGTCGACGCCGGTGACCTCCTCGGTGACCGGGTGCTCCACCTGCAGGCGGGTGTTGACCTCCAGGAAGGAGATCGTGCCGTCCTGGCCGACGAGGAACTCGCATGTCCCGGCCCCGACGTAGCCGGCCTCGCGCAGGATCGCCTTGGAGCTGTCCCGGAGCAGGGCTTCCTGCGCGGCGGTGAGGAACGGCGCGGGCGCCTCCTCGACCAGCTTCTGGTGGCGGCGCTGCAGGGAGCAGTCGCGGGTGGAGACCACGACCACGTTGCCGTGCGCGTCGGCCAGGCACTGGGTCTCCACGTGCCGGGGCCGGTCCAGGTAACGCTCCACGAAGCACTCGCCCCGGCCGAACGCCGTCACCGCCTCGCGGACGGCGCTGTCGTACAGGTCGGGGATCTCCTCGGCGGTGCGCGCCACCTTCAGGCCGCGCCCGCCGCCGCCGAAGGCCGCTTTGATCGCGATGGGCAGGCCGTGCTCGGCGGCGAAGGCGATCACCTCGGCCACCCCGGAGACGGGGTCGGGGGTGCCCGCCACGAGCGGGGCGCCGACGCGCTGGGCGATGTGCCTGGCCTGGACCTTGTCGCCGAGCGCGGTGATCGCCGCGGGCGGCGGCCCGATCCAGACCAGCCCGGCGTCGATGACCGCCTGGGCGAAGCCGGCGTTCTCCGCCAGGAAGCCGTACCCGGGGTGCACCGCGTCCGCGCCGGACCGCGCCGCCACCTCGATGATCTTGTCGATGTCGAGGTAGGTCTCGCCCGGCGTGGCGCCGCCCAGCGCGTACGCCTCGTCGGCCATGCGGGCGAACAGCGCGTCGCGGTCCTGGTCGGCGTAGACGGCCACGCAGCCGATGCCGGCGTCCCGGCAGGCGCGAATGACCCGGACGGCGATCTCGCCGCGGTTGGCGACGAGCACCTTGCGCATGGTCGTGGATCCTTTCACAGGGGGATGTTTCCGTGCTTCTTGGGCGGCAGCGCGTCCCGCTTGCCGCGTAGCAGCCGCAGCGCGCGGGTGACCTCGCGGCGGGTCTCACTCGGCGCGATCACCGCGTCCACGTACCCGCGTTCGGCCGCCAGGTATGGCGTGGCGAGGGTGTCCTCGTACTCACGCACCAGCTCGGCCCGCAGGGCGTCGGGGTGGTCGACCGCGGCCAGCCGCTTGCGGTGCAGGAGGTTGACCGCGCCCTGGGCGCCCATCACCGCGATCTGCGCGCTGGACCAGGCCAGGTTGACATCCGCGCCCAGATGTTTGGAGCCCATCACGTCGTACGCCCCGCCGTACGCCTTGCGGGTGATCACCGTGACGAGCGGCACCGTGGCCTCGCCGTAGGCGTACAGCAGCTTGGCCCCGCGCCGGATGATGCCGTTCCACTCCTGCTCGGTGCCGGGCAGGAAGCCGGGCACGTCCACGAGGGTGAGCACGGGGATGTTGAAGGCGTCGCAGGTGCGTACGAACCGGGCCGCCTTCTCCGAGGCGTCGATGTCCAGCGTGCCGGCCAGCATCAGCGGCTGGTTGGCCACCACGCCGACCGGCTGGCCTTCGACGCGCCCGAAGCCGACCACGATGTTGGGCGCGAACAGCGCCTGCACCTCCAGGAACTCGCCGTCGTCGAGCAGGGCGGCGATGACGGTGTGCATGTCGTAGGGCTGGTTCGGGGAGCCGGGGAGCAGCGAGTCCAGGGCCAGGTCGCTGGCGGAGATCTCCAGGTCCGCCGCTAACCCGGAGTACGGCGGCTCGTCCAGGTTGTTCCGCGGCAGGTAGGACAGCAGGGCCCGGGCGTAGTCGAGCGCGTCGTCCTCGTCGTGCGCCAGGTAGTGGGCGTTGCCGCTGCGGCTGTTGTGCACGCGGGCGCCGCCCAGGTCCTCGAAGGTGACGTCCTCGCCGGTGACCGTCTTGATGACGTCCGGTCCGGTCACGAACATGTGGGACGACTCGTCCACCATGATCGTGAAGTCGGTGAGGGCCGGGGAGTAGACGTGACCGCCCGCGCACGCGCCCATGATCAGGGAGATCTGCGGGATCACGCCGGAGGCGCGGATGTTGCGGCGGAAGATCTCGCCGTACAGGCCGAGGGAGACCACGCCCTCCTGGATGCGCGCGCCCGCGCCCTCGTTGATGCCGATGATCGGCGACCCGGTCCGCATGGCCAGGTCCATGACCTTGCAGATCTTCTGGCCGTACACCTCGCCCAGGCTGCCGCCGGACACGGTGAAGTCCTGGGAGAAGACGCAGACCTGGCGGCCGTCGATCGTGCCGTGGCCGGTGACCACGCCGTCGCCGTAGCCGAGGGTGCCCCGGGCCAGGGCGTCCAACTCGGCGAACGAGCCGGGGTCCAGCAGGCGCTCGATCCGCTCCCGGGCGGTGAGCTTGCCCTTGGCGTGCTGCTTGGCGGCCGCCCGGGCTTCGCCGTCGTGGACCGCCTCGTCCAGGCGCTCCCTGAGGCGGGTGAGGGTGCCATGCGGTTCCATCGATCACCATATCTGCGTTGGTACTCAGTTTCACAATGACGATACTCAGTCCTCTGTGCGGGGACAAGCCCGGGGTCCGCGAGAATGGCCGCGTGCCCAAACCGCCTATCAGCCAGCGCCTCGCCGAAGCCGCCGTGGCGCTCTTCGACGAGAACGGCTACGACGAGACCACCGTCGACGACATCGCGGCCCGGGCGGGGGTGAGCCGCAGCACGTTCTTCCGCTACTACCGGTCCAAGGAAGACGCGATCTTCCCCGACCACGACACCCTGCTCGCCTCGGTCGACGCCCGCCTGCGCTCCTCGACCGCCGACACGGCGATCGTCGCCATCATCGACGCGGTCCGCATCGTGCTGACGCACTACGTGGACGACGCGGAGGTGTCCTTGCGCCGCTATCGCCTGGTCGGCCGCGTGCCCGCGCTACGCACCAGGGAGATCGCCAGTGTGGCCCGCTACCAGCGGTTGTTCCGCGAGTTCGCCGGCGCGTGGCTGGCCGGATCGCCCGACGCCGACCTGCGCGCCGAGCTCGTGGCCGCCGCGGTCGTGGCCGCGCACAACCAGGTCCTGCGCGGGTGGCTGCGCAGCGGCGGCACGTACGACCCTTTCGGCCCCCTCGATCACGCCTTCCGGTATGTGATCGCCACCTTCCGCGAGCAGCCGCGGGAGGACGCCGACGAGGTCGTCGTGGCGACATTCCGCCGCTCGGCCTCTCCGCAGGCGGTCATGGCGGCCATCCAGCAGCACCTGGAGTGATGGCCACCTTGACCGCGTCCTGATCGTCAAGGGCGTATGCGAAGGCGGCGTTGATGCCGGTCAGCGGGAAGGTTCGGGTGACTGCGGCGCCGAGGCGTACGGCGTGGGTGTTGATGAGGGTGGCGGCTTGGTGGAACTCTTCGGTGCGGTAGCCGAAGGAGCCGTGGATCTCGATCGGGTGGGGGAGGGGCGGCAAGGGGGCGGGGCCGAGGGCGGCGACGGCGATGTGGCCGTGCGGGGCGGTGGATTCGACGGCCAGGCGGAGCGCCGCGGGTGTGCCCGCCGCGACGATGGTCCACGGGAACGCGCCGATCGGCTCGCCGGGACGGTAGACGGCCTGGGCGCCCGCGGCCAGGGCGGTCGCGTGGCGCGCGGGCCGGGGTTCGACGACGGTCACCTTCAGGTGGCGGGCGTGCGCCGCTGCGATCACGCATAGGCCGAGCGGGCCCGCGCCGACCACCAGCAACGCGTCGCCGGGCCGGGTGTCGCCGAGCGCGGCCACGCAGTGCAGGGCGACCGCCAGGGGCTCGGCCCAGATCGCGTCCAGAATCGGGACGTCGGCGGCCAGCAGGATCACGTCGCCGGGTTCGAGATCGCGCAGGATGAGCTCCTCGGCGTACCCGCCGGGACGCTGGAAGGACAGGGTGAGCTCGCGGGACCGGTCGCACAGCTGGGTGCTGCCCTGGGCGCAGTACCAGCAGCGTCCGCACGAGCGCATCGGGCGGACCATGACCCTGGCGCCGACCGGCAGGGCGCCCGCTTCGGATACGCGGGCCACGATCTCGTGGCCGAGCACCTGGTCGGGGGCGGCGTCTCCGGCGCGGAAGGTCGCCAGGTCCGAGCCGCAGATCCCGACGGCCAGCACGTCCATGCGCACGTCGGCGGGGCCCAGGGAATGCGCGGGTCCCGGCGTGACCTCGAACCGCCGGGGCGCGGCCAGCAGCGCGCGCTTCGGTCCCTCACTCATCCCAGCCTCCGATGACGGTCACCTCTCGGGCGACCAGCGTGTCCAGGCTGGGCATGACGGTCTCGGCCGCGAGGGACGCCACCCGGCCGCCGCGCCGTACCCAGCGGGCGGCCAGATCCAGCCGCCCCCGCACCGACACCACGACGTCGGCGCGCCCGCTGCCGCCGCGCGCCTCCAGCGCCGCGCGCGCCGCCGCGAGGGTCGGACCCTCGCCGTCGAGGAGCTCGTCCGCGCCGTACGCCGAGGTGAATCCGGCCGCCACGAGCCCGGCCAGCAGCCCCGGCAGCTCCTCCGCCGGTCCCAGCACCAGCAGCACGTCCTCGACGTGCGCGAACTCCTTCATCGAACCTCCCTTGCCAGCAGCTCCTCGGCCCGGTCCAGCATGTACGGCGAGGCGTCGGCCAGCACCTCCCAGGCCGGATCGGGCCGCCGCCCGGTCCGATGCAGGCGCAGGCTCATCGCGGTGATACAACTGAGCCGGAACCCGGCCAAGGCCCGGAACCAGGCCAGATCCGGCACCTCCGGACCGCCCGCCGCGCGATACGCGCCCAGCAGGAACTCCGGCGAAGGCGACCACCGCGACCACTGATGCCGGGCCGGACCCCAGCTGCGCGGGTCGTACATCATGCAGATCCACCCGATGTCCACCCCCGCGCACCCGATCGAGGCGATCTCCCAGTCCAGCACCGCGGTCAGCCGCCCCTCGGCGAACAGCCAGTTGTTGGAGTAGAAGTCGCCGTGCACCACGCTCGTCTCGGCCATTTTCGGCATGCTCGCCACCAGCCGGTCCCTGAGCCGCAACCCGCGCTCGATCCAGCGCGGGTCGTCGGACTTGAGCAGGCTCGGCGTCCAGGAGTCGATCTCGCCGGCCAGATCCCGCGGGGTGCTCCACCCGGCCAGCTCGCGCCGCCAGTCCACCCGGTGGATCGCCGCCAGCACGCCCATCGCCTCCGCGAACACCGGCTCGAGCCCCGAGCCGTCGACCAGCTCGGCCGCCCCGGCATCGAACAGGTGCGTCGACTGCCCGCGCACGTGCTCCACCATGTGGTACGGCACGCCGAACCACGACTCGTCCGCGTCGAACCAGCGCACGCCGGGCACCGGCAGCCCGGCCCGTTTCATCGCGCGCAGCAGCGGCACCTGCCGCATCACGTCGGCGTTGCCCTGCCGCGCGACCCCGGGCGGGGCCAGCCGCACGACCAGCGCCTCGCGCTCACCTAAGTGTTCGACGTCGAAGCCGTAGCTGATCCCGGAGTTGCCCGGCATCCGGCGCACGCCGCCCACCACCGCGCCGGGACCGTAGTGCGCACGCGCCCACGCCTCCAGCCGCTTCGCGAAGACAGCATGATCGCTCACAGTGAATCCCCCATCTAATACGCGACCAGTTGCTCGACGGCCCGGACCACGGCGGCCTGGTCGGGCAGCCAGAGCCGTTCCAGGTTCGGCGCGTACGGCGGCGGCATCCTGGCGGCGCCGACCCGCTTGATCGGGGCGTCCAGCAGCTCGAACGCGTGCTCGCCGACGTGGGCGCTGATCTCCGCGCCGACCCCGAAGTCGGTGATCGCCTCGTGCGCGATGAGCAGGCGCGAGGTCTTGGCCAGCGAGGCGATGATCGTCTGGTAGTCCAGCGGCGCGATCGTGCGCAGGTCGACGACCTCGCACTCGATGCCGCGCCCGGCCAGTTCCCGCGCGGCCGCCAGGCAGACCTGGGCCATCCGCGAGTAGCTGACGACGGTGACGTCGGAGCCTTCCCTGACGACGTGCGCGCGGCCGAGTTCGAGGGACTCGCTCCGGTCGGGCGCGTCCCCGGAGACCTCGTAGAGCAGCCGGTTCTCGATGACGATGACCGGGTTGGGGTCGCGCACCGCCGCCCGCAGCAGGCCGTACGCGTCGGCGGGGGTGCCCGGCATGACCACCTTGAGCCCGGGAATCGCGGCCAGCAGCACCTCAAGGCTCTGCGAGTGCTGGCTGCCGGAGGACCGGCCCGCGCCGAACTGGGTGCGTACGGTCAGCGGCACCTGGACGGCGCCGCCGGTCATGAACCGCATCTTGGCCGCCTGGTTCATGAGCTGGTCCAGGCAGACCCCGATGAAGTCGAGGTACATGAGCTCCACCACCGGCCGCAGGCCGGACATGGCCGCGCCCACGCCGAGGCCCATGATGGCGGTCTCGGAGATCGGCGTGTCGATGAGCCGCCCGGGGAAGCGCTCGTGCAGCCCCCGGGTGAGGCCGAAGACGTTGCCGCCCGCCGCCACGTCGATGCCGGCCAGGAAGACCGAGGGGTCGGTGGCCAGCTCGTCCTCCAGCGCGGCGCGGATGGCCCGGCTGGTCTTGATGGCGGGGGTGGCCTGGACGTCCGCGGGGACGGGGAGCGGGGGCCGGTGCCCGACCGGCGAGTAGACGTACTCCTGGAGGGTTTCCGCGCCGGGTTCCGGTGCGGCCCTGGCGAACGCGATGGCCGCCTCGACCTCACGCTCGACCTCGTCGGCGATCTTGGCGAGCAGGTCGCCGTCGCCGTCGGCGCGGATCCGCGCGGCCAGGATGGCGAGCGGGTCGTTGGCTTCCCGGGCGGCCAGGTCCTCGGGTGTGCGGTAGCGCTGCTGGTCGCCCTCGTAGTGGCCGCGGGCCCGGTAGGTCTCGGCCTCCACCAGGACCGGGCCCGCGCCCGACCTGACCCGGGCGACCTGGGCGGCCATGACCCGGGCGACGGCCTCCACGTCGTTGCCGTCCGCGTGGGCGTAGGCGATGCCGTACCCGCGCGCGCGGTCGGCCAGCGGGAGTTCGCGGATGACCGACGCGTCGGAGAACTCGGCGAAGTGGTTGTTCTCGCAGAGGAACACGATCGGCAGGTCCTTCACCGCGGCCAGGTTGACCGCCTCGTGGAAGGCCCCTTGGGCCACCGCGCCGTCCCCGAAGAAGGCAACCGCGACATCGGAGGTTCCGCGTAGCCGCATCGCCATGGCCGCGCCGGTGGCGATCGGCAGGCCCGCGCCGACGATGCCGTTCGCGCCGAAGACCCCGGCGTCCAGATCGGCGATGTGCATGGAGCCGCCCCGCCCCCGGCAACTGCCATCGGCCCGGCCGAGCAGTTCCGCGAACATCCGGCCCATGTCCCCGCCCTTGGCCAGCACATGCCCGTGACCCCGATGCGTGGAGGTGATGATGTCCCTACCGGTCAGCACCGAGCAGGCCCCGACGGCGACCGCCTCCTGGCCGATCGACACGTGCACGAAACCGGGGATCTCGCCGTCCCGGTAGAGCTGCGCGGTGCGCTCCTCGAACCGCCGGATCCGCGCCATCCGCCGGTACAACTCGACCCTCACCACGGGGCACCGGCCTGGACCACGGTGCCGTCGCCGATCAGGTCGTCGACCTCCGCCGCCGACAGCCCCCAGGAGGTCAGCCCGGCCACCGTGTCCTGCCCGGGCGCGGGCGGCGGCGACGGCACTCCGGGGGCGGTACGGCTGAAGCGCGGCGCGGGCGCGGGCTGGACCATCGAGCCGACCCGCACGAAGGCGTCCCGCTCGACGTTCAGGGGATGCCCGGCCGCCTCCCCCAACGGCACCACCTCGGTCAGGCAGGCGTCGGTCCCCTCGAACTCGGCCAGCCATTCGGCCTGGGTACGGCTCCGGAACACCTCCGCCATCCGCTTCTTCAGCACCGGCCACGATTCCGGCCTGGCCTGCCCGTCCAGGAAGTCCCGGTCCTGGTCGAGCCCGAGACCGGCCAGCAGCCGCCGGTAGAACTGCGGCTCGATCGCGCCCGCCGCGACGTGCCGGCCGTCGGCGCATTCGTACACGTTGTAGAAGTGCGAGCCGCCGTCCAGCAGGTTGACCCCACGCGCGGGCGACCAGAACCCCTCGCCGGCGAACGCGTGGAACAGCGTCATGAGCAGCGAGGCGCCGTCCACGATGGAGGCGTCCACCACCTGCCCGCGACCGGAGGCGCGGGCCTCGTGCAGGGCGCACACCAGGCCGAACGCCAGCAGCATGCCGCCCCCGCCGAAATCACCCACCACGTTGAGCGGCGGCAGGGGCGACTCCGGCGTGCCGATCGCCGCCAGCACACCGGTCAGCCCGATGTAGTTGATGTCGTGCCCGGCCCGATCGGCCAGCGACCCTTGCTGGCCCCAGCCGGTCATCCGCCCGAAGACGATGCGCGGGTTACGTTCCGCGCAGGCCTCCGGGCCGATGCCGAGCCGCTCCACCACGCCGGGCCGGAAGCCCTCGAAGATGATGTCCGCCGACTCCACCAGCCGCAGCACGGTCTGCGCGCCGCGCGGCGCCTTCAGGTCGATCGCCACCGAACGCCGCCCCCGGTTCATCAGGTCGGCGTGCGGCGGCAGCGGATTGGCCGGGCTGCGGTAGCCCGGCCGGTCCACCCGCAGCACCTCCGCGCCCATGTCGGCGAGCATCATGCCGCAGAACGGCCCCGGGCCGATCCCGCCGATCTCGATGACCCGCACACCGCTCAGCGGTCCTGTGCTCACAATGTCCACCCGCCATCCACGGTCAGCACCGCGCCGGTGCAGAAGGTCGCGTCCTCCGCCAGGAAGACCGCCGCTCTGGCGATCTCCTCGGCCGTGCCGAACCGGCCGAGCACCGTGCGCTCCACGATGCGCCGCCTGGCCCGCTCGCCGAGCCCGGTGGTCATGTCGGTGTCCACGAATCCGGGTGCCAGCACGTTGACCCGGACCCCGCTCTCCTTGGCCAGCGCCCGCGCGAAGCCGGTCATGGCGGACTTGGCGCTGGCGTACGCGGTGTCGCCGGGGAAACCGGCCTGGCCTATCACCGAGGAGACCAGCAGCAGCGAGCCCGCGCCGGACGCGCGGAGCGCGGGCAGCGCGGCGCGGGCCAGCAGGTGGTTGCCGCGCAGGTTCGTCTCCACCACCCGCCACCAGTCCTGCGGCGGCAGCTGCTCGATCCGGCCGCCAGCCCATTCCCCGGCGTTGAGGATCACGGTGTCAAGCCCGCCCAGCCGCCGCACGCACCGGCCGATGAGATCCTCGGCGTCGCCGTCCAGCAGGTCGTACGGCTCCGCGCCCGCCATCTCGGGCGAGGGCTTCCGGGAGGTGAACACGACATCCACCCCGCGATCGGCCAGCTCAGACACGATCGCCCGGCCGATTCCGCGAGCGCCGCCCGTCACCAGCGCCCGCCTGCGCGTCGCGCCCACTAGTGGGCCGCCATGCCGTCGATGATCAGCACCACCAGCCGCTCGGCGATCTCGTCCACCGAGGTCGGGCCCTTCGGATCCAGCCACACGTAGGTGTAGTTGAGCAGGCCGAGCACCCCCATCACGTCGATCGGATGCGCGGTACGGAACACCCCGGCGGCCACGCCGCGCTCGAAGACCTCCTCGAACAGGCTCTGGTACTCCCGCCGCAGCGCCCGCAGCCGCACCGACCGGTCGCCGGTCAGCGAGCGCATCTCGTGCTCGGCCACGATGACGTCGCTGCGGCGCTCGGCCAGCGTGTTGAGGTGGGCGTGCACCAGCCGCCGCAGCTGCTCCCGGGGGTCGGGGGTGCTGGCCACCGCGGCCCTGCCCCGGGTCAGAGCCTCGTCCACGTGCCGTTTGCACAGGTCGAACAGCAGATCCTCCTTGGACCCGATGTGGTAGTACAGCGCGCCGCGCTGCAGGCCCGCCGCCTCGCCCAGCTCGGACACGCCGGCGCCGTGATAGCCCTTCACGGCGAATATCTGGGACGCGACCTGCAGGATGCGGTCACGGGTGGAGTCCGCTGGCTGCTCGCCGGACACGTGGTCCTCCGTCTCTTGGGGATGGGTAGGGGTCATCGGGCTTTGTGGGTTCTCAGGACATTGCGGGCCACCGTCTGCCGGTGCACCTCGTCAGGGCCGTCGTAGATCCGGGCCGACCGGGCGCGGCGGTACATGTCCTGCAGCGGCAGGTCGGTGGTGAGCCCGAGCGCGCCGTGCACCTGGATGGCCCGGTCGATGACGTCGTGCAGCATCTGCGCGCCGCGGAACTTGATCGCGCTGATCTCCGTCCTGGCCGCCTTCACGCCGTACCGGTCGATCGTCCAGGCCGCGTGCAGGGTCATCAGCCGGGCGGCGTGCAGGTCCGCCCAGGATTCGGCGATCCAGTTCTGCACGGTCTGCTTGTCGGCCAGCGGCGAGCCGTGGCTGTAGCGCGCCAGCGCCCGCTCGCAGAGCAGGTCCAGGGCGCGCGAGGCCTGGCCGATCCACCGCATGCAGTGGTGGATGCGGCCGGGCCCGAGCCGCTCCTGCGCGATGCGGAAGCCCTGGCCGCGCTCGCCCAGCAGCGCGTCCGCGCCGACCAGCACGCCGTCCAGGACGACTTCGGCGTGGTTCTCCAGGCGCCCCCACTCGGGCCGGGAGTCCTCCAGCGTGCCGATCTCCCGGACCACCCGCAGCCCGGGCGTGCCGGTGGGCACGATGAACTGGCTGGCCCGCTCGTGCGGCCCGGCGTCCGGATCGCTCACCGCCATGACGATCATGAAGTCGGCCGCCGAGGCGTTGGTGATGAACCACTTGTGCCCGTCCAGCCGCCAGCCGCCGGAGACCTGGACCGCCCTGGTGGCCAGCAGCGTCGGGTCGGCTCCCGCGCCGGGCTCGGTCATCGCGTAGCTAGAGCGCAGCCGCCCCTCCAGCAGCGGGACCAGCCAGCGTGCGCGCTGCCCGGCGGTGGCGTGCCGGGCCAGGATCTCGCTGTTGCCCGCGTCCGGGGCCTGGTTGCCGAACACGTACGGCGCGACCGCGCAGCGGCCGATGATCTCGTGCATGAGGCCCAGCTTGAGCTGCCCGAAACCGGGCCCGCCCAGGTCGGGCGCGAGGTGGGCGGCCCAGAGACCGCGCTCCTTGACCACCTGCTGGAGCGGCACGATGAGCGCGGCGAACTCCTCCCGATCCGGCCGGAGCGTCTCGATCGGCACGATGCGCTCGTCGACGAAGGTCCGCATCCAGTCGAGCTGGGACTGGAACTCCGGGTCGGTCTCAAAGCTCCACATCTGATGTTCCCTTCGGCAGCTCCCGCAGTTTGGACTTCAGCACCTTGCCGGAGGTCGTCCGGGGCAGCGGCTCGGCGCCGAGCACCCACACCCGGGGCACCTTGTAACCGGCCAGGCTCTGCCGCGCGTGCCGCGCCAGCTCCGGCGGGGTGACCCCCGCGTCCGGCGCCACGACCACGTGCGCGCGGCCGACCTCGCCGTACACCTCGTGCGGGACGCCCACGACGGCGACCTCCCGCACGGCCGGGTGCCGGAGCAGGACCCGCTCGATCTCGGCCGGGTAGACGTTGAGGCCGCCGGAGATCATCATGTCCTTGGCCCGCCCGGCCACGTAGAGGTAGCCCTCCTCGTCCAGCCAGCCGTTGTCGCCCGTGTGCAGCCAGCCGTCGCGCAGCGCCAGCGCGGTCTGCTCCGGCGCGCGGTGGTAGCCGATCATCGAGGCGGGGGAGCGGACCACGATCTCGCCCACCTCGCCGGAGTCGGCCGCGGTCCCGTCGGATCGCCTGATCTCGATGACGGTCATCGACATCGCCTTCCCGGCCGAGCCGCGCTTGCGCACGGCGCTGTCCCGATCGAGGTACGTCATGATCATCGGCCCCTCGGTCATGCCGTAGCACTGCATCACCCAGACGCTGGGCAGCGCCGCCTCGAACTCCTCGATGAGCTCCACCGGTAACGCCTCGCCGCCGGAGGCGAGCAGCCGGATCGAACCCCACGTCGCGGCCGACACCAGCCCCGAGCGCAGCAGGATCCTGAGGACCGAGGGCACCAGCACCACGATGCTGACCCGGTGGCGGACCAGCAGGTCGCGGAAGCGCGCGGGGTCGAACGAGCGGCTCGGCAGCAGCGTCACCCGGCCGCCCGTCCAGAGCACCGCGAGGGTGAAGTCGTGGAACCCGGCCGCCCAGCACAGCGCCGGCACGCACAGGTAGGAATCCCGCTGATCCACCCCGAAGTCGACGACCTGCTGGACCGTGTTCCACATCAGCGTGTGGTGGGTGTGCACGGCGGCTTTGGCCACGCCGGTCGTGCCCGAGGTGTACTGCAGGAGCACCACGTCGTCCGGCGCGACCTGCGGCCTGGCCGCGAGCACGCCCGAATCCCGGAGCGCCTGGTAGTCGTCGCCGCGCTGGATGACCCGGGTCCCGGACAGGTCGAGCCCGCTCAGCAGGCCGGTCATCGAGCCGTCCACGACGATCCAGCCGGCTCCGGAGTCCCCCTTGATGTGGCGGACCTCCTCGGGGCTGAGCAGGTAGTTCACCGGGACGATGATCCCGCCCAGGGTGGCGACGGCGTAGAAGAGCTCGACGTACTCGACGCAGTTGGGCAGCACCGCCAGCAGCGCGTCGCCCGCGCCGAAGCCGAGCCGGTCCAGGCCGGCGGCGACCTCGTCCACCCGGCGGCCGAGCTCGGCGTAGGTCAGCTCGGTCTCCTCGAACGCCAGGGCCACCGCCTCGGGCGAGCGGGCGGCGCCCACGTCCAGCGTGGCGCGGAGCGTGAATCCGGTCATCATTGCCTCCCCATCAGTGCACGGCCGCGAACATGACGGACTCCTCGGTGGCCGAGTCCGGCGCGAACTCCGCCACGATCCGGCCGCCTCTGGCGACCAGGATCCGGTCCGACAGCGAGAAGATCTCCGGCAGGTACGACGAGATCAGCACCACCGCGACCCCCTGATCGGCGATCTGGCGGATCAGCTGGTGGATCTCCTCGATCGACCCCACGTCCACCCCCCGGGTCGGCTCGTCGAAGATGACCACCCGGGGATCGCCGGTGAGCGACTTGGCCAGCACGACCTTCTGCTGGTTGCCCCCGGACAGCTCCACCACGCGCGCGTTCGGGGTGATCGTGCGGATCTGGAACCGCTGGATGAACCGGGCGGCCACCGCCTTGACCCGGCGGGAACCCCGCAGCAACGCCAGCCTCCGGCCCGCCGCGGCCTCCCCGATGGCGATGTTCTCGGCGATGGACATGGTCTCGAAGAAGCCGTTGACCTTACGATCCTCGGTGACGTAGACGATCCCGTCCCGCACGGCCTGGCGCGGCACCCGGTAGCGCACCGGCCGCCCGTCCAGCAGCACCCGCCCGCCGTTGACCCGGTTGCGCTTGAGCGCGCCGGTCACCACCAGGCACGCCTCGGTACGGCCCGAGCCCACCAGCCCGGCGATGCCGACGATCTCCCCGGCGAAGGCCGAGAACGTCATGTTCCTGACCACCGTGCCCATGGTCAGGTTCTCCACGCTCAGCACCTTCGGGCCGCGCACCAGGCCCGGCTTCGGCGGGCGGCGGGCGTACTCGACCGAGCGGCCGACCATGAGCCGGATCACCTCGTCCCTGCCGATGTCGGCGGCCTGGGTGGTCAGCTGCCGCCGCCCGTCCCGCAGGATCGTGACCCGGTCGGCGATGTGCAAGGACTGCTCGATGGCGTGCGAGACGAAGATGACGCCCGCGCCCGACCGGGTCAGCTGGCCGATGGCGCCGAACAGCTGCTCGGTCTCCTCCGGGGTGAGGGTCGCCGTCGGCTCGTCGAAGATCACGACCTTGGCGCGCCTGCGGATCGCCCGGGCGATCTCCACCATCTGCTTCTGGGCGCTGCCCAGCGCGGACACCAGCGAGGTCACCTGCACCGGGAAGTTCATCGACCGCAGCAGCTGGCGGCCCTCGATGTTGAGCGAGCGGAACCGCGACAGCAGCGCCTCGTCGCCGAGGCGCAGGTTCTGGGCCACGGTCATGGTCGGGACCAGGCTGGTCTCCTGGTAGACCATGGCCACGCCGTCGCGGAGCGCCTGGCTGGGGTGGGTGTACTCGCGCGGCTTGCCGCCCATGGTGAGCCGGCCGGCGTCCAGCCGTACCGCGCCTGAGATGACCTTGCACAGGGTGGACTTGCCCGCGCCGTTCTCGCCGAGCAGCGCGTGCACCTCGCCCGGGTGCAGGGTGAAGTCGATGTCCTGGATCGCCCGTACGCCGGCGTAGCTCTTGGACCCGGCGACGATCTCCAGCAACGGCTGTGACGTCATCATGCCGCCTCCCCTTCCGCCGCGAGCAGCATCCGGCCGCCCTTGCTGACCATGACGATGTCCGCGCCTGCCCGCCGTCCCGCGGTGATCCCGGTACGGGCCGAGCCCGCCCGCGCGTGCCACCCCCGCAGGAACGTGCCGTCGGCCGCCATCCGCGCGAGCAGCCCGTACGAACGCGACGGCGCCCACGGCTTGGTCTGGTTGAGATGCTTGATGGAGCCGATCTGCAGCGGCTCCCACCGCTCCCCGGTCGAGCGCAGCGCTGGCGAGATCCAGAACTCCGGCGGCACGGTACGGATCATCTCCGCCCGGAAGTAGTCCTCCCGGAGCACGAAGTCCACCAGATGCGTCCGCAGCGCCACGAACGCGAGCAGGTAGTCGCCGTTCCCCTCTGGGGCCAGCCGCCACGGGTAGCCGGGCAGGTTGGCCAGCAGCGGGCGGCTTGCCCGGCGGGTGACGTCGAACTCCAGCACCCGGTGCCGCCAGGCCTCGGTGACCAGCAGTTTCGACGGCCCGTCCGGGCCGATGGCGACCCCGGCGGGCCAGGCCAGACCGGCGGCCAGCGTCTCGGCCCGCCCGGAGGCGAGATCGACCCGCACCAGGCTTCCCGACGCGCCCTTGCCCATGAGGTCGTGCGTCCACTGGTCGGCGGCGAACTCGGCGCTGCCCAGGGTGAGGTATGCCTGCCCGTCCGCATGCACGAGGCTGGTCGGGCAGGTGAACGAGGTGTCGCCGACGCGCTCGGCGACGCCGCCGGCCAGCCGGTAGAGGCCGCCCCCGTCCACCACGGCGAAATCGCCGTCCGGGGCGAGGGCCGACACCCGGCCCGGCAGCGACGCGACCGTGTGCGTGCGCCCGGTCCGCCGGTCCAGGCCGAGCACGTCGCGGCCGGCCGTGAACAGCAGCGTGTGCTCGTCGGCGACCGCGAGGTCGTCCGGCTCCGCGTCGGCGCCGGACCAGAGCACCTGGCAGGCGTCCACGAGGTCGTTGGCGGCCAGGCCGCCGTCCAGTGACGGGATCGCGCGGTTCTCCGACCGGGAGGGCAGCAGGAACTCGGCGGCCAGGCCCAGGCTGCGGCGGAGTTCGGAGGTAAGGCTCATGGCGCGCTCACCACCCGCTCGGACCCGGCCCGCGCCGGGATCTCGTGCTGGGGGAGGGCGATCCGGCCGAGCCGGTCGTTGGTCAGCCCGCCCAGATACAGGTAGCCGTCGTGCTCGCGCATCGAGGTGATCACCGCATGGTCCTTCTGCTGTCCGTCCCACAGGGACTCCACCACCTGGCCCGCCTCAGTGATCTTGATGACGCACGAGGTGTTCAGGTTGGGCACGAGCCATTCGTCGAAGGGGAGTTCCTTCACCATCCGGCGGCGGAACTTCGGCATCGAGATGGCGAGGTCCCACACCGGCGTCCGCATGCCCGCGAAGGCGACCCAGTAGCCGCCGTCCGAGGCGCGATTGATGTTGTCCGGAATGCCGGGCAGGTTCTCGGCGAAGGGTTCCAGCTGCCCGGCTTTCGGCCCGGCGAGGTGGAACCGGTCGATCCGGTAGAGGTTGGAGGAGTTGATCAGCACGGACGCGCCGTCGTGCGACACGCAGATGCCGTTGGGGAAGGCGTAGTTGCGCAGCACGACCGTGGTCTGCCCGGTGTCCGGGTCGTAGCGGAGCAACCGGCCGTTGGGGCGCGACTCGATCAGGTCGAGGAAGTACTCGTCGCCGTCGAACCGGGTGCTGGCGTCGCTGAAGTAGATCTTCCCGTCCGCGGCGACGTCCAGGTCGTCGGCGAGGCGGATGGCCGAGTCGTCGTTGATCCGGTACCAGGTGCGTTTGACGTCGGTGGCCAGCGGGGTGACCTGGCCTTCGGGGGTGATGCCGTACAGGCCCATCCCGGCCACGCACATGGCGATATTTCCGTCTTTGTCGATGACCAGGCCGAGGGGGTGGCCGCCGACCCGGGCCACCAGCTCCGCGGGGGAGTCCGGGCCGTCGAAGCGCCACAACCAGCCGCGGCGGTCGCCGCAGTACAGCCGTCCCCGCTCGTCGAGCACCACGTCCTCGGGCCCGTCCAGCTCACCGAGACCGATCGCCTGCGCGCCGGTGAGCCGGTCGTTCAGCTCCCAGACACCGCCCTGCTGGTAGATGTCCGGCGAGGCGCGCAGGCGGAACCTGCCGGGCGCCATGTAGATCTTCTGGATCGCCTTGCCCCGGTTCTTGCCCCACTTCAGGTCGGCCGCGGCGAAGACCAGCAGGATCACCGCGAGCACCGCCGAGTAGAGGGGACGCGGCTGGGCCTGCAGGGTGAGACCCTGCGAGATCGCGGCCACGGTGAGCGCCCCGATGAGCGCGCGCATGGCCGTGCCCCTGCCCCCGGCCAGGCTCACCCCGCCGATCACGACGGCGGTCAGCACCGCGAACTCCATCCCCAGACCGGTCGAGGCCGAGCTCTGCTCCAACCGGCTGGCCGTCAGCAGCCCGGCCGCACCGGCCAGCGCGCCCGCGACGGCATAGGTGCTGAAGGTGATCGCGGGCAGGTTCATCCCGGCCCGGCGGGCCGAGGTGCGGGACGAGCCGATGGCCGTGATCCGCCACCCCCACCGGCTCCGGCTGAGCAGCACGTGCACCACCAGGGCCACCACGACCAGCAGCACGAACTGGGTGGTCAGCCCGGCCAGGCGCCCCGCGCCCAGCATGTCCCAGATGGGATCGATACGCGTGGTCGTGGCCATGCGCGGGCTGTACATCGTGTCGATGTACTCGGCCACCGTGCGGTAGGCCAGGAGGGTCACCAGTGTGGTGATGAACGGCCGCGTCTTCGCGTACGCGATGAGGACGCCGTTCACCGAGCCGAGCAGCGCGCCCAGCGCGATGGCCGCCGCCACCACCAGCGGGACCGGCCAGTCGAGCAGTCTGAACGCGATCAGCGCGAAGCCGTTGACCACCCCGAAGACCGCTCCCACGCTCAGATCGATGCCACCGCCGATCAGCACGATCGTCATGCCGAGCGCGACCAGGCCGAGCTCGGCGAAGTTCTGGGACAACGTCGAGGCGTTGTCCAGGGTGAGAAAGCCGTCCGCCGTGACGCCGAAGTAGGTCAGCACGCTGACCAGCAGCAGGCACGGGACCATCGCCTCCATCCAGCGTTTGCCGAGCAGCTCGGCCAGGGATCGCTGGAAGGAGAACCTGTGTCGCCAGGACATACCGGTGAGAGCGAAAGCATCCTTGGGCACGTGTCGTTCCCCATTCTCGAAGCGCGGGTCACCTCGATCCGCGGGTGGGTGAGTGGCCACCCACCCGCGGGGTGGGCTACTGCGCCGCCGCCGCGTAGCAGGAGCCGGCCAGCTGGTAGTTGGACTTGTCGATGATCTGGGTCGGCGTGAACAGGGCGGTCCTGCTGGCTCCCGGGGTGACCCCGCTTTGCAGCAGGTACTGGGTGACCGCGACCGCGTCGTCGCCCATCGTCGTGCCGCCGCCGTAGTTGACGGCCGCCGCCACCGTGCCCTTGGCGATGCCGTCGCAGGCGACGTCGCTGGAGTCGGTGGTGTAGACGCCGACCTGGCCGATCTTGCCGGCCTGGGCCACGGCGTTGGCGGCGCCGGACATCATGCCGTCCCAGTTGCCGATGAGCGCGCACAGGCCGGGATGCTGCTGCAGCAGCGTGCGGGTGATCTCGTTGGCCTTGGTCGGGTCGTACTGACCGGGCTGGCTGGCAACCAGGTTCATGCCCTGGTCCTTGAAGACCTGGGTGGCCGACTCCACCGTCAGCAGCGAGCCGGTGTCCGAAGCGAAGCCGCTGATGATGGCGACGTCCTTCTTGTTCATCGCCTTGCAGTCGGCGGCGGCCCGCTCGGCCAGCTTGCCGACCATCGCGGTCCAGTTCGGGCCGATGTAGGCGTCGCTCTGGGCGTTCGAGCCGAGGTTCAGCACGATCACGTAGATGCCCGCGCTCTGCGCCTGCTGGATGAGCTTGGCCAGGCCGCTGAGGTCGGCGTTGTGCAGGATCAGCGCGTCCGGCTTCTGGTCGATCGCCGTCTGCACCTGCTGGGCCAGGACCTGGGTGTCGAAGTTGGCGTTGATGGCGGTGAAGTCGACACCTACCTCCCGGAAGCCGAGCACGGTGCGCTCCTTCCAGGCCCGGGTCAGCGCCGCGCCGTCGCCGCTGATGGTGATCATCTGCACCTTCTTGCCGCGCATCGCGCCCAGCGACTTCGCGATGACCTCCTGCGGGGAGGCGATCGCCGGCAGGCCGCCGGATCCGGCCGGCTGGGTGGCGGCGCCCTGCTCGGCCGCGCCTTCGTTTCTCGTGCTGGTGCAGCCGGTCAGGGCGAGGGTGAGGGCCACCCCCGCGGCCACGATCACCTGCTTGTATGTGCCCATTGGTGCCTCTTTCGATGAGCGGGGGGTTGTGTCACATGTCGCCGGCACGTGCGGTCTCCTCATCACGGGGATGGAGGAGGCTGTCCAGCACGATCGCCAGCAGGACGATGAACGCCTTCGACAGGGACTGTTCGATGACGCTCATGTTCAGCAGCGTCATCGCGTTGCCGATGACGCCGAGGAGGAGGGCGGCGCAGACGACGCCGCCGATGCTGCCCCGCGCTCCCGCGAGGCTCACGCCGCCGATCACGACCACCGCGATGACGTCGTACAGCTGGGTTCCGGTGACCGCGGCCCGCAGGTCGTACGAGCCGGCCACCGAGACGCCCACGACGCCGGCCACGAAGGCGGCGGACGCGGACACCAGGTAGGTGGAGACCAGCAGCGGCCGGGTGGGCAGGCCCACCAGCGCGGCCGCGGCCGGGTTGTCGCCCTGCGCCCGGACGAACCTGCCGTAGTTGCGGGACATGAACCAGGTGGCCAGGGCCGCCGCCGCGGCCAGGACCAGGACCGGGCTGGGCACCCCGAGAACCGAGCCGCGCCCCAGCCAGGTCATCAGGCTCGCCCCGGCCGGAACGGCCTGCTGGTCCTTGGGCAGCAGCACGAGCCGGAAGAACCCGAGGTAGAGCAGGCTGGTCGCCAGCGTCACGAACAGCGGCGGCACCTCGACGTAGGCCACCAGCAGGCCGTTGACCAGGCCCAGGCCGAGCGCGATCAGCAGGCCGGCGCCCAGCGCGGCCGCCTCGCCGTGACCGGCGAGCATCAGCTCGACGGCCATCGCGCAGCTGACGCTCATGATGATCACGACCGACAGGTCGAGCCCGCGGGCGATGACCACCACGGCCATGCCGATGGCCAGCAGCCCCAGGACCGAGGCGCTTCTGGCGGCGTTGAGCAGGTTGGCGGTGGAGAAGAAGCCCGGCAACGTCACCGAGAACACCACCACCAGGGCGAGCAGCACGCCCGCGACGATGTAGCCCTGATCCATCGCGGCGAGCCGGCGGCGAACACCGCCGACGGGGGTTTCCGAGGCCACTGAGCTTGTCACCATGGCTCCTCTGTACTGACTGATCGGTACATAATGGGTCGGCCCTAACATGTGCCGCAATACCGGAGAAATGGGTGTTACGGGCTTGTTACAGGGGGTGAGAATTCCGCGCACGCCAAATCCACGGGGGCGCGTACGCCTCCCGTGGACCTGGTCGTTATGGGGTCAGAAGTGGTAGCCGCCGCCGCAGACGAGGGTCTCCCCGCTGATGTAGTCGGATTCCGGCGCGCAGAACAGGTACACCGCTCCGGCCGCCTCCTCCGGCGTGCCGGCCCGGCCCAGCGGGATGGCCGCCTCCAGCTCCGACACCCGCTCGTCCGGCATGCCGACCCTGACCTCGTGCCCCGCCACGGTGATATGGCCGTCGGCGACCGACCTGGCCTGGGTCAGCCGGGTCTGGATGAAGCCGAACGCGACCGCGTTGACGGTCACCTGGTAGCGGCCCCACTCCTTGGACAGGGTCTTGGTCAGCCCGACCACGGCGGCCTTGGCGCTGGAATAGTTGACCTGGCCGGGATTGCCGTCCAAGCCGGAGATCGAGGAGATGTTGACCACCTTGCGGGTGTGCGCGATACCGGCCTCCCGCTCCGCCCGGTGCAGGCCGCTGATCACCGGCTGGGCCGCGCGCAGGATCCGGAACGGCGCGGTCACGTGCACGGCCAGCATGGCCTCCCACTGCTCGTCGGTCATCCGCTGGATCACCCCGTCCCAGGTGTAACCGGCGTTGTTGACGATGATGTCCAGCGCGCCGAACCGGTCCACGGCGGTGCGCACGAACCGGCCCGCGAACTCCTCGTCGGTGACGCTGCCCACCACCGCGACCCCGCTCGCGCCGACCTTGCCGATCGTCTCCAGCGTGTCGTGCGCCGCGTCGGCGTCGATGTCGTTCACCACGACCCGGGCGCCCTCGGCGGCCAGCTTGAGGGCGATCGCCCGCCCGATTCCCTGCCCCGCCCCGGTGACCAGGGCCACCCTGCCGTCGATGGAGCCCATCGGCCTCAACCCTCTACTTTGTTGACTTAACGGTCGCTAAAGTAACTCGGGCCGCGTCGACGCACAAGCCCGGCTCCCGTTAGCCTTCAACCCTTGAGAGGAGTGACGACCCGGATGGCGCCCGCACACTGGCGGCACTACCCCCCGCTGGACCTGCCGCCCATCCTCCGCGGCGCGCTGGAGGTCTTCACCGCCCGCGGCTACCACGGCAGCTCGGTCCGCGAACTCGCGACCCACGCCGGGGTCACCGTGCCGGGCCTCTACTACCACTACCCCAGCAAGCAGGCGATCCTGGTCGCCCTCCTGGACGCCTGCGTCGGCGAACTCCTGTCCCGCGCCGGCGCCGCCCACGATGAAGCCGCCCCCACCCCGCGGGCCCGCTTCACCAACATCGTCGAGAGCATCGTCCTCACGGTCACCCACCGCTCAGCCCTGACCGTGCTCGACTCCGAACTCCGCTACCTGGAACCAGAAAGCCGCCGCCACTACGCCGCAGCCCGCAAACAACTGGAGAACCTGCTCCTCGGCGTGGTCCGCGCAGGCCACCAGTCCCGGACCTTCGACGTCTCCTCCCCGGAAGACACCACCCGCGCCCTGCTCGGCATGTTCCAGGCCATCGTCACCTGGTACGACCCGGCGGGCCCGCTCACCCCACCCGAAATCGCCACCCGCTACCGCACGATCGCCCTACACACGGTCGGCGCCACTGAAGCTCAGCGGTAGCCGTTCTCCTTCAGCTCGCTCACCCAGGCCCGGCGCTCGCCGATCTTGCCGCCGCGCACGACGAACACCTCGGCCATGGACATGACCCTCGCCGAGATCCGACTCATGAATGCTGGTCACTTCTTGTGACAGCTCTCCCGGGGGTTCTTGTCCGCCGCCGACTGCGCCCGGCGGGCCCAACCGGACCGCGCGGTGGCGCTCTCTGGGTCCTTCGCGGCCTTCGACTGGGCAGGCGCCGACGCTGCCTTGTCCGTCTGATTGCGCTTCGTGGATGCAGACGTCCCCCACTTCGCAGGGTGCAATCTGGGAGCCGGAAGGGTGTACGACACCAAACGCAGTCCCGCGCAACCAATTCCACCGATCCAGCACGTGGACAACCGGATGCCCCGGTTCGGCAGTCGTCGATCGCGATCTCCCGTCAGGGTTAGGACCCGTGGACCACCGGTTTGCTAGCACGAACCGCTTCCACACGTAGCCCAAGAACAGGGTCACGACCCCAACGACCAGGGGCAAATGGCCGGCGAAGCCCTGCTGGCCAGCCCGGAAGGACCAATGCAATGCCGAATCGCGCTTCCTCTACGGAGAGACTTCCGTCGGGTGTACTTCCCGCACTGGGGTGGCAGGGCTGCCAGATGGTCATGGTGCGAGCCCTCAGCACCCCCCGCATGGTGGTGTGCGAGCTGGACGACTCCGAACACGCCAGGCGGCAGGACGCAGGATTGCTGCCCACGGCCGACGCCCTGTTGCTGCACTGCCGGGCACACGTCGAACCCTCGTTCCTCAAGCGGCCGTCACCAATACGCATTCGCGGAGCTGTCGCCGCACGAGCCTCCTGGCAGTCGGCCCGGGCGAACCTGGCGGAGTTCGCCGCTTTTGGCGCCCGTGTGGCCGTCCTGCCAGCGAGAATCGCACACCGGGATGGAGTGCGAGCCGAGGCCATTTATCACGGCTTTGGCCTGGTGACCGCCGAACAGCCCCATGAGGTAATTCAGCCCCCCGATACCCGTGTCGGTGCCGGGCGGACATGGGTCCATCGCCTGGTGGAAGAAGTCGTCTACGACGCCGTGCTGTCTCAGCAAGCCGCTCAGCGCCAAGATCTGGGCATCCAGGCATTCATGAAAGCGGGCGGTTCCCAGGTGATGTGAAACTCGTCTTGGATCCATCCGTACGAGCCCAGCGCGTTGCTGATCGCCCGCTTCCATGAGTCCGGAGTGGTGATCTGCTGGTGAAGGTCGTCCAGGACGCAGATGTTGTGGGCGGCGAGGCTGAGATCTGTGCAGGTGGTGAACCGGTCCATGGTGCGGTTCCCGCATTCCACGCAGTCACAGCGCCACAGGCTCTCATCCAAATCGTCGTGGCGCTGGACGTGGGCCCAGCCCTCGGCAATGCGTTCAACGTTCATAAATGTCATCAGCCGCGGAACGATCGCATGCCGTGGTCGCTGCGGCCCGGAAGGGCGACCTTTCTTGTCAGCTGGGTACAGATGCCGCAACGCGGAGGTAACCCCGACCGCGGCCCATGATGCGCCGTAAGCGATCGCCCCCAAGCCGGAGATATCGGTGCAAAGCAAGCCGACCGATACCTGTGCTTGGCTGAGCAGGTGCTTGAGCCCGTTGACCGCGTACTGGGTACGGAGTGGGTCACTGGCATGCTCCAAAACGAGCGCCACCGGTGTCTCGCGCTGATTTACCTCGCTGATTAAGAACTTCACTCCGGGATCGGCAAGCCAGGAGATGTGCAATGGAAGGACAGCGGTCACATTGACCCCGGCCCGCATCGTCTGCTCCAGGATTGCGGCAAGGGCCTCATGATCACCTTCTCCTACATAGCCGGAATCGGTGAGCACGGTCGCCGTGTTCAGGTCACGCTGAATCCCTATCCAGGATGGATCGAACCTCGCTGTCCCGCGCGGACGGTTGCTCCCAGCGTAACGGCGACGATCGACTAAGAGCGGCCAGGTCATCCCTTGCGTTCTCCCGGATACGGCGGTGAGAGAGCCAGCCCCGCTCACCACGATCCCTCCATCGCCATAATCGCCCACCGACCAAAAATCCCCGGCCCGATCGGCAGGGACCTGCGCCAGCAACCGGTTGGTCAAATCAAAGCCGCCACGGTCACGGTCTCCGGATCGTTGGGTGGCATCGGTGGTGTCCATCGCGATCTAGCCCTCCCTCGCCATAGAAGGGGAATATCTCGATTTGTCTCGACGGTGACCGCCCACCAGTCCGTAGTCAAGATGGAGTCAATTTCCCTGACGCAAGGGTTAATTCCTGGGGCGAAACGCATCGCGCGTGACCGTCGACTTCGCTCCCACGAGCGCTGAAAGGGCCGTCACATCCCAATGGCAGCCCTTTGTATCTCGCCGACTGCGTCGACGTCGCCTGACCCCTGCCCGGAGGCCGTCCAGCATGCCGAGGAGCGGGTGGAGCCGCGCCCGGGAGCGTAGTGCCGCTGGTGCTTATGGCGAAGACGAATTGCCAGCCCCGGGAACGAGCTGGCCCAGCCGCCAGTTGCGCGCGAACAAGGCGGCGGTGGTCTTTCGGCGCAGCTCCGGAGTGACGTACAAATGCCCGAGCATGTGCTGGGCCAGCGCGATCGCATCCGCAGCGTCGTCGAACGCCGCACGCGAGTCGGTGTCATGAGCGCCATCGTTGCCGACATCCTTGAGGTGGATCGCCCAGTCGTAGAGCTGCCCGGTGATCACACCGCTCGTGTGCGACTCCTGCAGCTTGGTGTTCAGCGACCTGAACCCACCCTTTGCGGTCGTCGCGCTGACGCCGTGATCGGCGCACAGGGCTTCAAGCAGGCGCCGAACCATGATGGTCGCGGCGGTGTGGGCTCCACTGTCGTGGCACACCTGCGCCTCGGCGAGGCTGTCAGCCAGCGCGGCGGGGATGGAAGATTCGAACGGCGGACGCGTGGGCGGCCACATCTGGCGCAACCCGGACAGCAGCCTGATGTAGACGACGACCTGGCCGCATGAGCCGTAGCCGACAGGGGCACAGCAGCGCGCCAAGCGTAGCCCTCGCTGCGGGCTTCAAGGATCAGCTGTTGTTCGCGACAGCTCGGACACGCGAGGGTGTCGAGCTCCTGCTGGAAGTCCACAGCGGGAACCATAGCCGTGCCCGGGACACCGACCCCTTCGGTTTTGACGGCGATCGCCCGAAACGGCACGCCGTGAAGCGACGCCCGGACGAGGTGGTGGTCGACGGAGCTCTCCCCTCACGGGCACGGTCAAGCTCGAAGAGGTAGAAGAAGTTACCTGCGTGACTCGATCCGGCTGGCCATCAATTCCGGATTGCGCGGGCCGCTAACGCGATTTCTGCCGAGAATTGTCTACGTCAGATAACGCAAGTCACTTTGGGTGCCGCATTTCTCTACCATGCCGATATGGCTCGTAGGAACAGCAATGCCAGCGGATGCCTGATCTTTTTCATCTTGGCCGCCATCGTCGGCGGCTGTAACCAGTTATTCAAGGGCGATGACGATGAGGCCGTCGCCGCCCAGTCCGTCGGCCCCACTGCGGTGCCAGCCCTGATCGGGAAGCAGGTGAGCACGGCCGAAGATCAGCTGGAGTCGTTGGGCCTCGATGTCGACGCGATCGGCATCGGGAACTCCTCGTGCTACACCGATGTCGATTGCACGATCTATCGGATAAAACCGGCCGTTGGCGCAATTGTTGATCCCGGCGAAACAATTGAGGTGTGGTTCTACACCAGGGCACAACTGTCCTGGTACCGGAAGCACAAGACCATGCCCAACCTCGTCGGCATGAGCGAGAAACGCGCCAAGAAGCTCCTGGAGCCCATCGAGGATGCCACCGACTCGGACTCCAAGGAAGTGACCTCGCTCCCGGTGGGGGTCGACGATCGAGTGATCTCCCAATCCCCAAAGGCCGGCACGCGCATCAAGTTCGGGCGGGGCATCAAGTTCGTCGTCGGATTCAACTACGGTTGGAGCGGCTCCGGCTCGGGGGGCGGAGGTGATGGCGATGATGGGAGCGTCAACTGGCCGAACTTCGGCCGTGACCGCGGCTGGTTCTAGTTGAGGTAGAGGCCGCTCGCGGTCCGGCGCGCTCCCTGAGGAACCGCGCTCGGGCCGGGGAAGACGAGCCGCTCGCCGCCGAGTGAAATGCGGTCATCCGAGCAGGAAAAACCCCGATGATCTTCCCTCGTAAACAGGTTTCGGTGCCGCTCGATCGCCGTCAAAACGACGGTTCGGTGACGACGGCCGCCGACCGGCGGTGCGGCGATTGGAATGGAAGGTATGCCGTTACTGCCGCGCCGTACCCCCAGGGTGGACCCGCCGCCGACTGGATTTCCCGCGGTTGCTCAAGGTGATGATGCCTCCGCAGTTGCGGACCCCGAAGGCCGCCGCCTGGTGGATCGTCCCGGTCACGCTGCTGGTCGGCGGGGTGGCCTGGTGGCTGCTGTCCGCCGGATGGAGCGTGGCTGAGGCCACCGCTACGCAGGGGGCGTTGCAGACCGCGCTGGCCACCGGCGCCGGGGTGGGGGCGGCGGTCACCCTGATGCTGGCCTTCCGCCGCCAGCGTCACCAGGAGCACGCCGCGCACGCCACCGCCTACCTGGCCGAACGCAACGCAGACCTGGCCGACCGCAACGCGGCACTGGCGGAGAAGATCGCCGACAACACTAAGCACGACGCCACCGAACGCCGGGTCACCGACCTGTACACCAAAGCCGCCGAGCAGCTGGGCGACGACAAGGCCGCCGTCCGGCTGGCCGGCCTGTACGCCCTGGAACGGCTGGCCCAGGACAACCCCGCCCGCCGCCAGACCATCGTGAACGTGATCTGCGCCTATCTGCGCATGCCTTACACCCCGCCCTACCCGCCGCACGATCCCGGAGCGCCGCACGCTCCGGGCCCCGTGGGCCGCCGCGAGCCCAGCCGGGGAGACCGCCCCCGACCGCGAGGGGGAACGCCAGGTCAGCCTCACTGCCCAGACCATCCTGGCCGACCACCTCCGCGACCAGCGCACCCCCGACCAACGCCACACCGGCCACCCCGCCGACCCCCGCTTCTGGGAAGACATGCGCATCAACCTGACCGGCGCCACCCTCATCGACCTCGACCTCACCCACTGCCACCCCGCACACGCCAACTTCCCCGAGCTGGGGTGTTGCGACGACCGCTAGAAGGAAGGCCGGGAGGGCGGGCCGATTTCGTCATGTCCGGGGTAGACAGGGCTGGCTACCGTGGTCCCGGCGGTCGAGCGCCCTCGGGGAGGAAGACCGTGTACCCGGTTACATGGCCGTTCAGTCCGTTCATGGCCTGCTCTGGAGTCCAGCCGTGACGATCAGCCTTGTGAGCGACGGTCTGCTCTAGCGCCCGGTCACTGCAAATCAGGTTTCGGCCGCGCAACTCCACCGAGCCAGTAGCTTCTCCCGTGAGGCAGTTGTAAGCGAGAAGTTTGGTCAGGGCCGTCATAGGCCCAGACTAGGACGCTCCCAGCGGGTCTGTGGCGGGGTGTCCCGATTGTGGCAGCCCTGGGCGGGGAGCTCCCCGGGTGGGTGGAGCTGGTCGAGCGGCGGCCGGAGGCGTAGGCCGGCAGGATGGGTGCTGAGTCCGGCCCAAGCAACCTGTACGACGTGTCACCAAACGGCTGACCATGCGCGGCGTACTGGTGAGCGACCATCTCGACCGCTCCCCCGAGTACCTCGCCAAGGCCGCGGCCTGGCTCGCCGACGGCAGCCTGCGAACCCGGGAGACGGTGGCCGAGGGTCTCGACCAGGCTCCGGCCGCCTTCCTCGGCGTACTGCGCGGCGCTAACACCGGCACGATGCTGGTCCGCCTGACTGAAGGAGGACGTCACCGGCTTCACCGGTCCTCCCAATGACGAACTCACTCGTAACCAGCGACCTCGTGTCGCACCACGGGAAAAGTGCTCCGGAACTCGTGCGGAAAGGATCTTCGAGAAGCCCTATCCTTCCAGTTCAGAGAGCACTTTTCCGATGCGAACGATCAGATCCTGCGCCGTCTAGGCGAAAGCCCGAGGCTAGAGATTCACCGGTGGGACCCGCACGCGGTCGCCCGATTCCGCCGTGACGGTGGGGTCGGTGGCGTACAGGCGAATCTGGACGCCGTCGGGGTCGCGGAAGCCCAGGCCGTACCCCCGGGACGCGCGAATGACCGGGGAGTGCGCGATGCCCAGCGCGTCCAGGTGGGCGATCCACTCGTCCAGCCCTTCGCGGGTCGTGGCCAGGGCGAACGGGTCGGCGTCATTGAGCGCCTCGGCGAGTTGGCGATTCTCCCGCAGAGCGATCTCGAAGTCGGTCCCGGCCACGTGGAACGCCATGCCCCGCACGACGCCGTCCTGATCCTCGAAGCTCATCGAGAGCTCCAGGTCGAAGACCTTCTCATACCATTCACGGCTGCGGGCAAGATCGGTAACCCAGATTTTAATGTGGTGTACGCCGGTTACGAACATGCCACAATCATCGGCGATGAAGCCGTGGGGGCTTGAGTACCGGGCTACTCATCTTTGCCTCACCGGCACGAGGACCTGGTTTGGGAGAACAATGTCCACGGACTACCTGGCGTCACCGCGGTTTCCGCGGACCTCGCGTTACCACCCGGAGTGGATCCGATCAAGTGTCAGCGGCGGCGCCAATTCATTGTGGCTGACCGAATGGCTGACCGAGGCGATGGACCTGCGGCCGGAAATGCGGGTGCTGGATCTGGGCTGCGGCCGCGGAGCCTCATCGGTCTTTCTGTCCCGCGAGTTCGGTGTTCAGGTATGGGCCACCGATTTGTGGTTCAGCGCCGACGAGCGCCTGCAACGCCTCCACGACGCCGGGGTCGGCGATTCGGTGTTCCCCATCCATGCCGACGCCCGGGCGCTGCCGTTCGCCGCGGATTTCTTCGACGCCATCGTCAGCATCGACTCGTACTTCTATTACGGCACCGACGACCTTTACCTGAACTATCTCGCCAGGTTCGTCAAACCCGAGGGCCAGATCGGCATCGCCGGAGCGGGGTTGGCGCAGGAGATCGACGGGCCGGTTCCCGAGCATCTCCAGGAGTGGTGGGAGCCGAGCCTGGCCTGCCTGCACTCGGCCGAATGGTGGCAGCGGCACTGGGAACGCAGCACCATCGCCCACGTCGAACTGGCGGACGCCATGACCGACGGCTGGAAACACTGGCTGGAATGGCAGCATACGGTCGCCCCCGACAACAGCGTGGAAATCGACGCCCTCACCGCCGACAGCGGACGCTATCTCGGCTACGTTCGCGCAATCGCCCGACGGCGCCCCGGCGTTTCGCTCGACGAGCCCATCTCGTCGATCCCCGTCGCCTACACCAAACAGTCGTTGTACCGCGTGTGAGGCCCTATTCGGGCCAGTCGGAATCGCGGATTACTTCGACAAAGTCGGTGTGCTTGAAATCGGGGACGAAGTGTTCGAGGACATCGGCATTCATCGTGCCGAACGTGGTGCCGGGCCGATCCTTGAATCCATCGGTGAACGCCCGGAGAATGCGATTCTTGAAGTCCGGCCGTGGATGTGCCGCGACCACCGCGTCGATGTCCTCCTTGGCCAGTTCGCCATAGCCGAAGCCGAGGACGTCGGTCTCGACACCGGCGGTAACCAGCGCTACCTCGGGCTCCAGCCGGTAGGGCACTTCCGGCGTCGTGTGCAGCGCGATGGCCTCCCACACCTTGCGCACGTCGATTTCGGGCACATTGCGTGATGCCAGGAAACGACGTGCCGCGTCGGCACCGTCAAGCTCGAAACGCTGGTCACTACGGTGACCCTCGGTCAGGCCGAGATCGTGGAACATCGCCCCCACGTACAACAACTCGGCGTCCGGTTTCAGACCAAGCCGTTTCCCCTGCAAAGATCCGAAGAAGTACACCCGCCGGGAGTGGTCGTACAGCAGCGGAGGCTCCACTTCCCGGATGAACTCGGTGGCCTCTCGCGCCAGCGCCGAGTCGGGAACGGCAACACCTGCGATCTTCTCGGTCATGAACGCCCCTCTCGGGATCATGTCAGAGACACCCTCGCAATCTTCACCCTCTCAAACGTGCGTGAGGATGTCCCGCCGTCTGGCACACACTTTCCGCAACCGAGTAGATTGCATGGGATGCCTGGTCACAGCCGACGTACGCTGGGATTCGCCGGCGCCGGGGTTGGCGGCGGAGACCCGATCACGGCCTGTCGCGCAACCCAAGGAGCACCGAACGGAGCTTTCATCGACGATGCCTGGGACGGCTGCTGATTCAAATCCCGCAAGCAATCCGATCATTCGCTGGGAGGACGCCGAGTCCGTCCGCACCTATCTGGCTCTGCTCGTAAAGCGCCTGGAGCCTGTCCGCCGGTCGATTCTGCTCACGCTGAGTCGCGCCGGACAGGTCGGGCTCCCCACGGCGGAGTTGATGTCGGTACACGGGATAGAGATGTCGGACATCAATTCGGCGGTGGAACGGGTGAACATATTCGCAGAATCATTCGGCTATCTGCCCTTGATCATCGGGGCAGGCGAGGGGTGGCGGATCAACTCGCCGGACCCTGGAATCGTTGAAGCCGCTCTTGCTGAAACGGAACGGTACCAATAGGTCACAAGGGTGGTTGCAGGTCATGTCCTCATGCATGCGTCCCAGCGGCGGGGGTGCAGAGGAGAACGGGCGACATCAAAAGATCGGGGAGACCATGATTACAGGCCCCAGAGTCCCTTGCCCAGCGTGGTGAGTCCGCCGGCCAGCGCAAGCAGCAGCACTATCCGCCGGGCCGGGCGCTCCGGCACCCGCTGGGCTAGTGCCTTGCCGATCGCGGAGCCTGCGGCGATCCCGGCCGTGACCACCAGCCAAGTCGGTACGGTGAGCTGTGGCAGGCCCTTGGCCGCGATGGAGAAGGCGTTCACCACGACTCCGTAGAACTGTGCGTTCGGGACGAACTCCCGAACCGTCCAGCCCGCGTTCACCGCGTACAAGGAAACAGCCGGGCCGCCTACCCCGGCTGAGGAGTTCATGAACCCGCTGGCGGCACCAGCGGCCAGCGCACCTGTGACACCGCGCAGGGCGGGCAGCCGCGTGCCCCACATCACCAGCAGCACGGCCGCGCTCACCAGCACCCCCATGCCCGCAAGCAGTACCGGCTCCGGCAACCGGGCGGCCACCCAGGCCCCGACCGGCACGGTGCAGGCGGCCGCGGTGACCAATGGGATCATCGCGGCCAGGCGGACCTCCCGCCAGGTGCCGACGAGCCCGACCGCGCTGATGGCACCGGCCGCGCAGTTCGCGAGCACCACACCCTCGGCCGGGCCGAGAAGCAGCACCAGCGCAGGCACCGCCACCAGCGCGAACCCGATCCCCGCCAGCCGCTGTATGGACGCGCCCGCCATGATGATGCCGCCCAGGACGAGGGCAACAGCCCAGCCACCTATCACGAACGGCTCCTCGCGGGTTCACACCACTGACCCGGCACAGCCTCCACTCATGGAACAAGCCTGATCAACAGCATTCCTCCGTCAGCCGGTTCGTACGCCGACGCGCAGGGTGTCGCCGAGTCGTGCGGCCTCCTTCTCGATCGCCTGTTTGGAGACCGGGCCTGCCTCCGTGAACAGGATGACGTCGAGGGATTCGCCGTCGGTGGTCCAGGTGCCGACGACACGGCCCCCGGCGATGACTACGGGGGAGATCCAACCGGCGGCCTTGCTGACGTGGTCGCGGCGTTCGGGGGCGATGATCTGGGGGTTCTTGGTTCCGGGTCCCAGGACGTACTGGTCGAATGCGGGGAGCAGCCGGATCTCGGTGGTCGGATCGGTGGTGGCGAGGTCGTCCACGTCTTCGGTCCGGGCGTATGCTTGTTTGCCGTCCACCTCGACCTGCACCAGTTTTCCAGTCTGTTCCAGATCGGTGAACCAGGATTTGATCTGGGCTTTTTTCGACTGTCCGCGGATCAGCCACTGGTCGAATGTCGTCATCGAGGCAGGGCCGAAGGCGCCGAGGTAGGCGGGGATCACCGTTTGCGCCGCCTCGTCTGGTTCTGGCAGGCCAGGCCAGGTCGGCAACCAGGTCTCGGGGCTGGTGAAGGTGACCCGGTTGCCTTCCGAGGGCCCGTAGACGAGGAGTCCTTGCCAGGCGAGCGGTTTGAGGACCGCGCCCCACCCGGAGCGCAACTGTTCGGCGATCAGGTCGTCCCCGGTCTTTCTGACGATCTCGGTGGTCAGTTCCTCCCGGCTGAGCACGGTGCCGTTCAGGGACTCGCGCGCCGCGTCGGTGATCGCCGCGAGTTGCTTGGCGGTCGCGAAGGTGCGCTGCCAGGAGCCCTTCTCCCAGGTGCGTGCGGCGGAGATCAGCGCCAGGTAAGCCGCCGCGTCCTCGGAGGCCAGCAGGTGCAGAGTGCCGCGCATTGCCCATGTCTTGACGATTGAGCGGTCGCTGAGGCGTTCGCCCACCTCACCCCGATTCGGTGTGCTTCGTCGTACCGCCACCGCCTGTTCGGCGCTCGACGTGACCTGCGCCTGTACGCCGCACAGGCGTTTGACGATGGCAACGGTCCCGGCGTCCGGCGGACGGTTGAGGAACTGGCGTCGCATCCGCCAGGCCAGAACCTGGTCTGAGGTCAGCTTCATCCCAAGACTCCTCCGTCGACGGCCTGCTCAATAGAGTGACCTTATGGTCGAAGGCTTCGTGATTGTTGACGCTTCCATGGGTGATGGGGAGGTGCTGGGGGAGATCCACGCGGAGTCCTGGAAGGCGGCCTACGCCGGGTTCTTCGACCCGGCGTTCTTCGCCGAAGCGGTACGGCACCGGCGCGGGAAGTGGCACGACGTGCTCGCCAAGGGGCAGGACACCATCCTGCTCGCCGCGCGAGCGGGGCGGCCGCTGACCTTCTCCTACTTCGGCTCCTCGCCGACGCGGCCGGGATGGGCGGAGATCTTCGGGTTCTACAACCATCCGGACGGGTGGGGCAGCGGCAGCGCGGCCGCCCTGATGGTCGCGTCCCTGCGCAGGCTGCGCGAGGACGGCTTCGGCGGGGTGCATCTGTGGACGCTGCGCGACACACCCCAGTCACGCCGCTTCTACACCAAGACCGGCTTCACCGAGTCGGGTGCGGTCCGCGGGCACGATTTCGGGGACGGCAACCCGATCGAGCAGGTCGAGTACGAGTTCATCGCCCGCTGACCCTCCGTCACGGAAAGACGCAGGACAGGGCGTGGCGCAGGATGGCGGCGAAGGGTTCGGGGTTGCCTGGCTCGAGCCAGCGCCGCCCCGCGACGCGGATGGCGCCGGCGATCGCGGCGGCCATGACGGCGGGGAACAGGTCGCGTTCGGTGCCGGTGCGCGTCGCGATCGCCTCGGCGAGCGGGCCCTCGGCCATGCTGAACGCTTTCAGCGCCTCACCCTCCAGTTCGGGTGTCGACATGATCATGGACAGGCCGGCCCTGTCGGGCTCGGGGTTGGTGTAGAGCTCGATCACGGCCGCGATGACGGCCTGGTCGAGCGGCTCGTCGGCGGGCCGGGAGCGCAGCGCCTGCCCCACGCGCCTGGACTGGTCGGCCTGGAAGGCGCAGATCGCCTCCGCCCTGCTGGAGAAGTAGTTGTTGTAGGTCCGGGGCGAGACTCCCGCGGCCGTGGCGATGTCATGGACGCGGACCAGGGCCAGCCCGTGCGGGCCTTGCTCGATGGCCAGGCGCAGCGCGGCATGGCTGATCGCCTCCCGGGTGGCCTGGCTGTTGCGGGCCCGGAGGTCCATGGCGTCGTCGTTCATGAGGGCAACCTTACCTGATATTGCGTGCCACGCACTATATGCGTGACGCGCAAGTTGTGAGTAGAGTGCGGGGGAGCGCCTGGCACTCGCGCCTGGAGAGTGCCAACCCCAAGGCGTGCCGGGACGGCGAGGTCCGTCAGCGGACCGTCCGTCGCGGGCGCCGTCCCGGAGACCCCCGATCACGAGCAGGAGCAGGAATGACTTCG
>NZ_BLAE01000049.1 GCF_009687865.1 Acrocarpospora macrocephala
AATTACGTACCTCGATATGACCCGGTCCGCGCTGAGGGTCGGTCTCTCGCGTGTCGGTCTTCGGCGAGACAGGCCCGAGGGACGAAGCTCCGGGTCGGTTATCGTCCCCAGCTGTCAGCTGTGGGCAACCATAATCGCGCAATCGTGAGAGCGAACAGGCCCGGCGGTGGGCCGCTGGGGTCGGCCGTTCTTTCGGCAACAGCGGGTGCGTCGGTCGGTGGACGGCCCGGGTCGCCGCCGGCCGGGACCGGCGCCCACGCCGCATGCCCGGTCGGCGTGCGGCAGAGGGCCGGTTACGGCGGCGCGGCGCGCCGCCGCTTGATCCACACAAGAACAATTCGGCAACCAATTGGGCTGCGGCTTTGTCCTGTGAGGTTCCCCTCGTAACGTGGAGACCGAACCAGGAGAGGTTTGGTCGTGGCAGCAGTCACGAGGCGGCGCTTTGATCCGGAGTTCCGGGCGGGCGCGGTGCGTATCGTCAAGGAGACCGGCAAGCCCGTCGCGCAAGTGGCGCGAGATCTAGGGCTCAGCCCGTACACGTTGCACAATTGGGTGCACATGGATCGGCCCGCCCAGCAGTACAACGGCGACGGCAGCGACGGGAGCGGAGCGCTGGAGGAGTCTGAGCAGGAGGAATTGGCGCGGCTGCGGCAGGAGAAGGCCGAGCTGGTCAAGCAGCACGCCGAGGACAAGGCGGCCTGGGACAAGGAACGGGCTGAGCTGGAAGATGAGCGTGATGTGCTCAAGCGTTCGGTGGTCTTGTGGGTCAAAGAGGCGATGGGCCGGTGAGCGTGGCGGCCTTCATCAGCTCCCAGAAGACCGAGCACGGCATCGACCACATCATCTCCTGCCGGGCGTTGGGGGTGTCCCAGTCGTGGTTCTACAAGTGGAGGAACCGCATCGGCCAGGACATGCCGACCGCTCGCGAACGCCGGCGAGCCGACCTGGATGCGCAGATCACCCGCTCGTTTGAGGAATCGGGCGGCACCTACGGTTCGCCACGGATCACCCGTGACCTGCACGAGGCGGGCTGGCGGGTGTCGGAGAACACGGTCGCGGCGCGGATGGCCGAACTCGGCCTGGTCGCTCGCGTGCGGCGCACGCCGCGGTCGCTGACCCGCCAGGGCAGGCGGCCCGCCGCTGCGGATCTGGTGCGGCGGAAGTTCACCGCGCCCGCTCCGGACGTGCTGTGGTGCGGCGATGTGACCATGATCGACACCGACGAGGGCAACCTGTACCTGGCCACGGTCGAGGACTTGTTCTCCCGCCGGCTGCTCGGCTACGCCATGTCGGACCACCACGATGCCGCGCTGACCTGCGCCTCGCTGCAGATGGCGGTGGCCACCCGCGGCGGAGACGTGGACGGGGTGATCTTCCATTCGGATCGCGGGAGCGAGTACACCGCCGCCCGCTACCAGGACCTGTGCCGGCGCCTGGGTGTGGTCCAGTCGATGGGCCAGGTCGGCTGCGCGCTGGACAATGCAGCGGCCGAGGCGCTCAACAGCACCCTCAAGGTCGAGTACGTCCACCGTCAGCGGTTCCGCTCCCGGGCCGAGGCTCGCCTGAAGATCGCCACGTGGATCGCGGACTTCTACAACCCCATCAGGCGGCACAGCGCCAACGACGGCTTATCGCCGATCACATTCGAAGCTCACATGATCGAGAAAAGGAAAGCCTCATCGGCCCTGCTAAGGACCGCTGTGGCATAGGACCGTCTCCACGGTTTCAGGGGATTGACGATGCCATAGCCATGCTGACCATGCCAAGCATCCCTGCCTGCCGTGCTTTCCATTGCCACTGTCACCTGACGCCGCCGTCGGCCAATTCAGCCGACGAACTGAGAGCACCCGCTGACTCGCCCTGCACGCGAATTCAGACAGCTCAGCACATTCGATACCATTCCCACATTATGGGCTATGGCTTCTGTAGAGTACGACATCGGCAATATGATCACCTGTTCACTACCGGGCAGGCATCGGCAGATACGCGCCGCAAGGGCGAGGCGATGCCCTGACGAGGAGTTACGCCATGCGGGTGAGTGAATTCAGCACTGATGGCCTGCCAGCCCATGACCGCCTCCCCGGCTGGATTGAGAGCGTGGAAAGATCGCTGACACCCTCCCGGGTGCAGAGTGAGCAGAACGACTTCCGCGGCTGGGTGCGGACGGTGGAGCTAGACAATGTGCAGGTCTCCACCATGGCCTACCCTCCTCTGATCGTCCGCAGGTCCGCGCAGCACATCCGGCGCAGCGACCCCGAGGCGTACCAGGTCAACCTCATCCTCAGCGGGCAGGGGTGGACCGCCCAGGCAGGCCGTGAAGCAGTGATCAGTGCCGGGGAGTTCGTCCTGTTCGACACGTCCCGCACGTTCGAGGGTCGGCGGATATGCGCCCCCGACACCGCCTGCGGCATCGTCGTCGAGATTCCCCGTGCGCTGTTACCGCTGCCGCCGACTATGGTCAGCCTGCTCGTCGGAGCCTCCTTCTCTGGGCGCCAGGGTATCGGCGCGATGTTCCGCCGCTGGCTGACGAACCTCGACAGGCATGCCACCGAGTTCACCGCAGCGGACGAGCCGTCCTTGAGCTCGATCACCGTCGAGTTACTGGTGGCCGTGCTGTCCCACCAACTCGACGATGCCGGCGCCACATCGCCGGAGTCACATCGGCGTGTGCTGCGAGTGCGGGTCCGCGACTACGTCGAGCAGCGGCTCAGCGACCCGAACCTGTCCCCGACCGCCATCGCCGCCGCCCACCAGATCTCCCTGCGCCACCTCTACCAGATCTTCGACGACGAAGATGTGACGCTGTCGGCCTGGATACGCCGGCAACGCCTGGAGAACTGCCGCCGCGACCTGGCCGACCCCCGGCTCGCCTCGCGCCCTGTCCACGCAATCGCAAGCCGGTGGGGCTTCACTGACGCAGCCCACTTCAGCCGTGCGTTCCGCAACGCATACGACATGCCACCCAGCGTCTACCGGAGGCTCACCCTCACCGACCAGCCCATGCAGAGATCGACAAGTACTGTGCACAAATAGCCAACGACTTCCGAAACAGTGTTCTTGCATCCTCAATGTGCGACTGACCAACACGCTTACGCTCGGTCGGACACATCGCATCGGTAGCCGGGGAACGTATCTACCAACGGGGAGCCTGACATGCATGTGCTTGTCTCAGCGTGCGTTCCACCGCTTCACATGCCGTCCACAACGGGACAGGCATGCGCATCGTAGTGATCGAGAGGGACCCCCTGGCACGCGGCGGCATCACGGCGATCCTCCGCCACGAGGAAGGCATCAAATCCATCGTGGAGGTTTCCGCCTATCACGATCTCCGCAGAGAGCCTTCCCTATCCGAGACCTCGGTCTGCATCATGGGTGTGGATCGCGTAACCGACGAGACGGTGACACTGGTCAGTCAGTTGCGCCATCACCTGACAGGGTCGGAACGGCCTATCCCTGTGATCGTGCTCACCCCCGACTGGTCCCCGCTCGACATCATGCTGATCAAAGCGGACGCTTATCCAATTCGACGAGATCACATCGGTCCCATGCAGCTTGTCGGGCTTATCAGGGTCATCAGCATGGGCTACCGACCGCTGTACAAAGCCCTGGTGCAGGGCCTGACGGACAGGTTCGCTCCCGTGAGCGGCGAGATCCGCCAAATCCTGACAAAACGAGAGTACGAAGTACTAACTCTAATCGCCCGCGGGAAGGTGAACGGTGAGATCGCCACCGAACTCGGAGTGGCGATCTCCACCGTCAAGACCCACGTGATGAAGATTCTTCGCAAGCTGGGCGCCCGGAACAGAGCCCAAGCCGTGATGGCCGCCGGCCTCAGCGATTAGCCTGGCCAGGCAGCCATCCTCGGCTCAACTGGGCGGCGGCGAAACGGGGGTTGACCCGACTCGCCAGGTCTCCCCGTTGCACGCGCGTCGCCCATAGGCATAATGCTTGCCCCGCGCCGAGACGGCCCTAAGATCATCCGCCGGTGGCGAGGTAGCGGTGCACACCTCGCTGGACAAGGAGATCTGCTTACTGCGGCCCGGCGGCAGGGTCGCGTACTCCATTCCGTTCCAAGTGACGACGACAGTCTCCGTTGTGTCGTTGGTGACGATGAACAGCGCGTCCCGGCCGATCTGGCAGGCTGACAGGAAGAATGCCAGGCCTGCGGTCAACAGGGCGGTCCTCCGGCCGGGACGGTTCATCGCTACTGCCTCTCGGAATGGTGTTCAGGGCACTTTCGTCGAGAAGAACGCGGTCACCGGCACATCGATAAAACGGGGGTACTGGTCGTCGGGCCGGATTCGTCCGGGCGGATCCAGCGGACAGGGGTGTCCGCTGGCTTGCCTCCGGCGACCGGCCACGTGACGAGCACAAAGCGAAACTCCGCCGGCGGAAGGGACTTCTCCTCGACCTCCAAGGTCAGGGAGACTCTGCTCTGGCCAGTGGCCGCGGGCACGAACTCGAGATAGCTCGCGCCGCCCGGGTTGACCTCGAACCAGCCGTTCTCCGATCCGCCCACCCTTGAATTCGGCAAGGACGCCAACGGAAAGACCCTGGCCAAGGCGGATTTCCAGCAGCTCGGCAACGGCTTCGGCGGCCATCAGTGGTTCGCCTACACGCGCAAGGTGCCGGAGTTGGTCCACCCGCTGTTGTCGCAGCCGCCCGGATGGCCGGCGCGGAGCTGGGCACGTCGTCGACGATGAGCGCGCGACGGCAGTCCCGGGGTCTTGCAGGGGTACCAGAAGTCCTGCGGCTCTTCGCGTTCCGTGAAGGCCCAGACCTGGTCGGAGTAACGGATGGTGCCCTCGCTGCCATCGCATCCCCTGAACTCAGGTGTTGCGACGATCACTAGAAAGGAAGAAACTCAGGTCAAGGGCCTTATTGCCCCGGACCTACGCTGGCCGGGGAACTCTGTCTAGATCACTGCTCCGTATGCGTCCGGCCCGGAGGCTCGCTGTACAGGTCGATGCACCATTCTTGGGTGTAACCACCTTCCGGTGCAGGCACAAACGCATTCTTGAGCTCGACGCCCAGCCCGATGACCCCTGCAGCTTTGACCAATTCGACAAACTGGCTGCGATCACTGCCGACAATACGCTTCACGTGTTGCGGAGAGCTGGACACGATCCTCCTAGAATGCAGTACCGATCGGGGTGGAATGTATACCACAGTGTAACATGGGTATCAATCTCTGCGCATCGCGATAAGGCGGGGAAATCGAGAGAAACGACTCCCTCGCCATGCGCTCGATCGACCAATCATGATCACTCCGGCGGCGACCACCAAAGCGGTGACGAACCACGACCATGACGAGTCGGCCGGATGCCTGGCGATCGCCCACAGAGGAATCTGCCCGTCCGAGTCCGCGCGTCCTGATTCATACAGCGGAACCAGCAGAAGGATCGGCAACACCCAGCCCAGTGATCGGCCGACCAATGCCGCCGACGTGAAACCCACACCGGACCAGAAGACAATATTGCGAACGACCAGCGGGGCTAGCCCGAGCGTGCCCCCAAGCGCCAGACTGCCGACCGCAAGAAGCAACGTCAAAACCAGAGCGAGTGTGATCACATAAAAATCAAGCCGGGCGATACTGAGTGACGCGGTGTTCTCGAACGAATGCATCGAACTGCGAATCATGGAGGCGACGATGCAGGCGTATGGCACCGGCATTAAGATCGCGAGAGGTAAAGTCTCATTACCTCCCGGCAGAAGTAACGTATTCTGCCCCCAGATCACACAGGTGGCACTGACCAGAAGCATCGCCATGACATGGAATCCGACATGGCGGCTCCTGCATACGAGCGCGACGATGCCGACACCTTCAGTACGAGGCTCTGCACCTCGCTGAAGCCGATCAAGCATTGCACCTCCCCATCACAGCGATCTGCTTCCTCGCCCACTCTTCCTGCGCCGCCTGCGGCAGGCCGAGAGTCTGGCGCACCTCGTTTCTGCCCGCTTCGGTGAGAGAGACCGAATCCCATTCCTGGTCTTGCATTCTGCCGAGCGCGGCCGAGCTCAGCCACGTGTCGAGCTTCGCTCTGGCCTGCATTCTAGGGCGTCCGTGTGCTTCGGTCTCCGAAGGACCGCAATCGGCCATTATCTGCCAGGTGAGCTGAAAGATTAACAACGATCTGTAGGACTCGTAAGTGGCGCCCGCGACAACCGGGATCTGAAGGACCGAGCCACCGTTCTCTGCCACCAGCCCCTCGTCGGCGACAACCTGCGGGAATCTGATCACACGCTGGGTAAGGCCGATGACATTCTTGGTGGCGTTGGTCGCCTCCGTGAGCCGGGCGGCGTTCTCTGGCCACAGGCACACGTCGGTCGCCGCTACCCGTTGACAAGCAGAAGCCAAAACCGGCTGCCTGGGCTGCTGAATCGGACCGGCCACCAGCAGGAACAACACCGAGACTGCCACCGCGACGCAGGCCGATATGCGCCCGCCGTACGAACGGCGCGGTGAACTCACTGGCCCGAAGGCCAACGCGAGCGCGACACAGGCCCCCGCGAGCAGTAGGCGAGCGGCCAGAGCCGCCGGACTCACTGCTTTGTTCGCCTCGCCGAAAAATGGCACCAAAATAGAGACGATAAACAAAGGGAAGAACGATGCGAATCCAGCCAATGGCGCGGCCAGGCGATTGGAAATCGCGCTGCCGATCGAGTGTCCCAATCCGACGACAGTGACAACCGCGGCGATGCCAAGCAGCATGTAAGAGAGCCAGAGTCCGCCAGGAGCGGCCTTGTCATGGACGATCAGATAGCTCGCCAAAGCCGCGACCGCCAGTGGAATCAAGGCGTAACCAAGGCTTACCGACAAATGGACGATCGTGATCTGCCAGCCCGGGCGCGTCGACGTCTGCACCAGCTGTGATGCCGAGGCCCGGTGGATGCGCTGGGCCGACCATGCGGCGACTGCGGCGATCGCCACTGCCGGGAGTTGCGTCGCGGCGGCGATGACCCTGACGCTGGCTTCGGGCCAGACGTTCTGCCATGACTCGACTTCACGAAAAAGTATGACCAGACTCAGTAGGCTCGCAGGGACGACGAGCCACAAGAACGGAGAGCGGCGAATTTCGATCAGAAGGATTCTCGTCATATGCCGGCCTTGTCTCGATGCAGTGCCGCCGTATATCCCCGCTCAAGCTCTGTATCTCCCCTGGCCCCCTCTGACGACAGATCACGCAATTCTCGAGGGCTCCCGGTGAAGACCGGTTCGCCATCGGCAATAATCAGCAAGTTGTCGCAGACGGCTGCGACGTCTTCCACCAGATGGGTGCTGAGCACCACAGTGGCCCGACCCGAAACTTTCCTGATCAGGTCGCGGAACGCCAGACGCTGCTCAGGATCGAGCCCCACCGTCGGCTCGTCCAGCAGGACCAGGCGGGTACCGCCGAGTATGGCCTGAGCGATTCCCGCGCGACGGAGCATTCCGCCTGAAAGATTCTTCATTTTGGTTTTAGCCTGAGCGCCGAGGTCGACGGCCATGATAGCCTCCGTGACCACTTCACGAGTCAGAGCGGACGGAATACGCCTGAGCCACGCGCAGTAGCTGATGAACTCGTGGACCGTGAAGTTGGGGTGGTAGCCGAACTCCTGGGGAAGATAGCCGAGGTGGCGGCGGACTTCGCGCGCATCACGATCGTTCTTCACCGTCCTGTCCAGCAGGACAATTTCCCCTGAACGGGGCGCGATGGCCGTCGCCAGGGTTCGTAGAAGCGTGGTCTTCCCTGCGCCGTTCGGCCCCAGGAGACCGAAGACCCCGTGCGGTATGTCCAGGGTGAGGTTCTTGATGATGGGAGTCTCGCCGTATCCTTGTGTGAGATTTATCGTGCGCACTGCGGTCGTCGGCATGTTCGCTCCATTTGAAGGGCGGCCGACTCATGAGATCGACCGCCCGGCTCTGTTATTGGCGATTTTTCAGGTTGTCCGAATCTATCTCAGACGGATGGCGGTCAGTCACCGAATACGAAGTCCCAGCCGATGAGTGTATTGCTGCAGGTGTGGGTCAGGGCCCAGGTCGCGTACTTGTATTCAGTCCAGATGTCGACCTGCCAGTCACAGTCCCAGACTCCGCGGGAGTAGTTGGTGTCAGCGGGTCCGCTCCTGATACACCCGAGGGCGGCCGCTCTGGTCGTCGGGATTACTCGCTTGCCGTCGCAGTTCCAGCTTGCGAGGGCAGCGCTCGGCGCCGCCGGGTTGGATTCGGTGACTACCGCCGGCCCCGGGTTCGCGAATGCCGGGGTGGCTCCAACCGTTGTGGTCGCCATCGCACAAAGTGCTGCGGCGGCAGCGACACGGTACAGTCGCATTTGATATAATCTCCTCGCATCGTTGATGCCCACGGACGGGGGTTCTTTGCCAAGGCCCCGTCCGTGGAGATTCTCAGGGGACGCCCGAATCTGTCCGGCTGCATTGCGGGCGTGAAAATATGACCCCAGATGATCGGATGACCTTCGGGGTCATGAGAAGCCGTTTTTCTGGCGGGCTACTTGTTGCTTAGCCCTCGCCGAAAACGAAGTCCCAGCCGATGAGCTCGCTGCTGCAGCTGTTGGTGACGACCCAGGGGTAGTAACGAGGGCCGGTCCAGATGTCGACCTGCCAATCGCAGTCCCAGACTCCGCGGGAGTAATTCAAGTCCGCGGCGCCAGACCTCGCACATTCGAGAGTTGCCGCCTTGACGGTGGGGTTGACCCGACGACCGTCGCAACTCCAGATGGCCACGCCGAGACGGGTGCCGGATTCACCCCTGAAGGGGTTTTGGCTGCGGCCGAGGCCGGTGCGACTTGGCATAACACTACTGCCGTTGCGCAGGCTGCGAGAGCCGCAGCGATACGCTTGACCTGCATTTATTACTCCTTCTGCTGCATCGTTGACGTGGTCTGTCGGAGTTCTCTGCCAAGGTCCGACATAGATGTGTTGACTTCTTGCGCCCACCTCCATGGCCTGGGGAATAGCGCCAGCGCTACGAAGGACATTACGAGATTCGACTCTCGGAGTCAATGATTTCTCCCGCTAAGCCCTTTCGGCCTGAAGTGAATAGTCATTCACTTCTATGCGTTGACCTGCGAGAAGAGCGCACATTAGCGGCCACGAGGGCGAACGCCAGGGCTAGAACTCTTCTTGAGAGGTTTCGGACCCGCATGAACACCTTCTTTCTAACGAAGACGCCTCTGCACGATTCTCATTTCATTTCTTTATCCAGTCCGACTTCCTCCTCCCTGACCGATTTCGTCGACTTCCATGTTTCCTGCGGAGTCATCAGACATCAATGGGTCGGATGACGGATTCCTGCGCGCACCTCCACCATTGGGTGGAGACGAATACGGTTCGCCCCTCCGCCATATGGGCTCTTCGCGGCTGGACAGCTACAGACCGTGAAATGCTGACTTCTCGTTAGTTGGGGCGGTTCGGGTTCGAGGATGAGTTCGGTCTGGGCAATGATGGCGTCGAGCAGGTCGGAGCCAGTACCGCAGACGCTTGAGGTGGTGTTTGATGGCGGCGAGGTGGTCGGCTCCACCCCGGACAGCCAGGTTGGCCAGGTGGCCCTTGAGGTTGGCCCAGATGCCTTCGGTGGGGTTGATTCGGGGGTGTAGCTGGGAAGCTGGAAGACCGTCAACCAGTCGTGATCGTCGATGAAGGCGCGCATCTCGGCGTAGACATGTGCGTTAAGTTGGTCCCAGACGACCATGATCGGGGCTCGTAACTGCTGGTGAGCGGCTTGGAGCCGGAGCTTGAAGTCGCGGACTTGAAACTCTTCCGCTCGTTCTTGCGGCTGTGGTAGATGATCGTCCGGTAGATCAGGCGGGTGCGTTGCCCGGGCTTGACGCAGACGATCCCGGCGACCGAGGAGACCCCTTGCGGACACCGTCACGACTGGGTCTGACCCCGCCGGGCCCAGGTTCGGCCCTTGAGGCGGGCGAAGGCTTTACCTCGACTCGTCCACAAAGACGATCCAGGCACCCCGGTCGGCGGCCTGCCCTTATATGTGCCAGGTCTCCCTGGTCCACGTGGTCATCGCATCTTCGTCGCGCTCGGCGGCGCGGTGCGCGGGGATCTACAGGCGCCAGCCGATCCGGTGCAGCAGGAGGACACCTCGCGTGGGCTGTAGCCAACGCGGAACAACTCCTTCATCAAGACGATGATCCTCGATAGCGTCCACCGCTGGTCCTCCCAGCCGTACGTGGCTGGCCCTCGGTCGCGTTCTGCCTCCAGCAGGAGGATCTGTTCCGCCGAGAGGCAGCAGACCGAGCCGCCCGGCCCTTTGGAGGCCAGGGCGGCTTTTCCGCCGCTCTTCCAGTCCGGTGCCAAGCGTTCGCCGAACTCGAGGTGATCCGCAACGCGCGGGCGACCTGGGCGGCTTCATACCGCGTTCGAACATGCCTGCGGCGCTGAAGCGTACCTGCTCGCGCTTGGCGCGGGCCTTGGCGGGACAGGCCGCCATCGTCGGGGTACCGCACATCAGAGCTCTACTGCGGGAAATACAGTCCTGTAACTTACCTGTGGCCTTACGTGCTTGTTTCGTTGCTGATTGCTAGCGCTTCAAGGACTCGCCGCCGCACACGGTTCAGGCAAGCCGACTGCTGAACACCATTTATCCGACTAAGGTGCTGATCGCGAAACCTGAGGAGGATACATGTCTGAATACGCTCCGACCTTCAGCTTGGTCGACAGTGATGGGGACGGCCTGATCTCGGCCGAGGAGTTGGTCCGGCTCGCGGACCTGCTCGGCCAGCCGCTCGGCGAGGACGGCGCGGAAGCCGTCATCCGCAAGGTGGATGGCGACGGCGACGGCCTGATCAACCTGGAGGAGTTCGGCGGCTGGCTCCAGTCCGCCCGCTAGATCCAATTCGCTGGCCTGCACAAACGCGGCTGTGCGAATACAGAAATCCCTGATCTCATTGGATCTCACGGCATCGAATCAGCCGGGCGAACCCGCCCGGCTGACCGGGCTTCAGGCCGTGATGTACACCTGGCTGAAGACCTTCGCGAGTTTGGTGAGGTCGTCGGTGCCGGGGGTGTAGAGGGTGGTGAGGCGGCGCTGGAGGGGTTCGAGCTTCTCCAGTTGGGCCCAGGTGGCGGCGGGGATGCCGTGGACGGTGCCCTTGGCGTCTACGTAGCGGGACCAGACGTTGACCGTTGCGGCGCCGTCTTCCAAGGGGAGCACGATGCGCTGGGCGGTGGCGGTCTTGGCTTGGGCGGTGGTCAGGGAGGGGCCGACCAGGCCGGCGTCTTCGGCGCCGACTTGGGCGAGGGCGTCCCAGGCGCGGGCTTTGACCTGGATCCACTGGTTGCGGCGGGCCTCCTGGGCGGTGATCTTCCACTTGGTGTAGCCGGGGGCCATGCCGCTGTCCAGGGTGAGCTGGTCGATCTTGCCGCCGGTGAGCAGCGGTTCGATCACCGCGGGGGTGAGCAGCGGGTACTGCGTCGCCATGGTCTTCGCGCAGGCGGTGTTGCCGCCGCAGGCGAACACGGGGACCACGGTGTGCAGGCCCAGTTTCTTGCCGGGGGCGGTTTCGCGTAGCGCGGCCGAGGCGGCGGTGACGAACTTGGTGAGGTCCTCGGCGGTGGTGAAGGTGGCGTTGTAGCCGAGCTGGTTGGTGAAGCGGATGCCGGCCACGCCGGGCTGGGCGGCCAGGGCGCCGATGTTCTTAATCGCTGCCGTGAAGGCCTGCTCCCCGGCCTTCCAGTCGTCGGCGAGTTCGGTGTTGATCCAGACCCGCAGCCCGGTCTCGGTCGCGGTCTCGACCGCCTGTCCGGTGGGCGTCTGGGCCGCTGCCTCGACCTCGTCGGGTTCGACCGTGCAGGTCGTGCCGGGCGGGTCGCACACGACGTCTCCGCCGTCCTCGGCGGGGCCGGCCTGGTCCTCGTCGTACGCCTCGCCCTCGCCGGTCGGGCAAGGGCCATCGGTGCAGGTGATGTCGATGCCCGGCCAGCCGGAGCCGTACGGCTCTGCTTGCTGGAGGTTACTGGCGTCGTCGGCCAGCCAGTGCATGGCGACCTGGAGGGCTTCGTCGGGTTTGGCTAACCAGCGGCAGACGACGTACGAGGGCGTGCCCGCCGGAAGTTGGTCGTTGCAGGATTCCCCGGCCGCTTGCGCCGCGGATCCGGGCAGCCAGATCGAGATCACTCCCGCCAGAGCACCGATGGCCGCAATCCGCCTCAAACGCATCTTCACTCCAGGGTTCTTGGTGATCGCCCCGGACAGTATAGAGATCAACCGGTCTGACCGCTTGTGCGCAAGCCGCGGGTCGCGGAGCGCGGGTGCAGGCCGAAGCGGGGGTCGGGCTCCTGGGTGTCGTCGAGGATGTCGGCGAGGTAGTCGGCCAGGGCGGGGGCGTGTTTGAAGCCGTGGCCTGAGTCGCCGCCGATCACCCATTCGGACGGGCGGACTTCCGCGATGATCCATTCGGCGTCGGGGGTCAGGCCGTACTGGCAGACCTGGCTGAACAGGACGGGGGCGGCGGCGAGGCTGGGGAAGCGGCGGCTGAGGTAGTCGCGGGCGAGACCTTCGCTCCGCGGGAGGATCTGGCGGCTGCCGGTGCGCGGGTCGTAGGGGTCGCCTTCCAGGTCGCTGGTGCATTTCAGGCCCGCGCCGTCGATGTCGCCGTGGCCGTAGACCGAGCTGTCGTAGTCGCAGAAGGCGGGGATGCTCGCCCAGGCGGCGGGGACGTCGAAGTGCAGGGTGTCCTGGCGGGTGACCGTGACGGGGAGGTCGAAGAGGCCGGGGAGCCAGGCGCCGCAGGCCCAGACGATGCGGTCGGCGCGGAGGGTCTCGCCGTTCACCTGTACGCCGCCGTCGGGGTGGGGGAGGGCCTCGGCGCGGATCGTGGTGACGCCCGCGGACTGGGCGAGGCGGGCGGTGATCTGGGTGGCGCGGCGGGCGCGTACGACTCCGGCGTGGGGTTCGCGTAGGACGAAGGCGAGGTCGTCGCCGTGGAAGTCGGGGAAGGCGCGGCCGGCGTCGGCGGGGTCCAGCACTTCAACGGGGATGTCCAGATTTTTCAGGACCTGGGTGCTGGCGGATTCCCAGCCGTGTTCCTGGCGGGCGAACCACATGAATCCGGTTTCCAGGAACAATTGTTCACCGGCGCGCTCGCCCAGGCGGCGCCAGCCTTCGCGGGCTTTCCAGGCGAATTTGGCGTACCAGTCGTCGTGGCCGTGGGCGCAGCGCAGCAGGCGGGTTTCGCCGGAGCTGGCCTGGCGGATGTGGCCGGGGGCGTACTGCTCGATCAAGGTCACGTGCCAGCCGGTGTCGGCTAGGCGCAAGGCCAGTGAGGTGCCCCAGATACCTGCGCCTACCACGATTACGGTCCTCATCGGGCCAGGGTGCCATACCGGCCATAATCGGAGGATGGCGGCCGAGGCAGCGCAGACGTTGGAGCGGGGGCTGCGGTTGCTGCGCGTGCTCGCGGATGGGCAGCGGGGGCGTACGCCGACTGAACTCGCCGCTGAGCTGGGGTTGAGCAGGCCGGTGGTGTATCGGCTGATCAATACGTTGCAGCAGGAGGGGTTCGCGCGGCGGGATTCGGATGGGCGGGTGCATCTCGGGTTCGGGGTGCTGGTGCTGGCGCAGGCGGTGCAGCCGCTGTTGCGGGCCGCCGCGTTGCCGGCGTTGCGCAGGCTGGCGGAGCGGGCGGGGGCGACCGCGCATCTGACCGTGGCCGAAGGCGGCGACGGGCTGGCGATCGCGGTGGTGGAGCCGTCGTGGACGGATATGCATGTGGCTTATCGGGAGGGTTCGCGGCATCCGCTGTCCCGAGGGGCTGCGGGGTTGGCGATCCTGGCGCAGCGGGACGGGGTCGTGGGGTTTCAGGCGTCTGAAGGGCAGTTGCAGGAGGGGGCTCGGGGGGTGGCCGCGCCGATTCTGGGGTTGCCGTGGTTGGAGGCGTCGGTCGGGGTTATCACGTTTGGGCAGTTGGATGTCGAGGCGGTCGGGGAACTGGTGATGGGTGCCGCCCGGGAGCTTGCTGAATCGTTGACATGAGGGCTGGTTCGGGGCACTGTCGTACGTATAGAGGACAAAGGTGTCCGATATCCGTACGCGGGAGGGGTCATGCCGTACTACCAGCGGGTCGGGGAGGTGCCGCGGAAGCGTCATGTGCGGTTTCGTCGGCCTGACGGTGGGTTGTACGCCGAGGAGTTGATGGGCGAGGAAGGGTTCTCGTCGGATTCGTCGCTGCTTTATCACCGGTACGCGCCGACGGCCATCGTGAAGGCGGAAGCCGTACCCGCCTTGACGGGGGGTGAGCTGACGCCGAACCTGCCGCTTTCGCCACGGCATTTCCGGACTCAGGATCTGGGGCCTTCGGAGGATCTCGTTTCGGGGCGCAGGTTGCTGGCGGGGAACGGGGATGTCCGCATCTCGTACGCGGCGGCGGATCGGCCGAGTGAGCTCTACCGGGACTCGATGGGCGACGAATGCGTGTATGTCCAGTCGGGTCGGGCCACTTTCGAATCCACCTACGGCGCGTTGGAGGTGGACGAAGGCGACTATGTCGTGATTCCGACGGGGACGATCCATCGGTGGGTGCCGCACGGGACGGTCACCGCGCTCACCATCGAGGCGGCGGGGCATATCCGGCCACCCAAGCGTTACCTCTCCCAGTACGGCCAGTTCCTGGAGCACGCGCCCTACTGCGAGCGCGACCTGCGCATTCCTTCCGAACCCCTGCTCAGCGACGGCGAGGACGTTCCCGTGCTGGTCAGGACCCGGGGCGGGCTGACCAGGCTGACCTATCGCAACCATCCGTTCGACGTGGTCGGCTGGGACGGCTGCCTCTACCCCTACGCGTTCAACATCGCCGACTTCGAGCCGATCGTGAAGCGCACCCACGCGCCTCCGCCGGTGCACCAGACGTTCGAAGGGCCGGGCTTCGTGATCTGCTCGTTCTGTCCGCGTCCGCTGGACTTCCATCCGGAAGCGGTGCCGATTCCGTACAACCATCACAACGTGGATTCCGACGAGTTCATGTTCTACGTGGGGGGCGACTACAGCGCCCGCGCGGGTTCAGGTATCGACGTCGGGTCGATCTCGTTGCATCCGGCGGGGTTCACGCATGGGCCGCAGCCGGGGGCGGTGGAGGCGGTGATCGCGTCGGGCGCGACGACGACCAGCGAGCTGGCTGTCATGATCGATACCTTCCGGCCGCTCGATCTGGGTCCGGGTGCGCTGGCCTGCGAAGATACGGACTACGCGTGGACGTGGGCCCGCTAGATGTTCGGTCTCGACAACCTGCCTTATGGCGTCCTCGCGGATCGGGTCGTGGTCAGGTATGGGGATCATGTGCTCGATCTGGCCGACGCGCTTGGGGACGAGGTGTTCCATTCGCGGAGTCTGAACGCCTTCATGGCGCTCGGGCGTCCGGCCTGGCAGGAGACCCGGCGGCGGATCCAGGCCTTGCTTCGGGCTGGGACCGATCACCTCATTCCGCTCGCTGAGGTCGAACTTCGGTTGCCCATCGAAGTCGCGGATTATGTCGACTTCTACTGCTCGCTTGAGCACGCCACCAACCTCGGGCGCCTGTTCCGGCCCGGTGAGGAGCCGCTCAAGCCCAACTGGCGGCATCTTCCGGTTGGGTATCACGGGCGGGCGGGGACGGTGGTCGTATCGGGGACGCCGATCCGCAGGCCGTACGGGCAGGTGGGCGGGCCGCATTTCGGGCCGACGGCGAAGCTCGACATCGAGGCGGAGCTGGGGTTCGTGGTCGGGGTCGGCACCCAGTTGGGCGAGCGACCGGGCGCGTTTGAAGATCACGTCTTTGGGGTGACGCTCGTCAACGACTGGAGCGCGCGGGACATCCAAGCCTGGGAGTACGTCCCGCTTGGGCCTTTCCTGGGGAAGTCGTTTGCGACGTCTATCTCGCCGTGGATCACTCCGCTTGAGGCGCTTGAGCATGCCAGGGTTCCGGGGCGTGCGCAGGATCCGGAACCGCTCGGTTATCTGAGGCGTACCGCGCCTTGGGGGCTTGACCTGCGGCTCAAGGTGGAGCTCAACGGGAAGACGGTCAGCGAACCGCCGTACCGGGATATGTACTGGACGCCCGACCAGATGCTCGCTCATATGACCGTGAACGGGGCATCCCTGAGGACCGGGGATCTGTTCGCGAGTGGCACGGTGTCCGGCGTGGCTGATCCCGGCTCGTTCATCGAGCTTGGGCAGGGGTTTCTCGACGACGGAGACACGGTGATCATCAGCGCGACCACAAACTCCGGGATGTCGCTTGGCGCGGTATCAGGCACGATCACTTAGTGCTATCAGTCCACTACCCTAGGGAGTCCCCCGAGCAGTGGAGGCAGGACCATGCGCCGCGTGATCATTCTCGTCCTGGCGACCCTGTGCTCCGGGTACACGTCGGTGACGGCACAGGTCACGGCACCGATCATCACGATCTCTCCCCGGCCTGACGACCTGCGAGCCCGCCCGGACCTGGGCCTGGTCGTGCGGATACGGTACGGCACGCTGACCGGCGTGACCGCGTTCGCGGGCAGCAGACCGGTGCCGGGCATCTTCAACGGCGACCGTACGGTCTGGCGCTCGACCTGGACCCTCACCCCCGGCATCGACCACGTGGTCAACGTCTCCGCCACCGGCGCCGGGGGCGCTGTCCGCCAGGCGAGCAGGTTCCATACCCTGCCGCCGTCCGGCCCCGCCGGGGACGTGGCCATCGCCCCGCTGCCCGGCGAGACCGTCGGCGTCGGCATGCCGATCGTGGTGACCTTCAACACCCCCGTCACCGACCGGGCCGCCATCGAACGCGCCCTGGAGGTCAAGGCCCCCCGCCCGGCCGAAGGCGCCTGGCACTGGTTAGGCCCCACCGAGGTCGTCTTCCGCCCGCGCCGGTTCTGGCGGGCCCGCCAGCAGATCGTCCTCACCGCCCATCTGGGCGGCGCGCGCCTCTCCCCCGGCGTGTACGGCACCGCCGACCGCACCGTCAGCTTCACCATCGGCCGCAAGATGACCAGCACGGTCGACACGCTCACCCACCAGATGATCGTCAGACGCGACGGCGCGATCGTCCAGCGCATGCCGATCAGCGCCGGAAGGGCCACGAGCTGGGAATACACCACCACCAGCGGGATGCACCTGGTCATGGACAAGGGCAACCCGGTCCGCATGGTGTCGCCCGGCCGTCGCCGGGGCGAACCCGGCTACTACGACAAGCTGATATCGCACGCGGTCCGGATCTCCAACAGCGGGGAATATGTGCACGCGTTCAACAACATCTGGGCCCAGGGACGGCAAAACGTCAGCCACGGATGCGTGAACGCCGCACCCGCCCAGGCCGCCTGGTTCTACGCCAACTCGCTGCGCGGCGACCCCGTGCTGATCACGGGCACCAAGCGGGTGCTGGAACCTGACAACGGCTGGGGTTTCTGGCAACTTTCGTGGCAGGAGTGGCTCGCTGGAAGCGCACTGCATGCTCCAACGCTTGTGAATTCGTTCATCGCCCCGCCCCTACGCCCGGTTTCTGACATGTAGCGTGAAAAGTGGAACCCCGCAGAGTGGGGGTCCGTTGAACGCTATGGAGGGCGGGCAATGGACTCGTGGATCGTCTGGTTGATACTCGCGGCGGCACTCGGCGTCGCGGAGATTTTCACGCTTACCGCCGCGCTGGGGCTCATCTCGGTCGCGGCCCTGCTCACCGCCGGAGTGGCAGCCGTCGGGCTCCCGCCCGCTCTGCAACTCCTCGTCTTCGTGCTCACTTCGATCGCCGGCGTGGTGGTCATCAAGCCCATCGCCCAGCGCCACATACAACAGGCTCCCGGCCAGCGGTTCGGGGTGTCCGCTCTGGTCGGCAAGTCCGCGTACGTGACCCGGGAGGTCACCGGCCGGGACGGCCGGGTCCGCATCGGCGGGGAGGAATGGTCCGCTCGGGCCTATGACGAAACCCTCGTCATCCCCGTCGGCGCCACTGTCGACGTCTTCGAGATCGAAGGAGCCACCGCGCTCGTCTACCCCCGGGAGTGACCATGGAAGTCGCCCTGCTCGTTGTTCTGATCTTCGTGGTGCTGTTCGCCATGACCACGGTGCTCCGGTCCGTACGGATCGTGCCGCAGGCACGCGCGGGCAACGTGGAACGGCTCGGCCGATATCACCGGACGCTGGAACCGGGGCTGAACTTCGTCATCCCTTATGTGGATCGGGTTCGGCCGCTGATCGATCTGCGGGAACAGGTGGTGTCCTTCAAACCGCAGCCGGTCATCACCGAGGACAACCTGGTGGTGGACATCGATACCGTGCTGTACTTCCAGGTCACGGATCCGCGGGCGGCCTCCTATGAGATCGCCAACTTCATCCAGGGTGTCGAGCAGCTGACCGTGACCACGTTGCGGAACGTGGTCGGCGGGATGGATCTGGAGATGACGCTCACCTCGCGGGACACCATCAACAGCCAGTTGCGGGGGGTGCTGGACGAGGCGACCGGGAAGTGGGGGATCCGGGTGAACCGGGTCGAGATCAAGGCGATCGATCCGCCGCGGACCATCAAGGAAGCCATGGAGAAGCAGATGCGCGCCGAACGGGACAAGCGCGCTGCGATCCTTACCGCTGAGGGTTTCCGGCAGTCGCAGATTCTCACCGCCGAAGGTGAGAAGCAGAGCGCGATTCTGCGCGCTGAAGGTGAGCGGACGGCTCAGATTCTGAAGGCCGAAGGTCAGTCGCAGGCGATCGACGAGGTCTTCCAGGCGGTTCATCGGAACGACCCTGATCCGAAACTTCTCGCCTACCAGTACCTGCAGATGCTGCCCCAACTCGCGCAGGGCCCCGGCAATACGTTCTGGGTCATTCCCAGTGAGGTCACCTCGGCTCTGCAGGGCGTCTCGAAGGCCTTCACCGAAGCCCTGCCGCAGTCGGCGGCGACCCGCGAACGCCAGGTCAGCCAGGCCGGCAGCGAAGCAGTCGCCGAAGCCGAACGTGCCGCCGCCGAAGCCAAGGCGGAAGCGGATGAGCCTCTGGGGCTGCCGCGGTCGATCGAATCCGGTAACGCCGTGACTGACGCTTTGAAGGAGTTCACGGCTCAGCCGGAGCATGCCGAAAGGCCTAGGGAGAGCTGAGGTTCGCTGCCTGAAAAGGCTGAGGTCCGTAGCGGGTGGGCAGGGCGGACACTCCGGCCGACCGTGATAGCTAGCCTCTCGTTAGCCGCATTCGCGGCCATCGCGGGCGCGGTGGTCTCTGGCACGGTCTTACGTCGGCCTACGTGTCCGCCCTGCCCACCCGCGGGGTGACCCGCCGTACTTCGCATCGGTCCTTAGGAACCAAGACAAGCGTCGCCCGCTACGGCCGATCATGCTCAAGAACCGCCTGCCGAGTGGATTTCCCGTTACGACGTGGAGCCGGACTTGGTTGTGGCGCCCTCAATGATTAGTTCGAGGCATTCGCGGAACAGGTCGTCGACGGTGCGGCCGGGTTGGAAGTATTCGGTGATGGCGGCCATCACGGTTGGGTGCTTTTCGGTGAATGTGGCCATGTCGAAGTCCTTCAATGCGTCCGCGTCGGGGCGGGGGGCCTGCTCTTCCAGGACGTGGCCGACCGTGAAGCTCGTCCGCCCGGCCTCCTCGCGTGCTGGTGGCATGGCAGGGCCGGATCGCCGCCTTCTTCGGTCGGGAGTTGTGATGAAGGCAGCGGTGTTACACGAGGTCGGCGGCATTCCACGGTATGAGGATTTCCCGGATCCGGTGGCCGCCGAGGATGAGGTGATCATCGACGTGAAGGCGGTCGCTGTCGAGAATGTCGACAAAATGATCGCGGCAGGCAGGCACTACGCGAGCAAGAAGTTCATCGATGAGTTGCCGGCGATCCCCGCCTTCGACGGCATCGGCACGCTGCCGGACGGCGCTCTCGTCGGGTTCGGCAACATCCGCCCGCCCTATGGCGCGCTTGCCGAGAAGACCGTGGTGCCGGGCAACTCGTTCGTCCCGATCGCCGAGGGCATCGATCCGGCCGTCGCGACCGTGCTGGGTACAGCCATCACCGGCATGTCCATCAAGACCGCCGCGGGGTTCGTTCGTGGTGAGACGGTGCTGGTGCAGGGCGCTACCGGGGTCGCCGGGCGGCTCGCGGTCAAGGTAGCTCGGCTGCTCGGCGCCGGGCGGATTGTCGCGACCGGCCGTGACGACGGCCAACTGCGCGAGGTGCAGGCTATCGGCGCCGACACAGTGATCAACACGGCGGTCTCAGACGAGGCGCTGGCGCAGGCGTTCACCGACGCCAAGGGGGACGGCTACGACGTCGTCGTGGACTTCCTCTGGGGTCGGCCGACCGAGATCCTGCTGCGCTCGCTGATCCCGGAGTCTTTCGCGTTCCCCAAGCCGACCCGGTTGATCCAGGTCGGCGAGTCGGCCGGGACCGAGCTCACCCTCGCCGCGGGGAGTCTGCGCACCTCCGGGGTCGAGATCTATGGCGTGGCCAAGGGACTCAGCCCGGAGACCATGGGCGAGATGTCCGGGCAGATCGTGACGTGGGCGCAGTCCGGTGAGCTCACGTTCGACGTGGAGAAGGTGCCGCTGAGCGAGATCGAGACCGCCTGGCAACGGACCGATCTGCGGGGCAAACGCCTTGTCGTGGTGCCGTGACCGACACCGCCGGACCGCGAGTTGGGGCGATCAGCCGGAGGCTTTATTGATTGCTTTGGTGAAGTTTTGGAATCTTGTTAGTTCTTCTTGGGCTGGGGTGAGGACTAGGCGTTCGCCTACCTCGGTGACGCTTGTTTGGAGGGCTTTGTTGGCTTTGTGGGCGCGGTGTCTTCCGCCTAGCCAGGCTGCCAGGCGGGAGAGGAGGGCGACGAGCAAGCCGGTGATGGCTCCGCCTAGGAGGAGGGCGGTGGGCCAGGGGAGGCGGCCGATGGTGGGGGCGGAGGCTTCTGGGAGTTGGAGGTAGCTGAGGCCGAAGTAGGCCAGGAGCCAGAGGGCGCCGGCGATCATGATGGCGAAGAGCAGCCACTGGAGGAGGCCGACCGCGCGCCACCAGTGGGGGCGTTTGGAGACGCCGAGCGAGGTGGTCGCGACGGCTCGGTCGAGGGTGTCGGCGAGGTCGTCGGTTCTGCTGCGGGCCGCGTGCCTGACCACTGCCGCCCAGGGTTCAGGGACTCCGGTGGCGACATCTGAGCCGATCTGCCTGATTGCCGTGTCCAGCTGTGATCGTTGTACGGCGGTCGGGCTGGGCAGCGAGCTCCGTCCGGCCACCCAGACATCGTTGGGTGAGCTCCCGGAAGACGGGGTGAGGTGGAAACGCCGGAGCGGGTCGGGGCGGAATTTGCGGAGCCAGCGGGTGATGGGCCAGCCGGTGGCCATGATCGCGCGGTGGCGATGGGCTTTGGCGACGGCTTCCACGACCAGGGGCACGCCGGCGGCTTGGGCGAGGGCGTCCGCGAGTGGTTTGGTGAGGCGGTCGACGGAGTCCGTACCGGATCTGGGGGTGAGGTTGGCGGCGGCGGCGAGGGTGTCGGCGGCGGTGACCACGTCGGCGGACAGCCGGGCGGACCAGGCGCGGCGGCGGGCCACCTTCTGGGTGAGCATGCCACGCAACTCGGTCAAACCCTGTCCGGTACGCGCCGAGGTGCCCAGCACCGGAACCCCATCCAGTCCGTCCTGCGCGAGTAGTCGCACGAGGTCGTCCAGGCAGCGCTTGATCGCCTGTTCGGGCAGCCGGTCGATCTGGTTGAGCACGATGACCGTGACGTCCTTGTGGCGGGCCAGCGGGCGCAGGTAACGATCGTGGATGGCCGCGTCCGCGTACTTCTGCGGATCAAGCACCCACACCAGCAGATCGACGACGGCGACCAGCCGATCGACCTCCTGCCGGTGGGACAGCTCGATCGAATCGTGGTCGGGCAGGTCGAGAAGGATCAACCCGGACAGCGGATTGTCCCCGCTGCCCATCGAATGGCGGCGCGGCACATCCAGCCAGTCGAGCAGCGGCCCGGAACCGTCCGGATCCCAGAGCGCCGCCCGCGCCTTCGACGTCGTCGGCCGAGTCACCCCCACCGGCGAGAGCGATGACCCGGCAAACACGTTGAACAGCGACGATTTCCCGCTCCCCGTGGCCCCGGCCAGCGCCACCACGGTGTGATCGACCGACAGACTGCCCCGCACCCCGGCCCGCGACACCACCTTCCGCGCCTCCGCCACGACCGACCCATCCAGCCGCCCCTCAGCCAGCTCCGCCGCCGAACCGAGCGCCTGCAGCCGATCCTCCAGCGGAACCTCCCGACCCCTGCGCAAGATCTTCACGCCGGAAGCTCCCGTTTCCGCTCCTGTACGGCCCGCGCCGCCACCCGCAAAGCCCCCGAATCCGGCGCGCCCAGACCCTCCAGCAGCGCGGTGAAGCGCACCTCCTCACCGTCCAGCAACGATCGCACGCGAGCTCGCAGATCGGCCCGCGCCCGATCGGTGAGCGTGCGTACCGCCTGATCCCCGAAGACGGCTTCGAGCAGTTTCTGGCTGAGCACGCTGGTGCCGCCCGCGATCCCGATCTCGATTCCGGTCAGGCCGCCTGTGGACGCGAAAACGGCCAGCATCAGCAGCAGTCCGAGACCGTTCACCCCGAACGACGCCGCCCTCGCCGAGCTGCGCTTGCCGGCGCCCTCGGATCTGACGAGATCGAGCACGTACCCTTGCCAGTCGCGTACCGCGGTCGCCGCCTGCCCGGCCAGCCCTTGCGAGGACCTCCCGAGCCGTCCCGCCGTGGCGACCCCCGCGCGTTCCAGCAGATCCCGGCCCGACGGCGTGGCCAGCCACGACTCGACGGCACGCTCGGCCGCGCCGTCGGCGGTGGCTCTGATGAGGGACTCGACCCCACTCTCCAGGGCAGTTCTCAACTGGCGATCCGGGGCGGGCCTGCCGGTGATGACGGCCACGATCCGGTCGCGCAGCCAGCCGACCCTGGTCTCCAGCGACCGCATCAGGTCGCCGGTGCCGATGAAATCCTGCCAGCGGGCCAGCACCTCGCCACGCAGCAGCGAGCCGTCCCGCATGCCCTCGTCGAATCCGCTCATTCCGACGTCGTAGCTACGCTCGGCCATTCCGCGCAGTTCCCCGATGCCGAGCCGCTGCCGATCCGCCGCGTCGGCCAGCACGGGAACCCGTACGGAGAGGCTGTCCAGCGCCCCCGCCAACGTCTGCCGGACTACCTCGCCACGCGCCTTCGCGTCGGCGGACAGGTCGGCCAGCCACTCCTTCACCGGGCGTACGACGGTTTCCGGCAGGCGGGCGTTTTCCTCCGGAAGAATCAGCTCAGGGATCACGAAAAGCGGCGTTCCGCCCAGGCCATTGGCTCCGAGCAGCCGCCGCAGGTCCTTGGTGACCGGATCGAGTGCCTCCGCCGGGACCCGCTGCAGGATGATCCCCAGCGCCGTGCTGCGCTCCCTGGCGATCCGGAGGAAACCCCACGGCACCTCGTCGGCGTACCGGGATGCGGTGGTCACGAACAGCCAGAGATCGGCGGCGGCCAGCAGTTGCGCGGCCAGCTCACGATTGGCGATGACCACAGAATCGATATCAGGCGCGTCCAGCAGGGCAAGCCCTTCCGGCAACGACGCCGTTTCGACGATCTTCAAGGTGCCCGGCTCGCCGGACCCCACCCCCGTGACGCGCGGCAGGCCAGGCAGCACATGGGTGGCCGTGAACCACGACACGTCCTCCGGATTGGCCACCAGCGTCGGCGCCAGCGTGGTCGGCCGCAGCACCCCCGGCACGGTCACGTCCGTCCCCACCAGCGAGTTGACCAGGGTCGATTTCCCGGCCCCCGTCGATCCGCCGACCACCGCAAGCAGTGGCGCGTCGATCGCCGCCAGCCGGGGCAGCAGGTAGTCGTCCAGCTGCCCCCGCAGCTCCTTCAAGGCACGTCGATCAGCCGCCACGTCTCCGATCGCCAGCGGAAACAGGTCGTGGTCAAGCTGACTCCGCAGACTCCGCAGAGCCGCCAGCAGCTCATCGGCCATGCCCCCGACCTTCCCGGGAGATGGCCTCAGGAACGCGCCACCACACACAAATTTGCCGAGATATCGCCGTACGCCCCGAGAAGACCCCTAACCACATGCCGAAATATCAGCTTAGGTACCCGACGCCGCTCACCTCGTTTCCCCGCGACGCCGGGGCCCGAGAGAACTTCGTCTCCATTGTTGACGATATTTCACATCCAGCGCTAGCGTTGTCTCTACCAGAGACGATGTTCAACGGATCCCGTCGGCGTCTCCGGCGTGGTAGTAGTGAGACCCCCAGAGGAGGCCGGACAGACAAGTTGGTGCACCATGACCGAGCACTTCCTCGGCGTTCTCGGCATCGGCGAGGCGCTGGGGGTGAGCCGGCACGCGGTGCACAAATGGCGCTCCCGCTATCCGAGCGATTCGACTCACCCGTTCCCCGAACCCGACGTCGAAATCGACGGAGCTCCCGGCTGGCGAGCTGACCGGCTGGACGAGATCGTGCGGTGGCGCAACGGCCTGCCGGGCCGCGGCGCGGGCGGCGGCCGCCCCTCCGCCGCACGTCAGGAATACCTCCAGGCAGCGGCGGCACGCGGCCTCGACCGAGACGAAGCGTTGCGTGCCCTCGTCACCTTCACCGAAGAATTCCCCGAGATGACCGAGCCGGAACTCTGCGCCTGGCTCATCGAGAAATGGCGCTTCTAGGACTTCCCGCCCGTACACCACGAAAGGCGATGACGCATGCCCGAAATCGGCGGACACACCGCACCAGGATTCGAAGGAGTACGCGAAGCGTTCGCGGCCAACCTGGCCCACAACCAGGAAATAGGCGCCGCCGTCGGCGTCTACCTGCACGGCCGGAAAGTCGTCGACCTGTGGGGCGGAATCGCCGACCCCGAGACCGGCCGCCGCTGGGAGCGCGACACCCTGCAAGTCGTGTTCTCCACCACCAAAGGCATCACCGCCGCCTGCGCGCACCTGCTGTCCCAGCGCGGCCACCTGGACCTCGACGCACCCGTCGCCGCCTACTGGCCGGAGTTCGCGGCGTACGGAAAGGACCGCATCCCCGTCCGCTGGCTGCTCACCCACCAGGCCGGACTGCCCACGATCGACCACCCGATCACCCCGGCGCAGGCGATCGCCTGGGACCCGATGGTGACCGCGCTGGCCGCCCAGCGCCCCTCCTGGGAGCCGGGCACCGAACACGGCTACCACTCGCTCACCTACGGCTGGCTGGTCGGCGAAGTCGTCCGCCGGGCGACCGGCCGCAGTCTCGGCTCCTTCCTCGCCGAAGAGATCGCCGCGCCACTCGGCCTGGACTTCTGGATCGGCCTGCCCAAAACCGAGCAGCACCGGGTCAGCCGGATCGTCTCCGCACCCCTGGACCTGGACGCGCTGGCCCGCATCGACCTGGACGCCTTCCCCGAACCCATGCGCGAGGTGATGAGCGCGTACGCCGACCCCACGTCGCTGACCATGCGGTCGATGACCGTCGTCACGCCGCCGCTGAACCACAACGACCCCGACGAGCAGGCCGCCGAGATGCCCGCCACCAACGGCATCTGCACCGCCCGCGCGCTGGCCCGCTTCTACGCCGCACTCATCGGCGAAGTCGACGGGCATCGCATTCTCGAACCCGCCACCTTGGCGGCGGCCACCGCGGAACAGACCAGCGGCATCGACCGCATCCTGCGCATACCCGTCCGGATCGGCACCGGTTTCGGCCTGCCCACACCCGACATGTTCTGGTACACCCCGACCGCCTTCGGCTTCCCCGGCCACGGCGGATCCCTCGGCTTCGCCGACCCGGCCACCGGCCTCGCCTTCGGCTACGTCATGAACCACATTCAGGACGGCGCATCCGATCTGCGAGCCGCCACCCTGCTTGACGCGGTCCGGCGCGCGATGCTCAACCCTTAAGCCCGCCGCACCTTTCAGGCGCTCTGCGAGGGCGTGCCTCCGCCCCCAGGCGACGGCCGAGTGGGCATCAACGCACGGCACTTCTCCAGCGCCTCCGCCACCTTCGGATCCGCTTGGTCGAGATCCTGGAACCCGCGCACGTCCTCGACTCCGTTGTCCTTCATGCAGGTACGGAACGCGTTGAGCGCGGAGTCATCGAAATTCCCCTGCTGCCCCGGCCCACCGGACGGCATCAAGGACCGGCACGCCTCCATCGCCGCCTGAGCCTCCGGACCCATAGCGCCGAAACCCCCCTGACCACCCTGCCTGCCGCTCGGCCTAGGAGACGGGGACCCACTCGGCCGAGGAGCCGGGGTCACCCCATGCTCGCGCAGGCAGTCGGTGAACGCCGAACGCTGATCACCCGAAGGTTGTGCGCCGGTGGGCACGGCGTCCTCCCCGCCACAAGCGGCAGAGGCCAGCACGACAGCGGCAACGGCGACGATCCGAAGGTACGCGATCACGGAGCAGACTCCCGTGGACTCGGGGCCGGGGGGTTCCGGCGGGACCCATCCCAGACCATGCGATTAGGAACCGCTTGAACCCCGGCTGTGAGTCACCTGTCAATCCCGAATGCTCCCGCCCCTAACCCAATGGGCGTGGGCGGATGTCTGGATCGCGAGGCGACGGCGTGGTCTGCACGGCGTCTTGACACCTTCTGCTCCTGGGCTGCGTATGCGTCTGGTTGGGTGTGAGCGTGATCGAGAACAGCAGCCTGTCCCGTCCTGACCCGATCGTCTATCTCGATCAGGTAGCCGCGAGTGCGCCGGGGCGGGCCTATAAGCAGCAGGTGATGGATCTGCTTGAGCTTCGGCCGGGGCAGACGGTGCTCGATATTGGCTGCGGGCCGGGGACCGACCTCGCGGCTATGGCCTCTGCCGTCATGCCGAACGGCATGGTCATCGGTGTCGACCGCGATCCGGTGATGGTCGCGCAGGCTCGGGTCCGCCTGGCTGAGCAGCCCATGATCGAGATCCGCTCGGGCGACGTGCACGCGTTGCCGTTGGACGATGGCAGCGTCGATCGAGCTCGCACCGACCGTGTGCTCCAGCATGTGACCGACCCGTCCCAGGTGCTGGCCGAGTTTCGCCGGGTGGCCCGTCCCGGAGGACGCATCGTTATGGCCGAACCCGACTGGGAAGGCCTGCTGATCGACTCCGCTCAGCCCGCCACGGGCCGAGCACTGGTTCGATTCATCACCGCGGAGATCATCCGTAATGCGACCATCGGCCGCAGTCTCCCGCGGCTTTGTGTGGATGCTGGCCTCAGCGTGCGGTCCGTCATCACCGTGGCGCCGGTGTTTCGTGACTTCACCATGGCTGATCAGCTCTTCGGGTTGCGCCGTAACGTGGCTCGAGCCATCGACGCCGGTTATCTCGACGCCGATGGCGAGCAATGGATCGAGGACATCGCAGCTCGGCCGTTCCTGGCCACGGCCCTATTGTTCCTGGTAACAGCCGAGGTTCCTGCCTGAGGAGAGGTTCGCCTGGTCGTTCATGCCGAATCTCCCGGTCAGTGCGGGATGCCCCGGATGATGTCCCGAGCCCCCTTACGCCCCAGCACCGACGCCACGTACGCGCCCAACTCCTCCGCCCGGTTAGGGGTGTCCCACTCATGGGCGTACGCGAACTGGCCGCCCTCTCGGGTGAACACCATGCCGATCAGTGACAACTGACCGTCCGGCGTGGTGTGGCAGTGCCCGGCGATCGGGGAATTGCAGTGGCCCTGCAATGCGTGCAGCATTGCCCGTTCCGCTCGGACGTGGACCCGGGTCTCCGCGTGATCCAGCAGCCGCAGCAGTTCCACCACGGAGGCGTCACTCTCGCGGCATTGCAGCCCGATCACCCCCGCACCCACCGCGGGACACATCACATCCAGCGGCAGCACCTCACCGATTCGATCGTCCATGCCGATCCGCCGCAGCCCGGCAGCAGCTAGAACCAGAGCCTCGAACTGGTGCTCCGCGTCCAGGCGCGCCAGCCGCGAGTTGACGTTCCCCCGGATCCGGTCCACGTGCAGATCAGGGCGATGTCGCAGGAGCTGCGCCTTTCGGCGGACCGATGAGGTCCCGATCGAGGTGCCAGGCGGTAGCTCGTCCAAGCTTCGGAAGGGCGAACCGTTCCGCCAGACCACCGCGTCGTGCACGTCTTCACGCTCCAGGTAGGCCGCGAAGCAGGTACCGGGCGGAGGCGGGATATCGCCCGGCACGTCTTTGAGGCAGTGCACCGCCGCATCGACCACGCCCATCACCAGCGCCCGGTCGATCTCCTTCATAAACGCGCCCTTGCCGCCCAGCTCCGCCAGATCTCCCTGCCAGCGATCTCCACTGGTCTCGATCCCGATCACCTGGACATCCAGATCCGGGCAGATCGCGAAAATCCGGTCCGCCACATCACGCGCCTGAGCCATAGCCATTGGCGAGGTCCGCGTCCCCAGTCGCAGAGCCCGCCCCTCCAGCCCTTGGGCCACGAACCTCCGCATCAGCGACGCCTGATCATGGTCAAGCTCGCTTCCCGCGCCCTGTCCGACCACCGACAGCATCGCTCTGTTCACGCGCCCTGCCACCGCCTTCATCCTCCTGGCTGCTGTACGCACCCAGAGCCCATTTCTTGATCTCAACATCGGCACGGGACCTCATGCGCCTTACGACCGTCAGTCGCCAAGGCCACCATCTTGATCACATAGGTGACCGGGTGCTGGTCCGGGCCCCCGGTTCCGCACGCCTATCCTTTCCTCACGGTCGGGACGGCGTCTCACACTCATGCCAGGACGCGCGACACGTCCGGCCGACGATGCTCTGCCAGATGGTTACCCGGGCGACCGCTCGTGTTCGCAGTGGTGGGTTCGAGACGGTAGATGGGCCAGTCCTCGCAGGGTGCGGCGAAGGTGCCCCGGTAGGGGACGCTGTAGGCCCAGCCCAGATACTCCAGGCGGCATTTGGCCACTTCGGCAACCTCGTCGCTGACCTGATAGCGGGCTCTCAGCTCCCGCTGGGTGCCCACCCGCTCGTGGACGGCGATCTCACCGTCGCGGATGCGGGCCGCGAGATGGTCGGAGACCGCGATGATCCGCTCCTCCATGCGCTCGGAATAGAACGACGTCCACTCCTCACCGGGGTTTCCGACGACCAGACCCACAGCCGGATCCAAGCGGATCAGCCGCCGCCTGCTGAGCTGACGCCAGATCCAGAGAGCCTGCGGGGACGCGAGGTTGTAGGTGGCCACCAACTCAGCCGCGCTGGGCACCCGAACGCCCGGCGGGAGCTCACCACTAATGATCCGCGCCGCCAACTCGTCAACGATCTTCTGAACGTGCCTCAAGGCCCACGCGGTCATCAGGCCACCTCATCGAGGGTCGCGTAGACGACCTTTCCGCCGGTCACCGGCAACCGGTATCCCCATACCGTCGCCAGCGCGTCGACTAGCAGAAGCCCCCGCCCGCCGACATCCTCCGCCGAAGGGTTGGCCAGCTTCGGCGGCAGACGGCTGCGATCCCACACCTCCAGGACGACGCGCCCGCCGATCCGGTAGAAGTCGACCCCTATGATCCCTGGCTGGCATTCCCCCTGTCCGCCCGGCGCGCCCAAATCGACACCCGCCGCTCTGACATCAGCGGTGGCTTGGACCGCATTCGCGACGAGCTCGCCGATGATGAGCTGAGCACACTCGACGAGATCCGCACGCCCCCACGCGGTGAGCGTCCGCCCCACACGGCGACGCGCGATCGAAGCCGAAATTGGATGTGCCAGCAAACGCTCACACGAACGCTGCTTTGTCTGGACCGGCTCCGCTCTACCCGGCTTTCGGTGAACGCCCCCTCGCGTAACTCCAGATGAATCAGCTAGAGAACGGCCATGCTGTCGAACATGGCGGCTGCCACTATTCTGTGCCATTGGGTCAGGACCTCTTCCTGATCAAGGGCTCGGCTGGTCGTTCGCTGCGGCAGCCGGACCCGCCCTAATGTTTACGCTTGTTCATGAGCCGACGATGTCGTCCCGTCACCAACGCGCGCTCACACATTCGATGCCTTCTGATTTCGCGAGGCGCGCGTTATCGCGGGGCTTATAGTCCTGTTTCTAGGTCTAGAAGCGCTAGCAGGACTTCGCCAGAAGCGATAAGAAGGCGCTGATCTCCCGTTATCGCCCGGAGCGATATCTCTGCTGGAGGAAACGTCACCGGGAGCGATACCATCCTTTTGTGGAGGTGCGGACATTCCCTGAGGCCCTAAAGGCGATCATGGTTGAACGCGGATGGACGCAAGCCGATCTTGCCCGTGAACTGGGTGTTTCTCAGGCGTGGGTCTCCGAGGTGTCCCGGGGCCAGAAGGACACCGGCATGGCCAAGGCCATCAATCTTCTGGCTCTCGTAGGCTGGGAAGTGCGCATATTGCGCAAAGGAGAGGATTCCATGGAGCGTAGGGATTTCCTGGCGGCTGCTGCGTCCGTAATCTTCGTGCCGTCAGCCCGAACGAGCCCTTACCAGGAAGCGTCCTATGTGCAGACCCTGGCGGCCTCGCTCGCCCGCAACCGGTACGAGTTGGGAGGGATTCCCCTGGCCGCTTCCGCGCTCGGTCATCTCCGGCACATCGAACGCGGCACGGCCGACACCCACGACAGGGCGCTCCAACAGGCAGCGTCCCAGCTTGCCGATCAGATAACGCTCGTCCTGTACGACGCCGGCAAGCTCCCCCAGGCCGATCGAATCGCTGGAATCGCCCTCGAATTCGCCCGCCGCGCTCAGGACATCCAAGCTCAGGCCCGCGCATTCGACACGCTCAGCCGAGTCAGCCTTGATCGAGGCGATTACGCCCGCGGTGTGGCGTACGCGCAGCGGGGACTACAACTTCCAGACGTCACCAATAGCCAGAAGGCCTCTCTGAACATGAGGCTCGGACGTTCCTTGGCTCTCATCGCCGGACAGGAAACAGCCTCGCGAGGCGTCCTCGATCATGCGCTCGACATCGGCGGGCTCTCCCCATTCGGAACAGCCGCCCTGATCGGTGACGTAGCCATCGGCCTAGGCCACCTTCGGGCGTACACAGAAGCCGGAACACTGCTCAGTGAGGCGGCCGAAACAATCGGTCAATGGTCGCCACTTTTCCGCGCACAGTATCTGGGAAGGCAAATTCAAACGGCTCTCAGCGGTAGCACTCCCGCTCTCGCCGCCGACAAAATGCACGAACTCGCCCGAGCGCTCCCGTTCGTCGACTCAGCACGAGTCAACAAGCGCGTAAGCGAAATACTCCAATCATCCCTCAAATGGGACGCCGATTCGGAGATACGCCAGGGCCGGGAACACCTGCAAGCGATGCTCTCTCCAGGCACGGCGCCAAGGCTTTAAGGGCGTGTTGGGGAAGGACTTGTAAGGCGAACAACCGGTCGGCGAGCAATGCGACAGGGTCGTACTGCAAGCCCATTGGCCAAGCGAACTGCCATACCGCGCTCACCCGGCGCCGATCGGTCCGCCACCGATACCGGGATAGCGGACCGAATCGCCGCACCTTCCAGCCGCTTCGCCCGGATCAGGGTGAGGTGCCGAGTGTCTTGTTGTAGTGGCTGAGAAGGTCGACGAAGTTGGCCAGGTTCTCGTCTGGCCAGTCGCCTAGTTTGTCGTCGAAGCGTTTGCGTAGGCCAGCGGTGGCGTCGGCCACTCGTTGTGCGGCGGTGTCGCTGGCGGAGATCAGGGTTGCGCGGCCGTCGGCGGGGTCGGGGCCGCGGATGATCAGGCCGAGGTCGGCGAGTTGGGTGAGGAGGCGGCTGACCGCGCCCTTGTCGATGTCGAGGTTCTCGACGATCGACGTGGCGCGGGCGGGGCCGTGGTCGGTGAGCCAGGCCAGGATGAGGTAGCCGGAGGGTTGTAGTTCCGGGTGGACTGCCCGCGCGCGCTCAGCGACCACACACTTGATCCGGCGCAGCAGGATGGCCATCTCGCTTTCGAGGCGGCGCATTGAGTCGACCCGGCTTCTGGTCACGGTCAGCCCGTTCCCTGGGCGGCGACCTGGTCGGTTGAGTGCAGGGTCGTACGGAGCGGGACCTCCTTGATGAACAGGACGCACACCAGCGCCAGGGCGGCGAAGGGCACCGAGACCAGGAACAGTTCGGCGATCGAGGCGCCGAAGGCGTGCTCGAACACGGCCCGGATCGGGGCGGGCAGCGTGCTGAGGTCCGGGATGCCGTGCGCCTGCTGGCCGCCGCCGTCGATGCCGAGTCCCTTGAGGCCGCTGGCCACCTTGTCGGAGACCTGGGCCGACAGCAGGGCGCCGAGTGCGGCGACGCCGACCGTGCCGCCGATGGAGCGGAAGAACGCCACGAGCGAGCTGGCGGCGCCCAGGTCGGCCAGGGACACGATGTTCTGTACGGGAATGACGAGATTCTGCATGGAGCCGCCGACGCCGATGCCGAGCAGGGCCATGTAGACGCCTACCAGGACCAGGTTGGTGGTCTCGTCGATCGTGCCGAGCAGGGCGCATCCGGCCACGACGAAGATCATGCTCGCGGCGAGCCAGACCTTCCACCGGCCGGTCATGCTGATGGCCCGGCCGCTCACGACGCTGGAGACGAGCAGGCCGCCGACCAGGGCGATCGACATCAGACCGGCCTTGGTGGGCGACATGCCGCGAGCCAGCTGGAAGAACTGGCTGAGGTAGACGGTCGAGGCGAACATGGCGATGCCCACGAACACCGAGGCCAGCGTGGCGAGAACGATCGTACGGTCCTTGAACAGGTCGAGCGGGATCACCGGTTCACGCGCGACGCGCGCCTCCACGAAGACCGCGATGGCGATCAGCACCACGCCGCCGCCGACCAGCAGGGCGCTGGTGCCAGAAAGCCACGCGTACTGGTTGCCGGCGAGCGAGACCCAGACGAGCAGCAGCGAGACGCCGGCCATGATGAGGGTCGCGCCGAGGTAGTCGACGCTGACGTCACGCTTGACCACAGGCAGGTGCAGGGTCTTCTGCAGCAGTACGAAGGCGGCCACGCCGAACGGCAGGCCGATGAAGAAGCAGCCGCGCCAGCCGAGCGCGCTGTCGGCCACGAGACCGCCGATCAGCGGGCCACTGACGGTCGCGGCCGCGAACACGGCGCCCATGTAGCCAGAGTAGCGGCCGAGGTCGCGCGGGCTCACCATGCTGGCGATCACAATCTGGACCAATGCCATCAGACCGCCGACGCCGAGCCCTTGCACGAGGCGGGCGCCGATGAGGGTGCCCATGTTCGGCGAGATGCCCGCCACCAGCGAGCCCGCGATGAAAATGCTGAGCGACAGCTGAACGAGGAGTTTCTTGCTGAACAGGTCGGCGAGTTTGCCCCAGATCGGCGTGGTCGCCGTCATCGCCAGCAGGGTCGCGACGATCACCCAGGTGTAGCCGGTCTGGCTGCCTTTGAGGTCGGCGACGATGCGTGGCAGGGCGTTGGTCACGACAGTGCTGGAGATCATCGCGACGAACATCGCCAGCAGCAAACCGGACAGGGCCTCCAGGATCTCGCGGTGGGTCATCTGATTGGACGCCTCGGGGACATCAGCCACCAAGGATTGCGCTTCGGACACGGGTGCTCCGGTTCATCGGCAAAAGGTTGTATTTAGTCAACCATGGGAGGATTTTTCGCCCGACAGCGGCTCCCGGCGAAGGGGTGGGCAACCTCTCTATGAGGCCGCCGATGGCCCTATCGGCCGGTGTCTGGCGTCAGTGAAGATGACAGTGGCCGACGCTGTGACCTGCGCACTGTCAGATAGCTGTGCGTGACCACTTGCCGGACGGGTCATCGAAGTTGGCAGTAGCGGGTGATCTTGTCCGCAGGGTTGACCCAAAGAGCGTCCTCTCGACATGAAACTCGTGCTGACCAGCCGATATAGATCGCATATATGCGGATCGGCAAGCGTTTCGCCCCGTCAGGTCATTCGACATGAAGGAGTGGAATGCGCAAGCGCACAGCTTTCAGGACCGCCGTGGCGGCCGTGGCCGCAGGCGTGGTGGTCGGCATCGCGCCGGCTGCGCTCGCCTGGGGTGCCGTCGGATACGTCGACGCGAAATGCCTGCGGTATGTGGGCACCAGCACCGTGTATTACGGAGCCCTGGCCTGGAACTACACCCCTCTCCCCGGAGTCGGCTCGCCGCGGAACAACTTCTACGTGAAGGCACACGGCTACCTCAAGCAGCACAATGTCAACAAGGGCTACGTGACCGCAGAGGGCTACGGCAAGGCCGACGCCAACGGGTCCTACAGCCCCGTGACGGGTGACGGAAGCTGGGTCGTCGACGCGTACGGCTGGATGTACTCCAACAGCTCCGCCAACCAGAAGACCGACCGGTGCTACATCACGTAATGGCAGGCGCAGAGCGCCGGGGTTTCCGCCCCGGCGCTCTCGCGCTTCCCCTCTGCGTGTCGCCGCTGGCCCTCGGGTGGGCACTGGGCGCCTACGGAACCCCGCCGCCCGGGGTGAGCCCGGCCGCAGTGGGCGTGCACCGGATCATGGTGTGGCTGGTGCCGCTGTGCGTGGCGGCCGTCGTTGGGTACGGCACCGCCCGTACCGGCACCGATCCTCGGGTCGCCGCGACCGCCCGGCTCGACCTGCGGTGGCAGTGGTGGACCGGGCACCTGCCCGTACTGGCCGGGGTGGCGTCGGCCGCCCTGGCGGCGCCGTGGTCGTTGTCGGTGCTCTCCGGCGAGCCGTACGCCGCGCTGCTGGTGCCCGAACTGGCCGGTGTCGTGGTGGCGCTGTGCGCGGCGGCGATCGTCAACGGGCGGTTCGCGCCCTCCCCGGGAGCCGCCCTCGGCGCGACAGTGATCGTGACGGGGATTGTGGCGGTGGTCCCGTACCTGCTGCCCTTCGCCCACGGGCTCGCGCTTGACGCGACCCTGGCGAACTGGGCCCGGGGTGAGGCAACCCGCGGCGACCAGCTCTCTCCCGCCGTGTTGTGCTGGCTCGCCCTCGCCGGGTCGGCCGTCGTCGCGGCCCGGTTCCTGCCGCGGGATGTCTCCCGCCTGCGCTGGCTCACGATGGAGGCCTCGACCGATGATTAGCCTAACCGGCGTCACCAAACGCTACCGCGCCACCGAGGCCCTGACCCGCCTCGACGTCACTCTGGGGGACGCTGGGATCGTCGCGGTGATGGGCCGCAACGGCGCCGGCAAGTCGACGCTGATGTCGATCCTCGCCGGGCTCGCCGCCGAGACCGAAGGCTCCATCAGCCTGCTTGGTGAGCCGCTGCGGCGCGACCGCCGGGCCCTGCGCGCCGCCACCACCCTGCTGCCGCAGGAGTTACGGCTCGACCCGGCCGTACCGGCCCGCGAGATGATCCGCTACCTGCTGAGGCTGCGCCGCCGCCCGGACGACGCGGTCGCCGACCTGATCGAGGTCTTCGGCCTCACCGGGCTGGCCGACCGCCCGCTGGGCACTCTCAGCGGCGGCACCCGTCAGCGGGCCGGGCTCGTCTACGCTTTCGCCGCCGCCACCCCGGTGCTGCTGCTGGACGAACCCACCCAGGGACTGGACCCGTGGGAACGCCTGCGGTTCACCGAGCACGTGGCCCGCGTCGCGGCCACCCGCCTGATCGTCTACTCCACCCACATCGTGTCCGACGTAGAGGCCATCGCCGGGCGGGTCCTGATCCTGGAAGGGGGACAGCTGGTGCACAACGGCACGACCGACGACCTGCTCGCCCGGGCCCCGTCGGTGTGGCAGATCGACGCCGACGCGGCAGACCTGGCCGAGCTCGGCACGCACGGCCAGGTGAGCGGGGTGACCCGGCTGACCGACGGCACGTTCCGGGTCCGCCGACTTGGCGACCGTTTCTCCGACACGGCCAAACCGGTGCCGCCCACGCTACTGGACGCCTACATCGCGGTCACCGGGGGCGCGCAATGATCGCCCATCACCTGCGGGCGACCGTCCAGGCCCGCTGGCTGCTGGTGGCGGCTGTGCTCGGCTGGGTGGTGTGGATCTGTTTCCGGCCAGGCGGCACCGAGATCGGGGCCGGGTTCGGATTGTGGGGGCTGGGCCGCCTGTGGGCGGTCACCGCGCCGATCCTGGTGTTCCTGGTCGTGCCGCTGCTCGACCGGCTCTGGCATCCGGCCCGCCTGGCGCGCGACTGGGAGCTGGCGCAGGTCGGCGGGCTGCGCGCCGGGCTCGACGGGCTGGCCAACTTCCTGGCCGGATACGCCGTCTACGCCGCCTTCGTGGCGGGTCTGTCCGTGGTGGCGGCGGCCCGCATGAACCTGCTCCCGGTCCTGCTGGTCACCGCCGTCGGGCCGCTGACCGGAGGGTTCATCGTCCTCGCGCTCGGTCACCTGGTCGGCGTGTGGTGGCGGGCGCCGATCGCTCGATACGTCACCGTGCTATTGCTGGCCGTTCTCGACGCGGTCAACCAGGTACCGGCGATCCTGCTGTCGCTGTCGGGCACCTCCCGGCAGGCCCGGGTGGCTGGCGTGTGGGAACCGGCGCTGAGGGGCACCGACCCCTCGCCGGCCCTGCGGGTGGACCAGGGATTCCTGGCCACCCGGCTGGGCCTGGCGGCCTGCTTGGCGGTGTTGCTGGTCCTGGCGATCAGCTGCAGGTCGCCCGGCGGAGAAGTCCGGCGGCGTAGGTGGCCCATTCGACGGCGGTGAGTTCGCGTCCGGACGCCTCACACAACCGGGCGACCGCCTCGGCGGGATCCAGGGACCAGCGGATGATCCGGCCAGAGTCGTCACCGCTGATCAGCTCACCCGTCCGGGTGAAGATCAGCGCCTTGATCGGCAGGGTGGGGCCGGTCAGCCGGGCAAAGGGGCGGCGGGTGGCCAGGTCCCACACGATGATCGTGCGGTCCTCCCCGGCCGAGGCGAGCAGCCGTCCGTCGCCGCTGAAGGCGACGGCGTGCACGGGGGCGGTGTGGCCGGTCAGGGTGGCGATGGTCCGCCCGGCCGGGTCGTGCAGTTTGACGGTACGGTCCGCGCCCGACGTGGCGATCACCCCGCCGTCAGGGCTGAAGGCGATATCCAGGATCGACCCGTGCCCAGGCCGTACCAGAGAAAGCTGTTTGTCTGCGGCAGTGTCCCACAGCAGCAGCGCGTCCGACGGGCCGACCGAGACCAGCAGCGGGTCGCGCGGGCTGAAGGCCACCACCGTCGACAGGTATGGCGGCCCGGAGAACGGCACCTGCTTCGGCTTGGCCGGGTCGGCTATGTCCCAGCGGAAGCGGGTGAGCGCGGTCGTCACCAGCACCCGGCCCGAAGGGTCGAACGCCACGCTGGTGGTCGCGCCCTGGCCCGGATAGCGGGTCTGGCTCAGCCGCCGCCGGGCGGGCATATCCCACAAGGTGAGGCTGTGGTCGCGGCCGACGGCCGCCAGCATCCGGCCGTCGGGGCTGTAGGCGATCGACCTGACCTGGTCGGGATGCCCGTCCAGGATGGCGACCGGCTGCCCGGTCAGATCCCACAGACGGACGGTACGGTCGCTGCCGGCCGAGGCGACCGTCGTCCCGTCTGGGCTGATCTGCAGGTCGTTGACAGCCCGGCCGTGGCCGCCAAACAGCGGGACCGCGTGCTCGCGGATCACGATCGACTTGCCGAAACCGCCCGAGGCGAGCCGGGAGCCGTCGGCGCTCAGGGCGACGCTCAATGTCTCGGCCCGGCTGCGATCCTGGTAGGTCTCCACGGGTTGCCTGCGGGCCAGGTCCCAGATGGTGATCAGCCCGTCTTCGTCGGCCACCGCGACCCGGTCCCCGGCGGGGGCGGACACCTCCCACGCGTAGGGACCGTTCGTCGGCAGCGTGAACCTGGCGGTGATCGCGTCGCGGGTCAGCCGCCAGAACCGGGCGCCGCCGGAGTCGGAGGCGGTGACCAGCGTCTCCCCCGAGACGATCACCCGGTGCACGTGCCGGGCAGGCACCCGGGCGTGGCGGCGGCCGGTGCGTACGTCCCACACGACCGGTTCGTCCGGCCCGGTCGCGACCAGCAGCGAGTTTCCCGCGCCGAAGGCCAGCGAGCCGATCTCCGGCCCGCGCGCGCCGATCGTGCGGCGGGTGCGGCCGGGCAGGGTCCACACGTCGATGGTGCCGTCGTCGCGGCCGACCGCGACCGTGCGGCCGTCGGTGGAAAACGCCATGGCGGGGGTCAGTTCGGTCAGCCGTTCGGTGAAGACGGCCTTCATCGTGGTGGTGTCCCAGACGACGATCGAGCCGCGCGCCTTGGTCGCGACCGGTTCGCGGGCGGTCGAGGCGATGTAGCGCCCGTCGCCGCCGAACGCCACGGTCCTGACGTAGAGCGGCACGTCAGCCAGGTGGTCCTTGAGCGTGGCGATCCGGCGATGGCCGCGGTCCCACACGGCGACCGTGCCGTTGACCCCGGCGGCGGCCATCATGCCGCCGTCGGGACTGAAGGCCAGCGCGTACACGCCGGAATCGTCAGGCCGCACCTCGACCCGCCTCCGGGCGGCCGCCGCCACGCTCAGCACCCCGCCGACCGTCTCGGCGTCGGCGGTGAGGCGATGGGCGGCGACCGCGAGCAGCCCCGCGAGGTCGGGGTCGGTGTCGAGCAGGAACCGGGCCGTCAGCGACAACCGGCCAGAAGCCGCGGTGTGCTGCTGGCGTTCAGCTTCCCGCCCCTGGCTGACCGCGACGCCGCCGCTGGCGAAAGCCAGCACAAGCAGCACCGCGATCCCGGCGACCATGCGTTTGAGCAGCCGGTTGCGGCGCCGCACCGCGTCCAGTTCGTCCTGCTCAGCCGCCCGCGACGCGACCAGGAACGCCGCCTCCACGGCGTTCGGTTCGCCGGGGTGCTCTTCGGCCCACGTACGCGCCAACGACAACCGCGCCCCCCGGTAAAGCATGCCGGGGTCGCGGCCCTGGGCGTCCCAGAGCCGGGCGGCCTCGGTGACGCCCCGGTGCACCAGCAGCGCGGCCCGGTCGTCGGTGAGCCAGCCGCGCAGCCGGGGCCAGCTCCGGATCAGCGCCTCGTGCGCAACCTCGGCCGAGTCGGCGCTGAGGGTGACCAGCCGGGCCGCAGCCAGCCGCAGCAACACCCCGCTCACCACCGGTTCCGCGGCGATGCCGACCAGCTCGGCGGGGGAGACCGGGCGGCGGGTGTCCTCCGTACCTTCCCCCAGCGCCGACAACCGCAGGAAGATCCGCCGCACGACCTGGCGTTCCTCGGGGCCGAGGTCGGCGTACACCTGCTCGGCGGTCTGGGCGATGGCTCCGGCGACCCCGCCGGTGCCGTGGTAGGCGGCCAGGCTGAGCAGGGTGCCCTCACGGGCCCGCCAAGTCTCCAGCAGGGCATGCGAGACGAGCGGCAGTCCGCCCGGTTCGGCGACGGCGTCAGCCACGATCTCGGCCAGCATCTCGGGCTGCACCCGCAGGCCCGCCCGCGCGGCCGGGCCGACGACGATGTCACGCAACTCGGCCGTCGACGGCGGCCCGACCAGAAGCTGAGCCTCCCCGCCGAGCGCCTCGACGAGGTCGGGGTAGCGGGTGAGCCGGCCCAGGAAGTCGGCCCGGACGCCCAGCACCACCCGCCGCCCGGGCTCCAGCAGCCGGGCCACGAAGCGGCGCCGTTCCTCCTCGTCGGCGCAGAGCGTGAAAATCTCCTCGAACTGGTCAACGACCAGCAGCGTGCCGATCTCCTGCGGCACCTGGGCGAGCGGATGCGCCCCCGGTGTGAGCAGCACACTGCCTGGGCGGGCCCCGACCAGCCCGGCGCGCAGCAGCGACGACTTACCGCTGCCGGAGGCGCCGAACACCGCCACGAGCGGAAGCCGGTCGGCCAGCTCCACCAGCCGGTCCCGCAGCGCCTCCCGCCCGAAGAACCAGCTGGCGTCGGCCGCTTGAAAGGCCGCCAGTCCTCGGTACGGACACTCGCCGCTGTCGGCCGGAAGAGGGATCAGTTCCTCGTCCCCGCGCACCATCGCCTCGTGCAGCCGCCGCAGGTCAAGGCCGGGCTCGACGCCGAGTTCCCGGTCGAGCAGCCCCCGGGCCTCGTGGTAGCTCTCCAGTGCCTCGGCCTGGCGGCCGGACCGATACAGCGCCAGCATCAGGTGCCTGCGCAGCTCTTCGCGGAAGGGGTTGCGCCGGGCCAGCTCGGTGAGTTCGGCGACGGTGTCGCCGGGACGCCCCGCCCGGAGCATGGCGATCGCCCACGACTCGGCGGCGGCGAGCCGGGCCTCCTCCAGAGTCCGCGCCGTCTCGGCGACCGGCGGGCAGTCGGTGAACCCGGCGAACGCCTCACCCCGCCACAGCCCCAGCCCTTCACCCAGCAGTTTGGCGGCCAGTTCGGCCTCCCCTGCGGCCAGCGCGGCCTCGCCCCGGGCGGTCAGGTCGCCGAAGCGGCGGGCGTCCAGCCCCGGGGCGTGGAGGGTGTAGCCGCCTGGCCCGCGCAGCAGCACGTCCTCGCCCAGGACCCGGCGTAACCGATGGACGTAGAGGTAGAGGTTGTGCCGCGCCGAAGCGGGCGGATCCTCGCCCCAGACCGCATCGACCAGAGTCTCGGCCGAATGCGGCCGACCCGCCCCGGCCAGCAGGACGGCGAGCGTCAGCCTCAGCTTGTGGGCGTCCCCGAGCGTGACCTCGCGTCCATCCCGGATGACCTGCAACGTCCCCAGCACGTTGAACTCCACCCGGCTCCACCACTCCTGCCTGTCGGGCCAGCCCCTGCCCGGGGACGGTTCATCAAAGCCGATCTCTGAGGCGGCGATCAAGGGCCGTTCCGACTTGTCACGGTCCCGGTTTGCGTTCAGGCCATGGCGAGGCGAAGACGGTCTTGCCGCCGCGTCCAACCTCAGGACAGGCTGGGCTCCTTCAGCTGTCTCGTCGGCGGGCCCGCCACAGTGCCGTCGCCGCGCCCACGAGCAGCAGCGCGACCCCGATGAACCCCTCGGTGCCGCCGTGGGGTGCGACGTGCCCGGCGTGGGCCAGCAGGGTCGCCGTCATCGCAGGTCGAAGGTGATTGCGACGGCCGGGGCCTCGGCGAGGTGGATGGTGTGGGTGGTCGCGATGTGCAGCCAAGCGTTGCCGGTCCGCAGCGTCGTGACGGCCTTCAGAAGACCCCAGAACGCGACCTGCATGAACCATGCGAGGGACAATGCGACCTGCGCGGGCGAATCCCACGCGAGGAACGCCTCGGTGATGTTGAGGGCGCCGTACGCGAGGGCGGACAGGACCGATCCGGTCACCCACGACCGCGCCAAGACCGACAGCCGCGGGGTCAGCAGCGACTGGTGTCCATGGAGGTGTTCGGCCTGCTGCGCCCGATCACCCCGGACGCCGCCCCCTACGCCGCCGAAGTCGTCGACACCGAGCTCGCCGCTCTGGTCGGACCTCGACGTTGATGGCCGGATGTTCGCTGCAGGGGACGCTCGTAACGTGCCGTGACGCCCGGTCGGCGGCAGATCCGGACACGAGTTGGTCTTCGTAGGAGTCAACGTGATCGGGTTCGAGCTGTAAGGGCGGGTTGAGCTCGAGCGACCGATCCAAGCTGGAGGACCTCGGCATTCCCACGGCACCGGATCGCCGTGCGTGCGATCACGCCGGCCCAGTGGAAGCGGTTACCAGCCCGTCAGGTTCTGGTGGGGAGTTGGATGCGGAAGAGGGCGCCTGGGGTGGTGTTCTCCGCGGTGATCGTGCCGCCGTGGGCGTGGACCAGGGCGGCGGCGATGGACAGGCCTAGGCCGGTGCCGCCGGAGTTGCGGGTGCGGGAGGGGTCGCCCCGGTAGAAGCGTTCGAAGACGCGGTCGGGGTCGGGGACGCCTGGGCCTTCGTCGGCGACTTCGATGATGGCGGTGGCGTCGGGGAGGAGGCCGACGCCGACGTGGAACGCGGTGCCGGCGGGGGTGTGGCGGAGGGCGTTGCCGACCAGGTTGCCGATGACCTGGCGGAGGCGGGTTTCGTCGCCGTCCACGGTGACGGGGGTGTCGGAGTCGTCCAGCCGGAGGAGTTCGATTTCCCGGTCGGGGGCGAGGAGCTGGGCGTCCAGGACGGCGCCCGCCGCCAGGCTGAGGACGTCGACGGGCTCCCGTTCGAAGGGGCGTTGCTGGTCGAGGCGGGCGAGCAGGAGCAGATCGTCGACCAGCAGGCCCATCCGGGCGGCTTCGTCCTCGATCCGGCGGACGAGACCGGCCAGGTCGTCGTCGGGGTTGCGGCCGTGTTCCTGCCGGTAGAGCTCGGCGAAGCCGCGGATGGAGGTGAGCGGGGTGCGCAGCTCGTGCGAGGCGTCGGCGACGAAGCGGCGCATGCGCTCTTCCGAGCGTTTCGCCTCGTACGCCGAGCGGTTGGCCGCCGCCTCCGACGCCTCCCGGTCCTGGAAGGCGGCTTCGATCTGGGTGAGCATGCCGTTGATCGCCCGCCCCAGTCGTCCCATCTCGGTACGGCGATGCCGCATCGGCACCCGTTGCGACAGATCTCCCCTGGCAATGGCGGCGGCTGTGCGCTCGACCTCGCCGAGGGGGCGCAGGCTGCGCCGTACCAGCCAATAGCAGGCGAGACCCAGGGCGACCAGGACGGCTCCGCCGGCGCCGGTGACGATCGTGGTCAGGCGGGAGACCGTTCGTTCCAGGTCGCCCATGTTGATGGCGATCACGCGGCTCTGACCGTCGCGGCCGGGGACGGCGATCACCCGCCAGGGAGGGTCCAGGTTGCCCACGGAGGTAACGGTGAAGGGCTTGCCGGCGCGTTGCTGTACCTCGGCGGCGGTGAGTTTCGGGAGGGCGGGTTTCTCCTCTATGGGGGATTCGGCCACAGTTCGGAGCTGGTTGCCTTGGGCGTCGAGGATGCTGACGTGGAAGAGGCCGAAGAAGCGTTGCGGGCGGGGCGGGGAGTCGCGGGGGCGCAGATCGGCCTCGGGGATATCGATCATGTCGCGGAGTGGGCGGCTGGTGGCGGCCAGTTGCTCGTCCACTTGCTCGGTCAGGTAGCCACGCAGCAGCTGGACGGCGAAGCCGCCGGTCAGCGTGATGGCCAGGGTGACCAGGGCAAGCGTCCCGACCACCAGGCGGAGCCAGAGCGGGGTACGGGCAAGCCTTTTCTTCATGGCCAGGCCACCGGCTTCGTCGCGACCACTCCATCGGCCGTCACGGCCACGTCACGCGGCTTGGTCGCGACCATTCGATCGGCCTTCATGGGGCACGTCACCGGCGGGGAGCGCGGAGCACGTAGCCGACTCCGCGCAGGGTGTGGATCAGTTTGGGGTCCTGGGTGTCGATCTTGCGGCGGAGGTAGGAGACGTAGGACTCGACCACGTTGCGGTCGCCGCCGAAGTCGTAGTGCCAGACATGGTCGAGGATCTGGGCCTTCGACAGGACTCGGCCCTGGTTGACCATGAAATAGTGCAGGAGTTTGAATTCGGTGGGCGAGAGGCGTACCGGGCGGCCTTGGCGCCAGACCTGGTGGGCGTCCTCGTCGAGTTCCAGGTCGGCGACCTGGAGGCGGGCGGGGATGCCTGGGTCGCCGCCGGTGCGGCGGAGCACGGCCCGGATTCTGGCCAGCACCTCTTCCAGGCTGAACGGCTTGGTCACGTAGTCGTCGCCCAGCGCGAGGCCGGCCAGCTTGTCGTCGGTGGTGTCCCTGGCGGTGAGGAACAGCACCGGGATGCGCCGACCGGCAGAACGCAGCCGGGTGGCGACCGCGAAGCCATCCATATCGGGCAGCATAACGTCGAGAACCATGAGGTCAGGACGTACCCGTTCGGCCATCAGGACGGCTTCCCTGCCGTCGGCGGCGATGACGACCTCGAAACCGGCGAAGCGCAGGCTGGCGGCGAGCAGTTCCCGGATGTTGAGCTCGTCGTCCACGACCAGCAGCCGCGCTTCAGCCTGCATCACCGACCGCCCACTCCGGGGAAGCCCCCTTCGCTGACCGTTGTCGCGGCGACGTTGCCGTCGGCGTCGCGTTCGCCCTGGACGACCACGGTGCTGCCAGGCTTGATGTCGCCGACCTTGCCCTCCTTGCTGAGCTGGATCTTCGTGTCGCCGTTCGTGGTGACGACCGTGGTGGCGCCGTTGGCTTCGACGTAGATCTTGTTGCCGTCGACGAGCTTGACGGTGCCGAATGTCGCGTTGCCGAACCCGCCCTGACCGCCGCCCTGACCTGAGCCGGTGCCCTGGCGCAGGCCGCCGCCCTGGCCGGCCAACGCTCCGGCGATCAACGCCTGGCGATCCCCGGTGCTGCTCGATCCCCAGGTCTTCTGCGCCTGGATGCCGAGCAGCACTCCGGCCGTCAGCACCACCCCCGCCGCCAGCGTCACGGTCAGTTTGGACGCCTTCGCCCGGATCGGGCGCTCCATCAGCTCGCTGTCGAGATCCTCGCCGTACGGCGACTTCTCCAGCAGTTCACCCGAAGACGGCCTACGCCTGCTCACGCTCGCTCCTCTCATCCGAAATCACTCGAAATCACTCGAAGCGCAACGCTTCAATGGGCCGCAGCTTGGCGGCGCGGTTGGCGGGATAACTGCCGAAGAACAACCCGATCGCGACCGACACGCCAAGCGCCAGGGCGACCGAACTCGGCACCACCGAGGGGGTGATCCCCGCGATGGTGAACTGGGCGCCGATCACCGCGACCGTCACCCCGAGCAGGCCGCCGAACAAGCTCAGCATGGTCGCCTCGGCGAGAAACTGGCCCAGAATCGCGCTCCTGGGCGCGCCGATCGCCTTGCGGATGCCGATCTCCCGGGTCCGCTCGGTGACCGTGACCAGCATGATGTTGGTGATGCCGATGCCGCCGACCAGCAGGCTGATCGCGGCCACCGCGCCGAGCAGCACGGTGAACGTGCCGATGGCGGCGCCCACCGTCTCCTGCAGGGTGGCCTGGTTGAGGATGCGGTAGTCGGCGGCTGCCGTACCGGTGATGCCGTGCCGCTGGTTGAGCACCTGGGTGATCTCGTCCTGGGCGACGTCCACCGTGTCGGCGCTGGTGGCCTGCACCACGATCTGGCCGAGCGGCCCGAACCCGGTCAGGCTCTGCTGGACGGCCGGCAGCGGCGCGATGGCCAGGTCGTCGCCATCCTGGAAGCCGGACGAACCCGACTCTTTCAGCACGCCGACCACGGTGAACGGCACCCCGGTGACGTTGATCTGCTTGCCGACCGGGTTCACCTGGCCGAACAGGTTCTCCGCCACGGTCTGGCCGATCACGATGACCTTCCGGGCGGCCAGGACGTCCTCGTTGAAGAAGTACGTGCCCTGCGCGACCGGCTTGTTGGACGCCTCGAAGTAGCTCGGGTAAGTGCCGACCACCTGCTGCACGGCATGGCTCGCGCCCTCGTAGGTGGCCGTCTGGTTCTGCGCGGTCACCACCGGCGACACGCTCTTCACCGACGGCGCGTTCGCCCGGTCCGCCAGCGCGCGGGCGTCGTCCACGGTCAGATCCTTCGCCTGGGTACGCGGACCCGAGTTCTGCTGCTGCCCGCCACCACCACCGAACGGCCCGGCGAAGCCACCGCCCCCACCACCGCCGCCACCGCCCGATGTGGTCGAGGAGACCGTCAGCGAGTTCGCGCCCAGGCGCTGGATGTTCCCCTGGATCTGCTGGGACGCGCCCTCCCCCACCGCCACCAGCAGGATCACCGCGGCCACGCCGATCAGGATGCCCAGCGTGGTCAGCGTGCTGCGCATCTTGTTGGCCATGAGGCCGCGCACGGCGAACCGCAACACTTCGAGCGTGTTCACAAGCTCACCTCTTCGAGCCGGGGCGGCGGTCCCGAGACCGGCGACTGGCGGATGTCCGCGATGATCTGCCCGTCCATCAACCGGACGACGCGTTTGGCGTGCGCGGCCACGTCCGACTCGTGGGTGATCACGACGATGGTCCGGCCGCCCAGGCTGAGCTGGTCGAAAATGCCCAGTACGTCACGGGTGGACGTACTGTCCAGCGCCCCCGTGGGCTCGTCGGCCAAGAGCAGCGTCGGCGCGTTGACCAGCGATCTCGCGATCGCGACCCGCTGCTGCTGCCCTCCGGACAGCTCGTTGGGCTGGTGGTGCACCCGATCGGCCAGACCCACCCGCTCGAGTGCGGCCAGCGCGCGCTTCCTGCGCTCTCCGGCCTTCACCCCGCCGTACGCCAAGGGAAGCTCGACGTTCATGAGCGCGCTCATCCGGGGAATGAGGTTGAACGACTGGAACACGAACCCGATCTTGCGATTCCTGACGATGGCCAGGCGCACGTCGTCCAGCACGCCCACATCCGTGCCATCCAGCCGGTACGCCCCTGACGACGGCACATCCAGACACCCGATGATGTTCATCAGCGTGGACTTGCCGGAACCGGACGCACCCATGATCGCCACATAGTCGCCGGGCTCGACGGCAAGGGTGATCCCGCGCAACGCGTGCACGGCGGTCTCCCCTTGGCCGTAGACCTTGCGTACATCCTGAACATCGAGCACGAGGGGCGCGCTCATCGGCTTCCACCTTGGCGATCGATTATCGGCTTCCGGCCACGCCGGACATCGAGGACAGGGAACGCTCTCATCGGCTACCTCCACCCTGACCGCCACCGCCACGGACGAGGCCACCGCCACCGAGGCCACCGCCGCCGAGGCCACCCGGGAGCTGGAGGCCCCCGCCGGTGGTCGTGGTGGTCGTGGGACGGACGACCTGGTCGCCCTCCTTCAGCCCGGAGACGATCTCGGTCGCGGCGTCGCCCTTCACGCCGACCTCCACCCGAGTTCTGACCTGCTGCCCGTTGTTCAGCAGGGTCACCGAGCTCTGCCCGCCGGCCGTGGTGATCAGCGCGCTCGGCAGGGTCAGCACGTCGTCGACGGTCTCGATGATGACCTGCACGCTGGCCGTCTGCCCGAGGCGCACGGTCGACGGGACCTCGGAGAGGCTGACCGTCGCGGCGTACTGCACGACGTTGTTGTTCGTCTGCGGCTGCGGGTCGATCACGGTGACCTTGCCGCTCGCGGAGACCCCGGTGAGCGCGTCGAACGTGACCGTTGCGGTCTGACCCACCTTGAGCCTGGTCACGTCGGCTTCGGTGAACTGCCCGACGATGCGCAACGCGGTGGTGTCGGCGAGCTCGATGAAGCCGGTGCTGGTGTCGCTCTGGGCGCCCGCGCCCGCCGTACCACCCGAAGAACCGCCGGAGGAGCCGCCCACGGTTCCGTTCACGGCGGTCACCGTGCCCGCGTATGGCGCTTTGATCACTGTCGCGTTCAATGCGCGCTTTGCGGCGCGGTAGGAGTTGCGGGCGTTGATGTACTGGGAGTAGCCGGAGGCGGTCGAGGTGTCGGCGTCCTCGGCTGCGTCCAGGCTCGCCTTGGTGGCCTCCAGGGACTCGCGCGCGGCCGTGTCGTCCAGCCGGGCCAGGACCGCGCCCTTCTTGACCTTGTCTCCCGGTTCGACCCTGATCGACTCGACCGTTCCGTTGGTCCCGAAGGTGAGCGACCTGGTCCGCGCGCTCTCCACGGCTCCGGAGGCCGACACCGAGGCGACCACGCTGCCCCGGGTGACCGGCGTGGTCAGCGGCGCGGCTCCCGCCGGGGAGCCGCTGCCCAGCGAGGCGTACGCGGCCGCCACGCCGCCGAGCAGCAGCCCCCCGAGCAAGAGGTTCACGATCAGCGCTCTGCGCTTCGTCGACAGCTTCACGAGGCTAGACACTGCCGGTCCCCGCTTGAGTCCAGCTCCGCTGTCCCTGAAGGTTTGCTGCCAACACGCACAGCCAACTCTCAGGCAGGGTTAAGCGGGGCATGACGCGCGCTCGCCAGGATGGCCGCCATGATGTCGAGCAGCCCGTCCTCCCTCCTGCGCAAGGGAGGGCTCGCCCTGGCGGCGATCGTCCTGGTGAGCACCGGCGTGATCTATATGACCGGCGACGACTCCGCCGCGGCCCCCCGCCTGGAGTACGCCTCCGCCTCCCGGGGCACCGTCGTCTCCTCGGTCTCCGCCGCCGCGACCACGGTCGACAACGGCATGCGCGACCTCTCTTTCACCTCGCAGGGCAAGGTCCAGAAGATCTACGTCTCCATCGGCGATAAGGTCAAAAAGGGCGAAATCCTCGCCCGCATCGACAACACGGTCGCCAAGGAGAACTACACCGCCGCCAAGGCGGCCCTCGCCTCGGCCGAATACGACCTCGACAACCCGACCTCCAGCAGCGGTAGTGGTGGCTCCGCGAGTGGCAGTACCGGCACCAGCGGTGCCGCGGGTGGTAGCGGTTCTGGAGCCGGCGGCGGTTCTGGGTCGTCCTGCCCTCCGTCGAGTACGCCCAAGCCAAGCGCGAACCCCAGCGGGAACCCGACCGCCAAACCTTCCGCCAGCCCGAGCTCCGCGCCCCAGCCCTCGCCTTCCTCCGGCATAGCGGTGGAACCCGCCCTTGCCGGAACCCCGCCCGAGTCCCCCAGCGCCAGCCCCAGCGGCAAGCCCGCATCCCGAGTCGGCGAGCTCACCATCCAGACCGACCCCCCCGCGCCAAGCCCGAGCCCATCCCCCACCGCAGCACCCCGCGCGACCCCCACCTGCGCCGCGACCCAACCCAGCCAAGGAACCCAGGACACGCAAACCCGACAGACCGGCGGTTCAGGAGGCAGCGCTCCAAGCGGCGGCGGCTCTCAGGGCAGAGCCCTCACCGAAGCAGAACTAGAAGCGAACGTCAGCCAAGCCACCACCGACCTGGCCGAAGCCAAGGAAGCCCTGGCCGGAGTCACCATCAAGGCCCCCGCCGCCGGAACCGTCCTCTCCATCGCCGGAACCCTGGACACCGACTACACCTCCGGCACCTTCATCACCCTCGGCGACCTGGACAACCTCCAACTCCAAGCCATGTTCACCCAATCCGACATCGGCCACCTCAAGGTAGGCCAACCCGCCGAAATAACCCTCACCACCGACCAAACCACCACGCACCTCGGCAAAGTCAGCCACATCGACGCCACCGCCACCACCACCGGCCAACTCGTCCAGTACGGCGTCACCATCACCTTCGACGAACACCCCGAAGGCCTACTCCTAGGCCAATCCGCCACCGTCCTGGTCACCACCGCCGAATCCGAGAACACCCTCTACGTCCCCGCGAGAGCCGTACAAACCACCCAAGACGGAACAGCCACCATCACCACCCAAACCGGCCAGAAAAAACCAGTCCAGACCGGCATCCGCAGCGACCTCTACATCGAAATCACCGAAGGCCTCACCGAAGGCGACAAAATCACCCTCCCCACCACCACAACCACCAACGACTTCCCCGACAGCACCTTCCCAGGCTGACAGCGCGATCGGCGATCTCACCAGAAAGCAGCGGGCGTACCTGCTGGAGACCGTCGTGTCTGGCCGGAAGGCGGGTGACCACGGCCGATGATTACGGAATGGTTACGCAGCTGGTAAGAGGGGGTATGTCGGCGCAAAGAGGCCGCCGGGAGGGATTGTGGGTGTCGACGCCGATGACGACCTACTCGTTCAGGTTGTACGTGGTCGGGCAGACACCGCGGTCGGCGAGCGCGGCGTCGAATCTCCGGGGCCTGTGTGACACCTATCTTCCCGGCTGCCACGAGATCGAGGTCATCGACGCCGCCACCCGGCCGGACCTCGCGGAGGAGGAAAGGATCCTGGCCACCCCCACAGTGATCAGGGTCGCCCCGCTCCCCAAGTTCCGGGTCATCGGTGATCTGTCCGACCAAGGCAGGGTCGCCCGGTTCCTCGGCCTCCCCGGCGTGAACGCCGCGTCCCCGGACGGGCCGGAACGATGACAGGCGGCGCCGCGATCCAGCGAATGCCCACCGGGATCAGCGGCTTCGACGACGTCGCCGTCGGCGGGCTGCCCGTCGGCCGGTCCACCCTCGTATCAGGCACAACCGGCAGCGGGAAAACCCTGTTCGCCGTCGAATTCCTCGCCCGCGGCGTGATGCGCTATGACGAACCCGGGGTATTCGTCGCCTTCGACGAGACGCCCGATGACATCCGCCGCAACGCCGCGTTCCTGGGCTTCGACATCGCCCGCTGGGAGGCCGACGGTAAGTGGATGTTCGTCGACGCCGCGGCGGACATCAGTGAGGAATCGCTCACGGTCGGGACCTTCGACCTCGGCGCGCTGATGGCCCGCATCGATCGCGCCGTCCGCCAGATCGGTGCCAGACGCCTCTGCCTGGACTCACTCGGCGCGGTATTCGTCCGCTTCCGCGACCGCGAACTCATCCGTCACGAACTGCTCCGGCTCATCCACGTCCTGGGGTCGCTCGACGTCACCTCGGTCCTCACCACCGAACGCGACGAGGAGTACGGCAATGTCTCCCGGCATGGCGTCGAGGAGTTCGTCCTCGACAATGTGGTGATCGTCCGGAACATCCTGCTGAACGAGAGACGGCGCCGGACGATCGAGGTGGTCAAGTTCCGCGGCGGCACGCACCGGACCGGGGAGTGGCTGTTCACCATCGACCAGACGGACGGGATGGTCATCATCCCGCTCGCGCTCCTCGCCCCGCGCGAGCGAGCGTCGCAGGAGCGGGTCTGCACCGGCAACTCCCAGCTGGACGCCATGCTGGACGGCGGCGTCTTCCGGGACGCGGTCATCTTGCTCACAGGGCCGCTCGGAGCCGGAAAGACGCTGTCGGCCCTGCAGTTCGCGGATGCCGCGTTCCGGGCGGGGGAACGCTGCCTGTTCCACGCCTTCGACGAGACCCGCGACCAGCTCAGCCGCAGTGCCGCCGGTTGGGGTCTCGACCTGGACGCCATGGAGGCGTCGGGACTGCTCCGGGTCACCGCCGCCTATCCGGAGGTGGCCTCGGTGGAGGATCGTTTCCTCCAGATCAGGAGAGAGATCAGGGACTTCGCGCCCGCCCGGCTCGTCATCGACAGCCTCTCCGCTCTGGAGCGGAGATCATCGCCCCGCACCCTGCTCGACTTCGTGATCGCGCTGGGCGGGATCGTCCGGCAGGACGAGATCACCACCCTGTTCACCGCCGCGCCGGCCGGGGTGGGAACGTCGCCGATCACGGAGATCGCCAACCTCACCGACGTGACGATCCTGCTCCAGTACGTGGACGGCACGGCAGCCGTGCAACGTGCCATCGCCGTCCTGCAGACGCGGGGCTCAGGGCACGACCACGCCATCCGCCAGGTCAGCATCGACAGCGCCGGTATGCACATCGGTGACCCCTATCCCGGGGTCTTCCGCATCCTCCCCGAAACCGCCACGATGCCTGCCCATCCCCACCGCGGAACAACCGGGCTGGGTCCTGATGGGTGAGCCGCACGACGCCGAACCGGCGCGGCCCGCGAATCTCGGACACGACGCCCGGCGGATCGTCATGTCGGCGTTGGCCGACGGAATCGTCGCGGTCGACGACAGCGGCGTGATCCGAATCTGCAACCCCGCCGCCGAGGAACTCGTCGGCCGGCCCACGGGTGAACTCATCGGCACCCTGTTTGGCTATCCGGTCGTCGCCGGCGAATCAACCGAGATCGACCTGATGCTGCCCGGCGGCCAGACGCGGGTGGTCGAGATGCGCGCCACCACCACCACGGTCGCCGGACAGCTCCTGCATGTCGCCGCGCTGCGTGATGTCACCCTCCGGCGGCAGGCCGAGCAGGAGCTCGAAGCGGAACTCGAACGGCGGGGCTCGGTGATCGCGGTGGCGGCCCATGAGGTCCGCAACCCGCTCACGGGGATCGGCCAGCTGGTGGACATGCTGCGCGACCCCCGGGAGAGTTTCACCGACGAGGAACGAGCCGACGTCCTCGGCCGCATCGCCGATCGCACCGCCCATATCCAGTCCCTGGTCAAGAAACTTCTCACTGTGGCGAAGATCGACGCGGAGGTCTCGCACACCACCACGGTGCCGGTGCCGGTGCTGGAGGTGATCCTGGAACGGTTGGCCGAGTTCGCCGACCGCCCCCGGAACGTGAACGTGTCGTGCGACCCCGGGGTCCGGGCGCTGGCCGATCGCGGCGAGCTGTCGGAGATGCTGGTCAACTACCTGGAGAACGCCTTCGCCTACGGAGCCCCGCCCTTTCAGATCGACGTCGCCGAACAGCCCGGCGGGGTGGAGATCCGGGTGTGCGACAACGGGCCCGGCGTGCCCGCAGAGTTCGAGGCCAGCCTGTTCGACCGCTTCACCCGTGGTGCGCGCGCCCGCCGGGGGACGGAGGGCTCGGGACTCGGGCTGTGGATCGTCCGGCACCTGGCCAGAGCCAACGGCGGCGACGCGTACTTTGAACCGGGTGAAACGGGCGCCTGCTTCTGCCTCCGCCTCCCTCAGGCACCGCGCAGGTGACGGCACGCCGACGCCCCCGCGCAAGCGACAGAAGATCACCGGGAAGACCAAGGAGCACTTTTGTCGGTGACACCACGGTGGACCGCCTCAAGCCGAGACGCCGGAAACCCGACGGCTGCGAGAATCCTCAAGGTGAGCAGGATGTTCGTGGCGTTGGTGCCTCCGCCGGACGTACTCGCCGAAGTTGAGGAGGCCGTTGAGCCGTTGCGGCGGGAATGGCCGGAGTTGACCTGGGTTGAGCCGGTCAACTGGCATATCACGTTGGCTTTTCTGGGGGAGGTTCCGGATAAGGCGCGGGCGGAGCTTGGGGTCAGGTTGGCGCGGGCCGCTGGGCATCATGAACCGGTGACGCTGGCGTTGGGACGGTCGGGGGCGTTTGCCAAGCCTGGGCGGGCGGTCACCTTGTGGCTGAGTTTGCGGGCTCCGGCGAGGTTGGCCAGGCTGGCGGGGTCGCTGGCGGCCGGGGCCAGGCGAGCGGGTGCGGGGCACATCGACGAACGGCCCTACCGGGCCCATTTCACCCTGGCCAGGTCGCGGAAATCGGCTGAAATTTCCCCACTTGTCGAGGCGTTGAGCGAGTTCGAAGGGACGTTCTGGCAGGCGACGAGTGCGCAATTGTTCGAGAGTCACCAAGGGCCGCCCCTACGGTATGAACCCATTGAGGACTACCCACTCGGTAGGCGCGGTTAGGCTCGTCGGCGTGGATCGTCCTCGACGCTGGCTGGTGCCGGCCGTGCTGGGCCTGCTCGTGCTCATCGTGGTGCTGGGTGCGCTGGTCAGCTGACCAGCGCACCCAGCTCATTCACCAGGCGTACGCCTCCGGCGCGGTTCCCCCGGGGCCGGGGAAGATCTCGTCGAGACGGGCCAGTGCCTTCTCGTCGAGCTTGATCTCCAGTGCCCGGGTGATTCCGTCCAGTTGTTCGGCCGTGCGCGGGCCGATGATGGGAGCGGTCACCGCGCGCTGGTGCAGCAGCCAGGCCAGGCCGACATTCGCCGGGTCCTCCCCCAGCTCATCGCAGAACGCCTCGTACTGCTCCAGTTGCGGACGGAGCCGCTCGATCTCGGCCTGCTGGTCCGGGGTGGCCGTACGGCCCTTTTCGATCTTCCGGAGGACGCCCCCGAGGAGACCTCCGGCGAGGGGGCTCCACGGGATCACCCCGAGCCCGTAGTCCTCGCAGGCCGGCAGGACTTCCAGCTCGACCGAGCGCTGCAGCAGGTGATACTTGGACTGCTCGCTGACCAGGCCGAGGAAGTTGCGGCGGCGGGCCGCCTCCTGGGCCTTGGCGATGTGCCAGCCGGCGAAGTTGGACGAACCGACGTACAGGATCTTGCCCTGGGTCCGCAGGACCTCCATGGCCTCCCAGAACTCCTCGAACGGGGTGTTCCGGTCGATGTGGTGGGCCTGGTAGATGTCGATGTAGTCCGTCTGCATGCGCTTGAGCGAGGCGTCGCAGGCGCGGCGGATGTTGAGCGCGGACAGGAGGTTGTCGTTCGGCCATTCGCCCATGGAGCCGTACAGCTTGGTGGCGATGACGGTCTTCTCCCGGCGACCGCCGCCCTGGGCGAACCAGCGCCCGACGATCTGCTCGGTGACACCCTCGCCCATTTTCCAGCCGTAGACGTTGGCGGTGTCGAAGAAGTTGATCCCCAGCTCGTGCGCGCGATCCATGATCGCGAACGAGTCCTCCTCGGTGGTGTGCGGGCCGAAATTCATCGTGCCCAGACAGAGCTTGCTGACCTTGAGTCCAGTGCGACCTAGTTGTCCATACTCCATGGACCTCAGCTTATGAACCTGGAGTGGACTCCAGGCGAGCGCTCGTGGGGACTATCAGCAATGATTGCCGCATGGGGGGAGCGAGGGTGAAAGTCATCGGGCTGGTGATGCTGGTGGTTGGGGTCGTGACGGCGACGCCTGCCTGGGCGGACGATACCGAGCGGGTCCTGTTCAAGTTTCGCGACAAGAGGATCACCGAGTCGAGCGGGCTCGCGCTCTCGCCGACGCATCCGGACATCATCTACACCCATAACGACAGCGACGCGGGGCCGCAGTTTTTCGCTGTGGGCATGGACGGGCGGACCCGGGCGACGTTCACGCTGGCCGGGGCGGAGGCTCGGGACTGGGAGGCGATGGCCGCGTCGAAGGACCCGGAGACTGGCCGTGGGGTGCTGTGGTTCGCCGACATCGGCGACAATTTGGAAGGCGCATGGCCGGATATTTCCGTTTATAAGGTGATCGAGCCTCAGCGGATGAGGGATGCCACGTTGCAGGCCGTGCGGTACCGGTTTCGGTACGCGGATGGGGGCCGGAACGCCGAAGGGCTCATGGTGCATCCCAAGACGGGGCGCCTTTACGTGGTCACCAAGGAGTTCGTGGGGTCGATCTACCAAGCTCCGAAGATTCTCCGTACCGACCGGACCAACGTGCTGCGCCGCGTCGGTGAGGCGCCGATCATGGCCACCGATGCCGCGTACGCCCCTGACGGCGCGACCTTCGTTATTCGTACCTATTTTTCCGCATCTATCTACAAAGCTCCGGACAAACTGGTGTCCAAAGTTTCCATGCCCGCCCTCGCGCAGTCGGAGTCGGTGACGTACACGCGGGACGGATCGGCCCTGCTCACCGGCTCGGAAGGAGTCGGCAGCCCGGTCTACGAGGTCCCGCTCCCGGCCAAGGTCGCCGCGTCGCCATCCCCGGCCCAGCCTGCCGTGGCGAAGCCCGCCGCGGCCGCCGAGTCCGGCGGTGTGCCCATCTCCATGGTGGCGTTGTGGGTCGGCGTCGCCCTCGGCGCGATGGCGATTATCGGAATCATCGCCCGCTGGGCGGTTCGCTGAGCCGGATGTGTGAACTCGCTAGTCGGGGGCAAGGTGGGACGAAACACCCGACCAGAACGAGGAGTCATCGTGCTCACACTGACGGACAACGCCGTACAGGTGATCCGTGATCTCACCGCGCAGTCGACGGATTCGGCGGACACGGGCATTCGCATCGCTGGCCAGCCCGACGAGCCGGGAGCCCTGCTGCTCTCGGTGGCGGACGCTCCGGCGGTCACCGACCAGGTGATCGACGTCGAGGGCGCCCGGGTCTTCCTGGACGCCGAGGCCGCCGATGTCCTGGACGACAAATCCCTGGACGCCGCCATCGACGAGCAGGGCGGGGTCTCCTTCAGGATCGAGCGGCAGAGCTACCTCTGACGCAGAAGCCATGGATCCCGGCTTCTCATGCGGGCCGGGATCCATGGCTACTTATCAGTAACTGAGTACATATACGCATGTGCTCGCGCGGGCGGGGCGGCATTGTTTCGTGCATGAACTCCGGTGGTCCCCTTCCGTGCCCGGACTGCGGTCAGCAGCTGACCGGGTCTAACACCGCCTGTCCGGCCTGCGGGCTGCCCCTCGTCGGGCCGGCGGCGACCGAGCTGTGGCAGCTCGATCTGGCGCTGGCCGATCTGCGGGCCCGGGAGGGTCACCTCCTGGCCCGGCGCGAGGTGTTGCTTACGACGCTGCGCGCCATTCGCGACAAAGTTCCGGCCATGGCGGGAGCAAGCGGGGGTCCCAACCAAGCCGCGACCGCGTGGGGGCCTCCGCCCGTTCCGCCGCAGCGTCCGACGGATATGTCCGGCAAGGCCGTACAAAATCTGCTGCTGGGTTTGGGTGGGTTGCTGCTGGTTGTGGCGGCGGTCGTGTTCACCGTCGTGAGCTGGGGGTATCTCGGGATCGGCGGGCGGGCGGCGGTTCTGCTGGGGTTCACGGCGCTGACGCTGGCGACGCCGCTGTTCCTGCTGCGCCGGGGGCTGAGCGCGACCGCCGAGACCATGGCGCTGCTCGGGTTCGCCCTGATGTTGCTTGACGGCTACGCCGCCTGGCAGGTCGGATTGGCCGGACTTGATCGCATCGAGCCGCTGACGTACACCGGCGTCTTGATCGCCGTCATGTGTGCGCTCTTCGCCCTGTACGGCCTGCTCGTCCACGTGGTCGTCGGCGAGCGGATCCACACGCTCAACCTGGCCGTCCCGGTGGCGATCGGGTTCGGGCAGCTGGCCCTGCCGGTCCTCAGCATCGACCGGGACGCCCTCTGGATCACCACCGCGCTGGTGTCCACTGCCGGGATCGACCTGTTGCTCTGGCATCGGCTCAAGCGCGGCACCGCCATCGTCTGCTTCTGGATCACCTGGACGATCGGCTCAGCGGTGGGCGTGCTGCTGACCATCCGGGAAGTCGACCTCCAGGGCGGGTTCGCCCTCTCCGGCGTGCTGGTCGCGGCTGCCGCCATCGCGCTGTTCCAGGCCTCGCGCGGCCGATGGACGATCCCGCTCGCGGGTGGGGCCGCCATCACGCTGGCGGCGGCGCTGGTGTATCCGATCCGGCTGTCCGTCGACGCGAACTGGTGGCCTGTGCCGACCCCTGTCGCCGCGTTCGCCGTCGCCGGGATCGCCCTGCTTGTCCGGCCCACGATCGGGCGCGAGATCGGCAGAATCGCCGCGGTCGCCGCCGGTGGCTTCGGTCTGCTGGTCGCTTCGCCGGTGCTGGTTCCGGTCACGGTCGCGCTGATCGGGCCCTTCTCGCCAGACAACTGGGAACCACGTACGCCCTGGGATGGACCTCGCACGCTGGGCGCACGCGACGAACTCGGGCTGAATCAGATCACGCTCACCGTTCCCGCCGTGGTCGTGCTGGCCACCGTGGCGATCGCCCTGGCGGTGTGCGCGCTGGTGGTCCGCCGGAAGAACGCGGCGATCATGTCCGCGGTCGCGGTGACCGCCGTCATGCTGGTCGTGCTGCCGGTCGCGTTCAATCTGCCGTTCGGGGTTCTGGTCGCCGTACAGCTGCTGATCACGGCCGTGCTCGGGGCCGGGGTGGCGTTCGGGGGGCGGTCACGGGAGCCGGCTTTCGCCGTGCTCGCGGTTGGCATGGTCGCCGAGGTCGCGGCGTGGGCGCTGGTCTCCAAGACGGCGACCCTGGTCGCGGCGGCTGTCCTGGCCGTCGTCGCCGCTGGGGTGGCGTGGCGGGCGAGCCTGCCTGCCGTACGGGCTGGGGCTGCCGGGGTGGCGACGGCGCTGGCCGGGGGCGAGGCCGTCGCGGTGTGGCTGGCGGCCGGGCAGAGTGCGCGGTATGTGACGTTCGTTCTGATCGCGGTCGCGGCGCTGGCCGCCGTCGCCGCCTGGCGGCTGCGGGACATCGGGGTGGAGATCGCCGGATACGCGCTCACCTTGATCGCGTTCGGCTACGTCGTGGACCCGCGCATGCTCAGCGTCGCGCTGGCCCTGGCGGGCGTCATCGCGGTCGGTACGGCCCTGCGCCCCGACCGGCACAACCCTGGTTATGTCGGCACAGTGCTCCTGCTGCTCGCCTCCTGGACCCGCCTCTACGCCGAGAACGTGGAGGTCGTCGAGGCGTACACCGTGCCTGTCGCGGTGGTCCTGCTCGCCTTCGGCTGGTGGCGCGCCCGAACGGCATCGTCCTGGATCGCCTATGGCAGCGGCCTCACGTTCGTGCTGCTCCCGAGCCTCTGGGACCTCTACGCCGAGCCGAACAATTGGATCAGAGCACTCGCGCTGGGCGTGGCCTCACTGCTCGTGCTGCTGGCCGGGGCGCGGTGGCGGCTGCAGGCGCCCGCGCTGCTCGGGGGGCTCACGCTGGCCATGGTGGCCGTGCACGAGCTGGCGCCGTGGGTGTCCGACCTGGTGCTGAGCGTGCCGCGCTGGGTGCCGGTGGCGGTCGGCGGGCTGCTGCTGGTCCTGGTGGGCGCGACGTACGAGGCGCGAATGCGGGACGTCCGGCGGATCGGCTCGCTGATCAAGGGCCTGCGCTAGGGCGCATCCGCTCCACGAAACGTTCGCCGCGCAGGGCACGTTCCACCACGGCGATCGACTCCGCGAGGGAGACCAATCGGGGGCCTTCCTGGCGGTAGACCTCCAGCACGGCCTCCACGACGTGGGGCGGCAGGTGGTCCTTGAGGTCGACGGCGGCGCCGCGGTATCCGGCGCGGGCCGCCTCGATCTCGGCCCGGACGTGGTGATGCGCCATCCGGGCCAGCGCGAGCGGATGCCGGCGAAGCACCCCATAGGCGCGGTAGTCGGGCGGCACGGCGTCCAGCAGCCAGGTGACGGCGGAGCTCTCCCAGTCCGGGCTGCCGGGCGGGCGCACCTCGGACGGCCATTCCGGAGGCACGTACATGCCACCATCATACCGAACACAAGTTCGATGCTCAGTGGACCTATTGCTATGGGTATGTCCGCGCTAACTTTCGGGGTGATGACCGGTTTCATGGGATCCCGCGTCACAATGGTGCGGTTCTACCCTTGAAGGGCGGGGATTCGGCTCCGCCCTGGGCACGAGACGATCGCGGACGCGCTGCGCCGGCTTCGCGATGAGGGGCACATCGACGCGGCGAAGGTGGGCGGCTGACATGAGGATCGGGGTTGTCGGGGCGGGCATCCTGGGGCTGGCGGTGGCCCGCGAACTGACCGCCAGGGGGGCCGAGGTCACCGTGCTCGATAAGGAGGATCAGGTCGGCGCGCACCAGACCGGGCATAACAGCGGAGTCGTGCACGCGGGCATCTACTACCAGCCGGGCTCGCTGAAGGCGCGTCTCTGCCGGGACGGGGTCGCCTTACTGCGGGAATACTGCGCGGAACACAAGCTTCCGTACGAGGAGGTCGGGAAGCTCGTCATCGCCTCGAACCGGAGCGAACTCGCTGGAATGCAGCGAATCGCCGCCCGGGCCGGTGAGAATCGTGTGCCCGGCATCGCCGTCCTCGACGCGCTCGGCCTGCGCGAGATCGAGCCGCACGCGGTCGGCGTCGGCGCGGTGTACTCCCCGCACACCGCGATCGCCGACTTCCCCGCCATCGCGCGCAGCCTGGCCGCTTCCCTGGATGTACGGCTCGGGCTGCCGGTCCGGGCGATCAGGGAGACGGCGTCCGGGGTGGAGGTGCTGGCCGGGCGGACGCGGTTCGCTTTCGACCGGCTCGTCTCCTGTGCTGGGCTTGGTACGGATCGGTTGGCCGCGATGGCCGGGCAGCCGGGGGACGTACGGATCATTCCGTTCCGTGGGGAGTATCTGCGTTTGACGGGTGCGGCGAAAGGGCTGGTCAGAGGGCTGATTTATCCGGTTCCTGATCCGCGGTATCCGTTCCTTGGCGTCCATCTGACCAAGCGGATCGACGGTGAGGTGCTGGTGGGGCCGAATGCGGTGATGGCGCTCGCGCTGGAGGGATATTCCTGGTCGAAGGTGTCGCTCAAGGATCTGCGGGGCATCGCGGCTTGGCCTGGGACGCGGCGCATGGCCGTACAACACTGGCGAACCGGGCTCCGGGAGGTGTATGGCTCGCTGGCCAAGCGCACCTTCCTCAAGGCGGCGCGGCGCTACGTGCCGTCCTTGACCAAGGAGGATCTGGCCAGAACCGAGGGCGGTGTCCGGGCCCAGGCCGTGGCCAGGGACGGTTCGCTCCTGGACGACTTCGCCATCGACACCCACGGCCCGATCGTGCTCGTCCGCAACGCGCCTTCCCCCGCCGCGACATCCAGCCTCGCCATCGCCCGCCACATCGTGGATGCGATCTTTTGACAGCGGCTTTAAGGCAAACTTCGTAAGGTTCCGAGCATCCGTACATGTCGCCTCAAGAAGCTGCCATGGTGTCTGAATCCCCTTCTTCCGCTGAAGCCCGGCTGTTGGTCGTCGAGGATGAGCCGAACATCCTGGAACTCTTGGGCGCCAGCCTCAGGTTCGCGGGTTTCGAGGTGCATTCCGCGTCCAGCGGCGGCGCGGCCGTCACCGCCGCCCGCCGCCATCGCCCCGACCTGATCGTGCTCGATGTGATGTTGCCGGATGTGGATGGCTTCGAGGTGGTACGGCGGTTGCGTGGCAGCGGCACGTACACCCCGGTGGTCTTTCTCACCGCCCGCGACGCCACCGAAGACAAGATCCGCGGCCTGACGCTGGGCGGCGACGACTACGTCACGAAGCCTTTCAGCCTCGAAGAGGTCGTCGCCCGCATCCGCGCCGTGCTGCGCCGCACCTCAGGCGACCCCTTCGCCGCCCCGCCCCGCCTGTCCTTCGCCGACATCGAACTGGACGAGGAATCCCACGAAGTCTGGCGCGACGGGACGGCGGTCTCCCTCTCCCCCACGGAGTTCAAACTTCTCCGGTACTTCATGTCCAACACCGGCCGCGTCCTCTCGAAAGCCCAAATCCTCGACCACGTCTGGGACTACGACTTCCGCGGCGACGCCGGAATCGTCGAGTCCTACGTCTCGGTCCTCCGCCGCAAAATCGACAACCGAACCTCCCCCCGCCTAATCCACACCCTCCGAGGCGTCGGCTACGTCATGCGCTCTACCTGAAACCGCGGTTTCCCCACCCACCCAACCCTCTGTTTATCCTCGGGCTCCGCCCGGCCCCGCCACCACCGTGATTGCCGGACAAAATAACGGCCACGGATGGCTCTCCCACCCATTCATCCCTCTGCTTCTCCTCGAGCTCCGCCCACCCCCGCCAACGCCGTGGCACCCGCACGAAGGCCATGACACAGGTGCTCTCCCCCCGCCCTGGGAGCGTCCTCATATCCGGTGTCGGCGAGAGTGACCACCCCTGCGCGGCGAACGCGGCCACAGGACCGAGGATGCCGCGCTCACAGCCGTGCTCACAACCTGCTCGAGCTCGCGCCGATCCATGGCGATCGCTCGTGACCTTGTGCGAGTCTCGATGATCTTCTGTGGGTCACTGCCTCCGCGCCCATGGTGATGGTCTGACCGCGCTCGTGGGGTGCGGTTGCCCGGCGGCTGCTACAGGTGTGCCTCGTCCGTCCGGGGCGGGGCCGGGTGTGGAGTAGGGTGCGCGGCCGAAGCCGGATGCGACGCCCCGGGCGATACCGGCGTCGGGTGCGGCACCCCCGGGCGAGGCCGGAGCCTTGGGCGGGCCCGGGGTTGAGTGCGGCACCCCGGGCGGGGCCGGGGTCGGATACGACGCTGTGGGGGTCATCCCAGGGTGGGATGTGACGCCCTGGGCGGGGGCGGGGTTGGGTACGGTGCTGGTGGCGGCCATGCCGGAGTCGGGTGCGACCCCCTGGGTGGGGAGCGGGGTTGGGTGCGGCACCCCGGGCGAGGCCGGGGTTGAGGTGGGGTTTGTGAGTGTTCGTTGCCCGGGTCGCCCAGGTTGCTGGGATTGTCGGGGCTGCCAGGGCTGTTGGCGGGGGTTTCGGGGGTGGAGTTTGGGGTGGCGGTGGAAGCGCATCACCACGGTGCCGTTGCCCTGATCGATGATCTCGACGCGGTCGGGGTGGCGGGATTTCCATTTGTTGTCGGGGGTGCACAGGGGGGCGAGGTTGGCCAGGTCGGTGCGGCCGGCCGGGTGCCAGGGTTGGATGTGGTCGATCTCGGCCAGGTAGGCGGGGACGTCGCATCCTTCGCGGGCGCAGGTGGTGTATTGGGCGAGGATGGCTTCGCGCTGGTCGGTGGAGGCCAGGCGGCGGGTGCGGCCCAGGTCTAGGAGGGCGCCGTCGGCGTCGCGCAGGACGCGGCGTAGGTCGGCGGTGTAGGCCATGCGGCGGGCGTCGGCGGCCGGGATCGCGGTCCCGTCCTGCAGATGAGCGGGATCCTCGCATTCGCCGGTGAGGGTCTGCTCGGTGACCGCCACATGCATCACCGTCCGACGCCCGCCCTCAGACAGGCGCACGGCCAGGGCGTCGGCCATCCGCTTCCCGTGGTTGCGGGCGTCCTCGGTGCCGTTCTTGACCGCCAGCGGTTCCAGCCACGTTTTGAACTGCAGGGTCAGTTCGGGGTCGAGCAGGCCGGTGACGCGGCCCATCCCGTTCAGGGTGGCGGCGATGCTCAAATGCTGGCGCTCGGTCAACGCGGCGGAGCGGGCCAGCCGCCCGCCCGGGTCGACGGTCTCCAGGATCGCCCGACCAGCCTGGGTGACGTCTTCGACGGTGGCGGCCGGATCGGCGGCCAGGGTGAGCAGGATCGGCTCGGCCAGCCGGGTGTCGGTGTCATCCAGATGCCGGACTGCCGAGGCGACCGCGGCTGCAGCCCCGAACGGCAGAGTCCCCTCGGCCAGTTGCGCAGCCAGGTCGGGCAGCCGGGATAGTTGCTGGGCCAGGGTGACCCGTTCCCCCGCCCGGGCGGCCCTTGAGCCGGTGGCCGCGGCCAGCCACGCCCCGAGCGAACGCCGCCCGAACAACTGCTGACCTTTCCCGGCATCGGCCACGGCTAGCCGGACCGCGATCGCCGCCTCGGCCCGATCGATCGCCTGCGACAGGGCCACGATCTCGGCCATCGCCGCCTCCACATCAGACGGCACTCGCGACCCGTCGGCGGCGATCACCCCGGCCTGGTGCAGCCACTCCCGAATCGCCGCCCCGGCCAAACCCGGATCAGGGTGATCAGAACGGCCAGGATGATCAGAACGATCGGAGCGGCCAGAGCGATCGGAGCGGCCAGAGCGATCGGAGCGGCCAGAGCGATCGGGATGATCGGGATGGTCAGGATGATCCCCAAATCCCGCATCACCACCAGCACCCTGATCGGTCCCCCGCCCACGACCGGCACCCCGATCCGCCCCCCAGGCACCCCAATCAGCCTTCTGGGCAGCGTGACCGGCCTCCCCGGCATCCCGGCCGGCCTCCCCGGCAGCGTGATCAGCTGCCCGGGCATCCCAACCAGCCGCCCAAGAAGCATGATCAGCCCCCCAGGTAGCGTGACCGGCCTCCCCCACATCCCAACCGGCCTCCCGGACAGCGTGACCAACCTGCCGGGCATCGTCACCGGCCAGTTCGGCACGCTGACCGGTTTCCCGGGCACCCTGACCTGTCTCCCGGACACCAGCACCGGCCCGTGGAACACACTGACCGCTCACGTGCCCGCAGCCGCAGGACTCCTGCCCGGAACCGGGCAAAGGCCGGGGGCCGCCGGAGGGCCGGATACCAGAGGGCCGGACACCGGGCTGCTGGGCAGGGCCAAACTCGGCCGGGCTGAACTGGGCGGATCCGAACCGGGTGTTGGCGGGTTCAGCGGTGGCCCGGGCGGTACTGGGACGCACCGTTGCGAGGTGTGCCATTGCGGGGTGTGCCGTGCCAGAACGTGAGGTGCCGGAGTCGCTGCCGGGGTCGGCTGTGATGCCTCGAGCTCGGGAGGGATCCAACAGCAGGACCGCGCCACGGGAATCGCCAGGGATACGGCCGGTTTCATGTGCCCCGACATATCGCCGGGGTGCAGGTGTTCGCGCGCGCAGGACCGGCGCACCGCCGGGGCCGGCATTGAGGGAACCTCCGACGGCGGGGTCGTGCGCGGGGTCGTGACCGTCACGGTCGGCTGGAGCGCAGGAGCCCAGAGGCGGGGATGAGCGGGCACGGTGGTCGGTCAGCAGCACCGCACCCGAGGTCATCATCCCGGATCACCTCCCCTCGTGGACCGACCGGCCGACCCACCGCCAGGATATCGCTCACGCGTTCGATTAGCAACTCTATGTAGTCACTTATGTGCGAATTGTCGCGATGGGAGGGCATGAGCGCGGCAGCGATGATGTCACCGATCTTCCATGGACATTCGCTGATGTTCCGCAACACCTCCGACCCATCGGTGATCTGTCTCGCGAGCACCGTCACCGGCCTGTTGAGCACGCTGGCCGGTCACGTGCCCACTGCCGCAGGACTCGTGCCCAACTCCAGGCGACGGCCAGTGGCCCGCCGGAAGGCCGGATACCAGTGAACCCATCGTGAGCTGCGCGTTCGCACGCTCGGCGAAGGGCGCCCATCGCGGGAGTCCTCTGTTTCTCCTCGGGCCCCGCCCGCTGCCAACGCCGTGGCACCCGCACGAAAGCCATGGCGCGGGGGTTCCTCACCCATCCAGCCCGTTTGTTTCCCTCGGGCTCCGCCCGCCCCCGCCGTCGCCATGTTCGCGGTTCTCCCAACCCACCCAGCCCTCTTGATTCCCCTCTGGCTCCGCCCGAGCCCGCCAGTACCGTTGTGGCCTCGGAGCGACAGCCCTGGCACGGTGGATCGCCCTCCGGCTCCGCCTGACCTCGCCATCCGTGGCTTCCTGACACCGGGCGACATCGACGCTCTCGGCACCCCTTGGGCTGTCGGGCTTTCGGTGACGGTCAGCGGCCAGCGGCGTCGGGGGTGATCGTTCGGCGGAAAACGCGCTTGGTCGCGCGGGTGGGAAGGATGCGTTCGGTCAAGCCCTGTCGTTTGGCGACCAGACGGGTGACCAGGAGGGCCAGGCCTACGCCGAGGAGGCTGAGTGTGCCGGTCGCGAGGACGGCGATTCGGGGTCCGGCCAGTTCGGATAGCCAGCCGACCAGGGGGGCGCCGATGGGGGCGCCGCCGGTGAAGACCAGGATGTAGATTCCCATGACTCGGCCGCGCATGGCGTGGGAGGCGCCCATCTGCACGGTGGCGTTGGCGGTCGTGTTCACGGTGATCATGGCCATGCCCGCGGGAACCAGCAGGAGCAGGAATGTGAGGTAGCCGGGGGCAAATGCCGCCATCATCTGAAATATCCCGAAGAAGGCCGCGCCCAGAAGCAGGTATCGGCGCCTCGGCTTGATTTGCCGCGCTGCCAGCAACGCGCCGCTCAGCGCTCCGATGGCGAGCGCGCTCGACGCGATCCCGAACGCGGACGAACCCGCGTTGTAGACGTTGGTCGCCATCAACGCGATGGCCGTCGAGAAGCTCTGCGCGAAGACCGCCACGAACGCCACGATCAGGATCGGCAGTAGCAGTTCAGGCCGTCTGCCGACATACCGCAGCCCTTCCCGAAGCTGTCCCTTCGCCCGGGGTACCCGCTCAGGTGTGCGGAGCTCGCTCTTCCGCATGAGCAGCAGCCCGGCGATCACCGCCCCGAACGTCAGTGCGTTCAGCATGAAGATCGGCCCGGTGCTCAGCACGGCGATCAGCACACCCGCCAGCGCGGGTCCCACGACCCTGGCCAGGTTGAAAGTGGAACTGTTCAGCGCGATCGCGTTCGGCAGATCGTCGCGGCCGACCATCTCCACCACGAACGCCTGCCTGGTCGGCACCTCCACACAGGCCAACGAACCCAGCAGGAACGCCATCACGAACACATGCCACACCTGTACGGCACCGCTCACGATGAGCACACCCATCGCCAGCGCCAGCAACCCCATAAGCGAGTCCGCCACCACCAGCAACCGGCGCTTCGGATAACGGTCGGCCAGCACGCCGCCCCACAATCCGAACAACATCATCGGCAGGAACTGAAGCGCCACGGTGATCCCAAGCGCCGTCCCGCTACCCCCGGTCAAACTCAGGACCAGCCAGTCCTGAGCGGTCCGCTGCATCCAGGTCCCTACATTGGACACGACACCACCGGCCGCGAAAAGCCGGTAGTTGTAGTTCCGCAGCGACCTGAACATTCCCCCGCGAACCACCGCCTTCTCAACTGGTACGGACGCCACTTCGTCGGCAACGGAATCGGGAGTCGCGGGCGAGTCTGCCAGCGGGCTGATGGGCTGAAAAGCCACTTCAGTGACGTCGGCCTTGGGCTCGGACGCCGTTTCTTCGGCATCCGGATCAGGGTCTGCACGCGCTGGCCGTGGACGATCTGACGACGTAGCGGCTGGAGGGATTACGCCAGTGGTATCGGCCGTCTCGCGCCCTCCGTCGTCGATAGCCGAGTCGGCGTCGGCAATTGGGGCCGACTGCGAGCGACTCACAGAGTGGGTGAGCCGAACAACCGCACCACCAACATCAGCCACGCCAGCAACATCAATCCCCGACCGAGACACCGCCTCCTCACCAACCAGACCGGCTTCGGCGGCCGTAGCCGAGCGCGAGCAACCCAAAGGGAGGCTGGGTGGGACAACCGCACCAGCATCAACCGCCGACCGAGACACCGCCTCCTCACCAACCAGACCAGCCTCGGCGGTCACAGCCGAGCGCGAACGACCCAAAGGGAGGGTGGGTGGGAGAACCACCTCAGTAGGTGGGGCTCCGGTTAGGGGAGCCCCAGGGGTGGTTAGGTTGTGGAGAGTTTTTCCAGGATGGGGGCGGCTGCTCGGAGGGTTGCTCGTTCCTCGGGGGTGAGGTCCTTGAGGCGTTGGGCCAGCCAGGCTTCCTTGAGGCGGCGTTCCTCCTTCAGCAGGGCGATGCCCGCTGGGGTGACGGTGATCGAGACCTGGCGGCGGTCCGTTGAGTGCGGGGTGCGGGCCAGTAGGCCCCGTTCCTCCAGGTTGGCGATCACGCGGGTCATCGAGGGAGGTTGCACCTTCTCGTGCTCGGCCAGCTCGCCAGGCGTCATCGCGGTGTGGCGTTCTACAGCGGCCAGGGTCGCGAGCTGCGTGGGGGTCAGCGAGTGGCCCGTGCCCTGCTTGCGCAGGCGCCGGTTCAGGCGGGCGAGGGACACGCGGAGCGCGGACGCCAGACCTGCGTCGCTGCGGAGGTTCGCAGCCGACGCTGTCTTCTGAGGATTCGTTAGCATAAGTCATTACCTCTGCTAACTATATACGACATCGTGATATTCCTCCATGGCGGGGGCTCGCTTGCTCCCATACTCGCTTGCTCCCGTACCTTCCCCGTACGGGAGGCCAAAGATACGACGAGTGGAACCGATCAGGGAGAGCTGCAGGTGTAGCCGCTCGGCAGGGACGCGTTGCCGTTGGGACGACTGCCCTGGAACCCGAAGGTGGCGCTGGCCCCCGGGCCGAGGTTGCCGTTGTGGCTCTTGGCCGTCACCGTCTGCCCGCTCTGGGTGAAAATGGCGTTCCACCCGGCGATCGTGTGCCCGGCCGGAAGGTTGAAGGTCACCGTCCACGAGCTGATCGCCGAGCTGCCCGCCGTGACCGTAACCGGCTGGATCACGTATCCCGTGCTCCACTGGCTCTGGGTGGTGGCCACGACCGTACAGGCACCGCCGCCGGTCGTGGTGAAGGTCACCAGTGCGGAGTTACCAGACAGGTTACCCGCGCCGTCACGTGCCCGGACATAGACCTGGTACTGGGTGTTGGCCGTCAGCCCGGTCAGCGTGATCGAGTTGGTCGTCGGCGAACCAAGCTGCGGGTCGGTCGCACCCTGCTCGCGATACACGTTGTAACCAGCCAGACCCGAACCGCCGGTATCCGTGGACGGCCCCCACGACAGGGTCGCGCCCGAAGAGGTCACGTTGGAGGCGGTAGGCGTACCAGGAGTGGTCGGCGGAGTCATGTCGGTGCTGGTGCCGAGCACGGCGACCAGCGTGCCCGCCCGAAGGCGGGAGTGCGATGTGGCCATGGCCACCTCCAGTGGAAGCGAAAGCGGGGTCGTGCCGGTGAGCACGACCCCGCCTCAGTTCACGGATTTCACGGAGTGGTGCAGGTGTAGCCGGTCGGCAGCGCGGTGTTGCCGTTGGGACGGGCGCCCTGGAAGCCGAAGTTGCCGCTGCCACCCGCCGGGAGGTTGCCGTTGTGACCGACGTTCTTGGCGGTCACGGTCTGGCCGCTGACGGTCAGCACGGTGTTCCACGAACCGGAGATGGTGTGACCGGCCGGGAGGGTGAACGTGACGGTCCACGAGGTGATCGGTGCGCCACCGGCCGTCACCGTGACCGGCTGGATCACATACCCGTTGTTCCAGGTGTTCTGGGTGGTGGCCACGACAGTGCAGGCACCGCCGGTACCGCCACCGGTGGTGGTGAAGGTGACCAGTGCGGAGTTGCCGGACAGGTTGCCCGCGCCATCACGGGCCCGAACGTACACCTGGTATTGGGTGTTGGCGGTCAGCCCGGTGAGGGTGATCGAGTTGGTCGTCGGCGAACCCAGTTGCGGGTCGGTCGCACCCTGCTCGCGGTAGACGTTGTAGCCGGCCAGGCCAGAACCGCCGGTGTCGGTGGATGCCGTCCAGGTCAGCGTCGCGCCCGAAGAGGTCACGTTGGTGGCGGTAGGCGTACCAGGAGTGGTCGGCGGAGTCGTGTCGGTGCCGCCGCCGGTGGTGGTGGTGAAGGTGACCAGCGCGGAGTTGCCGGACAGGTTGCCCGCGCCGTCACGTGCCCGGACATAGACCTGGTACTGGGTGTTGGCGGTCAACCCGGTCAGCGTGATCGAGTTGGTCGTCGAGGTGCCCAGCTGCGGATCGGTCGCACCCTGCTCACGGTAGACGTTGTAGCCAGCCAGGCCAGAACCGCCGGTGTCGGTGGATGCCGTCCAGGTCAGCGTCGCGCCCGAAGAGGTCACGTTGGAGGCGGTAGGCGTACCAGGAGTGGTCGGCGGAGTCGTGTCGTTGGTCGGTGTGCCGCCGTCGAGGGCGTTGTGCACCGCCGTGTACGCGGGTTTGATCGCGTAGTTGTTGTCGTAGATCAGCGCGAAGCCCTCACCGCTGAAGGTGTCCGGCACCCACGAGTACTTGTCGGTGAAGCCCCAGATCGTCACGCCGGCGCAGGCGGTGACCGCGTTGCAGGCGTTGATGACGTTCGTGTAGTACTGGGCCTGCGTGGTGTCCTTGGCCGCGGTACGCGGGGTCTGCATGCGGACGTCCAGCTCGGTGACCCTGACCTGGACGCCGAGGTTGGCGAAGCGCTGCATGTTCTGCTGGATGTCGTTCGGGAAGCCGAACTGGATGGCCAGGTGCCCCTGGAAGCCGACACAGTCGACGGGCACGTTCTGCGCGCGCAGCGACTGCACCAGGTTGAACATGGCGGTGCTCTTGGCGTTGATGCCTTCGACGTTGTAGTCGTTGATGCACAGGCGCGCGTTCGGGTCGGCGGCGCGGGCGGCGCGGAAGGCGTCGGCGATGTAGCTCTGGCCCAGCGTGTTGAACCAGAATGACTGCCGGAAGGTGCCGTCCTCGTTGAAGGCCTCGTTCACGACGTCCCAGGAGACCACGGTCGCGTTGTTCGCGTACCGGCCGACGACCGTGGCGATGTGCTCGTTCATGGCGGCACGCATGTTGGTGGCGCTCAGACCCTGTACCCAGCCGGGCGTCTGACTGTGCCACACCAGCGTGTGCCCATGCACCTGCTGGTTGTTCTGGGTGGCAAAGTTGACGATCTGGTCGGCCCCGGTGAAGGTGTACTGGTTGTCGTTCGGCTCGGTCGACTCCCACTTCATCGCGTTTTCGGCCGTGATCTGGCTGAACTCCGTGGACGCGATATTCCGATAAGCCGTCTCGTTGGCGAGCGGGCTGGTGGCGATCGCAGCGCCGATGAACTTGCCCCGTTCTTCGGCATGCATACGCAGGGTCCCGTCCGCGTGGGCGGGTGTGGCGATGAGAACGCTTGCCGCAGCCGACGCCACCGCGCAGACCACCGCGAGAGATCGCCATTTCAAGGAAGGCACAGGATCTCCTCTTCCGAAAGTTTTCGATAGCTTTCGTGTTGTCCACGGAGGCTAGAATTACCCGGAAGAGGGGTCAATCTCCAGGCCAGGACAACGGACTAGCGGAGTCCTGACCCCATAAAATATCGGTCCACCTCTGAAACTTTCAGTTACCCTGCCGCAACACCGTCGCGAAGAATCCCCACTGGAATTCCAGTGGGGATTCTCTGTTCAGCCGATGTTGAAGAGGATCTTCAGCGGGCCGAGCGCAAAATAGATCACGAACAGGGCCGTGACGACCCAGAGCAACGGGTGGATCTCGCGCGACTTACCCTTGACGGCCTTGATCAGGACGTACGCGATGAAGCCCGCGCCGATGCCGTTCGCGATGGAGTACGTGAAGGGCATCAGGACGATCGTGAGGAACGCCGGGATGGCGATCTCGTAGTCGGTGAAGTCGATCTCCCGGATCGAGGTCATCATCAGGAAGCCGACGACGACCAGCGCGGGGGCCGCGGCCTCGTAGGGGACCACGGCGACGAGCGGGGCCAGGAACATCGTCAGCAGGAAGAGGATGCCGGTGACCACGCTGGCCAGGCCGGTACGGGCGCCTTCACCGACGCCCGCGGCCGATTCGATGTAGGTGGTGTTGGAGGAGACGGAACCGGCGCCTCCGGCCGCGGCGGCGACGGAGTCCACCAGCAGGATCTCGCGGGTCTTGGGCAGGGTGCCGTCCTGCTGGATCAGGTCGGCCTGCTTGCCGACGCCGACGATGGTGCCCATCGTGTCGAAGAAGTCGGTGATCAGCAGGGTGAAGACGAGCAGGATCGCCAGCACGACGGAGATCTTGGAGAACGCGCCGAACAGGCTGAACTGGCCGAGCAAGCCGAGGCTCGGGACGTCGACGATGTCGCCGAGGGACGGGAGGGCGGGCACGTTCAGGCCCCAGCCCTGCGGGTTCGGCTGGCCGTTGACCAGGGACGGGCCCGCGTCGGCGAACAGCTCGACGATGATCGCGAAGATGGTGGTGGCGACGATGCCGATCAGGATCGCGCCCCTCATCTTGCGGGCCACCAGCAGCGCGGTGGTGAGCAGGCCGACCACGAAGACCAGGATCGGCCAGCTGGTCAGAGCGCCACCGATGCCCAGCTCGATCGGGGGCGCCGGAGCTGCCGTCTTGCGCACGAAGCCCGCGTCCACGAAGCCGATCAACGCGATGAACAGGCCGATGCCGACCGAGATGGCCGTCTTCAGGCTGCCGGGGATGGCGTGGAAGACGGCTGTCCTGAATCCGGTCAGGACCAGTAGCAGGATGATCAGACCTTCCAGGACGACCAGGCCCATCGCGTCTTCCCACGACATCTGGGTGGCGATGCCGTACGTCACGAAGGCGTTCAGGCCAAGACCGGCCGCGAGCGCGAACGGGACATTGGCCACCAGGCCCATCAGGATGGTCAGCAGTCCGGCCACGAAAGCGGTGGCCACCGCGACCAGCGGGATGTTCGGGGCGCTGCCGTCCCCGAGGAACTGGCCGTCCGCGTCCTTGACGGTGCCGATGATGATCGGGTTCAGGACGACGATGTAGGCCATGGTGAAGAACGTGGCGAGACCGCCGCGCACTTCGGTTCCGACCGTTGAGCCACGGTCAGAGATCTTGAAGTACTTATCGAGAAAACTGGCACTTTGGGGGGTTTGGGTGACACTCACGCGCGCAGAGTGACACCCATTACCAGCTGCGAAAAGACCCAGGAGACCGAAGTGATTCTTTCGTGATCGATTCGTGTACGGCTTGCGCTCATCCACCCGTTGACCTGGTCGCCTAGGCTGAGCGAATGAAGCCGCCACGCAAACCGGACCCGGAGCCGCTCCAGACCAACGACAGCGCCACCATCCTCGCCGGCATCGGTCTCTGGGCGATCGCCCTCGTGGTTCTCCTCATCATCCGCCCAGCTCAGAGCTGGTGGATCTGGACCTGCGTGGCTGGCATGGGCATGGGTGGCTTCGGACTCATCTACGTGTACCGCCGCGATCAGCGGGAGCAATCACGCGATACCGCGAAGTAGCAACGCGACAAACCCGAGCCCACTCCCGCCGATCACCCAACCGGCCGGATATCAGCTGTCCAGATCGGCCTCGGCCAGGAGTAGCGGGACGCGTTCGGGGTCGCGGAGGAGGGCTGCGACGGCTAGGCGGTCGCCCCATTGGCCGGAGGCCCAGGCGAGGCCGCGGGCAAGGCCTTCGACGCTGGAGGCGTGGACTTTGCCGTCGAAGAAGCGCCAGGGGATCGGTCTGCCGTCGACGAGGAGTTCTTCGTGGGCGATGTAGGTGGAGGGGGCGGTGGGGAGGAGGGTCTGGACTTGAGGGGGGACCGGGCGCTCTGTGCCGGTGGAGGTGACGTCGCCGGTGACGATCTCGCCTACCAGGGGGAGGTCGAGGACTTCGGAGAGGGCTTCGGCCAGGTCGAAGGGAGCCAGGATCAGGGGGCGGTCGGCCACCAGGGCCAGGAGGTCGGGGGCTTCGACGATGACGGGCTCGCCTGCCGGAGCGTCGGGGCCAGGGACGGAATCACCCGCTCGGGAGCTGGACGTGGCATCGCCCCGGCCGGCTGCGTCGCCAGTTCGGGAGCCGGGAGCCGCTTCGTCCGCTTGGGAGCCGGAGGTGGGCTCGGCTGGGGGCGAGATGAGGACGTGGCCGTCTTCCGCATCGGTGACGACGATCGTGCCGTTGAGGATGGAGCGGACGGCTGACGGCGGGCGGACGCGGGAGGGGTCCACTCCGGCGATGGCCATCCAGAGGGCGCGCAACTGGGGGCGGTCGAGTTCGATGGCGGGGTCGGCCATGAGGTCGAGGAGTTCTTCCGGGCCGCCGTGCGACGCCAGCAGGTCCGGCAGGGTGGAACGGACGCCGATCATGGTTAGCGCGGTTTCGTCCACGTCTGCGGGAGCGTCGGCGTACAGGCCGAACAGGAGCGGGTCGCCGGACGGGAGGCGCAGGGAGGTCGGGGGTTTGCCGTCCAGGACCGGATTCCGGGAGAGCCACCAGGCCGTGTACGAGGGGACTTCGACGACTTCGCCCGCCACCAGGACGCGGAGCGGGAGGAGCGCGGCGCGCAGGGGCGGCCGGGACAGCAGGGCGAGGGCGGCGCGCCAGTCGGCGACATACTCCAGGTCGCGGATGGCGGTGAACTCGCGGGCCACGGGCGGCACGTCGAATTCGGGGAGCAGGTCGAGGATCGCGTCGAGCCACTCGTCCTCGCGGTCGAGGTCGTGGTCGCATTCGTCCGGGTCGAGCAGCACATCGGAGTCGTTGACGACGGCGAACCCGTCGAGCACGCCCGCCGCGGCGAGCACCCGGGAGCCGTATTTCTCGACCAGGTCGGGGGCGGCGAAAGGCGCTTCCAGGTCGATGAGCTTGGCCAGGTCGCCGCCTTCCAGCAGCAGTTCACCGGCGGTGTAGACAGCGCCGTCCGCGCCGCGAAGCGCGAGTTCGGCCAGCCAGGGCGCCTCCCCGGCCGACAACCCGGCCGCGTCCACGAGCGCGAGCACGGCCTGCGCGACCGGCTCGGGATCCGCGCTTCCGGCCGATTCGGTCACGGCCGCGTGCGTGATCGGGTCATCCAGGACGGTACGGGGAGTGGCTTCACCCGCACCCAGGCGAAGCAACAATTGGTGCGCCGCATCCGGATGCACGATCCGCAACCCCAGCGGAGCCAGCGCGGCCGGATCGAGCCCGCCTTCGGTCAGCAGCAGCGTGCCTCGCGCCCCCCGGACCAGCCGCCCATCGGCCAGCGGCACCGCGATCGCCCCGATCGCCTCCGGATCGTCAGCGGGCAGCACCTCATACAGCGACCGCCACCAGGACGGTTCCCGATCGGCCACCTCGTCCCCCGACAACATGTCGACGACGTCGGCCAACTCCACCCGCCGCACACCCAGCGTGGTCAACGCCGGATGCCGCGACGGCCACCCCGCAGGCAACAGCCCCGGCACCATGTCCGCGACCTTCTCCAGAAACTCCCCAGCCCCCGCGACCGCCCGAGCTTCCCGCCCTGCGACCACAAACGACCCACCGCCCAAGCCCCGAGGCGATCCATCGCCGGAAGCGCTAGGTGAAGTGGGGCTCGACGCACCCACCCCACCGAGCGATCCATCGCCGGAGACGCCGGGCGAAACAGGGGTTGGCGCACCCACCCCACCGAGCGATCCATCGCCGGAGACGCCGGGCGAAACAGGGGTTGGCGCACTCAGCCCACCGAGCGGCTCATCGCCGGAGGCGCCGGGCGAGGCAGGGGTTGGCGCGCTGGCTCCGTCACGCGGCCCACCGGGCGGTCCGCCGGACGCGCTGAGCGACCCATCCGTCTCTGCGACAAGCTGGGACATGCGCTGATATGCATCACTTCCGACAGGAAGATCCGTGGCCCAGCGACGATTCAACGTCGTCCGGAACTGATCCTCGCCATCTGGATCCGTGGGAGCGGACAATGCCGGAAGCAGCGGTGCCCCGGGTAGGAGCCCGACGATCTCCCGGCGGATGGCCGCGTCGAGTTCTCCCTTGCCCAGCATGCCGGGCACCAGGTCCAGCAGCCGGGGAGTGCGCGGCAGTTGCCGAAGCAACAGCACATACAGTTCGGCGGCCCGGCGGATGAGGAAGTCGGTCAGCGGACCGGTCGCCACATGCCGCCGGTCGGTCGCCAGCGGGAAGGTGGCGATCAGCAAGGCGGGCAGGTCCAGCGCTTCCTCACTCGGAGTAGGCGCGTGGATGACGGCCGGAACATCCCTCGGCAAAGGCCGAGGCTCACCGGCCGAACCCGATTCGCGATCAACAGCCAAGCCGCCGGTCGACAGCCACCCGGATGCGGCCGACCCATGACCAGCGGCGGAACCCCCAAGCCCTCCTTCCGGCGCCGACTCCTCTGGGCTGGGAAGACCTGAGCCCGACGTCCCCGGGATCTGAACGACCGGAACAGCCCAGCGGACCTGCCAGAACGGGCGGGCGCGTTCCTCGGTGGGGCGGTCGGCGTAGAGTTCGGCGATCTGTTCGGGGGTGAAGGAGCCGGTGGCGGTGATGACGTGCCAGCCGTCGCCGGTGACCGTGCGGACCTCGCCGTCGAGTTCGATCTCGATGACGGAGAGGGCGGGCATCACGAGCGGGAGGGCCGGGCTGGTCTCCTCCAGCATCTGGCGGACGGCCTGTTCGGCGACCTTGTCGCGGAGCGGGAGCCGTACCAGAGTCTCGAAGCCGTCGGGGACGGGCGCGGGGTCCATCGGGAACGGGAGGCGCAGGAGCGGGACATGTCCGGCGCGGTCGGTCAGTTCGGTGCTGAGGGTGGGCTGGGCGGCGACCAGGGCGCTGGTTTCCTCGCGGGACCAGCGGACTCCGCCGGTGGAGCGGGAGTACACCGACGGGGAGTCGCAAACCGAGACGACGGCGGCGAAACCTACACCGAAACGGCCAGCCGCGCCGATCTCATCGCGTTTTGCCGAAACCCGCAGGGTGGACAGGCCCTCGACGCCGGCCGCGTCCAGTGGAGCGCCGGTGTTGACCGCCTCCAGGACGCCGTCACGCAAGGACAGCCGCAGCCGCCCGGGAACCCCCGCGCGCAGGGCGGCGTCGGCCGCGTTCTGGGCGAGTTCGACGATCAGCCGGTCACGATACCCGCCGAGCGCGAAGTCCTCTTCGGCGTTGGCATCCTCCCGGAATCGGGCAGGAGAGGCAGCCCAGGCGGCGAGAACGGTCTCGCGCAGGCGCGTGGTGCCGAAGAAGTCGTTCATTTCACGCTCTCGGGAGGGGGCTGACACAGCGAACGTAGGTTAGCGCCCCGGCCCGACATTCCTCGCCTCAGCCAAGATCTTCGTCAACGTCAATTCACCCGATGCTTCCCAGCCGTCCGGGATCCCGGCGACTCCCACCCACCCCCGATGCCTCCCATCAGAGCAGATACCGGACGTCAGAGCCGCCCGAACCTCTGGGCGGCTCCGCCTATCCCAGCACTTCCCACTAGAGCAGATACCTGGGATCGGAGCTCCCGCGGCTACTGCCTATCCCAACGCTTCCCATCAAAGGAGATGTCAGGCGTCCGGTTCGTCCGGGGTTTTGGGGGCTTCGGCGCTTTCGTCGGCGGGCATGGGGTCATAGCCGAGGTCGTCGAGGATGGGCTGGGCCTGGTCAGGGGTCATGGAGGGGACGGTCGTCGCCTCCGAGTGCGCCCCGCAACCGTGATCGGCGGCGACGACGCGGCCGTCATCAGGCGCGTACTCATTGGCGCAGACCCCGAATCCGAGCCGGAGCGCGCCCGCCAGCGGCCAGTAGAACCCGCACGTCGAGCACTGCGCGGGCGCGGCGGCGGCGAGTGGCGTGTCGGGGCCGGGGTCGCCCGTGTGCCAGCGCTGGACCGCCAGGTCACGCCCGATGGCGGAGAGGACCCGAGCCCGGCCCAGACCATACTCAAAAATCATCTGGTGGTCGGTGTCGTCGTCGGTTTCGGTGAAACCGGGGGCCAGCCGGTCGTCGTCGGCCTCGGCGGGGAGCAGATCGCCCACGCCCAGGTCGCCGGGGCGGAGCCGCTGGTTCCACGGCACCCAGGTCGGCGCGAGCAACGCGCCACTCCCGGGCAGCAGCACCGTCTCACTTATCGTGACATTTCGGGCACGCGACGCCCGCGCCACAGTGATCGCCCAGCGCCAGCCCTGGTAGGCCCGATCCAGACAGGCGAAATAATGGGTGACGACCCGGTCGCCTTCGCTGTCGAAGCCCAGATGTTCGCCCACCTCGCCGGGCCTGGCGATCTCCTCGGCGCCCAGCCTGGCCAGGTCGACGGCGGCGGCGCAGGCCTGGTCGGCTGCCGAGCTTCTGATCCGGGTGCGACTCACACTTTATTTTCACCCACGCCAGGAGCGGACAGCACCCGACTCGGTCAGTAAGACTGGATTTTCGAACGTACGGGGAAGGGAGCGCCACCTGTGGCGGGTGTTTGGGAGCGAGTTCGGCGCGCAGGTCGGGGGACCGCCCGCGCGAGCCGTACCGCCGCGGGGGCGACGGCCCGAGCGGGAAAGTCGGTGGCCAGGACCGGACGGCGGGTGGGGCAGGCGACCCGGCGGCTGACCTACGCGCAAGGCGCGGGACGCACCGGTCTGGGAAGATTGATCGAGCTGACGGCGGCGCACAGCGCGGGCGACGCGTTCATCACCGTCTCCCTGGCGGGAGCGCTGTTCTTCGGCCTGCCGGTCGGCCAGGCGCGCGGTCAGGTGGCCCTCTACCTGCTCATCACGATGGTCCCGTTCACGGTGGTCGCCCCCTTTGTCGGCCCAGTTCTCGACCGATTCCGGTCCGGGCGCCGCTATGTCATGGCAGGCACCCTCTTCGCCAGAGGCCTCCTCTGCTGGGGCATGGCCTCATCGGTCGTGTACGGCGACACGCTGTCCCTCTTCCCCGCCGCTCTCGCCGTCCTCGTCCTGTCCAAGGCCTACAACGTCTCCCGCGCCGCGATCATGCCGAGCGTGCTCCCCGCCGACATCACGCTGGTCACCGCCAACGCCAGAGTCGCCCTGTTCGCCCTGGTCGCGGCCGGCGGCGCGGCGGGCACCGCGGCGGGGCTGACCGCCTGGATCGGCGCGGAATGGGTGCTGCGCGGCGCGATGGTGCTGTTCCTGGTCTGCGGCGTCGTCGCGGTACGGCTCCCGCGCCACGTCGACTCCCCCGAACCGGACGAGGACACCCCCGCCCCGCACTGGCGCACCTGGTTCAACGTCGGCCCGGTCGTCGGCGAGGCCATGCGGGCGAACGCCGCGATCCGCGTGCAAGCCGGATTCCTGGTGTTCTTCCTGCTCTTCCTGGTCCAGGACAAGCACCTGCCCGGCCTCGCGCCCGAGATCACGATCGGCCTGCTGGCCGCCGCCGCGGGCGGGGGCGGCCTGATGGGCGCGGCCGTCGCCTCCTGGGTCAAGTCCCGCTCCCCGCAGCTGATCGTGCTGGCCACGCTGGCGCTGACCACGATCACCACGATCGTGGCCGCCTTCTACTTCACCCTGTGGACGGCCGTCGCCGTCGCCCTGATCGGCGCGTTCGCGCAGGGCCTGGGCAAGCTCGCCCTGGACGCCATCGTGCAGCGCGAGATCGGCGAGGAGGTGCTCTCCTCCACCTTCGGCGTGGTCGAGGCGCTGCTCCAGATCGCCTGGGTGTTCGGCGGCCTGATCGGCCTGATGCTGTCGCTGTTCGTCCACGGCCCCGCCGGTTTCACGGTGATGGCGGTGGTGCTGGGACTCTCGCTCGGCTGGCTGATCGCGAGCAGGCGCAGACGGCTCCGCGCCAAGCCGGTACGGCTCCCCGCACCAACGGACACGAAGCCGCTGACCAATCCGTTCTAACCGTCGATGTCGTCGGCGACGGCCCGCAGCACGCTCGCGACCTTCTTGGCGTGCACCGGGTCGGGCTGCTTGCCCTTCTGGTAGGACGTCGAGATATCGTCCAGCAGCTTGATCAGGTCTTCGACGATGACGACCATCTCGTCCGGCTTCTTGCGCTTGCCCTTCGGCCGGGCGGTTTTGGCAAGCGTCGGCGGCTGCTCCAGGACCCGTACGGACAGGGCCTGCTGCCCGCGGCGGCCCTCCGCCACGCCGAACTCGACCTTCTGTCCTGGCTTGAGGACATCCACGCCTTTGGGCAACGCGGATGAATGCACGAAGACCTCACCGCCGTCGTCGCGGGTGAGGAAACCGAAACCTTTGGTCTCGTCGTACCACTTGACCTTGCCGCTGGGCACAGGAGTGACCTCGTTCAGACTGTCGTGAAAGGAATGGATGTAGGTTATGCCCACTGAGGCGGCATGGGACCGCCGGAACGCCTGGAAATTACGCCCGAATCGCCGTCGACACGGCGGTCTGGCGGGTCGCCACGGCGACGGCCGCGGCGGCCCGGTCTCGCCTCGTGGACGACGTTTCCGGTGGAGTGCACCCGTACAGGATGCCAAAACGGATACGTCTACGGGTAACCGGTTTATCCGCGAAAGCAGCCACTTATCAATGGGGCTACGGCGGAAACATTGACCGTCTACGCTGGGTGGCGGAGGTAGGCGGCATTCCCATGAGCAGATCCACGCGCGAGCGGATCATCGATGAGGCCCTGCGGCTGTTCGCCGAGCGGGGCTACGCGGCCACGTCGGTGGCCGAGATCGAGGCCGCCTCGGGTCTGTCGCCCGGCGCCGGCGGGCTCTACCGGCACTTCAAGTCCAAGTACGAGGTGCTCGCCGCCGCCATGACCGAGCACGCCACCAGGACCAGGCAGCAGATCGCCGAGGCGCTCGCCGAGGTGCACGCGGCCGGCCCGACCGTCGCGGTCGAGGAGCGCCTGGCCGAGCTGTGCCGGTCAGGACTGGCCAAGGTCCGCGAGGAGAGCGAGCTGACCCGGGTCTTCTTCCGCGATCTGAGCCAGTTCCCCGAGCTGGTGGGCGTGGTCCGCGAGGGCCTGCTGCAGCCGATGTTCGATTCGATCACGACCTGGTTCGAGGCGCAGCCGGAATACCGGGAGGCCGGCCTGGACTGGTCCGGGATCGGCGCGGTCCTGGGCGGCGCGGTGGTCCACTACCGCCTCTTCGAGGAGACCGTGGGGGAACCTCCCGGCCGCGCGGACAGGGACAGATTCGTGGCTTCCTGGGTACGGCTCGCGCTCGGCCTGCTGCCCCAACCCGCGGCTGCGGCCGTCTGAGTTACCGCGTCACCCGGAGCGTGCGGGACGGCGGCGGCGGAGGGGGATCGAACAGGCGGTAGATCAGCCAGGTCACCCCGGCCGCCGTGCCGATGATGAACATGACCCCGCTGACGCCGTGGAACTCGACGAGGAACCTGGCGAGATCGCCCTGGAAGCGGACCAGGGCGAGGGCGCCACCGCCGAACAGGTAGGCGGCGACCGGCGCGGACAGGCCGATCAGCCGGTCGCTGAACACCCAGCCCTCGCTGGCCAGCACGACCACCGCGCCCACCGCCCAGATCAACCCCGACACCGGGAAGATCGCCACGGTCGGCAGGCGGAACGGGACGAGCAGGGCGGCGAACACGAAGAGCCCGAGCCCGACCGTCTCCCTGCGGTTGTTGGCGAAGATCGACCAGGCGTCCCTGCCGTCGGTGGCCATCGGGTTCCCGCCCGCCATCGCGGCGTCGCGAATCCGGCTGAACGCGGACGGCTTGCGGCCGCCCTTGTCCGCCAGGTGCCGGCGCGCCTCCTGCCGGTAGTGCATGACCCCGGGCGGCGTGGGCGTCGAGCGGCGTCGGGGCGGCTCGGCGTCGTCCACGGGAAACACCCGGGTCTGCGGGGGTTCGCCGGATTGCCCCGCTAATCGGCGTGCTTCGCGGTCGACCAACTGTTCCGGGGTGCCGAACCTGGCCAGGATCCTGGCCACGGTCTTGGCATCCTCGCTGCCGGCGCGCTCCTCGTCCACCCGCTCGCGAACCCGGCGGACGAAGTCGAGCCGCTGTTCTGGCCGCATCCGGCCGTGGGCCGCGTCCGCGACCTTGCTGACGAACTCCAGGACGAGCTGGTCGGCGCGCTCGATCACGCACGCCAGTCTGCCCCAGCGCCCGGAAGTACGCGACTGTTGCCCGCGAAATCATGTCGGTCGCTGCTCATACGATGGAAGTAATGAGCGAGACGTTCACTGAGTGGCTGCGCAGCCGAACCGACGAGCAGCTGCGCGACCTCGCCATGTCCCGCCCTGAACTGATCACCCCGGTCCCCGCCCATGTGACCGGTCTGGCCTCCCGCGCGGGAACCCCGTCGGCGTTGGGCCGCGCGCTGGACCGGCTCGACCGTTTCACTCTCGCGGTGGCCGAGACCCTGGCGCTCAGCCCGGGCCCGCTGCCCGATCTCCGCGCCCAGTTGGCCCGGTGTGGTGCGGCGTCCGCCAGCGAGGTCGACCAAGCCCTAGATAGGGCCCTGGAGCGCCTGAGAACCATGGCCTTGGTCCACGGGTCGGACCCGACATTGCGGCTCGCCCCTGGCGTTACAGCGGCTCTGGACCCTCCTGCCGGGCTCGGCCCCCCGGTCGCCGACGTCTTCCGGCACCACGCCCCGGAGGCCGTCGAGGTCATGTTGGAGGATATTTCCACTCCGGGCAGGGGCGCGCCCCGCGATCGGCTGGCGAAGCTGTTCGCCGATCCCGCCAACGTGCGGCGGCTATTGGGCGAAATTTCACCACAAGCTAGGGCAGCGCTCGACGAGCTCGCCTGGGGACCGTCCAGCGGGCGGGTGCCGAACGCGCGCCGGGAGGTCCGGGTGGCCGGCGCCCAGTCGCCGATCGAGGAGTTGCTGGCGCGCGGCCTGCTCGGCGCCACCGGCGAGGAGAGCGTGGCGCTGCCGCGCGAGGTCGGGCTCGTGCTGCGCGACGGCTGCCTGCACCGTGACCTGTCCCCGGTTCCGCCGTCGCTCGACGGCATCCCCCGCGACCAGGACCGCGCCGACCGTACGGCGGCGGGGCAGGCGTTCGGCTTCGTGCGCTCGGTCGAGGAGTTGTGCGAGTTGTGGAGCGTGGAGGCTCCTGGGGTGTTGCGGACGGGCGGTCTGGCCGTACGGGATCTGAAAAGGACCGCGCAGTCGCTGGACGTGCCCGAATGGGCGGCGGCGTTCATCGTGGAGATCACGCACGCGGCCGGGTTGATCGCCTCGGGCGGGTCGGTCGACGGCGAGTGGCTGCCGACGTCCGCCTACGACACCTGGCGGGTCCGGACGACCGAGGATCGCTGGGGCACGCTGGCCGCGGCCTGGCTGACCTCGGATCGGGCGCCGGGGCTCGCGGGAGGCCGTGACGAGAAGGATCGCCTGCTGAACGCCCTCCATCCCGATCTGCGCAGGTCAGCCGCCGCCGAGGTGCGGGGAAAGACCCTCGCGGTCCTGGTTTCGGCAGAGCCCGGCCTGGCTCCCTCGGCCGAGTCGGTGCTGGATCGCCTGGCCTGGGAACAACCGCGCCGCCGTGGCGGCTACCGTACCGAATTCACGGAGTTCACCCTGCGCGAGGCCGAGTTCATCGGCGTGACCGGGCTCGGCGCGATGTCCGCGCACGGACGGGCGCTGCTCGACGGCGGTCGCGGCGACGCGGCCGCGGCGCTGGCCCCGCTCCTCCCGGAACCGGTCGATCGAGTCCTGCTCCAGGCCGATCTCACCGCCGTCGCACCCGGCCCGCTCACCAGCGAGCTCGGCCGCTGGCTGGCCCTGGCCGCCGACATCGAGTCCAAAGGCGGCGCGACCGTCTACCGGTTCTCGGAAAGCTCGGTCCGCCGCGTCCTGGACGCCGGGCAGTCCGCCGGAGAGTTCCTCGCCATGCTGGAACGCCACTCCGCGACTCCCGTGCCGCAGCCCCTCACCTATCTCGTCGGCGACGTGGCCCGCCGCCACGGGCGCCTCAGGGTCGGGACGGCGTCGGCGTACATCCGTTGTGACGACCCCGCCGTCCTGGAAGAGGTCCTCGCCGACCGCCGCTCCCACGCGCTGCGGCTGCGCCGCCTGGCCCCCACCGTCGTGGCCTCCAAGACCTCCCGGGCGACCCTGATCGACTCGCTCCGCGCCATGGGTTACGCGCCCGTCGCCGAATCCCTGGACGGCGACGTCGTGATCTCCCGCCCCAACGCCCGCAGGACCGAGAGCCCGCCGGCCCGCGCCGTCAACGGCTTCCACGGCCCGGAACCCGAAGTCGTCGCCGCCGCCATCCGCGCCATCCGGGCCGGGGACGCCGCCCATCTGTCCCGCCTCGAACCCCGCGGCGAACCCGACGGCGCCCTCCCCCGCTCCCCCGCCACCGCGACCATCACCGCCCTTCAGGAGGCCATCCGCCAGGGCACCCGCGTCTGGATCGGCTACCTCGACTCGCAGGGCCAGGCGACCAGCCGGATCCTCGAACCCGCGCGAATGGAGGGCGGCTACCTCACCGCGTACGACGAGACCCGCGCCGCCATCCACCGCTTCGCGTTGCATCGCATCACCGGTGTGGCGGACGTGAATTAATTCCGTTGTCGGCGGGTGATTCGTCAGGCAGAGTCATTACCAATCCGCGAGAACTTTCCGCGTCATGTCAGGAAAGACAACTTCTCCGGAAATGGCGCTATTCCATGATCTGCCGGCAGGGGTTGGATTGGCGACTGACCTTCATGATCGGCGAGGTGGGTTCCACACATGTCGCGACGTGTCGTGGTATGTGTGGACCCATCGGCTCTGGGCCTGCGACCAGTAGTGAGCAAAGTGGGACTCATTCCGGCTGCCCGGGTGTTGGATAGGCGGTACGCCGGAGATGGGGGACACCTGTGAATGACGGCCCGTTGATCGTTCAGTCGGACAAGACGTTGCTGCTCGAAGTGGATCACGAGCGGGCCGACGAGTGCAGGAAGGCGATCGCGCCGTTCGCCGAGCTGGAGCGCGCGCCCGAGCACGTGCACACCTACCGCGTGACGCCGCTGGCGCTGTGGAACGCCCGCGCCGCCGGGCACGACGCCGAGCAGGTGATCGACGCCCTGATCAGCTTCAGCCGCTACCCGGTGCCGCACGCGCTACTCGTGGACGTGGCCGAGACCATGGCCCGGTACGGCCGCCTCAAGCTGGACAAACACCCCACTCACGGCCTGGTCCTCACCAGCACCGACCGAGCCGTCCTGGAGGAGGTGCTGCGCTCCAGGAAGATCCAGCCGATGCTCGGCGAGCGCCTCCCGGACGACACGGTGGTCGTGCATCCCAGCGAGCGCGGCAACATCAAGCAGGCCCTGCTCAAGCTGGGCTGGCCGGCCGAGGACCTGGCCGGATACGTGGACGGTGAGGCCCATCCGATCCTGCTCACCGAGGAGGGCTGGGAGCTGCGCTCCTACCAGCGGGAGGCGGCCGACGCGTTCTGGCACGGCGGCTCCGGCGTGGTCGTGCTGCCGTGCGGCGCGGGCAAGACCATCGTCGGCGCGGCGGCCATGGCCCGGGCGCAGGCGACCACGCTGATCCTGGTGACCAACACGGTGAGCGTGCACCAGTGGAAGCAGGAGCTGCTCAAACGCACGTCGCTGACGGCCGACGAGATCGGCGAGTACACGGGGACCAAGAAGGAGATCCGCCCGGTCACCATCGCCACCTACCAGGTCATGACGGCCAAGCGGCAGGGCGAGTACCGGCATCTGGAGCTGTTCGACGCCCGCGACTGGGGGCTGATCATCTACGACGAGGTGCACCTGCTGCCCGCGCCGATCTTCCGGATGACCGCCAACCTGCAGGCCCGCCGCCGGGTCGGCCTGACCGCCACCCTGGTCCGCGAGGACGGCCGGGAAGGCGATGTGTTCTCCCTGATCGGCCCGAAACGGTATGACGCGCCGTGGAAGGAGATGGAGAACCAGGGCTGGATCGCCCCCGCCGACTGCGTCGAGGTCCGGGTCACCCTCACCGACGAGGAACGCCTCGCCTACGCGATGTCCGAAAACGAGGAGCGGTATCGCTTCTGCGCGACCACCCCGTCCAAGACCCGCGTCACCGAGGCCCTGGTGCGGCGCCACGCGGGCGAGCAGGTCCTGGTCATCGGGCAGTACATCGACCAGCTCGACGAGCTCGCCGCGCACCTGGACGCCCCGGTCATCAAGGGCGAGACCCGGGTGCGCGAGCGGGAACGCCTCTTCCAGGCCTTCCGCGACAAGGAGATCCAGGTCCTGGTCGTGTCGAAGGTGGCCAACTTCTCCATCGACCTGCCGGAGGCGGCGGTGGCCATCCAGGTCTCCGGGACGTTCGGGTCACGGCAGGAGGAGGCGCAGCGTCTCGGGCGGGTGCTGCGGCCCAAGGCCAGCGGGGGCGGCGCGCGGTTCTACTCGGTGGTGAGCCGGGACACGGTAGATCAGGAGTTCGCCGCGCATCGGCAGCGATTCCTCGCGGAACAGGGCTATGCCTACCAGATCATCGACGCCGACGACGTCCTGACATGACAAACCCGGCGGGGCGCACCCCGCCGGGCAACAATAGTTATGTCCACGAAATTCCGCCGGCCCGAGTCAACCGCATCACCCCCTCGCGCCTTGGCCCCCTCAGCCAAGAATTACCAGACAAGCCCGGTTCCGGGCATACCCCTATTGTCCAACCTAATCACGCGATTTGCGCATCTTTTTCGCGCATTTCCCATGCCGATTCAATAAGGTTTCGCAGGGTATTCGGGAGATTACTGCGCGGCCATCCCGCCCACGAACAGCACTCCTTCGGCCACCACCCACGCCACCAGCGCGACCGGCAGCAACCCCGCCCGCCGGGTCAGCCAGGCCGCCACGGTGGCACTCGCCGCGATCACCGCGAACAGCCCCGAAACCGTGGAAACCATGTCAAGCCGCTGCGCGCACGCCTTGCGGCTCTCCCCGTCGGAGCAGAACGCCTCAAGCCCCCACCCCGCGAACACCGACAACCCCCACAGGGCGGCGAGCAACAAGCTCGCGACCATCGGTATCACCGGCGACACCCACGTCCGCGTCATCCCTACCAGGTACCCGGGCAAAGAAACGACAACACCCGCTACCTCGCCCTTCCGGTCGACTTTAGCCGGAGAACACCTGGTCAGCGTGCCGGAAACTCGGTTGGTGTCTTCCTCGCGCATGAGTAAGCTCTTGTGTTTCGCTGCCTTGACCACCACCCCGACAGGAGCTCCGGCATGCCCGCCCACCAGCTGGCCCCCGACATACTCGCGGCGGAACGGGAACATCTCGCGATCTCCCGCGCCGCCCTCACCGCGATGCGCGTACACGCCCAGTCGCTCTCCTCCGACGCCGCCGGCGACTGGGTCTCCCAGCAGGTCCTGCAGGGCCTGCTCGACCAGCGGGTGGCCGCCCTCGCCGACCACCCCGACACCCCGCTCTTCTTCGGCCGCCTGGATCGCGGTACGGCTCCCGCCGACGAACTCCCGGGAACCCTGCACGTCGGCCGGCGACACGTACACGACGGAGCGGGCCAGGCGCTCGTCATCGACTGGCGCGCCCCCGTCTCCCGGGCGTTCTACCAGGCCAGCCCCGCCGAGCCGATGGGCGTCTCGCGACGGCGCCGGTTCGGCTACCAGGCCGGCGAACTCACCGCCTTCGAGGACGAGGACCTCACCCACGGCGGCACGCTCGGCACCTCCAAGATCCTCACCGACGAGATCGAACGCCCCCGCACCGGCCCGATGCGCGACATCGTCGCCACCATCCAGCCCGACCAGGACGAGATCGTCCGCGCCGGCCTGGGCGTGACCGTCTGCGTCCAGGGCGCCCCCGGCACCGGCAAGACCGCCGTCGGCCTGCACCGCGCCGCCTACCTGCTGTTCACCCACCGCGAGAAGCTGTCCCGCTCCGGCGTGATGATCGTGGGCCCGAACCGCGCCTTCCTGTCCTACATCTCCTCGGTGCTGCCCGCCCTCGGCGAGGTCAAGGTCGACCAGACCACCGTGGCCGGCATCCTCGGCGACCACGCCCACCCCGAGGACCCCGCGATCGCCACCATCAAGGCCGACGCCCGGATGGCGCCCGTGCTCAGGCGCGCCCTCTGGCTGCACGTCACCAAGCCCGAGGAAGGCGTGCTGGTCACCCGGGGCGTCAACCGCTACCGCGTCGCCGACTACGAAGTCCGCGAGATCGTGGCCTCCCTGCGCGGCACAACCCGCTACAACCCCGGGCGTACGGCCCTGGCCCAGCGGCTGGCCCATGCGATCCTGGTCCAGATGGAGCGCCGCGGCGAATCCCCCGACGACCGCGTCCAGGACGCCGTCGCCCGCTCCAAGCCCGTCAAGCAGGTCATCGACCAGACGTGGCCCAAACTCACGCCGGAACAGGTCCTGCATCGCCTGCTGAGCGACCCCGCCTTCCTCGCCCAGGCCGCCAAATCCGACCTGACCCCGCTGGAGCAGCAGGCCCTGCTGTGGCCCAAGCCCGCCAAGTCGTTCCGCTCGGCCAAATGGACCGCCGCCGACGCCGCCCTCCTCGACGAACTCGCCGACCTGATGGACCGCACCCCGTCCCACGGCCACCTGGTGGTCGACGAGGCCCAGGATCTGTCCGCGATGCAACTGCGCGCCCTCGGCCGCCGCTGCCGCACCGGCTCCGCCACCGTCCTCGGCGACCTGGCCCAGGGCACCACCCCCTGGTCGGCCCGCTCCTGGCAGATCGTCCTGCACCACCTCGGCTTCGAAAAGGACTCACAACGCTCCGGCGGCACCGAAACCGCCATCACCGAACTCACCCTCGGCTTCCGCGTCCCCCGCGAAGTCCTCGACTACGCCGCCCGCCTCCTCCCCGCCATCGCCCCCGACCTGGCCCCACCCCGCTCCCTCCGCCCCGGCCCCGGCTCCCTCACCATCCACCAAACCGACGACCTCGGATCAGCCCTGACCCAAACCATCACTCAAACCCTCACCCGCGAAGGCTCCATCGGCGTCATCACCCCCGACTCCCTGACCACCGAAATCTCCACCACCCTCACTCTCCCCCACGAGATCCTCACCCCCGACGCACCCACAAACCACCGCGTGCTCCTCATCCCCGCCTCCCTGGCCAAGGGCCTCGAATACGACCACGTAATCCTGGTGGACCCCACCACCATCACCACCGCAGAACCCCAGGGCCTCTCCCGCCTGTACGTCGCCCTCACCCGCGCCGTAACAACCCTGACGATCCTCCACACGACCCCCCTCCCTCCCGAACTAGCCCACTGACCCCCAACAACACAAAAGCCCTCCGAACGTGGGTTCGGAGGGCTAACGTTTAGCAACGAAGGGCACACAGGGAGTCCGCGCCTCCCCAAACAGCCCAAGAAAGGAGCTTGCCCCGGGGAGCTTGCAAGCAGAGGCTAATCCCGGGGCTTCCGTCACCCATGGTAGCGCATGATGAACAGCGCGGAAAGGCCAACAGTGAACCCCGCCCTCGATCACGCCGTCGAATTGGCGATCTCCGTCGAACGTTTGCGCCCCTACCGAGCGGCCTTCAACGGAGACCGGTCTACGGGACTCAGGCTCTACGCCTGGAACATCGAGATCTCAACCGCCTTCTACGGGTTGCTCCACTGTCTCGAAGTAGTCCTGCGAAACGCCATGCACCGCGAGCTGATCGCGCACTTCGACCGGGAAGACTGGTGGCATTCCCCCAAACTCCGCCTTGATCTCCGCTCAGCCCGAGCAATCTCCGACATGGAAGCGGACCTGGCCCGCTCCTATGCCACCCCCACTCCCGGCCATATGGTGGCCGCCTTAACGCTGGGGTTCTGGGTCAATCTGATGGCATCCACCAACAACTACGAGACGATCCTCTGGCGACCGGCGCTGCACAAGTCGTTCCCCCACTACCGAGGCACTCGACAGCCACTCCACCGCGACCTGTACCACCTCCGGCTCTTCCGCAATCGCATCGCCCACCACGAGGCCGTACACGGTCGGCATCTCGCAGCCGACCACGCGAGCATCATCCGGGTCCTGGGCTACCTCTCCCCCGAAGCCACCCAATGGGCACGCAAGCACGATCGCGTACCTGAGGCGCTCGCCCGTCGCGCCGATGTATGCGCCGCCCTGGCGCCTACCCGATTCTGAGAACCCCCCACAACAAAAGGATCACGAGGAGATCGGAGATTCCTCTCTGGTTCCGTCCAGCGCCGCGCGCACAGTTGTGGTCTGGGTGCCCAGGAGGTTGGCGAGGGGGCGGAGTGTGGTCTTGCCGTCCCGGTAGGCCTGGAATGAGGTGCGCAAGAGGGGAACGGGGAGTCGGGGCTGGCCGGCTGTGGTGAGCCACTCCCAGTAGGAGTCCAGGCGGTTGGTCAGGACGGCGGCATCCAGTGAACGCATGCGCACGAAAGCGTCACACTGCTGGCGGTCGATCAGTCCCAGGTTGTAGAGACGCCAGGCGAGGTTGACCGGGGAGACCCACAGGTCGCAGGCGAGTGATGCGAACGAGTGGTCTGACCAGGTGATGTGTCTGGCTTTCTCCTCGAGCAGCTCCTGCGGGAGGAGGAACCGGGTGGCGAAGGCGTTGGCTTTGATCTCGGAGGGCTTCTTTTTGTGGGTGGTGTCGGTGAGGTCGGGATCCAGATGCAGGCCTTGGTCGTCGCCTGCGAGTAGCTGGCCGAGCTCGTGTGCGATGGTGAATCGCTGGCGGGCGGGGATGTCCGAGGTGCCTACGACCATGAGGCGAGAATTGTCGTCCGCCCAGCTCAGGCCCTCGTAGCCGTGGGGAAAGCGCATGATTCGAACATCGATCCCGAAGACGCCTTCCACCACCGTGCTCAGGTCTCGAACCTGCCAATGTTTGAATCGCGAAAATCGCAACTGACGAGTGGACTTGAAGTCCAATATGCCCAGAGATGCGCGAGACAGAGGGCCGCGAGGTGCCGCATCTTGGGGGAGCCTGCTGACCATCACGCGACGGCTCGTCCCGTGTCCGGGGCTCGCTTCACAAGCTTGGAGTTACGCCATCCGAGGGGATGTCACCCTTCGGCCGTGGGACCTTGTTGGGCCGGATGCGTTGGGTAAGTCGGTCGTGGGCGTGCTGCCGTGCAGCAGTCCTTGTCGACGGACTGGCGCGCACCTGAGCGCTCTACCTCCTGGCCGCGAACGCGTCCCAGGTGAATGGGGATTGGCATGCATACCCGAGCGCCCTACCGCTGACCATCGTGACCAGTAGGTCGAACGCTCGCGTTAGGGTCCCGCTGTGGATGATGAGCTTGTTATTCGCTATGGCCGCGAAGAGGACATCCCGGCAGTTCTGGAATTCTGGCGCCAGGCAGCTGAGGGAACCGACCGGCACGACGATCCGGCGAAAGTGGCGGCCCTGATCGAGCGAGACCCTGAGTCGTTGCTGATCGGCGAGATCGGCGGCGTGCTGGTGGGAACATTGATCGCTGGTTGGGACGGCTGGCGGGCGCACCTCTACCGCCTCGCGGTGTCCCCGGCATTCCGGCGGCGCGGGATCGCATCAGCCCTGATCGTGACAGCCGAGCAGCGGTTCACGGCCTTCGCCGCGTTCCGCGTGGACGCCATGGTGCTCCACGAGAACGAGCTCGCCCATCATGCCTGGAAGGCGGCGGGTTACGGACCACAACCGCAGTGGGGCCGCTGGATCAAAGCGCTGGAGTGAGAATCGTCTAGGGGCTGGGTCGCCCGACCCCTCTCTCACACCGCCGGAGATTCGCGTCGGGCTTCCCTCAACCTTGCGCAGGCTCGGGGGTGGCTACGTGGGTCGTTTCGTCTCGCCGCGGCATCCTGGAGGCCATCTTTCCGTGCCCCAGCCCATCGTCGCGGGCCGGCCACGGGTACTCGATGGGCCTAGGCGCGACCCTCTTCTCCGGCTGTCGTTGTTGAGGCCCTCTTCCGCATCTTAAGAATCGCGCTCGTCCGCAGCGGGGCGCGTCGACCGGATCGGGAGCATGCGCGCCGAGGGGGCGAGTTCGGCGCGCGCCGCGTGGCCCTCGTTCTCTCACCCCGCATCAAAGACGATGCAGTTGCCTTCGGATCGGAGTTGGCACCAGCCTTCCGTCGAGGCCCAAGTAATCGCCTATGCCGGGCGTACACACAAAAAGGCGGTCCCGGGTGGGACCGCCTGATCGTGGGAGGTGGGACTTGGTTAGAAGTCCATGTCTCCGCCGCCGGGCATGCCGCCGCCGGCCGGAGCAGGGTTCTTCTCCGGCTTCTCGGCGATGACGGCCTCGGTGGTCAGGAAGAGCGCCGCGATGGAGGCGGCGTTCTGCAGGGCGGAGCGGGTGACCTTGGCGGGGTCGATGATGCCGGTGTCGAACATGTTCACGTACTCACCGGTGGCGGCGTTGAGACCCTCGCCCGGGGGAAGGTTGCGGACCTTCTCCACCACGACGCCGCCTTCGAGGCCGGCGTTGACGGCGATCTGCTTGAGGGGCTCTTCGAGCGCCTTCTTGACGATCGCGGCGCCGGTGGCCTCGTCGCCGGTGAGCTCGAGCTTGTCGAACGCCTGGGCGCTGGCCTGGAGCAGCGCGACGCCGCCGCCGGGGACGATGCCCTCCTCGACGGCCGCCTTGGCGTTGCGGACGGCGTCCTCGATGCGGTGCTTGCGCTCCTTGAGCTCGACCTCGGTGGCCGCGCCCGCCTTGATGACGGCCACGCCGCCGGCGAGCTTGGCGAGGCGCTCCTGGAGCTTCTCGCGGTCGTAGTCGGAGTCGGTGTTCTCGATCTCGGCGCGGATCTGGTTGACCCGGCCGGCGATCGCCTCGGCGTCACCGGCGCCGTCCACGATGGTGGTCTCGTCCTTGGTGACGACGACCTTGCGGGCCTTGCCGAGCACGTCGAGGGTGGCGGACTCGAGCTTGAGGCCGACCTCCTCGCTGACGACCTGGCCGCCGGTGAGGGTGGCGATGTCGCCCAGCATGGCCTTGCGGCGGTCGCCGAAGCCGGGGGCCTTGACGGCCACCGAGCGGAACAGGCCGCGGATCTTGTTGACCACCAGGGTGGCGAGGGCTTCGCCCTCGACGTCCTCAGCGATGATCAGGAGCGGCTTGCCGGCCTGGACGACCTTGTCAAGCAGGGGCAGCAGGTCCTTGTTGGCCGAGACCTTGGAGTTGACCACGAGAATGTAGGGGTCCTCCAGGACCGCCTCCATGCGCTCGGGGTCGGTCACGAAGTAACCCGAGTTGTAACCCTTGTCGAAGCGCATACCCTCGGTGAGCTCGAGCTCCAGCCCGAAGGCGTTGCTCTCCTCGACCGTGATGACGCCTTCCTTGCCGACCTTGTCCATCGCCTCGGCGATCAGCTCGCCGATCTCGGTGTCACCGGCGGAGATGGAGGCGGTGGAGGCGATCTGCTCCTTGGTCTCCACATCCTTGGCCAGCTTGGAGAGCTCCTCGCTGACCCGCTCGACGGCCGCCTCGATGCCCTTCTTCAGGGCCATCGGGTTGGCGCCCGCCGCGACGTTGCGCAGACCCTCACGAACCAGGGCCTGGGCCAGCACGGTGGCGGTGGTGGTGCCGTCACCCGCGACGTCATCGGTCTTCTTGGCGACTTCCTTGACCAGCTCGGCCCCGATCTTCTCCCACGGGTCCTCAAGCTCGATCTCCTTGGCGATGGAGACACCATCGTTGGTGATCGTGGGGGCGCCCCACTTCTTCTCCAGCACGACGTTGCGGCCCTTGGGGCCCAAGGTCACCTTGACGGCGTCGGCGAGCTGGTTCATACCGCGCTCAAGACCGCGCCGGGCTTCCTCGTCAAACGCGATCAT
>NZ_BLAE01000050.1:0-17315 GCF_009687865.1 Acrocarpospora macrocephala
CGGTACCACCGACCTGGACCTTCTCGCCCCCGCCTGCACCTCGCACAACCGCGACAAAGCAACCCACCCCGACCGCTACCGCACCCGCCGCAACCACGACGGCACCTGGACCCTCCTCTACCACGGAAAAAGCCGCTTCGCCGGACGGTTCCGGCGCTGAAACCGGCCGGCACGAGAGCGCCACCCACCCAGCCCGGGAACCCAGGGGGTTGAGGGAGTTCTCCGATCCTGAGACAGCGCGTGAAGGGTCGATCCTGGCCCGCCATGCGTAGCCACGCGATCGGCGCGCCACCATGCGTAGCTACGCGATCGGCGCGCCACGCCTGCTGAACTTCACCGACATCGCCGAAGGCACCCGCTGGGCACGCGACGACTTCCACAACCCGCTCATCGCCCTCGGCCTCACAAAGTGAGAATTCCTCCGGCCCTGGGAGCGCGGTCGTCCAGGCTGGGAGTGGCCTGTTGACCTTTAACGCATCCTGCACCGCGCGAGACACGGACGTCGTCCAAGCGCGTGGTGACGGTCGTGGATCCGGTCAGGCCCATCCCGCGCTCAGGCGGGTCTGCGCTCAGGCCTTTCCAGTGAGACCCATCCTGCGCCCAGGCGGATAAGCGCTCAGACCTTCCTCGTCGGCCGGGACCAGGCCAACCCCCTTGGGCGATCACGCCCACGAGACGACGCGAGTACGTTCACCCAACACCATCGACAAGCTGCTCCCAACTCATCTGCCAATTGCCCAGTAGTCGCGGCCCGCGCCCGGCCCTGGCACCCACGGCCGCCGCTAGCCGGTACCGGTGACGCCATTGGCCGCGATGCGTCTGCGGCCACGGTGTGACCTCGGCCAGCGCCCGGACGATGGCCATGGTCGGGCTTGGTTAGCTTTGGGGAAAGATCATCTGGAGATCTCATAGAAGGCTGATTCCAGCAGTTCCTCGGAGGGGTCTTCGAGGCGGGACGGCTGGGCGAGGCCGTTGAGGACGACGAAGCGGAGTTTGGCGCCGCGGCTCTTCTTGTCGATGCGCATGTGTTCGCGGAGTTCTGGCCACGCGTCTTTGCGGTAGGAGGTCGGCAGGCCGACTGAGGTCAGGATGGAGCGGGTGCGTTCCACGATGTCGTCGCCGATCCGCCCGTCCAGGCGGGACAGCTCAGCCGCGTAGACCAGGCCGATCGCGACCGCCTCGCCGTGACGGATGTGGTAGTCCTCGGCTCGCTCGATCGCGTGCGCCAGCGTGTGCCCGTAGTTGAGGATCTCCCGCAGGCCGCTCTCCTTCAGATCGGCGCTCACCACATCCGCCTTGATCTGAATCTTCCGCTCGATCAGCGCCCGCGTATGCTCGCCCTCCGGCACCCGAGCCCCGGCGGGATCGTCCTCGATCAGCATCAGGATCGTCGGATCCGCGATGAACCCACCCTTGATGATCTCGGCCAGCCCGGCCACGTAGTCCTCACGCGGCACGCTCACGAGAGTCGCCAGATCGCAGAGCACGCCCTTCGGCGGATAGAACGCCCCCACGAGGTTCTTGCCCTCCGGCGTGTTGATCCCCGTCTTCCCGCCCACGGCCGCGTCCACCATGGCCAGCAGCGTGGTCGGCACCTGAATCAGCCGGACGCCACGCAACCAGGTGGCCGCCACGAACCCGGCCAGGTCAGTGGTGGCTCCCCCACCAACCCCGACCACCGCATCCGACCGCGTCATCCCGTACCGCCCGAACGCGGACCACAACTCCGCCGCGACACCCGACGTCTTCGCCTGCTCCCCATCGGGCACCGGCAACGCCAGAACCTCGTACCCCGCGGCCCTCAGTGCATCACAGACCGGCCGCGAGATCTCCGGCAGACTCGCGGGACAGACCACCGCGACAGTCCTGACCCCGTCCCCCACCAGACCGGGCAACTCCGCCAGCACCCCAGCCCCCACGACCACGTCGTAAGGATCATCACCATGCACCTGAATCCGCGAAACGCTCATGACCCTATTTCACCTTGTCCCGCACTCCAGCTCCCCGCCGCCACAGCACCCGCCAGACGACCCGGCCCTCCGAAGGATTCCTACCACCACATCACACGATTCATCACCAAGACCCACGCGCGAGCTCCCACCCGCCCTCCACCGCTCCGCAACCACGACCCGACCGAGGAACACACACGAGATCGCGCCTCCGGAACAAAGCCGAACCAGGAGAACACCGCGAACTCATCCCCGCCCCTCCACCGACTCAGAACCAGAACCCCACCAGACGAACGCGAACAAATCACACCCGCCCTCCCGGGAACAGGACCTGACCAAACGGAACCCGCGAGATCACTCCCGCCGTTTCACCGCCTCAGAACCAGAACCCCACCGGACGAACGCGAACAAATCACACCCGCCCTCCCGGGAACAGGACCTGACCAAATGGAACCCGCGAGATCACTCCCGCCCCTCCACCGACTCAGAACCAGAACTGCACTGGACAACGCGAACGAAGTCACACCCACCCCTCCAGAAACGGGGGCTTGGCAGCGAATGTCCGCGAGATAATTCTTGCCCCTCCACCACTGCGGAAGCCGGGGCACCAGGCGGGCACCGCGCTCACCACACGGAGCGGCACGTCACGCAGCACGGCTTCGTGCGCCGCCCACTCCACCGCCTCCACACCGGCCCGCATGCCGTCCACTCCGGCGACGGCCGCAAAGCGGCCCTCTTCCACCCGGCCGCTACTCAATGATCTTCTCCAGGCCCGATCATGTCCTGCGACATCCCGACCGGGGCCTTCACCCGCGCAGTGGATAGCGGGCGATCAGCTCCTCCAGCCGCGCGTACGCCACCAGCAACTCGTCGGCCGCCGACGCGAAGTTCGCCCAGCGTCGTCGCCTGCGCTGCCTCGGACGACACCGGAGCCACCCGCACCCGCGGCGGCGCGGCCACCTGAACCGGTGCCTCATATATCCGCCACGGGAACCTGCGGGAGGTCATTCCTGGTTCATGGGTGGTTCGGGGTTGAGGGTGGCGAGGGTGGTGACGATTTCGGCGGTGAGGTCTTCGGGGTCGCGGTCGTCGGTGGGGAAGGTGAGGGTGGCGAGTTGTTCGTAGAGGGGGCGGCGTTCCTCCATGAGTTTGCGGAGTTGGCTGCGGGGATTGAGGACCAGGAGGGGGCGGGCCGAGGCCAGGCCGACGCGTTTGACCGCTTGGTCCAGGGCTACCTGGAGGTAGATGACGGTGTGGGTGGCGAGGAGGGCCTGGGTGGCGGGGTTGAGGATGGCGCCGCCGCCGACGGAGAGGATGCCGTCGTGATCGTCGAGAGCTGTGCGGACGGCGGCGGCTTCCAGTTCGCGGAAGTGGGCTTCGCCGTCTTCGACGAAGATGTCGCCGATGGGCTTCCCGGCGGTGCCCTCCACGTCGGTGTCGGTGTCGCGGAAGGGGACGCCGAGCCGCTCGGCGAGGAGGCTTCCGACGGTGGACTTGCCGGAGCCGGGAGGGCCGATGAGGACGGCCACGGGAGCACGCCGAACCGAATTCATGATCATTTACCTTTACTTGATGACCATCGAGGAGAGGTAGCCGGACAGGTTGCGGGCGACCTCCTCGACCGAGTCGCCGCCGAACTTCTCGATGGCCGCGTCGGCGACGACCAGGGCGACCATCGCCTCGGCGACGATGGCCGCGGCGGGGACGGCGCACACGTCGGAACGTTCGTGATGGGCCTTGGCGGCCTCGCCGGTCAGCACGTCGATCGTGGCCAGCGCGCGCGGCACCGTGGAGATGGGCTTCATCGCGGCGCTGACCCGCAGCGGTTCGCCGTTGGTCATACCGCCTTCGACGCCACCGGCCCGGTTGGTGATCCGCCGCACGCCGGACGGGGTGTTCTCGATCTCATCGTGGGCCCGGGATCCGGGCCGGCGAGCGGTCTCGAAACCGTCGCCGAGCGCGACGCCCTTGATCGCCTGGATGCCCATGAGCGCACCCGCCAGGCGCGAGTCGAGGCGGCGATCCCAGTGCGTGTAGCTGCCCAGGCCGGGCGGCAACCCGTACGCGACGACTTCGACGACGCCGCCGAGGGTGTCGCCGTCCTTGTGGGCCTTGTCGATCTCCGCGATCATGGCGGCGCTGCCGTCCGGGTCGAAGCACCGGACCGGGTCCTCGTCGATCGCAGCCAGGTCGGCCGGGCCGGGCAGGTCTATCGACGGGCTGGCGGCGGCGCCGATGGACAGCACGTGGCTGATGATCTCCACGCCGAGCGCCTGCTTGAGGAAGTTCTTGGCGACCTGCCCGAGCGCGACCCTGGCCGCGGTCTCACGGGCGCTGGCCCGGTCGAGAACCGGGCGGGCGTCGTCGAAGCCGTATTTCTGCATCCCGGCCAGGTCGGCATGGCCCGGGCGCGGGCGAGAACGTGGCGCGTTGCGGGCGACGCCCTCCAGCAAGGCCGGGTCGACCGGGTCGGCCGCCATCACGGTCTCCCATTTCGGCCATTCGGTGTTGCCGATCCGGATGGCGACGGGCGAGCCGAGCGTGCGGCCGTGCCGGACTCCGCCGACGACGGAGACCTCGTCCTGCTCGAACTTCATCCGGGCCCCGCGCCCATAGCCGAGCCGCCGACGGCGAAGTGCCTCGGCGAGTTCGGCCGTGGTCACCTCGACTCCGGCGGGGAGCCCTTCGAGAATCGCGACGAGTTCGGGGCCATGGGACTCCCCGGCGGTCAACCAGCGCAGCATGACACCAAGTCTTCCATGCGCCTCAGACTGCGACTGCCAGACCGCTCATCAGTCAAGACAGTCGAATCTTTCCTACGCCTCGACAACCACGGCCACGAAGGCCGCAAAGATCATGAAAGGCCCGAACGGAAACTCGCTCTTCCGATCGCCCTTCTTCATCAGGAGAAGCCCGATCGCGTACAGGGCCCCCAGCAGGTGCGCCCCCACCCCCGCGATGATCGCCGCGTTGACACTCACCGCCCCCGTCACGATCCCCAGCACCCCCGCCAACTTCACATCCCCCAGCCCGATCCCCGTAGGCCGCCCCAACCAAAGCAGGAGATAGACCGCACCCAAGGCCAGCCCACATGCCAACCCAACGACCAATTGCCCACTAGGCGTCAACAGCCCGATCACAATCAGGTACGACGGCAGGGTCACCACATCCGGCAACCGCCAGGTCCGCCAATCCACGACCGCGAGCACAACCCCCATGAAGGCCGCATAAACCACCGCGAACAGCAAAGAACTTCCCCCGAACCGCCACCCTAAGACCCCAAAAACCACCCCCGTCCCAGCCTCCACCAGATATGGCGCCCGAGGCACCGGCCATCCCCGCAAGGCCCCCAGAAACGCCTCCCGCGCCTCCTCCCGGACGTCCTCCACCTCAAGCTCGAATCCCTCGGCCAGCGCCCGCGCATAACTCCCCGCGACCACCCCCGCCGCCCCCAGCGCTCCGACCACAACCCACGACACCCGGCGACGGTAACCCGCCACCCGCCCTCACCACCCCCAAAGCCCAAAGTGCACCAACAAGAAACCGCCCCCGGCCACCCGACCGAGAGCGGTTCCTCCATCACAGCGTCACGTCAGGGTCGGCTCAGCGTCCTTGAGCGTGACCCCTTCCGACTTGGCGAAAAGCTTGGAGAACTTGGGGTGGACCTCTTCGCGCCACTTCCTCAAGCCCGCGACCTCGTTCTGCACCTTGCCGAGTGTCTCCCTGAGCTCCGTCTGCCCCTCCTTGAGCTCCGCTACGTCCGCTCTAAGTTCGGCCTGCCCGTCCTTGAGTTCCGCTACGTCCGCTCTAAGTTCGGCCTGCCCGTCCTTGAGTTCCGCTACATCCGCTCTAAGTTCGGCCTGCCCCTCCCTGAGCTCCGCCTGCCCCTCCTTGAGCTCAGCTACGTCCGCTCTAAGTTCGGCCTGCCCCTCCCTGAGCTCCGCCTGCCCGTGCTCTAGAACCTCAAAGCGAGCGTTGGTTTCGGCCCGGAATTCGCCCATATCGCGGGAGAGCGTGGCGACCGACCCCTTGACCTCAACCATCTCGCGAGAGAGGCCACCGAGGGCCCGGGTCAGCTCCAGCAAGTTCGAGTTGACTGCCTGGGTGAGCTTTTGCATCTCTAGTGTCTGATCTTGAACGAGGGATCTGATGCCGCCGATGTTGTCAAGCATCCGCAGTTCTCGCTCCTCCATGCTCGTCAGGCGTCGCTCGTGGTCCGTCAAGGTTTGCCCGGTGAGGTCTTCCACGACTTCTGTCCTTCCCCGCTAGGGACGAATGCTAGCCCTACGCCCTTCGCAGCCACCTTGGTGGCCACTTGGGGCGTCGTTGTTCGACGTTGACCATAGTAACGTCTGATACGAGTGAAGACAGGTAGACGAGTGCAGACGGATCGGCGATTGCGGCTAGAGCAGGGAGCATCGGGCCTTCGATGGTGAAAGGGATGGGCCCGGCGATGTCGATGACGACGGCGGCCGCGTTCTCGTGGCGGGCGGCCTGGCAGACCTGGGGGGTGAGGACCTGGATGGGGCGGGCGTCAGGGCGCCAGAGCTGGAGGGCGGTGACGCCGGTGAAGGCGAGGACCGCTTCACGGCCGTCTTGGCCGATGAGTTTGGGGAGGGCCATCTCGCTCTGCTTCTCCTGGCGGAGGCCGTGGGCGCCGAGCTCCGATTCGGTGAGGAGGGCGACGACGGGGACCAGCAGGCGGGCCGTGCTGAGTGCCGTGAGTACGTCGGCGGGGGTGGCCGTCCCAGATTGGAAGGCGGAGAGAGCCGCGGCCACGGCGGGGTCGGGGCTCCCGTCGTCGTGCGGGGCGAGCGGGTTCGGGATGCTGGGCACGTCTCGGGAGCCTACCTGCCTGATCAGGCCACCCGCCCAAGACCGCAGACCATGCCGGAGTCGCAACCTCCCGGCATCAACAAACGGCGAACCACACGGCAGCCTGGCCACCGGCGGACCGGGTGGCCAGGCTCCTATGAGGTCATGTGCCTCGTCCGGTGAGTGCGGACGACCGCCGGGATCGGCACATCCGGTGAAGACACTCCGATGAGCCAGCTCCCACCGGGAGGCGCTCGATTACATCCTCACTACTGTCAGCCGAGGTCGGCGATGGCGATGACGGGGCCGCCACCGCTGGGGCCCTGGTGGACGGCGGCGACGCTGACGAAGACGGCCGGGTCACCGGTGACGCTGGCGGCGACGCCGCCGACGGTGGCTTTGATCTGGCGGTGCCAGTGCACGTCGGAGTCGTCGAGCATGATGTTGCGGCGGCCGCGGACGCTGCCGGTGGGGTCGGCCTCGCACTTCATGAACAGGTTGACCAGGCGTCCGCCGAGGTCGCTGGGGTGCGGGCGGTCGGGGAGGTCGATGCCGCTGTCGCGGATGGCCGCCCAGATGCCGTCGGCGTCGAGGGCGTCCTTCATCACCGAGTGGCCGGCGCGGTAGCGTCCGCCGATGCCGCGTACGTTGCCCACCACGACGATCTGCGCCCGGTCGAGTTCGACGCCGCTGGAGCAGGACGCGACCGAGGAGTAGAGGGAGAGGTCCTTGTGGATCTGCTCGGCGGCCGGCATCTCGATCTCGCCCAGGGCGACGGCGATGCCGAGCGCGGTGGTGGAGTTGGAGATGTCCATGGACAGGCCCGTCTCCTCGGTGACGACCTCGTGGCCCCGGGACTTGGCGTCGTTGATCGTGGACAGGGTGAGCAGCGGCGTCTTGGTCTGCACGTAGTGCACGTCGGCCGGGTCGTCGATGCCCGCGATCTTCATGGCCTCCCGCACTCCGGCCGCGACCTTCTCCACCATCGCCGGACGCCCGATGTCCTCGGGCAGGATGACCTCGCTCATCGCGATGCCCACACTCACCCGCGGCTCATCGCTCTGTACGGCCTGCGCCGGATCAACCGTCGCGAAGATCGTGGCGTGCGGGCTGAGCACCCCGTCGGTCCCCCCGGACCACACCAGCGGCACGCTCTCCGGCGCCGGATGCCCCTTCGCGCCGAGCACCTCGCGGAACGCCCGGTCGGCGATGATCCGGGTGTAGTCGTTCACCCCGCCGTTGCCCTCGGTCTTGCCGATCACCGCGAGCACGCGGCCCGCCTCGATCACCCCGTCGTCGATCAGCTTCGCGAGCCCCGACGCGTCGGTGACACTCTCGATGGCGACCTTGCGTACCTCAATAGGATCCGGCATCTAACTCTCCGTTACCGTTGTCCCAATATTTCCTGACAAAGCGTCACTGATGTGGTCTAGCGAGGTGATGACCGCCCGCTGCCCCCCGTCTTCGACGAAACGCAGCGCCGCTTCTACTTTGGGGCCCATGCTGCCGCTGGCGAAGTGCCCGGCCGCCTGGTGCTCCCGGAGTTCCGCCACCGAGACCACCCCGATCGGGCGCGGGTCGGCGGTGCCGTACCCCAGGATGGCGTTCGGCACGTCGGTGGCGATCACCAGCACCCCGGCCCGTACGGCCCGGGCCAGCACCGCCGCCGCGTGATCCTTGTCGATGACCGCCTCGACCCCGGCCAACCGCCCGTCGGCGCCCCGGGCCACCGGCACCCCCCCGCCCCCGGCGGCGACGATCGTGTATCCCGCCGCCATCAGCGCGACCGCGGTGCCCGCGTCCAGGATCTCGATGGGCCGGGGCGAGGCGACCACCCGCCGCCAGCCGCGCTCGAACTTGCGCCAGGTCTGCCCCAGCTGCTCGAACCGCCGCGCCTCGTCCTCGGAGAAGTACTGCCCGATCGGCTTGACCGGATCGGCGAACGCGGGATCGTCCGGGTCCACGAGGGTCCGGGTGACCACCACGGCGGCCGGGAGCGGGTCGAGCGAGTTCATGATCATCGTGCCGATGGTGGCCTGGGTCTGCGCCCCGCACCAGTCCAGCGGCACCGGCGGCACGACGTGCGAGGTCAGCTGGTTCTTCAGCAGGATGTTGCCCACCTGCGGCCCGTTGCCGTGGGTGAGCACCACTTCGTGCCCGGCCCGGATGAGCGTGGCGACGTGCCCCATGGCGAGCTCGACCGCCCGCAGCTGGTCGGCCGGCGCGGCGCTGCCGTCCGGCGCGGTCATCGCGTTCCCGCCCAGGGCGATCAGTACGCGTTCATCCACATGGCGAAACTAGCCGCGCCCCCACCTGCCCGCATGGGCGACTCTCGCCCACCACCGGCATTTCCCTCGGCAAGATTCACCAAGTGAGGTCCCCGCAGGGCCCGCCCTCCATGGCCAGCAGTTCGCCGTTCGGCAGGTCGAGCTCGACGGTGGCCAGCGTGATGTGATCGTCGTCGGCCCCGGGCGCCCGGTGGTGGCAGACACCCCCGGCGTGCCGGGACATGACCTCCTTGACCTGATCCGCGGACGGCCGGGCGGTCTGCCCGCGCAGGCCGCGCCTGAGCAGGTCGCGCCGGATCAGGGTGCCGGGATGCTTGCTCGGAAAAGGGTCGTAGGGGACCACTCTCGGGTCGAGGAAGTGATTGGTGTGCACGAGCATGCCGTCGTCCTCCGGCGTGCTCCAGCCGGGCCCGCCCGGGTGCAGCTCGGCGGTGATCGCGGCCTTGCCCTCCGCGCCGTACGACACGAGATTCAGCGACGAGGAGGCCGACACGTCCGCGCTGGCCAGCAGGTACGCGGCCGAGGTGACGCTGTCGCACTCGTCGAGCGCCCGCCGGGCGGCCACGTGCACGGGCAGCCCGATGCCCTCCTGGCCGTCGTCCTCGTGGTGGAGCCGCGTGAACAGCAGCCCGAGCCCGAGCGAGTTGACCCCGATCTTGCCGACCACGCCGTATTCGGTGAGCGTGTGCACGGTCCGGTTCTCATGCTCGATCGTCCAGACCAGCCAGCCCTCGGCCATGTCCCGGGTCCAGTCCCAGGTCTGTACGGCCACCGGCGGGCTGTCCGGATCGTCGCCGAGCAGCACGACGGCGGAGCACTCGCTGCGCGGCCGGCCGTCGAGCATGGCCAGGATCTCGGTCCGCGCGTTGATGGCCGCGATGTCGGTGACCGGGAGGCGCGCCCCCTCCGCGATGCCGGTGATCTCGTCGGCCAAATCGGGCGCCCACGCCGCGATCGCCTTCAGTGCCTGCGTGCCAAGGTCCACGAGATCGATCCGGGAGCCGCCGTGGTGCTGGAACATGTCCCGGTAGACGTCCACGGTGTGGGCTACCTGTACGGCGTGGACCTGGCCGAACTCGTGGCCACGTTCGAAGGGGTCGCTGTCTGTTGAGGTGTAGGCGCGGATCACATTCTCAGCATCCCACCTCGTCAGAGCTCCTACCGGAAGTGAAATGTGATCCTTGTCACGATTGATGGGGACTCAAATTGGGCATTTCGATCCAGGTAGCCCGGCTGGCGGCGATCAGCCGTCCGGAGGGTTCGTAGATCCCCGCGGACGCGTGCAGCTTCCGGCGTTCCCGGCCTTCGGTCCTGGCCACGATGACGTAGGTGGCGTCGGGGAAGATCGAGCCGTACACGCGTCCGGTGAGGCGGCCGAGCAGGGCGACGCCGCCGGAGGTGAGGTGGGCCCAGCCGGTCGGGCAGTCCAGGGCGCCCCACACGTGGCTCAGCGGCAGGGTCGCCGACCAGTCGGCCAGGGCGGGGTGCACGTGCCAGATCATGGCGACCTCGCCGGGGCGGCCGGTGGGCGCCGGATGGATGCGCATGCCGTCGCCGGGCTCGCGATGGCCGCACACGAAACAGCCGGGGAACGGGTGCTCGACGGCGCCGGCGAAGGTGCCGCAAATCCGGCCAGGTTCGATCAGAGGCGGCGGCGCGGGGGCGTCCGGCACCGGGCGGGCCTCCACCAGCAGGGTGTCGCCGTCGAACAGCCGGACCAGGGAAGGGGTCTTCTCCATGCGGATGTCGGCGTCCAGGGGCGTGGGCGCGCGCAGGGTCACCTCGACGGTGCGGCCGGGTGGCAGGTAGCTCGCCGCCAGGCCGGAGACCCACCCGCCGTTGGCCATGCCGTCGGGTCCGCGAAAACGTTCGGATATCTTCATGCCGCCCACGTTGCCCCCTCCTGCTTTCACCGTGCTTACATCGCAGCTTCATCGCAAATCGCGAATTATCCGTGTTTTTCGGGCGTGGAAGCGCTCCCACACCCGTGGCCGTTGGTTAGGATCTCGGCAAATATCGCCGCAGATTCGGGGGCCCTGAGCATGTCCGCTCCGAAGATCGACACGTCGGTGCCGCATCCGGCCCGGGTGTATGACTACTGGCTCGGGGGCAAGGACAACTACGCCGCCGACCGCCAGGTGGCCGAGGCCGTCATCGCCGCTACTCCCGGCGTGGTGCGGGGGGCCAGGGAGAACCGGGCCTTCCTCGGGCGGTCCGTGCGGTTCCTGGCCGAGCAGGGCATCGACCAGTTCCTGGACATCGGCACCGGCATCCCCACGGCCGGGAACACCCATGAGGTCGCGCAGTCGGTCAACCCCGCCGCCCGGGTGGCGTACGTGGACAACGACACCATCGTGATGGTGCACGCGCGGGCGCTGCTGACCAGCACCCCGGAGGGCATGACCACCTACATCGAGGCGGACCTGCGCGAACCGCGGACGATCCTCGACCACCCCGACGTGACAAAGGTCCTCGACTTCTCCAGGCCCGTGGGGATCATCATCATCGGGACGCTGATGCACATCAAGGACGAGGACGACCCCTGGGGCGCGGTCAAGCAGTTCACCGACGCCACCTGCCCCGGCAGCTACCTGGCCATCACCCACCTGACCGCCGACTTCGAGCCGGAGCTGATGGGCACGCTGGCCAAGAACTACAACACCGGCCCGCTGCTGATGACCAACCGCACCGCCGAGGAGGTCGGCCGCTTCTTCGAGGGCTTCGAGCTGGTCGAGCCCGGCCTGGTGTGGACGCCGGAGTGGCGCCCGGACGAGCCGATCCCCGCGGACGGAGTCCGCGGGGGCTACGGCGCGGTCGGCAGGAAGCTCGGTTAACCAGAAACCCCCGCGGCTGTCCAGATCACGACTTAAGCGAGCCGCCCCAGCCGGGCGATGGCCTCGTCGATGACCGCGTCCTTCTTGCAGAAGGCGAATCGCACGTACTGCCGTCCGGTGCCTGGTTCGTCGTAGAAGACCTGGGTCGGGATGGCGACGACGCCCGCCAGCTCGGGCAGGCGGCGGGCCAGGTCGAGGCCGTCGGTGAAGCCGAGCGGCCGGATGTCGGTCTGCACGAAGTACGTGCCCGACGGGCGGAGCACCTCGAATCCGGCGGCGGCCAGACCGGCCATCAGGCGGTCGCGTTTGCCCTGAAGGGCGTCCTTGAGCGTGGCCACCCACTCCAGCTCGTGCCGCAGCGCGTACGCCACCGCGAGCTGCCAGGGCGCGGCCGCGGTGAAGGTCAGGAACTGCTTCACCGTCTGCACGGCCCGGATCAGCCCGGCCGGCGCGCAGATCCAGCCGGTCTTCCAGCCGGTCACCGAGAAGGTCTTCCCGGCCGAGGAGACCGTCACCGTGCGCTCCCGCATGCCGGGCAGCGTGGCCAGCGGGATGTGCGCGACACCGTCGAAGGTCAGGTGCTCGTAGACCTCGTCGGTGATCGCGATCAGGTCATGCTCCTGGCACAGCCCGGCGATCGCCTCCATTTCGGCCGGGGTGAACACCGTCCCGGTCGGGTTGTGCGGGGAGTTGACCAGGATCGCCCGCGTCTTCGGGGTGACCGCCGCCGCCAGCTCCGCGGGGTCGAACGCGAACCGTCCCGCGTCGACCCGGAGCGGCACGGCCCGGCGCACCGCCCCCGCCATCGCGATCGCCGCCGGATACGAGTCGTAGTACGGCTCGAAGACGATCACCTCGCTGCCCGGCTCGCACAACGCCAGCACGGCGGCGGTGATCGCCTCGGTGGCCCCCACAGTCACCAGGATCTCGCTGTCCGGGTCGTAGTCCAGGCCATACCGGATCTTCTGGTGGTCGGCGACGGCCTGTCTCAACTCCGACACGCCCGGGCCGGGCGGGTACTGATTGAAGCCGTCCCTGATCGCCTCGACGGCCCGGTCGAGCATGGCCGCCGGGCCGTCCTCATCCGGGAAACCCTGGCCTAGATTGATCGAACCGGTTCGCACGGCCAGCGCCGTCATCTCGGCGAAAACCGTCGTTCCGAATTCCCGCATCCGTCCCACAAGCACGGTCACAACTTACTCTGGTCAGGTGGCCACCCGAATTCGTGAGCTCGACGCGCTCCGCGGTTTCGCGATCTGCGGGATCATGCTGGTGAACACCTGGCAGCATTCGCCGAAACCACCCGAAATCGACTGGGCGATGAACCAATTCGTCCAGGGCCGGTTCTATCCGATCTTCTCCTTCCTGTTCGGGATGAGTTTCGCGCTGTTCTTACGGGCGCACCCGGATCGGCTGATCATGGGGCGACGGCTGGCCGTGCTGGCCCTGTTCGGGGCGGCGCACTGGGTGGTCAACCCGGGCGAGGTGCTGGTGCCGTACGCGATCTTCGGCGCGATCGCGCTGGTTCCGGCCAGCTTCCTGCCGAAGGTGGTGCAGCTGCCGCTGGGGGTCGCGGTCACCACGGGCGCGGTGTTCTACGGCGATCCGTGGATTCTCATCGCCGGGCTGTTCCTGCTGGGCCTGGCGGCGGTGGAGTTCGACGCGATCCGGCCGAACGTGCTGTTCTTCGCCGTCAGCGTGGTGCTCGCCGTGGTGCTGACCTGGGCCGACGTGAGCTATCTGGCCGCGTGCGTGGCCGGGGCGGCGGCGTACGCGAGCGGGTTCCTGCTGGTCAGCCCCCGGGTGTTCGAACCGCTGGGGAAGCTGGCGCTGACGGCGTATCTGAGCAGTACGGTCGTCATCCTGCTGGTGCGCCCGGCGACGGTGGCGGGGATCATCATCGTGACCGTGGTCACGCTGGCCGTGCAGTGGGTGTTCGCCCGCTGGTGGCTGACCCGGTTCCGGTACGGCCCGCTGGAATGGATCTGGCGATGCCTGACATGGTGGGAACTGGTCCCCAACGGGCAGACTCAGGCACGTGACCCGCGTAACGTTGTGCCAGATCTCCATCGATCACGACCCAAAGAACAACCTGGAGTCGGTTCGTGACGCCCTCGCCGCAGCCCCCGAAGCCGACCTGGCGGTCTTTCCCGAAGCCACGCTGACCCGCTTCGGCCGGGGCATCCTGGACCGGGCCGAGCCGCTGGACGGGCCGTTCGTGCACGGGCTGCGCGAAGCCGCCAGGGACGCGGGCACGGCGCTGATCGCGGGCACCTTCGAACCGGCGGGCGCGCGGGTGCACAACACGGCGGTGGCCATCGACGCCAACGGCGAACTCGTCGCCGCCTACCGGAAGATCCACCTGTTCGACTCCTTCGGCGCCCGCGAGTCCGAGCTGGTCGCGCCCGGCGACGCGCCGGTGGTGGCGGAGCTGGGCGGCCTGCGGGTGGGGCTGATCACCTGCTACGACCTGCGCTTCCCCGAACTGGCCAGGGCCCTGGTGGACCAGGGCGCCCAGGCGTTCGCGGTGATCGCCGCCTGGGCGGGCGGGCCGTTCAAGGAGGAGCACTGGGTGACGCTCGCCCGGGCGCGCGCGATCGAGAACACGATGTGGACGATCGCGGTCGGCCAGCCGCCGCACGAGGACGGCTGGGGGGTGGGCCGGAGCCTGCTCATCGACCCGCTCGGCGTGACCGTGCACGATCTCGGGCCGGCCGCGGGCGTACGCACCGGAAAGATCGACATGGCGCGGGCGGAAAGTGTGCGTAAGACCCTTCCGTCCCTGGAACATCGCCGACTTGGAGTCACGGGATCGTAAACTAATCGCCATGAGTGAGCCTGGGAACAGCACGTGGATGCAGAAGGTGATCCCGCCGCGTCTGCTCGTGCCGTACCTGGCGGGCAAGCGGACGATCATCTCGGGGTATGTGTATCGCGTCCAGGACTGCGATCGGCTGACCTCCCCGCGCGCCCTCGTCGACGCCCTCGATCTGACCTTTGAGGGCTCCGACCTCACGTCCGCCGTGCCTGAGCTCTATCTCATGCGCTGGGTGGCGCGCGACATCGACACCTACGTCGTTCCGTACGGAGCGCACATGGGTGGTGACTGGAACGATTCACCCCCATTCGCCGGGAACGGCTTTACCGCTTCACGGGAGCATGTCGTGCCGCAGTTCCACACGATGCCGATGCCGATCCCGGCGGGCGCCGAGATCGTGCACATCACCCGGGCCGGGGAACGGCCGTTCGCGGCCTTCGACGGGCTGTCCTGGCGGCCGGCGGCATGAGCGGCAACGACATCGAACCGGTCGGCCTGGGCTTCGTCGCCCGGTACCGGGCGCAGACCTACCCCGCCGCCATCGGCCCCGGCGGGGACGACGTGGTGCTGTTCAGCGAGACGCCCGCGGAGGGCTTCGAGCGGGGGCGCGGCTACTGGCGGCTGGCGGTCAACATCAAGGATCTGGAGCAGCTGACGCTGCTGCGGACGGTGGGGGCGTTCGGGGGCGAACCCTGCCTGATCCTGGACGAGGACGAGAACGGCGACAGCGGCGGCCTGCACATCGCCTATACCGGGCACAGCGGGATGAAGGCGGAAGCCCTCGGCTACTGGCTGGTGGATCACGGCGCGTACGAGGTGGTCGTTCCCCGGGAGGAAGTGCACGCCATCCGGGTGGAACGCATCGCCATCCCCTGCCAGCCCGGAACCTTACCCTGAGCCGACGCGGCGGTAGCGGGCCAGGCGGTCCGCCAGCCGGGCGGCGGGATCGCGCGCGAGCAGGCCGGTGATCTCGTATTCCAGCGCGGTGGCCACCCGTTCGCAGAACGCCTGCTGCTCGTAGGCCGCGTCGGGGCATTCGGGGATGACGCGGTCCACGATGCCGTCCCGTTTGAGGTCCATCGCGCGCACGCCCTGGGCCTGCGCGATCTCCGGGGCGAAGTCGACCGTGCGGTAAAGGATCGCGGAGGCGCCCTCGGGCGGGAGCGGGGAGAGCCAGGCGTGCTGGGCGCAGAGCACCCGGTCCGCCGGGAGCAGGGCCAGCGCCGCTCCGCCCGCGCCTTCACCGAGCAGCAGGCAGACCGTGGGCGCGTCCAGCATGACCAGATCGGCGAGGGAACGGGCGATCTCCCCGGCCAGGCCGCCTTCCTCGGCCGCCTTCGACAGCGCGGCCCCGCCGGTGTCGATCACGGTGACCAGCGGCAGGCCGAGCTCGGCGGCCAGGTGCATGCCCCTGCGGGCCACCCGCAGCCCGGCCGGTCCCACCGGGCCGCCCGCCCGCTGGCTGCGCCGATCCTGCCCGAGCACGACGGCGGGCGCGGCGCCGAACCTGGCCAGCGCCAGCAGCAGCCCGGGGTCGTTCTCCCCCGCTCCGGTGCCGTTGAGCGGCGTCACGTCCGTCGCGGCGTGTTTGAGCAGGGTACGGACCCCCGGGCGATCGTCCCGCCGGGAGGTCATGATCGCCTGCCAGGCTCCGACGTCGGCGTCCGATCCGGCCGGTTCCGGCACGGGGTCCAGGCGTTCCGGCACGCACAGGACCGACAGGGCGCGGATGGCGATCTCCCGGGCGTCCGCCGCCGAGACGACCGCGTCGACCAGGCCGTGGGCGAAGAGGTTCTCGGCGACCTGGACGCCTTCGGGGAACGGGTAGCCGTACAGGGATTCGAAGACGCGCGGGCCGAGGAAGCCGATCATCGCGCCCGGTTCTGCGGCGGTGACGTGCCCGAGGGAGCCCCAGGAGGCGAAGACACCGCCGGTCGTGGGGTGGCGGAGGTAGACGACATAGGGCAGCCCGGCCGCCCGGTGCGCGGACACGGCGGCGGTGATCTTGACCATCTGGACGAAGGCGAGCGCGCCCTCCTGCATGCGGGTGCCCCCGCTGGCGGGCGCCGCCAGCAGCGGCAGCCGTTCCGCGGTGGCCCGTTCGATCGCGCGGACCAGCCGATCCGCCGCCGCGACCCCGATCGAACCGGCCAGGAAGGAGAACTCGCAGGCGACGACGGCCACCCGCCGGCCCCCGAGCAGGCCAGCCCCGGTGATCACCGACTCGTCGTAGCCGGTCTTGGCCCGGGCGGCGGCGAGTTCCTCGGCGTATTCGGAGCCGGGTGGCGCGGTGTCGGCCGGGGGCTCGTCCCAGGATGTCCAGGTTCCGGCGTCGAGCACCGCCCGGATCAGCGCCCGCGCGTCCGGCCGCGCCGGCCCTCCGTTCACGATCTGACCTCGTTCACCAGCATTGACCCGCCCGCTCTCGATCCCCCCGAAATTCTTCCCCGAGAACTGGCGGTAGGACCCTGCCGGGTCCTGGGGGACATCGTCGTCCGGAGTCCGGATTGTCACGTAGCGGAACCTCCCGAGGTGGATTCCTGAGCCTCCAGCCAGGTGAGCACGGCGTCGTTGTCCTGGCCGAGGGCGGGGGGTGGGGTGTGCGCGGGGG
>NZ_BLAE01000050.1:17576-90177 GCF_009687865.1 Acrocarpospora macrocephala
GGGGGGTGGGGTGTGCGCGGGGGCGGGGTGGTCGTCGAAGCGGAGCGGCGGGCCTGGGAGCGTGATGCGGCCGAGGACGGGGTGGTCGACGTCGACCAGGAGGCCCTGCGAGTGGACCTGGTCCCAGCTGTAGACCTCGTCGATGGTGCGGATGGCTCCGGCGGGAACGCCGAGGTCGGCGAGCGCGGACAGCCAGTGTGCGCGATCGTGTCCGGCCAGGGCTTTCTCCATGTCGGAGATCAACTCATCCCGATGCGCAAATCTTTCCCTATTTGTCGCATATTTCGGGATGTTGGGGTCGATGTCTAGTAGGCGGGCGACCTTCTGCCACTGGCCGTCGTTCGCGACGGCGATCTGGAGCATGCCGTCCGCGCAGTGGAAGGCGCCGTACGGGGCGATCGAGGCGTGGTGGTTGCCGTTGGCGGCGGGGAGCTTGCCGCCGACCGTCCAGGAGGTGCCGTGGTAGGAGTGCACGCCGACGACGGAGGCCAGCAGCGAGGTGCGCACCACGGTGCCCTTGCCGGTGCGCTCGCGCTCGTAGAGTGCGGCCACCACGCCGTACGCGCCGTGGATGCCCGCGAGCAGGTCGGCGATGGACGCTCCCACCCGGTACGGCTCGCCGGGCGGCCCGGTGAGCGACATCAGGCCCGCCTCGCCCTGGGCGATCTGGTCGTAACCGGGGCGCCCGCCTTCGGGGCCGTCGTGGCCGAAACCGGTGATGGACAGCACGATCAGGCGCGGGTTGAGTTCGTGGAGCCGGTCAGCGCTGAAACCGAGCCGGTCGAGCACCCCCGTGCGGAAGTTCTCGATCAGCACGTCGCTCCGGCGCACCAGCCGCTCCACGAGCTCACGGCCTTCTGCGGTCTTCAGGTCAATGGTGATCGACTGCTTGTTCCGATTCGCCGCCAGGAAGTATGTCGAAATATCGGCATCTGGGCCGACGAAGGGCGGGCCCCAGCCGCGGGACTCGTCGCCGGACGGGTGCTCGACCTTGATCACGTGTGCGCCGAGGTCGCCGAGCATCTGGGCGGCATGCGGCCCGGCCAGCGCCCGGGACAGGTCGAGCACGACGACGTCGCCGAGAGGTCCCTGCATCATCACTCCTGGAACAGGCTGTGTATATGGCCGATCCTCCGGATCGGCGGGCTTGGCCGCCTTCAGCCTGTGTCTTCCCTCGTCACTCCGGGCCGCTTCGCGACCCTGCGTTCCTCAGTCCAGACACAGGCGCGGCCAAGCCGGGACATACGACTGAAGGCGCGGCGGTTGCCAGACTTCGGGAGCTGTGTTCCTCGGTCTAGACACAGGCGCTGCCAAAGCCTACCCTTCCTGCCCTGCCAGGTGTGATTACCCGATCATTCTGTGATCAGATCGTCGAACTCACCGTCCTTCACGCCCCGCAGGAAAGCGATGATCTCGGCCGTCGTGAAACACAGGACGGCGCCGTCCGGCTGTCCGGAGTTGCGCATCGCGAAGCCGTCGCCGAGCGCGGCCAGCTCGACGGCCGGGCCGTGGCTGGAGCGGATCCAGGTCATGGTTTCACTCCCACCGCGCCGAAGATCGGGACGTCCGGGTCGAAGCGGAGCACGAGATCGTCGGGGTGCCAGTGCTTGAGCCGGACCAGGCCGGGTTCGATCATGGTCAGGCCCTCGAAGAACGCGGCCACCTCGGCGTCCGAGCGCAGCACGGCGGGCGAGCTCGCCCGGGCATAGGCCCTGGTGGCCGCCTCCAGGCGTTTCGTGCGTTCCACGTGTGAGATGACCAGGCAGGAGCCGGGAACGAGGTGGGACATCAGCGACGCCACCGCGCCGTACGGGTCCTCGGCGTCGGTGACGAAGTGCAGGACCGCGACCATCAGCACGCCGACCGGGCGGGACAGGTCCAGCAGGCCGCGCAGTTCGGCGTCGGCCAGGATCTCCAGCGGTCGCCGGGCGTCGCCGGAGATTGCCAGCGTCTGCGGATCGCGGGCGAGCAACGCGCGGGCGTGCACGAGCACCACCGGATCGTTGTCCACGTAGACCACGCGGGCGTCGGGGTTGGCGCGTTGCGCGACCTGGTGCACGTTCTCCCGGGTGGGTAAACCCGCACCGATGTCAATGAACTGGTCGATGCCCTGCTCCTCGGCCAGGAACCGGACCGCCCGGCCGAGGAAACGCCGGTTCGCCCACGCGATGTCGCGGGTCTGCGGGATCTCGCGGATGACTTCTTCCGCGCACTCCCGGTCGGCGAGGGTGTTGTCTTTGCCGCCCAGGTAATAGTCATACATGCGAGCCACGTTGGGGACCTTCACGTCGATCGTGACGGGTGGTGGCTCGGGGCGTCGATGCCGGCGGAGGTCCGCGTCGGGCGGCTCCATCGGCAGTCCGTGAGGGGTCATGGCTTCACGCTAGGAAAGCGGATCATCACCGTCTAGGATGTTGCCAGATGTTGCACGAGGGCCTCGATATGGCGCTCGATGATCTCCACTGCTTGCTCTCCGTGCACGGCCGAACGCGCAAGGCTGTCGAAGACCTTGGCGTACATGGCGACCTCGCCGGGCTGGGTGACGCGGATGAATGCGGCGTACGTCTCGGTTTCGGCGGCGGTGTCGTCCAGGATCCAGAAGTCGCAGAGCGGTGGGTAGTGGGGGGAGCCCAGGGGGACGACGCCGAGCTGGACGGTGCGCAGGCGGGCGATGTGGAGCAGGTGGCGTAGTTGTTCCAGCATGACGTCCGGCGGCGCCATGGCGGCTATCAGGGCGGTCTCGCACAGGACCAGGTGGAACAGGGATTTGCCGGTCAGCAGCAGCTCGGTGCGCTCCATCCGGGCGTCCACCGCGGACTCCACGTCCGTCCTGATGCCGGACATTTCGGAAAATTCGGTGAATCGGATGGTGGCGTAGGCGCGGGTTTGGGCGACCGCTGGGATGAGGAAGGCGGAGAAGCTGCGAATCGAGCGGGTTCGCGCTTCTCGGTCGCGTAGTTCCTGCTGGAAGGCGGCGGATCCGACCTTCTCCAGGCGGCGCAGCTCGACGTACATCTTCTCGGTGTTGTCGCGCATCGCCAGGAGTTCGGCCAGGTCAGCCAGGGCGTGGCAGTGGAAGCACCACAGGCGCAGGTCGTCCTCGCTGGGCATGATCCGGCCGTGTTCCAGCTTGGACACTTTGGTGAAGTGCCAGCCGGCACGGCCCGCGAGCTCCCGGCCGGTCACCCGCGCCCCGGCCCTGATCTCCCGAAGCCGGGCCCCCAGCGCCTCCCTGGCCTGCTGCGCGCCACTGCTCACGCCAACGCCGCCCATGTCATATCTCCCGGGAAATGTTGCTCCAGCCGCTATGCAAAGCGGTGCTAGTCCAATGGGAAGGGGAGACGGCCCTAAGTGGTGCAGTGATGTCTCTATTTACCCAGGTCATGGTTGCTATAGTCTCGGAGCGCTCTCGGCTCGGCATGTTGCACATGTTGCACGATGATCGAGAATTGCGGAAGAGATGTAGCGCAGCGGCGACTCATTGGATGGCAGGACTCCCTCACGGGAGGGTTGCCCTCATATCCGGTGACGGAAATATCCCCCGCCACCGGATATCAGCGGAGATCGACCTCCGCGTGCGGCTGGCCGCCGGACAGCTTCGGATAGCCCGGCCCGCGGTCGAAGAACGCCTCCGACAGAACGGGCATACTCGCTCGAAGCTCCTCCGTGGCCGCCTCGTCCACGACCAAGTCGGCGGAGAGCACCACGCCGTACTCGTGCCGCGCGCACTCCAGGGACACCTTCCCGTCCCGCACGTCGTCCGCCACCCGCTGCGGCTCCCGCTCGAAGGGCGACCCCCAGCCACCCCCGCCGGTGGTACGAACCCGGACGATCTCCCCTTCCCGCACCGGGAAGTCGTCCACGAGCCCGTCCATCTCGACCCCGTTGACGGTCACCACGAACGGCCGCCCGGCCCGCCCGCCGTTGACTCCCCAGCAGCTCAGGATCGACCGGTCCGCGATGGACATGAACGACGCGTCCCGCAACATCCGGATGTGCTTGTCGTAGCCCAGACCGCCCCGGAACCTCCCAGGACCGCCGCTGTCCACGGCCAGGCCGAGGCGCTCCACCCGGAACGGCCAGCGGGCCTCGGCGAACTCGACCGGGATGTTCCGGGAATCCGGCACGATGTGGATGGTGTCCTCGCCGTCGGCGTACCAGCGTCCGCCGGAGCCGCCGCCGAGGACCTCGCGCATCAGGTAGTCGTTGCCGTTGTGGTCGTGGCCGTACACACCGGTGTAGCGGATCGTCTCCTGGTCGGCGGGCATGCGCCCGCCGGTCGCCTTGGCCAGCACCCCGGCGAGCACGCCAAGCAGGCGCAGGATCACGAACGTGCGGGCGTTGGTCGGGGCCGGGAAGATGGGCGTGAGCAGGGTGCCCTTCTCCGGGAACACCATCTTGATGAGCGGGACCACGCCCTCGTTGACGTCGAGCTCGGCCATGCGTTCCGGCGTCTCGGCCAGGTTGCGCAGGATCGGCGCCAGCCACTTCTTCAGGAACACCCCGTCGGCGTAGTCGCCCGCGTGGTTGATCGGGCCCTTGGCCTGCGGCGACGTGCCGGTGAAGTCGATGATCAGCGGCTCGGGGGCGGCGTGGTCGACGGTCAGCGTGATCCGCTGCGCGTGCAGCCGGGGCTCGTCCACACCGTCGTGCTCGGCGTAGTCCTCCCACACGTGCACGCCTTCCGGGATCTTCGCCAGCAGCTCGCGGCGGAAGGTCTCGGTGGTCTTGCCGATGATCGCGTCGAAGCAGGCGTCGACCGCGTCCCGGCCGTACCGGTCGAAGAGCTCGCCGAGGCGGCGGGCGCCCATCAGGCAGGCCGAGCACTCCGCGTCCAGGTCGCCGGCCAGCGAGTCGGGCATGCGCGAGTTGCGGGTCATGATCCGCAGCGCGGCGTCGTTGGGCGTGCCCTGGTCCCAGAGCCGGATCGGCGGGACCATCAGCCCTTCCTCGAACACGCTGCGCGCCCCCGACGGCATCGAGCCCGGGCAGGCCCCGCCGATGTCGTCGTGGTGCCCGAACGCCTGCACGAACGCGACCACCTCACCGGCGTGGAACACCGGGACGGTCACGCACAGGTCCGGCAGATGCCCAATGCCGCCTTCGGACAGGTACACGTCGTTGTGGAAGAACACGTCGCCGGGACGCATGGTGCCGATCGGGAAATCCCGCACGATCGGCTGCACCAGCGCCGAATACGACCGCCCGGTCAGCTTGCGCAGCTTGACGTCGTGGATGCCGGCCCGGAAGTCGTGCGCGTCCCGGATCATGGGCGAGCGGGCGGTCCTGGCGATGGCGGTCTCGACCTCCATCTCGACCGAGGCCAGCGTGCCTTCGACGATCTCGATGAGGATCGGGTCAGCCGAGCTCACGTCGGACCTCCAGGTTGCCGTAGTCGTCCATGGTCGCCGTGAAACCGGGATGGATCGGAAGCGTCGAGCCGTACTCCTCGATGACGGCGGGCCCGGTCACCACCGCGCCGGCGCCGAGCTCGCGCCGGCGATAGATCACCGTGCGGGCCCAGCCCTCGTAGAAGACGTCCCGCGTGCAGACCGGGCTGGGCTCCTCCGGCTGGTACGGCCTGCGCGCCACGGTCGGCCGGGTGATCGGCCCGATGCCGGAAACCCGCAGGTTCACCCATTCGACGGCGTGCTGGGGGTCGTCGCGGTAGCCGTACCCGTAAAGCTTGAAATGGGCTTCGTGGAAGCGCTCCAGGACGGCCTCGCGCCAGGCCGGGGTGAGGGGGCCTTCGGGCGCGGGCACGCGGACCTCGTAGGCCTGGCCGTAGTAGCGGAGATCGGCGCTGCGCGCGTACACGTGGTCGGTGAAGCCCTCCCGGTCCAGCGCCTCGGCGGCCTGGGCCTCCAGCTCCGCGAGGATCCCGGACATGGTCTCCAGCGACGGATCCCTGGTCACGTGAGTCCGGACATAGTCGTTCTTGACGTCCACGGTGAGCAGCCCGAACGCGGACACGTTGCCCGGCTCGGGCGGAATGATCGCGGCTTTGAGGCCCAGCACGTCGATCAGGCGGCAGGCCAGCAGCGGGCCGGACCCGCCGAACGCGACCAGCGGGAAGTCGCGCACGTCGAGGCCGCGCTTGACGGTGATCTGCCGGATCGCGTTGGACTGGTTGAACGCGCTGATCTCCAGGATGCCGGTCGCGCAGCGTTCCGGGGTGAGGCCGAGCTTGGCGGCGAGCCCTTCGATCCCGGCCCTGGCCGCCGCCGCGTCCAGCGGGATCTCGCCGCCGAGCAGGTGCGGGGGGACCCGGCCGAGGAACACGTGGGCGTCGGTGACGGTCACCTCGGTGCCGCCCTTGCCGTAACACATCGGCCCCGGGTCTGCGCCCGCGGACTTGGGGCCGACCTTGAGGGTGCCCTCCGGGGAGATCCACGCGATCGAGCCGCCGCCCGCCCCCACGGTCACGATGTCGATCATCGGGATCTTGCACGGGTAGCGGCCGATGCTGCCCTCGGTGGTCTGGGAGGGCTCGCCGTCCACGACCACGGCCACGTCGGTGGAGGTGCCGCCGCCGTCCAGGGTGATCACGGAGGGGTGCCCCGCCGTACTCGCGATCAGGGCCGCGCCGAGCGCGCCCGCCGCGGGTCCGGACAGGACGGTGGTGATCGGCTGGTGCACCACCTCGGCGGCCGAGAGCACGCCGCCGTTGCTCTTCATCACCGAGAAGCTCCGCCCGAGCCGGTCGGAGAGGTTGTCGATGTATTTCCGCATGATGGGTTTCACGGCGGCGTCGACCAGGGTGGTCACGGAACGCTCGTACTCGCGGTATTCGCGCAGCACGTCGCTGGAGAGCGAGACCACCGCGTCCGGATGCTCCGCGGCCAGGACCTGCCGCATGCGGCGCTCGTGCTCCGGGTTGGCGTAGGAGTGCAGGAAGCACACCCCGATCGCGGTGACGCCCTGCTCGCGGAACCAGCGCGCGACCTCGATCGCCGCGCCCTCGTCGAACGGGCGCACCTCCGCGCCCAGATGGTCGAGCCGCCCGCCCACCGTCTTCACCCGGTGCACGGGCACGATCCGGGGCGGTTTCACCCAGAAGTAGGAGTTCCCGTAGCCGTCCGGCACGCTCTGGCGGGCGATCTCCAGGATGAACTCGAAACCTTCGGTCGTGACGAAGCCCAGGTGGGCGGTCCCGTCCTGCCGGTCTTCCAGCAGCTGGTTGGTGGCCACCGTGGTGCCGTGCACCAGCGCGGACACGGCGTCCAGACTCTCTGTGCTCCCGTGCAGTTCAAGAACCTTGTGCACCCCTGCCAGAAATCCGTCGGCCGGATTGGCAGGAGTAGAGGGAGTCTTGGTCGTGACGATCTGGCCGGAAGCCTCATCCACCAGAACCACGTCGGTGAACGTGCCGCCGGTGTCGACCCCGATACGGACGCTGTGCATGCTCCAGTTTCTACCGACGACCTGCGAGGTGTGAAATCAGCGCACTATGCCGAAGAATCTGGAAATCGTCGTCAGAGCCTGCCCGCCGACCTCACCCACGACCCGGCCGCCGCACCGGCCCCATGATGTGGTCGATGTTCTGCGGCCCGACATACGCGGCCATCCTGGTCGCCCGATCATTGGCCCGCCGCAACTCCGCCTCGGCCCTGTCCTTCCCCGACTGCCCCGCCTGCACCCCAAAGTACGCCCCGATGATCGTCCCCACGACGCCGGCCATCCCCGCGAACAAGGTCCCCGCTTCCCCCGTCCGCAAGACGGCCACCGCGAACCCGACCAGAATCACCACCAGCCCAGTGAGCACGACATAGAACCCGTACCGCCAGCGCGCCGCGTCCGACTGCGCCTCGGTCATGTCATCCGGGACCATCATCGCGTCCAGATCAGCGGGGGTCTCGCCTGGTGTGGTCACGGTTGCCTCCTGGGGCTCTCAGATACCTAGGGGAGAAATCTCCCACGAAGCCCGGATCCAGCCAATACCCAGACCAGTACCACAACATCACGATAAGCGATCGATTAGTCACCCTGGGCAAGGTGGACTCTCTTGCCTTGCACGAGAAAACCTCCAACCTTACGGTCGGAGGCTTCCCGCAAACACGGTCCAAAACTAAGGCAACAAGCCGAAACCGAAGAGATAGAAGATAAACATCGGATCTTCGGTGCCATCTTGCCCGGGCTCTTCTTTGCGCATATCAGTCTTTCTTGTATCACTAAGTGTCCGATTGGACGAAATGTCGCCTTTGCCCGGTGATCTTGGGCACGACAGGAACACCTTAATGGTCTTCTCCCTAGACGTAAAGGGCTGCCAGAACAAGGTAGGTGAGCAGACCGAAACCCGAGAGTAACTTAGATGAAGAGTTCCGAGCGAACATAATTCGGTCGCGGCTCGACAGACCGAAACCATGGCCCGGCATCCGTTTCCGGCGACCAAGTCGCCCGCGAGCCGACGAACCTTACAGTTCACGCTGAAGCGGCCTAATCCTGGATTTCCGTATCCGATGATGAGAAACTCTCGGAAAGTCCCCTGTCCCCTACTTAGGGGCTCTCGTGGAATTCCGGATACTCGGCCCTATCGAACTCTGGCACAAACAGACACGCCATAATGTCGGGTGGGCGAGAGAGCGCCATGTGCTGGCGGCTTTGGCGCTCACCCCAGGGGAACCGGTCCCGACCGAAATACTCATCGACCGAGTATGGGACGGCCATCCACCGAATAATGCCCGGCGTAATTTATACAGCAATGCCAGCCGACTCAGAACACGGCTGCAGGATATCGGGGCCGATGCCTTGATCAGCAATCGCGCCGGGGCGTACATTCTGGAGACCGATCCCGAGAACGTGGATTACTACCGCTTCCGGCAATTGCGCACCCAGGCGCGGTCCATCGCCAAAAGCGGCGACGAGCAGGAGGCCGTGCGGCTATTGAACGAGGCGGCGACGCTGTGGCGCGGAGAACCGCTAGCGGGCCTTTCCGGATCCTGGGCCAATCGCGTCAGGAAGGGCATCGAAGACGAACTCCTCGGTGGCACCATCGAGCGCATAGAATTCGAACTACAGCTCGGACGGCACGCCGACATGGTGGCGGAACTTTCGGCCCTCGTGGACGGGTACCCGTACCACGAGAAACTGGTCGAATTGCTGATGACCGCGCTCTTCCGTAGCGGCCGTCAAATCGAGGCCCAGAAGGTCTACCTGCGCGCCCGGCAGCACCTGGTCACCGGATTCGCCTCCGACGCCGGTCCGCAACTACGGGAACTCCACCAGCGCATCCTGCACGGCGACGCCTCATTGCTGCTACCCCCCGGCATGGGCCAGGCGCGGAACAACCTGCCCCGCGACAGTTCCACCTTCACCGGTCGCACCAGCGAGATCACCCGACTGCTGGCCATGGCCACGCCGCACGAGACCGCGGTCACCGTGCTGGCCATCGACGGAATGCCGGGGGTCGGGAAATCCGCGCTGGCCGTGCATCTGGCTCATCGGCTCGCCGGGCGGTATCCGGACGGGCAACTCCATCTCGATCTTTATGGTCATGACGCGGAGCGCGCGCCGCTCGATCCGCTCACCGCGCTGGACCAGTTGCTGCGCATGCTCGGCATCCACGCCGCGCGGATCCCGGACGGCCTGGACCAGCGCGCGACATTGTGGCGGGCCGAGTTGGCCCGGCGTAAGGTCCTGATCGTGCTGGACGGCGCGGCCGGGCACGAGCAGATCCGCCATCTCCTGCCGGGCTCGCCCGGATGTCTGGTCCTGATCACCAGTCGTCGCCACCTGGCCGGGCTGGACGACATTCAATCGCTCCCGCTGGAAGTGCTGCCGCCGGAAGATGCGGCCACGCTGTTCGGCCGGATCATCGGCCACGGCCGCGCCCGCGAGACGGACGAGGTGTCCACACTCATGCGGCTGTGCGGCTACCTGCCCATGGCCATCCAACTGGTCGGCAACCGGATCCAGCACCGGCCTTCCTGGCAGGTCGCGGACCTGGTCGCGATGCTCGGCGACAACAATCGGCGGCTGGCCGAGATCCGGGCCGACAACCGGGAGATCACCGCGGCCTTCGAACTGTCGTATCAAGGACTCGACCCTCCGCACCAGGAGGCGTTCCGGCTGCTCGGACTCCACCCAGGAGCCGACTTCGGCGTCGACAGCTCCGCGGCGCTGCTCCAGGCGGATCCGCACAGCACGGCACGAATGCTGGACGACCTGCTCGATCACCACCTCATCGCCGAGCCACGACGCGGCAGGTACCAGTTCCACGACCTCATCCGCGACTACGCACGCCAGCTGTCCGCCGACCGACCCGAGCCCGAACGCCGCCTGGCACGTTCCCGGCTACTCGACTTCTACCTGCACACCGCGGATCGCGCCGATCGGCTCCTCCATGCGCGGAGTACGAGCCTGCCGATGGAGATCAGCGGTTCGCCACCCGTCCTGCCCCGGCTGGAGACCGCCGAGGACGCGCGGACCTGGCTGACCGACGAAATCGACAACCTTCTTCATCTCGCCGCGTACGCCGCCGACGATCAATGGCCGGGACACGCGGCATCGCTCGCGCACGTGCTCAGCCAGTTCTTGGAGACGTCCGGGCACTGGAAGGAGGCCGTTGCCCTGCATCAGCGCGCGATCGACGCATGCCGGCATCTCGGCGACCACGCCGGGGCTGCGCGGGCGCGCGCCGACATCGCCCGCATCTGGTCGCGGGCCGGTAATCTAGACGACGCCCTCGAACAAGCCACTCAGGCGCTGACCGTCCAGCGCGCGCTGAACGACCAGCGTGCTATCGCGGACCTTCTCGATCTGATCGGCGTCATCCATATATACCGCTCCGAATACACGATCGCCCTGGAGTACTGCCAGCTGGCGCTCCAGACCCACAGGACGCTGAGCAACCATCGGGGCGAGGCGGCGAGCCTTGGCTATGCGGGCATCGCCCTGTGGCACCTAGGCGACTATCCGGAGGCCGACGACCGGATGCGCCGGTCGCTGGCCATCTGGGAGCAAATCGATGATCCACGCGGCAGGCAGAGCACGTTGAACAACATGGGCGACCTGGATTTCCGGCTCGGTCGCCCGGCGTCAGCACTCCGGTACTACGAGCAGGCCGCCGCCGCCGACCCGGAAATGGGCCCGCAGATTCAGGCCATAATCTCCAACAATATTGCCAACGTGCGCCAGAAAATGGGCGACCTCGCCGAGGCCAATCAGCACTACCGGACTGCGGTGAAGCTCTACCGGGAGATCGGCGACCGACGCGGCGAAGCCGACGCGCTGAACAATATCGGCACTTGCTACCTACGTATGGGTCGCGACAACGAGGCCTTCATCCACTTCCAGAAAGCCCGGAATATCGCCGTCGAAATCTCCGAGAGATTCATCGAATCGGAGGCCGTCAGCCGACTCGCCGACGTGCACCAGCGCGCCGGACGCCACGACATCGCGCTGGACGGCTACGGCCAGGCTCTCGAGCTCGCCCGCGCCATCGGCGACCTCTACCAGCAGGCCCGCACCCTCGACCAGATGGGATTCTCCCTGCTCAACACCGGTAACGCGGGCCGCTCCGAAGAATGCTGGCAGCAGGCGCTCGCCCTGTACGACCAACTGGGCGTACCGGAAGCCGAAGACACCCGCACCCGTCTCGGCGCCGCACACGCTCCAGATCGAACGGATTCCACCGCTTGAGATAATCGTCACTTGCACGCAAGAATTCATCCCTGATCTGGAGGCCTTCCAACGGTTCAGCAGATGTTTCCATCGCATGGCGTGTCTCGATCGCAAATTGGTTTCACGGTGAGACGTTCGGCCGGAATTCATTCTCGCTGGGTGGTTTTATTGCGAGGCATGCGATCATTCGGTTCTGCGAAGGAGCCAGGAACAGTTGGAAGTAGAATCCGCCCCTACTCCGGTCATCCACGTAGCCGAGAACGGCCGACGCACCGTCGTAAGCAGTCAACGCATCAAGGGCACTATCAAACCCGAGCGAGGGCTGGCCCCTTCGTTCGGCGGTACGCCTGCGCCTGCTGTAGATCGACACAAGGCGCGCGGTCGGCACTTCCCCGGGCCAGATTTCGAATGCTGCACCCCCTGCGAGCGCCGCCCTCGCGAGGGCGAGCACGTCATCATCACCCGCCAGGAGTCGAGCCAAGCGTCCGACTCCCATCGTGCTCTCCTCTAGAAGGTCAGCGGGTCATGTCGTCAATGCGGCGGGCGAGCTGGTCGGGTTCGGCGTCGATGAGGGCGGAGACGGCGCGCCACCAGGCGAACCATTCGGCGCTGCGCCACATCCAGTCGACGCGTTCGACGGCGGCGGTTACGTCGCCTCGGGTTTCCCAGGGTGGGCCGACGTGGTCGAGGGTTGCGCCGTGGTGGAGGGCCCAGTCGCGGAGGATTGTGCTGGGGGTGGGGTCGACTGGGTCGGCGTAGGGGTCGGGGTTTTCGTCGGGGAGGGGGTGGGGACCGAGGCCGGCGGCGACGCCCCAGCTCCATTGGGCTTCGGCGGGGCGGGAGTAGCGGAGGGAGGAGAAGTCGAGGTTGGAGCCGAGGTCGTCGTCTTTGCGGGTGACGACGACGGCGTCCAGGCGGCCGCCGGCGTCGAAGGCGACGACCAGGCGGTTTCCGGCGCGGGCGTCGGGAGGGAGGGGGACGCGGTCTTCCGCTTGCCAGGAGTTGAGGTCGGCGGTGCCGACGGGTGGGCCCCAGATGGCGTCGGCGACGTCGTCGGAGATCCAGGCGGCGAGCATTTCCAGGACGGTCAGGTCCGTCCAGGGGTCGAGGGAGGCGGCTTTGACGAGGACTTCCTCGGGGGGTGGGAGGGTGCCGCCGCGGCTGACCGTCCACCAGCCGGGGCCTAGCTCGCCCGTACCCACGAAAAGGGCCGCGATGGCGGCGAGTTCGGCTGAGCGGCGGGTGAGGGGGGCGCCGCGGGCCAGTTCGGCGGCGCGGCGGGTGCGTTCCCGGCCGAGTACGGTTCGCGCCTCGTTGAGCAAGGTGCCGGCTGTGGGGCGTTCCTCGCCCAACAGGTCGAGAATCAGTCGCTTGGCCTCAGATCGTGCGTCCTCCGCGTGAGCCTCCCGCATAGGGCAAACCTACGCCCAAATGATCGCCCACGGCGATAGTGCCCCGGTGAGATGTGCTCACGTGCGCGTCACCGTTGCTCGAACGCGACCTACGCCGCCGTGCGCAGGGGAGATGTGCTCACGCGGACGGCACCGTTGCTCGAACGCGACCTCCCCCGACGCACGCAGGTCACGCGGGCGGCACCGTTGCGCAGGTGCGCTTACGTGCGTCACCGTTTGCGGGAGCGGCCGAGGAGCCAGCCGATGACCGCGCTGCCGAGGGCGATGCCGGCGCCCATGCCGAATGCCGTGATGACCGCCCAGGGTGGGGGGCCCTGCTTCGCGGCGGCGGCTTGCGGGAGGCGGGTGAAGATCTGGGCGGTCTCCGCGGCAGCCGGGATGGGGGCTTCGATTGAGGGCACGACCACGGCAGGACCGGCGAGGAGGTGTTCCTCGACGGCGGAGAAGAACTCGCCGGCGGTTTTGCGGGCGACCGAGCCGAGCATGCGCTGGCCGACGCCGCCGATCATGCCGCCCACGATGGCTTCGGCGTCGTAGTCGACGCGGGTGCCGCCGTCCACCTCGCTGAGCTGCACTCGGACGGTAGCGTCCACCGTTCCGGGAGCGCCCTGGCCGCGCGCCCGCAGTACGAAACGCTCCGGCTCCTCGGGTTCGGCCAGGGCGACCTCGCCCTGGTAGACGCCTTTGATCGACGCCACTCCGGCGTGGACGGTCATGCGGTAGGTGTCGACGCCGATGGACTCCAGACGTTCGCAGCCGGGGATCGTCCGGACGAGCACGCCGGGATCCTGCAGCGCGGACCAGACTTTCGCACGTTCCACCCCGAGCAAAGCGCTGCCGACGACCTTCAATGCTCCCACCTCCAATGCCGCACACTAGAGAATCTAGAGCAGCGAGGATAACGGCAAGATCTGCCCCCTCGGTCGAGTCCGCGCTTGCAGATCTTCACATTCGGGCGGCGAGCACCTCCGCGTAGACGGTGAGAGCGATCTCCGCGGGGGTCCTGGCGCCAAGATCGAGCCCTGCGGGGCTGTGCACGTCTTCGGAGCCCGGAATTCCCGCCAGTACGGCACTGCCCCGCTTGCGGCTGGCGACCAGGCCGATGTATGGAACGCGGGCCTCGATGGCACGAGTCAGGATCGGGACCTCCGCCACACCATGAGACGCCACGATCACGGCGGACGTGTCCGGAGCAAGCGCCACAAGAGGGTCGTCGGTGAGCTCGGTCGCGTAGCCCAGCGCGGATCCGACCGTGTCGAGGGACTGCGCGATCGGCCCCTGGCCGTACACGAGGACGAGCCTGGGCGGGATCACCGCTTCAAGGAAGATCTCCAAGGTCCCGCCGGACAGGCATGGCTGCCCGACCGCGACCAGCCCCTCCTCCTCGTACGGCTCCGCCGCCTCCGGCGTGATCCGCAGCAACGTGGAACTACCGCCGGTCAGCAGCCGAAGCCCCTGGGTACGCACCGCCGCCAGGGCGCAATGCCCCCCGACGAACCCTTCGATCGTCCCGTCCGCCAGCACGAGCGCGCGGTCCCCGGCCTTGGCGCTGGTGGGCCGCGCCGCCCGGACGACGGTCGCCATCACGTACGGCTGCCGCCCCGCGCTCAACGCTCTCGCCCGCTGGCCGAGCCCGGCGTCCCACCCAGCCGAGCCACCGAACGCGCGACCCTGCGACGGGGCCGCAGTACGCCGGATCTCCGGCATCCCAAGGAATTCGTCGGAAGTGTGATGTGTGGTCATGATTTGACCATTTCCGTTGGTTTTGTTCTCCGTGGATGCTCGGCCAGGCGGCCCGAAGCCGCCTGGCCAGGAATGTCATGAGATGGCCAGGTCCGTACGGATGGGGTTGCCCTGCATCGCGCGCCAGACTCCGGCGGGGGTGAGGGGCATGTCCGCATGCCGTACCCCAAAGGGCCTGAGGGCGTCGAGGACGGCGTTGACCACGGCGGGAGGCGAGCCCACGGTGGCCGATTCGCCGACGCCCTTCGCGCCGATGGGGTGGTGCGGAGAGGGAGTGACCGTTTCGCCCAGTTCCCAGGAGGGGCATTCCATGGCGGTCGGGAGCAGGTAGTCCATGAAGGAGGCGCCCAGGTGGTTGCCGTCCTCGTCGAAGGCCATGAGCTGCATGAGCGCCATGCCGACGCCGTCGGCGAGGCCGCCGTGGACCTGGCCTTCGACGATCATGGGGTTGATGCGCACGCCACAGTCGTCGACCGCGATGAAGCGGCGGACCTTCACCTGGCCGGTGCCGGGGTCGACGTCGACCACGCAGATGTACGCGCCGAACGGGTAGGTCAGGTTGGGCGGGTTGTACACACAGGTGGCGTCCAGATGGCCTTCGATGCCTTCGGGGAGTTCCAGGCTGGAATGGGCGGCGAGGGCGATCTCCTGGATGGTCTTTCCCGCGCCAGTTCCGGCGACCGTCCACGCGCCGCCGGACTCGTTGACGGCCCATTCGAGGTCCTCAGGGGAGGCCTCCAGCATGGCGGCGGCCACCTGGCGGGCGCGTTCCCTGACTTTTCTGGACACCATCGCGGCGGCGGCCCCGGAGACGGGCGTGGAGCGTGAGCCGTACGTGCCGAGCCCGAAGGGCGTCTGGTCGGTGTCGCCGTGCACGACGTCCACGTCGTCAGGGGAGATGCCCAGTTCAGAGGCGACGATCTGGGCGAATGTGGTCTCGTGGCCCTGGCCCTGGGACTGGCAGGAGACGCGGAGCACGGCCTTGCCGGTCGGGTGCACGCGGAGTTCGGCGCCGTCGGCCATGCCAAGGCCGAGAATGTCCATGTGCTTGCGCGGGCCGGCGCCGACGGCCTCGGTGAAGAACGCGATGCCGATGCCCATGAGCTCGCCGCGGTCCCGCTTCTCGGCCTGCTCGCGGCGGAGCGCGTCGTATCCGGCCATGTCCATGGCGAGTTGCAGAGTCTTCTGGTAGTCGCCGGAGTCGTACTCCCAGCCGGTCGGGGAGGTGTAGGGGAACTGCTCGGAGCGCAGCAGGTTCTTCATGCGCAGTTCGGCGGGGTCGGCGCCGAGTTCCATGGCGAGCACGTCGATCATGCGTTCGACCAGGTAGACGGCTTCGGTGATGCGGAAGGAGCAGGCGTAGGCGACGCCGCCGGGGGCCTTGTTGGTGTAGACGCCGGTGACTTCGCAGTGGGCGGCCCGCAGGTCGTACGAGCCGGTGAAAACGTGGAAGAAGCCGGCGGGGAACTTGGTCGGCTGGGCGGTGCCGTTGAAGGCGCCGTGGTCGGCGAGGACCTTGACGCGGATGGCCTGGATCTTGCCGTCCCGGGTCGCGGCGACTTCGCCGCGCATGTGGTAGTCCCGGGCGAAGGAGGTGCTCATCAGGTTCTCTGAGCGGTCTTCCATCCATTTCACGGGTTTGCCGGTGACGATAGACCCGACGATCGCGCAGACATATCCCGGATATATCCCGACTTTGTTGCCGAAGCCGCCGCCGATGTCGGGGGAGATGACGCGGATCTTGTGTTCGGGGAGGCCGGCGACCAGGGCGTAGAGGGTGCGGTGGGCGTGCGGGGCCTGGGTCGGGCACCAGACGGTCAGCTTGCCGGTGACCTTGTCGAAGTCGGCTACGGCGCCGCAGGTCTCCAGCGGGGCGGGGTGCACGCGCGGGTACAGCATGTCCTGCGTGACCGTCACCTCAGCCTGAGCGAAAACGGCGTCGGTGGTGGCTTTGTCCCCAGCCTCCCAGTCGAAGATCTTGTTGTCGGCCCGGCCCTCGTGATCGTCGCGGATGATGGGCGCGTCCGGGTCCAGGGATTTCCTGGCGTCAATCACGGCGTCCAGCGCGTCGTACTCGACGTCGATCAGCTCCAGCGCGTCCCGCGCCGAATACCGGTCCTCGGCGACGACGAACGCGACCTCCTGCCCCTGGAACCTGACCTTGTCGGTGGCCAGCACGGCCTGCGTGTCGGCCGAAAGGGTCGGCATCCAGGCCAGGTTCAGCCCCGCCAGCGTCTCGCCGGTGATGACCGCTTTGACCTTCGGGTGGGCGAGCGCCGCCGAAGTGTCGATGGAGACGATCCTGGCGTGCGCGTGCGGGCTGCGCAGGATCGCGCCGTACAGCATGCCGGGCAGGTTGACGTCGTCCACATAGCCGCCGCGGCCCCGGATGAAGCGCGCGTCCTCCTTGCGGTGCATGCGGCCGAATCCCATCGGAGTGCTCATACCGACGCCTCCTTCTCCGCCGCCCAGCGCACCGAACGGACGATGTTCTCGTAGCCGGTGCACCTGCACAGCTGCCCGGAAATGGCCTCGCGGATCTCGCCCTCGTCCGGGTCGGGGTTGCGGTCGAGCAGCCAGCGGGCGGTCATCAGCATGCCCGGCGTGCAGAACCCGCACTGCAGCCCGTGACACTGCACGAACCCCTCCTGAACGGGATCAAGCGCGCCGTCCTTCTCCAGCCCCTCCACGGTCGTCACCTCGTGCCCGTCGGCCATGACCGCGAGCACCGTGCACGATTTCACCGGTACGCCATCGAGTTGCACCACGCACACCCCGCAGTTGGAGGTGTCACACCCCCAGTGCGTGCCGGTAAGGCGGAGTTCGTCCCGCAGGAAGTGCACCAGCAGCAGCCTCGGCTCGACGTCCCGCACGTAGTTCTGGCCGTTCACCGTGACACTGACCCTCATGCTCGGCTCCTCTCGGCGGCGCGGCTGAGCGCCCGGTAGGTGAGTTCTCCGGCGAGATGCCGCTTGTAGTCGACCGGGCCGCGCTGATCGGCCTGCGGCGCGCAACTCGCCGCGGCGATCCGCGCCGCCTCCCGCAGCACGTCCTCCCCCGCCGCCTTCCCGATCAGGTACGCCTCCGCGTCCGGCGCCGCGAAATGCTCCGCCCCCACCGCCGTCAGCCCAAGCCCCGCCTCGACGATCATGCCTTCGTTCGTCCGCAGGTACGCCCCCACCGCGGCCACCGGCCAGTCCCCGACCCGCCGCTCGACCTTCTCGTACGCGCTGCCCGCGCCCGGCTTGATCCGCACCCGGAGCTCGGTGAGGATCTCGCCGGGCTCGACCACCGTCTCGTACGGCCCGACGTGGAACTCCCGGATCGGGACGGTACGGCTTCCGCCCGGCCCCACGATGACGGCGTCCGCCCGTACCGCGGCGAACGCGGCGGAAAGATCCTCGGAGGGATCCGCCTGGCAGAGCGATCCCCCCACCGTCCCCCTGTTGCGGACCACGGGATCCGCGATCACCCGCTCCGCTTCATGAAATATCGGGAAATATGCGCCTACAGCATCGTCGGCGAGCAGGGCGGCGTGCCGGACGAGCGCCCCGATGACCAGCGTGTCCCCCTCCACCCCCAGCTGGGACAACTCCGCGAGCCCGTTGATGTCGATCAGCGCGTCCGGCTGGGCCAGCCGCAGCTTCATCATCGGGATCAGGCTGTGACCCCCGGCGACCAGCCGGGCCTCCGGGCCATACCGTTCGAGCAGCTCCAGAGCGTGTGGCACGCTCTCAGCCCGCTCGAACTCGAAGCTGGCGGGAACCTGCATATCGACCTCCTCGCCGAGTGCCCCCGCCCATGCGACAGCGCACGGAACGGCAGGCACTTGTCACCTTCCCCCGCGCCGAATCCCGCCACAATCCACGAATAAGGGGTTACTTAATGCCAGTGGTGGGTCTAGAAAGAAGGTCAGACCGCGGTCCTGAGCCTGGCGAGGGAGGACAATTGACCTTGACCCAGCTGAGCGCCTTCGTCTTCGTCGGCAGGCTCGGATCGGTCAAAGCCGCGGCCCGCGCCCTCGGCGTCAGCGAACCCGCGATCTCCCAAGCCCTGGCCGCGTTGCGCGTACACATGGGCGATGCCCTCGTGGTCAGATCCGGCGACCGCATGCTCCTCACCGAGGGCGGCCGCCGCCTGTTCCCGATCGCCTCCCAGATGGTCGCGTTGGGCGCCGAAGCCGAAGCCGCCGTACAAACGGTCCGCGCCGACCGCCTGCACCTGGTCGCCTCCGGCGCGATCGCCGAATTCGTCGCCTCCTCCCTCACCGACGTCTTCGGCCGCCGCCGCGCCATGGAGACCACCTGCGGCGAAGCCGCCAGCGAGGAAATCCCCCTCCTCCTCACCAGCCGCGTCGCCGACGTCGCCCTGGGCCCCCGCATAACCGGAGAACGCCTGGTCAGCGAGCCCGTCCTCCGCTGCCGCCTGGTCGCCGTAGGCTCCCCGGCAGGCCACCGGGACACCTGGCTCGTCGACCCCTCGGTCGAAGACCCCGCCAGCGACGCCAGCCGATTACTCCAGCGCCTCCGCGTCCCCGAATCCCGCATCCGCGTCTTCCCCAACCAGACAGCCGCCTGGGACGCCGCCGCCGCGGGCACCGGAATCGCCCCCGCCATCGGCCACCTCGTCACCCGCCACCTCCGCAAAGGCGACCTCACCGTAATCGAAACAGCGGCCACCCCCATGGACATCAGCTGGTACGCCACCGCCTTAGAACCAGGCAACCGCTCCCCCCTGGCCAGCACATTCCTGGAATTCCTCGGCACCCCCGCCGCCACCCAACTCATGCACTCCCCGGAAGCCGGCGTCCCCAGAACCAGATTCCGCCCAACCGTCCACGTCTCCATCTGGAAACAGTGACCGTTCAGGCTGGGCGGGGTGTCGGTATCGCGTTGACGACGGCGGTGAGGGTGGGGCCGAGGGGAACGTCCAGTCGGATCAGAGCCAAGTCGTCACCCGCCGTCGGTTCTTGGTTGACGATGGCGATCGGGATGCCGAGGGCCGCTGCCCGTGCCACGAATCGATAGCCGGAGCGGACCGCGAGCGAGGAGCCGAGGACGAGCAGCGCGCGGGCTGCGGCGACCTGTGCGAAGCACGTGTCGACCCGGGGGCGGGGAACGTTCTCGCCGAAGAAGATCACGTCGGGCTTGAGTAGTCCGTCGCAGGTCAGGCAATCGACGACCTGGAAGGCCGCGACGAGTTCGTCCGGCAGAACCGCGTCGCCGTCGGGGTTGAACTGGGAGGCGGTGGCGTGCCAGCCGGGGTTGGCCGCGTGCAGCCGCCGGTCGAGGTCGGCGCGAGGGCTGCGCTCCCGGCAGCCCAGGCACACCACCCGATCGAGCCCGCCGTGCAGTTCGGTCACCCGCTGGGCCCCTGCCGCCTGGTGCAGTCCATCCACGTTCTGGGTGATGATCGCCTCGACCAGACTATGGCGCTCCAACTCGGCGACCGCATGGTGTCCCGCGTTGGGACGGGCCAGGCCCAGCTGCCGCCAGCCGACATGGCTGCGCGCCCAGTAGCGCTGCCGGGCCTGCGCGCTGTCCGCGAATTTCTGGTACGTCATGGGTTCGGCCCGGCGGCCCCGCCCTGTTGGACCTCGGTAGTCGGGGATGCCCGATTCGGTGGACAGCCCCGCTCCACTCAGCACAACCACGCCGCCTTCGGCGACCAACCCCGCCAGCTCCGCAACTGAGCCTGGCCTCGCGTTCCGCACCCTCCCATCGTGCCCTATGGCCCCGACGGCGGAAGCCCTCGCAGGACCGCTACTGACTCACTGGCCAGCTCACGTGCGTGATCATGCTGCTGCCGGGACGCAGGGTTCTCGCCGAACGAGGTGGCCAGGCTCTGGTACGGGCGGCGACGAAACCGCCGACGGACATCGTCAAGCCCTAAGCGGAGTTGCGGGGACACAAGGCTCAAAGCCTGTCGTTGTGAATCATGTGAAGCGTGCCGCCGGCGCGGTTGTGGGTTCTGTGGTGGGCGACGCGTTGGGTGCCCCTTTCGAGTTCGGTCCAGCGGGCGCGTTCTCCGCGCGATTTCCGGTGCCGGGTACTGGTGGTGAGATGTGCGGGGGCGGCGGCTGGGACACCGGGGAGGCTAACGACGACACTCAGATGGCTGTCCATGTCGCCGAATCACTGGTGGAACGTGGCGACCCGGATCTGCCGGATATCTTCGCCCGTTTCCAGCGATGGGCGACCGATGAGCCAAAGGACATCGGGCTGCAGACTGACGATGTTCTGACCTCCGGCCTGCCCTGGGACCAGGCCGCCGCCGCCCACTTCCGGAGGAGCCACCACGCTGCGGGCAATGGTTCATTGATGCGGGCCACCCCCTCCGCCGTGTACTTCGCCCGCGAAGGGCAGCAGGCCACCATGGACGCCGCCCGCCGGATCGCCGCACTCACCCACGGCGACCCCGCGGCTTGGGAAGGCACCGCGATCTTTCATGATCTGATACGTGTCGCTTTGAACAGCGCGGACCCCTTGGACAACCTCCCGCAGACGCTCGCCGCCATCCATCCCGACCACCGTGAGCCTGCTCGAACCAGCCTGCTCGAACGCGCGGCGACCCGATGACACCCGGCTCGTGATCTTCTGTGGGTCACTGCCTCCACGCCCATGGTGCTGGTCTAGCCGCGCTCGTGGGCGAGGTTACCCGACGTCTGCCTGTAGGCGCGCGTCATCCGCCCGGGCCGGGGCCGGGTGTGGAGTCGGGTACGCAGCCGGAGTCACTTGCCACCTCCCGGGCGAGGGCTGGGTTGAGTGCGGCACCGGTGGGGGCGATGCCGGCGTCGGATGCGGTGGCGTTGGAGGCCATGACGGGGTCGGGTGTGACATCCCGGGCGATGCCGGAGCGGGGCGCAACGCCGGTGCGGGCGATGCCGGCGGCGGATGCGACGGCGGCGGAGGCCATGCTCGGGGTCGGGTGCGGCTCCCCGGACGGGCTGGGGTCGGGTTTGTGGGTGTTTGCTGCCCGGGCTGCTGGGGATGCCAGGAGCGCCCGGGTTGTTGGGGTTGCCCGGGTTGTTGGGGTTGCCCAGGTTGTTGGGGTTGCCCAGGTTGTTGGGGTTGCCCAGGTTGTTGGGGTTGCCCAGGTTGTTGGGGTTGCCCAGGTTGGTGGGGTTGCCCAGGTTGGTGGGGTTGCCCAGGTTGTTGGGGTTGCCCAGGTTGGTGGCGGGGCTGGTAGGGCCGCTTTCGGGGGTGGAGTTTGGGGTGGCGGTGGAAGCGCATCACCACGGTGCCGTTGGGTTGGTCGATGATTTCGACGCGGTCGGGGTGGCGGGATTTCCATTTGTTGTCGGGGGTGCAGAGGGGGGCGAGGTTGGTCAGGTCGGTGCGGCCGGTGGGGTGCCAGGGTTGGATGTGGTCGATTTCGGCGAGGTAGGCGGGGACATCACATCCTTCGCGGGCGCAGGTGGTGTATTGGGCGAGGATGGCTTCGCGCTGGTCGGTGGAGGCCAGCCGGCGGGCGCGGCCCAGGTCCAGGAGGGCGCCGTCGGCGTCGCGCAGCACGCGGCGCAGGTCGGCGGTGTAGGCCATGCGGCGGGCGTCGGCGGCCGGGATCGCGGTCCCGTCCTGCAGATAGGCCGGATCCTCGGACTGGCCGGTGAGGGTTTGCTCGGTGACCGCCACGTGCATCACGGTGCGGCGTCCGCCGCCGGACAGGCGCACGGCCAGGGCGTCGGCCATCCGCCGCCCATGGGTACGGGTGTCCTCGACCCCGTTCTTGACCGCCAAAGGTTCCAGCCAGGTTTGGAACTGCAGCGTCAGTTCCGGATCCAGCAGACCGCTGACGTGGCCCATCCCGCTCAGCGTGGTGGAAATGGCCAGGTGCTGGCGTTCGGTCGCCGCGGCGGCGCGGGCCAACCGCCCGTCGGGGTCGACGGTCTCCAGGATCGCCCGACCGGCCTGGCTCACATCCTCCACGGTGGTGGCCGGATCATCAGCCAGGGTCAGCAGGATCGGCTCGGCCAGCCGAGTCTCCTCATCATCCAGATGCCGGACCGCTGAGGCGACCGCCGCCGCGGCCCCGAAGGGCATACGGCCCTCGGCCAGCCGCGCGGCCAGATCCGGCAGCCGCGACAGTTGGCGGGCCAGAGTGACCCGCTCCCCCGCCCGGGCGGCACGGGAACCGGTGGCCGCGGCCAGCCACGCCCCGAGCGACCGCCGCCCGAACAGCTGCTGGCCTTTCCCGGCATCGGCCACGGCCAACCGGACCGCGATCGCCGCCTCAGCCCGATCAATCACCGCCGACCACGCCACAATCTCCGCCATCGCCGCCTCCACATCCGACGGCACCAGCGACCGGTCAGCGGCGAGCACCTCGGCCTGGCGCAGCAACTCCCGTATCGCCGCCCCGGCCAAACCCAGATCCGGATGATCAGAATGGCCAGGATGATCAGAGCGATCAGAGCGGCCAGAGCGGCCGGAATAGCCGGCGTGGCCGGAATAGCCGGAATGACCAGAGCGATCTTGGCGGTCGGAGTGGTCAGAGCGATCGGGATGGTCAGGGCGATCCCCGCATCCTGCATCACTACCAGCACCCTGATCGGTCTCCCGCCCACGACCGGAATCCCGCTCAGTCTCCTCGGCATCCCGATCCGCCCTCCAGGCACCCCAATCAGCCTTCTGGGCAGCGTGACCGGCCTCCCCGAAATCCCGACCGGCCTGCCAGGCAGCGTGATCAGCCTGCCGGACACCAGCACCGGCCTGTTGAACACGCGGGTCGGACACGTTCCCGCTGCCGGAGGGCCCTCGCCCGGATCCGGGTGAGGGACGGTGACCGCCAGGGGGCTGCACACCGGGCTGCTGGGCAGGACTGAACTGGGCAGGGCCGAACTGGGCAGGGCCGAACTGGGCAGGGCCGAACTGGGCAGGGCCGAACTGGGCAGGGCCGAACTGGGCAGGGCCGAACTGGGTGTTGGCGGGCTCAGCGGTGGCCCGGGCGGTGCTGGAACGCGCCGTTGCGGAGTCCGCTCTGCCCGAACGAGAGGTGCCGGAGTTGTTGCCGGAGTCGGCTGTGGGAACTCGGACCCGGGAAGGGTCGAAAAACAGGACCGCGCCACGGGAATCGCAGGGAATACGGCCGGTTTCCTGTGCCCCGGCACGTCGCCGGGGCGGACGTGTTTCCGGGTGGAGGATCAGCACGTCGGCTGAGTGGACGTTGAGGGAAAGTCCGGCGGGTTCGCGATCGCCGTGGTCGGGTGGAGCGCAGGATCGCGGAGAAAGAGAGAGAGGGAAGGGGTCAGCCGGAGAGCAGGTGGGGGAACCAGCGGGGGAACAAGTGGCGGCACAGTGGTCGGACAACAGGACCGCACCCGACGTCATCATCGTGGGACACCTCCTGTCTGAGATCGGCTGGCCAACTCGCTTCCCAGGGTATCGCTCGTACGTTCGATTAACAACTCTGTGTAGTCGCTTATGCTCGAATTGTTAGCGATGTGTGGCGTTGTCTTCGCGGTGAGTCCGTGCTGCCCCCTGATGCGGGGCGGGATCCATGGGAGCGCTGCGGGAGCACTGTGCGCGAGGAGACTTGCCCGTTGAGCGGGCTCGGCGCGAAGTCGCCGAGGATGCGGCGGATCTCTCCCATGGCTCGGATCTTCCGCTCAGCCGAGGGGATGACGCGGGTTCGCGGATAGGCCGGTCCGGATCGGGTCTCGGCTGGCAAGATGATGCGCCATGGCTCGGGGGATGTTGTGGCGCATCATGGTTGCTGGTGGGGCTGTTGTGGTGCTGGTGGGCTGTGCGGCGAATGAGGGTAAGACGCCGCAGCCGCTGAATACCGTGCTGGGGGCCGGGCAGCCGATCACGGTCTCGTCGCCGACGCCCTCGCCGACGCCGGTTGGGCCGGCTGGCGTGCTGCCCATCCCGGGTGAGGTCGGGAAGATCGACATGGGCGAGTTGCCGCCGGTGATCAGCTCGATTCCGACGACCAGGAAGGTGGTCTTCCTCACCATCGACGACGGGTGGGAGCAGGATCCGGGGTTCGCCAGGCAGGTGCTGAAGAAGCGGATCCCGATCACCGTGTTCGCGATGCGGGACGCCGTGGAGGCGAGAGGGCCGGTCGACCCGGCGGCCACCGGGGGGCGGTTCGTGGGGGCGGGCGGCTGGTCGTACTTCCAGGATCTGGGGGTGCCGATCGAGAATCACACGCTGACGCATCCGAATATGCGGACGCTCGGGTTCGACGCGCAGAAGGCGGAGATCTGCGGGGCGTCGCGGGCGATCAAGCGGCGAATGGGGGTACGGCCGCTGCTGTTCAGGCCGCCGTTCGGGAACTACAACACCGACACGCTGCGGGCGGCGAAAGAGTGCGGGATCAGAGTGGTGCTGCTGTGGACCGCGAGCGTGCAACCGGGCGGGAAGATCGCCTATCAAACGCCGGACAAGAAGCTGCACGCGGGGGACATCCTGCTGCTGCACTTCCGTCCGAACCTGTCCAGGGATTTCCGCGTCCTCGTCAACAAGATCAAGCGGCGGGGGTTCGCGCTGGGCAACCTCGATGCCTACCTCGACGAGGCGATGCGGTGACCTGCGGACGGCGGACGGCCGCCTCCTGCCATAGCCTCCGCCGGGACGAGCCGAAGGCCACTCCCCCAGCCGATTCCGCGACCGCTCACCCTTCCTGGGCGGGTCTGTTCTCGGTGCGCAGCTGGAGCGTGCACACGCGGCCGAGTTCCCCGAGGCCGGCGACGCGATCCCCCGCAGTCCAGCGACGCCGCCTATCGAAGGAGCGACAGGTCCACTCGGCGGCGGGACAAGGGCGGAGTGGTCATGGACAGACGATCACGAACCGTCACCCGGGAGGCGTACCTGGGAATCACCCCCGCGGTGGACGCCGTGGGCCTGGGTGTTTGCCCATGATTGGTCCCGTAAGGGCTCCCGGGAAGTCGGGGCGGCGGTCCCTGTGAACCGGGACATCGCCTCCGGCATTCTCGGTTAAGCACGGGGTTGGTGCCGGGATCCGAGGCGGGGGGCCTCGGGTCTTCGGCCTGCCGTCAGGCAGCCGGCAACTGATGTGACGTAGATCGCAGGCACCCGACCCTCCATTGCTCTACAGGCCGTAGTACTACTTGAAGTAGAACTACGTCTTGTAGAGCTCCGGAACACCCCGGAGGGGGATATGGAAGCACTTGATCTGGCACGGTGGCAGTTCGGGGTCACCACCGTTTACCACTTTCTCTTCGTACCCCTGACGATTGGTTTGGGCGTTTTCGTGGCGGGGTTGCAGACCGCCTGGCACCGCACGGGCAAAGAGCACTACCTCACGCTGACCAAGTTCTTCGGGAAGCTGTTCCTGATCAACTTCGCGATGGGCGTGGTCACCGGCATCGTGCAGGAGTTCCAGTTCGGCATGAACTGGAGCGAGTACTCGACGTTCGTCGGCGACGTCTTCGGGGCGCCGCTGGCCATGGAGGCGCTGCTGGCGTTCTTCCTGGAGTCCACGTTCCTGGGGCTGTGGATCTTCGGATGGGACCGGCTGCCCAAGCGGGTGCACCTGGCCTGCCTGTGGATCGCGGTGATCGGCTCCAACCTGTCGGCGTACTTCATCCTGGCGGCCAACGCGTGGATGAAGCACCCGGTCGGCTACCAGGTCGTGGACGGCAAGGCGCAGATGACCGACCTGTGGGCGGTGCTGACCAACTCGACGGCGCTGGCCCAGGTGCCGCACGTGGTGGGCGCGTCGTTCGTGGTGGCGGGCGTGTTCGTGCTCGCGGTCAGCGGCTACCGCATCCTGAAGGACCGCGGCACGAAGGGCCTGCTCCCCCGCAAGACCGACTTCACCACCCCCCATGAGCGGAAATTTCCGGACATGTGGCGGACGAGTCTTCGGGGGGCGCTCGTCATGACGGCGATCGCGGGGGTGGTCGTCGCGGGTAGCGGGGACCTGTCGGGGCAGCTCCTCCGTGAGCAGCAGCCGATGAAGCTGGCGGCGGCCGAAGGGCTGCGGCAGGACACCGCGGGCGCGCCGTTCTCGCCGGTGCCGGGCGTGGAGATTCCGCACCTGCTGAGCCTGCTCGCCGCGCACGACCCCAACGCCGTCGTGCAGGGCGTCGACGACATCCAGCAGCGGTTCGAAGCCCAGTTCGGGCCGGGCGACTACATGCCCAACCTGCCCGTCGTGTTCTGGTCGTTCCGGGTGATGGTCATGCTGGGGTCGGCGGCCATCGGCCTGTCCTTGCTGGGGTTGTGGCTGACCCGGGGCCGGGGCCGCCGGGCCAGGAACGTGCCGACGTGGTTCGCCAAGGCGTGCGTGCTCGCGCTGCCGCTGCCGGTGCTCGCGATGATCGCGGGCTGGCTGCTCAGCGAGATCGGCCGCCAGCCGTGGACGGTCGCGGGCGAACTCCTCACCGCCGCCAGCGTCTCCCCCGGCGTCACGCTCACCGAGATCGCCATCTCCCTCGCCGTCTTCACCCTCCTGTACGGCCTGCTCGCCCTGGCCGAAGCCGGACTCATCCTCCGGCACGTGAAGGCCGGCCCCGAGATCCCCGCCACGCGCTCCGACGAAGGTTCCGACGAGACCGTGCTGATCCCCCGCCAGCTCCAGGCCGAATCCCGGCCGACCTTGATGTACTGAGGATCCCGCCATGACCACGTTCTGGTTCATCGTCATCGCGTTCCTCTGGACGGGCTATTTCGTCCTGGAGGGATTTGACTTCGGCGTCGGCGCGCTGCTGCCGGTGCTGTCCCGGGGGCCGGCCGAACGCCGCCAGGTCCTCGGCACGATCGGCCCGGTCTGGGACGGCAACGAGGTGTGGCTGATCTCCGCGGTCGGCGCCATGTTCGCCGCCTTCCCGGCCTGGTATTCGGGCTTAATGAGCGAGTTCTACCTGGCCATGGTGCTGATCGTGGCGGGCCTCATCGTCCGCGGCGTCGGCTTGGAGTGGCGCGGCAAGGTGCGCTCGGGCAAGGAGGTGGCGCTGTGCGACGCGGGGATCGTGACCGGCAGCGTGCTGGTGGCGTTCCTGTGGGGGGCGATCTTCGGCAACCTGCTGTTCGGCACGGGTCTGGCCACCATGCTCGGGGGCGCGCTGTCGCTGTCGCTCTCGGTGCTGCACGGCGCGGTGTTCGTGGCGCTGAAGACCGACGGCGCGGTGCGCGCCCGGGCCCGGCTGGCGGCGCTGCTGGCCTCGGTCGGGACGTTGCCGGTCGCCGTCGCGGGGCTGTCCGCGCTCCCCAGCGGGGTGGACTCGGCTCCGCTGTGGGGGGTGGCGGGGGCCGCGATGGCGGCGCTCGCGGCCGGAGTGGCGCTGGTGTGGCGGCGGCGGGAGGGGTGGGCCTTCGCGGCCACCGCGTCCGCGATCGCGCTGGCCACGGCGTCGCTGTTCGGGGCGCTCTATCCGGCGCCGCTGCCCGGGCTGACCGTGGCGGAGATGGCGTCGGCGCCGTACACGCTGACGGTGCTCACCTGGATCGGGTTGGTGGCCCTGCCGGGGGTCATCGCCTATCAAAGCTGGACGTACTGGGTCTTTAGGAAGCGGTTGACCCGAGTCTGAGGCGGGGGCGCGGCTTGCGATCTTTTCCCTAGCTGGGGAGACTACTGATAGTCAGATTGCATAGCCTTGGGTAACCAACGAGGAGCGCCCTTGTCTGCCGTCGCCGGGCTCGTGCCCGCCCCCCGCTCGGCTCGTTACCGGATCTCCATGGTGGTGCTGTTCGGCGCGCTGCCCCTGATCGGTCTGGCGGTCGCCGTCCCGGCCGCGTGGGGGTGGGGGCTCGGCTGGCGGGATGTGGGCATCGCCGCGGTGATGTACACGATCTGCATCTTCGGCATCGGGGTCGGCTTCCACCGGCTGTTCACGCACCGGGCGTTCAAGGCTTCCCGCCCGCTGCGGATCGCGCTGGCGGTGGCCGGGTCGCTGGCCATGGAGTCCCCGCTCACCTCCTGGGTGTCGGAGCACCGAAGACACCACAAATACGCCGACCGCGAGGGGGATCCCCACTCCCCCTGGCGGTATGGCGAGGACTGGAAGGGCCTGGCCAAGGGCCTGATCTTCGCGCAGGTGGGCTGGTTCATCGTCGGCGCCGAACGCGCCGATCCCCGGCACTACGCCCCCGACATCCTGGGCGACCGCGACCTGCGCCACTTCTCGATGCGCACCTACGCGGCCTTCGGCGCGGTCTCGATGCTGCTGCCGCCGCTCGCGGGCGGCCTGCTCTCCTGGTCCTGGCACGGCGCGCTCACCGCGTTCGTCTGGGGCTCCCTCGTACGGTACGCGTTGGTTCACCACGTCACCTGGCTGGTCAACTCGATCTGCCATACCTTCGGGGACCGGGAGTTCGCCACCTCCGACCGGGCGGGGAACGTGCGCTGGGTGGCGCTGCTGACGTTCGGCGAGGGCTGGCACAACTACCACCACGCCGACCCGACCGCGGCCCGGCACGGCGTGCTCAAGGGCCAGTGGGACGCCAGCGCCCGGCTGATCTGGCTGTTCGAGAAGTTCGGCTGGGCGTTCGACGTGCGCTGGCCCGATCAGCAGCGGGTGAGCGCGAAACGGAGTGCGGCGCGATGAGCTATCTGGACCGTTACGAGCGGTTGTTGGCTAAGGATCCGGCGCAAGCCGTGCAGGCGGTCGCGCACTGGATCGGCGCCGAGTGGCGGCCGTTCTTCGCCGAACTCCGCGAGGCTCGGCCGGTGCTGGCGACACCCGCGTTCACGCTGGTGACCCGGTTCGCGGATGTCATCGAGGTGCTGTCGCGGGAGAAGGTGTTCACGGTCCGGCTCTATGGGGAGCCGATGGAGGCCGTGCTGGGCGGGCCGTACATGCTGACGCAGGACGCCACTCCGCTGCACTGGGCCGAACGGGGGCTGACCCAGGCGGTGCTGCCGGCGCACGACGTGCCGCGGGTTCGCGAGCTGGCCGGGCAGTACGCGGACGAGGCCCTGGATATGGCCCTGCCCGCCGGGCGGATCGACGCGGTGGAAGGGCTCGCGCGGTATGTCCTGCTGCGGATCTGCGGTGACTACCTGGGGGTTCCCGGGCCGGATCCGGCGACGTTGTCCGAATGGTCGCGGGCGTCGATGCACGACATCATTAGAAATCTTCCTCGTGATCCGAATGTGCATGCGACGGCCTGCGCGGCGGGTTCCGCGTTGCGGGCGCATGTCAGCGAGTTGATCGCGGAACGCAGGCGGACCCCCGGGGAGGACGCGCTGTCGCGGCTGGTCTCGCTCGTCCCGCCCGCCTCGCTCGGCTTCGACGAGCTCCGGCTGATGGTGAACGGCGCCGGGCTGCCGCTCGGCCTGGTGGAGAACGCCGCCCAGTCGATCGTCCAGATCATCCGGCACCTGCTCGGCCGCGAGGACGGCGTCCGGGAGGAGGCCATCGCCGCCGCCCGTGCCGGCGAGCCCTTCGACGGCTACGCCTGGGAGGCCCTGCGCTTCGCCCCCTTCAACCCGCTCATCTTCCGGTTCTGCGAGCGGGACCACCGCCTGGCCTCGGGCGCGCTCATCAAGGCGGGCACCCCGGTCTTCGCCTGCACCTCCTCGGCGGGCATGGACGAGGAGGCGGTGGCCGACCCGGCGAAGTTCCGGATCGACCGGCCGGACTTCGTCCGCCTGCATTTCGGCTACGGCCCCCACGACTGCGTCGGCAAACACGTCGGCGTCGCCGTCATCCCCGAGGTGGTCCGCCGGGTGCTGCGACGACCGGGCGTGGCCTTGCTCCCCGGCGAGTCAATCGATTTCGACGGTGGACCGTTCCCGCGCCGCTTCCCAATCTCCCTGGGAGCGTCGTGACGGCGGGTGCGGGAGCCATGACCTGGGGGTATGGGAAGGCTGGGGGCGCCGTGACGAGGGGAACGCGCTTGAACGCGCGGAAGTCACGAGCTACGGGAGCCGGGGGCATCGTGATGGGGGAGATCATGCCGGGGCGCACGGAAGTCAGTTCGGGGAAACCGGGGGCGTCGTGACGAGGGAGAGCGTGCCCATGCGCGCGGAATCCATGAACCGGGTTATCGGGAAGCTGGGGGCGTTGTGAAGCCGAGTGCGCGGATCGGCTGGCGTAACTATCTGGAGTTCTGGGTGTTGACCAGCGGGGAGCCGGTGTGGCAGTTGATTCGGGGGATTCCGCCGCTGCATGCTGCGATCAACCGGTTCCTGGTGGATCGGCTGGTGATGAAGCTGCCCATCCGGCCCAATCCGCTGAGCACCATGGGGCGGTACACCTCGTGGGAGTCTCTCACCAACCGCACCTTCGACAGTCGCCATCTGCCGCCCGTGCCGCCGTCCAGGTCGGCTCCTGACCCGGTCGACGTCGCGCAGCTGTTCCGGCGGGACGGGGAGACCGCGCTGTGCCCGCGCTCGACCGTGCTGTTCGCGTATTTCGCGCAGTGGTTCACCGACGGCTTCCTGCGCGGCGACATGCACATCCCCCGCGATCCGCGCAAGAACAGCTCCAATCACGAGATCGACCTGAACCAGCTCTACGGGCTCACGCCGACGGTCACGGCCGCGCTGCGGACCCGTTCGGGCGGGCTGCTCAAGAGCCAGATCGTCAACGGCGGCGAGTTCCCGCCGTACCTGTGCGAGCTGGGCCGGATCAAGGACGAGTTCGCGCCGCTGAGCGTGATCCGGTTCGACGACATCCCGTTCGGCGCGCGGGACGCGCTGTTCGCCTGCGGCAGCGACCGGGCCAACCTGCACATCGGCTTCACCATGCTGACCACGCTGTTCCTGCGCGAGCACAACCGGGTGGCCCGCCTGCTGGCCGAGCACCATCCGGACTGGGACGACGAGCGGCTGTTCCAGACCACCAGGAACATCCTCGTGGTGCTGCTCATCAAGATCGTCCTTGAGGAGTACATCAACCACATCACGCCCACCCTGTTCCAGGTGGTGCTGGATCCGGCCGTGTCCAGGACGGCGGTGTGGCACCGGACCAACCACATGGCGATCGAGTTCAACTTGCTCTACCGCTGGCACAGCCTCATCCCGTCGGCGCTGCTCGCGGGCGGCCGGGAGCGCCCGCTGGCCGACACCCTGGCCGGGAACCGGCTGCTCCCCGACTGCGGTCTCGGTCCGCTCTTCGAGGACGCCTCCACCCAGCGCGCCGGGCGCATCGGCCTGTTCAACACCGACCCGGTCCTGCTCCACGTCGAGGAGCTGAGCGTCGCCGAAGGCCGCGTGGTGGAGCTGGCCTCCTTCAACGACTACCGCGCCTACTGCGGCTTCCCGCGCCTGAAGTCGTTCGCCGAGGTCTCCTCGGATCCACGCGTGCAGCGCGGCCTCGCCGAGCTGTACGCGAGCGTGGACGACATCGACTTCTACACCGGCATCTTCGCCGAGGACCCGCTGCCCGGCTCGCTGCTCTCCCCGGTCATGCAGCGGATCATCACGGTGGACGCGTTCTCCCAGGCGTACACCAACCCGCTGCTGTCGCCGCAGGTGTACGGTCCCGACACCTTCTCCCCCACCGGAATGGAGATCATCGAGACCACCGCCAGGCTCTCGGACGTGCTCAACCGCAATCTCCCGGAGGTGACCCGTCCCTACCAAGCGCGGATGACACACAAGTAGCCCCGCGCTTGTTGATCTTGTCTCCCGGCTACCGACAAGAGGATGGTGCACCAGTGAGCGAAGCTGACGTGCCCCGGGACCGGCGGCGGCTGCTCCAGGCCGCCGCCGATCTCGTCGCCGTGGCGGAGGAGATCGAAGCCGTCGCCGTGCGGGCCACCGCCGCCCTCACCCGGGAACTGCGCCCGCGCGCCCTCCTCCGGGCCGCGCCGGGATTCCGTCCCCAGCGCCGCCTGCTGCGGGCGCTCACCCACCGGTCGGGCCTCGGCATCGCCTTCTCCGGCGGCCCGCTCGGCCGCCCGATCGCCCGCCTGTCCGGTATGGCCGGGCCGGGCCGGCTGGCCGTGCACGTGCTCGTGCTCTCGCTCCGCCTGCGCATCGCCGCCGTCGAGCTCACCCACCCGGAGGTGAGCCGCGACCCGGTGCTGCAACGGCTCGTCGCGGCGATCGCCGAGGACCGGGACGTGGCGGCGGCCCGGGCGTTACGCGCCCTGTTCCGGGATCGGGGCGCTCAGGACGCGCTGAGCGCGATCGCCCCCATGTTCGGCGAGATCCTCGCCCTGCGCGCCCTGCTCGACGAGAACCCGTTCAACGACGCCGTCGGCTGGGCGATGGCGACCGGGCGCGGCGTCATGAACACCGACCCCATCCTCGGCATCACCACCCGCGTCATGTCCTCGATGGACCGCGGCGCCGGCGCCGCCCGCCCCACCGACCCCACCCCCGAGGAGACCGCCCGCATCCGCACCGGCGACTCGATCGTCGCCATCCTGCGCAACATCCAGGCCATCGGCACCGACGGCCGCGTCCTCATCCAGAGCGTCCTCGGCCCCGACGATGTCGTGCGATACGTCGTGCAGGCCCCCGGCATGCGCCCCGGCGGCCCTCGCAACGACTCCCCTCAGGACCTCGTCGGCGCCTTCCGGAACACCGTCCTGCGCGCCTCGCCGTACACCGGGGCATTGAAGGACGCGATCGCCCAATTCGGCGTCCCCGACCAGGCGGACATCGCCCTGACCGGCCACAGCGCGGGCGGCTCCGCCGTCATGAACCTCGCCCAGGACCCCGACTTCTGCCGCCGCTACCGCGTCACCCACGTCATCACCGCGGGCTCCCCCATCGACTTCAAAACCCCCGCCGACCCCCGCACCTGGATCGCCTCCATCACCAACCAGCACGACCTGATCCCCGTCCTGGACGGCCAGGGCTCCGGCACCTGCTTCGACCTCCACCCCACCTGGTACACGGTCGACTACGCCGACCCCACCCACCGCTTCCCGCTCTGCCACAGCGTCGCCCAGTACGCCGCCAACCTCGCCAACGACCTCCCCGAGGCCCGCACCCACATCGACACCCAACTGGCCCCCTATCGAGGCTCGCTCGTCCGCTCCCAGCTCTACCTCATGCTCGACCACGCCCCCGAGGACCCACGATGATCGAACTAGCCCGCACCCTGGAAGCCTGCGCGACCAAACTCTCCGAACTGGCCGACCGCCTCCACGACGACCCAGCCGCACCCCCCTGGTTCACCACCACCGCCCGCACCTACGCCACCCGCTGCCACCAAGCCGCCACCGACCTGACCGCCGCGTCACACGAAGCTCAGCGTCCACGCCCCTGACGAAGGGCATGCAGGTCGGAGGGGGAGATCGGCATGCGGTCGATCGGGAGGCCTTCCGCGTCCTCGATGGCGGCCGCGATCACGGCGGAGACCGGGATGACGCCCGCTTCGCCGGCGCCCTTGATGCCCAGAGGGTTCAGTGGGGAGGGGGTTTCCAGGTGGTCGGTTTCTATGTGGGGGATTTCGGTGGCGTACGGCATGAGGAAATCCATGAACGAGGCGTTCAGGAGTTGGCCGTGGTCGTCGTAGACCATTTTTTCGTAGAGGGCGCCGCCGACGCCCTGGGCGACGCCGCCGTGGATCTGGCCTTCGACCAGCATGGGGTTGATCATTTTGCCGCAGTCGTGGACGACGGCGTAGCGGAGGATGCGGATTTCGGCGGTGTCGGGGTCGGTTTCGACGATGGCGGCGTGCATGCCGGAGGCGAAGGTGGAGCGGATCGGGGAGTAGTAGTCCTTGCCTTCGAGGCCGGGTTCCTCGCCTTCGCTGACGGGAGGGCGGTCCATGCCGCCGGTGGAGGCGAACTGGGTGGCGCGCTTGGCCTCCTCGTCGAAGGCGTACCTGAGGGGGTTGGAGAGGACGGCGACGGTGGCGAGCGGGATCGAGGCGGCGGGGGCGCCGACGACGTGCACGACGCCGTCGGTGATCTCCAGGTCGCGGGGGTCGGCCTCCAGGGCGTCGGCGGCCACGCGCAGGGCCTTCTCGCGGACCTTGCGGCAGGCCAGGGCGATGGCGTTGCCGCTCATCACGGCGGCGCGGGAGGCGAACGTGCCGACGGCGTAGCCGAAGCGGCGGGTGTCGCCGGTGACGACGGAGACGCGGTCGATGGGGACGCCGAGTTCGGTGGCGGCGATCTGGGCGAAGACGGTCTCGTGGCCCTGGCCCTGAGAGGTGAGGCCGGTGGAGACGTGCACCCGGCCGTCGGAGGTGATCTGGATGTGGCCGCCCTCGTAGGGGCCGACGCCGGTGCCTTCCACGTAGCAGCCGAGGCCGATGCCCAGCCGTCGCCCGTCCGCCCGGGCGGACTCCCGCAAAGCGGGAAAATCATCCCAGCCGATCAAATCCTTCAGTTTGCGCAGTGATTCCGGATAATCGCCGCTGTCGTAGATAAGCGGGCGGCCATCCTGAAAAATCATGCCCTGGTCGTACGGGAACTGGTCGGGCTGGATGAAGTTGGCGGCCCGCACCTCGGTCCGGTCGAGCCCCAGATGCTGGGCGATCTTGTCCATCGTGCGTTCCATGCAGAACGCCGCCTGCGGCCGCCCCGCCCCCCGGTACGGCGTCACCTGAACCGTGTTCGTGTAGATCGAGGAGAACTCCACCCGATAGGCCCCGATCCGGTACGGCCCGAGCAGCTGCGTCGACGTGATGATCGGCACGATGATCCCGTAATGCGTGTACGCGCCATGATCATGCAAGATCTCCACGGACAGCCCCAGCACCCGCCCGGCCTCGTCGAACCCCACCTGAACGTGCTGCACCTGAGCCCGCTCGTGCGCGCTCCCGATGAAGTGCTCCCGCCGATCCTCGGTCCACTTGATCTCCTGGCCGAGCACCCGCGCCGCCCACGGCACCAGCACCTCCTCCGGCCACGGATGCACGATCTTGACGCCGAAGCCGCCCCCGACGTCGGGCGCGATCACCTCGACCTTCGGCAGCGGCAGCCCCAGCTTGGCGGCCAGCGCCATCCGTACGCTGGTGGAGGTCTGGGTGGAGGAGTAGATCCGCAGCGACTGGTCGTCGGCGTCCCAGCGGGCGTACACACCCTTGCCCTCCAGCGGCATGCTGGCGCTGCGCTCGATGTCCAGCCGGAAGGAGAGCGTGTGCGGCGCGGCCGCGATGGCCTCGGCGGCCGAGCGGCCGTCAGCTGAGGGGACCTCCTGGACCAGGTGCGCGCCCACGTTGCCGGGCACGTCCTCGTGCACGAGATGCGCGCCGGAGACGGCCTCCTCCAGGCCGATCACGGGCTTGAGGAACTCGTAGCTGACCTCGATCAGCGAGCAGATGTCCTCGGCCAGGTAACGGTCGCGGGCCACCACCATCACGATCGGCTCGCCCACGTGCCGCACGACCTCGCGGGCCAGCGGGTAGGCGGTGCGGCCGTGGGTGAGCGCCGGATGCGGGATCAGCAGCGGCAGCGGCTCGCACACTCCCTCGGGCAGGTCCTCCCAGGTGTAGATGGCGACCAGGCCGTCCACCTCGAGGGCGGCGTCCACGTCGATGCCGGTGATCCGGGCGTGCGCGTGCGGCGAGCGGACGAACGCGGCCGCCAGCGCGTGCTGGCCGAGGTCGTCCAGGTAGCGGCCCTGCCCGCTGATCAGCCGCGCGTCCTCCCGCCGCCGGACCGGTTCGCCGAACAGCTTGGTGGTCACGAGGGTTCCTCCGCGAGCAGTTCCGCCGCGCGGTGCACGGACTTGACGATGTTCTGGTAGCCGGTGCACCGGCACAGGTTGCCGGAGATGCCCTCCAGCACCTCCTCGTCGGTCGGCGCCGGGTTCTCCCGCAGGAACGCGGTCGTGGTGCAGAGGAAGCCGGGGGTGCAGAAGCCGCACTGCAGGCCGTGGCACTCGGCGAAGGCCCGCTGCACCGGCGACAACCGCCCGCCGGTGGCCAGCCCCTCCACCGTGGTGATCTCCCGGCCGTCGACGGTGACCGCGAAGGTCAGGCAGGAGCGCACCGGCTCGCCGTCCAGCAGGACCGTGCAGGCGCCGCAGACGCCGTGCTCGCAGCCCACATGGGTGCCGGTCAGGCCGAGGTCGTGGCGCAGGCAGTCCGACAGCAGCCGCCGCGCGGGCACGCGCGCCTCGCGCGGCACGCCGTTGACGATGAGCGTGATGTCATACATCGGCCGCCGCCTTGATCGCCCGCTCGACCAGCACCCCGGTCAGGTGCCGCCGGTAGTCCGCCGTCGCGTGAATGTCCGCCTCCGGTTCGATCCGATCCTGTACGGCCGCCACCACCGAACCCCACTCCACCGACGCGACCGGCCGCCCGCCGCAGGCCGCGGTGACGTCCACCACCACCGGCGCGGGCCCCACGCTGACGCACGCCACCTTGGCGGCGGTGACGCGCAGGTCCTCGTCCAGCCGGACGGCGGCGGCCACCCCGGCCATGGCGTAGTCGCCGTGCCTGCGGGCCACCTCGAGGAACTTGGTCCCGCCGTCCCAGGCCGGGAAGAACGCGGAGACCGCCAGCTCGCCGGGCCTGGTGGCCGACTCCATCGGGCCGGTGAAGAAGTCTGCGGCGGCGACCTCGCGCTCGCCGGTCGTGCTCGCCAGCCGTACCGAACCGCCGAGCAGGGCCAGGACGGCGGGGAGTTCGGCGGCGGGGTCGGCGTGCACGAGGCTGCCGACGATGGTGCCGCGGTTGCGGATGACCGGGTGCGCGACCAGCTTGAGCGCCTGCCGGAGCAGCGGCTGGGCCAGGCTGGCGGCGGCGGAACGCTCCACCGCGGCGTGCCTGACCAGCGCTCCGACCCGGACGCCGGTCGCGTCCGTGCGGATCTCGCCGAGCCCGGCCACCCGGTTGATGTCGACCAGGTGGGCCGGGGCGGCGATCCGCATGTTGAGCAGGGGGATCAGGCTCTGGCCTCCGGCCAGCACCTTTCCGTGCGCGCCCACCTCGGCGAGGACCTCAACGGCCTCGCGCACCGAGGTGGGCGCGTGATAGTCGAACGGCGGCGGTTTCACGAAAGTCGTTCTACTCCGATCGCGTTACGGATAGTGGCTCAACCGTTGGAATTTTTCACCACATCCGACGGGGACAGCGCGCGCAGCAGGTGGTAGCCGCCGAGCACGACGATCGTGCCCAGGGCGATGCCCGCGAGCGAGAAGTCGTCGGTGATCGTGTGGCTCACCGGGCCGATGGCCAGGATGATGCCCGCTCCGATCGGGAGCATGTTCACGGGGTCGGCGAAGTTCACCCTGTTCTCCACCCAGATCTTGGCGCCGAGCAGGCCGATCATGCCGTAGAGGATGACCGTGATGCCGCCCAGCACCCCGCCGGGGGTGGCCGCGACGAGCGCGCCGAACTTGGGGATGAGGCCGAACAGGATGGCGATGACGCCGGCGATGTAGTAGGCGGCGGTGGAGTAGACCCGGGTCGCCGCCATGACGCCGATGTTCTCGGCGTAGGTGGTGGTGGGCGAGCCGCCGACGGCGGAGGTGAGCACGGTGCCGACACCGTCGCCGATGACGGCACGCCCGATGTACGGATCCACGTCGGTCCCGGTCATCTCGCCGACGGCCTTGACGTGGCCCACGTTCTCGGCGATCAGCGCGATCACCGCGGGCAGCACCAGCACGATGGCCGACACCTTGAACTCCGGCCCGTGGAAGCTGGGCAGGCCGAACCAGTCCGCCGAGGCCACCGCGTCGAAGTTGACCCGGGGGTGGGTGTCGACCGCGCTGGTGCCCGCGTTGAACGCGGTGATGTCGCCGAAGATCTTGTCGGCGAGCCAGGACAGCAGGAAGCCGATGACCAGGCCGAGCAGGATGCCGATCCGGCCGAGGAAGCCCTTGAACAGCGCGATGATCATGAACGTCACGATCATCGTGATCAGCGCGATCCAGTGGTCCTGCGGCCAGTAGACGTCGGCGACCACGAACGCCAGGCCGAAGCCGATCAGCATGACCACCGCGCCGGTCACCACCGGCGGGAAGATCTTGTGAATGACCTGGACGCCGAGGTAGTGGATGGCCACACCGCACAGCGCGAGCACGAGGCCGGCCACCAGGATGGCGCCGGTGACGGTGGCGCTGTCGCCCTGGGCGGCCCGGATCGCCACCACCGCGCCGACGAACGAGGCCGAGGTGCCCAGGTAGCTGGGCACCTTGCCCTGCACGATCAGCAGGAACAGGATCGTCGCGACCCCCGACATCATCACCGCGACGTTCGGGTCCAAGCCCATGACCAGCGGGAACACGAACGTGGCGCCGAACATGGCGATCACGTGCTGGGCGCCGAAACCGACCATGCGCGGCCAGGACAGGCGTTCGTCCGGCTTGACGACCTCGCCCGGCGCGAGACCGCGTCCCTCTCCGTGTACCTTCCATCCGAAAGCCATGTGAGCCCCTTTACTTGCCTGGGCCGACGTCCGGTGGCCACCCCGCGGGCATCCCAGCGCGGCATCGCTTCACGAGCCTCCTACCAGGCCCGTTGCGGGCACATTAGGACTGTGATCGCCGTTGCACACGGGCATCATCTGCCAAACCGCGTGCTCAGATACCACGCATGTTCAGCACATGGAGGGCGAGGGTGAGGTTCAGCCGAAGGTGGGCGTCCTCGGTGAAGTTGCCGAGCATGCGCTCCAGCTTGCCGATGCGGTAGCGCAGCGTGTTGTAGTGGAAATGCAGCCGGCGCGCGGTCTCGGCCACGTTGAGGTTGGTCTCCAGCAGCACGTGCAGGGTGCGGCGCAGGTCGGCGTTCTCGGCGTCGTCGTCGCCGGCCAGCGCGCCGAGCGTCTCGCGGACGAAGGAGTGCAGTTCGGTGGTGTCGCTGACCAGGGAGAGCAGGCGGTAGACGCCGAGCTGGTCGAAGTGGGCGACCGCGCCGGGGCCGTGCAGCTGGCGGCCCACCCGGGCGGCTTTGAGCGCCTGGCCGTACGCGTCGGCGAGGGCCTCCGCCCCGGGGGCGATCCTGCTCATCCCGGTGGAAAAAGTACAGTCGGCGAAGGTCGCGGAGGCGGCCGAGGTGAGCCGGGCCGTGTCTACGCCGGAGCCGACGATGGCGACCACCTCGTGCGAGAACCCGGCGACCGCGCCGCGCGGGTCGTGCCGCCGGACCGAGGCCTGCCAGGCGGCGAGCAGCCGGTCCTGCGCGGTGCGCTCGTCGCTCTCCGGGTCGAGTTCGGCGACCAGCACGGAGACCGGGCGCTCCAGATCCCAGCCGAACGCCTTGGCGCGCTCGGCGATCCGGGTGCCGCCGCGGCCGGTGAGCACGTCGCGCAGGAAGTCGGCGCGGTATTTGCTCTCGACGGCGGTGACGGCCTCCTGCTTGGTGACCACCAGGGCGGCCACGGTGGCGGCCCGCTCCAGGATGCGGATGTCACTGTCGCGGAGCGTGCCGGCCTGGCTGAAGGCGGCGATCCTGCCGTGGTGGTGGCCGCCGGCCACGATGGGTACGACCGCGTAGTGGCCGTCCGCGCGGACCAGCGGGTCGGCCGCGTCGGTGCGGGTCGGCTCCGGGCTGGTGCTCAGGTTGGCGCTCAGCACGTACGCCTCCCGCAGCATGGCCACCTGCTCCGCGCCCCCGGCCGAGGCCAGCACGTGCCCGCCCACGTCCACGGCGGCCACGGCCACGTCCAGCAGCCCGGCCACCTCGGCGGTGACCTCGCGCAGGCCGCCCCCGGCCAGGATGATCTGGACCAGCGCGCGGTGCGCCTCCTCGGCCCTGGCCAGGGTGGCGGCCTGCCGGTTGAGGATGTCGGTGAGCACCTGGTTCAGGATGTCGTCGAAGCCGACGTCGTTGGGGAGCAGGATGAGCGGGAAGTTGAGCCGGTCGGCCTGCTCCACCATCTCCTCCGGCAGCTCGTCGAGGTAGCGGCCCAGCTTGATGGCCAGCGCGGAGAGCCCGCGTTCGTCAAGATCCGCCACAAGGCGGCCGAGCGACTGGGGAGTGTTCCTGAGCGGATAGCCTGTGGTGAGCAGAAGCTCGTTCGGTTTCACCCAGGCGAGGATGTCCGGCACTTCCATGACGTTGAGCCGCTGGACGATCCGGTCCAGGCCGCCCTTGCCCGCGATCAGCCGGGCCCCGGCGAGCGTGGAGACCCCGAGCACCTCGCCTACGGCGACACCGTGAATGATCGTTCCAGTGCTGGCCAGGCGCATGGCGGGGGCCGCGGGGTCACTCGTCATCGTCTGCTCCGGGGGGGTTGGTACATCTCCCGCCGATTGTGCCCGACTATCCGACTGTCAGGAAGAGCCAAGCATTTGGCCGACTGTTGGCAGTTTTCCCCGTACGGCCTCTGGAGGGCTCGTTCTAACGTCACCCTGATGAGGGAGGTCTGGTGACCGTAGGCACCCGCCCGAGAGCGCGCCGATCCCCGGCCCGTTCTACTGGGGCGACCCTGGACCGTACGTACGTGCCCGGCGCGGCCAGCATGGCCGTGCGACCCGCGCTGGAGACGCCGCGACGCCCGGCCCGGGTGCTCGCGGCGTTCCCCGCCGCGGTCTACCTGGAACTGAGGACGGAGGTCGAGCCGCATGTCATCGCCCTGGTGACCGGGGAGGCGACCCGGTTGCCCAACGCCGTCGTGCTGACCGATCCGCTGGACGGATTCGCCGCCGGGGACGAGGCCTGGGTGGGCGACGGGTTCATCGAGGTGGGCGGCCTGGCCATCCGGATCCGCCGCTGGTGGGATCCGGCTCCGGCGCTGCCCCGGACGAACCTGGCCCGGCTGGCCGAGTCGCTGGCCCAGCTGGGTGAGATCTGCGACGCGTCCGCGCGGCGCCCCGGGCTGACCGGCGGCGCGTGCGAGCTGCTCGCCGACGGCTGCCATTCCGGGTCGCTGGTGAACGCGGTGACCTCGGCCGAGCAGCTGATGGGCCTGGGCCCGGGGCTGACCCCGAGCGGCGACGACATGCTGGCCGGGCTGCTGGTGGCGCTGCGCCAGCTGGGCGCGGCGGCGGGCGTGGACCGGGCGGTCTGGCTGGCCGGGTGGCTGGCGGCGGCCGTCACATTCGACGCCAGGACGCGGACCACGCCGATCTCGGCCACCCTGCTGGACTGCGCGGCGCGCGGCGAGGCGAGCATGGAGGTGCTGGCCGTGCTGCGCGCGCTGGCGGGCGGGCAGCCGATCGAGCCGTCGCTGCACCGGCTGCTGCATCTGGGTCACACCTCGGGCGCGGATCTCGCCTGGGGCGTACGCACCGGGTTGTCGGCCGTCCTTCACCTGTCCAACTAACTAGGGGCGTTCGTGAATCTCGTCGAAGTGCGTAGCGGGGTCTACCACGATTCGGTCAGCCTGATGCGGGTCAGCCAGGCGCTGGCCAGCCGGGCCGGGGTGTCGGTCGCGATCGTCGCGATGGCGACCGAGCTGAACGTGGATCTGGCCAGGGAGGCGGGCTTCGACGTGCCCCCGGCGACGCCGGGGGATCTGCTGGTGGCGGTCCGGGCGGATTCCGCCGAGGAGCTGGCGGCGGCTTCTGACGAGTTGGGGCGGCAGCTGTCGGCGCGGGCCTCTTCGGAGGGCGCGCGAGAGATCGCGCCGCCGCGGACCACCAGGACGGCGGCCCGCAGGGCGGAGAGCGCGAGCGTGGTGCTGGTCAGCGTGCCGGGGGAGCACGCGTTCGCCGAGGCGATGGACGCGGTGGACGCCGGGCTGTCAGTGATGATCTTCAGTGACAACGTGCCGGTGGAGCGGGAGGTGCTGCTCAAGGAGCGGGCCGAGGCGGCCGGGGTGCTGGTGATGGGGCCCGACTGCGGGACCGCCGTGGTGGGCGGGGCGGGTCTCGGCTTCGCCAACGTGCTGCGGCCGGGGCCGGTCGGGATCGTGGCCGCGTCGGGGACGGGGGCGCAGCAGGTGTCCAGCCTGCTGGATCTGGCCGGGGTGGGGGTCAGCCATCTGCTCGGTGTGGGCGGGCGGGATCTGTCGGCGGAGGTGGGCGGGCGGTCCACGCTGCGGGCGCTGGAGGCGCTGGACCAGGATCCGGGGACGGAGCTGATCGTGGTCATCTCCAAGCCCGCCGATCCTTCGGTGGCAGAGCGGGTGCGGGCGGCTGTGGAGCGGTCCGGTACGCCGGTGGTGATGGCGTTGCTCGGTCCCGGACAGGATGATTTGACGGCCGCCACCGAGAATGTGCTGGCGGCGCTCGGCAAGGAAGTCCCGGTCTGGCCTAGCTGGGGCGAGGCCAGTGCGCCTGGCAGTGCGGGGCCGCTGGTCGGCCTTTATTCGGGTGGCACATTGTGCACCGAGGCGAAGCTGATCGCGGGAGGCGGGACATTCACCGACTTCGGAGATGACGAGTACACCCGTGGACGGGCTCATCCGATGATCGACCCGGCGCTGCGGCTGGAGGCGCTGGCCGCCGTGGAGTCCGGCGTGGTGCTCATGGACGTGGTTCTCGGCCACGGGTCCGATCCCGACCCGGCGGCCCGGCTGGCGCCCGCGCTCGCCGAGGCCGGATCCCGGGGCGCTTCGGTCGTGGTCGCCCTGGTGGGGACCGAGGGCGATCCCCAGGACCTCCAGGCACAGGCGGAACGCCTCGCCGCCGCCGGAGCCGCCGTGTTCACCTCCAACGCCGCAGCCGCCCGGCACGCGAGCGCCCTCGCCGGTCTGACACCCGCCACTTCGCCCGCCGCGCGACCCGCCCCGCATGCGGGTTCCGGCGCGAACCCCGGACCTGAGCTGGCGTTGCTCGTCTCCGAGCCGCACGTGATCGCGGTGGGGACGTCCGTACTGGCCGAGGCTCTGGACCAGCAGGCGGTGCCGCACGCCGTGGTCGACTGGCGGCCCCCGCTGGCCGGGACCTCGGACGCGCTGAACCGGGTCCTCGCCGACCCGCGCCGCACCGCCGCCAACACCCGCGCTGCCGAACGGCTCCTTTCCGCCCGCCCGCAACTCGTCGGCGTACGCCGTGCGGGTGACGTCCTCGACCTGCCTCCCGGCACCTTCTTCCACGCCGGACCCCCGATCGAGTGGGAGCGCGCGTCCGGCCCGATGCGCGGCGCGCTGATGGGCGGCATGCTCTTCGAAGGCCTCGCCGCCTCCCCCGCCGAAGCCGAGGAGAAGCTCGCCACCGGCTCCATCCGGCTCGACTCCTGCCACCACCACCGCACGGTCGGCCCGATGGCGGGCGTCGTCAGCCCGTCCATGTGGATGCTGGAGGTGCACGACGCCGAACACGGCGGCACCGCGTACTGCTCGCTCAACGAGGGCCTCGGCAAGGTCCTCCGCTACGGCGCGTACGGGCCCGAGGTGGTCGAGCGGCTGCGCTGGATGGGCGAGGTGCTCGGGCCCGCCCTGCAGGCCGCCCTGGAGCTGGGCGGCCCCCTGGATCTGCGCAACCTGATCGCGCAGGCGCTGCAGATGGGCGACGAGCTGCACAACAGGAACCGGGCGGCCACCTCGCTGCTGGTCCGCGAGCTCGCCCCCGCCATCGTGGACGCCGCGCCCGGCCAGGCCGGGGACGTGCTCCGCTTCATCAACGGCAACGACCACTTCTTCCTGAACGCGGGCATGGCCGCCGCCAAGGTCAGCGCCGACGCCGCCAGGGACGTGCCAGGCTCCAGCCTGGTCGTGGCGATGGCCAGGAACGGCACCGACTTCGGCATCCAGATCTCCGGCTGCGGCGACCGCTGGTTCACCGGCCCCGCGGGCGTGCCCGACGGCCTCTACCTCGGCCAGTACGGCCCCGCCGACGCCAACCCCGACATCGGCGACTCCACCATCACCGAGACGGTGGGCCTGGGCGGCTTCTCAATGGCCGCAGCGCCCGCGATCGTCCGGTTCGTGGGCGGGGACGTGGCGGACGCGGTGGCGGCCACCACCGCCATGTACGAGATCACCCTGGCCGAACATCCGACCTACCAGATTCCCGGGCTCGGCTTCCGCGGCACCCCCGTCGGCATCGACGTCACCCTGGTTGCCCGTACCGGCGTGCTCCCGGTCGTCAACACCGGCATCGCCGGGCGTGTGGCCGGAACAGGCCAGGTCGGAGCCGGTCTGGTGAGCCCCCCGCCGGAGGCGTTCGTGGCCGCGGCCAACGCGCTGGCCGGGGCCTTGACGGGCGAATGAATGCGCGTTGACCTCTGATTGACCTACTATCAGTCCCCAACCTCTCATTTCGCACGGAGTTCTCGCGCGAACCAAACGAGGAGAATTGGGGATACTGCCTATGACAACCGACCGCCTCCTCGGTATGGTCCCCCCTATGCCGGAGGGTCAAGGCGGTGCCGGAGCCACTCCTGGAGGGGCGCCGGAAGGGCAGGGGCGACTGGTGGGCAGGCGATACCGCCTGCTTTCGCCCGTCGGCCGTGGCGGCATGGGCATGGTGTGGCACGCGCATGACGTCCTGCTGGACCGGGACGTGGCGGTCAAGGAGCTCATCCTGCCGTACGGTCTTGACGCCGCCGGACGCCAGGTCGCCCACCGCCGGATGCTGCGCGAGGCGCGCTCCGCGGCCCGGCTGAGCCACCCGGGCATCGTCACCGTCCACGACGTCGTCGAGGAGGACGGGCGGCCCTGGATCGTCATGGAGCTGGTCCGGGCGTGGTCCCTTGAGCAGGCCGTACGGCAGAGCGGGCCGTTGCCGGTGAGCCAGGTGGCCGAGATCGGCATCCGGGTGCTGGACGCGCTCAGGCACGCGCACGCCGCCGGGATCCTGCATCGGGACGTCAAGCCCGGCAACGTGCTGCTGACCACGGACCGGGTGGTGCTGACCGACTTCGGCATCGCCGCCATCGAGGGCGATGTCACGATCACCCAGACCGGGTTGCTGATGGGGTCGCCGGCGTACATTCCGCCGGAGCGGCTGCAGGGGCGCACGATCACGCACGCGGCCGATCTGTGGTCGTTCGGGGCCACGCTGTACGCGGCGGTGGAGGGGCGGCCGCCGTACGAAGGGCCGGACGCGGTGGCCGTGCTCGGCGCGGTGCTCACCCAGGAGCCGAACCGGCCGCAGCGCGCCGGGGTGCTGCTGCCCGTCATCGAGGGCCTGCTGCGCAAGAACCCCGCCGACCGGATCGGCGCCGCTCAGGTGGCCGACATGCTCGAACGGGTGCTGCTCGCGGTCGGCAACGGCCTGCGTGGGCATTCCGGCATGCCGTCCCCCGCGCCGGTCGAGGCGACCCCCATGCAGATGCTCCCGCCCTTGGACTCCCCGTCGGGCCCGCTCCCGTCGCGCATCATCGAAACCCCCTCGGGTCCGGTACGGGTTCCCTACACCAATCCGTCCGGCGGCTATGCGATGGCGTCCTTCCAGCCATCCGCCTCCGACCCCCAGCTCCAGCCTCCGGGCGGCTACGACGCCCTGGCCAGCACGTCCGGGATGTTCAACGCCCCTGGCACACCCGGCGGGCCCGGCCCGGGCACTCCCGCTTCCGGCTTCCCCGCGCACAGCCCGGGCAGGCCCGGCATGGACACCTCCGGTCCTGGAACGTCCGGTCCTAGCCCATTTGGTCCCGGCACCTTCGGCCCTGGAACGTCCGGCCCCGGCGCTTACGGTCCGGGTACCTCCGGTCCTGGCGGTTCTGGTCCTAGCGCATTTGGTCCCGGCACCTCCAATCCTGGAGCCTCCGGTCCTGGCGCGTACGGTCCCGAGGGCACTGGCCCTGGCGCGTCTGGTTCTGGAGCCACCGGTTCCGGTTTCCTCACGTCCGGTACCAATGCGCCCAACGAGGCGGCGAACCGTCCCGCTCCGCAACGCGCGATGGGTGGGCAGTTCGGTGCGCCGGTGCACGACAGCGGCCCGGGCGCGGCGTTCTTCAACGCTTCGGGGGGCGGACCGCAGTCGACCGCGCCCCGGGACCCGATGTTCGATCCGCTGGACGCGCTGACCAGCCCGTCCGGGTCGACGCACGCGCCCGAGCGACCCACCGGCGGCGGCCGCTGGCCGACCCCAGGACCCGCCGACCTGCCCGGGCAGCTGGCCCGCGACCTGGCCCGCGACCTGGCGCTCGACCCCGACGACCCGTTCTCCACCGGAAGCGGGCGCTCCCGCTCCGCGGCGTCCACGACCGGCGAGCACGCCACCCGCACCGGCGGCAGCCGCCGCCGCAGCAAGGACAACGACGACGACGCCCCCGGCCGCGGCGGCGCGATGGTCGTGGTGGCCGCGGTCGCCGTGATCGCGCTCATCGTGCTGGTGCTCCTGATCATGCTCCCCGGCGGAGACGACACGCCGGACACCAGGGCCACCGTCAACAATCCCGCGCTGACCGCCCCCGGCTCCTCCGCTGCGGAATCCGGCGGCGCCGAGGCGCCGATCCCGAAGGGTTTCAAGCGCCAGACCCTCGGCGGCGTGACCGTGGCCGTCCCCCTCACCTGGAAGATCACCGCCGAAGACGACGGCGTACGCCTCGTCGGCCCGCCCGACAGCGCCCAGAGCGGCCTGATCGTGAAGATCCCCGACGGCAGCCTCAACGCCCTCCAGCAGGTCGCCAAGAAGGCCGCCGGCTTCGACGAGTACACCCAGGTCACCCTCGGCCCGGTCAACTACCGCTGGCCCGCCGCCGAATGGGAGTACACCTACCGCGACGCCACCAACGTCACCATCCGCACCATCACCCGCTACATCCAAGCCGACGACCAGTCCTACTCCCTCACCTTCACCGCCCCCGACTACGAATGGTCCGAAACCGCCGCCACCATCCGCCAGGTCCTCTGGACCACCTTCTCCCCCGCCTGACCTCCCGAGCCCTCCCCCAGAATCTCCGTCAGGCCCCTCACCACCCTCCAGCCTGTCCTCTCCGGCCTCCATCGTTTTCCAACCCCACAACCCCTCACGGGACACGCCTCCCAACCCTCGGCCCGCACCACGACCCTCACGGCCTCCTTCCCTGGGCCTGTCACCAGGGCTTCGTGGCGCTGGCGCGGCGAGACGTGGTACGGAGATGATCGGCGCCGGATAACGGCGAGCGGCCCGGCGTCTCACTCGTTGAGCGGGCTCATCCGCCGTCTACCCTCAGCCGGTCACCGGACCTTCACAGCGCCGGTGCGGCGAGACGTGGCCCGGACGTGGTCGGCGCCGGATAGCGGCGGGCGGCCTGGTGGCTCGGTCGTTGTGTGGGGTCGTCTGCCGTTGGCAGAACTCGATTGGTTGGCGACATGAGTCATGGCAAACTTCGCGCATGACATCGGCCCCCCACATTCCCGGCATACGTTCTGCGGCGATTGACCTGCGGGCGGCGCAGCGTCGGACTCTTGGTGTGCTCGCGCTGGCGCAGATCAGCAGTGGGGTGGGGGTGGCGGTGAGTGTCGCGCTCAGTTCGTTGTTCGTCGCCAAGCTGTCCGGATCGACCGCGATCAGTGGCCTGGCCGGGACGGCCACGGTTCTTGGTGCCGCCTTGCTGGCTTTGCCCACCGCCAGGACCACCGGGCGTAGCGGGCGTCGAGCGGGGCTCACTCTCGCGTACGGGTCGGCGGTCGCCGGGTGTCTCATCGCGGTCGTGGCGGTCGTCCTCAGTTCGTGGCCTTTACTGCTGGCGGCGCTGATTCTGGTCGGCGGGGCGAGTGCCGGGAATCTCTCCGCCCGCTATTCGGCCACGGATCTGGCGCCGGAGGGGCACGCGGCTCGGCATCTTTCGCTCGTCGTCTGGTCGGCGACGTTCGGCACGGTGACCGGACCCAATCTCGCCGAGCCCGCCGCCAATCTGGCCGAAGCACTCGCTTTTCCCCGGGCGGCCGGACCTTTCGCGCTGGCCGGCATCACCTTCGCCGTCGCGACCCTCATCATCAATCTCGGCCTCCGCCCCGACCCGCTCCTCCTGGCCCGGTCCGTCCACCGCTTCTCCGCTCCGCCCGACGCTGAACCCGCCCTCGAAGGGAGCAGCCCTCAAAGCGGAGCCTTTCCCGAAGCCGCTCCCCCTGGGCGAGCCGCCACTAGATCCGCTCCCCCGGCGAAGGCCGTTTCCGAAACCGTTCCCCAGGTGGGAGCCGTCTCCGGAACTGCTCCCCAAGGGAAGGCCGATGTTGAGGTGAAGGCGTCGCTGGTGGATACGTTGCGCGATGCATGGGGGACGATCCGGGGGATTCCGGCGGCTCGGCGGGCGCTGGTGGCGATTGCGGTCAGTCACACCGCGATGGTCTCGATCATGTCGATGACGCCGGTTCACCTCGATCACGGCCACGCGGGGATCTCCGTGATCGGCATCGTGATCAGCCTGCACATCGCCGGAATGTACGTGCTCTCACCGGTTGTCGGCTGGCTGGCCGACCGTCTTGGCCGCTCCCCCGTCCTGATCTCCGGCATGGTCCTGCTCCTGATCTCGGCCGCGCTCGCGGGAACGGCGGGCTACGGAGTCCCGCAGATCTCCGCCGGATTGTTCGTCCTCGGCCTTGGCTGGTCCTGCGGCCTGGTCGCTGGTTCGGCCCTTCTGACCGAATCGGTTCCGCTCGACCGCCGCCCGGCCGTCCAGGGTCTCTCCGATCTCACCATGAACGTCTGCGGTGCGACCGGCGCCCTCCTCGCCGGCGCCGTCGTCAGCACCACTTCCTTCGCGACCCTCAACACCGCTGTAGCGGTCATGGTCGCCTTCACCGCCCTAACCTTGATCCGCGGCCACCGAACCCCCGCAAACCCCGCCTAGCGCCATCTGGCGCCCGTCCAGCCCTATTCACCGTCCACGCACAGGAGACCGAACTCGCGGACAAGCACTCGCATCCTCCTAGGTGGATGTCGTTGGCTTCGCCAGGAGGCCGTCGATGACGAGGGTGAGGATTCGTGCGGCTCTTGCCTCGCCGTCGCGGGCCGGATCGATCCGCCACAGCACGCTGAGCTGGAGCAGGACGTCTTCCGGGACGAGGTCGGGTTTGAGTGAGCCGGCGGCGCTTCCGGCGTTGAGCAGGACGGCGATGGCGTCGACGAAGGGCTGGTAGTACTCGTCGTCGAGGCCGCCGTTGGTCGCCGCGTGGATGACCTCGGCGACGCCGTACTTGAGGCGGCCGTAGCGGGCGACCTCCTCGAACCAGCGGCGGAGTGCCGCCAACGGAGGATGTGACTCCAGCAGCGCGGGAGCCAGGTCGATGAGCTGCTGAATGTCGTGGCGGTAGAGCTCGAGGATGAGGGATTCCCGGGTCGGGAAATGGCGGTAAAGGGTTCCGATGCCGACTCCGGCCTGCTTGGCGATCGCCGTGAGGGACGCACTGGTCGAGGCCGCCAGCGCATCACGGGCGACGGTCAAGATCCGCTCCCGGTTGCCGAGTGCGTCCTTCCTGGTCGGCTTCGAGTTCACGTGTCAGCCATCCGTCCCGTACGTCTTGCGAATCGGAGGGGCCTCCGTTACCGTGAATCCGTAATCGGAGGGGTCTCCGGTTCATTCTGGCACAGCGCGCCCACCGCGGAGGACGATTCATGGCCGAATTGGTGCTGGTAACGGGAGGCAGCGGCTACGTCGCCGGCTGGTGCATCGCCGAACTCCTGAACCGCGGATACGACGTACGCACGACGGTGCGCGGCCCGGGCAAGGAGGAGAGCCTCACCCAGGCCGTGTCGACCGTCGCCGACCCGGCCGGCCGGCTGACCTTCGCCGTCGCCGACCTCCTCGCGGATGACGGCTGGGACGCCGCGGTCAAGGGCGTCGACCGTGTCCTGCACGTCGCGTCCCCCCTCGGAATCACCGCCGGGGATCCGGCCGCCATGATCGCCGCCGCCCGCGACGGCACGTTGCGCGTCCTGCGCGCCGCGACCGCGGCCGGAGTGAAACGCGTCGTGATGACCTCGGCCGCGAACACCGCCAGCCCCTCGTCGTACGCCACCGAAGGCACGACGGACGAGACGCTGTGGACTGATCCCGACGACCCCACACTGATCCCCTACCGACGTTCGAAGACCCTCGCCGAGCGTGCGGCCTGGGACTTCATGAGCGGCCACGAAGGACCGACCGAGCTGACCACCGTGCTCCCCGGCGCCGTGTTCGGTCCCATCCTCAGCACGGGCACCATCGGTTCCGTCGGCATCATCGGCCGCATGATCTCCGGCAGCATGCCCGGCGTCCCCAGGATCGGGCTCGAAATCGTGGATGTCCGCGACATCGCCGACATTCACCTCCGGGCCATGACCGCGCCGGCCGCGGCGGGCGAGCGCTTCCTGGCCACCGGAGAGTTCACCTGGATGCGGGAGATGGCCCACTTCCTGCGCGACGGCCTGGGCCCGCACGGCCACAAGGTCTCCACCCGGCAGATCCCCGACTTCGCGGTCCGGCTCACGGCCAGATTCCGCGACCCATCGCTCCGCGAAATCACCCCCTCGCTGGGCCGCCGCAACCGCCACAGCACCGACAAAGCCAGCCGTATGCTCGGCTGGCACCCACGCCCCGCGAAACAAACCGTCCTCAACTGCGCCCAAAGCCTCATCGCACACGGCGCGGTTTAGGCCCTGTCCTAGAAGCCGGCTGTGGTATGGCCGCCCGCGATCGGCGAGAACTCCTTCACAGCCAGCGTGAACATGATCTGCGAGTGACCCGCTGGCGCGCCCCAGTCCAAACAGGGCTGGGGCGCGTCTTTGAAATCACGCCAACTTGCTCCAGCGATCTCTCAGCAACGCGACTTCCGTGATCACCTCCACCACTGGCCGCAGCTCTCGCTTCCATCGAGCAACGTGGCACCATTCAGCGTCCGCCCAGCCCTGTCGGGACGTCCGTGTGGCTATTTGGCGTCTGCGTAGCAGGAGACGGCGATGGCTTCCATGGGGAAGCGGACGGGGGTTTCGCCGAAGAGGAGGCGGGTGGCTTCGTCGGCGGCGGAGGTGATGGCGGCCTGGACGGTGGTGGTTTGGGGGAGGGGGCAGTGGACCATGACCTCGTCGTGTTGGAAGAAGACGATTCTGGCGGGGTCGGGGAGGTGGTTGCGGAGGATGGCCATCAGGGTGGCGGCCCATTCGGCGGCGGTGGCCTGGACGACGAAGTTGCGGGTGAACCTGCCGCGGTCGCGGGCCGCGCGGGTGCCTTCGGGGCCGGAGACGAGCTCGCGCCAGCGCGCGGACGGGGGCGGCGAGGTGCGGCCGAGCCAGGATCGCACCAGGCGGCCCTCCTCACCGGCGCGGGCGGCGTCCTCGACGAAGGCGTACGCCTGGGGGAAACGTTGCCGCATCACCGCCAGCAGTTTGGGGGCGTCGCCGCTGGTCCCGCCGTACATGGCGGAGAGCATGGCGATCTTGGCGGCGTCGCGCTGGCCGCCGAAGGCCTTGGCCAGCGCGGCGTAGAGGTCGATCTCTCCGGCCGCCCTGGCCAGCCCGCCGTCCCCGGCCATGGCGGCGAGCACTCTGGGCTCCAGCTGCGCGGCGTCGGCCACCACGAGGGTCCAGCCCTCGTCGGCGACGACGGCCCGGCGCATCAGTTTCGGAATCTGCAACGCCCCTCCGCCGCTGGTCGCCCACCGCCCGCTGACCACACCGCCGACCACATATTCGGCCCGGAACCGATCCCCCTTCACCCACTGATCAGCCCAAACCCACCCGTGAAAGCTGTAGAGCCGAGCCAGCTCCTTGTACGCCAAGAGTGGCTTCACGCCCGGATGATCAACCTGCTTGAGCACCCAGGACCGCGTGGACGCCACCGTCACCCCCGCCGCCTTGAACGCCTTCACGATCTGCTGTGGCGAATCCGGATTGACCGGCTGCCCGAACGCCGCCGCCACCTCATCGGCCAGCGCCTGCAACTTCGACGGCCGCATCCCGTGCGCCGGCCGGGCCCCCAGCAGCTCGGTCAGCAACGCGTCGTGCACGGACTCGCGCCACGGCATCCCGAAGAACCCCATCTCCGCCGCGATCAACGCCCCCGCCGACTCCGCGGCTACCAGCAACCGGAACCGCCCCGGCTCCGCCAGCCGCCCGATCCGTTCAAGCTGATCGCGATAGACCTCCGCCACCAGCTCGGCCTCGTCCACCCCGAACCCGGTCTCCCGAGGCTCAGCCTCGAACAGGATCCCCTGACCTCCCTCGGCCACCGCCTCCCGATCCTCCGGCACCGGCAGCCCATGCAACCGCGCATAAGCCGCCTCAGCCGACCGAGGCTCCCCGAACCGCCCCTCAGCCCCCAGCAACAACGCCTCGGTCAGCGCGACATCATGACACCGCCCAACCCGCACCCCTCGGGCCAGAATCCCCGGATAAACCCTCCGCGCATCCCCCCAAACCCACCGAACCCCACCGGCCCCCCGCTGCCCGACTCCTCCAGCGTCCCCACCCAACTCCACGCCGCCCTGGGAAGTCCCCCCACCACCAAGTCCGAGTTCCCGCGCAGCCCTCTCCCGGGGAACACCCAGCCCCGCAACCCCCTCCCAGGAAGCGCCCAATCCCGCAACCCCCTCCCGGGAAGCGCCCAACCCCGCAACCCCCTCCCGGGAAGCGCCCAACCCCGCAACCCCCTCCCGGGAAGCGCCCAACCCCGCAACCCCCTCGCGGAGAACGCCCAACCCCGGAACCGGCTCCACGGAATCACCCGGGTTGCGATCTCCTCTGGACCACGCGCGGATCGTCTCGGCATCCCCTGCGGACCACGCGCGGATCGTCTCGGCCAGATCCGGGACACGTGTGGCGGCGCCGCCCTCGGGCCGGATGGTCCCCCCTGGGCCCTCCGGGTCTCCCGCCACCACCACGTGCATGACTCCAGAGTGCCAGGTGGCACCGACAATCCACTGATGACCATCAGCCCACCCAGCGGACGGCGGAAAGGATCTTGGTTACCGCAGGGCGGCTGCGAGTAGGAACAGCGAGCCTGCGCGGTACGAGACCTGTGGGTAGAAACAGGACGCTCGTGGGGTAGGAGACCTGCGGGAAGAAACAGAACGCCTGTGGCAAGAGAATCGAGGACAGGGAAGGTTATGGCTGGGGCGATCGACCAGGCGATAGCGACCGTACGAGCCAGTAGCGGCACCGCGCTGGATCTGTCCGGACTCCGGTTTCGCAAACTACGCGAATCCGTGCGCGATCTCACCACGCTGACCCATCTGGACCTGTCCTCCAACCAGCTCGCCACGCTCCCGGACTGGATCGGCGAGCTCACCGCCCTGACCGAGCTCGACCTCCGCGGCAACGCGCTCACCGAACTGCCGCAGACCATCGGAAACCTCACCGCCCTCACCCGGCTCGACCTACGGGACAACCGGCTGACCGGACTACCGGACCCGATTGGAAACCTCACCGCGCTCGCCGAACTCGATCTTTACGGCAACACGCTCACCGAGCTTCCGGAGGCCATCGGGAACCTCACCGCCCTCACCCGGCTCAACCTGTGGAACAGCCGCCTGACCGGACTGCCGGACTCCATGGCCAACCTCACCCGGCTGAGATTCCTTGAGCTTTCCCACAACCGGCTCACCGCCCTGCCCAGCTGGGTGGGCGAGCTCACCGCCCTGACCGAACTCCGGCTGATCCACAACAGGCTGACCAGCCTGCCGGACGCGATCGGGAACCTGCGCTCTCTCACCGTTCTGGACGCGGCACGCAACAAGCTGACCGCGCTGCCCGACTCGATCGGCGAGCTGACCGCGCTCACCAAACTCGACCTGTGGTCCTGCGACCTCCAAGAGCTCCCCGACTCGATCGGAAAGCTGACCGCCCTCACCGAACTCGACGTGGCGAACAACCACCTGACCGGACTACCGGACACCATCGGAAACCTGACCTCCCTCAGGAAGCTCAGTGCCTATCGCAACAAGCTGCGCCGGTTGCCGGACTCGATCGGAAGCCTCACCGCCCTCACCCGCCTCGACCTGAGCCTGAACGAGCTGACCGAACTGCCCGAGTCGATCGCGGGCCACACCGGCCTCGACGTGGGCGGCAACGCGATCGCCGGATACTAATCCCGTCCCATCAAAGGCCGCATAGCCGCCAACTGACCGCGCGGCTGTCCAGATCACGAATTCCCTCCCGTCCGGTGACGCCACACAGGCGTGAAATCTGGGCCGGGTTGCCGCCAACGCCGGGTCTCTGTCGCGCCCGGGGGTCGTCATTTCCGGTCAGCGGGCTCCTCCTGGGAGGGGATCTTGACCTCGTCTTCCAAAGGTGGGTTGAGTTCCTGGGCGAAGCAGCGATGCGGAGTTCGTCGCCCCCGACAGGCGATCGCGGGCCGCACTGAGCTCGACATGCGCGGCAACACGCACGCCGGATAGCAATCCTCCTCAGGTGACCGGGAGGGGGATCTTGATCTCGTCTTCCAAGGGGGGGTTGAGTTCCTGGGCTAGGCAGCCGGTGGCGGCGAAGCAGCGGATGCGGAGTTCGTCGTTCGCGACGGAGAGGTGGAGGAAGCTTTTGAAGAAGGGTGGGGTGTCCCAGTCGGAGAGTTCGGAGATCCAGCGGTGGAAGAAGCGGCCGACGGGGAGGCTGAGGGGGAAGGGCCAGGCGCCGAGGATGCGGGCGGCCCACTTCATGCGGCTGGTGATGGGGACGGGCTCGGTCATGTCGCGGGGCGGGGTGTTGCCGACGCGTTGGGACATCAGAGCCAGGCCCTGGTCGGGGGTGAGGTAGAGCCATTTCATCCGTAAGCGGCGGCTGTAGAGCAGGCTGTAGAAGGAGAGCGAGTCGCCGCGCAGGGGGTAGCACTTGAAGGCGTCCTCGGGGACGCGGGTGACCCGGGGGATGGTGTGGGTGGCGTGCATGAACGCGCCGCCGCCGCCCGCGACCAGGTATTGGATGACGCGGTCGCCGACCTTGACCGGGAAACGCTGGTAATTGTGCACATCACCGCCGATGGCGGCCAGGTAGTTGTGCTGCGGAGCGGTGACGATCTCGTCCACGGTGCCGCCGCCCTCGATGGGGCAGGGCTTGTAGTCGTCGCGGACGTAGATGGGCTTGCCGGTGATGAGGATCTTGGGGCGCGGGTCGGCGGAGACGTGGCGCAGCCATTCGCCCTGCTCGCGGTCGAGGGTGCCGCGGATCCCGGTGTCGATGCCGACGACCAGGAGGCGGCCGAGGTCGAGCACCCAGTACGGCGCCGGCTGCACCGCCTGCTGGGACGGCCGCCCGCGCAGCTTCCAGGCTTCCGCCAGGGCGGGTTCGTCGATCGCCTCAGGCTTCTTCCAGAGCAGGCCGCGCAGCCCGGCCGGAGACAGCCGGAAGCCCTCCCCCTGCACCTGCAGCGGCTTGGACCCGCAGAACACCCGCATGAACCCGCCAAGCCCGTCATACCAGTCGTGATTGCCGGGGATGGCGTAGATGGGGGCGTCGTAATCCTTGAATGGGCGGAAGAACTTGTCGCCGTAGTCGCTGGCCGCGCCGGTCGGGTAGATGACGTCGCTGGCGATGACCGCGAACGAGGTGTCCGCGCCGAGTTTCAGCAGGCCGGGCACGACCGCGTACTGCGAGGCGTCGCCTTCGCCGGTGTCGCCGATGACCAGGAAGGAGAAGTCCTGGCCGACCTCGCGCGTGATCCGGAAGTCGGGGTCGGCGCCGTTCTCCCGCTGGGAGGCCACCCAGCGGCGCCGTACCTCAGTGGAGGGGTCGCCGAAGAGCCCGGCCAGGATCTCGTTCCTGGAGCGCCACAGCGTGCGCGGGTTGAGCCAGGTGAAGGTGTCCTTGCTGGGGCGCAGCGCCTCGAAGGTGCCGATCTGCTGGCCGTCCCAGCCCGCGCCCTCCTCGGACACCCGGGACGAACCCTGTTTCCCCCGCGCCGCCGCGACGTCGACCGTGACCATGAATCAATCTTGGCCCTTCCTAGGGGATCAGGACACCCGGGTTGAGAATCCCGTAAGGATCGAGTCGCCCCTTGATCGCGCGGACGATCTCCACGCCGAGGTCGCCGATCTCGCTGGCGTAGGCGGCCCGGTGGTCGCGGCCGACGCCGTGGTGGTGGGAGATGGTGCCGCCGGTGAGGACGATGGCCTTGTTGACGGCTTTCTTGGCACGGTCCCACTGGGCGAGGGGATCTTCGTCTTGGGCGGCGACCACGGTGAAGTAGAGGGACGCGCCGGTGGCGTACACGTGGGAGACGTGGCACATCACCAGGGGGTCGTCGAGCGTGGCGCGTAGCGCGAGCCGTACGGCGTCGTAGAGGCGTGGTAAGTCCGCCCAGAAGCCTGCTGTCTCCAAAGTCTCCACGGTGGCGCCAGCGGCCAGCAGGGAATCGCGCAGGTATGGCGCGGCGTAGCGGCCCTCGTTCCAGCGGTCGCCGGGTTCGGTACCCCGATATGTCCCGCCAAGTTCGGACAGGATCGCGGCGACGGCCTCACGCCGGTGGGCCACGTCATCCTCCGAGCCCTCGAATCCGGTGATCATCGCGCAACCCGCCTCGGCCAGGGTGCCGAGTTCGGCCGGACGGGAGAGCCCGATCATGCTCTCCGTCTCGTCGGCGAGCCGGAACACCGTGGGCAGCGGCCCTTCCTGGGCGATACGCCGCATCGCCACCTGTCCGGCCGTGAACGAGTCGAACCGCCAGCCTTCGTACACCTTGGCCCGCGGCGCGGTCCTGACCCGCAGCTGGAGGGCGGTGATCACGCCGAACGCGCCCTCGGAGCCGAGGATGACCTGGCGCAGGTCGGGGCCCGCCGCCGACTTGGGGGCCCGGCCGAGTTCGAGGGTGCCGCGCGGGGTGGCCACGGTGAGGCCGACCACCATGTCGTCGAAGCGGCCGTACCCGGCGGAGGCCTGGCCGGAGGAGCGGGCGGCGGCGAAACCGCCGAGGGTGGCGTACTCGTAGGACTGCGGGAAGTGGCCCAGGGTGAGCTCGTGCCTGGCCAGGATCTGCTCGGCCTGGGGGGCGCGCAGGCCGGGCTCGAACTCGGCGATCATGGACACCTTGTCCATGGAGAGCACCCGGTTGAGCCGGGCCAGGTCGAGGGCGATCACGCCGGTGAAGTTGGCCCGGGAGGCGACCAGGCCGCCGACCACGGAGGTGCCGCCGCCGAACGGGACCACCGCCACCCGGTGCTCGGCGCAGAGCTTGAGCAGGTCCAGGATCTCGCTGTGCGAGCCGGGCAGCACGACCGCGTCGGGCGCGTCCAAGCCGTCGCCGGCGCGCATCCGGAGCAGGTCGGGGGTGGACTTGCCGCGGGTGTGCCGGATCCTGGCGTCCTCGTCGCAGCGCACGTGCTCGTCGCCGACCAGCGTGCTCAGCCGGGTCATGACCGGCGCGGGGAGCGCCGAGATGGGCAGTTCGACCTCGCCGAAGCTGGCGGGCGGGTTCTCGGGATCGGTGACGCCCAGCAGGTCGCCGAGGAGCTTGCGGACCTTAGGCGGCAGCTCCCGCGCCTTCGCCGGATCCCCCCATCCCGACCAGAGCATGGGTTCTATGGCGGAGCTGGGAGTTTCCACGGGGTCCGGCCTTTCGATTAGGTTACCAAAGAGTAATACGCGCGATTGAGGGATGACCATGAACTCGCCGGACTCCTCGCTCAACGCCGCCCGCCGCGCCAGGGAACTGCTGGAGGTGCGGGAGCGGGTGGTGGACGTGCTCGTGGTCGGCCTCGGCGCGACCGGGGCGGGCGTGGCGCTGGACGCGGCCTCGCGCGGGCTCTCCGTGGCGGCCATCGACGCGTACGACCTGGCGTTCGGCACCTCCCGATGGAGTTCGAAACTGATTCACGGCGGGCTGCGCTATCTGGCCAAGGGGCAGGTCGGGATCGCCAGGGAGAGCGCGGCCGAGCGCGGCATCCTGCTCCGGCACACGGCCCCGCATCTGGTGCAGGCGCATCCGTACCTGCTGCCGCTGACCGGGGACGTGTCCCGCGTCCAGGCCCGGCTGGCGATGACGGGCTACCGGCTCGGCGACGCGCTGCGCGTGACCGCGGGCACGCCACGGCGGCTGCTGCCAGGGCCGGCCCGGATCCCGGCGGGGCGGGCGCTGGATCTGGTGCCCGCACTCGACCCCAAGAACCTGCGCGGGGCGCTGCTGTCCTGGGACGGGCGGGTGGCCGACGACGCGCGGCTGGTGCTCGCGATCGCCAGGACCGCCGCCGCGCACGGCGCGCGCGTCCTGACCCGCTGCCGCGCGCTCGCGCTGAGCGGGGACGACGGGCAGGTACGCGACGAGCTCACCGGCCAGGAGTTCACCATCCGGGCCAAGGCGGTCGTCAACGCCACCGGCGTCTGGGCCGGCGGCCTGGTGCCCGGCGTGGAGCTGCGGCCGTCCCGGGGCACCCACCTGGTCCTGCGCCCGGGCACGCTGGGCACGCTGAGAGCGGGCCTGCACATCCCGATCCCTGGAGCGGGCAACCGATTCGCCCTGGTCCTCCCGCAACTCGACGGGCGCGTCTACGTGGGCCTCACCGACGAGCCGCTGGACGGGCCCGTCCCCGACGTCCCGGAAGCCCCCGAGAGCGACGTGAAGTTCCTCCTGGAGGTCCTGGGGTCGGTCCTGGCCGAGCCGCTGCGCCGGGACCAGGTGGCGAGCGCGTACGCGGGCCTGCGCCCGCTCCTGGCCGCTGCCGGCGGCGGCACGGCCGACCTGTCCCGGCGGCACGCGGTGCTGCACTCCCCCGACGGCGTGGTGACCGTGGTCGGCGGCAAGCTCACCACCTACCGCCGGATGGCCGAGGACGCCGTCGACGCCACCGGCCTGCCCGCGCCGCGCAGCAGGACCGCCCGGCTGCCCCTGGTCGGCGCGACCCAGCGCGGCGACGGGGCCCCGCTCCGGCTGGTACGGCGGTACGGGTCGGAGGCGACAGCCGTACAGGACCTGATGGCGCGAGAGCCGGAGCTGGCCCGGCCGGTGGTCGAGGGCCTGGCGACCACGCGGGCCGAGCTGGTCTGGGCGGTCCGGCACGAGGGCGCCCTCGACCCCGATGACTTGCTGGATCGCCGGACCAGGATCGGCCTGATCCCCGAGGACCGGGCCGCCGCGCTACCCATTGCGGCGGCGGTCTTCGCCAGCGAGGATTAAAACCCCGGACCGGATCCCGGTATACGGCAGGTTTGACAGGGCCCACTAAGGTTAGGATTACCTAATTCTGAACGTCGCGCACAGGGGGGCGAACCGGGCATGGCCAATGGGTGCGGGCATCCTGCCGCGCTGCACACCGGTGAAGCGCCCATCCTCGCGAGCGCGACGGTGGGCGCCCGGTTCTGGCTGCTCATCGAGCATTCCGGCCCCTGGGCGGCGTATCTGGACGAGTGCCGCCTGCCGGACAAGGTCCGGGCCCTGATCGACCGCGCGACCGCGCTCGGCGTGCGCCCCCAGCTCATTCGCAGGACCGGCCGCCGCAACGGTTCCGGCGGCCCGCTGCACGTTTTCGCGGGCTCCGCGGCCGGTGCCGAGCCCTGGCTGGCCGAGGGCCATTTTGACGACCCGGACGATCTTGACCTGGACGCACTCGTGCACGGAGTGGTTCCAGAGTCCTGCATACTTGTCAGTGAGCCGGTATTTCTGGTCTGCACGCACGCCAAGCGCAACGCGTGCTGTGCCCGCATTGGACTGCCGCTCGCGAGATTTCTCGACGAGCAACTACCCGGCCAGGTGTGGGAAACCACACATGTTGGCGGCGATCGATACGCCGCTAACCTCGTGTGCTTGCCACACGGGCTTTACTACGGCAGCATGTCTCAGGCTGCTGCGATCGCGGCGGCAAACGCGTACCGGCACGGCGAGGTCGTCCTCGACCGCTTCCGGGGGCGCGCGGGTATCCCTGAGCCATCGCAAGCCGCCGAGCATTTTGTCCGGTCCCACACGGGCGAGCTCTCGGTCGGCGCAGTGGCCGTGGAATCCTCCCGGTCGAATGGCGACACCACGGTGTGCATTGTTGTTCGCAATGCACCCGCTGGATCGTCGCGATTTCGGGTAGTGGTCGAACCTGCGGTGTTCGCGGCACCGTGTGGTCTCGCCTGCGCCGAAGAGATCTCGACCTACAGGTTGGCCGAGCTGAGCTTGCTCACCCCGGCCTTGACCTGAGGCTTCGCCAGGAGCCGGGAACACCACGGGCAGTTATTGCGTTGGATGCAGGGACGCCATAAGCGTCCAATGCGGCACAAACTCTGAAATACCTCTCACCAAAGGTGGTTTCTCATGTCTCAGGTACGTCGGCAGCTCGCCCGCCCCCGCCCCAGTTGGGGTTGGCAGGATGATGCCGCGTGCCGGGGAGAGGACCTTGTGCTGTTCTTCGGCCCCGACGGCGAGCGTCAGCCGGAGCGTGACATCCGCGAGCGCAAGGCCAAGGCCATCTGCGCCGGTTGTCCGGTCCGCGCCGAGTGCCTCGACTACGCCCTGTCCAGGCCGGAGAAGTACGGCACGTGGGGCGGCCTCAACGAGGACGAGCGCGCCTCCGAGCGCCGTCGTCGGATGCGGCGCGCCGCGAGCGCCGGCATCAGCGCCGTCGCGTAAGAACCCCCGGGTCTTTCCACAACGGGTCCGCCCACCCTCCCCGACACGCGTCAGTGGCCCGCTGGGATGTTCCGTACGCCGATCCGGCGGCGGAACACCCAGTAGGTCCACGACTGGTAGATCAGCACCAGCGGCAGGAACAGCACCGCGACCCACGTCATGATCCTCAAGGTCTTGGCGGTGGCCGCGGCATTTGTCGTTGTCAGGCTGTTGGCCGGATCGACGGCCGGCAGCACGTTCGGATAGAGCACCGCGAACAGCGTCACCGTGACGAGGCCGATGGCCACCGCGGACGCCGTGAACGCCCACCCCTCCCGCCCCACCGCGATAGCCGCCACCGCCAGCGCCCACACCACCACCGCGACGACCCCCAGCGCGATCGACACCCCCGATCCGCCATGGAACTGGCTCCACACCAGAAACCCGGCCACCAGCATCCCCGCCACGAAGCCCGCCTTCAGGGCCAGCGCCCCCGCCTTCTCCCGGATCTCCCCCTCCGTCTTCAACGCCAGAAATATGGCCCCATGGGTGACAAATAGCGCCAAAGTGGTAAGGCCACCGAGCAGCGCGTACGGGTTGAGCAGATCCCAGAAACTCCCCACATAATCGTGCCGCGCGTCCAACTCGACCCCCCGCACGATGTTCCCGAACGCCACCCCCCACAACACCGCCGGCACGATCGACCCGGCGATGAGACACCGATCCCACCCTCGCCGCCAGCGCACGCTGTCCCGCTTCGCCCGATACTCGAACGCCACCCCCCGCACGATCAGCGTCAGCAGGATGACCAGCATCGGCAGGTAGAACCCGCTGAACAGCGTCGCGTACCACTCCGGAAACGCCGCGAACGTGGCGGCGCCCACCGTGATCAGCCACACCTCGTTGCCGTCCCAGACCGGCCCGATCGTGTTGATCATCACCCGGCGTTCGGTGTCGCCGGAGGCCAGGACCGGCAGCAGCGCGCCCACCCCGAAGTCGAACCCCTCCAGGATGAAGTAGCCCATCCACAACACCGCGATCGCGGCGAACCAGACGTCGGTCAGGTCCATGTCAGCTCCGGGTCAGTACGCGAAGGCCAGCGGGCCGTCGTCCTCGGTGGCGGGTTGCTCGGGGGGCGGGTCCTGCCTGCCGTACTTCAGGAGGAGGCGGACCTCGATGACGGCGAGCGCGCCGTACAGGAGGGTGAAGGCGGCCAGGGAGGTCACGACGTGGCCGACGCCGTTGGGCGAGACGCCCGCGGCGGTCTTCATCTGGCCGAACACGATCCAGGGCTGGCGGCCCATCTCGGTGAAGATCCAGGCGAAACTGTTGGCCAGGAACGGCAGAACGACCGCCCAGATCGTCGCCGTCCATACCCATTTGTTCTCAGGCAGCCGACCCCGCCGGGTCAGCCAGAGCATCACCAGCGCGATCAGCACGGCCAGCATCCCGAACCCGATCATGAGCCGGAAGGCCCAGTAGGCCATCGGAATGTAGGGCGCATAGTGGCCAGGTCCGTAAATTTTCTGATATTGGGCCTGAATGTTGTTGATGCCCAGGACCTTGCCGTCGAAGCTGCCGGTGGCCAGGAACGACAGCAGGCCGGGGACGCCGATCGAGAAGATCGGCTCGGAGCCGTCCAGGGTGCCGATGGTGAAGAGCGAGAACGGCGCGGGCTGGGCGGTCTCGTAGAGCGCCTCGGCGGCGGCCATCTTCATCGGCTGGGTCTGCACCATGACCCTGGCCAGGTTGTCGCCGGTGAACAGCATGCCCGCGCCCGTGACGACCGTCACGGCCATGGCCAGCCGCATCGGCATGCGGAACACCGCCACGTTGCGGCGGCGCCTGAGATGCCAGGCCGCGACGCAGGCCATCAGCACGCCGCCGGTCAGCCAGCTGGCCAGCAGCACGTGCGGGAAGGTGGCCAGCGCGACCTTGTTGCCGAACACCGCGCCGAAGTCGGTGAGCTCGGCCCGGGAACCGCGCACGGCGAACCCGACCGGCCACTGCATGAACGAGTTGGCGACCAGGATGGCGTAGGCGGAGAGGGCCGAGCCGATCGCCACCAGCCAGATGCACGCGGCGTGCACCAGCCGCGGCAGGCGATTCCACCCGAAGATCCACAGGCCGAGAAAGACGGACTCCAGGAAGAACGTGAGCAGCGCCTCGATCGCCAGCGGAGCCCCGAAGACATCCCCCACGAAACGCGAGTAGGAGCTCCAGTTCATCCCGAACTGGAACTCCTGCACGATGCCCGTGACCACGCCCATCGCGAAGTTGATCAGAAAGAGCGTGCCGAAGAACTTGGTCGCCCGGAGGTGCGCGGCGTTACCCGTGCGCAGCCACACCGTCTGCAGGATCGCCACCAGGAACGCCAGGCCGATGGTGACGGGCACGAACAGGAAGTGGTAGACCGTGGTGATCCCAAACTGCCACCGCGCCAGATCCAAAGCGTCCACGAAATCACCGTACGTGACCGTCGATTACCTAACGTCAAGGCGCGCTCTATATCGGAGGTTACGTTGATCGTCGCTGCATATGCCCTGGTAGGCATCGTCGCCGCAATTCACGTCTACATCCTGATCCTGGAAATGTTCCTCTGGACCACCCCCCGCGGCCGCGCCGCCTTCGGCACCACCCCCGACTTCGCCACCCAGTCCCGCACCCTCGCCGCCAACCAGGGCCTCTACAACGGCTTCCTCGCCGCGGGCCTCATCTGGGGCCTCCTCGGCCGCGACCCCGCCGTCCTCACCTTCTTCCTCGCCTGCGTCATCGTCGCCGGCCTGTACGGCGCCGCCACCGTCAGCCGCCGAATCCTGTACGTCCAGGCGGCCCCCGCCGTACTCGCCCTCATCCTGGTCCTACTGAGCTGAGCTCCTGGCGAGCAACGACAGCACGTCGGCATCCGTGAGCTGGTCGAACGAGATGTAGTGCTGGCCGACGGCCCGGAAGTGGGAGGGCACGGCCAGCACGACGAGTTCGTCGGCCTCGCCGGCCAATGCCTGCACGGTCTGCTTGGCGGCCACCGGAACAGCCAGCGTGACCGTGCCCGGACGCGCGGCGGCCTCGGGCCGGGTATCTCGCATTCCGGATCGTGTGGTCGTCTGGTCCACGGCGGCCTGGGTGCGCATGATCGTGTGGACCGCGCGGAGGGCGGCTCTGGCGGTGCCGCCGGTGGCGAGGCCGTCGTCGACCACGATGACGTCGTGCCCGGCCAGGGGCGGCAGGCTGCGGCCGCCCCGGTAGACCTCGACCCGGCGGGCGAGCTCATCCCGCTCCCGGGCGACGATCACCGCCAGATCTTCCGGCTCCAGCCCGACATATCGCAGCATGGAGTGATCGAAGACCGGTTCTCCGCCCTCGGCGATCGCGCCCAGACCGAGCTCAGGCTGAGCCGGGTGGCCGATCTTCCGGGTGACCAGCACGTCCACGGGCGCGTTCAGCCGCGCCCCGATCGGGACGGCCACCGGCACTCCCCCGCGCGGCAGCGCCAGGACGACCGGGTCGGGCAGCCTCAGGCCGACCAGGGCCTCGGCGAGCAGTTCGCCCGCCTCCTCCCGGTCCACGAACGGAAGCGTTATTTCCATCCGAGCCACAACCCTTGACATACCCGACCCAATCACCCGACACGCGTAAAGGCCGTCGTGTCCCGGCGCCCGAGGGCGCCGGGCTCGATCACGGGCGGCTGCGGCCTCGTACGCTCTTGTGGATGATCTTCCATTTGCGGGTTTCCTCGGCCCGGAGGCGGGCGTCGCTGCGGCGGGCCATCCAGGCGGCCTCCCGCTGGAGCTTGAACCAGCTCTCCAGCCGGCGTTCCGGCAGGTCGCCGGAGTCCACGGCGGCCAGCACGGCGCAGGCCGGTTCCGAGGTGTGCGAGCAGTCGCCGAAACGGCAGCTTTCCGCAAGTTCCTCGATGTCGGAGAAGACCAGGTCGACGCCGTCGCTGATGTCGTACAGGCCGACCCGGCGGATGCCGGGGGTATCGATGATCAGGCCGCCGGCGGGCAGCAGGATCATCTCGCGGTGCACGGTCGTGTGCCGTCCCCGGCCGTCCCCGGCCCGCACCTGCTGCGTCTCCATGACGCCGTCCCCGGCGAGGGAGTTGACGAGCGTCGACTTGCCCGCGCCGGACGGCCCGAGCACGACGGCGGTCTTCGCGCCGTCCAGGTAGGTACGGACCACGTCCACCCCGTCCCCAGTGAGCGAGGACACCGCGTGCACGTCCACACCGGGGGCGACCCCGGCCACGTCGGCCAGCAGCTCGTCCAGGCCCTGATCGAACAGGTCGGCCTTGGTGATGAGCACCACCGGCGTGCCGCCGCTCTCCCAGGCCAGCGCGACCATGCGCTCGATCCGGCCCAGGTCGGCGAAGTCGCTCGCGTGCATGGACGGCTCGGTGACGAAGACGACGTCGACGTTGGCGGCCAGCACGTGCCCCTGCCCGTCGCCCGACAGGCCGCCCCGGGACACCCGTCCCACCCCGCCCCGGACGAACGCGCTCGACCGCGGCAGGACGTGGTCGAGCTCGTACCGCCCTTCTGGCAGGTAGCGCAGCGCCACCCAGTCGCCCACGCAGGGCAACTCGACCGGATTCTCGGCGGAGGCCCGGCGGATCCGGGCGCCGTACTTGGCTTGGTGCTGGCCATCAGCGGCCAGGACTTCGGCCACACCGCGATCGACGCGGGCGACCCGGGCGGGCACCAGGCCCTCAGGAAGCTCGGCGGACTCGTGCCACCCGAGCTTTACAAGATCAAAAGAACCAGAGAATTCTGGCGAGAACAATGGAGGAAACCCTTCGGAAAACCGGGGCCCTCAACTCAGAGGCACACCCGGAGGCTGTTGGACGGCAGGCACGTCAGAAACACCCGCATGTCCTCACCTCCCATTCCTCCACGACCACCCTCGACCGGACGGCCAACGCAAAGCACCCTACTGAACACCTCAACCCGCCAGCAACCAAATTACCCACGACACGCGAGCGAAGGCCTCGCCGCGCACACGGGCGACCTGGATCGGATTGAGCTCATAGGCCGCCCAGCGGCGCACCAAAACGGATTGAACTCACGAATCGCCCAACGGCGAACACGATCGAGGGTCCGCGAACCACATCTGGAACACGGACCCTCAAAAGTTCACGAGCGCCGGAGACCCGGCCACCCTTGGCGCCGGTACGGCGAGAACCAACGCGGACGTAAACGGCGCCGGATAACGGCGAGCAACCAGAAACTCAGCTGAGACCGGGGGCCGGGAAGTGCGAGGTGAGCTCGCGGACCTCGCCGTGGACTCGGGTGATCACGTGCTTGGCCTCGTCCTCGTCCTTCGCCAGAGCGGAGACGACCTGGTCCATCCAGGCGCCGATCTGCCGCATCTCGGCCACGCCCATGCCCCGGCTGGTCACCCCGGCGGTGCCGATCCGGATCCCCGACGGGTCGAACGGCTTGCGCGTGTCGAACGGAACCGTGTTGTAGTTGGTCTCCAGACCGGCCTTGTCCAGGGCCTGGGCGGCCGGCTTGCCGCCGATGCCCTTGGGCGTCAGGTCCATCAGGATCAGGTGGTTGTCGGTGCCGCCCGAGACCAGGTCGAAGCCCCGGCTGATCAGCTCCTCCGCCAGCGCCTTCGCGTTCAGCACGACCTGGCGCGCGTAGTCGCGGAAGTCCTCGGTGGCGGCCTCGTGCAGCGCCACCGCGATGGCGGCGGTCGTGTGGTTGTGCGGCCCGCCCTGCAGCCCGGGGAAGACGGCCTTGTTGAGCGCGGTGGCGTGCTCGTCGGAGGTGGCCATCAGCATCGCGCCGCGGGGACCGCGCAACGTCTTGTGGGTGGTCGTGGAGATCACGTCCGCGTACCCGACCGGCGAGGGATGCGCCCCACCCGCGACCAGGCCGGCGATGTGCGCGATGTCGGCCGCCAGGACCGCGCCGACCTCCTTGGCGATCTCGGCGAACGCCGGGAAGTCGATCGTGCGCGGAATCGCCGTGCCGCCGCAGAAGATCAGCTTGGGGCGTTCCCTGAGGGCGATCTCGCGGACCTCGTCCAGGTCGATCCGGCCGGTGTCCTTGCGCACGCCGTACCGCACCGGGTTGAACCATTTGCCGGTGGCGGAGACCGACCAGCCGTGGGTGAGGTGGCCGCCGAACGGCAGGCCCATGCCCATCACCGTGTCGCCGGGCTGCAGGAAGGCCAGGTAGATGGCCAGGTTGGCGGGCGAGCCCGAGTAGGGCTGGACGTTGGCGTGGTTGACCCCGAACAAGGCCTTGGCACGCTCGATGGCCAGGGCCTCGATCTGGTCGATGACCTGCTGGCCCTCGTAGTAGCGCTTGCCCGGGTAACCCTCGGAGTACTTGTTGGTCAGCACGGTCCCGGTCGCCGCGAGGACGGCCTTGGACACGTAGTTCTCCGAGGCGATCAGCTTGACCGTGTCGGCCTGCCGCCGCTCCTCCGCCTTGATCAGCTCGGCGATCTCCGGATCGACGACGTGCAGCGAGTTCTCAGCCATGGCGCCTTCCTTGTCCACGTTGACAGCCGCGGTGACCCAGGCGCACGGCCTCCGCAGGTTCGCTCCCCGGTGGTGCCCCACCTAGCGACGCGCCCGCAGGGCGACGTCAGCGCCAGTCGCGACCCTGCCACCTTATCGGAGCCGTCCGCGGCGACGGGAGTTACTCCACCCGGCGACCGGTTCCGGCCAGCGGCCACAACCGGTCAACCTCGGCGTTAAGGGTGGCCCCGATGAGCACGGCCAGCGCGGTGATGTACAGCCACAGCAGCACCGCGATCGGCGCGGCCAGCGACCCGTAGATGGACAGCGGCTGGAACCAGGCGGCCAGCACCTCGCGCAGCACGGCGGCGCACAGGATCCAGATCAGCAGCGCCAGCACCGCCCCCGGGACCTCCCGCCACCAGCGCGTCCGCCTCGGCACGCTGACGTGGTAGAGCATGGTCAGCATCAGCACCGAGCCGACGATCACGACCGGCCAGTAGAGCACCCCGACCAGCCCTTCGTAGCCGGGCAGCGCGTTGGCCAGCAGCGTCGGCCCGATCACCAGGATCGGCATCACCACCAGGCCGATCAGCAGGGCCGCCAGGTAGAGGCCGAACGACATCAGCCGGGTCCTGATGATCCCCCGGGTCTCCCCAAGGCCGTACGCGATAGAGATCAGGTCCACGTACACGAACAGCGCGCGGGACCCCGACCACAACGAGAGCAGGAACCCCACCGAGATCAGCGACACCTCGCCCCCGTCGAGCACGTCGCTGAGCAGCGGCTCGACCACGCTCTTCATCGCGTCCGGGCTGAACAGCAGGTCGGCGTTCTGGATCACCGACTGCCGGATGGCGACGATCGTCTCCTCGCCCAGCATGCCGCTCAGATGCCCCAGCACGCCCAGCAGACCGAGCGCGAACGGCGGCAGCGACAGCAGCGCGAAGAAGGCCGCCTCGCCCGCGAGGCCGGTGACCCGGTAGTTGACGCCCGCCATCGTGGTCGCCTTGACCAGCGACCAGAATCCGCTTCCGGCCAGGCGCTCCATCCCGGCCCGGGCACGCGCCATGCCGAGGCGTGACTTGCGACCCGCAGAGCGGGGCCTACGCGACGGAGCGTCCGTGGACGTCATGGCACCCAACCGTATTCGTGGAATCCTGGGTTCAACCACGGACTACCCGCCGCGGCGGCGAATAGTACGGATCTTTAACAGCCCAGGATACGGTCCCTGACCCAGTGCGGGCATCAACGCTCCCCGAACTTCCGGTCGGTGGGCACCACCTCGCGCCCCAGCGGCATCAACGAGATCGGGATCATCTTCAGATTCGCCCACCCGAACGGGATCCCGATGATCGACACGAACAGCGGGACGCTCGTGATGATGTGCCCGATCGCCAGCCACCACCCGGCGAAGATCAGCCAGATCACGTTCCCGACGAGCGACGGCGCCCCCGCCCCGGGTTTCGCCACGGTGGTACGCCCAAAGGGCCACAAGACGTATCCAGCGATCCTGAAGGCCGCGATGCCAAAGGGAATGGTCACGATCAGCACGCAGCACACGATTCCCGCGACCACATACCCGAGCGCCATCCAGATCCCGCAGAACACCAGCCAGATCACGTTCAGCACGAACCCGAGAAGCTTCACTCTCCGACCCTCCCACACCGGCAGGTGAAACCCCATGGGCCGGGCAGGATCCGACGCATGATCTGCGAAGCCTGCAAGAACCGGCACCACGACGACTGCCGGGGCGGTTCCTGGTGCGACTGCCAGCACCAGACAAAACCCCAGAAGCCCAGCGACTCCGAACAGCCCGAGAAACACGATCCCGAGCCACCCGTGAACTGGTTGAGGCAGGGCTGACCCGATCCAGGGCTTACATATGACTGGCGAACCCGACCCGGCGGCCGATAGATGATCAGAGTCCACACTCTGGACCCGAACTTGGACATCTGTGGTACGCGGGGTATCGTTGGGGCATGCCAGCGGATCCGATGCTCGTCGTGCGACGCCACGTCGATCTTCTTCGTGTCCGTAGCGCTATCTGTACTGACGCCCGTTGACCGTCGCCCCTTTCTCTTAATTGTGGGCGCGTGAACAGGCGTCTTTTTGTGTGCCCCCGCACTCGACGGCGAGGCGGGAGGAAAGCCTGCTCACGTGCCGCCCAGTGCCCCAGCTCCTCGGAAAAGGACCAGCCATGAGCACCCCGGCCCGCCCAGGCAACCGGCACCACAAGCGCCCGCGTGGCGAAGGCCAGTGGGCCCTCGGCTACCGGGAGCCGCTGAACAAGAACGAGGAGAACAAGAAGAACGACGACGGCCTCAACGTCCGTCAGCGGATCATCGACATCTACTCCAAGCGCGGCTTCGACTCGATCGACCCCGCCGACCTGCGCGGCCGGATGCGGTGGTACGGGCTGTACACGCAGCGTAAGCCCGGTATCGACGGCGGCAAGACCGCGATCCTGGAGCCGGAGGAGCTGGACGACCGCTACTTCATGCTCCGCATCCGCATCGACGGCGGCCAGCTCAGCCTCCGCCAGCTCCGGGTGATCGCCGACATCTCCAACGAGTTCGGCCGGGGCACCGCCGACATCACCGACCGCCAGAACGTGCAGCTGCACTGGGTCGAGGTGGAGTCGGTCCCGGAGATCTGGCGCCGCCTCGAAGAGGTCGGCCTGTCCACCACCGAAGCCTGCGGCGACACCCCCCGCGTGATCCTCGGCTGCCCGCTGGCCGGCGTGGACGTGGACGAGGTCATCGACGGCACCGCCCAGATCGCCGAGATCTACGAGAAGTTCATCGGCGACAAGGCGTTCTCCAACCTGCCGCGCAAGTTCAAGTCGGCGGTCAGCGGCTGCCCCGCGCACTGCACCGTGCACGAGATCAACGACGTCGCCTTCGTCGGCGTCGTCAACGAGGCGGGCGAGCCCGGCTTCGACGCGTGGGTGGGCGGCGGCCTGTCCACCAACCCGATGATCGGCAAGCGCCTCGGCGTGTTCGTCCGCCCCGACCAGGTCGCCGACGTGTACGGCGGCGTGGTCGGCATCTTCCGCGACTACGGCTACCGCCGCCTGCGCCACCGCGCCCGGATCAAGTTCCTGATGAACGACTGGGGCCCCGAACGCTTCCGCGACGTGCTCCAGAAGGACTACCTCGGCTACGAGCTCCCCGACGGCCCCGCTCCCGAGCAGCCCAGGGGCGGCCGCCGCGACCACGTCGGCGTGCACCCCCAGCGGGACGGCAACTTCTACGTCGGCTTCGCCCCCAAGGTCGGCCGCGTGGACGGCGACACCCTGCACCGCGTCGCCGACATCGCCGAACGGCACGGCTCCGACCGGGTCCGCACCACGGTCGAGCAGAAGATGGTCATCCTCGACGTCGCCCCCGACCAGGTCGACTCGATCGTGGCCGAGCTGGAGGCCGCCGACCTGCACGTCAACCCGTCCACGTTCCGCCGCCAGACGATGGCCTGCACCGGCATCGAGTACTGCAAGCTCGCGATCGTCGAGACCAAGGCGACCGCGACCACGCTCATCCACGAGCTGGAGAACCGGCTCCCCGACTTCAAGGACCCGCTGACGATCAACGTCAACGGGTGCCCCAACTCCTGTGCCCGCATCCAGGTCGCCGACATCGGCCTGAAGGGCCAGCTCGTCGTCAACGACCGCGGCGAGCAGGTCGAGGGCTTCCAGATCCACCTGGGCGGCTCGCTCGGCGCCACGCCCGGCTTCGGGCGCAAGGTGCGCGGCCTGAAGGCCACCGCCGAGGAGCTTCCCGACTACGTGGAGCGCGTGGTCAGCAACTTCAGCAAGCAGAAGAACGACGGCGAGACCTTCGCCAACTGGGTCCAGCGGGCCGACGAGAGCGACCTCAAGTGAGCGAGCGCGCCGTCCCGTTCTACTGCCCCTACTGCGGCGACGAGGACCTGGAACCCTACGTCTCCGACGAGGAGCCGTACGGCTGGTACTGCCGGGCCTGCGCCCGCGCCTTCCGGGTGAAATTTCTCGGCATAGGCGTGCGTTCGTAACCCCCACGACGTGATGAGGAGTAATGAGATGACATTGGTGGACATTGAAGTCGGCTTGGAGCGTCAGCGCGGCGTCCTCGACCTGCAGAGCATCGTCGAGTCCGCCGCCGAGTTCCTGGAGGACGCCCCCGCGCGCGCGATCATCCGCTGGGCCGCGGCCACGTTCGGCGACCGCCTCTGTCTGACCTCCTCGATGAGCGACGCCCTGCTGATCGACCTGGTCAGCCGGGTCAAGCCGGGCGTCGACGTGCTTTTCATCGACACGGGCTACCATTTCGCCGAGACCATCGGCACCAGGGACGCGGTCGAGGCCGTCTACCCGGTCAACGTGATCAACGTGACGCCGTCCCGGACGGTCGCCGAGCAGGATCGTGACCTGGGTCCCCGCCTGCATGGCCGCAATCCCGACCTTTGCTGCTTTCTCCGTAAGGTCGAGCCGTTGAACCGGGCGCTGGAGCCGTACCTGGCGTGGGTGTCCGGCATTCGCCGGGACGAGTCGCCGACCCGCGCGAACACCCGCGTGGTCGAATGGGACGCGAAGCGGCAGATGGTGAAGGTCAACCCGATCGCGCGCTGGACCCAGGACGAGGTCGACAACTACATCGCCGACAACGGCGTCCTGATCAACCCGCTGCACTACGACAACTACCCGTCCATCGGCTGCGCCCCCTGCACCCGGCAGGTCGCCCCCGGCGAGGACCCGCGCGCCGGCCGCTGGGCGGGCCTGGGAAAGATCGAATGCGGCATTCACCTGTAATCCCGCTGGTGGCGGTGGCACACGGGTCCCGCGACCCGCGCGCCGCCGCCGTAGTGGCCACCCTCCTCGATCAGGTACGGCTCGCGCGCCCCGACCTCGACATCCGCACCGCCTATCTGGACCACGCCCCACCCACCCTCGCCAAAGCCCTGGCCACCCTGGACACGGCGGTAGTCCTGCCGTTGCTGCTCACGGCGGCGTACCACACCCGCGTCGACATCCCCGCCGCCCTCCGCGAGGCCACCGCCCGCCGCCCGCGCCTAACCGTGCATCTGGGCGACGCCCTCGGCCCGCATCCGCTGCTGACCGCGGCTCTCGAACGCCGCCTGTCCGAGGCCGGAATCCCCCTGGGCGACCCTGACACCGCCGTCGTCCTCGTCTCGGCCGGCTCCAGCGACGCTCGCGCCAACGCGACGATCACCCGCCTGGCCACCGAGTGGTCACGCTCCCGCCCCTGGTGGTCGGTAACCCCCGCCTTCGCCTCGGCCACCACCCCCACCCCCGCCGCCGAGGTAACCCGCCTCCTCCACAGTGGCGCCCCC
>NZ_BLAE01000051.1 GCF_009687865.1 Acrocarpospora macrocephala
GCCACCACAGCAACAAGTCGTTGCCGTAGGCTCTCAGCGTCGAAACCGACTTTTCCTCCGCCTGGAGCCCGGCGAAGAAAACAGCCACCGGCTCCACCAGTACACCGTCAGCATCCAGCAGCTGGAACGGCTCCCATGCATTCCCGGTCTCGGCCAGCCGTCCCAAATCGAGTACGACCACCCTCGCCAGATCCAGCTGATCATTCCCACCGACCATGAGGCGGGACGCTAACAGAGACACCGCCAACATGCCCCTGAACTGCGAAAACTCATGATTTAGTTCAGTTAACTCGTAACACCAGGAGGGTCGTAGCGGCCCGGGTTGGGTGGTTCGCCCTTGCTGAACTTCGGTGAAGGAGACCATTTCTGGCCACCAAGGGGCGCCCCGGTGATCCTGCCGCCAGTCGTCCAGCCAAGCACAGATCCGGCCGATAGCCTCGACCTGACCTCGCACGACCAGGCCGCCACGGGCGGTGAGAGCCAGCAGAGCCAGCGGCCCGCAGATGCCGTGGGCCATCCCATTGTTGCCGTGCCCGCCAGGCGGGTCTTCAGCGGTACGGCTGGCCGACGACATCGTCCACCAGCCCGGGAGTCCGCCCACCGGTTCGGTGAGAGCGACGAGGTAGGCCAGCACCTCTTTGACCAGATCGCCGCCGGGGTCACGTCTCCACAGGTGAGCGCCGAGACCGGTGAGGCCGCTGATCAAGTCGAACTCGGCGAGGGCGGGCCGTTCGCCTTGCACGAGACGCCGGTGGGCGGAATTGAGCCGGTCCCGGGTGATGGCTGCGACGCCCTCATCCAGGACCGCCTGCGCGGGTTCGTACCCGGGCCGGCCAGCCAGGTGGAGCGCGAACGCGAGCGCGGGCGCCCCGTGGTAAAGGCAGGCGTCCGCACCGACAGTGAGTTCGTCGCGTGCCGCCGCGGCCAGCCAGGCATGCGCGTCCTGCCAGTCGGCGATGCCGGTGGCGGCCCGCTCGATATGCAGGAGCGCGATCCCGACGGCGCCACCGCTGAGTGACTGGACTGCTGACCCGACTGGGTGAGGTGTCCTGAGCTGCTGGGCTATACCGTCGGCCCGGCGGCGAGCCCGGTCGCGAAGGTCGATATGCCGCTCCCTCCTCCTCGTGCGATCAGGCCCTGGGCGACAGAACGGGCCATCCGCATGCAGATCCGCTCAGACTCCGCGTCGATTCCGATCATGCGGGCATGGTGCAGATGCAGCAGGTCGGCCATGACGACGTCGATGTGGTTGACGTCGAGCAGCTTCCGGTAGGTGGTGAGGGCCGTCCGCCGCCGCTCCAGCAAATTTGACGGAACGTTCACTGGCCGCCGGGCCTGCCGCAGCACGTGCCGATCGAGCGCCGGGTCCCCGCCGTGGGTGACGTGCTCCACGAGCCAACGCGGCCCGTCGGCGCCGAGGAAACCCGTCGCGAGGTCGACCAGGCTCGCCGCAGTCGCGGCTTGGGCATTCGCCGCAGTGCGCAACTGCGCGACCGCGACCGCGGAGTCCCTTGCGAACACGCCCTCCGCAGCGGCCAGGGCCGGGCCGGTGCCGAACCGGCCAGTCTCGGGCCGGTAGGTGTCCAGGACGACATCGCGGAGCAACCCGGCATGATGAACGGTGCGCGCCCATTGCCCCAACGAGCGCGCGGCGGCCCCATAGAGGTCCTGTTCGTACAGGTGCAGCCGGATCCGCAGGTGCGGTGCCGGGGTGTCATAGCGGATGAACCACCAGTCGTCGGGAACACCGTGGACCCAGTCGGCGAGCAGGTCTGGTAGGAAGACCGTGAGCAGCTCGGCCTGGCGTCCCGGGTGCCCGAACAGTTTCGCGTACAGCCACGATGAGGCTCCCGGCAGATGGCCCGGGTCGCGGTGAGTCCGTTCGGGCCGTAGAGGTCGGGTCAGCGGGCGAGGTGTCGCGGTGGAGGCGAGTGGAACGACGATTTCGTGGGGACGGCCATCGATCCAGCCGTAGTCGGTTCCGTACTCGGTTAGCGTCGCTTTGCCTGCCAGGTTCAGGTGGCGGCGCAGGAGCGCCAGGTGCGCATGCTCGGTCAGGTCCAGGCGGATCAGGACGTCATCCTCGCCGAGCCGTACAACGTCCGGAATGCGGTGTGAGTGCCGTTGCTCATGGAACTCCCGCACCCATTCCGCTGCGGTGGCGGTCGAGGCGGGCAAGGCTGCGGCGGTGAGGCTCCACCGGGCTGGGCTGAGTATCGTACGGCCGTAACGGACGCGCGGAAGGAACGCGAACCGGTTGGCGACTCGACCCCAGAAGAACGGAGTGCAGGGCGCGGTCGTCCCGGTGCTGACCTCGCACAGGAACCGGGCGAGGGGGTGGGTGCCGTGGCGCAAGTCGATCGCGTTCAACATCAACGGTTCGACCGCTCGCCCGCGTGAGATCGACATCAAGATCAGGCGATGGGCGTCGGCGGTGACCGCTAGGTCGTCGAGATCGACCGCCGAGTCCAGCGGCGGGCGATGCTCCCCGAGCGACAGCACTGGCAGGACGGCCGGGGTTCGGGCGAGGGCGTCGGTACGGGCCGACAGCGGAGGGCTGGACAGCTGCACGGCCATCGCACCGGCCGTGCTTGTCGGCAGGCCGCGGTAAGCCTCGGCGATGCGGTCCTGTTCGTCGGCGGTGAAAAGGTGCAGGAACCTGCCCACTGAGGTTCCGGCGTGCCGCGACGCGCAGGCCACCGTGAGGGTGAAGTCCCCGCCGTTCAACGCGGCCGGGGTGGAGGCGTTCAGGGTGACCCGTAACTCCGTGTGCGGGATCACCCCGGCGGTGCAGGCGGTCTCCAGCTCGGCCACCGTCTCCTCGTTGAGGACCAGTTCGGCGCAACCGTTCAGGGCGGCCGCCTGGGCGAGGGCCGCCAACATGATGTCCCTGCGCGCCAGCGGCGGTTCGTCGTCGAAGAGCGAGCCCCGGAACCCGGCGGGGTAGCCGAGTCCCCGGTCGGGATCCACGAGCTCCTTGACGCCGACCTGAGCGCCGGGACCATAACGGTCAACGAACGCGGCGTGGTAGGACCGCCAGGCGGGCCGTCCCGGTGCCAGCCGGACCAGGATCGCGGCAGCCGCCTCGACTTCATCGATCACAGCGGCGGGAAGGCCAATCGCGCAGTCCAGCCGCAGGTCCACCGACAGCCGCTGACCCGGGTCGAGGGTGGCCGGGGCACCCTCCAGCCCGTCGAGCTGGGCGGTGACATGGGCGAGCGGATCGGTGACGGTCATCGGCGGCCGCGCACTCGTGAGCAGGATCCGCTGGCGCACCAACTCAGTGAGCATCTCCTCGATGACCGCGACCGGTGACCGGGGAGACTCGGCGGCCAGTTTCGCGAGGAGATCATCGAAGACGATCGGGGTTCTGGCCTCGCGGAGGACCAGGCGGACCGCCCTGGTGTAGCGCACGGAGACGTCCGACAACGGTCCCCCCACGCAAGGCTGACAGGGCAGCACCCAATCTCCTCCGCGCGCGAACCCCACGTTGTTCGCCATGACCGGCAGTTGCCGGAGCAGCTCCGGCTGCTTCTCCAGAGCGTCGACCATCTCCGTGAGCCAACTGGAGTCAGGGCGACGCAGGGCGGTATGCCGTTCACCGAACACGACCGAAGCGGTGGGGGCTAAGTCGACGGGAGCGACTCCTGCGAAGAGGCCGAACGGTGTCGCCCGGCTGGTCCACCGCAGTAGATAGCGCATCAGCGCCTCGGCCGCGCGGCGGATCTGGCGGGGCCGGAACCGGTCCGGGTTCTCGCACAACGCCGTGAGCACGCGCGCCAGGTCGGGACTCGCCACACCGACGGCTTCGGCCACGCCCGCCAATGCCCAAACCTGACAGACCCAGTCCACCCATCCGGAAACATGGGCGTCCGGCCAGGGCGGGAGAACCAGGTCGTCAGGGTAGGCGGCGACGCGAATGACGACGGCGTCCATGGCTCGAAAACCTGGTCGATGCGCCATTGCTGATCCTCCGTTCAGGCGGGGGTGTTCCCGGCCCCGGCACTGCGGAGCCGGGAACACCCGGACGGGGGGCTAACAGTTGGCGATGCCGGCGCTGCCCGGGGTGTCACCGCAGTTGTCGCTGGTGCATTCCTCGGTGGCGACTCCAGAAACCGCCGGTCCGGTAGCCACGAGACGGACATCGAGGGTGAATTCGTTCGGCTCCATCACAAGATCCCTTTCGATGCGGAAGGGGGTACTACCTGGCCGTCGGCCAGGAGATCACGAGACGGGAATGCTTCTTCTCCAGCACGGCTCCGTCGGGCAGGTCGGCGTCCGGAGTGCCAGCCGGATGGACCGACAGGCGAGGGGCCGGTCGTCCGGCCCGGTCCCACGCGGCGATCTGCTCGGCCAGCAGCCGCGCGGAGCGCTTCGCGTGCGGGCCGTGCGCGAAAGCGCCGAACTCGAAGAGCTCACCGTCGGCGTCGACCGGACGGGGCTTCGTGCGGTAGGCGAGGTTCGGACCGTCCATGAACGCCGGCGTGCCGTACTGCCACGGCAGAGCCACGATGCCGTCGTCGATCGCCTCCTGCGACGCGGTGATCAAACAGAAACCGGGCAGGGTCGTGGCGAGCCACAGATCCTGATCGCTGAACCGCACTCCCGCGCCCACGGTGACACCGGTCCACACCTCGGCACGGGGCTGGTCCAGAACGCCGGACAGTGCCGCCGCCTCGGTGACCTCCCCTTCGTCCAGCCACAGGCCGACCGCGTCACCGTCCAGCAGCGGTATCCCGGTTCCCCGATGGGCTCCCGCCCCCTGCATCGGCACGAACCCGCACATCTGGTGACCCCGGCTCACCAAGACGTCGCCCTGGCGCTCCAGGACCCAGGAGCGGGTCATGCCCTTGGTGCGGAGCGGGACGACGAGCCGCCCGCCCTCGGCGAGCTGAGATGACCAGGCTGGCGGGATGTCCCACGACCCGACCGTGACGATGATCGCGTCGAACGTCCGGCCGGGGACAAGCTCGAACTCGGCGTCCGCACAGATCACCTCCACATCGGTGTAGCCCGCGTGAGCCAGGTACCGCTCGGCGCGGTCGGTGATCTCTGCGTCGATGTCGATTGTGGTCACCGAGCCGGAGGGCCCGACGACCTCGCGGATCAGTGCCGCGTTGTAGCCGCCGCTGCCGACCTCCAGAACTCGGTCGCCGGGCTTGAGTCCGGCCTGGCCCAGCATCATCGCCTGGAGCCAGGGAGCCGACACGGAGCTGGTAGATACGCCTCGCTCGTCGCGCTTGGTGACGACGGCGGTGTCCTCGTAGGCAGCCTCCAGGTTGACATCGCCCGTGAACAGGTGACGGGGGACCGTCCGCAGCGCGCTCTCGATCTCATCTGACAACACCAAGCCGAGCGCCCGATGCCGGGAAACGATCCGTTCGACCAGCGCCCCCCGAAGCTCATCGGCGCTCATCGTGTCCACCATGGTGCCCTCTCTCTAATAAGCCGCCGCGGTGCCGGAAACTCCGCCGCTCTGCCGTCACTGGCAGCCGGCGTTCACACGCGTCCGTTCCGGAATGCCTACAGGCTTCGCCACGCAGGCAGGGCAGGGAAGGCGCTGACTGTACCCAGCCGTACCCATCGCGGGTGAACCACCCTTGGCGCCTTGCCCCTGCCACGTGTGACCCTGCCATGATGGACCGACCAGGGCCTGTTGCTGGCACCCGGAGGTGTGTCGTGCACGACGTCGATACCCATCCGCTGCAATACCTGCTGCGTGCCGCCGGGTGGAGCGCTCTGGACTTCCTGGCGCGGCTGGACACGGTCCATCGGGACCTCGGGTATGGCCCGATCGCCCACGATCGAAAACGGGTCTCGCGCTGGATCCGCAGCGGTGTCGTCCCCGAGTCCAGCGCCCAGCAGGCCATGGCCGTCATGCACGGCATCCCCGCCGACTTGATCAACGCTCGGCCTTGGCCGCATTGGCTGACCCTGGCCTGTACCCGGCATCGTCTGCTGGACGACCCGTGGACGCCCGCGCTTGCTTTGGAGCATCTCGACCGTACCGCTGCCCAAGGAGACCCGATGGACCGCCGAGGCTTCTTGATCATTATGGGGGTCTCCCCTGTCCTCGCCCAAGCCGCCGACGCCGTCCCCGCCTACGCCAGCAGCGCCGGTCGGCGCGTTGGGGCTGGGACTCCAGGCCTGTTCGAGCAGTCACTCGCCGTGTTACGCCGCCAGGACGACCAGTTCGGGTCCAACCACGTGCACCACGCGGCCCGGGCACAGCTGCGCCTGATCGTGAGCACCTTGCAGGAAAGCTCCTACACCCTGGAGACCGGCCGCCGCCTGTACGCGGCGGGAGCCGAGGCAGCGCGCCAATGCGGATGGACCGCCTACGACTCCGGACGGCCCGCGCTGGCTGAGGAGTACTACCTGGCCGCGCTCCGCGCCGCTCGCACCGCCGACGACCCGGCCATCACCGCCAACGTCCTGTCATTCTGGGCGATCGCGCGCTACAGCACAGGCGACCCGAATGGTGCCGTCGACCTGGTCACCAAGGCCCTCGGCTACAGCGGCAGGATCGGGTCGCCGCGCATGGACGCCATGCTCCAAGCTCGCCTTGCGCGTGCGTACGCCCGCGCTGGTGACAGCCACGCCTCCGCGCACGCACAGAACGCGGCCACCGACGCCTACGATCGGGCACGCGACACCGACCCCTCGGCTGACCCGGACTACGTGTACTGGGTGAACTGGGGCGAGCTACTGATGTTGCACGGCAGCAGTGACCTGAACCTGGGCCAGCCGAAGGACGCGTTGCGTCGCTTCGAGACCGCCGAAGCCGACGCTCGTCCAATCGACACGTACCAGGAGGGCCAGTTTCCGCGAGGTGCCGCGATCTATCTGGCCCGGCAAGCCGAAGCTCAGATCGCACTCGGCGACCTGGACGGCGCGGTGGCAACCGCCGACCGAGCAGTGGGCCGAATGGGCGGTGTGGACTCGGTACGCGGCACCGGAGCCCTCACCGACCTGCGCAATCACTTCCTAGCGCAGCGCGACGTACCCCTTGTCGCGAGCTTCCTGGATCGAACCGCTTCGGCCACGGCATCACCTCTCTGATCACCCCCTGTTTTCGATCGGGTCAAGGCGGAAGGCCGGGTGGTCGGTTGAGTTGGGCATTTGGTCGAAGAAGCGTTGGACCTGCCATTGGGCCCGGTAGGCGGTGATTATGGGTGATTGCTGCTCCTCGGACAGTTCCACCGCCAGGTACGGCTGGCGCCTGCCCCGTCTTTGGATGGTGCAGTGGCCGGCGGCGCGGAGGTTGCGTACCCAATGGGTTTGGCCTCGCATGGAGACCAGATAGCGAACTCCGGCGAGTTCGAGCACGTTGACCGGGACGCGTTGGAGGGTGCCGGTCTGGCGTCGGGGGACCTCGAGGGTGCTGGCCATTCCGAGGCGTCGGATCAGAGGGTTGACCACGTTTGTGGTGAGCCAGCCTGGGCGGCAGTAGCTTGTCGTGGTCACCAGGGGACCTGGCCGGCGTCGTTGAAGAAGCCGCCGGTGGGGCCGTCGGGGCCGAGGGTCGCGAGGTGTACGGCGATGGCGGCGCCCTGGGCGGCGGTGCGGTGGACGGGGATGCCGGTTGGTCTGGTGAGGTCGGTGTCGCAGCCGCCGGGGTCGGCGGCGTTGACGAGGATGCCGGCCTTGCGGAGGTCTTTGGCGTATTGCATGGTCAGGGCGTTGAGTGCGGTTTTGGAGGGGGCGTACCCGGCTAATCCTGGGAGCCAGGCCATGGGGCCGCCGGGGGCGTGGGCGGTCAGCGAGCCGACGCTGCTGGAGATGTTGACGATCCGGGGGGCGGGGGAGCGGGTCAGGAGGGGGAGCATGGCGTTGGTCACCGTGATCACGCCGAAGACGTTGGTGTCGAATACCTCGCGTACCGCGTCGAGGCTGGCGGTGCTGGGTGACTGCTGGGTGAGGCTTCCGGAGATCCCGGCGTTGTTGATCAATATGTCGAGGTGGCCGAAGCGCTGTTCGATCTGTGTGGCGGCGGTTGTGGCCGTGGCGGGGCGGGTGACGTCGAGCGTGATCGGGTGGGCGTCGGCGCCGGTGGATCGCAGTGCCTCGGCCGCCTTGCCGCCGCGGTCCGGATCTCTGGCCGCGAGCAGGACTGTCATGCCCAGCGCGGCGAGTTGAGCGGCGATCTCGTACCCGATGCCCTTGTTCGCGCCGGTCACGAGGGCGACCTTGGTGTCGGCTGTCATGATCACACGACACCATGGAGTAGGCGCGGAGGGCCAAGACCGGCTCGGTCACGAGCGATACCCTGGGGGTATGGATGCTCGCGAGCTTGCCTATTTTGTCGCGGTTGCCGAGGAGCTGAACTTCAGCCGGGCGGCGGAGCGCCTCGGTATCGCGCAGCCGCCTCTCTCCAGGGCCATCAAGCAGCTCGAACGTCGTTTGGGTGTCGTGTTGCTGGAGCGGACCAGCCGGAGGGTCGTGCTCACGGCGGCGGGGCAGGTGCTGCTCGATGAGGGGAGGAGGGCCCTGGACGGGCTGGCGGCGGCAGCGCGTCGTGCTCAGCGGGCGGGGCGGCAGGATCCCCGGCTGGTTCTGGTGACGAAAGCCGTCGGCGATGGTGGCATGATGCCGGACATCCTGGCCGCCTACGAGCGCGAGCCAGACGCGATCCCGGTCGAGGTGCTGTTCTGCGGGTTCGGCGAGCACGTGGCCCTGCTGCGCGGCGGGTTCGCCGACGTCGGGCTGGTGCATGGTCAGCCTGACCTGACCGGGCTCGACTCGGAGGACTTGCTGGTCGAGGGCCAGGTTGTCGTCCTGCCGGTCCGGCATCGGCTGGCCGGCCATGAGGCGGTGACCTTGGCGGACCTGGAAGGTGAGGTCTTGCCGCGCTGGGTGGGCCTGTCCCAGGACGGCGGCCCCGAAGTGCGTGACGCCGGGCAGCTGATGCAGCTCATCGTGATGGGGCGGACCATCGCTGTCCTGCCGGAGTCCGCTCGTGCCTACCTGGGCGGCGACGTGGTGTGCGTGCCCGTCCTCGACGCGCCGCCGATCACCATGATGATCGCCTGGCCGGAGCAGAGCCGGTCGCCGGCCCTGGCCGCTTTCGTCCGCGCGGCGACCGACGTGGCCGCCCACCGGAAGCCGTCCTTTCAGCAGGTGGGCCGGTAGTCCTCGGTCGGGAGGTAGGTGGCCCACTCGTTCTGGGTGAGGTCGCGGCCGATCTCCCGGCAGAGCTTCCCGATCATCGAATCGGGCTGCAGCGACCAGTGGATGATCTTGCCGTCGTCCCCTCCGGAGATCAGGTCGTCGTCGCCGCTGAAGGCCAGGCCCTTGATCGCGCCCGTGTGGCCGGTGAGGGTGGCCGTCAGCGTGCTGGACGGGACGTCCCAGATGGTGATCGTGCGATCGTCGCCCGCGGCCGCGAGCGTGTGGCCGCCGGGGCTGAAGGCGAGGGCCTGGATCGGGGCGGTGTGCCCGGTGAGCGTGGCGTGCAGGCTTCCGGTCCGCGTGTCCCACAGTCTGACGGTCCGATCGGCCCCCGCCGTGGCGATCAGCTTGCCGTCCGGGCTGAAGGCGACGTCGAGCACCGACCCCTGCCTGGTCCTGAAGTCGTGGACCGCCCGATTCCGGGCCAGGTCCCAGACGATGAGATTTCCGGCGGGGTCGGTGCTGGCGAGCAGCGGTTCGCGCGGGCTGAACGCCAGCGCGGAAGCGATGTACGCGGGACCAGGAAACGGCACCTCGCGAACATCATGGGCATCGTGAACGTCCCACCGGATCCGCCCGAGCGCGGCCGCCGCGAGAAAGCGCCCCTGCGGATCGAAGTCGATGTCGGTGGAGGCGCCGAGCCCGTTGTACGACATCGAGGCGAGCTTCCGCCTCCCATCGATGTCCCAGACGATGACCGTGTGGCTGCGGGTGATGGCCGCGAGCCGGTGACCGTCCGGGCTGAACGCGACAGCCCGGACGTGATCGGGATGCTCGCCGAGCGTGGCGATCGGGTTCCCGTACAAGTCCCACAACCGGACGGTCCCGTCGCTGCTCGCCGATGCGACGATCCGGCCATCCGGGCTGACCCGGACGTCGTTCACGGCCCCGCTGTGCCCGCTGAACGGCGGCCGGGCCCGCTCGCGGACCACGATGGTCCGCCCGAAGCCGGCCGAGGCGAGCATCGAGCCGTCGGCGCTGAAGGCGAGGGACAACGTTTCGGTGATGCTTCTGTCCTGGTAGGTCTCGACGGTCTGGCGTCGCGCGATGTCCCAGACGGTGATCAGGCCGTTCTCGTCGGCGACGGCGATCCGGCCGGCGACTGGAGCGGACATGTCCCAGGCGTATGGCGACCGTTTGGGCAGCTCGGACAGCAGAGTCGCACCGTCGTGATCGATCTTCCAGAACCCTATCCCGTGAAAGGGCGAGGCCGTGGCGAGGGTGCCGGTCGTGGCATCGAAGGCCACCCGGTGGACATGCTCGGGGCCGAAAGCGGCGATCTTCGCCCTGGAGGCGAGATCCCACACGACGGCTTTCTCCAATCCGCCGGTGGCCGACACCAGAAATGCCTGGTCGGGACTGAACGCCAGCGCCGCGATCTCTTCCCGGTGCCCCTTCAGCGTGTACCGGTTCCCGCTGGGCAGGTCCCACACCTCGAACGCGCCCTCGCCCACGCCGAAGGCGATCTTCTTGCCGTCCGGGCTCAGCGTCAGCGCGTCGGTGAGCTTGTCTGCTGTCCGCCGGAACACCGGCCGGCCGGTGCCCAGATCCCACACGAACACCGAGCCCTTGGTCGCCTCGACACCCGGTTCCCTGGCGATGGAGGCCAGCAGCTTGCCGTCGCTGCTGAAGGCCACCTTCCTCGCGTACACGCCTGCCGTCCCGGCGAGTTCCGCGTGCTCGACGAAGCTCGCGACGCGCGTGCCGCGGCGTGGATCCCAGAGGGTGATCACCCCGTCGGTGCCCGCCGAGGCCAGCCGCGAGCCGTCCGGGCTGAACCCCACCCCGAAGATCACCGGCCCGTCGGCGTTGAGCTCGATCCGGCGGGGCGCCGCGGCCGACTGGCTCAGCAGGCCGCCTCGCGTCTCGGTCCCCGGATTGAGCCGGAACGCGGTGATCGCCAGCAGCCCGGCCAGATCGGGATCGGTGCCGAGGAGCGATTGGGCCTTCAACGCCAGCTGCCCGGACAGGGCGACCAGCTGCTGGTGCCTGGCCTCCTGCCCTTGCCGTACGGCTACCGCCCCGCCGAGCAGGGCCAGCAGGAAGAGCGCGGCCATCCCGGCCAGCAGGCGCTGCAAGAGCCGGGTACGGCGCCTGGTCGCGGTGCGCTCGCTCTCCTCCAGCGCGCCGCTGTCCCGCAGGAAGGCGCTCTCGACGTTGTTCAGCTCCTGCGGGTGATCCTCCGCCCAGGTCCTGGCGGCCAGCAGCTGGACGCCTCGATACAGCGCTCCGGAATCGCGCCCCAGCTCCTGCCACGTCTGCGCGGCGTCGGTGAGCCGCCGGTGCACGAACAGGTTCTCGCGGTCGTCGGTCAGCCAGCGGTGCAGCCGGGGCCAGGCTCGGATCAGCGCTTCGTGCGCCACATCCACCGTGCCCTCGCTGAGGACTATCAGCCGCGCGGCCGCGAGCCGGTCCAGCACGCCGGAGGTGAGCTCGTGGTCGGCCAGGCCGACGAGCTCGGTCCGGGAGATGGGCCGCCTGGTGTCCTCGGTGCCGTCCCCGAGCGCGGTCAGCCGCACGAAGATCCGGCGCGCGGCCTGCTGCTCCGGAGAGGCGAGCTCGTCGTAGACGCGTTCCGCGCTCTGCGCGATGGCTCCGCGTACTCCGCCCGCCGCCTGGTAGGCCGACAGCGTGAGACTCGGTCCTGTGCGGTTCCGCCAGGTCTCCAGTAGCGCGTGCGAGACCAGCGGCAGGCAGCCAGGTTCCTCGGCGGCGTCGGCCAGGACCGTGGCCAGCAGGCTGGGTTCCACGGTGAGGCCCGCCTGCGCGGCAGGCCGTACCACGATCTCCTGCAGGTCAGCGGGCGACATCGGTCCGACGAGCAGCTGGGCTTCGCCGCCCAGCGCCTCGACCAGGGCGGGATGCTGGGTCAGGTGGGCAAGGAAGTCGGCCCGTACGCCGAGGACGAGAACGGTGCCCGACAGGCTCAGCAGGGACTCGACGAACTGGCGCCGCTCCCCGTCGTCGGCGCACAGCGTGAAGATCTCCTCGAACTGGTCCACCACCAGCAGCGGGCGGCCGTTCAGGGCGGCGCTCAAGGCGGCGGGGTCGTCGCGGAGCTCTTTGGGATCGTCGCTGGACACCTTCGCCACCACGTCGGCCAGCGTGTCCATCGGGTGCTCGCCCGGCGTCATGATCAGCCCTTGGCCGTACGTGCCCAGCAGCCCGGCGCGCAGCAGCGAGGACTTTCCGCTGCCCGACGCCCCGAACACGCCGACCACCGGCAGGCGGCCGACCAGGTCGTGGAGCCGGTCGATCAGGTGGGAGCGGCCGAAGAACCACGCTTCGTCCTCCGGCTGGAACGCCATCAGACCCCGGTACGGGCAGTCGTCCGCCTCCTGTGGCGGCTGACCTAAGGCGGGAAGGAGTTCCGCGTCACCGCGGAGCATCGCCTCGTGCAGGCGCTGGAGCACCGGGCCGGGTTCGATGCCGAGCTGAGCGTGCAGCAGATCGCGGGTCTCCCGGAAGACCTCCAGCGCCTCGACCTGGCGGCCGGACCGGTACAGCGCGAGCATGAGGTGCCCGCGTAGGCTCTCCCGGTAGGGGTGCTCCCGGGTGAGATCGGCCAGCTCGGCGGCCACCTCGACGTGCCCGCCCAGACCGAGATCGGCCTCCGCCAGCCGCTCGTGCACGGTGAGCCGCGCCTCTTCCAGCCGCCGGGCCTCCTCCGTGATGAGCGCGCAGTCGCCGAACTCCGCGAACGCCGGCCCCCGCCACAGGTTCAGCGCCGCGCGCAGCCGGTCCCGGGCCGATTCGAGATCGCCGCGGTCCAGCGCCGCGTTCCCCTGCGCCGCCAGGCTGCGGAAACGCGTCGCGTCGAGCGCGTCGGTGATGATCGCGTACCCGCCCGGCCGACCGGCCAGGACGTCGGCGCCGAACGTCCGTCGCAGCTGGTGGGCGTAAAGGTGGATGTTGCGGCGCGCGGACGCGGGCGGCTGGTCACCCCAGACGGCGGTGATCAGCCAGTCGATCGACACCGGCTGGCCGGCCTTGGACAGCAGAGCGGCCAGGGTGAGCTGCAGTTTTGGTGCTCCACCGACCGGAGTCAGCTGACCGTCCCGGGAGACGCTCAGCGGTCCGAGAACGTGAAATTCCACTCAACTCCGCCCCCATCGGATACCGCATGAAGAATCCTGGACGCTGACCGGGTCTGTCAATCGGTTCGATCATGCGACGAGGGCTACTGGCGGAAGAAAGATCTGATCCGATACCGTCCAGCACGGTAGGCCGCTTCCGGTCGCCATGATGTTCCCGAGATAGCCGAACTCCTGGCGCGAGATGTGCCACCGTAACGCCGTACCAACGCTTCCACCAGAGGTCAAGGATTAATGCTGCCCACCACCAGACGTGGATTTCTCGCGGGCACCGGAGGCCTGGTCGCGGCCGGGCTCACCTCCGCGAGCGCGGCCGAGACAGCGGCGGCGAAAGGCCGCACCCCGCGCAACTTCGTCATCATCCTCGCTGACGACATGGGCTGGGGTGAGATCGGACCCTACGGGCAGCAGAAGATCGTGACTCCCCACCTCGACCGGCTGGCGGCCGAGGGCGTCCGGTTCACCAGCGCGTACGCCGGGTCTTCGCTGTGCGCGCCGTCCCGCTGCGCGCTGCTGACCGGCCTGCACGCCGGCCACGGAACCGTACGCGAGAATCCGGAGGGCGGGCCGCAGCGTTCCCTCGTCGCCGCCGACCTCACGTTCGCGGAGCTGGCCAGGATGGCCGGGTATCGGACGGCCTGCATAGGCAAGTGGGGGTTCGGCCCCGAGGCGCCGGGCCAGGTCTCTCATCCCAATGTCCGGGGATTCGACGAGTTCTTCGGCTATATCACCCACGCCCACGCCCATCAGTATTTTCCGTCCTACCTCTGGCACAACCGGGAGAAGGTCGCGCTCGACGGCAAGACGTACGCGCCGGATCTGTTACGCGACAAGGCCGTCGCCTTCATCAAGGAGGCCGACGACCGCCCTTTTCTGCTGCACTTCGCCACCATCCTTCCGCACTCGCCGAGCCAGGTGCCCGGCGACAGCGGCCGGTACGCGAATGAGCCGTGGACCCGTCCCAACCGCCGCCACGCCGCCCAGGTGACCTGGCTGGACTCGCACGTCGGCGACATCGTGCGCGCGCTCCACGAGGCCGGAGTGGCGGACGAGACGCTGGTGCTGTTCACTGCCGACAACGGGCCGCACCACGAGAAGGGCGTCGACCCGGCGATCTTCAACTCCAACGGGCCGTTCCGCGGGGTCAAGCGCCAGCTCTACGACGGCGGCATCCGGGTGCCCATGATCGCCTGGTCGCCGTCCCTCACCGCGAAGGTCGTCCACGAGCCCGTGGCGTTGTGGGACATCCTGCCGACGCTGGCCGATTTCGCGGGTGTCCCCGCTCCGGCCAACCTGGACGGGAAGTCGTTCCGCGGCTTGCTGACCGGCGGGCGATATTCCGGACATGCGTTCCTGGTGTGGAACCGGCCGCGCAAGATGCAGGCGATCAGGCGCGGTCACTGGAAGCTGATCCGCTTCGCGCCGAACATCGCCGGGGCCGGGCCGGAAGGCCGCATCGAGCTCTACGACCTGCGCGGTGACCGCGGTGAGCGGCACGACGTCTCCGCGCGCAATCCGCAGCTGGTCGCCGAGCTCGTCGATCTCCTGGATGGGTCGATCGGGGACGATCCGCGGGTGCCGTACGGGCTGGAGGTGCGGGAGGAGGGGAGCGAGGTGATGGTGACCCTGCACAACGGTTCGGCGTCGCCGTGGCGGAACGTGCGGCTGAGCCTGGACACCTTCGAGAGTGAGCGTACGGATGCGCTGGAACCCGGGGCGGCGCTTACGGTGACGTTCACCTTCGCCGGGGACGCCGGGAGAGGTCCCCGTCTCGCCCGCGCGAGATTCACCGCGAACGGCCGGAAGGTGACGTTCCAGGCGAAGGCATAGCCCTAGCGAAAGTTTCGGGGCACCGGGCTGCGCAGCGGGAACGTCCTTTGCATTCAGCTAGTTTCCGAAATGTTTCGGCTTTGCCATGGGCATATTTCCAGCTCAGGAGCGCGGCATGAAGAAACATTTCGACGCCTGCGTTGACGTGTTTCGAACGGATTCCCAGACTGATCGCGAACACCCACCCGGAAGGGAGAGCCTAGTGATCACCAGCTTAGGTCGCTCTAGGATCCGCTCGAAGGTCGTCGCGCTGACGGTGGCGGCGACGCTCTCGATCGCTGGAGCGGTAGCCCTGGTCTCCACCGAGGCCGCCGCGGCTGTTGGAGTGGAAAACGAAGGTGCCGACTGCACCGTGCCCGCCCTGCCCAGCGAAGGATCTTTGCCCACCAACTCCAGGCTCCCCGATCCCTTCAGGAAGCTGGACAATACCCGCATCTCCACTAAGTCCGACTGGCGCTGCCGACGCGAAGAGATCAAGAGGCTGGCGGAGCGCTTCGTTTACGGCGAGAAGCCCGGAAAGCCGACAAGCGTCACGGGAACGGTCTCGAACACCAGCATCACCGTGAACGTGAACCACAACGGCAGGAGTTCCAGCTTCTCGGCGAGCGTCTCACTGCCGAGCGGTACCGGACCTTTCCCGGCCGTCGTTGTCTATGGCGGATTTGGCGCGGACACGGCCGCCATCCGAGCGGCCGGCGCCGCCGTCATCAGCTACGACCCCTACGTGGTCGGACGCGAGGGCACCCCACGGAACAACAAGCAAGGCGCGTTCTACAGCATCTACGGCAACACCAGCAGCACCGGGCTGCTCGTCGCCTGGGGCTGGGGGGTGAGCCGGATCATCGACGTCATCGAGCAGTCGGGTGGCAACATTCTCAAAGCGGACGCGACCGGCGTCACGGGATGCTCGCGGTTCGGCAAGGGTGCTTTCGTGGCCGGTGCGTTCGATCAGCGCATCGCGTTGACCATGCCGATCGAGTCGGGTAGCGCCGGTGTTCCCATCTTCCGTGGGATCCCCGGGGAAGGTGCCCAGAGCCTGAGCAGCGCCTACGGCGAGCAGCCGTGGTTTGGCGACGCGTTCGGCTCCTTCACGGGCAGCCCGAACAGGCTTCCCGTGGACACGCATGAAACGGTGGCCATGATCGCGCCGCGAGGGTTGTTCATCATGGACAACCCGCACATCGCCAACCTGGGCCCCCGGTCCGCGAGTGTGGCGGCCCTGGGCGGCGCCGAGGTCTACAAGGCGCTCGGCGCGGGCGAGAACATCACCTACTGGTCCGACGTCGCGGACGGCACCCACTGCGCCAACAGGGCTGAATGGCGGACCCCGCTGCAGCAGAACATCCAGAAGTTCCTGCTGAAGACGGGCAACGCTCCTGGCGCGATCAGGATCTCGTCCAGGGCGCAGGGCAACCTGGCCGACTGGCGGGACTGGACGACGCCGACCCTCAGCGACTCCACCCCGAACCCGACCGACACCACCCCGCCGAGCACCCCGGGCACCCCGACCGCGTCCGGTGTGACCGCCACCAGCGCCACCCTGACCTGGGGCGCCTCCACCGACCAGGGCGGTTCCGGCCTGGCGGGTTACAACCTCTACCGCGAGCAGGGCACGACCGACCCGCAGATCGGCCAGTCCACCACCAACTCCACCATCCTGACCGGGCTGACCGCGAACACCCAGTATCAGGTGTACGTCCGGGCCCGGGACGGCGCGGGCAACCTGTCGGGCAACTCCGCCCTGGTCACCTTCACCACGGCCGCCACCGGAGGCGACACCTCGCCGCCGACGGCCCCGGCCGGGCTCGCGGCCTCGGGGACCACGTCCACCAGCACGAACCTCGCCTGGACGGCCTCGACCGACGACACCGGCGTGAGCGGTTACGACATCCTGCGCGCCCCCGGCGCCACCGGCGGCACGTTCACCCAGGTCGGCACCTCGGCCACGACCTCGTTCGGCGACACCGGCCTGACCGCCAGCACCACCTACCGTTACCAGGTCAGGGCGCGGGACGCCGCGGGCAACATCTCGCCGGTCTCCAACACCGCCCAGATCACCACCCTGCCCGGCACGTCCACCGGGACCTGTTCGGCTGTCGCGACCGTACAGACCCAGTGGAGCAACGGGTACGTGATCCAGCCGCTGACCATCACCAACACCAGCACCTCGACGATCACCGGCTGGACGGCCACGTTCACCCTGCCGGCCGGGCACACCCTGACCGGCTCGTGGAACGGCACCGTCACCGTCAGCGGGCAGACCGTGACCATCAGGAACGTCGGTCACAACGGCACTCTCGCTCCTGGAGCCAGCACGACCAGCGTCGGCTTCCAGGCGAGCCGCCCGAACGGCAACACCGCTCTCCCGTCCGGCTACACCTGCGCCTGATTCTCCTGACCCACCCACACCCCGGTGTGGGTGGGTCAGCTCATCGACAGGGTACGGCGGGCCTGGCGGATGACGGCTTCGTCGACCATGCGGCCATCGTCGTCCACCAGGACGCCATCAGGGGTGTTCTCGAAACGGGTGATCAGCGCTTGGGCGCGCGAGAGCTCGCCGGGGGTCGGCGTGAAAACCTCGTGCACGATGGGGATCTGCGCGGGATGGATACACGCGCGGCCGTGGAAGCCCAGGCGCCGGAGGGCGTGCGTGGAGCGGCGGAGCGCGTCCGGGTCGGTGATGGCGGTGCTGACCGGGGCCAGCGGCGGGGCGAGACCGGCGGCGGCCGAGGCGAGGACGACGTGCGAGCGCGCCCAGAGGAGCTCGCGTTCGTCGTCGCCGGGGTCGACGCCCAGGTCGGCGCGGAGGTCGGCCTCGCCCAGCTGGAGGCGGGCGACCCGGGGGGCCTTGGCCAGCCGGGGTGCGCTCAGGACGGCCGCGGCGCTCTCCAGGATCGGGCAGAGCACGAGGTGCGGGTAGTCGGCCAGCTTGCGATCCAGCTCGGCCAGCCAGTCCACGCTCTCGGTCTTGGCGACGCAGATGCCGGTCACGGCCGGGTGGGCGACCTCGGCGAGGTCGGCTAGGCCCGCCTCGCCGGGGTTGATCCTGATCCAGAGCTGCGTCTCCCGAGCCACGGCGGGGCCATCGGAGGCGAGCCAGCGGGCGACCGTCGCGCGGGCCTGCGGTTTCGCGGCGGCGGGGACCGCGTCCTCCAGGTCCACGATCAGCGAGTCGGCGCCGCGAGTGGCGGCGCCGGCCAGCTTGCCCGGCTGGTCCCCGGGGACATAAAGGGCAGACCTGACCAGGCCTGGCGTGGTCCGGGCAGACGTGGTCCGGCCGGGCGCGGTCCGCTCAGGCGTGGTCATAAGGACGTGCCAGGTAGCGGCCGGACGGGCTGCCGACGACCTTGCCCGCCTCCAGGATGCGGGTGCCGCGCAGGAAGGTGTCGGTGACCTCGGCGGTGAGCTCGAAGCCCTCGAAGGGCGTGTACTCCTGGGTGGACTCGGAATCCTCGGCGCGGACGGTCCAGGTGCGGGCGGGATCGACCAGGGCGATGTCGGCGTCCTTGCCCAGCGCGAGGGAGCCCTTGCCGCGCAAGCCGTACCGGACGGCGGGGTTGCGGGAGGTGAGAGCGGCGATGCGGCCGTAGGAGAGGCCGCGGCGGCGACCCTCGGTGATCATGCCGGGGAGCAGGTACTCGGCGCCGCCGAAGCCGGATTTGGCCAGGAAGATGTCGTCGCGCGGGTCGCCGAACTTCAGCTCGTCGCGGCAGCAGGCGTGGTCGCTGACCACCCAGTCGACGGTGCCGTCGGCGACGTACTCCCAGAGCGCCTCCACGTCTTCGCGGGGCCGCAGCGGCGGGTTGACCTTGCCGCCCAGGCCGTGCGCGGTGGTGATGTCGGCGAGCAGGTGGCCCACGGTGACCTCGCGGCGGAAGTCGATGTGCGGGAAGGCGCTGGCCATCCGCACCGCCGCGTCGACCGCCTTGCGGGAGGACAGGTGGAGCAGGTTGATCGTGGGCAGGCCGGTCTCGTGCGCCAGGTAGGCGGCGATGGAGACCGCCAGGCCCTCGGAGTGCGGGGGCCTGGAGGCGCTGTAGGCGGCCAGGCCGGTCAGCTCGCCGGCCTCCTCGACCATCCGGGTGTAGGCGGTCATGATCTCGGCGGTCTCGCAGTGCAGGGACAGCGAGATCTCCTCGGCCAGGTGCGGGAACCGTTCCCTGGCCGCGCGGACGCCGCGCATCACGAACTCGAAGTGCGCGTAGTCGTACCGCTCGCCCGGCGGGGTCATCAGGAACGCGCTCTGGTCGGCCGAGCGCCCGTGCAGCCCGTGGCCGCCGTAGAACATGAAGACCTTGAACGAGGTGACGCCGAACCGCTCCACCAGGTCGGGGATCTCCTCGATGTGCCGGCGGGACATCGGCGCGAGGTGGAAGGCGTAGTCCACGTGCGCGCCGCCCCGCGCCAGGTCCAGCACCTCGGGGAAGAAGTCGGCGTAGTCGCCGCCCTTGTTCAGGTAGTACTGGCCGGTCCGCATGTAGGTGAGGGCGGAGGTGACCCCGCCCTGGGCGCAGGCCCGGCTCTCGCTGGCGGTGTCCTCGGCCAGCGGGTTGTAGATGCCCCAGTGCTGGTGGGCGTCGACCACGCCGGGAAAGGCGAGCTTCCCGCCGCCGTCCACCACCTGGGGGACGCCGGTCACGTCGAGACCGGGGGCCACCGCGGCGATCTTCCCGTCCCGTACGGCGATGTCGCCCGCCACCGGCTCGTCCCGGTCGGGGTCCACGACCAGGACGTTCTTGATCACCAGGTCGAATTCACTCATCGCCGTCCCCCGTCTCGGGTTCCAGCTCCGCCAGCGGGCGGAGCAGCTCGCTCACGTGCGCCAGGCCGGTCAGCCCGCGCACCCGTTCTGCCACCTCGGCGGCCCGGCCGGCCAGCAGCCGCCCCTTGGTGTTGTCCAGGAACTTGCCGGTCAGCTCGGCCTCCGACAGCGGCCGGTCCGGGCCGCCCCGGTTGGTCAGCACCTCCTGCCGCCACTCCCGGCCGTCGGAGTCGACGGCGGTCAGGATGGCGGGGAACTGGGCCGGGAAGATCGCGGTGGCCCGGTCGTCGGCCACCACCTCGACCTTGGCCATCAGCGCCCGGCGGCGCGGATCGCGGGCCAGCTCGTCGGTGTAGTCGTCCAGGCTCGCGCCCAGACCTCCCCCGCCGAGCAGGCCGGTGACCACCGCGTACGGCCCGCTGAACTGGGCCTGATAGCCGGTCTCCGGCGCGCGCTTGACCTCGATCGGCTGCCCGATGGTGCGGACGACGGGCGCGGGCACCCCGAGCACCAGCCGGTCCACCCGGTCCGGGTCGAGGCCCTGCTCGCGCAGCGCGCGGGCGGCGTCCACGGCGGTGTGGGTGAAGTGGTTGGCCGGATACGGCTTGAAGAAGATCCCGGGAACCGCCCACTCGACCCCGAGGCCACCCGTGATCTGCGCGGCGTCGTAATTCCCGCCGAGGAACGCCTGGAAGAAGCCGAACCGGCCCTCCAGCACGGTCGGCGGCCCGGTGAAGCCGCGCCGGACCAGGTCGGCGGCGGTGACCGCGGCATGCGCGGCCCACCCGCAGTGCAGCCGCTTGACGGTGCCGCCGGTCCGGTTGGACTCGATCAGGCCGGACGCCATGGAGGCGGCCACGCCCAGGCAGTCGAGCAGCCCTTCGGCGTCCAGGCCGAGCAGCAACCCGGCGGCGACGGAGCCGCCGAGCGTGCCGCAGATGGAGGTGGCGTGCTGCCCGCGCTCGAAGAACGTGGAGTTGCCGGCCTGCGGGTCGTACCCGGCCATGCCGAGCCTGGCGCAGACCTCCAGGCCGACCGCGATGGCCCGGACCACCTCCTCGCCGCTCGCGCCGGACAGTTCGGCGGCGGCCAGCGCGGTCGGCACCACGGACGCGCTCGGGTGGAGCACCGACGGCAGGTGGGTGTCGTCGTAGTCGAGCGAGTGAGCCAGCACGCCGTTGGCCAGCGCGGCCAGCGGCGCGGGCGACCCGCCGGGGCCACCGCCGACGACGTGCGCCTGCGCCGCCCCACCCTGATCGCGTACGTACGACACGATGGCCGCACTGGTGGGCAGCCGGTGCGCCGCCACGCACAGGCCGAGCACGTCCAGGACGCGCTGCTGCACGCTGACCACGACATCGGCGGGGAGCGAGCGGAAGGAGGTGTCGGTGGCGAACCCGGCGAGGATCCGGCCCAGGGTCGGCTCGGCCATCACGCCCGCCCGACGACGGCGAGCGGGCGCACGGGGGAGCCGGTCGCGCCGTGCAGGGGCAGCGGGGCCAGCACGAAGGTGAACTCGTGCACGCCGGCGGCGGCAAGTTCCTCCAGCGCCATCGTCTCGATCAGGTAGATGCCGGCCTCGACCAGCAGCACCCGGTGCGCGGGCAGCGAGCTGTGCCCCCGGCCGGGGCTCAGCCGCTCGAACGCGATGGTGTCCGCGCCCGCGGCGTGCACACCCCGTTCGGCCAGCCAGTACGCCCCCGCCTCGCCGATGCCCGGCACGCCGGTGTCGTGCCCCAGATAGCGGGTGCGATCAGGGTCGTCGAAGTGACGCCCCCAGCCGCTGCGGATCAGCACCACGTCCCCCTGCCCGACCGGGGTGCTCTGGGCGCTTTCCGCCAGCTCCAGGTCGGCGGGAGTGATCTCGTACCCGCCTGCGCAGGGCCGCCCGAGGCGCGGAATGTCCAGCAGGACCCCACGCCGGAATATCGGCTCGATGGTGTGCACCCCATGGTCGGGGTAGCCGCCCTCGCGGCAGGCCAGGTGGGCGTCGGCGCCGCCATGCAGCAGCCCGTCGTGCGAGACGTGGGCCAGCGCGTCGATGTGGGTGCCGACATGGGTGCCCATGACCAGCATGTCGTTGGCGGCCGAGCCGCCGTCGCCGCGAACCCGGTCGCCGTGCCGCCGGGGCAGGGTACGCCAGTAGGCGGGATGGTTGGGCGACTGCGGCATGCCGACGAACAGCGGGCGGGCCAGGTCGTAGACGGTCAGCCCGCCGCGTACCGCCGCGAGCAGCGGGTCGATTCCGGTGATGGTCATGTCTTCTCGTTTCTTCTGCTGGGCGGCCTTCTTTCGCGGGAGTACGGCTATGCCACGATCTGCTCCTCCCGCAGCGCGGCCAGCTCCGCCGCGTCCAGGCCCAGCTCCCCGGACAGCACGTGGTCGGTGTCGGCGCCGAGCTCCCGGCCGGTGAACCTGATCCGCCCCGGGGTGGCCGACATCCGCCACATCACGTTGTGCATGAGCAGCGGGCCGAGGTCGGCGTCCTCGACCCGGGTGAGCATGCCGGTCTCCCGCACGTGCGGATCCCCGGCCAGGTCGCGGGAGTCGTAGACGGGGGCGACGGCGGCGCCCGCCTCGGCGAACGCGGCCAGCACCTGGTCGCGGGGCCGGGCCGCGATCCAGTCGCCGACCACCTTGTCCAGCAGTTCCACGTGCTCGGCCCGGCCGCGGCCGGTGGCGAACCACGGTTCGTCGATCAGCTCGGGGTCGCCGACCAGGCGCATCAGCCGTTCGGCGATCTGCTGGGCGCTGGTGGAGACGGCCACCCAGTAGCCGTCGCCGGTCCGGTAGGTGTTGCGCGGCGCGTTGTTGGTGGAGCGGTTGCCGTGCCGGGTCTCGACCACGCCGAGCTGGTCGTAGACGGTGGGGGAAGGGCCGACCGCGGTCATCAGCGGCTCCAGCAGGCTCATGTCGATGACCTGGCCGGGGTGTCCTGGGGTGCGTTCCCGGTGGAGGAGGGCCATCGTGGTGGCGGCGGCCGCGGCGATGCCGCACACGCTGTCGGCCAGGCCGAAGGCCGGGAGGGTGGGCGGTCCGTCCGGGTCGCCGGTGAGGTGGGCGAAGCCGCTCATCGCCTCGGCCAGGGTGCCGAAGCCGGCCCGGCCCGCGTACGGACCTTGCTGGCCGAAGCCGGTGATCCGGACGATGACCAGCCCGGGGTTGACCTCGTGCAGCAGGTCGGGGCCGAGACCCCAGCGTTCCAGGGTGCCGGGACGGAAGTTCTCCACCAGCACGTCCGAGCGCTCCGCCAGGCGCAGCAGCAGGGCGGCGCCCTTCGGGTCGCTGAGTTTCAGGCCGAGTGTCCGCTTGTTGCGGGAGATCTCCTTCCACCACAGCGCATGGCCGTCCTTGGACGCGCCGTGCCCGCGCATGCCGTCCCCGGCCACCGGGTGCTCGATCTTCAGCACCTCGGCGCCGAAGTCGCCGAGCAGCTGGGCGCAGAGCGGCCCGGCCAGAATGGTCGAGACGTCCAGGACCCGCAGCCCGTGCAGCGGTCCGTCCGGCATTGCTACCCCCAAGTCGTGAAAAATCGTGAATTTAGGCCACGTCGCCCGGCGCGCCTGCGGCGGGGCGGTACCCGAGCTCGCTGGATATGACGGCCGCCGCCGCCACAATCTGCGCGGCCAGCGCGTCCCGGCGGCTGCGGGTGAACATGTCCTGGTGGCCGCAGAGCGAGACCGAGCCGACCACCTGGCCGGTCGCCCCGTACACCGCGGCGGCGACGCTGGCCGCCCCCGACTGGCGCTCGCCGGAGCTGGCCGCGTAGCCGAGGCGGCGGATCCGGTCGATCTCCTCGCGGAGCGTGTCGGCCGAGGTGATGGTCGCGTCGGTGACGCTGTCCAGCCGGTGGTGGGCGACGTAGTCGGCCACCTCGCCGTCCGGCAGCGCCGCCAGGATGGCCTTGGAGGACGACCCGGCGTGCAGCGGGTGGCTGGTGCCGAGCGCCACCGACATGCGGATCTCGTGGGTGGACAGCACCTGGTCCACGTACACCCGGGACCAGCCCTGCCGCAGCGACAGCGTGGAGGTCTCGCCGGTGCGCTCGGTCAGCGCCACCAGGTGCCGGTGCGCGACCGCCGCCACGTCGAACTCGCGCATCGCCGCCAGGCCGATCTTCAGCGCCAGCGGCCCCAGCTGGTAGACCTTCGTGTCCTCGTCGAACCGCAGGAACCCGCCGACCACCAGCTCGCGCAGGATGCGGTGGGCCACCGCCTTGGACAGGCCGGTCTCCCTGGCGAGCATGGAGACGCCGGGCGGCCGGGGTGACCGGGCCACGGCGTCCATCACCGACAGGGCGCGGGCGATGCCCGAACGGGACGGTCCCTGCTCTTCTGCCAGGTCGTTGGGGTCCATCGGAGCCTTTTCTGTGGAAATGGTCATGGGGGAAGTCCAGTGGCAGGCGCCGCTCAGCCGCCACCGATCACTTCGATCGTGACCTTGGTGTTGCCGCGGATCGCGTTGGAGTACGGGCAGACCAGGTCGGCCTGCCGTACCAGGCGTTCCAGGTCATGCTGCGGGCAGTCGGGGGCCTGGATGCGGAGCGCGGCCTCGATCCGGTAGGTCCCGCCGGGGGCGGTGCCGAGCGTGACGGCGGCGGTCACCTCGACCGGTCCGGTGGAGACCCGCTCGCGCCGGGCGACGACCGCCAGCGCGCTGTCGAAGCAGGCCGCGTACCCGGCGGCGAACAGCTCCTCGGGGTCGGTGCCGGAGGCCGTCCGGTCGCTCGGCCGGATGAGGGTTGCGGTGAAGTCGCCGGTGAGCGACTTGGCGGTACCGCCACGTCCGCCGGTGACCGCCACCCGGGCGGTGTAGACAGGGGTGAAAGATGCCTGGCTGCGCGAGGCGTGTGCGAGTACGTGCGCGGCGGCCTCCTTGGCGAAGGCCTGCGGCTGCTCCTCGGCCACGAAGTCGGTGCCGCCGGGGATGGTGACCAGCGGCGCGTCCGGGAAGGCGGCGGTGACCACGTCGTTCATCCGGTTGAGCACGTCCTGGTCGCCGTGCAGGAGCAGCGTGGGGATCCCGGCCAGCGCCGGCACGTCCAGCTCGTGGTCGAACACGGCGCGGTAGGCGACCGCGTAGTCGGGGCCGACGCTCAGGTACTCGGCGACCTGGCGGCTGGCCGACTCGCCGGAGATGGTCGGGTAGAGCCAGCGGATGCGGTCCCAGATGACGGTCAGGTGGGCGCCGTCCCCGGTGACCGTGTAGCCGGGGGCGTACCCGGCCTTCTTCTCCGCGCGTTCGGCGGGGCTGTACAGGGGGATGCCCTGGAAGATCAGGCCGGTCACCCTGTCCCGCTGCTGGAGGGCGGCTTCGGCGGCGACGATCGCGCCGGTGTGCTGGCCGAGCAGGTGGACGCGGCCGAGGCCGAGGGCGTCGATGATCTGCCAAATCGCTCGCGCGTACTCGGGGATGGTCCATTGCGCGGGGGCGGCGTCCGACAGGCCGAAGCCAGGGGTGTCGACGGCGATGGCGTGCACGCCGTGCCCGGCCAGTTCGGCCAGCGCGGGCTCGTAGGTGGCCGAGGAGAGCGGGGACTGGTGGAGCAGCACCAGCGGCGGCGCGGCGGGGTCGCCTGCCTCCCGGTAGTGCACCTGCCCCCAGGGGAGGGTCAGGTACGCGCGCGGCGAGCCGCCCCGCAGATGCGTCACGAAGCTCACGCCGTCACCGCCATCGCGCCCATGACCTCGATCACGTGCTTGATCCCGTTGCGGTAGTCGTCCAGCCGGATGTTCTCGTTGGGACCGTCCACGCCGGAGTCGAACCTGGACACCCCTACCCCGACGATCGGCAGCCCGGCCAGCACGCCCTGATTGCCCACCCACTGGGTGTAGGGCTCCACCACCGGCTCGGCCCCGTACGCCCGGCGGGCCGCGTCGGCGACCAGGGTGACGAATGGGTCGCGGTGGTCGGTGAGGTTCGGGCGGCTGGTCGCCATGGTCTCCACTGCCAGGTCGCCGAAGCCCTGGTCGGCCAGGTGCTTGACGACGGCCTCCCGGACCCTGGCCGGGTCCTGCCCGGCGATCAGGCGGATCTCCAGCTTGGCGGAGGCGGTGGACGGGATGCCCAGGGTGACATCGTCCCGGTTGTCGCCGCCGGTGAAGCCGGTGACGGTCAGCGTCGGGCGGGTCCTGATCTCGACGGCGGCCTGCTCGTCGGTGAGGTCCCCGAGGAAACGGTCCACTCCGGCCCGGTTGCGCAGTAACTCCCCGTCGAAGTGGAGCGCCCGCAGCAGGTCCAGCTCGGTGCCGGTGGGCACCCGGGCGCCGTCGGCGAAGCCAGGCACCAGCACCGTGCCGTCCGGCCGCTGCAGGGTGGCCAGCGCCGCCGCGAGCCGGGCCGTCGCGGCCGGGAGCAGAGCGGTGTTCTGGCTGGTCAGCTCGCGGCTCAGGGTGGTCGCGGTGAGCCGCAGGTAGAGGATGCCCTTCTCGGACAGCTTCAGCAGCGGCCGGTCGGCCGCGTCCACCCAGGAGTTCTCCCAGAGCGCCGCGTCGGAGGCCAGCCGGTCGGCGTGCGCCGCGACGAAGGAGGCCAGGCCGGGGCTGTGCAGCTGCCGCTTGCCCTCGATCAGGAACCGGCTGGTGACCGGCGCGTCCAGTCCCGCCAGTCGGAACGCGGCCGCCGCGTGCACCCGCGACATCAGGGCGCCCTTGTCGTCGGCGACGCCGCGCGCGTACAGACGGTCGTCCCTGACCTCGGCCGCGTACGGCGGGCTGGTCCACGCGTCGTCGTCCCCGGTCGGCTCCACCTCGACGTCATAGTGATTGAAGTGCAACAACGCGGGAGAACCCCCGCCGAACTCACCGATCACGTACGGATAGGAGTGCTCCCACGGCACGATTTCGGCGCTCCCGCCCCACCGGCGCAGCGACCCGGCCACGAAATCGGCGGTGACCGCCATCTGATCCGGCTCCTGGCGGCGGCTGCGGATCCGGCACAACTCCTGAAGCTCGGCGACGAAGGTGTCGAAATGCTCGTCGACCGCGGCCAGCGCGGCCGAGACGTCGTACTGAGGCATGGGGGGTTCCTTTCAGTGAATGGTGACGCCGCCGTCAACGAAGATCGTCTGGCCGGTGGTCATCGCGGCGGCCGGGCTGAGCAGGAAGGCCACCGCGTTCGCCACATCGACGGGCCCGGCCATCCGGCCGAGCGGGATGCTCGCCAGCTTGTCCCGCAGGTACGCCGCGTCGGCTCGCACGTCGGCGGTCATCGCGGTGGGCACGATGGTCGGCCCGACCGCGTTGACCCGGATGCCGTCCCCGGCCCACTCCAGCGCGAGCACCCGGGCCATGTGCATGACGCCCGCCTTGCTGACGCAGTAGCCGAGCGAGTCGCGGACCGCGACCTGCCCGTTGGTGGAGCCCAGGTTGACCACGCTGGCGTGACCGGACCCGCGCAGGGCCGGGTGGGCGGCCTGCGACATCCGGAACGTACCGGTCAGGTTGACGTCCAGCACGTCGGTGAAGTCACGCTCGGACATGGTGGCCGCCGGGCCGCGCCGCACGATCCCGGCGTTGTTCACCAGATGGTCCAGCCGCCCGTGCGCGTCGAGCACGGCGGCCACCAGCGCCCGGCAGGACTCGCCCGACCGCACGTCCACCTGGTGCCGGGTGTGCCCGGCACCGGGCAGCTCCGGCAGCTCCCAGTCCGCCTCCGGCAGGTCGGCCAGCGCCAGCGTGGCCCCGCGCTCGGCGAGCACCACCGCGACGGCCGCCCCGATACCACGCGCCGCGCCGGTGACCAGGGCCACCCGCCCGTCGAACCGGTTCACCGCGCTCATGCGCCGATCACCCGGCTGTCCTCGGCCCAGAAGGCGATCCGCCGCTGCAGGAAGCGGATCAGGAAGTGCGCGACCAGCCCGAGCACCGAGAGCACCACCAGCACCGCGAACATGCCGGAGATGTCGAAGTTGTAGTTGGTCTGCAGGAGCAGGTACCCCAACCCCTCCTTGGCCCCGATGAACTCGCCGACCACCGCGCCGAGGATGGCGAACACGATGCCGATGTCCAGCCCGGCGAAGATGAACGGCAGCGCCGTCGGCAGCCGGACCAGCCGGAACACCTGCGCCTTGCTCGCGCCGAACACGGTCAGCATCTGGATCCGGTCGGCGTCCGCCGCGCGCAACCCCTCGACCACGTTCACCAGCATCGGGAAGAACGAGATCACCGCGGCCATCACGATCTTGCTGGTCATGCCGAACCCGAACCAGACCACGAACAGCGGCGCGAGCGCCACCTTCGGCACGGTCTGGAACGCCACGATGTACGGCATCAGCGTCCGCTCCACCAGCCGGATCTGCGAGATCAGGGTGCCGAGCACGAGCGCCGCCGCGACACCGATCAGGTAACCGGCCAGCGACTCCTGCAGGGTCACCCACAGGTGCCTCCAGAACAGCTCGTCGCCGAGCTGGCCGCCGAGCGAGGCCGCGATCTGCGACGGCCGGGGCAGCACGTACGCCTCCACCCCGAGCGGTTCGAGCAGGAACTCCCAACCGGCCACCACGACCACGAAGACGGCGGGGACGAGCACGATCTCCGGACGTTCCCTGAGGTCGATCCGCGGCTTGCGGGAGGTCGCGGGTGGTTTCACGGTCATGGTCATGGATCGTCCCTCGTCAGTCGATGGCGCCGGCGCCGTTGAAGTGCTCGCGGATCCGCTTCACGTACACGCCCGCCGCGTCGGAGGACACCAGCGAGATGTCGCGCGGCCGGCCGAGGTCGATCGGCACGATCTCGGCGATCCGCCCGGGACGGGGGCTGAGCACCACCACCCGGTCGGACAGGAACACCGCCTCGGAGATGGAGTGCGTGACGAACACGATGGTCTGGCCGCTCTCCCGCCAGATCCGCAGCAGCTCCACGTTCATGTGCTCGCGGGTCATCGCGTCCAGCGCGCCGAACGGCTCGTCCATCAGCAGCACCGCGGGGTCGTGCACCAGCGCCCGGCAGATCCCGGCGCGCTGCTGCATGCCGCCGCTCAGCTCATGCGGGTACTTGTCCTCGAACCCGTCCAGACCGACCATGCTCAGCAGCTCGCGGGCCCGCTTGCGGTGGGTCGCGATATTCAGGCCCTGCACCTCGGCCGGGATCATGACGTTCTGCAGGATGGTCCGCCACGGCAGCAGCGTCGCCGACTGGAACACCATGCCGACCTCGGGAATGGGCTTGCGCACATCCCGCCCGGAGATCCGCACGACGCCCTCGCTCTTCGGGATCAGCCCGGCGAGGATCTTCAGCAGCGTGGTCTTGCCGCAGCCGGAGGGCCCGACGACCGAGACGAACTCGCCCCGCCGGACCGTGAAGCCGATGTCGGACAGCGCGTGCGTCGGTTCCGACCGGCGCGGCCGGTAGAACTTCTGCAACCCGCCGACCTCGATCCAGGACTCCTCGGCCGTGCCGGTCGCGGCGGTCGCGGACGCCCGGTGCGTTCTGATGGCCATCGGGCCCTCCTCTCGTGATGCTCTTGTCGCTAACGCTCGCCGTTTATCCGGCCGTGTACGCCTTCGCCTTGGTCACCACGGCGGCCGAGTCGAAGTCATTGGCGCCGGTCAGCAGGCTCGCGTCCCACACCTCGGCCAGCGGTACTTCCTTGGTGATCTGGCCGGCGCCCAGCGTGTACGCCTGGGTCTTGGCCCACTCGGCGTCGCTGATCGCGCCCCAGTTCGCGAACGTCTCCGGCGCGCCGGTGAGCGGGGTGGCGGTCTTGATCCAGGCGTTCAGCACCGTGGTGTCGCCCGCCAGCTGCGCCTTGGCGTCCTTGCCGGCCAGGATCGCGGGGAAGACCTTGTAGCCCACGCTCATCGCGGCCTCCGGATTGACCGCGGAGAAGAGCATGCCCTTGTACGCGGCCCGCAGGTAGCGGGTGATCGCGTCCTTCTGCTCGGTCAGCGCCTCCTCGCGGACGGCAAAGGTGATCGACCGGATGCCCTGGAACATGTCCGGGTTGGGGAGGTAGTCGAAGGTGGTGCCGGAGTTGGCGATCACCTGGTAGGCCTGGTCGTAGAGGGCCAGCGCGTCCACCTCGCCGCCGTTGATCGCGGCCGCCGCCTGGGCGCCGACGCCGACCGGGACCAGTTCGACGTCCTTCTCCGGGTCCAGGCCCGCCTGCCGTACGAAACCGCGGGCGAACGGGGCCGAGCCGGAGGCGAGGCTGATCACGCCGATCCGCTTGCCCTTGAAGTCGGCGCCCGCGGCGATCCCGGAGCCCGGCTTGACGGCGATCTTCCAGGGCCAGTTCTGGACCAGACCGCCGATGGCCTTGATCTTCAGGCCCTTCTCCCTGGCGGCCAGGATCGACCCGGCGTCGGCGGCGGTGATGTCGGCGCTGCCGGAGGCGACCGCCTGGAGCGCGGCGACCGAGCCGTCGGTGTTGATCGTGCTCACCTCCAGCTTCTCCTCCGCCAGGAAGCCCTGGTCCTTGGCGACGCCGAAGGTGGCCACCTCCTCCTTGGGCCCGATCACCGCGGAGGCGATGGCGAACACCAGCGGGGTGACGGCGTCTCCCGTGGATTGCGCGGCCGGTTCGGGGTCGGAGCCGCAGGAGGACAGGGCGAGTGCGGTGGTGAGGGTGAGCGCGAGAGCAGTGATGCGGTGGGGGATTTTCATGGTTTCGGCACCTCGTTCGAGCCGGCTATCGGGGGGTGGGGACGGGGACGATCCCGGCCTCGGGGAGATCGTTGAAAACGTTCTGCTCGACGATCAGTCCGTCGCGCAGCACGAACACGTCGGCGTAGCGCACGCCGGAGAACGGCTCGCCCGCGAGATCCTCGCCGTAGAGCGTGCCGAGCGAGATGACGACCTGGTCGGCGCCGTCACCCGCCGCCTCGAAGTAGCGGTCGCGCCGCTTGCGCACCCACCGGTAGGCGCCGCTCGCCGCCGCGGCCATCGCGGCCAGCGACGGGTGGGTGCGCCCGCCGGGGAAGTTCAGCCGCGCGCCCGGCGCCAGGAAGGCGGACGCGGCGGCCAGATCGCGGTCCTCGCAGAGCTGGAGGTAACGATCGACCAGGGCGGCGGGGGACGGGCTCGTCATCAGCCGGCCTTCGCGGCGAGCGCCGCTTCCCACTGGTCGCGCAGCGGGTGCTCGGCGGGGCCGCTCTCGGTGATGATCCGCATCAGCCGGCCGATCAGGGCGTCCCGCTGGGCGTCCAGGATCTGGCGCTCTTCGGGGGTGGGCACCAGCGCGTCCAGCTCGCCGGCGGCCAGCACGCCCTTGCGGACCAGCAGCGCCTCCAGCGCGTGCAGCCGGTTGTTGGTCACGTGCAGGTCGGTGCCGAGCTGCAGGATGAGATCGAACAGCTTGCCCACGGCGCGGTCGTGGAAGTAGTCGAATTCGTCGGCCATCTTTACGTCACTCCGGCTTGGTCGCGGACAGGACGGCCCACGGGAAGTGCCACTCGCGGCGCTCCCCCCAGCCGTCGGGGCTGATACCGTCCCGGCGCTCGTCGAACGGGGTCCAGCGGGGATCGACGAGCCCGGCGTCCCGGCACATCTGGAGCAGGTCGGAGCCGAACAGGTCGTGGAAGAACGGCTCGTTGTTCCGCTCTGCGTGCTCGAAGATGGTGGCGTCCCGGAACGGGTCGCCAGTCGGCTGGAACTCCAGGAAGCGGAGCGCGCCGCCCGGCTTGAGCAGGCGGGCCGCCTCCCGCAGGGTCTCGCCGACCGCCGCGGCGGGCATCTCGTGCAGCACCATCGTGCCGGTGACCACGTCGCAGGAGCCGCCCTCAAGGCCGGTGGCCCGGCCGTCGCCCTGCCGGTAGGAGATCCGCGCCCCCGCCGCCTCGGCCTCGGCGTGCGCCAGACGCAGCCCGGGCGCGGCCAGGTCGATGCCGATGATCTCGGCGTCCGGGTAGCGGAGCGCCAGCGGGCGGGTGCTCTTGCCGAACCCGCAGCCGATGTCCACCACCCGGGAGACGCCGTCCTCCGCGGGCAGCGCCGTCTCGGTGAACAGGCGGTGGAACTTGTAGCCGTCGTTGTCGCGGAGCATGACGATCCGGGCGCCGAACTCGTAGACATAGGCGGACATGTCATCGGAGTAGAAGCTGCCCGGCTGGATGTGGATGTCGTAGTCGGTGTACCAGGACGGGAGTTCCAGGTCTGGGTCCAGGGTCAGGCTGCCGAGCGGGGCGGACCCCTGGTCGTACTGGGCGAGCAGGTCGGCCCGGCGGCGCAGCACCGCGTCCCCGGCGATCTTCCACAGCATCTTCTGCTGCACCCGCTCCAGGTGGCTGTACCACGGGTAGAGGTCCAGCTCCCGGAGCCGCCGTCCGGCCTCCGCGACGTCTCCCGAGGGCGGCCCGCTCTGGCTGTACTGCTCCGCCATCGTCGGGTAGACGGTGTCCGACCAGCGTTTCCGCATGGCCAGCACGAAGTCGACGGCGGAACGCTCGTCGAGCTCCAGACGGTCCTCGATGTCGATCACGTGACTTCTCCTCATGGTCAGCCCGCCTGCGCGAGCGCCGTGGCGCCGCTGGCGGGGTCGGTAAGGAAGACACCGGCGAGCCGGCCCTCGTACACCGCTTCGAGCGCGGTACGCGGAGCGTTGGCATCGCCGACGACGTGCACCCTCGGCGCGCCGTCCTGCCCGTCCAGCGCGCGATAGATTTCATCGGCGGCCTCCGGGCGACCGGCGTCCACGACGGCGGAGACGCCGGTCAGCTCTTCGGTCTCCCCGGTCAGGGAGTCCTGGAGGGTGACCCGGTCGCCGTCGGCGCCGGTCACGCTTCTGAGCAGGTGGGCCTTGACGCCGAGGTCGCCAAGGCGGCGGGTGAGGGCGAGCTTGGAGTAGGTGGTGACCCGGGCCGCCAGCGACGCGGTGGGGACGACCAGGTGCACCTTCGTGCCCAGCCGGGCCAGGTGCTCGGCGACCGAGGCCGCCGCCCAGGTCCCCTCGTCGTCGCGTACGACCACGGTGCCGCGCAGGTCGGCGAGTGCCCGCACTGCCTGCCACAGATCGAAGACCGGCGGTCCGCCGGGCAGTTCGCGACGCGAGGGCCGGGACCCGGTCGCCACGATCACGTCGTCGAACCCGGCCAGCCGCCCGCCTGGCAACAGGTCATCGGCCGTCACGCGCAGGCCGAGCCGTACTGATACGCCGGTCGCGGCCAACTGGGCGGCGGGCTCGGCGGCGAGCAACCCGAGCCGTTCCCGTCCCGCCACCTGAGCGGCCAGCACGATCTGGCCGCCCAGCCGGTCAGCAGCCTCGGCGAGCGTCACCTCGTGGCCCGCCCGGTGCGCGGCCAGCGCCGCCTCCGTCCCCGCCGGTCCACCGCCGACCACCAGCACCCGCCGGGTCTCTTTATGCGGTCCGGACCACACGGCCGCCCAGGCCCGCTCGGCCCCCACCTCCGGGTTGACCACGCAGGAGATCGGCAGACTCGCCTCCAGCCTGCCCACACACCCCTGGTTGCAGGCCAGGCAGGAGCGGGCGGGCTCGCCCGCCATCGCGTGGCGGACCAGGTGCGGGTCGGCGATGTGCGGCCGGGCCAGGCCGACCAGGTCGGCGTCACCGGACCGCACCAGATCGGCGGCCTCGGCCAGCGTGTCCAGGCGGCAGACGGCCAGCACCGGCAAATCGGGGAACTCGCGCTTGAAGAGCGCGGCGTGGTGCCGGAACGGGGCGTGACCGAAGCTCATATCGGCCATCTGGGTGGCCAGCGAGTAACTGCCGTGGTAGGCGGAGTGGCTGACGTGCACGTACGCCAAGGGAAACTCGCCCCGCAGAGTCGCGACGATCTCCACCACATCGGCCGGGGTGAGACCGCCGGGCAGGAACTCGTCGGCGCTGACCCGGATGCCGACCGGCAGCCCCGGCGCCTGGGCCAGCACCTCGGTCAGCACCTCCCGGGTGAGGCGGAGCCTGCGGTCGGCGTCGCCCCCGTAGGCGTCGTCGCGCGTGTTGGAGAACGGCGAGAGAAACTGCTGGAGCAGATGGCCGTGGCCCAGGTGCACCTCGACGCCGTCGTATCCGGCCGCCCGCATCCGCCTGGCCGCCGCACCGAAGGCCGCGACCACGGTGGCGATGTCACCCCGCCCCATGGCGTGCGGAATATGCGCCCCCGCTGCCCACGGCACCCCGGTTGGGGCCCAGGCGGCGGTGCGGGTGGCGTCACCACTGGCCTGCCGCCCGGCATGCATGATCTGCGCGAAGATCGCCGCCCCACCCGCTCGCACGGCCTCAGCCACCGCCGCGTACGCCGGGATCGAGCCGTCATCGAAGCTGCCAAGGCTGATATGCCGCCCCGCGCTGGTGGGGTGCACCCGAATCGCCTCGGTGATGATCATCCCGACACCACCGTTGGCACGTTCCGCGTGATAGTCCACATGGCGGACGGTGGGCCGGTTGTCATGCCCGAAGTTGGTGGTGTGACCGGGAACGAACACACGATTACGCAGGTAAACGCCACCCAAGAGGAAGGGGTCCAGCAGCGGCCGGATTTCGCTTGATGTCATGCTCTGGTACCCATCCCTTCACCTGTGTTCCGGTCATTGGTACATCGTTCGCTTGACCGGGACGATATGGGTCGGGGTTCCAGGCAGTCAATGGTCTGCCTAAAAAGAAACATTCCGGACATACAACGCCATCGGGGTTCGGTCGTCGCCGTGGCATGGCGGGCGAGGTCGCCGGATCAGTGATGTCTTTCCCGGGCGGGCTTCGGCCTTCGCTCGGAGTGGCTCAGGCCGGACGTGTTCCGCGCGCAAAGGTGTGAGCGCGCGGCTCACATCACGCGGAGACTCATGTGGCTATGCCGTTCGGCCGCAGGCCGCCGGGCTTCCGCGCCATCGTCGGCACGCTCGAATCAGCGTTGCGGCAGTCGGAGATCGGTGTCCGACTATCGGAGTCCAGTGGGGTGCCTACTCCTCCGCGGCACCGCTGAGGTTGGACATCCGCTGGCTGATCTGATTGGCCGCCGCCAACAGCGCCGCGGTTCCCGACGTGATCGCTTCCGAGCGGACGAGGGGGGTGACGATCGCCAGACTGGCGACGACGCCGCCGTCGGCATGGACCGGAACCGCCAGTCCAGCCAGGCCGTTGTGGTACTCGTTGCTGCTCAACGCGAAGCCCTGGTGTCGCACCTGGGTGAGCTGTTCCACGAGCAGCGCCCGGTCCTCCGGGCTGGTCGTCGAGCTCCTGATGACCTGCTCACGCTCGTCGTCGGGCAGGAACGCGAGGATCGCCCGCCCCGACGCGGTCCTGGTCAGCGGATACCGGTACCCAGGCGGGAAGTTGACTTGCAGCAGATGCCGGCGCCCAGGGATGACGTCCGCCGACAGCGCGTCCGATCCATCGCGAACGACGAGCACGATGGTTTCGTTGATGGACTCGGCCAATGCGCTCATGGGCACGCGCGCCACATTGCGCAGCTCTTCCTCCATCTGCCGAGCCAGCGCGAACAGGCGGGGCCCGATGCTGTAGATGAGCTGTGCACGCCGGACGAATCCGTGGACCTCCAGGGTAGTCAGGAGCCGGTAGACAACCGTTCGCGAAAGCTGGTGATGGCGGCTCAGGTCATTGATCGACATGGGCCCGTTGTTCGAGAGCGTTTCCACCAACTTCAGAGCCTGGTCGACGGTCTTGGAGATCTCGGGCACTCCCACCTCCGCTCGGACGCCCACTCATCCGAGCTGATGATATCCGAATAACGGACTCCTCGGCGCGGCGGATGTCCGCCTACGACGCTAGGCGGACGCCGCACCACGGTCGGGCGGGGGCGTCGGGTCTTCGGAGAGGCGGACCAGCATTTTTCCGATATTGCGGCCGGCCAGCAGGTCTCGGAACGCGTCGACCGCCGACTCCAGACCCGAGACGACCGTGTCGGTGCTCCTCAGCTGACCGTCCAGGAGCCAGGTGGTCGCCCGCGCGACGAAGGCCGGGTACTCGGCCATGTGCTCGCGGATGGTGAAGCCTTCCATGCGCAGCCGCTTGGTGAGCACATAGATGAGGTTGCTCGGACCCGGCTGCCCCCGGAGTGCGTTGTACTCACCGATGGCCCCACAGACCACGATGCGCCCGTGCTGGTTCATCGAGTCGAGGGCGGCCTGGAGATGACCGCCGCCGACGTTGTCGAAGTAGACGTCGATCCCGTCCGGGATGTTCGTGGCCACGCATTCGCTCAAGGACTCGACGTGGTAGTCGAAGGCGCCATCGAAGCCGAGACCGTCCACCAGGTACGCCACCTTGGCCGGCGTTCCGGCGCTGCCGACGACGCGGCCGGCACCGAGGATTCGGGCGATCTGCCCGACGGCGCTGCCGACCGCGCCGGCCGCGCCCGAGACGTACAGCGACTCGCCCGGCGTGAGGGCTCCGATCTGGGTGAGCCCGACGTACGCCGTGAATCCGGCCATGCCGAGCACGCCCAGGTGGGCGGTCAGCGGGATCCCGTCGATGTGCCGCACGGTGCTCGCGTGGCCGGCGTCGAGGACCGCGTGCTCTCGCCAGCCGAGGCGGTGGCTGACCACGGTGCCCACCGGCAGGTCCGGGTGCTCGGACCGCTCCACCACGCCGATCGCGCTGCCGTCCATGACCTGGTCGAGCTCCCAGTGGGGGTATGAGGGGAGCTTGGCCATGCGCACCCTCATGTACGGATCGACGGACATCAGGACGTTGCGCACGAGAACCTGGCCAGGACCGGGCGGTTCGAGCGACGTGGTGATCATGCGGAAGTCGTCGGTGACCGGCATCCCGTCGGGGCGGCGCGCCAGGTGGACCTCTCTGGTTTCGTACCGGGTCATGACACGTGCTCGGAGAGTTCAGCCCGGACCTCCGCCTTGGCCACCTTGCCGGACATCGTCCGGGGGAGCGGCTCGGGTCGTACGTACACGTACTTGGGCACCTTGTAGTCGGCCAGTTCGAGTCGGCAGACGTCGAGCACCATCGCGGCCGTCAGGTCGGCCGAGTCGCTCACTACGACGGCGGCCGGCACCTCGCCCCACCGCTCATCGGGCACGGCGACGACGGCGGCCTCGGACACCCGCGGATCGAGCATGATGATCCGTTCGATCTCGCCGGGGTAGACGTTCAGGCCGCCGGACAGGACCATGTCCTTCTCCCGACCCATGATGGTGAGGTATCCCTCGTGGTCGAGCCGGCCGAGGTCACCCGTGCGAAGCCAGCCATCGCGGAGGGTCTCGGCCGTGGCTTCGGGGTTGCGCCAGTAGCCCAGCATGACGGCGGCTCCCCGCAGGCAGATCTCACCGACCTCGTCGTCCGGCAGCGGCGTTCCCTCCGCGTCCATGATGGCGAGCTCGATGCCGTAGTTCGTGACGCCGGTGGATCCGGCCTTACGCTCGAAGTCTTCCTGTGGCAGCGAGGCGCCCACACCGGTGCTCTCGGTCATCCCGTAACCCTGGCCGATCGGCATGCCGCGCCGCAGATAGCGAGCGAGCGTGGCGGCCGAGGGTGGAGCCCCACCGGCCTTCGCGACCCGCAGGGTGCTCAGGTCGGCGGTGTCGAACCGTGGCAGGGCGGCCAGCTGATCGAAGACCACCGGGACGGCCGGAAAGACGGTGATGTTCCCGTGCTCCAGCTCGGTCAGGGTGCGGGCCGCGTCGAATCGGGGGTGCATGACGAATCTCGCGCCGGTGTAGTACGTCGGCGCCCAGGTGGCCATGAGACTGCCGGTGAAGGCCAACGGCAGCACCAGCAGGCAACTGTCGTGTCTGGTCATGGACTCCGTGGTGGCGAACGAGATCGCCGCGGCCAGGAAGTTGCCGTGCGTCAGGATCGCACCCTTGGGGCGGCCGGTCGTGCCTGAGGTGTAGGAGATGAACGCCGGAAGGTCCGGGTCCCCGACGGCCCGCTTCAAACGGCCCGTCGGCGCTCCGGCCGGCGTGGCGACCAGCGGGCGGGCCCACGGCGGGCAGCCGGGTCCTTCCCAGTACAGCCGGAGCTCGCGGCCCTCGCGCAGCTCGAGGGCCTGGCGGGTGTACGTCTCGTCCACCAGCAGGGCGTCCAGCCCGGCGTCCTCCACGATCCAGCTCAGCTCGGGGATGGTGAGGCGGATGTTGAGCGGGACGACGATGGCGTCGAGCGCCACCGCGGCCAGGATGGTCTGGATGACCCCGACGCTGTTCTGGCACAGGTATCCGATCCGGTCGCCGGCGCGCAGGCCGTCCGCCGCGAGGTGTTCCGCGAGGGACTCGACGCTGTCGGCCAGCTCGCGCCAGGTCAGCGTCGCCCCGTCGCACTCGACCGCCACGGCGTTCGGGGTGCGGGTGCTCCAGTACGTGAGACTGGCCGTGATGCGGGGACTCGGCATGGTCACTCCGGGGTCGAGGTCTGGTGCTGGGCGGCGCGGTACCGGAGGATGACGGGCGTGGACTGATCGGAGTCGTCGTACGCGCCGCGTGCTTCTGGCGGGTATGTGGACAGGATGCCGTCCGCCGCCGGCTGCTGATGGCGCCACTCGGAGTGGACCCGGCGCCGGGCCAGCTTCCAATCACCGTCGCGCAGTTCCCAGCGGTCGAGATAGCGGCCGCCGGCGAGCAGGTCGTAGGCGCAGCCGGTGCCACCGAACATGCCGCCGAGCGGGGCATCCGCCCGGACCCGGTGGTAGGCGGTGCAGAGCGTCTCGCTCACCGCCACCTCCCCGTCCAGGCTGATCAGAACGTTGCCCACCTGGTGGTGGGTGGCGTCGAGGGCCGCCGCGAACAGCGTGCGGCTGCTCTCCATCGCCTCCCGCCAACCCTTTTCCGAACCGATCGAGGAGACCCACCAGGTGGCGTCGTCGTGGAAGACCTGGTCCAGCAGCTCCCAGCGCCGCCGATCCACACAGTGGGCGTAGAGGTGGATGCGGTCGGTGATCTCGGCCCGCGCGGCGAGCGCTTCCGGGCTGTAGTTCGCGGCTGCGGTGGGCGACATGAGCTGTCCCTTCAATCAACCCCGATGGGCGTCTATCCATGTGGACACGGCATCGATCATGGTTGCCAGCTGCTCGGGTTGCCCGTGCAGGTAGTGGCGCCCCCCGCCGATAGCGGTGAGGGCGCGGTCATCGTGCGGGATGCTGTCGTAGAGCTCGCGGGCGTGCGAGGGAAAGCAGCTCTGGTCGGCCGTGCCGTAGACGACGTGGACCGGCGTGGTGACCGAGGGCAGCAGATCGGGGGCGTGGCCCCTGCTCCGGCTGCGCGACCACTGTGACAACCAGGCTCTGACGGTCGTGAAATGGCCGAGGGTCGCCGGCTGGAAGTTGGCGTTCCAGGGGTCACCCCACAGCGTCCCCGGTTCCCGGTCGTTCGGGTCGAGGGACAGGTCGACGTAGCGCGGGTCCGCGCCCACGCCGTGGACGACGAACGGAAGGTCGGCGATTCCGCGCTCGGCCAGCTGGCCGAGCATCCCCTCCGCCCACGCCGTGATGGCGTCGTTGCGGGCCCGCTGGGCGATTCGATAGGCCCGCAGCCAGCTGGCGTCGTAGGGAATGCCGTTCGAGGCGTCGTACATGTCCAGCCCGGGGTCGCGTGCGAACGGCGCCGCCTCGTCGGCGATCGAGGGGTCCAGCGTCTCGGTGAGCAACTGCGAGCGGCCCGGATGGGCCATGGCGAGGATGAGGAGGTCGGCCGGCGGGAGGTCGGCTCTGGTCAGATCGGGCCCGCCGCCGCCGGGGGAGGAGGTGATGCTCGGCCGTTCCGCCTGGTTCTGGTAGAGCGCGGCGAGCGCCCCGCCGCCGGAGTTGCCGAACAGGACGACCTGTTCGTATCCCTCCGTCCGCAGGTACCGGATGACGCTGCCCACGTCGACCACGCAGTTCTCCAGCAGGAGCGCGGAGTCGTTGCCGAGGTAGCGCGTGGTCATGCCGATGGCGTCGTACCCCGCGCCGGCGATCGCGGTCAACGCGTAGTGGCCCATGAAGTTCGAGGAGGGGTGCACGGCGACGACGGCCGTCTCCGCCCGCCGGTCCGGGTGGGCCCGGTGCCGGGTGCACCACAGGGTGCCACTGATGCGGGCGACTCCCGAGTAGATCTCGTTCGCCGAAGGCACGTCCGCCATCGGCACGGCCAGCAGGTCCGTGCGGGTGGGGCTCACGACCTATCTCCGTTCGCTTATCGGACGTATATCTCCGATTCTGTCGCCACTCTGTCATCGGGGGTCGAGGCCTGTCAATGCGGTGTCCACCGGTCAGGTGCTCGGGAAATGGGGCAGGTTCTTGACAGTCTGCGGGTCTGACCAGGAAGGTGTAATCACCGATAATCGGACTCATATCTCCGACTCTTGTCGGATCTGGCGCTTAAGTGGAGGTGGCACCACACCGTGACGCGAGAGACCGTCCTCATCACCGGCGGGGCACGCGGCCAGGGCCGTAGTCACGCGCTCGGCTTCGCGGCACGCGGTGCCGACGTGGCCGTGCTCGACATCGGCGTACCGATCGACGGCCTCCCCTACGAACTGGCCACCTCGGACGACCTGCGGGAGACCGCCGACCTGATCGCCAAGACGGGCGCCCGTGGCCTGGCGGTCGCCTGCGACGTCCGCGACTCGGCTCAAGTCCAGGCGGCGGCCGACACCGTGCTGGCGGAGTTCGGCCATATCGACACGCTCGTCCTCAACCACGGCATCTGGAGCACGGGGCGGTTCTGGGAGGTGTCGGAGGAAGCCTGGACGTCCACGTTCGACGTCAACGTCAACGGAAGCTGGCGGATGGCCAAGGCGGTCGCGCCCTCCATGATCCAACGACGCGAAGGCAACATCATCATCATCGGGTCGACGTCGGCCACCATACCGACGCAGAACTACGCGCACTACGCGGCCTCCAAGGCGGCGCTCGTGCAGCTCACCAAGATCTTCGCCGCCGAACTCGGGGAGTTCGGCGTGCGGGTCAACTCGGTCAGTCCCGGGCTGGTCGACACGCCGATGGTCAACTTCCAGGCGGTCTACGACCGCGTCCGCCCAGGCGCCTCCCGCGAGGAGTTCCTCGCGGGAGGGTATGCCATGACGCTGCTCGCCGGACGCCGCCAACTCGATCCCAGCTCGGTCACGGCGGCCGTGCTCTGGCTGGCCTCGGCGCAGGCGGCCGACATCACCGGTCTCGACCTCGTCATCGACGCGGGTAACCGCCTGCTGCCGCGCCACAACCCACGGCCGTGGACCCCCGAAGGGAATGCGTCATGACGTACTACCGGGCCGTCGGCTCGATCTCCCGCAAGCGCCACACGGCCCATCGTCCGGACGGGTCGACGCTGGTCTACGAGGAGATGATCGGCGAAGAGGGGTTCTCGTCGACGTCGTCCCTGCTCTACCACCGCAACCTGCCGTCCGCGATCGCCCGCGCCTCGACGTGGCAGCCGGGCGACATGGGTCTGCACGAGAACGAGCCGATGAATCCGCGGCATTTCACGCTGCACCGGCTCTTCCCGGCGGGCGGCGGCGGCAAGGACCTGGTCCGGGACCGGCGGCTCATCCTGGGCAACGACGACGTCCGCATCGCCTACGTGGTGGCCGGGGAACGCTCGCCCTTCTACCGCAACGCGGTGGGCGACGAGTGCGTCTTCATCGAGCGGGGCAGCGCTCGCCTGGAGTCGGTCTTCGGCACGCTCGAGGTGACCAGCGGCGACTACGTCGTCGTACCCCGGGGGACCACGCACCGATGGGTCCCCGACACCGGTTCCGGTCCGCTGGGGGCGTACTGCGTGGAGGCGAACTCACACATCCAGGCTCCGAGCCGGTATCTGTCCCGGCAGGGTCAGTTCCTGGAACAGTCGCCGTACTGCGAGCGTGATCTGCGCGGGCCCACGGAACCTCTGCTGGCCGAGGACCTGGGCGAGGACCCGCGCGACGAGACCGATGTGTACATCAAACACCGGGTCCGCGGCGGCATCGGGGGCACGATCCACACGATCCCGTTTCACCCGTTCGACGCGGTCGGCTGGGACGGGTGCCTGTATCCGTACGCTTTCAGCGTGCACGACTTCGAACCGCTCACGGGCCGCGTCTTGCAACCCCCACCCGTTCACCAGGTGTTCGAGGGCCGCAACTTCGTGATGTGCAACTTCGTGCCACGCATGGTCGACTACCACCCCGACGCCGTGACGGCGCCCTACTACCACGCGAACGTCGACAGCGACGAGGTCATGTTCTACGTCGCCGGCAACTACGAGGCCCGTTCCGGATCGGGTGTCGCACCCGGTTCGGTGACCCTGCACACCGGCGGCCATTCGCATGGCCCGCAACCGGGCGCCTACGCGGCGTCCATCGGCGCGAAGGCGGTGGACGAGCTCGCCGTGATGGTGGACACGTTCCAGCCACTGCTGCTGGGCGAGGGCGCTCTCGCCAGCGACGACGGTGTCTATCTGCGTTCCTGGCTAGAGGGCTGAGTCCAGCCGGCGGATTTCGCGAGTGAGGAAAGAGATGAGCAGACTGCGGGACAGAGTGGCGATCGTCACCGGGGCGGGCCGGGGGCTTGGCCGCTCGTACGCCCTCCACCTCGCCAGGGAAGGGGCCAAGGTCGTTGTCAACGATCTCGGCGGCGGCCTGCACGGCGAACCCGGTCAGGACACTCCGGCTGAGGACGTGGCCCGCGAGATCCGCGAAGCGGGCGGCGAGGCCATCGCCAATGGTGACGACATCGCCGACTGGGAGGGCGCCCACCGGCTCGTCCAGGCCGCCCTCGACGCCTTCGGAGACGTCGACGTGCTCGTCAACAACGCCGGGATCCTGCGCGACCGGATGCTGGTGAACATGACCGCGCGGGAGTGGGACGATGTGATCCGGGTCCATCTGCGCGGTCATTTCTGCCCGACCAGGGCAGTGGCCGCCCACTGGCGAGGCCGGGCCAAGGAGCACCCCGACCGCCCTCCCCGCGACGCGGCGCTGATCCACACCACGAGCATCTCCGGTCTGTTCGGCAGCCCTGGCCAGGCCAACTACGCGACCGCCAAGTCGGGAATCGCCACGTTCGCCTACGAGTGCCACCTCGAGCTCAACGAGCGGCTCGGCGTGCGCTCCTACGCGATCGCGCCGAGCGCCAGGACCCGGCTGACCGAGAGCTCGCCGGCGGCGGTCGACGCCGTGGCGAAGCCGGACGCCGGGTTCGACTTCTTCGACCCGGACAACGTCAGCCCGTTCGTGGTGTGGCTCGCGTCGGCCGGGTGCGGCGCCCCCTCCGGGACGGTCTACACCGTGGAAGGCGACGAGGTGACCGTCGTCCAGCCCTGGACCCGGGGCCGCCGGATCAAGGCCGGTGACCATCGGTGGACGCTCGACCAGCTCGACAAGGCGTGGCCGGAGCTGTTCGCGGAGGCGGACGGGCATGCCTGACCGGCTTGGCAGCGTCCAGCTCACCGATGTCGTCCGCTACGCCGGAGCCAGCGGCGACCTGAATCCCCTCCACTACGATCCGTCGTTCGCCCGGGCGGCCGGACACGAGGGGCTCTTCGCCATGGGCGCGCTCCACGGCGGGTGGCTGGTCTCCCACGTGGTGTCCCAGGGGGCGTCGCCGCCGGAGGGCGCACCGTGGTTCCTCCGGCTCAGATACCACGGGATCGTGCCACTCGGGCTCGACCTGGAGGCCGAGTCGTCGATCGGGCCCGACCGGACCACCGCCGACCTGACCGGCGGTGGCGAGCGCAAGGTCAGCCTCGAACTGGCCGGCCTCGACGCGCCGCCCGCGGCCGGCGGGGGCCGCGACGAGCAACGGTGCACGTTCCCCGTCGAGCTGGGCACGTCGAAGCGGTTCGGGGAAGCGGTGCGCTGGCCAGAACCGCTGGCTCCGGGCCGCCCGGTCCCGCCGACCTACCTGTCCGTCCTGAGCTTCTGGCTGCCCAACCCCGATCCCATCGACCGAGTCGGATTCGACCGCTCCCGGACGCTGCTCGGTGAGACCTCGATCGAGCTGGCCCGAGGTCCGGTGCGCGTCGGCGAGGTCTTCGAGGTCCGGGAGTACATCGGCGCGGAGCGCACGCGTGCGGGTCGGGCCGGTGAGATGCGCCTGGTGGATCTGGTCGCGGAACTCTCCGACGCCACCGGACTCCGCGTGGTCTACCGGAACACGTTCATCCTGATGCCGGCGCGGGCCGAGGCCGCGCCGCTGAACGGAAGCAGGGATCCCGAGACAGGGCAGGTCTTCTACCCGGCGAGGGCCCTGAGCGTCGACGGCCGGATGCGCCCACTGGTCGAGTCCGCCCTCGCGACCGAGGGGGTGCTCTACTCGTGGACCACGTATGAGGGCACGGCGTACGGGCAGATCGATCTCGACGACGGGGTCCGGCTGCAGGTACGGCTGGCGCCGGGTGAGCATCAGATCGGAGCGCGGTACCGGATGGCCGGCTCACCCGATGGGGACAGGTGGTTCGCGCATGCGTGACGTGATGGTCCTCGGCACCGGCATGGTGCCGTTCGGACGGTATGCGCCGGGCTCGGCGCGCCGACTGGCCGCGGAAGCGTCGGTGGCGGCGCTGTCGGACGCTGGCTGCGCCTTCGCCGATCTCGACGCCTTCGTCTGTGGTTCCGCGCATCCGCTGACCCCGCGCGGGGTCTACCTCGCCAAGGAGCTGGGGGTCACCGGCCTGGCGGTGCTGCACGCCGAGCATGCCTCCGCCTCGGGCCTGGCCGCCATGCACCTGGCCTGGCTGGGGGTGGGCTCCGGCGCCTACGACGCCGTGCTGGTCCTGGGCGTCGACTGCCCGGAGAGCGAACAGTCCGCTCTGGAGATCATCGAGAGCGAGGGCAATCTGCCCGCTCCCGCGCTGTTCGCCATGTGGGCCCACCGCCGGATGCACGACCGTGGCACCACCCCACGCCACTTGGCGGCGGTGGCCGCGAAGAACTGGAACTACGCGCGCGACAACCCCTACGCGGCCCGGCGGGCGGCCGAGCCGATCACCGTCGAGAAGGTCCTCGCCAGCCGCATGATCGCGCCGCCGCTGACGAGCATGATGTGCACCCCCTGGGGCGAGGGCGCGGCCGCCGCCGTCGTCTGCTCGGCGGAGTTCGCCGGGCGGTACGGCGCCGACCGCGCGGTCCGGATGCTGCATTCACACGTCGAGAGCGAGACGTACAGCCCGGGGCACGTCTTCCAGGGGGCGATCGTCGGGCCGCCCGCCATGTCCAGGCGGGCGGCCGGCGCGCTCTACGAGGCCACCGGGCGGGGCCCGGCCGACGTCGACGTCGTGCAGGTGCACGACGCCTTCGCGATCGAGGAGCTGTACTACTACGAGCTTCTCGGGTTCGCCGCCGACGGCGATGCCGAGCGCCTGGTCGAGAAGGGCGCCTTCGGCCCGGGCTCGCGGGAGCGCTTCGGCCTGCCGGAGTTCTCCACGCACGGCGGCCTCGTCGCCGGCGGCCACCCCGGCGGCCCGACCGGGCTCGCTCAGGTCCACGAGACCGTCCGCCAGCTGCGCGGGGGCCGATCGGTCGGCCTGTGCCACATGCTGGGAGCCGGCTCGGTCGCCATCACGCAGATGTACGAGCGAGCGCGACCCTCATGACCGGGGAGCCTGCGGCGCTCCGGGCGGAGGCAGCCGCCTGGCTACGTGAGCACGCGCCGCGGTTCGCCGCCGACGGTCCCGCACCGCTCTCCCCGTTCGAGGTCGTCGACGAGGCCCGGGAGCGGGAGCTCGTCGAGCTTGCCCGCCGATGGCAGCGGCACAAGTTCGAGGCCGGATGGGGCGCCCTCTCGCTGCCGACCACGCTCGGTGGACGCGGGTTGTCCCGGGCCGACGACGTCATGTTCACCGACGAGGAGTCGCGCTACCACGTTCCGACCCACGTCCTGGAAGTCACGACACGGATGGTCCTGCCGACGCTGGTGCACTGGTCGCCCGAGAAACGAACCTCGATCGAGGGGATCATCAGCGGTCGTGAGGTGTGGTGCCAGCTGTTCTCCGAGCCGGACGCGGGTTCGGACCTCGCCGCGCTGCGCACCCGCGCCACCCGCCAGCGGGACGGCACGTGGACGGTCACCGGTCAGAAGGTGTGGACGTCATGGGCGCACCTGGCCCAGCGTGGTTACCTGCTGGCCCGTACCGGTGCCGACGGCCACGGCGGCCTGACCGCGTTCGAACTAGACATGGCGGCACCTGGTGTGTCGATCCGCCGGATCCGGCAGATGACCGGGGCGTCGACGTTCAACGAAGTCTTTCTCGACCAGGTCTCGTTACCGGTCGATGCGCCCATCGGCCCCGTGGGCCAGGGCTGGGCCGTGGCCATGACCACGCTCATGAACGAGCGCCTTGCCGTGGGCGCCGACCAGATCCCGTACGACGAGCTGCGAGCCGAGGCGGCGCGGCGCGGCCGGCTGCATCAGCCCGACGTGGCCGCGGGCCTGGGCGCCATCCGGGCCCGGCGGATCGTGCTCGAACAACTGCGGCAGCAGATGGTCCAGTCGGTACGGCGCGGCGGCGATCCAGGTCCCGAGGGCTCGGCGGCCAAGCTCTTCCTGGCCGAGAGCGTGTTGGAGGCGGCCAGGTTCGCCCGGTGGCTCATCGGCCCCGACATCGTCGTGGATGACCGGTGGAGCCAGTTCGCGCTCGCGTGGCCCGGCATCAAGAACGCCGGCGGGACCGACGAGGTCCAGAAGACCATCATCGCCAACCGGATCCTCGGCCTGCCGAAGGAAGGGTGAACCATGCACGCCGACGACGACGTCGAGCACCAGATCAGGGCAGAGCTGTCCCGGGTCGTGGAGTCAGCGCGGAGCCGGCGGAGTCTCCGTGAGCGCACCGAGGGCGGCGACGACGACGCGACCCGGCGTCAGCTGAGCGAGCTCGGGATCCTCGACGCGATGCTGCCGGACGGGCCCGGACTCGCCGGTGGCGGGCTCCGGCACGTTCTCGCGGCCGTTGAGGAGGCGGCCGTGGGCCTGGTCGCCCCGGATCTGCTGGTGTCGACACTCGCGTTGTGGACAGGTCTCGCGGCCCAGCCGCGGCCCGGGGAGCTCCGGCAGATCCTGCTCGGTCCGACGGCGGTGGCGTGGCCCGGAGTCCTGGCCGGCGCGGAGTCGGTTCGCCAGGCGGACCGGTCGGTCACGGGCCGCCTGGGCTACGTACCGGCCGGGTTGTCGGCCCAGCACCTGGTTCTGGTGCTGCCGGACGCCTCCGGGGCCGTGGTCTGCCTGGTCACGCTCGACAACGCCCGTCGTGAGGCGTTACCCGTGCTCGACCTGAGCCGTCCCGCCGCAGTGCTGGAGCTCCGTTCGGCGCATACCCGGGAGCTGGGATGTCTCTCCCCCGCAGAGCTCACCCGGTTGCGGGCGGCCTGGCTGGTGGCCATCGCGGCCGACTGTCTCGGCGGCATGCGGGCCGCGCACGACGCGGCGGTCGGCTACGCCCGGCAGCGGATCGCCTTCGGCCGGAGCATCGGCAGCTTCCAGGCGGTACGGCACCGGTGCGCGGACATGTTCGTCGATGTCGAGACCACCCGCGCGGTCGTCCGGGGGGCCATTGACGCCGTGGACGAGGGCGGCGAGGACGTGGACGCGCTGGCGCTGGCCGCCGCCAGCCATGCCATGGAGGTGTTCAGCCGCGTCGCCGAGTCCTCGATCCTGGTGCACGGCGCGCTGGGGTTCACCTACGAATGCGACGCCCACTTCTATCTGCGACGGTCCTACAGCAACGCCGCCGCGACGGGCGGGGTGGACCGCCTGCGCGCCGAACTCGCCATCGGCTGAGTTCGGCGCGGCCCGACGCTCAGGTGCCCTGGAAATGGGCGTACGAGGGATCCGTGCCGGGTCCGCCCGGTCGAAGCCCTTGTTTGATGGTCGTCCAGACCGGGTTGCCCGGCAGGTCGTCTCGCGACCAGTCGATGAGCATGACGCGGCGGGCGATGCGCCACTCCCCATCGCGCCGCTCGAAGCGGTCGAGGGCACGACCGCCCATGATGCGCAGGTGTGTCCCGCTGTCCTCGGGCCGGAGCACGAGGCTGGTCTGCGGGCCGACGGGATGCATCACCAGGTTGTAGGTCTCGACGTTCGCGACACCCGCCTCGAGGTCGAGGTCGATGATCACGTTCGTGATGTGGTGCTGGCTGAACTCCGGCAGGTCGCCGAACCCGTCGACGAGCCGCTGCGCGAACTCCGCCGGTGTCGCGTCCGGCGCGTCGTAGGCCCGGATGTCGACCGCGTCCGGGAAGTAGACCGACTTCAGCAGTTCCGGGTCACGCCGATCGCAGCCGCGACAGTACCGCTGGAGTACGTCGCGTATCTCCAGATGAGCGCTGATCTCTTCAAGGGTGTACAGGGTCGTCCACCTTCCGCTAGCCGTTATTCGGAGACTATCGTCCGGATAGTGGATGGGGAATAGGTCCGCATCCGAGGTTGAGAGGAGGCCTCATGGCCGAGAACCACGCCCGGGGTCGGCAGGCGCTGGCTCGCTTCTACGCGGAGGAAGAGGCTTACCTTGCTCGGGCAGGGGCTGATCAGGCCCGACTGCTGGCCTGCTTCGCCGAGGATGTGGTGATCCGGGAGGCGCCGAGCCTGCCCTACGGCGGCGACTGGTACGGCCACGCCGGCGTGCTGGCCCTGATGAACCGGCTTTCGGAGGTGTATGAGCGCGCCACGTTCGAGGATCGGACGATATTCGCCGACGGTGACGACGTTTTCGTCCTCCTTCGCAGCACTGTCCGGTTCCGCGCGTCCGGGCGGGAGCTCCAGAACACCGTGCTCCAGCACATCGTCTTCCGGGACGGACTGATCGCCGCGATGAGCCCGTTCCACTGGGACACGCAGGCGGTCGTCGCCTTGGCGGCGCGGACGTCACAGGACGCCCGTGGCGCGGGCGATCTGTAGCGCGGTGCCCCCGGAGCTGTAGCCTCCGTCGACCGGGATGTCGGCTCCGGTCAGGTAGGCGGCCCCGTCACTCAACAGGAAGATCACCACCTGCGCGATGTCGGCCGCCACCGCCGGCCGTCCGGCCGGTGTCACGGCGGTGACCGCGTCCCGCTGCCGCGGATTGGCCGCCACCATCGGGGTGTCGACGATGCCCGGATGCACCGCGTTGACCCGGATGCCCGCGGCGGCGAACTCGAGCGCGGCCGCCTTGGTCAGTCCCCGCACCGCCCACTTGCTCACGCCGTACGCGACGGCGTGATAGCCGGCGAGCGCCACCGCGCTGCCGATGTTCACGATGGCCCCGCCGCCCTGCTCGATCATGACCGGTGCCACCGCCCGGATGCCGAGAAAGCTGCCTCGGGCGTTGACGTCCATGACCTCGTCCCACAGGGACGGTGCCGTCTCCAGGATCGTCCCCGGCCGAGCGATTCCGGCGTTGTTGACCAGACCGTCGAGTCGCCCGTACCGGGCCAGCGTGTCGGCGACGATGCTCCGCCATGACTCCTCGGAGCCGACGTCAAGGCCGACGAAGTGGGCGGAGCCGGCGCCGTGGCGGGCGTTGAGCGCATCGGCGAGGTCGATTCCTTCCGCCTCGAGCAGGTCTCCGATCACGACCCGAGCCCCCATGGCCGCGGCCAGTTCCGCCTCGGCAGCCCCCTGGCCGCGGGCCCCGCCTGTGATCAACACGACCTTCCCCTCGAGCGCGACCATGACTGACCCTCCGGTTGCTCCGATTATCGGATGTAATACACCACTTCCAGTTCGTGCGGGGGAGCCTAGCAGCGGACACGAGTGCGGTGGAATGGTGCTGATCCAGGCAGTTCGCTCAATTTCTGTGCTTGACGTCACATGACGGGCATGTTTCAATGAGCAACATTCGGATGGCTAACTCCGAAAATCGGATACCTACAAACCCACGCCATAGGCGACCACACCGCGCGGCGGGTAGGACGCGACCGGCGTGCCGCTCCGGGCCCCGGCTCGGGGGAGGGCATTCAACCTGGCTCCGACGGAGCCACTGGCGCAAGGCAGGCCATGAGAAGGAACAGCATCGCGACGTCAGGGCTACTCGCCCTCACTCTTTTAGCGCTGGTCTCGTGCAGCGTCGACGAAGGTACGGGGACCACCGCCACCGAGACGGTCACGGTCGGCATCATCGGGTCGTACACGGGGCCCATCTCGAACTTCGGGCCCGCGTGGGAGGACGGCTTCCGAGCCGGACTCGACGTGGCCACCAAGGGCACCAACCAGGTAGGCGACGTCAAGGTCGAGATCCAGGTGCGCAACGACAACAGCGACCCGACAACCGGTCTGAGCGTCGCCAAGGAGCTGCTGGGCGCCGGAGTCCGGATTCTCGCCGGGCCGGCGAGCTCCGCCGTCGTCGTGCCCGTCGCGCAGCTGGCCATCGACAACGACGCCATCCTCATCGCCGGCCCCACCGGGAGCTCCGACATCGACGGCATGGGGGCGGGCATCTACCGCACGTCGCCGACCACGCCTCAGCTCAACACGGCCGTCATGCAGGCGGCCGCCGCCCGCGGCGCCAAGACCCTCATGTACATCGGCCAGGACTACGCGTACGGCAAAGCCGCCGTGGCGTCGCTCGAGCAGATCGGCCCGGACAAGGGGATCAAGGTCGACAACGTCCTCCTGCCCGTCGGTACGAAGGACTTCACCGCCGGAATCGCGACCGCGCTCGCGGCCAACCCGGATGCGATCTTCGTCGGCTGGGCCGGTGAGGGACTGCCGCAGCTCTTCAAGGCCCTCGCCGACCAGGGCGGGTTTGACAAGTCCCACATCATCACGATCGGCCCCGGCCGGCCCCAGTTCGAGTCGTACGCCGCCGCCCTCGGCGACAGCCTCGACAAAGCCGAGCTGATCACCTACTACGCCCAGGACACCATGGGCAATGAGGGCGAGAAGGCGATGAACGAGGCGCTGAAGCGTCTCGGCCTCAAGGCTCCCATCGACCACCAGCAGGTCGAGGGTTACCTTGGCGCGCTCATGGTGGTGAAGGCCATCGAACAGGCCGGGCCGAGCCTGAAGGTCGACGCCGTGCACAAGGCATTGGCGGGCGCGAAGTTCGAGACCCCGGTCGGGTCGGTGACGATCCGGCCCGAGGACCACATCTGCGTCCAGCCCATCTTCGGCTACGCGATGGAGAAGGTCGACGGGGAGCATCGACTGAAGGTCATCAAGACCTACGCCGCCGCGGATGTCCTGTCGCCGGTGGCCCGGACCATCCCATGACGGCAGCTCCGGCCAATGAGGTCCTGCCCGGGAGCGTCGCGCTCTCGGGCAGGGCCGTCAACCTGGTGATCGACGGTCACCACATCCTCGTCGACGTCTCCGTCGACGTCGCCGCGGGCGAGTTCCTCGCCATCATCGGGCCGAACGGGGCCGGCAAGACCAGCCTCATCAACGTGCTGAGCGTGGCCACCCCGCCGACATCGGGCAAAGTGCACCTGCATGGCCGGGACGTGACCGGCCTGCCGCCACACCGAGTCGCCCGCAGCGGGCTGGGGCGCACGTTCCAGACGTCCAACCTCTTCCTCGGCCGGAGCCTGCTGGAGAACGCCCGGCTGGCCGCCAACGGCCGGGACTCGCGGCTGCGCACCGGGTTCCGCCGGGTGCTGAAGGACGACCCCGTCACCGAACGGGCCCGGGAGGCCCTCGATCTCGTGGGTCTCGGGCGGCGGCCGGACCGGTTGGCGTCGGAGCTCTCCCACGGGGAACGGCGCAAGTTGGAGCTGGCCATGGTGCTGGCCCAGGGCGCCAACGTCATCCTGCTCGACGAGCCGATGGCCGGCGTCAGCGTCGACGACGTGCCGGAGCTCGTGGAGCTGATCCGCCGGGTCCACCGCGAGCAGGGCAAGACCACCGTCATGGTCGAACACCACATGCATGTCGTCCTCGACCTGGCCGAGCGCATCGGCGTGATGCACCACGGCGCCATGATCGCGATCGGGCCACCGGACGAGATCATCGCGAACGACGTGGTCCAGACCGCGTACATGGGTGAACCGCTGTGACGGCCGAACGTGTGTACGGCGACGCCGGGCCAGGGCTGGGCGGGTCCATTCTGTCCGTCCGCGACCTTCATGCGTACGTGGGGCAGTCGCACATCCTGCAGGGGGTCTCGTTCGCGACCCGGCCCGCCCAGGTGACCGCCATACTCGGCCGCAACGGGGTCGGCAAGACATCCACCCTCAGATCCGTCCTCGGGCTCATGAACCACACCGGCGTGATCGAGTTCGACGGCCGCCAGATCAGCAGCCTGGAAACGCACGAGATCATCCGGCTTGGTCTCGCCTACGTCCCCGAGGACCGGGACGTCTTCCACGGACTGACCGTGGCCGAGAACCTTCGCCTGGCAGAGCGGCGCGGCCTGGCACCGGACTATGACCGCGTCTTCGAACTCTTTCCTGAGCTGCGTAATCGCCGCGGTCAACGGGCGGGCACGATGTCGGGCGGCCAGCAGCAGATGTTGTCGCTGGCGCGGGCGCTCCTGCACGACAACCGCCTGATGCTCGTCGACGAGCCGACGAAAGGTCTCGCACCTCGACTGGTGAGCGAGTTCGTCGCGACGTTGGAGCAGATCACCGCGCATACCAGCGTGTTGCTGGTGGAGCAGAACCTCGCCGTCGCGCGCCGGCTCGCCGACCACGTCATCGTGCTGTCGGAAGGCCGGGTCGTGCTCGACGGGGCGGCCGAGGACGTGCTCGCCGACGACTCGTCCATCCGCCGGCTCCTCGGAGTCGCGGCCGACCACGAGGAGGGCTGACGTGTCGACGTTTCTGTTGATCATCATCTCCGGTCTCGGCTTGGGCTCGCTGTACTTCCTGCTGGCCGCCGGCCTCTCTGTGATCTTCGGGCTCATGCGGGTGCTGAGCTTCGCCCACGGCGCGTTCCTGTCCGCCAGCGGGTTCGCCTCCTGGATGGTGCTGCGGTCATTCGAGACCCCGTCGACGCCGCAGCTGCTGCTCGCGCTTGTGGTCTCCGTCCTGACCGGCGGCGCCGTTGCGTACCTCGCCGAGGTGCTGCTCGTCCGTCCCTTGAAGGGCAAAGAACTCGAGCAGTTGTTGGTGACCGTGGGGCTCGGCATGGTGCTGGTGGCCCTGATGGCCGGCATCTGGGGACCGGACGAGCACCTGATCCCCCGTCCCGTCTGGCTCACCGACACGACCTCGATCGCCGGGGCGCCCATCTCCAACAGCCGCCTGCTGCTCATCGGCTTGGCCGGCGTGGTGGTGGTCGGCATCCACCTGATCCTGTCCCGGACCCGCTACGGCCTCATCATCCGCGCGGGTGTCGAGAACAGCGCCATGGTGTCCGCGCTCGGCATCAACGTGAAGCGCGCGTTCACGCTGGTCTTCGTCGCCGGCGGCATGCTCGCCGGTCTCGGGGGCGGCCTGGCCGGGACGTACTACGGGGGGATCTCGCCGTTCCTCGGCGACGGCATGCTCATCTTCTCGTTCATCGTGCTGATCATCGGCGGCTTGGGCTCGATCAACGGTGCCCTCATCGCTTCGGTGGTGCTGGGCGTGAGCCAGTCGGTGGCCAACTACTACGTCCTCAACGGCATCGGCGACGTGCTCGTGGTCGTGCTCCTGGTCGCCACGCTGCTCGTCCGCCCGCAAGGTCTCCTCGGCCAAAAGGAGCGACTGATATGACCAGGTCAGGTGCGCTCCGCTACGGAGCCGCGGGTCTCCTGGTGGTGGTCCTCGCCGTGCTGCCCTTCGTGCACCGCAGCGTGGGCGGGTTGCTGCCCGGCCCGATCAACAGCCCGGGAAGCCTGCAGGTCCTCGCCCTCATGCTGGTGGCGGCCGCCGCCGCGATCACCCTGGACCTGATGTTCGGCTACACCGGGCTGATGTCATTCGGCCACTCGCTCTACGTGGGGTTCGGGTGCTACGCGACGGTCATCCTGAGCAACAATCCGAAGCTGGGCTTCGCGCTGGGGGTTCCGCTGGCGATGGTGCTCAGCGTCGTCGTCGCCCTCGTCGGCAACGCCGCGGCGCTGCGGCTGACCGGCATCGGCTTCATCATGGCCACCCTGGCCATGGCGCAGGGGTTCGCGATCGCGGTCGAGCGGGGATTCCTGGGCAGCGGCGGCGAGGTGGGCGTGACCTTCGCGCGAGGCGTCCTGCCCGATCCGCTGCGCGGCGTGCTGAACACCCGCAACGTCTACTGGCTGGCGCTGGCCCTCGTCGTCGTGGTGTACGTCATCTGCGCCCTGCTCGTACGCACCCACGTCGGTCACGTGTGGCAGGGCATCCGGGAGAATCCACTCCGGACGAAGGTCATCGGTTACAACGTCTACGCCTATCAGATGGCGGCCGCGACCATCTCCTGCACGCTGGCGGCGATGTGCGGAGTCGTCTTCGCGATCGTCATGGGGGGAGCCAACCCGGGCATCGCGGGCCTCCACTACTCGCTGGCCGTCGTACTGATGGTCGTCCTGGGCGGGCGAGGAGTGCTGTGGGGGGCGGCACTCGGCGCGGTCCTCTACCAGTTCCTGAACCTGCGCCTACCGTCCCTCTCCAGCTCCGACATCGTCACCGGGCTGCCCGAGATCCTCCAGATCCCGTTGTCGCAACCGAACTTCCTGCTCGGCGTGGCCTTCATCCTGATCATTCTCTTCATGCCGGGCGGACTCGCGTCGATCTTCACCCGGCTCACCCGCCGCGCGACGTCGAAGCGCGCCGGGGAACCCAGGGATGACGACGGCGGCGTGCCCGCGACCACCCGTGAACCCAACCTGGTCTCCTGAGCTGGGAGGTAAATGATGAGTACCGAGACAACCACGGGCGAACGGGTCCGCATCGGTGTATCCGAGGTGGTGCTGAGGACGTCCTGGTACGACCGTCTGTGCGGGTGGTACGAGGAGGTGCTGCGGCAGCCGCCGACGCTCGACCTGACACCGGAGGCGAACCGTGGCACCGACGATCCCGACCTCCCCACCCGCATGGCATTCTTCGACCTGCCCAGCGAGTTCCCCTATACGCAACGTATCGCTATCTTCGAATGCCTCGATGTCGGGTCGACGGAACGCAGCAGCGTCGGACTCCATCACATCCAGCTGAGATTCCCCCAGCACGAGTCCCTCTTCGATGCCTACCGGAGACTCAAGCCGCTCGGCATCGTTCCAGCCGAGACGGACAATCACGGCATCGCGACCAGCTTCTATTACCGCGATCCGGACTACAACCGGGTGGAGCTGTCCGCGCTGAACTTCGCCACGATCGCCGATGTGCGCGGGTACACAACGACCGATCGGTTCCGCCGCAAACCGGAGGGCGAGCCCATCGACGTCGAAGAACTGATCAGGCGTCACGAGGCGGGGGAACATTACGCGGACATGCTGACGCCCTCGTGGTGAACGGTGATATGGGTTCATGCTGCTCGCTGACAGCTCGCACGGCCCGGTCAGGGCCCGAGGCGATACTGCGGAGATTCTTCATCCCTGTGTCACCCGGCGGCGTCATGACAGGGACTGGGCCAGGGCGATGACAGTCGCCAGCGCTGCGGCCAGGTCGGCGACATCGCTGATCAGCCCGCGTAGCTTCTTGAGAGCCAGCGTCAGCTTGCCCTTGCTCTGCTGCGTATTCGCCTGCAAAGCCTCGTTCGCCACGGTGAGTTCCGCCTCCGCCGCCGCGTACGTGTCCTCGTCCAGGCGGCCAGTGGCCCGCGCTCGCTGGAGTTGGGCACGGAATCCGGCGAGCGCCCCGGCCAGGTCCGTCGGCTGATTCGGGTCGAAGCCGAGCCGGATGCCGCCGTGCACGTTGCCGGCCTGGATTCCCACCCGCGAATTGTCACGTGCGATGTTGTACGTCACCTGTTGTCCCCGCACCGCTGATCCCCTCGTCGTCAGCCAGCCACCGTCCTTGTTCTCGGCGGCGATCTCTTCAGCCAGTGCCGTGGCGAATGCCGCGGCGTTGGCCACGGCCCGCCGCTGCCATTGAGCGCGGTCGGTGACCTCCTTCGTCCCATCGGCCCGATCGCTGATGCCCCGTATGACGACCACGGGCATCGCCCCGTTCAGGTGCCCGGCCTGCGCGACACCAGCACCTTCCATCTCGATCGCGCACGCGTCGTTGTAGTTCTGCCGGATCCACCGGGCGTGCCCGGACACTTTGGAGTTCAGGACCACCTCACCTGCGGCGATCGGGCCGAAATGCACCTCTGGGGCCGGGCTGGGGAGGCCGCGCGCCCACGCGTCGGTACGGCCGATGTGCCGGGCGAGCTGATCGGCGGCGTGCGAGGTCTCCCAACTGCGGGGGCGGCTCTTGAGCCCGTCGTCCTCGCTCGTGCCTCCTTGGTACGCGTAGACGCGCGTCGCCACCACGACATCCCCGAGGGCGATGTGGGAGTGCAGGGCGCCCGCCACGCCCACGAAGAGCAGCCCTGCCGGGGTGAACTCGGCGATAGCGCGCTCGGTCAGTACGGCCGCTGACTGGTTGCCCGTGCCGACATGGGCCAGAGCCACCCGGCAGCGGCCCCTCGCGAGGCGGCCGACCTCGAACCGGGTGCCGTGGTGATGACGGTGCAGCTCCAGGTCGACCAGCCTCTTCTGGATCGCCTGATACTCCAGATCCAAAGCGGTGAGGATCACGATCGGGTGATTGCTCACTCTCCTACTCCTTTGCGCTCGGCCCTTCGGCGGGCCGTACCATCGGCGGATAAAGGGCCGTGCATGGACCGGCTCGGAACAGTCGGGCCGGTCGCCCGGTGGCCGCTTTGCGGCTCGTTCCCGCCGGGACGATGAACCCTTCGGTCTTCTGGACCTTGCGATAGAAGTTCCGGGGGTCGAGCGTGATCCCCCAGACGGCCTCGTAAACGCCCTGCAGATCCGTGATCGTGAACGTCGGTCTGCAGAACGCCGTCCCGAGGGCGGAGTGCTCAAGCTTGGTGCGGGCGCGTTCCACTCCGTCCGCGATGATGCGCTGGTGGTCGAAGGCGAGATCCAGGTCGCCGGAGAGCACCCGGTCGGTGGGTTGCCATCCGGCGTCGGCCGCGTCCGTGCCAGCGGTCGGCTCGGGCAGGCGGGGTGCGATGGCCAGGTACGCCACGGATACCACCCGGCCACGCGGGTCGCGACCCGGGTCGCCGTACACGCCCAGTTGTTCCAGGCGGAGGGTCTCGACGTCGAGGTCGGCTTCCTCCGACAATTCCCGGTGAGCCGCCGCGGTGATGTCCTCCTCAGCGTGCCGCAGGAATCCACCAGGCAACGCGAGGTTGCCCTTGTAGGGGTCGATGCCACGCTCGATGAGCAGCACGTGCAGGCGCGACTCCCGCAACGTCAAGATCACCAGATCAACGGCTAGTAGCACGACAGGCGGCACCCATGGGTCGTCGGTCATGCGGCAGAGGCTAGCTTCTTGTCAATCTGACAGAAATAGCTCCGAGGTAAGACGTACCAGTCCCGAGATGGCCCGGAACGACGGTGTCATCGCAGCGTCTCCCCGTCACGCAAGGCCAGAGCGGTGAGTTCGGCTCGGGTGGGTAGCCCTTCCCAGTCCCCGGCGCAGGCCACGCAGGCGGCGCCCAGCAGGGTCGCCCGTTCGAGCCGGCCGTACGCGTCGAGCCCGTCGAGCCGCCCGGACAGGTATCCGGCGGTGAACGCGTCGCCGGCGCCGACGACGTCCACCACGGGCACCGGGAGAGCGGGGACGTCGAACGAGCCGCGCGCGCCGTGGTAGCTCGCGCCCGCGGCGCCGCGCTTGACGATGACCTCCTCGACACCGGCGTCGCGGAGGCCGGCCACCCGATCCCGTTCGCCGTCGCCTTCGGCCACGATGGCCAGCTCGTCGTCGGAGGCGATCAGGACCGTGACGTACGGCAGCAGCGGGCGCAGGGTCCGTGCGGCCGCGTCCCGGGTCCAGAGCAGGGAGCGGTGGTTGACATCGAGGCTCACCCAGGCGCCGGTCCGGCGCGCGTGTTCGGCGGCGGCGCCGATGGCTTCCAGCGGCGCGGGTCCCAGCGCCGCCGTGATACCCGTCAGATGCAGGCCCGCCTGCCCGGCGTCGACAGCGGGGCGTACCTCCTCCCAGGACAGGGTTGAGGCGGCCGAATCCTTGCGGTAATAGTGCACGCGGGCCCGGCCCCCGGGGGCCACGTCACGGAGCAGGAGGCCGGTCGACGCGTCCGCGCGCCGCACGATGTGGTCGGTCAGCACGCCCTCGGCCCGCAGCGTGCGCAGGATCAGCTCACCGGGCTCGTCGTCTCCGACCGCGCCGGCCCAGCGGGTCGCGTGCCCGAGGCGAGACAGGGCGATGGCGACATTGGCCTCCGCGCCGGACACCGAGACCCGGGAGTCGCCGCCGAGGCGGAGCGGACCGGCGCAGCGGACCGTGGCCATCGCCTCGCCGATCGTCAGGACGTCCGCTCTCACCGCGGGCCCGCCTGGTCCAGCGCCGCTCTGGCCCGGCGGCGCAGTGCGGCCAGGTCGCCGCCGCTGGGGGCGTCGCCGAGCAGCGGCGAGCCGACGCCGACCGCGATGGCGCCGGCCGCCAGGTAGTCGCGGACGCTGTCGAGTCCCACGCCGCCGACCGGCACGAACGGCACGGCCGGGAACGGATCGCGGAGAGCGCGCAGATAGGGGACCCCTCCGCTGGAGGCGGGGAAGAGCTTGACGGCGGTGGCGCCCTGCGCGACCGCGGCGATGACCTCGGTGGGGGTCAGCGCCCCGGCGAGCACGGGCAGCCCGAGGCGGAGCGCCTCGGCCACCCCGTCCCCCAGACCGGGGGTGACGACGAACGTCGCGCCCGCGTCGCGCGCCGCGACGGCGTCCCGTGCGGTCAGCACGGTCCCGGCGCCGAGGCGCACGTCCGCGCCGAGGGCGGCGGCCGCCTTCCGGATGACCGTCAGCGCGCCGGCGCCGCTGAGCGAGACCTCCATCAGGGTCACGCCCTCGTCGGCGAGCACGTCGATGCTGCGCAGCGCCGCCGCCGGGTCGTCGCCGCGGACGATGGCCAGCAGCCGCCGGGCCCGCAGGAGGTCGAGCAGGGAAGTCGCGGGTTGTGGTCGCACGCCGGTCACCATTCTGCGAAAGAGCTGTCGGGATAGCGCCAGACCGGGGATCGCCACGCGTGGCCCCGCCGGTCGGCTTCGCGCACCCTGGCCTCGTCGATCACCACGCCCAGCCCGGGGCCGGTCGGCCGGGGGAGCAGGCCGTCGGTGAAGGCGAAGACGGACGGGTCGACCAGGTAGTCCAGCAGTTCGTTGCCGTCGTGGTAGTGGATGCCGATGCTCTGCTCCTGGATGAGGAAGTTGGGGGTGGCGAACGCCACCTGGAGGCTGGCGGCCAGGGAGAGGGGTCCCAGCGGGCAGTGCGGGGCCAGCAGGGCGCCGTACACCTCGGCCTGGGCGGCGATGCGCCGGACCTCCGAGATGCCGCCGGCGTGGGACAGGTCCGGCTGGGCCACGGCGATGCCCGCCTGGAAGGCCGGCTGGAAGTCCCAGCGGGAGTAGAGGCGCTCGCCCAGGGCGATGGGGATGTTGGACGCCTCGACGAGGCTGCGCACCTGGGTCATGGACTCGGGCACGACCGGTTCCTCGACGAACATGGGGGTGAACGGTTCGAGCAGCGGCAGGAGCCGCCGGGCGTTGGGGTAGGACACCCGGCCGTGGAAGTCGACCGCGACGTCCCGGCCCGGGCCGAGCACCTCGCGCGCCGCGGCGACGCGGTCGATGACCTCGTCGATCTCGCCCGGGCCCGCGATGGGGGACATGCGGCCGCTGGCGTTCATCTTCACCGCGGTGAAGCCCGCCTCCACCTGGCGCTGGGCCTCCTCCTTGAGCCGGCCGGGTTCATCGCCGCCGATCCACGTGTACGCGCGGACGTGTTCCCGTACCGGACCGCCGAGCAGTTCGTGCACGGGGACGCCGCGCGCCTTGCCCGCGATGTCCCACAGGGCCTGGTCCAGGCCGGCGACGGCGCTGGCGAGCACCGGCCCGCCGCGGTAGAAGCTGCCCTTGGTCATGACCTGCCAGTGGTCCTCGATGCGCAGCGGGTCGGCGCCGACGAGCAGTTCGGCGATCTCGCCGACCGCCGCCCGGACCGAGTCGGCCCGCCCTTCGACGACCGGCTCGCCCCAGCCGACGTGTCCCTCATCGGTCTCGACCCGGCAGAACAGCCATCTGGGCGGGATCAGGAACGTCTCGACGCGCGTTATCTTCACAAGTCTCCCTGGAGGCGTGCGGCGCGGTCGACGTCGGCCATGGCCTTGTCGAGCAGCGCGAGCGCACTGGTTCTGGCGGCTTCCTCGTCGCCTGCCCGGATGGCGTCGAGCAGGGCGCGGTGGCTCGGCACCGGATCGTCGGCGGTGACGACGTCGTGGACGATGCGGTCCCGTTCCGCGAGTACGGACTCCACGACGACCTCCATGCGGACCAGGAGCTCGTTGCCCGTCGCGGCCAGCACGGCACGGTGGAAACGCAGGTCGGCGGAGGCCGCCTCGGCGGGGGTCCGGGCCGCGGCCATGCCCGCCAGGGCCGCCTCGAGTTCGGCGAGGTCGGCCTCGGTGCGGCGGGCGGCGGCCAGCCCGGCGGCGGCCGGTTCGAACATCTGCCGCACCTCGGCGAGCTGCCGGAGCATCTGGGTGCCCCGGTTCTCGAACTCCCAGCTGATCACGTCGGGGTCGAGCAGGTTCCACTCGCTGCGCGGGCGCACCACCGTGCCCCGCTTCTGGCGTGAGTCGACCAGGCCCTTGCCGGCCAGCACCTTCAGCGCTTCGCGCACGACGGTGCGGGACACCTGCAGCTCGGCCTCCAGCTCGACCAGGTCGATCCGGCCGTTCTCGGCGATCTGCCCGGTGACGAGGCGGCGGCCGATGATCTCGACGACCTGGCCGTGGATGCCGCGCCCTCTGTAGGTGCTCATGCTCTCCGGTAATCCCCTCAAGAGGAGTTCTTGGTCGCGCTCCAGCCGCCGTCGACGACCAGGGTGGTGGCGGTGATGAAGGACGCGTCGTCCGACAGGAGGAAGCCGATCGCCGCGGCGACCTCGGCGGGCTCGCCGAACCGCTTGGCGATCGTGGCCTCGGCGCTCAGGCGCCGGTCCGCTTCGGCCACGCGGTCCCACGCGGGGGACATGATCGGCCCGGGCAGCACGGTGTTGACGCGCACCTCGGGGCCGTAGTCCACCGCGAGCTGCCGGCCCAGAGCCACCAGCGCCGCCTTGGTCGCGGCGTACGCCGGATGGCCGGGCAGGCCGACGAGGGCGTGCACCGACGAGACCAGGACGACCGCTCCTGACGTCGCCCTCAGATCCTCGTGTAGCGTGCGAAAGGCCAGGTAGGAGGCGGTGAGGTTCACTTCCAGCTGCCGGTTCCAGGAGGCCGCGCCGAGGTCGTGCACGGGTCGGACGTCCACGACGTAGGCGTTGCTGACGAGGTGCCGGACCGGGCCGAACTCCCGGTGGGCGACGCGACGGAGCTCCCCCCACGCGCTCTCGTCGCTGACGTCCATGCGTACGAATCTTGCCGTGCCGCCCGCCTCGGCGACAGCCGCGGCGACGTCCTCCCCGGCCGGGGAGAGGTCGCACACGAGGACGGGCATGCCCGTCGCGCCCAGGTGCTTCGCGGTGGCGGCGCCGATGCCGGACGCGGCGCCGGTCACGACCGCGCAGCAGCCGGCACCCGAGAGGTGTCCGGGGAGGTTCACACCGTCACTCTACGATAAGTGCTTTTTTATGACAATTTATTGACAGGCGCGTTACGCCCGCTTCATCATCTGGACATGGCGCAGGGCGCCCCACCCGGTGGCATCGCCAACCGGAGACAGATCATGGGAGGCCATTCGTGGCATCAGTTCGACTTACGGTGATGCGCGGCATCGCCTTGCTGGCCGGCGGCGCCGTACTCGCCGCGTGCGGCCAGTCCGCCGGGTCCGGCGACGCCTCGGGCGAGAAGGCGCAACTGCGCGTTGGGGCGATCTACCTCGACTCGCAGGGCTTCTACGCCGGCGTGAAGAAGGGCATCGAGACCACCGCCGCCAAGGACGCGAACCTCAAGCTGCTGGGCAACAACGCGCAGGGTGACGCGGCCAAGGAGTCCTCGTTCATGTCGACCCTGGTCGCCTCCAAGGTGGACGCGATCATCACCTCGGCCGTCTCCGCCACCGCGTCCACCCCGGCGATCGCGGCGGCCAGCAAGGCCGGGATCCCGGTCGTCTGTTACAACACCTGCATCAACGACGCGGACGCCAGGAAGTACGTGTGGGGCTACGTCCTGTCCGATCCGTACGTCTTCGGCAAGAAGCTGGGCGAGCAGGCCGGCAAGTACTTCACCTCCCAGCAAATCGACAAACCGAAGATCGCGGTGCTGAACTGCGACTTCGTGGAGGTCTGCAAGGAGCGCAAGCGCGGCTTCAAGGACGGCCTGGCCGCCGCCGTACCGGGTGCCCAGTACGTGGCCGACCAGGAGGGCGCGGTCGTCGACAAGGCCACCCCGGTCGCCGAGAACATCATCACCGCGAACCCGGAGCTGGACGCGTTCTACGCGGTCGCGGGCGGCGGTACCCTGGCCGGAATCAAGGCCGTCACCACCCGCGCCCGCATCGGCAAGACCGTCGTCTTCGGCAGCGACATGACCGTGGACATCGCCAAAGCCCTCGTCGACGGCAGCATTCTCAAGGCGGAGATCGACGTCCCCGCCCAGACGGTGGGCAAGCTGGCCTACGAGGCCGCCCGCAAGGCGACCGGCGGCGCCAAGAACGACACGTTCATCATCCCGGTGGAGCCGATCCTCTACACGGCCGACGACAAGGCCACCAGCGAGAAGTGGCTGACCGAGCACAGCGACGGGATCCCGTAAACCGTCTCCGTCCCTGTCCCGATCGCTCCCAGGAAGGCTCCCATGTCGAACACCGACGTCGTCGCGGAGGTGCGCGCCGGCACCAAGCGTTACCCCGGTGTCACCGCTCTCAGTGACGTCGACTTCACGGTGCGACGCGGCGAGGTCCGCGCGCTGCTGGGCAAGAACGGCGCCGGCAAGTCCACCCTGATCAAGGTCCTCTCCGGCGCCGAGCACCTCGACTCCGGCGAGGCGTTCGTCCGGGGGAGGCCGCTGGCGGGCCTCGGGACGCGGGACGTGGCCGGCCTGGGGGTCGCGACCGTCTACCAGGAACTGAGCCTGGTGCCGGACATGACCGTCGCGGAGAACCTGTTCCTGGGGGCCTGGCCCCGGTCCCGCGGCGCGATCGACCTGCGCCGGATGCGCGCCGAGGCGAGGGAGGCGATGGCACGCATCGGCGTCCACCTCGACGTCGACAGCCCCGTCGACTCCCTCGGCTCCGCCGGCCAGCAACTCGTGGAGATCGCCCGCGCCGTCGGCCAGCGGCCCGCCCTGCTCATCCTCGACGAGCCGACCAGCTCCCTCGCCGCCGCCGAGGTCCGGCAGGTGATCGACGCGGTACGGCACGTCGCGGAGCAGGGGGTCGCGGTCATCTACGTCAGCCACCGGATGGACGAGATCCGGCAGGTGGCCGACACCGCCACGGTCGTCCGCGACGGCAGGATCGTGGAGACGTTGCCGGTGGGCACCGCCTCCACCCAGGAAATCGTCACGATGATGCTCGGCACGGCGCCCGACGCCCTGGCGCCAAGGGCCAGACGTCCCAGCGCGGAGCGGCCGGTGCTGTCCGCGCGCGGCCTGGTCAGCGAGAAGCTGCACGGCCTTGACCTCGACGTCCGCCCCGGGGAGATCCTCGGCATCGCCGGGGTGCTCGGCTCCGGCCGTACCGAGGCGCTGCGCGCGCTGGTGGGCCTGGACCGCCCGGACGCCGGTGAGATCCGCCTTCGCGGCGAGGCAGTACGGCCGGGCGCGTTCGCCGCCATGCTCCGCAGGGGCCTGGGCATCACGCCGGAGAACCGGCGGCGCCAGGGGATCGTGCCGCTGCTGGGGGTCGATGAGAACATCGTCATCAGCGACCTGCGGCGGGTGAGCCGCTCCGGCGTGCTGGACCGTCGCGCCGTACGGCGGGCCGCCCAGACGCTCATCGACCGCCTGGCGATCAAGACGGCCCGGCCCGGCACGCCGATCGGCACGCTCAGCGGCGGCAACCAGCAGAAGGCCGTCCTCGCCCGGTGGCTGCACGCGGGCAGCGACGTCCTGCTGCTCGACGAGCCCACCCGCGGCGTTGACGTGGAGGCCAAACGCCAGATCTACCACCAGATGCGCGAGCTGGCGGACGACGGGCGCGCGGTCGTCTTCGTCTCCAGCGAGGTGGAGGAACTGGCCGACATCTGTGACCGCATCGTCGTCCTGCGCGGCGGACGCGCCGTGGCCGAGCTCAGCGGTGACGAGATCGAGCTCAACCGCGTCCTGGCCCTGGCGATCGCTGAGGAATGAGAGAGAACATGAGCACGACCACGCCCACGGGCCCGCCCGTGGCCAGCACGCCCGCCCGCGCCGGGGGCCGGCTGGGACGCAACACCCAACGGCTCAACGAGATCGGGCTCATCGGGGCCATCGTGGTGCTCTTCGTGGTGCTGGCCGCCACGGCGCCGGGCTTCCTGACCGTGACGAACCAGCTGGCCATCCTGCGCGACGCCGCGACGGTCGGCGTCGTGGCGTGGGCGATGACCCTCGTCATCGTGGCCGGCGAGATCGACATCAGCATCGGCCCGGCCGTGGCGTTCTCCTCGGTCCTGCTGGCCAAGGCCTCCGGGGAGTGGCAGGTTCCGTTCGCCCTCGCGGTCCTGCTCTGCCTCGCCGTGGGCCTGCTCCTCGGGGCCGGCGCCGGCTTCCTGCGGGCGCGCTGGGGCATCCCGTCCTTCGTGGCGACCCTCGGCCTGTGGAGCGGCCTGCGCGGGCTGGCGCAGTACATGACCGACGGGCTGCCGGTTCCGCTGGAGCCCAACGGGTTCCTGGACGTGCTGGCCGGCAGCATCGCCGGGATCCCCACCCCCGCCATCATCATGGCGGTCCTGTTCGGCGTGTTCCTTTTCGTGGCGAACCGTACGGCCTACGGCCGCTCGGTCTTCGCCGTCGGCGGCAACGCGGAGGCCGCCCGCCTGGCGGGGATCTCCGTCGCCCGGATCCGGGTGATCCTGTTCGCCACCACTGGACTGCTCGCCGCGGTGAGCGGTCTGCTGCTGGCCGCGCGCCTGGGGTCCGGCAACGGCGGGGCGTCGGTCGGCCTCGAGTTCGACGTGATCGCCGCGGTGGTGATCGGCGGCACCTCCCTCGCCGGCGGCAAGGGGTCCCTGCTCGGCACCCTGCTGGGCGTCGCCTTCATCACCTTCATCGGCAACGGCCTCGTACTCCTCGGAGTCAACGCCTTCTTCCAGGACGTGGTCCGCGGCGTCATCATCGTCGGCGCCGTACTGATCAACGTGCTGCTCTCCCACCGAAAGGGAGCCCCATGACCACCATGCACGGCGTCTTCCTGCCCGGCGACTTCACCGCCGTCCTGCGCGAGGTGGAGGTGCCCACGCCCGGCCCGGGCCAGCTGCTCGTGCGGGTCGGCGCGTCCGGCATCTGCGGCAGCGACCTCTCCTATATCTATCGGGGCCACAAGACCCACGCCGGGCAGGAGGGCGCCGCGTACAAGGGGGTCGTCGCCGGGCACGAGCCCAGCGGGCAGGTCGTCGAGGCGGGGCCGGGTTGCCGGCGTTTCGGGGTCGGCGACCGGGTCATCGTGTACCACATCGCCGGCTGCGGCCGGTGCTCGAACTGCCGGCGCGGATACATGATCAGCTGCAGCGACCCGGATCGCAGGTCCGCGTACGGCTGGCAGCGCGACGGCGGGCACGCCGAGTACATCCTGGTCGAGGAGAGCACGGCCGTGCCCCTGCCGGACGAACTGTCCTACGTGGACGGCGCCCTGATCGCGTGCGGGTTCGGCACCGCGTACGAGGGGCTGCTGCGCACCGGGGCCGGCGGCCGCGACGACCTGCTCGTGGTCGGCCTCGGGCCGGTCGGGCTGGCGGCGGCCATGATCGCCCGGGGCCTGGGGGCGGCCCGGGTGCTCGGCGTCGAGCGCTCGCCCGAGCGTGCCGCGCACGCCCGATCCCTCGGACTGTTCGACGAGGTCCTGATCGCCGGCGACGAGGTCGCCGAAGCCGTGGACGAGGCGACAGCGGGCCGCGGCTGCTCGGTGACCATGGACTGCTCCGGCTCGGCGGCCGGCCGCGCCGTCGCGATCCGGGGCGCGGCGGAGTGGGGCCGGGTCTCCCTGATGGGGGAGGGCGGCCGGCTCGAGACGGAGGTCTCCGACCTGCTGCTGCACCGCCAGCTCACCCTGTACGCCTCCTGGGTCACCTCGCTGCAGTCCATGGAGGAGCTCGCCCATCGTCTGGTTCGCTGGGGCGCGAGCCCGGAGCGGCTGGTGACCGACGTCCTGCCGCTGGAGAAGGCCGACGAGGCGTACCGGCTGGCCGACTCCGGGCGGACCGGCAAGGTCTGCCTGGTCCCCTGATGGCGAACCAGGACACCGAGCCGCTGGTCCGCCTCACCGGCCCGTGGGGGGAGGCGGTCTTCCTGCCGGGACGCGGCGGGCGGATGATCTCCCTGCGCGCCGCGGGCCGGGAGTGGCTGTGGCGCAACCCCGACCTGCTCGACAAGTGGTTCGCGCTCACCCCCGCCGCGCGGCGGCTGCCGGCCCCGACCGGTTTCGGCAGCTGGGCGAACTGGGGCGGGGACAAGACGTGGCCCGCCCCCCAGGGCTGGTCGTCGGCCCAGGAGTGGGCGGGGCCGCCCGACCCGGTGCTGGACGCCGGCGCCTACACCGTGCTGGAGCAGGACGATCAGCGGGTACGGATGCGCAGCGCCGACGATCCCCGCACCGGGCTGGCCATCACCCGCACCATCACCTCGGCCGGCTCCACCCTCGTGGTCGACAGCGAACTGGAGAACGTCACCGATCACCCGGTGCGGTGGGCGGCCTGGACGGTGACACAGTTCGAGACGGAGTCGTTCCAGGAACATGACGATCACCGGTCCGGGCTCTGGATCGGGCTGACCGAGCGGCACCGGGCGCCGGTGACGTTGTTCGCCCCCGACGGCGCGCCGACCCTGGAACGGGTCTCTCCCTCCGCCGGCCGGGTGCCGGTGCGCGACGTGGTCGGGAAGATCGGCATCGGCGGCACGGCCGGCTGGCTGGCCCTGGTGGCCCCCGGCGGGGCCACCCTGACCCAGCGCTTCGACGTGCGGCCCGGCGCCCCCTACCCCGACGCGGGCTCCGAGATCGCCGTGTGGATGCAGTACCCGAAGGAGGAGGACCTGGAGGGGTTGGAGGGCCTGCGGCCAACCGCCCGGCTGGTCGAGGCCGAGACCATGTCGCCCTTGACCCGCCTCGCCCCCGGCGAGGTGCTGCACCACCGAGTGACGTGGTCGGTCATGCGCCAGTGGCCAGGGCGATGCCGGTGAGCCGTACGCCAACTCGTTGCCCCGGCGTCGGCAGCAACTGTCCGGCGACGCGGGCGGTTACCGTCAGGCCCTTCCCGATCTCGACGTCGACCAGCAGGCGCACGAGGCCGTCGTGGCCGCGGAAGTCGATCGCGAGTGTCGTGGCAAGCGGGAGGCCGGGCCTCGGATCGGTGACCACGATCTGCTCGGGACGTACGAGCACGGAACCGGTACCGTGAGCAGACTCTGTCAGGGCGATGGTGCCGAGAGCCGTGACGGCTTTATCGCCGGCCAGCAGCGCAGGGATCGCGGTCAGTTCGCCGACGAAGGCGGCGACCGCGCGGTCGGCCGGTCGGCGGTAGATCTCCTCGGGCAGGCCCGCCTGGACGATCATGCCGTCGCGCAGGACGGCCACCTGCTTGGCGAGTGACAGCGCCTCGCTCAGATCGTGGGTCACCAGCAGGGTCGTGGTGTGGGTGGCCGCCAGCGCCGCCGTGACGGCGCGCCGGGTGTCCACGCGGAGTTCGGCGTCGAGGGCGGAGAAGGGTTCGTCGAGCAGCACGACGTCCGGCCGGGTGGCCAGAGCCCTGGCCAGTGCCACTCGCTGCTGCTCGCCCCCGGAGAGCTGATGGGGGTAGCGGCGCGCGTACCGGCGGTCGAGCGCGACGAGTTCGAGCAGTTCCGCGACGACCTGATCGTCGCGCCTGACGCGTCGCGGCAGTCCGAAAGTGACGTTCCCGGCCACCGTGAGGTGGGGGAACAGGTGCCCCTCCTGCGTCACGTAACCGATACGTCGCCGGTGCGACGGCACGTCGGTGACAGTGCTGCCGGCGATCGTCACGGTCCCCGCGTCGGGCCGGTCGAATCCGGCGATGATGCGCAGGAGCGTCGACTTGCCGCACCCCGAGCGTCCGATCAGCGCCGTCAGCTCTCCACCGGGAGCCGTCAGATCAAGTTCCTTGAGAACCGTCCGCGCGCCGAAAGACTTTGACAGGCCCGCCACCCGCACTGTCATGACTCGGCCATCCTGCTGCGCCGCGTCAGCAGATAGGCCGCAGGTGCCGACACGAGGATCATCAGCAGCGCGTACGGCGCCGCCTGCCCATAGTTGATCGATGTGGAACTGCTCCAGAACTGGGTCGCGAGGGTACGCGTGCCGATGGGAGCCAGCAGCAGCGTCGAGGTCAGCTCAGTGATGACGGCGAGAAACACCAGCGCCGAACCGGCTCCGACTCCTCGGGCGATCAAAGGCAGGGTGACTCGCAGCAAGACCGCGACAGGCCTGACGCCGAGGGAACGGGCGACATCGTCGAACTCCGGCGGCGTCTGCCGCAGCGCGGCTCGCAGGCTCACCATGGCCCGCGGCATGAACAGCACCGCGTACGCCGTGAGCAGCATGGCCGTGCTCTGGTAGAGCGACGGCAGGTACCGCACCGCGATGGTGATCAGCGCGAGCGCGACGACGATGCCGGGAAGCGAATTGCCCAGGTAGGTACTTCGTTCAACGAGCCGGCTCACCCGTCCAGGGCGTCTGATCGACAGCCAGGCCACCGGGAGGGCGAGGGTGGTGGTGACCGCCGCGCCGAGCAGGGCCAGAACGATCGACGTGCTCACCGTCCGCAGCAACTCGTCGGCGGGAAACGCGGTCGAGGTGCTGGTGAGCAGCCAGAACGCGATGCATCCCAGCGGCACGCCCAACGCCCCGGCCGCCAGCAGGACCAGGCCGCCGTACGCCACCGGTGCGGTGTGGCCCAGCCGGTGCGGGAGCGCGCGCCGTGCCGCGCCGGAGCCGACTCGGGCGAGGCGGGCGCGGCCGGTCAGCCCCAGCTCGCAGCCGAGCACCAGCAGGCACAGCAGGACGAGCACCCCGGCCAGCGCGGTGGCCGCGGCTCCGTTGAAAGTGGACTGGTACTGGTCGTAGATCGCGGTGGTGAAGGTGTCGAAGCGCAATGCCTGCAGGGCGCCGAATTCGGCCAGCAGGTGCAGCGCCACCAGCAGCGCGCCGCCGGACATCGCGGGCCGCAACTGCGGCAGGACGATCCGGCCGAAGGTCGGCCAGGTGGTGTTGCCGAGGATCCGCGACTGCTCTTCGAGCGCGGGGTCGAGGCCGCGCAGCATGGCGGCCACCGGGAGGTAGACCAGCGGGTAGTAGGACAGCGTGGTGACGAGCACCGCGGCGCCCAGACCCGCGAACGACGGCGACAGCGAGTACCAGCCGAAGCTGTTCACGAAGGCCGGCACCGCGAGCGGCGCGACCATCAGGGCGGTCCACAACGGACGCCCGCGCAGGGTGGTCCGCTCGACGGCCCAGGCGGCGAGGGTGCCGACGGTCACGCACGCCGCGGTGCCCAGCACGACGAGGAGCACGGTGTTCGTGAGCAGCTCGCCGACGCGGGGCCGCCACAGCAGCCGGGCGGTGTCACCGTCAGCGAGCACGCCGGTGAGCACGTATCCGGCGGGGAGGAGCGTGAGCGCCGCCACGGCGACAGCCGGGACAAGGCGAAGCGCCGTGGGGATGGGGCTCACAGCAGGCCGACCCGCTGCATCTCCTCGATGACCTTCGGGCCGTTGAGCGTGTTGAGATCGACGGGAGGGATGTCCAGCTCCGCCAGCGGCTTCAGCTTCGGATTCGCCGCGACTCCGGTGCCGACGCTGTATTCCAGGGCATCGCTGTCAGCCAGCAGCTTCTGCCCTTCGGGGCCGCTCATGTAGGCGAGGAATCGCTGCGCTTCGGCAGGGTGCTTGCTCGACTTCAGGACGCCGCCGCCGGAGACGCTCAGGAACGCCCCGGCGTCCTTGTTGCCGAAGAACTTGAGCTTGGTGTTCGAACTGCCGGCGCCGCCGTCGGCCTGGTCGCCGTACCAGTAGTAGTGGTAGATGACCCCACCAGGAACCTCGCCCGCGTTGGCCGCCTTCATGATCGTGCTGTTGCCGCGGTAGATCTTGGCGTTGTCCTTGACGCCCTGGAGCCAGGCGGCCGCGGCGGCGTCGCCCTGGACCGCGTAGACGGCGCTGACGATCGCCTGGAAGTCGGCGCCGCTGGGGGAGATGCCGAACCGCCCCTTCCACTCCGGCTTGGCCAGATCCATGATCGACTGGGGGAGCTGGGCGTCGGTCACCTGCGTGCTGTTGTAGACGAACACCGTCGAGCGGGCCGCGACGCCGACCCAGTCGCCCTTGCTGGAGGAGTACTCCGCCGGGACCTGCGCCTTCGTCGCCGCGTCTACGGGCGCGAACAGATCCTTGCTCGACACCAGCGCCATCGCGGGCGAGTTCTCGGTGATGAACACGTCGGCCGGGGAGGCCGCGCCCTCCGCGATGATCTGGTTGGCCAGCTCGAAGTCGCTGCCGTTGCGAACCTCCACTTTGATGCCGGTCTTCGCCGTGAAGGCGTCGGCCCAGGCCTGACCGACCTCCTCGTGCTGCGCGTTGTACAGGACGAGCGCTGCCGTCGAGGGGGCGGCGCTGCTGGCGGGCGTGTCATCGGCGCCGCAGGCAGTGAGGCCGATCGCGGTCGTGACGGCAAGCGCGAGGAGGGTATGTCTGGTGGTGCGCACGCGGTCTCCTGAATCCGATCTCCAAATGCCAAAAGAAGGCTAGCCTTCCCTTAGTTAGGGCTACCTCCCTAAAATTGGGGAGTGCCGTCACTACCCGTCCTGCTGCTCGACGACCACCGGGTGTTCACCGACTCCCTGGCGCTGAGCCTCGACGTCGAGCCTGATCTGCGCTGCGTCGCCACCGCGCACACCGGGCGTGACGGCCTCGCCAAGGCCGCGGCGATCGACTTCGCCGTCGCCGTCGTCGACCTTCAGCTGCCCGACATGGGCGGGCTGCACGTCGTCGCCGAGTTGCGACGGCTGCGTCCCGGGGCGCGGATCGTCGTGCTCACCGCGCACGTGCGAGCCGACCTCGCCGAACGGGCGATCGCCGCCGGCGCGGTGGCGTTCCTGGGCAAGGACGCCCCGCTCATCCGGATACTCGCCGCCATCCGGTCCGCCGACGCCGCGCACCCGATGGTCGACTCGGCGCCCCCGCGCCGGATCCGCCTCACCGATCGCGAGTACGACGTCCTGCGCGAACTCGGCCAAGGGCACGACGCCAGCCGCATCGCCGCGAGACTCGGAATCTCGCTGCACACCACGCGCGCCCACATCAAGGCGGTCATGGCGAAGCTCGGCGTCCACACCCAGCTTGACGCGGTGGTGTCGGCCGACCGGCTCGGTCTGATCACCATCGGCTCGGGATACTGACCGTGTCAGCAAGGCGTCATGTGCTGCGGCGCACGCTCGCCTGGCACGTGCTCCTCGCCGCCGCGATCGCCGTCGTCATCTGCGTGCTCATCACCCTTGGCGTGTGGCGATTCGCCGAAGACGACGCGCACCGGCGGGTGGAGACCGTCGCCCGCCAGGTCGCCGCGACGATGCTCGCGCCGATGATCGAACAGAACTTCCTGCGGCTGGATAGCTTCGGCCGGGGATATCTGCGCAGCCGCGTCGCTCCGTTCCTCAAGTCCGGCACGGTGCAACGGATCAAGGTCTTCAGGCTCGACGGCGAGCTGGCCACGGTGGTGTTCTCCGACGAGCCTCGCGTCGAGGGACTGTCGGGGCGCGTCGACTCCCAACTGGCCACCCGGCTGGACGCCGGCGATGTGCTCGTCCAGCCGGTGCCGAGGGACGCCGCGCATCGCTACGAGGCCAGCCTCCCGGGTAGCCGGCTGGAAGTCTTCTCCGGCTTCCGCGACGCCGGTGGCAACGACATGCGACTCGAGCTCTACCTGCCGGTGGACGTGGCCGGCACCTCGAGGAACGCGGCCTTCGTCCTGCTCCCGACGGTTCTGATCGGCATGCTGCTGCTCACCGCCGCCACCGTCCCGCTGTCGGTGACGCTGGCACGCCGGCTGGAGCGCGACCGTGCGGAACAGCGTGCGGCACGCGAGTACGGCCTCGCCGCCGCCGAACTCGCCCGGAGGGACCTGGCCCAACGACTGCACGACGGGGTCATCCCGGATCTCGCCGGAGTCGGCCTGCTCCTGCAGCGAGCCCAGCTGGGCTGGTCCCGGCATCACGACCTGCTCGACAAAGCGCAGGACCTGCTCGCGGGTGACCTGCGTGAGCTGCGCACGCTGCTGACGGAACTGGTTCCGGCCGACCTCGTCGGCCAGGACTTCGCGGGCTCACTCCATGACCTCGCCTCCCGGATCAGGGAAGGTGAGAGCTCTGGGCAGGGGCCGGCCGTTGACATCTCCGCCGTCGACCACTTGGACGAGCGGCTCGCCGTCGTCCTGTACCGGGTGGCCGGGGAGTTGCTCCGCAACGCGTTCCGGCACGCCCATGCCCGGACCGTGCGCGTCCGCGTCGTCGCGCTGGAGACGGCGATCGAACTGACCGTCACCGACGACGGGATGGGATTCGATCCGCACCGAACCCGCCGCCCGGGCCACGTTGGCCTGCGGCTGGTCCAGCGGGTGATCGATGACCACGGGGGGCAGCTTGTCGTGATCAGCGCGCCGGGCAGGGGGACCGCCGTGACCGTGTCCATGCCGTACGCGTCCGCGTAGGCGGTGAGCGAGTGGGTATGGGTGCATGTGGGATCGGTGGGGTAGTCGTGGTAGCGCTACCAGAGGGGAACGGCGATGGCGGAGCCGCAGGCGGTGCTGAGCCCGCTGACGAGGGCGGCGCTCTTCCTCGTGGTGACGATCGATCCAGGAGGTGAGTCCCGCGTGCGGGCCTTGCTCCCCGAGCTGTCGGGTTTGCAGAGGGCTGTCGGTTTCCGCGCCCAGGAAGGCAGGTTGAGCTGCGTCACCGGGATCGGTTCACAGGCCTGGGACCGGTTGTTCGCCGGGCCGCGCCCCGCCGAGCTGCACCCGTTCCGCGAACTGGCCGGTCCTGTCCACCACGCGGTGGCCACACCCGGTGACCTGCTATTTCACATCCGGGCACAGCGGGCGGACCTGTGTTTCGCGCTGGGGGCGGAGATCATGGACCGGGTGCGGGACGCGGTGACGGTCCGCGATGAGGTGTCGGGTTTCAAGTATTTCGACGTACGAGACCTGCTGGGTTTCGTCGATGGCACGGAGAACCCGGTAGGCCCGGCGGCCGATGCCGCCGTCCTGATCGGCGCGGAGGACCCGCTCTTTGCCGGCGGGAGTTATGTGATCGTGCAGAAGTATGTGCACGATCTGCAGGCGTGGAACGCCCTGCCGGTTGAAGCCCAGGAGATGGTGATCGGCCGCAGGAAGCTGTCCGACGTCGAACTGGACGACACCGTCAAGCCGCCCGACTCCCACGTCGCGCTGACCACCATCGTCGATCCCGACGGCACCGAGCGCCAGATCCTGCGGGACAACATGCCCTTCGGTTCCGTGGGGCGCGGCGAGTTCGGCACGTACTTCATCGGCTACGCCCGTACTCCGGCGGTCACCGAACGGATGCTGGAGCGGATGTTCCTCGGCGATCCACCGGCCAGACATGACCGGATCCTGGATTTTTCCGTCCCCGTGACCGGCACCCTGTTCTTCGTCCCGAGTGCCGACTTCCTCGACGACCCGCCCGACCCGCCCGCCCTCGCGGCCGCGCAACCGGTCGACGCCGCGACGCGCGCGCCATCCGAACCTGACAGGCGGATGCCGAAATCCCTGGGGATCGGGGATCTCAAAGGGAGCGAATTCTGATGGACAACCTGCATCGGGAACTGGCGCCGATCTCCGCGGTCGCCTGGGCCGACCTGGAGAATGAGGCCGGGCGTACCTTCCGGCGCCACGTGGCCGGCCGTCGCATCGTCGATGTCGCCGGCCCGGGAGGGGTTCTGCTGTCGGCGGTCGGCACCGGCCACCTGCAGGCCCTTCATCCTCACTCGGAGGGCATCATCGTCCATGCCCGCCGCTCCCAGCCGATCATCGAACTGCGCGTGCCCTTCACCGTCGACCGGCAGCAGGTCGATGACGTCGAACGCGGGGCGAAGGACGCGGACTGGCAGCCGGTCAAGGACGCCGCCCGCCAGATCGCCTTCGCCGAAGACCGCGCGATCTTCGAAGGATACGCCGAGGCCGGCATCACCGGCCTTCGCGCCGCCTCCGCCAACCCGGCCATCGCGCTCCCGCCCCACGTGCGCGACTATCCCACCGCCATCAGCCAGGCCGTGACCGCGCTGCGCTTGGCCGGCGTCAACGGCCCGTACACGCTGGCCCTCGGCGCCGACGCCTACACCGCCGTCAGCGAGGCCGCCGACCAGGGTTACCCGATCAAGGACCACATCACCGAACTCGTGGACGGCGAGCCCATCTGGGCACCCGCCATCGACGGCGCCTTCCTGCTGTCCACCCGCGGCGGCGACTTCGAACTGCACATCGGCCAGGACGTCTCGATCGGCTACCTCGCGCACGACACCACGAACATCCAGCTGTACTTCCAGGAGACACTGACCTTCCTGGTCTACGCCGGCGAGGCCGCGGTGGCACTGTCGGCACCGGCCGCAAGCTAGCGTGCGCCGATCACCCCGCGCGTGCGGAGGCGGGCCTGCAGCACGGCGGCGTCCAGGCTGCGGGCGTCATGGCCGCCGAGGGCGGTGAGCGCGGCGGCGCAGCCGGCGGCCTCACCGGTAGTGAAGCAGGTGGCGGTGATGCGGGCGGATCCGTTGGCCTCGTGGGTCGTGGACACGCAGCGGCCGCCGGCGAGCAGGTTGGCGAAGTCGCGCGCGACCAGGATGCCGTACGGGATGTCGTAGGCGGCGGCGACCGCGTCGGTATGCGACAGCCCGGGCGAGTGGGCGTCGTGCACGTCGATGGGGAAGGCGCCGAGGCCGACGCTCTGGGCGTGGCGTCGCCCTCCTGCCACGTCCTGGCGGGTCAGCGTGGCCAGGCCGGCGATGCGCCGTGACTCGCGTACGCCGACCCGGTCGGCCACCTCGGCCAGGTAGGCCCGCCGCCCGCCGGGAACGTAGTCGCGGAACCACGACACGGCCTCCATGACCTGCTCGGCCAGGACGAGGTACGCCTCGCCTCGGCGGCGGTCCGGGTCGGCGGCGGTCCGGGTGAGGTTGAGCACCGCCTCGCCCCGGGTGGGCCATCCGGCCAGGTGCAGCTCGGTACGCCGCCAGGACAGGCGGCCGTCCGCATGGCCCTTGGCGAGCAGGTCACCGAAGCCCCACAGATTGACGTGGTCGTCGTCGGGGGAACCGACGCGGCCGCCGCTCCGGAAGTCCCCAGGGTTGGCGGCGGCGTACCGCAGCAGCGGATCGAAGTCCACCCCGCCGACCTTGAGCAGCAGCGAGGTCGGCTGGGTGGCGGCGGCGCCGTCGGTCTGGATCGCGGCTCCGGCGAGGTGAAACACCACGGCGTCGCCGGAGCAGTCGACGACGACGGTCGGCTCGATCGTCGTCCGGCCGGCGCCCGGGGTCTCGGTGCTGACCTCGCGGATCACACCGGCGTCCGCGGCCACGCCGACCACCGGGGTGCTGAGCAGCAGCCGTACCCCGGCCCGGCGCAGCAGGATCGCCTCGCACATGGACAGCTCGGCGTGATTGACCGGGGTGCGGGTCGCGGTGTAAGCGGTGTCATCGGGGATGTGGCCGGGCGAGCCGCCGTACTCCTGGAGCAGGGTGATGATGCGCTGGCCGACGCCGCCGGTCGCCTGGTTTCCGGCCGCGTCGTGGAAGCCCGCGCTGTGCTCCAGGAGCTGGCGGGCCAGCGTCCCGCCGACATGCCCGGTGGCCTCTACCAGCAGCGTGGCGGCGCCGGTCTCGGCCGCGGCGATGGCGGCCGCCACGCCGGCCGAGCCGGCGCCCACGACCAGCACCTGGGGACGGGTGTATGACACGGTTCAGCCTTTCACGCCGCCGGCGGTCAGTCCCTTTTCGAAGTACCGCTGCAGGACGAGGAACAGGACGACCACCGGAACGGTCACCAGGGTGCTCAAGGCCATGATCGCGCCCCAGCGGATGTCGAACGAGGTCACCAGGCCGGCCATGCCGACCGGGGCAGTCATGCTGTCGCCCTGGGAGACCACGCTGGCGAGCAGGAACTCGTCCCAGGACAGGATGAAGGAGAACATCGCGGTCGTGGCCAGCCCGGTGCGCAGGAGCGGCAGGGTGACCCGGATGAAGCTGCCCAGGTAGCCCAGCCCGTCCACCCGAGCGGCCTCCTCCAGTTCCCGCGGCACCGCCTCCACGAAGGATTTCATCAGCCAGGTGGTCAGCGGGAGGGTGACGGTCAGGTGCGCGATGACGATGCCGGCCAGGCCGCCGACCAGGCCGAGCGTGACGAGCACGAGGTAGAGCGGCACCAGCAGCAGGATGGCGGGGAACAAGTACGCCACCCCCAGGCACGCCAGCAGGATCCGGCGGCCGGGGAAGGTGAACCTGGTCACCGCGTAGCCGGCCGCCGTGCCGACGATCAGGGAAACGGTGGTGGTGCACACGGCGACCACCAGACTGTTGGCGAACCAGCGCAGCGCCTCGCTGTCGAACACCTCGGCGTACCACTCGGTTGTCAGCGACGACGGCACCAGCGTGGGGTCCGACCGGAACAACTCGTCGGCGGGCCGGAACGAGCTGAGCACCATCCACAGGACCGGCCCGACCGCGAAGAACACGATCAGCGCGAGCGCGACGACCCGACCGGCCACCGCGAGCACCCTGCCGCCGCTGAGCGGGGTGCGCGCGGCGCCATGGCGGCGGCCCGACATGGTACGGCTAGACATGACGCCACCGGCCGCGGAGCCGTGTCAGGACCCAGACGGTGAGGCCGGCAGTCGTGAGGAGGAGCCCCGTCCCCGAGGCGATCGCCGCCGCGTAGCCGACCCGGAACTCACCCGTCACCACCTTGTAGATGTAGGTGGACAGCGTCTCGCTGGACCCGGCGGGACCGCCGCGAGTCAGCAGCCACACCAGCTCGAAGTACATCAGCGTCCAGATGCCGCGCAGGGCCAGCAGCGCCACCGCGGCGGACTTCAGATTGGGCAGGGTGACGTGGGCGAACTCGTGCCACGGGCCCGCGCCGTCCACCCTGGCCGCCTCGTACTGCGCGCGGTCGATGCCCTGCATCCGGGCCCAGAAGACCAGCATCGCGAAGGGGAAGCCGCGCCAGATGTTGATGAGGATCACGGTCGCGAGCGAGGTGCCCTCCTGGCCGAGTGGGCTCACCCCCGGCTGCAGCGCGCCCCACGACTGCAGGCCAGTGCTGATGATCCCGTAGTGGCCGTCCAGCATCCACTGCCAGACCAGCGCGCTGGCGATGACCGGGATGACGTACGGGATGAGCAGGAACTGCCGGATCCAGCGCATGCCCGGCCAGTCGGCATCGATCAGCAGCGCGGCGGCGAGGCCGAGCCCGAGCTGGCCGGCCAGCGACAGCACCGTCCACAGGACGGTGCGGCCGAGGGTCGACAGCAGCGCCTGATCGCGCGCCAGTGCGCCGAAGTTGTCCAGCCCGACGAACGCCGCGTCGCCGGTCAGCAGATTGATCGAGAACAGCGAGGTGCGGAAGCTCTCGACGAGGGGGTAGCCGAGGATCGCGGCGAACAGCAGCGCGGCGGGCAGGGCGAGTGCGAGCCCTGCCCGCTGCCGTTGCCCGACCGGTCCTCGGGTGAGGAAGGCGGGGGTGGAGACCATGAGTAGGCCAATCAGGACACTTTGGCGAGACGCTTCATCTCGGCGTTGATGTTGTCGAAGGCCTGCTCCGCGGTGATGTTCCCGGCCGCGGCCGACTGGAGTTGGTCGCCGACGAACGTGGTGGCCTCGATTTGGCCGGAGAGCTGGTTGAGCCCGGCCTCCATGCCGTACCGGTACCACTCCGGCAGCGTCTTCTCCCGGATCAGCTTGATCTCGGGGGCGAATCTGCGCACCGTCTCGTTGGCGGTGAAAGTCGCCGACTCGGCCGCGCTGTTGGTGGCCGGCAGCGCGAAGACCGGGCGGGTGTTGACCCGCGCCGCCGCCAGATCGGGCTGCATCATGCACTCCACCAGGGTCTTGGCGGCCTTCTCGCGGTTGGGGTGGCTCTTCCCGATCATGTAGAAGTAGCCGCCGCCGATCGCGCCGCGCGGCTTGGCTCCCGCAATGGGGGCGGGCAGCTGGAAGACGCTGAAGTTGTCGAGCATGCCGGGGTTCTGCTCGGCCGCGAGGCCGACCACGGCGCCGAAGTCCATCGTCATGGCGACCTTGCCCTGGACGAACGCGGTCCGGAAGTCGGTCCAGGTCCAGGTGCGGGACTCGGGCGGAGACGCCGCCCGGTACAGATCGATCATGAACTGGGTGGCCTGCACGGCCTTGCGGCGGTCCCGGTCGAGGGCGTACTCACCCGTCTCGGGGTCGAAGGTGTGCACACCGGCCGCGTAGAGGAACTGGTAGTACGTCTGCGGCGCGACCAAGGCCGCGCCCATCGGCACCGCGAAGCCGCGCACGCCGCCGGCCGGGTCGTCGAGCTTCCTGGCCGCGGCCATCACCTCGTCCCAGCTCTTGGGGATCTCGATCTCCTTGGCCGCGAACAGGTCTTCGCGGTACCAGACCTCCTGGTGCAGCGCCCAGTCGGGCACGGCCCACGCCTTACCGTCCTTGGTGACGGCGTGCAGGAACGAGGGGACGAAGTCGGCGCGGCCATGGGCGTCGATCACATCGTCGACGGGCACGACGTAGCCGCCGGCCTGCGCCGTGGCGACGCCACCCTCGATGGTGTTCATGATGTCGGGGCCGTTCCCCGAGCGGAAGGCCGTGATCATCTTCGGATACATGCTGTCGAACGGCACCGCGTCGAACGACACCGACACGTTCGGCTGCTTGGCGACGCATTGCTCGGCCTGCTTCTTGATGACGTCGGCCTGTGCCTGAACGGTGAGGTTGGTCCAGAAGTTCAGCCGGATCCGGCCGTCGGCTGCGACCTTCCCGCCCGTGCCACTCGTACCCGGAGGGGAACAAGCCGTGATCAGTACCAGGGCCGTGGCCATCGCCCTAGGGGGGTGTCGGGTCATCGTCGTCTCCTCACACCTGGCGGGGCGTTGCCCGTGATGTTAACGGTTACACGATCGGATGGCGGTCGGTGCGTGTCAAGAGATGTCATCAATATGGCTGTTCAAAGCCGTTGTCGACCGTTGACAGGACCGAGAGAGTACGCAAACATCGGGGCATGTATGTAACCGGTAACATCCGGTTGGAGGGTCGAGGAAGGACGCGCATGGCTCAGGCACCGAAGGTCGAGTTGACGGGCATCATTCCGCCGCTCGTGACCCCGTTCGACGCCGCGGAGAACATCGACATCGCGGCGCTGCGCGCCGAGGTGAGATTCCATCTCGCGGCGGGCGTGCACGGCATCTGCGTGACCGGCTCCACCGGAGACGGGCAGATGCTGTCGGTGGAGCAATCCGTGACCGTCGCACGGACGGCCGTGGAGGAGGTGAACGGCGCGGTGCCGGTGATCGCGGGCATCATCCGCGACTCCACGGCCGAGGTCATCCGCTACGGCTCGGCGCTCAAGGGGACCGGCGTCGACGCCCTGCAGGTCACGCCGGTGCACTACCTGTTCCAGCCGGACGAGGAGCGGACCATCGAGTACTACCGGCGCATCACCGAGGCGACCGGCATGCCCGTCGTGGTCTACAACGTCATCCCATACGCCCTGATCCCCGCCCGCACGGTCTACCGCGTCATCCAGGAAGTCGACCTGGTCGTCGGCGTCAAGCAGTCCGGCGGCGACATCCACCAACTGGCCGACCTGCTGAAGGCCTCGCCCAGCGGCGTCGTGCTGACGGCCGTGGACGATCTGCTCTACCCGGCGTACCTGCTGGGCGCCGCCGGCGCAGTCAGCGCGACGCTGACGGTCGTGCCCGGACTCTGCGTCGAGCAGTGGAACGCCGTCGCGGCCGGCGACCACAAGACGGCTCTGGACATCCACAACAAGCTGCTGCCGATCTGGCGCTCCATCGACGGCCCGAACATGACCATGCGGATCAAGGCGGCTCTCGCCATGCTTGGCCGCGACGGCGGCCTCGGCGCCCACCCCCTGACGCCGGCGAGCGAGGCGGAGAAGGCGGCCATCCGGGCCGCTCTGGTGGAGGCGGGACTCCTGCCGCTGTGATTGACTCGCCTGCAGCGAAGTCTGTCGCGCCGACAGGTCCCCAGGTGCCCAAGAGGAGTTCTCCGGTGGCAGGCATTCGAGACGTAGCCCGGCTGGCCGGGGTTTCGACCGCGACCGTGACCCGCGCCCTGCGCGACGAGGCCTCGGTGACGACGGCTACGAAGGCCCGGGTCAAGGCCGCCGCCGCGCGGCTGGGATACGTTCCGAGCGCCGCCGCGCGGGCCCTGTCCCAAGGGCGTTCCAACCTACTGGGCCTGTTCGTGCCCGACATCGTGAACCCGTTCTACGCCCAGGTCGCCCAAGGCTTGGAGGACCGCGCCGCGGAGGCGCGCTACCACTGCGTCATCACCAGCTCGCACCTCAATCCCGAGCGCGAGCGGCACCTGGTGACCTCGTTCCAGGACGGGACGCTGGCCGGGCTGGCCATCACGACCGTCGGCGCCGACGAGGCCTTCACCTCGGCGCTCAAGGGGAAGCGGGCGCCGCTCGTCCTGGTCGACCGGCGGGCGCGGGGCATCGAGGCGCCCCTGGTACGCACCGACAACCGCAAGGCGTCCAGGGAAGCGGTCGGCCGGCTGCTCGCCATGGGCCACACCAGGATCGCGATGATCTCGGGGCCACGTGACTTCGACACCGCCTCCCAGCGGCTGTCCGGGTTTCGCCTGGCCCACCGCGACGCGGGCCGTCCGCTGATCGAGGATCTCGTCCGCCACGGCCACCTCGGCGAAGCCGGCGGATTCACCGCCATGAACGAGCTGCTCGCCATGGCCCCCCGCCCGACCGCGGTGTTCTGCTTCAACAACCTGATCACGGTCGGCGCGCTCAAGGCGATCCGCGCGGCCGGGCTGAAGATCCCCACCGATATCAGCGTCCTGGCCTTCGACGACATGACCCTCTTCCCCCTGGTCGAACCGCCGATCACAGCCATCGCCCAGCCCGCGTACGAGATGGGCAGGGAGGCGGCCGACCTGCTGCTCCGGCAGATCGACGGCGAGACGGCCCTCCCCGACATCGTCCTGCCCGCGACCCTGATCATGCGGGATTCGCTCGCGCCGCCCGCCTTCCCCTGAGCGGCGCCGACACCGCGCGCGGTGCACCGAATCGAAAGAAGCCACGACATGGCGCAGCCCTTCCTCACGTCCAAGGACGACTACGTCGACCGCGCCCTCCAGGGATTCGCGCGGAGCAACGGCGACGTGGTGACGCTCCACACGGACCCCACTTTCATCCGCGCCGTGGCGCCCGACCCGCGCCGCCGGGTCGGCATTGTCTCCGGGGGCGGATCCTGGTGGCACGCATGATGGGGACGTGCTTGCCGCGCTGCCGCCCGGAGATCGGGCGCTGCTGCTGGTGAACGGTCTCGGCGCAACCACCGCGATCGAACTGCACAACGCCTTCGCGATCGCACTCGGCGTGCTCGGTGATCGGCGTGTCGAGCTGGCCGGAAGCCTCGTCGGCACATGGACGCCCGCGCTGGACATGAAGGGCTTCTCGCTCACGGTCACGATGATCGACGAGGGTTGGCGGCGCCTGTGGGACGCCCCCGCCTGGACCGCCGCGCTGAGGAAGTGAGACCGCCATGCTGATGCGTACGTACCTGGCCGCGGCCGAGCGCGCCCACCCTGCGCTGACCCGAATGGATCAGGTGGCCGGCGACGGCGACTTCGGCGACAACCTGCGCGACGCGCTGCGGCTGGCAGTCGGGCGCGTGCCCGGCGACGCCACCCTGCCCGCCGAGTTCGACATCGTCGCGACCTGCTTCCTGGACGAGGTGGGCGGTACCAGCGGCCCGCTGATCGGCCTGCTCCTGCGTGACATCGCGGCGCGGCTGGCCGGGTCCGACGACCTCGACGAGGCGCTGGCGTCCGGGCTGGCCGCGGGCGTCGACACCATCCAGCGGGTCGGCGAGGCACGGGTCGGCGACCGCACCATGCTCGACTGCCTCGTCCCGGCCCTCGACGCCATCGCCGCGGCCGCGCGCCCGGTGGATTGGGTGGCGATCGCCGCGTCGGCGCTGGCGGCCGCCCGGGCCACCGCCGACCTCACGGCCCGCAGCGGTCGGGCCAGCTACGTCGGCGACCGGGCGCTCGGCACCCCGGACGCGGGCGCGATGGGCATCGCACTACTGTTCTGGGCCCTGGCCGCCGACCGCCACCCCGACCGCCGCGACGAACTGCCCGACCCCGGCGAGCTCTGATCTCCCAGGCGGAGGCTGCGGCGGCCGGATTCCCCGAGGCGGCTCGAGGTCGCTGACTCTCGCTACAGCGGAGCTGTGACCCTCCTCAGACGGCTTGTGCCGCTTTTTTGCTATTCGGGCGCTGAAACGTGCAATTACCAGAGGGGCGTACTGGGTAGCAACCCAGTATCCTCAGGCGAACGCGGGAGAGCGCATTTACGGCTGTCCAGTGTCCTAGAAGACTTAATATGATTCCTTTCGCGCCCATGGGCTCGCGGTACAGTAGGAGGTTTCGCGTACGCGACCTGCTGTTTGTGCCGGGCGGTCCAGGTGATGAGCTGGGCCCGATGGAGGAGGGGGCCGGCCGCGGGCCGAAACCGGGAAGGGTGGTCCGCGGGTGGATCGGCAGCAGTCGCTGTTGGGTTTCTGGGTGGGGTTGACCAGCACAACGGCCGTGGCGCGAACGTTGGCTCTGACATATCCCCTCCTGGCTCTCGATCAATCGGGCTCACCCATGGCCGTAGGTTGGGCAAGTTTCATGCTCGCTCTGCCCGGCTTTCTGTTTTATCTCTATTTCGGGGCCCTAATAGATAGAATCGACCCTTCTCGCCTTATGAAATTGGTCGAGGTCATTCGCGCCCTTACACTGCTTCTGGTGGGCCTTCTCCTAGTTTTGGGCTCTCTGCCCCTTTCGATCATCCTGATCGCCGCGTTCGTTGAGGGCACCATGTGGACGGCCTACTCCCTGGCCGAAGCAGCGCTGATCCCGATGGTGCGGGGCGACGGCCTCACCGTATTCCTCGCCTCCAGCGAGCGGAGCACCCAGGTGGGTTCGCTCATCGCCCGGCCGCTCGCCGGATTCCTGTACGGATGGCAGCACGTGGCCCCCTTCCTGATCGCGCCGGTGCTGATCTTCGTGTCGGTCTTGACGGTGCCGAACTCGCGGGTAAGGCGGTTTCCGCGCCGGAACGGGCGCGAACCGCTGTTGGCGTCCATCGGGGAAGGCCTGCGCGAGCTGCGCCGGCACCACTTCCTCATGGTCGCTGTCGCCCTCACCTCGGTGACGAACTTTATGATCAACGCGATGATTATCGTGTTCATCGCCTGGTACGCGCCCCGCCTCGGGGCCACGGAAATCGGCCTGTATCTGATGTGGGGCAGCATCGGAGGCACGCTGGGCACCATTCTGGCCAGGGCGATCCGGCCGGAGAACTGGGTGCTTTACGTGCAGCTCGTCGTGGCGGGCATCGCTATGCTGGCCATCGCCTGGCACCCCAGCCCGCTCTCGTTCGCTGCCGGTCTGCTGCTGACCGGATGGGGCACCGCCACCAACATCGCCATGCGCAGTTATGAGGGCGTCTTCGTGAGGAGGCGCAAGCGAGCCCGGGTCGCCAGCGTCTCGCGCCTGCTCGGGCACACCTCGGTGACCATCGCCGCTCCGATGGGTGGGCTGCTCGTGACGCTCTACGGCGTCGACTGGGCGGCCAACATGCTGGCCTGCGGGTTCGCGGTGGTCGCCGGCTCGTTGGTGGTCTGGATGGCGGCCTCAGGAGCCGGAAGAGCCACGGATGATCCGTTCGGCCGTCCTGGCAAGGTGGGGTGGCAGCGGTGGCGCCTGCGCTCCCAGAGCACGCCGGGCCAGTTCGGCCGCCACGTGAAGATTGCTGGCTTGCTCCTCGACGAGAGCGGTATGAAGCAGCGCCGGACCGTGGCCGTCGGTGGCCGCGTCGAGAGCGGCGATCTCCCGGCGCGCCTTGCCAGGCTCGCCTACCAGGGCCAGGGCATGCGCGTATGCGGCTCTCACCCATGGCTCCCGTATCGGCTGGAGGCGGCCGAAGTCACTCAGCGCTTCTTCTGGGCGGCCCAGGTCGAGCAGGATCTCGGCCCGTGCCCGGAGGGCGGGGAGGGAGTTCCCGTCGTGGTGGAGGACGTTGTTGAGAACGTCGAGGGCCGCCTGCGAGTGACCGCAGTACCACAGGGCCCAGGCCAGCTCGGTGCGGATACCGGCATCGTCGGGGGCGCGCTGTACGGCCGAGGCAAGCTCTGGAATCGCCAGACGGCTTTCGCCGCGGGCCCGGTGGGACCTTCCGACGGCGGCTAGCAGGCGGCCGACCGCTTCGGTCTGTCCGTCGAGCTCGAACAGCGCCGACGCCCGGCGGTAGTGATCGATGGCGGCATCGTAGCGAGCATCGGCGAAGGCGACGTTGCCGAGGAACGACTCGATCTCCGCCCGGAGCCGGGAGGAGACGGAGAGCGCGAGTGCCTTCTCGCCCTCGCGGCGAGCGCGGGCGAAGCCGCCCTCACGGAGCGCGTGCTGCGCGGAGTGCAGGTGTTCTTCCGGGGTCCGCTCGGACAACGTGACGCCGGGCGCACCGTCGTCCTCCCGGATCAGATGGATCAGGCTCTCCTGCGACAGCTCGTACTGGGGGACCGCGCCTTCGGCGAGGCCCTCGCGCGGTGTCAGGATGTGACGGTCGATCAGGGCGGCGATCACCTCGTTGGGCATGCCCGCCGTGTGGGTGTCGCCGCGCTGGACCGAGGTTCGGGTGGAGTCGGCCACGAAGTTCGAGCGGAGCCAGGCGCGCAGTCCGACCGCGTCGCCGTCGAGGTGGTCGCGGGCGGCCTCGGCGATCATTCCGTCGACGAACGACTCCAGCGAACGGCGGACGTTGGCGTACTCGATGATGTGCTCGACCGTGATGTGGGTGACGTCTGGCGGGAGCGAGTACCACAGGCGGGCGCAGACCACCTGGAGCTGAACCGGCTCGATCACCTTCGACTCGGGTGCGTCGTCCCGGACGCCGCTGAGGTCCTGGAGCAGCCGCTGGGCTGCCTCATCAGCATAGGAGTAGCCCGTTCCGGTCAGCGGACCGACGATGGCCCGATGGGCAGCCGCGGATTCGAGCGGGCCCAGCGCGAAGCGTCCCTTGGACATATCGTTGAGGCGTTCGTTCCGGAGGATCATGTTGACCTGATCGTCTCTGATCGAGATCAGCACCCGCAGGTCGAGATCCCGACGGAGGACCTCCACCAACTGGTCGATGAACCACTCCCGGTAGGGCGCGTGCCGCCCGCTCCCGAGGAACAGGTCTTCGGCCTGGTCGATCGCCGCCAGGCGTAACACCGGGTCTCCGTAGGGATCCTGCCGGGACGGGCGGTTTCTGAAGAACTGGCTCAGCGTCAGGCCCGCCAGCCGGGTCGGGCTGTCTTCGGGAGACCACGACGACAACAGCGCGAACACGTGGGGGTTATGTTCGGGCAGCGCGGCCGAAGGGAACACCGAGCTGTAGGACAATCGCCCCAGGGGGAGGACGTCGTTCTGGGACGGGTCGAGCAGTGGCAGAATGCCCGCGTTGAGGAGTGATGTCTTCCCGGCGCCTGAGGGACCGTACAGAACGGTCAACTGGTTGGAGCGCCATAGGTCGCAGACCTCGTAGGCCTCGCGTTCGCGGCCGAAGAACTTGCCGCTGTCCTGCCGCCGAAAAGCCCGCAGGCCCACGTATGGTTCGAGACGATCCCGGCTGGTCACGGCGTGTCCCCCATCCGGTTGCGTAGTTCCGTGAAGAACTCCTTGGTGCCGCCCCAGAACACGGAGATCTGCCATTCGCGGTAGTACCAGGACAGAAGCAATTCCAGATCCCTGACCGTCCATCCGGAGGTGCCGCGGGTGGGGGCGAGCTGAATGCTCACGTGACGGCGCCGGCTGATCCCCGGAATCGATCTGCCCAGCTCTTGGAACAGCGCCCGGAACGACCAGTCCTGGAGGCTGTAACCGACGAACAACAACGGGCGAGTCGTCAGTGCGGCGAGGATCGACGGAGGAAACATGCGACTGTTACCGGCGGTGCGCTCGATCACGAGATTCCGCAGGAACACCATGTAATCGTCCTCGGCCAGGACGAAGGTGGCCGGGTCGCGCATCGCTCCGTGCAGGTGGTAGACCAATGGGCTCGCTGGAGCGGGGTTCCAACCTGCGGCGTCCCCGAACAGCGGGTCCGGGGTGATGGTCTCGCTCCACGGGCACACGGCTGCTCTGGCCGCCTTCCTGCGCGCCGCCAGCGCCTGGACGATGAAGTCGTCGTAGTTGGTGGTCAGGTAGACGGGCAGGTCGAAGGAGGCCAGCATCGCGTGCGGTTCGTTCTCGTCCTTGAAGTCGGGGACGCGGTCGTCTTTCATGAGTTCGTCCCGGACGAGATATTTGACGTGATCGAGATCGCCGTATTTCATCGCCGCGTACTGCGCCACGCGGGGCAGCTCGGTGGAATCGGGGCCGGGATAGTCGTATTTCTCCGCGAGCCTCTCACTGAGCTCACGACCGGACGGGAGCACGCTCAGCGAGGCGCCGGCGCCGACGAAAGGGGTGCAGTGGCCGCTCCTCAACTGGTAGACGAGCCGCTCCCAATCCTCCTCGACCATTTCGCCCATACATGGCTCCACCTCTTCGACCCGACATCCGGTACTGACTGTAGAGCCGGATATGCCGGAGTGGTCGAAGAAATTTTCCCGCGATCTTCGGTTCGATGGGCGAGAGGGTGCGCAGCGTCATCGGTTCACGACCCTCCCGCCGTCGTCGGTCAGATGAAGTTCGTGAACCCGGAACTCGTCGTGGTGGGCTGTTCGACGAAGTATTCCAGCAGCCCACGCAGGGTCGCATAGGGCAGGTCGTCGATCGAGTTCAGAAGTGCCTGCTCGTTCCCCGGAGAATGCCGCTCAGTATCGATCATGTAAGCCCTCGCCTTTCCGTGGCAGCCCATAATGGGAATTACGGTTGGCCGCGTTAGCGGGCCGGGTGCCATTGACGAATGTTGCTGTTTATATGAGTTTTGAACAGGGTCGCGCGCGAAGCAAGTCGTCTCTTCCGGAAGCCGGAGGTCTGTGGTGGCCGAGTCCTCCTCACTGGCGGTTCATTCACCTTCGAACAAACAACCGGAGATCTTCGAGCGAGTTCCGCATCGGAACCGGAACTTCACCGGTCGAGAAAGCCTGCTGCACCAGCTCCGGGAGGGCACCCGCTCGGTGACCGCCGTCATCCCGCTGCCGCAGGCCCTCCAGGGGTACGGCGGCGTCGGAAAGACCCACCTTGCGATCGAGTACGCCCACCGCTACGGCTCCCACTACGACCTGGTCTGGTGGATCCCCGCGGACCAGTACTACCTGGTGCCCTCGGCGCTGGCGGCAATGGCGCCCTATCTCGGACTGGCGCCCGCCTCGATCGTGGGTGTGGAGGAGGCGGCCGAATCCGTGCGCAGGGCGTTGCAGAAGGGTGAGCCGTACAACAACTGGTTGCTGATCTTCGACAACGCTGAGGACTCGCGCATCGAACGCTTCATTCCACGCGGTCCCGGCCACGTGATCATCACCTCCCGCAATCCGAACTGGGACGACCAGTTCCGCTCCCTTGCGGTGGATGTTTTCACCCGTGAAGAGAGCATCGAATTCCTGCGGAAAAGGCTGGGTTCCCGAATCACCCGCGATGAGGCCGACCAGCTGGCCGACAAACTCGGCGACCTGCCGCTGGCCCTGGAACAGGTCGGCGCTCTGCAACGGCGTGGCACGATGTCGATCGACCAGTACATCGAACTGCTGGAGAAGGAGACGAGCCGGCTGCTCGACATCGAACGACCCAAGGATTATCCGCTGACTATGACGGCGGCCTGGCGGGTTTCCGTGTCGCTGCTGGAGGACCGGCTCGCGGTCGCGCTGGACCTGCTGCGGTGCTGTGCCTTCTTCGGACCGGAGCCCATTCCGCTCGACGTGTTCCGCCGCGGGAACAAGGCCAACGCCCCGAGCCTGGCGAAGATCCTGCCCGACCCGATCATGCTCGACAAGACGGTGAAGGGTAAATATTCAGGCTTGGCACGTAGTGTGATGACGGCGCCCTCCCATCCTGTTTGATGTGACGGTCTGTGAAGTTGATCAGTGCGGGCGGATCTGGTGGGATCATCGAGTGTCCGCCCTGGAGGAGATGTCCCGCGATGAGCTGATCGTGCTCGCGCGCGCTCAGCAGGGGCAGATCACGCGGCTGGCCGAGCAGGTGTCGCGGGTCGCGGAACTGGAAGAACAGAGCGCCGAGCTGGCGGCCATGAACACCGAGCTGGCTGAGCGCCTGGCGCGGTTGGAGCGGCTGATCTCGCGTAACAGCGGGAACTCGGGGATGCCGCCCTCCAGCGATGATCAGCCGGGTAAGCCGCCGCCGAAGGACAAACGGGCAGGCCAGAAGATGGGCGGTAAGCGCAAGCCCGGGAAGCAGCCCGGTGCCGAGGGCCGGTATCTGGCCTGGCGCGCCGATCCCGGCGAGGTCGTGCCGCACTTCCCGTACGGGACGTGCGTGTG
>NZ_BLAE01000052.1:0-8514 GCF_009687865.1 Acrocarpospora macrocephala
CCAGGTCCAGGTGGAGGCGTGCCCGCCGCTGCCGGCGCTCTTGGCCTCCCCGGTGGCGTGGACGCGTCCCACCCGGGCGGCGATCGCCGAGCTCAGCCGGTCCTGGGCGAACAGCAGGTCCTCCGTCTCGCCTACGCACAACCCGCAGCTCTCCGGCAGGTCGGTCAGCGCAATCCGGGAGGCGAGCTGTCGCATCTGGGCCACCAGCACCCCGGAATCCCCCGGCTCGGCAGAGCCCTCCGGCCCCGAGCAGGCGCCGCCGGTGCAGCGGCCGGCGTCAGTGGAACGGCCAGCGTCAGTGGGGCTGTCGGTGGAGCGGTCGGCGTCGGTGGAGTGGCCGGCATCGGTGGAGCGGTCGGCGTCGGTGGAGTGGCCGGCATCGGGGGAGTGGCCGGCATCGGGGGAGGAGCCGGTGTCGGGGGAACGGCCGTGGAGGAACTGCGGCCATGCGTTCTGCCGCCCGGCCTCGCCGGACGCGTTGCCGTAGGTGTCGCCGTGGGCGTCGTCGGCGGAACGCTGGGGCGGGACGTAGTCCGGGTCCAGCATCGTGCCCTTCAGGAACGCGGGCAACTCGCGTCCGCGGGCGCCCCCCGCACGGGAGGAATCCCGCACGTCGAACAGAGACCCGAGCATGAAGACACCCCCCTTTCGCACCAGCGGATCCGAACAACCACCCTCACGCTATCGGGCGGCTACGACAAAACCTGGCCTCGATCCGCGACAAAACCGCAGGTCACAGCCCCCGTGAAAAGATCTACCCACCCACCGCCATGCGATGAGCCATCCGCCAGGCCCGATCAGAACACGGTCGTTTCCGCCGACATCACGCATCACCGGCGCAAGCACGCCCGCTACCCGCGCCGCCGCGAGACCTTCCCTGTCTTCCCCGTCGGCGGGAATCAGCAGAGGTCTGTTCGATCAGCTCAACGCCCTGCCCTGGAGCGAGGTCCCCATCGAGCAGACCACCGACGACCACGACCACGGCCACGCCCACGGCCGCACCGAGATCCGCACCATCCCGACCGTGCCCGCCCCACCCGGGACACCCTTCCCGCACATCACACAGCTCTACCTGATCGAACCGAAGGTCGACGACCTGAACTGCAAGCCGTTGCCGGCCGTCGCGGTCCTGGGGGTCACCACCCTGACCGCTCACCGGGCCGGTCTCCGCCGACCGGCCGAGTTCATCCGCGGCGAGCGATCGATCGAGAACAACAATCATCACCTCCGTTCTCCCCGGGGGCCGCCAGGGGCGTCGCGTGACATTGCGACAGCCCGAGACGTGACCTTCGGCGAAGACCGGTGCAAGATCCGGACCGCCACAGCTCCATCGATCCCCGCGATCATGCGCAGCTCCGCGATCGGCGCGTCACGCCAGCTCACCTCCACCAACATCGCCGACGGAACCCGCTGAACCCGCGACGACTTTCACAACCCGTTGATCGCTCTCGGCCTCACGATCTGAGAACTCCTGATCACGGTGGGCCGAGTGCCATGAAGTTGTCCTCCCAGAAGAAGCCCTTAGTGGACCTGGGCGGGTGTGGGGTGGGTGTTTAGAGTTGCTGGGCTTGACTGTCGAGTGCCGGAGGATGTCGTGACGCAGCCGTCCAAGCCGCCGCTTGCCGCCAAGTTGCGGGCCGCGCTCGCGGGTGAGCGGGACACGGCGACGCTGGAGGCGCTGCGGAGTGCGGGCCGGGCCGCCTATGACGAGTTGATGGCGGCCGAGCTGGTGCGCGAGGACCAGGTTGTCGACCAGGTCACCCCGTGGGCGGCGACCCAGGCGGTGAGCAGCCAGCTGCTGGCGGCCTGGAACGGATTCGTCTTGCAGACCCTCGGCGAAGCGCTCCTCGACGCCGACTACGCGGCCGACAAGGCGACCGTCGGCTTCGTCCCCGAGGCAACCCACGGCCAGGCGTACGCATGGCTGTCGGAGGTGCCGGAGTGGATCGCCCGCGCGCGCCAGGCCCGAGCCGACCCCGGATACGACCTCACCGCCGATATCGACCTGCCCTTACGGCTCCCTGCCTGGATCGTCGTCGAGTCCCTCCCCGCCGAACACGTCACCGCCATGATGTCGGCCGCCCCCGCCCTCCGCGCCCGGGTCGACGCCGCCCTGTACGCCCTGGAACACACAACCGTCACCGAGGAGCAGACCCAGGCTGTCAACTGGCTGAAGAAGCTCGCCTCCCAGGCCGCCGCCGCTGCCGACTACGCCGGCGCCCTGCACAGCGCCGGACGCGACGCCAACCTCTCCGGCACCACCGAGACCAACTTCAAACGCGCCCTCGAAACATGGTTCTACGTCGGCCAGCTGGCCGCCATGCCCCGCCTGCTCGCAAGCCGCCCTTGGGAGACGTCAGCCCAAACCGGCACGAGCACCGACACCGGAGGATCGATCACCGGCGCCCTCCAGACCGCGACAGCCATGGTCGAATCAGCCACCAAACTCGGCGCGAACCCCACCATGGACATCTCAATCAAAGTGGACAAGGAAACCATCGAACTCCACATCCACTCCTACAAAGTCCCCGCCAACGACCGCCGCGCCCTCCTGGCCGTCTACGCCCGCGTCCTGAACATCCACCCTCTCGAATCTCCCTTCGACCGAGGCCGCACCCAACTAGAAGCAACCGGCACCTTCGGCACCTACAAGGTCAAAATCTGGACCCTCTTAGAAGGCAAGGACCGCTCAAAGTAGTCCTCCCAGCACGCTGAGCATCATGGATGCGGAGCTTCTAGGAGTAGATGACTGATAGGAAGCGGATCAGGATGGATTCGCGGGTGGGGGCGGGTAAGGCGTCGAGGACGGCGTTGACGGTGGCCATTTCGGGCTGGTCTGTGCTGCGGAGGTTGATGCCTACCGAGGCGGCTAGGTCGGTGAAGGTGGCGTCGTCTAGTGCGTCCAGGTCTAGGGTGGCGATGAGTTCGGGTAGGCCTGGTGGGATTTGGGCGGGGCCTGCGGCGCGGGCGGCGTCGGTGGATTCGGCGATGATGTCGAGCATGGCGTTCACGCCGGTGTGGGTGACGCCGGTGACGGTGATGTGGATGTTGGCGGGGATGCCGGCGTAGGAGAGCTGGGGTTGCAGGAACCAGCCGCGTTTGCGTGCCTCGTCGGCCAGGACGAAGACGTCCACCTCGGGGGATCCGGCGAAGGCCACCAGGGATGCCTCGGGTTCGCCGAGCACGCGCAGTCCGGGGATCTTCGCGATGCCGTCGGCCAGGCGCCGGGTGGCCTCCAGCGTGGTACGGCCCAGCTCGGCGTATCCGTCGCGGCCGAGGGCTTGCAGGGTTCCCCAGGCTCCGCCGAGAGGACCGGCGGATCGTGAACTTTGCACGGTCGAGTTGATGATTGTGTAGCCAGGCCAGGCGGCTGACGCGAAATACGCCTTCCGCCGCATCGCCGCGTCCGTGAACAACAGCACCGAGGCGCCTTTTGGGGCGTAGCCGAACTTGTGGAGGTCGCAGGAGATCGAGGTCACGCCGGGCACGCTCAGGTCGAACGGCGGTACGTCGGCCCCCGCTTCGCGCAGCCAGGGCAGCAGCCAGCCGCCCACGCACGCGTCCACGTGACAGGGCACGCCACGCGCCGCCGCCCGCGCGGCGATCTCCCCGATCGGATCGATGACACCCTGCGGGTAGGACGGCGCGGACGCCACCACCAGCACCGTCCGCTCGTCGATCGCCGCCTCGATCGCGTCCGGCGACACCTTGAACGTCTCCAGGTCCACCGGAACCGCGACGACCTCGACGCCCAGATAGTGCGCCGCCTTGTGAAACGCCGGATGCGCGGTAACCGGCACCACGATCCGCGGCCGCTCCACCGCCCGCGCGTCCCTGGCCGCTTTCACCGCCAGCATGATCGACTCAGTTCCGCCGCTGGTGAAGATCCCCGGCGCCGCCGGGTTCCCCAGCAGCTCCGCCACCGCCCCCACGACCTGCTTCTCCAGCGCCACCATGCTGGGAAAGGCCGTCGGATCGAGCATGTTCACCTCGAGCATCTCCGCATAGGCCGCGAACGCCGCGTCGTGCACCTCCGCCCGCCCGGTGTCGTACACATACGCCGTCACCTTGCCGCCACGAACGGGAAGGTCGGCGGCCTTGAGCCGGGTCAGTTCCGCGAGCAGATCGGCGACCGGGCGGCCGATTTCGGGAAACATGGCGTCCTCCTGACAGAGGTCGATCAGTGCTGCGCCCACCCTAAGGTCCGTTCACTGGGTTCAGTGAGGCCACGGGCGCGGCTGCTCCGATCGTGGCAAACCAGCTATCCGTCACGCTGGACGTGAGGCTTATCGAAGAGCGCGAGCTCGTCCTGGTCAGGGGCCTGGAAGACCTTGGCCCATCGCTCGATCGCATCCTTCGAAATGAGAGCCACCTCCTGAGCCCCCGCACTGTTGCGAGACTCCAGCCGCCGCCACAACACGTCGAGGGGCACGTCCAGGTAGCGCAGCTCGACTGCCGCACCAAGCGCACGAGCGGCGAGCCTCAGCTCATCACGTTCAGCCCGAGCCCAGAAGCCGAACTCCAAGATCACATCCTGCCCGAGTCTCAGGAGCTCATACGCGTGTTGCCGGAGGAGACCCTCCAGCCGGTCGCGCGCTTCCTCCGCATAGGGGTCGACGCCCAGCCCGCTCAACCATTCATCGGGGCACAAACGAATGGCAGGCAGCTCCCGAGCCAGCCGCCGCGCCAGTGTGGTCTTTCCCGAACCCGGCAACCCACACAACAAGATCAAACGACCCGGGTACCCCACAAGTTCTACCTCTTCTCCGTCCGAGCCCAAAGCCAAGCGCCCTGCGGGCGGCCTCACTGGTCGACACCCCGATGATGTAGGCCATAACCGTGTTCAGGGCCTGATCGGCTGCTTGAAGCCCCCCGATCGAGGCCGACCTGGTGGCGGTGTCCGGCACGGTGCTCGCGATGCCGGGCCTCGGCCCCGTCAGCGCACCGTGGCTGCCACTGGTGTTCGGGACGCCTTACGTCCATTTCGGCATCCGCGCGGCACCGAAGATCGCCAAGGAGGCGCAGCCCTTAACGGCCTCTGGCGGCCTTCGCCAGGCGGGGATCACCGGATTTCTCGAGGACTCGTGTGGTCGGGAGTTCGTCTCAGGTCAGGGGTAGGCGGACCACGGCGGTGAGGCCGGGGGAGGCGTCGGTGAGGTGGATGGTGCCGCCGTGGGCGTGCAGGGTGGTGCGGACGATGGCGAGGCCCAGGCCCGCGCCGCCGTCGTCGCGGCTGCGGGCGGTGTCCAGGCGGGTGAAGCGGTCGAACACGCGTTCCCGGTCTTCGGCGGGGATGCCGGGGCCGTCGTCGGTGACGGTGATCTCGGCGGTGCGGGGGGTCGGCGAATCGGCGTGGGTGAGGGCGACGGCGACCTTCGCGGTGCGGTGCCGTACCGCGTTGTCGATCAGGTTGGTGAGGACGCGGCCGAGGTCCATGGCGTCGCCGGTGACGGTCAGCGTGGCGGCGGGGAGGTCGGCGGCGATGCCGTATCGGTCGGCGGTGCGGGAGACGAGTTCGTTGAGATCGACAGGTTCGCGGCGGGATGGGCGGCCTTCGTCCATGCGGGCCAGGGCGAGCAGGTCCTCGGCCAGCCGGGCCAGGCGCAGGGTGTCCTCGAGCGCCCCTTCGGCGGTTTCCCGCCAGTCCTGCCCCTCGGGGTGGTTGAGCGCCACTTCCAGCTGGAGCCGGATGCTGGCCAGGGGACTGCGGAGTTCGTGGGCGGCGTCCGAGACCAGGGCACGCTGCCGGGCCCCGGCGTCCTCCAGCCGGGCCAGCATGTCGTTCAGCGTCATCGCCAGCGAGTGGACCTCGTCGTGCGCCTCCGGCACCGGCAGCCGCCGCGACCGCGCGGTGCCGGTGATCTCGGTGGCGCCCCGGCGCAGCTCGTCGATGGGCCGCAGCGTCCGCCCGATGACCACCCAGGACGCGGCCGCCAGCAGGACCATGAGCAGCGGGGTGCCGATCAGCAGGACGTGCCCGGCGGCCCGGATGCTGCCCTGCACCTCCGCGAACGAGCGGGCCGCGATCACCGTCGTGCCGTTGTCGGCGCTCAGCACGGTCACCCGGAGCACCCCGGGAATCCCGTACGGCCGGCCGTCCAGGAAACGTCCGCCGCCCTCGGCGAGGGCGGCGGCGCGGGACTCCGCCGACAGCAGCGGGACCAGCCGGTCGGTGTTGCCGGTGGCGCCGATGATCCGGCCGTCCCGCGAGATCACCTGCACGATCGTGTTGTCGGTGGTCACGATCGGCCCGTCCAGCCGGCGCGCGTCCGACAGCGCGACGGCTTCCCGGGCCCGCTGGTGTATCCCCTCGTCGATGGTCCCCACCAGCGCCCGGGTCAGCACGTCCACGAACACCCACGCCGAGAGTGCCAGCCCGAGCGCGAGCACGGCCGCCGCCACGACGGTCAGCCGGACCCGCAGGCTCCGCCGCCGCCACCACCCGGCCGCCCCCCGCCACCGCTCCAGACGGCCGGGAGGAGGGTGGTCAGCCGCCATCGCTGACCAGACGGTAACCGGCGCCTCGTACGGTCTGCACGGCGGTGCGGCCGAACGGCGCGTCGATCTTGCGACGCAGGTAGCCGACGTAGACCTCGACCACGTTCGGGTCGGTGTCGTAGGTGTCCCAGACGTGTTCCAGGATCTCGACCTTAGATACGACCTCGTCGTGGTGGCGCATCAGGTATTCGAGCAGGGCGAACTCGCGGGGGGTCAGCTCGATCGAGGCCGATCCCCGGGACACCAGGCGGCGGGCCGGGTCCAGGGTGAGGTCCCCGGCGCGCAGGACCGACGGCCGGCGGCCGCCGCCGCGGCGCAGCAGGGCGCGGAGGCGGGCCACCAGCACGACGTAGGAGAAGGGCTTGGTGAGGTAGTCGTCGGCGCCCAGGTCGAGGCCGTCGGCCAGGTCGTACTCGCCGTCCTTGGCGGAGAGCATGAGGATCGGCACCCAGTTCTCCTCCGCCCGCAGCCGCTTGCAGACGTTGTAGCCGGACAGCCTCGGCAACATGATGTCGAGCACGACCACGTCGTAGTCGCCGACCTGGGCGAGATGCAGCCCTTCCTCGCCGTCGTGGGCCAGATCCACGGCGAACCCCTCGGCCCGAAGGCCGCGCTGCAGCGCCGCCGCCATCCGCCGCTCATCTTCCACCACCAGAACCCGCATGACCCCCATTTTGGCCCTTACCTGCTGAGACCCGGCTGAGAGGGACGTCGGAGCGGGACCTGGGGAGGGAGTTCCGGCTGAGAGGGATCTCAGCGCCTCTCAGCTTCGGCACAGGGGGAAGCGCGCAAGGTGGGGCCGTATCCATCAGATTGGAGAGGTGAAATGCCCAAGAGAGCACGCGCCGTGAGGTGGGGGGTGCCGGTCGCCGCCATCGCCGTGGTGGCCGGAGCCGTCGGAGCGGGCCCTGTGATCGCCGCGGTCCAGGGGGATCCGGTGCTGCCCGAGCTCACCGCCCAGCAGCTGCTGGCCGACGTCGGCACCCGCTGGCAGTCCGGAAAGCTGCCGCCCATGTCCGGGACGATCATCGAAACCGCGTCCCTCGGCGTGCCCGGCCTGTCCTCGCTGGCCGGTGAGGCGAACACGCCGCTCGGGCTGCTGGCCGGATCCCACCAGGTCAAGATCTGGTACGGCTCCGAGTCGCAGGTCAGGATCGCGCTGCCCGGCCACATGAGCGAGCACGACTTGATCGTCAACGGGTCCCAGACCTGGTGGTGGGACAGCGCCGCCAATACGGCGACGAGGATCAAGACGCCCGTCGCTCCGGCCGCGCCGACCCTGCCGCCCAGCGTGATCACACCTCAGCAGGCGGCCGAGCAGGCGCTGGCGGCGGCCGACGGGGACACCGCGATCAGCGTCGGCAACGACGCCACCGTGGCCGGGCGGGCCGCGTACGAGCTGGTGATCACGCCCACCACGCCAGCCTCGCTGATCAAGGACATCCGCGTGGCCATCGACGGCGAGACCCTCATCCCGCTCCGGGTGCAGGTCTACGCGAAGGGCGCCGCAGAACCCGCCTTCGAGGTGGGCTTCGACTCGGTCACCTTCTCCCGCCCGGCCCCGGAGAACTTCGCGTTCACCCCGCCACCGGGAGCGAAGGTCGAGGAGGGGGAACTGCCCGCCCTGAGCGAGAAAACCGCCGCGCGCATCGACCACACCGCCGGCGAGCAGGCGAAGGTGATCGGGTCCGGCTGGTCCACCGTGGTCGTCATGCCGCTGCCCGAAGGCGGGCTCACCGAAGGCGCGCTCACCGAAGGCGCGCTTACCGAAGGCGGGCTCACCGGGGGCGAGGGCGAGCGGGGAATGGGCGCCGGGGCGCAGCTGAGCGCGGTCGTCGACGGCGTGTTCAAGGCCGCGACGCCGGTCAGCGGCACCTGGGGGAGCGGCCGGTTGATCAAGACCAAGCTGGTGTCCGTGCTGCTCACCGATGACGGGCGCGTCGTCGCCGGGGCGGTCACGCCCGAGGTTCTGTACGAGGCGGCCGGCCGGAAATGACCATGACGATCGATGCGGCG